>CAWHYV010000010.1:0-298922 GCA_963833725.1 uncultured Gaiellaceae bacterium
GGTGGCAGGCGCGGAGTACCGTCTGCACGTCCTCCGTCGAGCCGGGAAGAACGACGAGCTCCGGAATCGCGCGGTGCCCCGTCAGCCCGTCGCACTCGTAGACGCGGAGCTGCTCCGGCTCGGTGACGACATGCGCTGTACCGAGCGCGCCCCGAAGCGTTGACACGAGGCCGCGGGAAACGCTCACCTCGTCGAGTCTAGAGCGGTACCATCGCCCGGTCGTGATCGAGCGCGACGTTCCCCGGTCGGAGCTCTCGGAGCGAGAGCTCGCGCTGACCGTCGAGGGCAGCCTGTACGCGCTCTTCCGCTCGATGTCCGCGCTTCCGGGCGCCGAGCTGGAGGAGCTCGGCTCGTACGCTCGTCATCACGCCTTTCCTTCGAACCCGATGTTCAAGGGGATCTGGGCACCGAACGCCGCGGGCGACGAGCTCGACGAGGTCATCTCCGACGCGCTCGCGTGGCATCGTGCGCGCGGCGCGCCGTACGTCTTCTGCTGGGCCGGTCTCGACAACGACCACGAGGAGCTCGACACCCGACTCGCGGCGCACGGGTTCACGCCGACCGACCCTGGCGCACCCGGACAGGTGGCCGAGCTCGACGGGCTCGACTGGGATGCCGCAGCGCGCGCGCCGGCGGAGTTCCGTGTCGACAAGGTCGAGGACGTCGCCGGTGTGGAGGCGTGGGGTGCGACCTTCGTCGAGGCGTTCGAGATCCCGAGCTGGGCGGGACAGGCCTGGATCGACGCGACGCTGTCGTTCGGCATCGAGAAAGCCCCGTGGGATCTCTACCTCGGCCGGCTCGACGGTCGTCCCGTCGCGACGACCATGATGTTCTGCGGCGACGGCGTCGCGACCGCCTTCGCGATCGGCACGGTGCCCGAGTTTCGAGGACGGGGGCTGGGCGCCGCGATCACGCTCGCCGGGTTCGCCGAGCCGCGAGCTCGGGGGTACCGCTACGGGGTCCTGTTCGCGACGGATCTCGGCGCCCCGGTGTACCGACGCATCGGCTTCCGCGACACGGGCGGCACGATCAGTCGCTGGCTCTGGATCGAGAGCGGCGAGCGGTTGTTCCCGGAGCAGTGAGCGCACGAGCGAAGTAGGTTTCTCCCGTGCTGCCGATCGAACGTCCCGGGAAGATCATCTGCGTCGGTCTGAATTACTCCGACCACGCGGAGGAGCAGGGCGCCGAGCTGCCCAAGGCGCCGCTCCTGTTCGCGAAGTGGACGACGGCTCTCATCGGCCCGGGCGAGTCGATCGTGATCCCGCCCATCGTGACGAAGGCCGACTACGAGGCGGAGCTCGGCGTCGTCATCGGCTCGAGGGTCAAGGGCGTCTCGAAGGAGAACGCCTTCGAGGCCGTGCGCGGGTACCTGTGCGCGAACGACGTGAGCGCGCGCGACCTCCAGTTCTCCGACGGTCAGTGGACGCGCGGGAAGTCTCCGGACACGTTCTGTCCCGTCGGCCCGATGACGCCCCGCGACGAGATCTCCGACCCGCATGCCCTCGCGATCCGGGCCATCGTGAGCGGCGAGGTGCTGCAGGACTCGACGACCGCCAACCTCATCTTCGGCGTCGACGACGTCATCGCCTACGCGTCGCAGACGACGACGCTCGAGCCGGGCGACCTCATCCTCACCGGCACGCCCGCAGGCGTGGGCGTCTTCCGCGACCCGCAGCGACTCCTCCGACCGGGGGACGAGGTCACGATCGAGATCGAAGGGCTCGTTTCACTCAAGAATCCCGTCGTCGCAGGTTGATCCCGTGAAGCTCGGGCTTCTGACCGCCCCCTTCCCTCGTCGTTCTCTGAAGCAGGTCGCCGCCTGGGCCTCGAGCGAAGGCTTCGAGATGCTCGAAGTCGCGTGCTGGCCCGCCGCCGGAGGCGAGCGTCGACGGTACGCAGGGACATCTCACATCGACGTCTCGCGGCTCGACGTCGGCGCTGTCCGTGACGTGCTCGACCGCAACGGACTCGAGATCTCCTCGCTCGCGTACTACCCGAACAACCTCCATCCCGATCCTTCCGAGAGGCGCGCTGCCAACGCGCACCTCAAGAAGGTCATCGACGCGGCCGCGAAGCTCGACGTCGGCGTCGTGGGGACGTTCGTCGGCCGTGACAAGAGCAAGAACGTCCCGGACAACTTCCGGGAGTTCCGGAAGGTCTGGCCGCGTCTCGTCGACTACGCCGATGCACGCGGCGTGAAGATCGCGATCGAGAACTGCCCGATGATCTTCAGCTGGGACGAGTGGCCGGGCGGAACCAACCTCGCCTCGTCACCGGCGGTCTGGGACGAGATGTTCTCGATCGTCGACAGCCCGAGCTTTGGCCTCAACCTCGACCCCTCGCACCTCGTCTGGCTCCAGATCGACTACGAGCGCGTCGTCCGCGACTACGCGTCGAAGCTCCTCCACGTCCACGCGAAGGACATGGAGATCGACCGCGACGGTCTCTATCGCAACGGGACGGCGTCGCTCGGGATGGGCTGGCAGGTGCCGCGGCTGCCCGGGCTCGGCGAAGTCCGCTGGGACCGCTTCATCGCGGCGCTCTACCGGGAGCGATACGACTTCGTCGTCTCGATCGAGCACGAGGATCGCGCGTTCGAGGCGACGGAAGAACTGGTCAAGCGCGGTTTTCTGATCGCGCGAGACGCGCTGCGTCCGCTCTTGCACTGACGCAAGGACATCAGGCCGGCGCCCCGCAGTCGGCGCATGTGCCGTGGAGGACGACGTCGTGCTGCGCGAGCTCGTAGCCCCTTGCGCCTGCGACCTTCTCCAGCGCGCGTTCGAGCGACGGGTCGTCGAACATCTCGACCCGACCGCAGCGGTCGCAGACGAGATGGTGGTGATGTTCGCCGTCCGGGAGCGCGGGCTCGAAGCGAGCAACGCCTTCCCCGAGGTCGATGCGGTGGACGAGTCCGAGGTCGGAGAGCTGCTCGAGCACGCGATACACGCTCGCGATACCGACCTTGCGGCCGTCCTTCCGAATGCCGTCGAACAGCTCCTGGGCGGAGACGCAGCAGTCCTGCCGCTCGAGGTACGCGATGACCTCGTCTCGCGCTCCGCCCGTGCGGGCGCCGGAGCGGCGAAGCTCGTCGCGGACGTGGACGCTCCAGCTGGTACTCATGTGCATCCGATGATAGTGATTCTCAAACAGGTGGCTCCTGAGGGTATGCTCCGCACATGCGAACAAGAATCGTTCTCATGTTCGCGGTCGCCGCTCTGGCACTCGGCGTCGCTGGATGCGGCAACGATGCGAGCGACGAGGGCGCGCTGTCGATCGTCGCCGCCTTCTACCCGCTCGCGTTCCTCGCCGAGCAGGTAGCGCCCGGCGCCGACGTGACGAACATCACGCCGGCAGGCGCCGAGCCGCACGATCTCGAGCTCACGGCACGCGACGCCGAAGCGATCGCCGGCGCCGATCTCGTCCTCTACCTCGGTGGTGGCTTCCAGCCCGCCCTCGAGGACGCGGTGAGCTCGCACGAGAGCGCCGTCGACCTTCTCGGATCGTCCGCCGACCCGCACGTGTGGCTCGATCCGATGCGCTACGCGGCGATGGCGCGCGGCGTCGCCGAGGCGGTCGGCGACCCGTCGGCCGCCGACGAGCTGATCGCCGAGCTCGAGAAGCTCGATCGCGAGTTCCGCACCGGGCTCGCCGAGTGCGAGCGGCACGAGATCGTGACGAGCCACGCCGCATTCGGCCAGCTCGCGAAGGCGTATGGGCTGAAGCAGATCGCTCTCACCGGGTTGTCTCCGGAGGTCGAGCCCTCGGCCAGGGATCTCGAGGAGCTCGTGGAGACCGTGAAGCGCTCAGGCGCGACGACCGTCTTCTTCGAGCCTCTCGTCTCGCCGGCTCTGGCCGAGACGGTGGCCCGCGAGGCGGGTGTGCAGACGGCAGCTCTCGATCCGCTCGAAGGTCTGAGCGACGACGACTCCGACTACTTCTCGGTGATGCGCGACAACCTTCGAGCTCTCCGGGAGGCGCTCGGATGTCGGTAGCCCCTTCGGTCGAGCTCGAGTCCGTCTCGTTCGCGTATCCGCGAGGTGGAACGGTGCTGAGGGACATCGATCTCCGCATCGCGCCGGGTGAGTTCGTCGCGATCGCGGGGCCGAACGGCGGCGGCAAGACGACGCTGCTTCGACTCGTGCTCGGGCTCGAGAGTCCGACCTCCGGCTCGGTCAGTCTCTTCGGCGACCCACCGGGGAGCTCCTCGCGCCGCTCGAATCTCGGCTATCTCGCGCAGCGCGCGCAGCTGCGAGTCGATGCGCCGGTGACCGTCCGCGAGGTGGTGGCCGCCGGGCGGGTTCGCTCGGGAAGGCTGCTCGGGAGGCTCCACGGCGAGGATCGCCTGCGGATCGACGACGCCATCGAGCGGGTCGGCCTGTCGGATCGGGCCGACACCGAGCTACGCCGCCTCTCGGGCGGGCAACAGCAACGTGCGTTCATCGCGAAGGCGCTCGCCGGCGAGCCGGCGCTGCTCGCGCTCGACGAGCCGACGACCGGGGTGGACGCGGAGTCGCAGGAGGCGCTCGGCGAGTTGCTCGCGCACCTGAACGACGAGCTCGGCGTCACGATCCTCTACGTCTCGCACGAGTTCGGCGCGGTCGAGCGCCATGTCGCGCGGATCGTGCTCGTGCGCGGCGGCATCGTCTACGACGGACCGCCGGGCGAGCTTCCGGGCGTCTGGCACGACCCCTCGCACGTGCATGTTTGACCTCGAGTTCATGCGGCTGGCGTTCATGGCCGGGGCCGTCGTCGGCGTGCTGGCTCCGGCCGTTGGCTTCTTCCTCGTCCAGCGCCAGATGAGCCTCGTCGGCGACGGCATCGGTCACGTGGCCTTCGCGGGCGTCGCGCTGGGGATCCTCATCGACGTCTCGCCGATCCTCACGGCGCTCGTGGTTGCGGTTCTCGGCGGCATCGCCATCGAATGGCTTCGCGCACGGCGCGTCACTGCCGGAGACCAGGCGCTCGCGCTCGTCTTCTACACGGGGATCGCCGCGGGTGTGGTGTTCGTGTCGCTTGCCGGCTCGCTCAACGTCAACCTCTTCCAGTACCTCTTCGGGTCGATCCTCACCGTGACGCGCCAGGACGTCGTCGTGATCGGGATCTTCGGTGTGGCGGGCCTCGTCGCGATCGCGCTTCTCTACCGAGCGCTGTGCGCGGTCGTGATCGACGAGGAGGGAGCCCGGGTTGCAGGCGTCCCGGTGGCAGCGTTGAACGTCGCGCTCGCCGTGCTGACGGCGCTCACCGTCGCGCTCGCGATGCAGATCGTCGGCATCCTCCTCATCGCGGCGCTCATGGTGCTTCCGGTGACCGCCGCGACCCGACTGGGCTGGAGCCTGCGCTCGACGCTCCTGCTGTCGATCGCAATCGGCGTTGGTTCCGTGTTCGCCGGGCTGACTGCCGCGTACTACGGCGATCTTCCGCCCGGCGGGACGATCGTGCTCGTCGCCGCGTCGGCCGTTCTGGTGGCGACGCTCGTCGGAGGGCTACGCCGTGCCTGATTCGGTAGCGCGCCGACGCTCGAGCGCCTGAACCGACGGTCGAGACTTCGGCGGCAGCTCTCGAGCGACGGTCGAAATCTCTACTTGTCTGCCGGGAGTAACGAGCTTGAGCCGAGCTTCTTGGCCGCACGCTTCTCGCTGCGACGCTCCTTGAGCGTTTTCTGAGGCTTCTGCTTCTGTTGCTTCTTCGGCTTGTCGGAGCTCTTGCTCATGGACGCAACTCGACGATAGGCGAGTCACTCGACGCGGCTGCTCCAAGGGCTGCGCGCCGCCAGCTCACGATGAGGTGCCCGCTCGTATCCAGGGCTGCTGTCGAGACGACCCATCTGCCGTCGCTCCGCCTCAGCGTGTCTCCGACCTTCGGAAGGTCAGCGCTCTCGGTGAGCTCCCACGCACCGTCGGGGTAGCGAACCGTCACGAACGGTGAGTACATAAGCCCCTTCTCCTTCCGCTCGACCTGGCGCAATGGCTCAGGACTGGTCACGACGAGAGGCGAGCTATCGAGTCGTCAAAGTGTATCGCGGGCACGTCGATAGTTGTCAGTCTCTGCGGCCGAGCGGGGTGTGTGGAAGACAGCCTCGACGCTGGTGCCGTCCGGATCGAGGGCGAACGCAGCGTGGTAGCGGCCGCCGCGGCGCGTCAGACAGTCGGCTCGACGACCCGGGCCACGACCCAGCGGTGCTTGCCGATCTTGCGGTCCCGGACGAACCCGAGCCTCTCGTAGGTCGACAAAGCACCGTGGTAGAGGAAGCCGGCGGGTACCGAATCGGCGCCCTCCGGATAGCCTTCGACGGTCCCCCCGCCCAGGCCGGCGATGAGATCGAGCGCACCGGCGAGTGCCGCGGTGAACACGCCCTGACGCCGGTGCCCCTTGCCGACGTAGCAGCACGCGATCCGCCAGTCCGGAGAGGTCGTCTGATCCTTTTCGTACGCCGCGCGGTTCTTGATGCGCGGCACTTCCTCGGGTGCACCGAACTGACACCAGCCCACACAGTCGTCCCCGTCGAAGACGAGCGCCGCGTGAGCCGTGCCTGCCCGCACTCGAGCGAGCTTCCGCTCGCGCTTGGGGGGCACCGTGCCTTTGCTGTCTTCGTGGAAACCCATGCACCAGCAGCCCCCGAAGATGCCGTTGTTGCGTTCCACCAAGGCGGCGAACGCCGGCCACGTCGACTCATCGAGAGCCTTGACCGTGTACGCCGGTTCGACCACGAGCCCAGCCTAGCCCGGTGGAATGCTCCGCTGCCATGCGCGAGTGTTCGGGAATGTCGCTCGAGCTCGTAGGGCGTGTCGGAGCTTTCAGTCGTCCGGTGCCAGCTCGAACCGAGCGATGACTCCTTCGTCGCCGCCCTCGGCTACCGGGCGTTCGGGATGGCGTGTTGCCACCCAGGCGACTCCCCGCTCCGGGTAGGCGAGGAGATCCGGGAAGCGCTTGGTCGAGATGCCAATCATCCTCACCGGCTCATCCGTGGGGTTCGAGAAGGTGTGCAGCCCGTCTGGCCCTTCCGGGAAGTAGACGACGTCGCCGGGCGACAGCTCCTCTTCTCCCTCCGGCGTGCGGACGGTCAGCGTCCCACTGAGGACGAAGAACATCTCCTCGACGCCGTAGTGCATGTGCATCGGACTGTCAGGCGACCGAGGCAGGTACTCGATCAGCGACGCTCCGAGGTGGTCGGTCCCGAACGGGTGCCCGAACCAGCGGACGCGCGTCTCGTCCTCCACCTCATCCCAGGGCTCGTCTTCCAAGAAGTTCAGGCGGCGCATGCGCTCCTCCGTTTCCGTCGGTTCTCTGCGAGGAGATCATGCTCGTCTGAGTGCGTGTGCGGGGATGTCCCCTGAGCGTGGCGTCTCTGCTTGCCGCTGCGTGCCCAGCTCGGTCAGGGTGGTCGCAACGGCGTCAGTGACCAGCATCAACGCGCCCGTTGCGCGGAACGCCGACGGCGCCCACCTGCTCGCGTGTGCGGGAATGTCGCTTGGGCGAACTACCGCAACATCCGGCACGACGCCTGCACGGTTCCAGCGCCTCGGCGTACGATCCTGCGCACTTGCGCTCCGAGAAGACCCGACAAGGCCGAAGTCAGGGGACGAAGAGGTTACGCCCTAGTCGAAGAGGGGCTGGCCTCGCGACGCTGCCCGTACGGCCGGCGACGCTGGTCGCGTTGCTCGGCGTTATCGCACTCGTGGCGGCCAGCGGCATCTTCGGAGCTTCGGCCCAGGTAGGGAGTACCGAGCTCGTTCACTTCGTGACGCCGGATCGGGAGATCGAATGCGACATGGCTTTCGATCCCTACGCCATCGGAGGTGGCGCCATGGGCCACGGCTCCGTCGTCTGCGCGATCCACCGGAAACGGTTCAGACATTCGGTCGGCGCCAACGTGGATCTGGAGAAGCCGTCGAGGCGCTGGGTCATCATCGACGACGATTCTGCCTCGGGCGGTCGGCGTGGAAGAGGATTCAGTTCAGCCGCGGTGAGGGTGCTGCGCAACGGGCAGGCGGTGAGAGTCGGCCCCTTCCGCTGCACCTACCGCACCGCAAGAGTCACGTGCGTCAGTACGCGATCGGGGCATGGCTTCTCCATCAGCAACAAGACGCAACGGACATTCTGAGTACCCGATCACGCCTCGCTGCTCGGAAAGTTCGTCCATTGGGTGAGCCAGGACGGAGGCGATGAGTTACGGGTCGCCGAGCGGTCTACCTTCGAGAGCAACATCCACACCGCCGAGAGAGGAGTCATGCGATGCCGCGGTACCTGATCTCGTTCGATGCCCACGCGATGGACCACATCCCCGACGAGGACATGCCCGCCGTGGCCAACGCCTCGCACGCGGTGGTCCAGGAGGCCATGAACGCTGGCGTGTGGGTCTTCGGCGGCGGACTGGAAAACCAGAAGGCGGGCATCGTGGCCACCGACGGAACGGTCACCGACGGCCCGTACCCGGAGGCCATCGGCGGACTCTGCGTCGTCGACGTACCCTCACGCGAGGAGGCGCTGGAGTGGGCTGCCAAGATCGCCGTCGCCTGCCGCTGTGCTCAAGACGTCCGGGAGTTCATGCCCGACCCGACCGTAGGCAACTAGACGACACTAGGCTGCGCCAGCGTTCGGGAATGACCCTTGAACCTCGGCGCGTCCGCCGAGGTCCCCGGCGAGCGATCGCCTAGCCGAGGACGTGCGCACCGCGATCCATCTTGTGAAGTCGCGTAGGGTGGAGGGCACAACAAGACTTCGGGCAGAGGAGGAGACAATGGTCCTGGCAACGGCGAAGATTCAGGATTTCGACCGCTTCTGGAATACCTTCTCAACCAAGGGCGCTGAGAAGCGAAAGCAGCACGGTTGCAAGGGGGCGCACGTCTTTCGGGATCCAAATGAGAGCGACCGGGTTTGGGCGATCTTCGACTGGGACGAGGCGGGCTGGCAAAGCTTCACGTCGGACCCTGATGTCCCAGCGATCTTTCAGGAAGCCGGGTTCACGCAAGGACCGCCCAAGTCGGCGGAGTTCCTCCGCCAGCACGACGCCTAGACAGGCCCGCGCGACTCCAACCTATCCTTCGACGCACCGCCGACTGAGATCGGCCAGGGTCGACCGCACCCTCGCATGCGCCCGCGCTAGCCAGCGGCGTCTGTTCGCCGTGCATCTCGTACGATGGCGGAGGAGGATGCCACGTGGCGACGTCTGATCCGATCGCCGAGATCATCGGGGACTATCGAGCCTTCGCGGCGATGCAGCGCGACCGTCTTTCTGCCCGCGGCATCGACATCTCACCGTACGCACTCAGCCACCTCGCCGTCCGCGTCGCCGATTGGGACCTGTACGTCCACCAGCGAACGCTTCTCGAGCGCCATGCGAGGTCGAACCGCGAGAACGTCTGGAACGGGCGTCCGATCTCCCTGATCGTGCTCGCCGAGCCGCTCGAAGTCCTCGATGGGACTCCGGTCTCGCGCATCGAGCTCATCCCGCCCGTTCACCAGCGCGTCTACCGGATGGGCCTCGAGCACCTCGGCGTCGTCGTCGGTGAGGAGTTCGACGAGTTCTCGCGAGTGCATCGGGCCGCGCTGACTGGGCAGCAGTTCCAGAGTCTCGACGTCGAGCCGGTCTACGTGCTGTTCGAAGACTTCACCCACGTGAAGTTCTACCGTCGCTCCTTCTTCGACGTCGTCGAGGACGAGGAGGGGCGGTTCGAGGGCTTCGTCCATGTCGACGACTGGGTGCCGCAGCGGCTGGTCACTGCCACCGGCCCGAACCCGCTGCCGCGGTGAATCAGGCGGCTGCCAAGTAGGCCGGGCGGTGCGTTAGGTTCCGTCAGCATCGTTCCCGTCACTCGGAGCGCCACCCGCGCAGTCGCATCGAAGAGCTAGCTGGTCGAGCGACCTCGGCATCGATTGATGCGAAGCGATGACTTCGCCTCGCGGCGGGAGTCGTATCTTCGGTAAGAGGTTGATTGGTGACAACGCCACCCACCATCACGCCAGTCTTCGTTGCCGACCTTTCCGTCGAGGGCGAGCGGATGCCCGTCTACGTGCACGTCATCGACCATCCCGATGCACGCGTGCTGGTCGACACCGGCATGACGGAGCTGCACCCGGCGATGGCCGACATGGATCCCCGCCTCCAGCCGCTGAGCGAGCAGGACTTCGATCTCGCCGGCATCGACATCGTCGTCAACACACACCTGCACGCCGACCACTGCGGCGGCAACCACCTCTTCGCCGGCAAGCCGATCTACGTCCAACGTCGGGAGCTCGACGACGCGCGCAGCGAGGACGACTACACGATTCGCGAGTGGGTCGAGGCACCCGGCGTGCGATACGTGCCGGTCGACGACGAGCTCGAGCTGCTTCCGGGACTCCGACTCGTCCCGGCGCCGGGCCACACACCCGGCATGCAGATGGTCGTCGTCGAGACTGGCGGGCGCCCGGTCATCGTCGGCGGCGACGTGGCGGTGTGGTTCGGCGAGTTCGACGAGCCGCCCACCGAAGGCCGGCAGCGGGTCCTTGCGCTCGACCCCGAGCTCGTCTGGCTCACGCACGAGCACGAGCCCTGGCGGCCGAGCACCATGTAAGGAGTGTCGCAGTGCATGTGTCCCAGGGGAGTGTGCGCCGCGGTGCGCGAGTGTTCGGGAATGTCGCTTGAAGGCGTGACTCTCAGACTCGCCGAGATGCGGCTGCCTTGAAGTACAGCCGGCGGGTCTACGTCGCGGTCGTCTGAGGGAGCCTGGCCAGGTCGATCGCCTCTTCGATCGTGAGATGCCGGCCGGCCTCGGTGGCCCGGGCGGCTTCGTCGGCTGAGAGCGCCGCTCGCGCCAGGTCGACGAGCTCACGGCCGGGCGTTTCGTCGGAGTACACGACGACGATGCCTTCGTCCTGGGCGTAGACCTCCGCCGCGGCAGCGATCTGGACGGCACGCTCGGGTCGGTTCTCGACCGCCTCGGCGGCTGCAAGCCCGACGAGCGAAAGCCCCACGCCGCGCACGCTGGCGACGTCGGTGTGCGCCTGCACCGAGTCGAAGAAGTAGCGACGGGCGAGCGCAACCTCGCCGCCGCCGAGGCAGGCCCAGGCCATCTCGGACAGGATCCGCGCGACCTCGCCGCGGTCGCCGACCGCCTCGAACGCGGCCAGCGACTGCCGGTAGAGGTCGAGGGCCGCAGTCGATTCGCCGCGGCCGGCGGCGAGCTGCGCGAGACCGCCAAACGACGTGCCGATCCCTTCGCAGTCACCGAGCCGCTGTTGGATCCGGAGCGCCTCGAGGTATTGCGCCTCTGCCACGTCGACCTCGCCGCTCAGTGCGTGGGCGATGCCGCTGAAGCTCAGGGAGAAACCCAGCGCCCAATCGAAGTCATGAGCGCGGCCCAGCTCGATCCCGCGCGCCGTCCACTCCAACGCGCCCCCGGTGTCCACTCCTAGCAGCCCGAGCCCTCGGCACAGGGCGGCAAGGCACAGCTCACGTCCGGCCCCCAACTCCTCGGCGATCCGGTACGCCTCATCCCATTCCTCGTTCGCGCGCTCGAGCTGCGCGGTCATCCAGAAGGCAAGCCCGACGTTGAGCAGCGCCCCGGATCTACCCACGCTGGGAGGCAGACCCTGACCCGCTGCGAGAAATGCCTCCGAGTACTCGCGCGCGCTGACGTTCTTCCCGCGGATGTGCCAGTACATCCACAGGTCGCCGCACAACTGCATTCCCGCCTCACAGGCGGCTGGGTCACCCCGCTGGGCGCCGCCGAGGAGCGTCTCGAGCGCTGTCTGCAGGTTGCCTTCCTCGGCAATGCCGCGCTCCACGGATCCGATCTGGCCTGGCCCCTCGATCGCGTCGCGAATCTCGCGTGCGACCCCCGCATAGCGGCGTGCGTGCCGCCCCGCGATCTCGCCCGACTCGCCGGCGAGGTCGAGCCGTTCCGACGCGAATTCGCCGATCGTCTGCAGCATCCGAAGCCGATCGCTCTGTCCGTCCGCCTGAACGAGCGCCTTGTCTACGAGCGACTCCAACTCGTCGAGACAGGCTGAGCCAGGGTCGGCACAGACCGCCTCGACGTCGGCCAGCGTGCACCCGCCGGCGAAGACGGCCATGCGCCGGAACAGGCGCTGCTCGTGCTCGCTCAGAAGCGAGTGGCTCCAATCGATGGTGGCGCGCAGCGTCTGCTGCCGCTCGTGCGCATCCCGACGACCGGAAGTGAGCACGTCGAGCGCATGATCGAGCCGCTCGAGCAGCGCTTCCGGAGCCAGGAGCCGGAGACGGGCGGCAGCAAGCTCGAGAGCGAGCGGCAGGCCGTCCAGCCGCCGGCAGACCGCCGCGACAGCCCCGGCGTTCTCCGGCGTCAGCTCGAACGAGCTTCTGGTCATCATCGCGCGCTCGACAAAGAGCGCGACCGCCGGATACGAGCCGAGCGACTCGGTCGAGGTTGGATCCGACGGTGGGGGAAGCTCCAACGGGTCGAGCGCGTACTCCCGCTCGGCGGCGATCCTGAGTGGCGTCCGGCTCGTCGTCACGATCTGGAGCCCCAGGCAGCTCTCGATCAGGCCCGCCACGTCCGGCGCCGCCGCCACGACCTGCTCGAGGTTGTCCAGGAGCAGAAGTGCCTTCTTGTCACCGATCAGTGCGGCGACGCCCTCCGCCAACGTCCGCTCTTCGGCTTCCTTCACGTCCAACGCGTCCGCGAGAGCGGGGACGAACTGCGCAGGGTCCGTCACCTCGGCCAGCGCGATGAACGCGACTCCGTCGAGGAACTCGGGCGCGAGCCGGCGGCCCAGCTCGACGACGATGCGCGTCTTTCCAACACCGCCGGGGCCTGTGATCGTGACGACCCGATGTTCGTGCGCCAGCTCGACGAGCGACGCCAGATCAGCCGCGCGGCCGATGAGTGGCGTGGTCGGCTCCGGCAGGTTGCTCGGCAGACTGGCAAAGCGCTCGCCCTTGCCTTCGAGCGCCTCCGGATCCGGCACCACGATGCCCTCGGCCGCGATTGCATAGAGCTCGAACGGGCGCCCGACGTTCTTGAGCCTGAACCGTCCGAGGCGGATGACGCCGACGTCGCTCCGGTTCTTGACCTGCTCGTACGCGGAGTCGGACAACATCACGCCGCCCGGTACGGCGAAGGACTCGATCCGGGCCGCGATGTTCACAGCGTCACCGGTGAGCCGCTCGGAATCGACGACCACCTCGCCCACATGGACTCCAATGCGGATCGGAACGTCTTTCGCTGCGAGTTCCCGCTGGATCTCGACTGCGGCGAGCACCGCGGCAAGCGAGCTGGGGAACATGCTCATGCTGCCGTCGCCGAGCCGCTGGACGATCGTCCCGCCGAAGGCGTCGTGGTGGCTCTCGAGCGCACTCATGTATCGGTCGCGTTTGTCGAGTGCCACACGCTCGTCCGCCTGGATGAGCGCCGTGTATCCGACCATGTCGGTGAACATCACAGCGACGAGCCGACGATCTAGCGGCACGGTCTGGGCATCCCCTTCGGCCCGCTCGGAGGGACGGGATTCGCCACACGATGACCGTATCGCAGTCCACGCGAAGGCACCGGCAGGCCGCACGCGGCGACCACGACGTCGCTTCCTCATTCGCTGAGAAACCCGAGCGCCCTGTACGGCGGGTGCCGGGGACCGACGGGCGAGCGCCGAGCGGGGCGACCACCGGCCCGTGCTCAATCGGCGACCAGGCGATAGGTGCCTGCGTTGCCCGAGTGTGCGGGAATGTCCCTTGGCTGGACGGTTCTAGAAGGCCGACATGACGCGGCTGTGGAAGAGGCGGATCTGATCGTCAAGTGACGGGAGGCCGTCGATCCTGATCCCGGCCCAGCTCTCGACGAGAAACGGATCGGCAAATGTCACGAGCAGGTGGTCGAACCCGGCCGGTTGGAAGTCGCGTTTGATCTTCTCGATCCAGTCCTCCGCCGTGCCGCCGACGCTCAGCGCGTCGCCGATCGCGGACGGTGTGAGTGCGAGCGCACGCCTCACGTCGCCTGCGTTGAAGGCCGCGATCGCCGGTGCGACGTCTGCTGGCTCGACACCGTGTCGCAGCAGCAGCTCGGACGGCATCGAGGAGAGGTAGAACGCGGCGACGACTCGCGCTGCCTCGCGTGCGACGTCGGCGTCCTCTGCGATTGCGCCGAGCATGTTGTCGGCGAGGTCGAGTGTCTCCCAGTTGCGGCCCGCCCGTGCGGCACCACGACGAAACGCGTCGGCCGTGAAGTCCAGTGCCTCGCGGGAGTAGGCCCCCGCAGTGTGGAGCCCGTCCGCGATCTCACCTGCGAGCTCGAACGAACGCGGCCCGCGCATCCCGCCGAGCTTGATCGGAAAGGGCGACTGCCGTGGGCGAGCGGCGGTGAAGAGACCGGAGTACGAGTAGAAGTCGCCGTTGAAGTCGATCCGTCCGTCGGCGAGGAAGCGTGTGATCACCTCGTGCGCTTCCCGCAGGCGCTGGATCGGCTTCTTGGCCTGCTCTGGCGGCACGTGGTATTGCTCCAGCAGTGCGAAGTTTCCGGTGCTGAACACGAGCTCCGCTCGACCGCCGGTCAGCTCGTCGAGAGTCGCGATCTGCTGCGCCACGAGCGTCGGATCCTTGAGGATGATTCCCGCGACCTCTGGTCCGAGGCGCAGGCGCGACGTACGTGCCGCAGCGGCTGCAAAGAGCGCCCACATGTCCTTGTGGTACGTCTCGTCCGCGCTGTAGCAGGCCCAGAATCCCAGCTGATCAAGGAGTTCGAGGGTGCTAAGGAGCTCTTCGAGGGGGTGCTCCGGAAGGAGTTGGTAGCTCCACCGCATCGCGGCGATCATCTCATGCCATCGTCCTTCGAAGGCACCGATCGTGCTCGGGCACTGCTAGCGGCAGCACTGTCGGCTGCCCCAGTGTTAGGGAATGTCCCTTGATCAATCAGGTAGATCGACGGCGAAGAGCCTGTGTGTGCCGTCGAGCCCCTTGAGCTCCACCTCTCGGCTCTCCCTCAACTCGATGCCCGAGCCCGACACCAGCTCTCGCACCAAGCTGGAAACGACCACCTCGCCTCCGAGCGCTTGACTGGCTACGCGCGCCGCGTAGTGAACGGTCGTGCCGTAGAAGTGGTCCGCTTCCCGAAGCGCGTCACCAGTGTGGACTCCAATCCGCACGCGAATCGGGGGCGAGCCATCGTCGAAAGCACGGCTGATCTCGCGCTGGATCGCGATCGCACATGCGACCGCCCGCCGCGCACTCGAGAAGGCGAGCATCGAGCCGTCGCCCTGGGTTTCGACCACCGTGCCGCTATGGGCGCTGGTCGCCCCTTCGATCACGGCGTTGTGTCTTCGAAGGACGTCGAGCCATCCCTGGTCGCCCAGCCGTCCGAGCATGAGAGTCGAGTCGACGATGTCGGTGAAGACAATCGTCACGGTTCCATCTGCGGCGAGTGTCGAGGAGAGGTCGGGTTGCTCGCGCTGGATGGTCTTCTCGAGTTCCTCGAGACTGACAGTGAGCGCTCTACCCAGAGCCTCGACGTTCGCCTTTGGGAATGACCAGTGGACCTGCACGACTCGCCACTCTCCACGCTCGAGGTGGAGGACGTAAGTGCCCCTCGCGTCGAGCTCCTCGCCTTCCCAGGCGATCGTCTCCTTCACGCTCGCCCATCCCACGCTTCCTTCCTCCCAGGCCTCTATTTCACGGCTGTGACCGGAAATCCAGCTCTTCGATGTCAGACGGTATCAATGCGCCGTCGTGCTCCGATAACCGCGCAAGAACCGACGCTGCGTCGCCCTCCGCTATCGATTTCGTCCACCGGTCGACGATTCGCCGGATCTCCTCGGAGACTTCCACGCGAGGAAGTCTGTTCCACGTCGTCGGTGCACGCAATCCCAGCACCCGCGAGGTCGGCATCCGAGGCGTCTCGGCAGGTGTGAGTCGGTTGTCCGAGTGTGCGGGAATGTCGCTTGAGCAGCGGGTATTAACGAGGCGCGTCGAAGAGGTAGCGCAGCGACCGCGAGAGGTTGGTCGGAACCGCCGTCTCGTGGTATTCGCCGGCAAGGACCTCGTGCTCGATTTCGAGATTGGGATACGCGCGACCGCGTAGCGTCGCCACCATGCGCTCTGTATCGCCGACATAGTCCTCGGCCCAATCGCCTGGCTCGGCTTCCATCCTGGCTCGATGGTCGGGAGCGAGTTGCTCCAGGCGGCGCCGGAAGCCGTCTGGAGTCTCGTAGCCGCCGACCGTGAAGGACACCTTCGCCGGAAGGTCGTCGTGCGTCTGCGCATACGCGGCCTCTTGGTCAAACATCGACTTCGCAGTGGGGTCTGGATAGAGCGATGGACTCCCGATTCCGTAGCGCCTGAAGGTTGAGGGCTCCGTCAGGAGGACGTAGGTGGCAAACAGTCCGCCGCGCGAGTCCCCGAAGAACATCGAGTCATTGAACGTGACGGCATATCGCTCTTGCACCCACGGCTTCAGCTCGTCGGTGAGGAACGCGAGAAAGCGATCGGCCCCGCCCGGCATGGCTGAATCGACGCCGTCGCCGGAGGGAATAGCCGGCGTGAAGTCGCGATGCCGAAGCCGAAAAGTCTCCCCCAGGTCTGTCGTGCGGTAGCCGACACCGACGACAAGTAGCGGCGGGACGACTTCTGTGAGTCTCAGGAGCCTGACGACCTCCACTGCGATCCCGAAGTGCATCCACGTGTCTCCGATGACGAGAGGCACGGGGGAAACCGTGGCGGATGAACCGCAGTGACCCACGACGATCTTGAACTCGTCGCCTACATGCTCGGAACGGAAGAAGTGAACCTCTGTATCCGCAAGAGGCGAAGCGTCGCTGCTGCTCATCGGCATGACCGTTGACGATCGTCTCAGTCGAGATGAGTGGAGGTCAAGAGTTTGCAGGGCCGTGTCTCTGCTATGGGCGAGCGTGCTCTCGCTCGACGTCGCGTCAGGCCGCCGCGCGGAAGTGCTCGATCGTCGCGCGCACGCCGTCGGCGAGGGGGGTGCGGGGGAGAGGGCCGACGAGGCGCTCGAGGAGATTTCCCTGCAGTGACTCGGGAAACGGGAGCTGACCCTCCTCCCAGAACACCTTGCCCGCCGCCGCGGGCGCGGCCGCCTCGATCGCGTCGACGACCTCCTGCATCGTCGACGGCACGCCGGGGAAGTTCGCGACGTGCGCGTCCTCCGTCGCGGCACGGGCCGCGAGCGCGAAGGCACGCCCGACGTCAGGCGCGTAGTCGTACTGCGCCGTCCCGCCGTACGCGATCGTGTGGCCAGCGCCGCGTGCGGCCGCCTCCATGGCGAGCGTTGGCCCCGAAGTGAGGCCCTGGTCGCGTCCCGGCCCGTACACGACGTAGGGCCGGATCCCGATCGATGCCACGTCGTTGTCGTGCCAGTACACGTGTGCGGTCCCCTCGTTCGCGGCTTTGAAGACGCCGTACAGCGTCCCCGGTGCGGTGCCGCCGGACTCGGGTGCGGGGGAGGGATCGGACGCGTTGTAGACGGCGGCCGAACTGGCGTACGCGAGTCCGCGGATCCGGTTCAGGCGCGTCTTGATCGCTTCGAGGAGGACCACCGTCCCGTAGACGTTGACGCGCGCACCGCCCTCTGGATCCGCCCTGCAGAACGGAACCTGCAGCGCGGCGAGATGGACGACGTGCGTGATGTCGTGCTCGTCGAGCGCGCGGCCGATGGCCGCTCCGTCGGTGACGTCGCCCGCGATCAGCGTGATGCGCGCGCGCTCATCCTCCGAGAGGACGAGCCGGAGCCGTGCGTCGTCCGAGCCGAGGTCGAAGCCGGCGGGCGTCTCCCCGAGGTCGAGGAGCGCCTTGAGCGTCCACGCGCCGAGGCATCCGAGGGCGCCGGTGACGAGCGTGCGGCCCGACTCAGGCAAGCGGTGCGTCCTGGTACACGGTGACGGTCTCGGTGTAGAACTCGATCGCCGCGCGGCCCTGCTCGTGCGGCCCCCAGCCCGAGCCCTTGATGCCGCCGAACGGCACGTGGACATCGGCGCCGGCGGTCTGCGAGTTCACGTGGATGATCCCCGCCTGGATCTCGCTCGTGAACCGCTGCGTCTCGCGCAGGTCGCGGGTGAAGATCGATGCGGAGAGGCCGAAGCGCACGGCGTTCGCGCGCTCGATCGCCTCGTCGAACGTCGAGTAGCGGTAGAGCGAGGTCACCGGACCGAAGACCTCTTCGCACGAGAGCTCGGCGTCGTCTGGAAGCCCCTCGAAGACGGTGGGACCGATGAGGTAGCCCTCGTCGTCGGCCCGCTGGCCGCCGGCAAGGACGGTGCCACCCTGTGCTCGTGCCCGCTCGACGGCTCCGAGGATCTCCTCCAGCGCCGCCTCGTTCACGACGGGGCCGACCTCGACCTCGGGATCCGCCGGATCGCCGACCTTTCCGGCCGCGACCCGAGCGAGCAGCTTTTCGCGGAATGCGTCGTACACCGAGTCGTCGATCAGGATGCGCCGCGTCGCCGTGCACTTCTGTCCGGCCGACCAGAACGCGCCGGCGTATGAAGCCTCGACGGCGCGGTCGAGCTCGGCCGTGGCGGTGACGATCAGCGGGTTGTGTCCTCCGAGCTCGAGCTGCACGCGGCAGTCGCGCGCGGTCGCCTCGTCCCGCACCGATCGTCCAACCGGCACGGAACCGGTGAACGAGATCGCGCGCACGCCGACGTTCGAGACGATCTCGGCGCCGACTTTCGAGCCCGCACCGGTGAGCACGTTCAACACCCCGGCGGGCAGCCCGGCTTCGGCGAAGCACTCCGCGACGTGGAGCCCCGTTCGCGGAGCCTCGTAACCCAGCTTGAGCACGAGCGTGTTGCCGTAGATGAGTGCGGGGGCGAGCTTCCAGACGGGAATCGCGATCGGGAAGTTCCACGGCGTGATGAGCCCGACCACCCCGAGCGGACGGCGCAGGGTGAAGAGCCGCTGGTCGGCCACCGACGGCTCGTACATCTCGCCGATCGGTCGATACGCCTCGCCGGCTGCGAAGCGGAGGATCACGGCCGCGCGCAACGTCTCCATGCGCGCCTCGCGGAGCGGCTTGCCCATCTCCGCGGTCATGTCCTGAGCGACCTGCTCGGCGCGTGCTTCGATTGCCGCCGCCGCCTTCGCGAAGTAGGTGGCTCGCTGGGCGGCGGGGAGCGCGGCCCACGTCGGGAAGGCCTCGCGCGCGGCCTCGATCGCGGCACGCGCATCGTCGGCGTCGGACGCGGGATACACGCCGGTCACCTGCGACGGGCGCCAGGGGCTGTGCTTCTCGTATGTGGCGCCGGCTGCGCTCTCGCGCCACTCACCGCCGACGTAGTTGCGGGCTGGTGCTCGGATCACGGTCTCGGTCATGGGGTGGGCTCCCTTTCGATGAGCTCGGACGCGCGGACGACGGGGTTGGCGAGGGTTCCGATCTCCGGGACGTGGATCTCGACGAAGTGCCCGGGGAGCAGCGTGAAGCTGTCGGGCGGGACGAGCCCCGTGCCCGTCAGCAGGACGCTTCCCGGCGGCACCGGGTTGTCGATGAGCAGCCAGCGCACGAGATCCGCGAATGTCCGTCTCATTCGTGCCGTATGCGTGTCGCCCTCGAAGACGATCTGCCCCCACTGGTCGGTCACGCGCGTGCGGATGTGAAGCGGTGCGTCGAAGCTCTCCGGGACGTACACCGCAGGCCCGATCGCGCACGCGCCGGCGTAGATCTTCGCCTGCGGGAGGTAGAGCGGGTTCGCACCCTCGATATCGCGTGACGAGACGTCGTTCCCGATCGTGAGGCCCGCCATGCGGCCGTACTTGCCGATGACGACGCCGATCTCGGGCTCGGGGACGTTCCACGTCGAGTCGTCGCGGATCCCGATCGGCTGGCCTGGCCCGACGGTACGGCGCATACCGGCGTCTTTCATGAAGAGCTCCGGGCGTGCCGCGTCGTAGACCATCGTGTACACGTCCTTGACCGCGCTCTCCTCGACGCGAGCGTCGCGCGAGCGCTCGTAGGTCACGCCGGCGCACCAGACCTCGGGTGCGTCGAGCGGGGCCATGACCTCGTACGGCTCGGGCAGTTGAAGCGTGTCGAGGTCGAGCGGCTCGATCTTCGTGCCGCCGTCCGTGACGATGCGACCGTCCTGGACGGAAGCGTTCTCGACGCCCTTCGGACCCCGCACTCGGACGTATCGCACTAGTAGACCGCCCGCCCGCCGGAGATGTCGTAGGTCGCGCCGGTGGAGAACGAGCATTCCTCGCTCGCGAGCCAGCAGATGAGCGCAGCGACCTCCTCGGGCTCGCCCATGCGGCCCATCGGGATGCGCTCCACCATGTACCCGATGTGCTCCTCGGTGATGCCGTCGAGGATCGGCGTCTCGATTACGGCCGGGGCGACGCAGTTCACGATCACACCTGTGCGCGCGATGTCCTTCCCGATCGCCTTCGTCATCGCGATGACCGCGGCCTTCGAGGCGGAGTAGGCCCCTGCCATCGGGTTGCCTTCCTTCCCGGCGATCGAGGCGACATTGACGATCCGCCCGTGTCCGCGCTCGACCATGCTCGGGATGACCGCGCGGTTGCAGAAGAAGACACCGTCGGCGTTGATCCCCATCACGCGCCGCCACTCGTCGTCCGTCACGTCGACCGTGGCGAGAGATGTGCCCGGTACGCCCGCAGAGCACACGAGAACGTCGATCGGGCCGAGCTCGGCGCGAGCAGCAGTGACGGCAGCCTCGACGTCGGCAGACCGCGACACGTCACCGGCGAGCGCCAGAACGCCGTCGGGTGCGTCGGCGTGCAGATCGAGCGAGGCGACGCGTGCGCCCTCGGCGAGGAGGCGCCGCGCGGTGGCCGCGCCGATGCCGCTCGACGCGCCCGTGACGAGCGCCACTCTCCCCGTGAAACGGTCTGCGTTGCCCATGGCTTGCGCCCAAGCCTAGAGTCTGAGCGGCGTGAGCTTCGATCCCACCCGCGACTACCCCCTCGGCACACGCCGTCCCGACCTCGTGTCGACCCCCGGCGGAGTGCCGCTCGAGGACGTGACGCTGGACGCCGCCCGCACGGGAATTCTTGCTGCGGACGAGATCAGGGCCACGCCGGAGACCCTTCGACTGCAGGCGGAGGTCGCCCGTTCGACGGGTCGGTCGCAGCTCGGCGAGAGTCTCGAGCGCGCGGCCGAGCTCGCTTCGGTACCCGACGAGCTCCTGCTCGAGATCTACACGGCGCTCCGCCCACGCCGCGCCACGGCGGCGGAGCTCGAAGCGTGGGCGGCACGGCTCGACGGCTACGACGCCGTGCACACCGCTGCCTTCGTGCGCGAGGCGGCTACGGCATACGCGGATCGGGGATTGCTCGCGGATGACTAGCCGCCGCTTCTCGTCCCGCGCGACGCGCGATCTCCACCTCGAGCAGCTCGTCTCGCCGCTGCCCGAGCTCGGGCTCGTCGCGGCGAACGGCCCGAACGACCCGGAGCCCGAGCTCGTCGTCGAAGGCGGGGTCGTCACGCGGATGGACGGGCGCAGCGCGGCGGAGTTCGACGTCATCGACCGCTTCGTCGTCGCGCACGGTCTCGATCTCGACGTCGTTGCCGAGGCGATGGCGCTCGACGATCTCGCGCTCGCTCGGAAGCTCGTCGACGTGAACGTGCCCCGCGCCGAGCTCGTCCGGCTCTCACGCGGACTGACGCCGGCCAAGCTCGCGCGCGTCATCGGCCTCCTCGACCCGGTCGAGCTCATGCTCGCGCTCAAGAAGCTTCGCGCTCGACGTGCGCCCGGCAACCAGGCGCACGTGACGAACCTCAAGGAGAGCCCGGCGCTTCTCGCGGCCGACGCCGCCGAGGCGGCGCGGCGCGGCTTCGCGGAGATGGAGACGACGGTCGGCGTCGCGCGGTACGCGCCGCTCAACTCGATCGCCCTCCTCGTCGGCTCGCAGACCGGCCGCCCCGGGGTCATGACCCAGTGCGCCGTCGAGGAGCGCCGCAACCTCGAGCTTGCGATCCGCGGGCTCGTGACGTACGCGGAGACGCTCTCCGTCTACGGCACCGAGCCCGTCTTCGTGGACGGCGACGACACTCCGTGGTCGAAGGCGTTTCTCGGCGCTGCCTACGCATCGCGCGGGGTGAAGGTGCGATTCACGTCCGGCACGGGTTCCGAGGCGCTCATGGGGTACGCGCAGGGCTTCTCGATGCTCTACCTCGAGGCGCGCTGCCTCGCGGTCGTGCGCGCCGCGGGCTCTCAGGGGGTCCAGAACGGATCGATCTCGTGCGTGGCTCTCGTCCTCGCGGTGCCGGGCGGGACACGGGCGATTCTCGGCGAGAACGTCCTCGCCGCCTGGCTCGACCTCGAGGTCGCATCGGGCAACGACGCGATCGCGTCGCACTCGGAGATCCGCAAGACGGCGAAGCTCATGGGCCAGTTCCTGCCGGGCACGGACTTCGTCACCTCGGGCTACTCGGTCATGCCGCGCCACGACAACACCTTCGGCGGGGGAAACTTCGACGCCGACGATCTCGACGAGTGGCTCACCATCCAGCGCGACTGGCAGGTGGACGCGGGCATCGAGCCGGTCACCGAGGAGGAGCTCCTGCGCGTTCGCGAACGAGCCGCGCTCGCGGCGCAGGCGGTCTTCGCCGAGCTCGGTCTGCCGGCGATCTCGGACGAGGAGGTCGCAGTCGCGACGTCGGGCTACGACGCGCGCGAGATGCCGGATCGCGACCGAGCCGCGGACGTCGAGGCGGCGGACGACCTGCTCGCGCGCGGGGTCTCGGGTCTCGACGTCGCCCTCGCACTCGACCGGCGCGGTTTCGCCGACGTCGCCGAAGCCGTGTTCGGCATGCAGCGCCAGCGCGTATCCGCCGACTACCTCCAGACCTCGGCCGTGATCGACCCCGACGGCCTCGTACGGTCGGCCGTCAACGATCCCAACGAGTACGCGGGGCCTGGAACGGGCTACCGCCTCGAGGGCGAGCGCTGGGCGCTCCTGCAGTCGCTGCCGCAGGTCGTCGCGCCGGCCGATCTGCTCGGGGATGCGGCGGGTGCCGCCGCGGTGGTGTCGGAAGAAGGCGTGGTACGCGCTGGTGAAGACCCAGCCGAGGTCGTCGTCGCCGTGGGGCCGGCGTTCGCCGACGCGATCCGTCGGACGATCGGCGACCTCGATCACGGCGCTGTGCTCGAGGCCGTCTGTGACGGCATTCGCGAGGGTGGAGGTGAGCCGCGCATCGTGCGCGTCCGTCGCGTCGCCGACGTCGCCTTCATCGCCCACGACGGCGCGGTGCTCTCCGGCTCGGGCGTCGCGATCGGCATCCAGTCGAAGGGCACCGCCGTGATCCACCGTGCCGATCTCCAGCCACTCGACAACCTCGAGCTGTTCGGGATGTCGCCGCTCTACACGCTCGAGTCGTATCGGGCGATGGGTCGAAACGCAGCCGGCTACGCGCTCGGCGAGCGAGTAGGCCCGGTCCCCACACAGCTCGACAACTTCGCGCGCGCCAAGCTGATCGTGCGGACGACGCTCCTCCACGCGCGCGAGACGCAGGCGATCGTGCCCGGTGCCGAGCCGGTCGAGCTGGTGCTCGTCTCGCCGGTCGCAGCGGATGCATGAGGATCGAGTTCCTCTTCTGGGAAGGGTGCCCGTCGCATCCGGAGGCGCTCGCCCTTCTTCGTGACGTGCTCGACGAACGAGGCATCGTCGCGGCCGTCGAGCTCCGCGAGGTGTTCACTCACGAGGAAGCCGTCGCACTTGCGTTCCCGGGGTCGCCGACGATCCGCATCGACGGCCGGGATGTCGATCCGGGCGGAGCGCAGTCACCGCCTGCCCTGACATGCCGCGTATACCGTCTCGAAGACGGGCGCGCGTCGCCGGTTCCCAGTCGTGAACAATTCGAGGAGGCCCTGTCGTGAGCGTCATCGAGACAGCACCAGCATTCGACCTGCCCGGCGTCGACGGGCGCAACCACTCCCTCGACGAGTACGACGCCGCACGCGTCCTCGTCCTCGTCCAGTCCTGCAACCACTGCCCCTATGTCCTCGCGTGGGAGGGCAGAATCAACGCGCTTCAGCGGCACTATGCGGAGCAGGGTGTGCGCATCGTCGCGATCAACTCGAACGACGCAGAGGCGCATCCCGCGGACTCGTTCGAGGGGATGGTGGAGCACGCACGCGAGGCGGACTACACGTTCGACTACCTCCACGACGAGAGCCAGGCGGTCGCCCGTGCGCTCGGATCCGAGCGCACGCCGGAGGCGTTCGTGTTCGATGCGGATCGCGCGCTCGTGTACCACGGTGCCGTCGACGACAACCGCGACGAGGCCGAGGTCACGACACACTTTCTCCGCGACGCCATCGAGGCCGCGTTGGCAGGCGACAGGCCGCCCCTTGCCGACACGCCGCCGGTCGGCTGCACGGTCAAGTGGCGTAACTGACGCGAACGTCCTGCGATCGCGCTACGCGCTCGGCTTGCCCGCCTGGCCCCAGTGCTGGGGCGGCACGCCCTGGATGATCACCTGGATGTGCTCGATCGCCGCGCCGCTCGACTCGTGCAGCGCGTTCGTGAGCGCCTCGATCATCTTGGGCACCGACTCCTCGGTCACACGGCGGTCGTAGAGCTTCACTTCGATAACAGGCATGGCGATCTCCTTGTCGTTGACCTGGCGATCTTACGACGGTGGGCCTGGCGGCATCTCGTCGACCGGCCACGGCTTGCCGCCGAGCCCCCAGTTCTTCGGGTTGTGCCCCTCGACGATCACCCACGTGTGATCCTTCAGTCCCGGGTGAGTCGCCTCGCAGAGGGCGTCGGTGAGCTTCTCGATGAGCGCGGCGCTCGTCTCGTCGCTCATGCGGTAGTCGAAGAGCTCGACTCTGATCAGCGGCATGGCACCTCCTTCGTCGGTCGGACGAGGTTACGGTAGGGATCGTGGCGATGCGCATCCAGCACGTGGGGCTCGTCGTGAGCGACCTCGATCGATCGCGGCGTTTCTACGCAGGCGCGCTCGGTCTCGAGGAAGTGCCGCGACCGCCCAACTTCGTCTTCGACGGGGCGTGGTTTCGGTTCGGCGGGACGGAGCTCCACCTCCTCTCGGATGAACATGCCACGGGCGGCGCCGGACAGTCGGATCCAGGAGCCGGCGCCGAGCGCGGAATGACGCACCATCTCGCGCTCGAGGTGGACGATCTCGCCGTCGCGTGTGCACGCCTCGCCGCGAACGGCGTCCCCCTCGAGGGCGGCCCGATGCCGAGGGGAGACGGCTACACGCAGGTGTTCTTCCTCGACCCCGACGGCTATGTCCTCGAGTTCTTCGAGCACACGGGCGAGGATCAGAGCGACGCACCCGCACGTGCGCCCGTTCGCCGCTGAGACTCTCGTCGCATCAGTCCGCGTCAGTTCAGCGGCTAGGGGCTATGGTGAGATGGCGCGTTCGCCCCTCCTCGAGCTCGCGGCGGTCGCTCTTCGAGCGACATGCCCGAGCTGGCAGGTCCGCGGCGCCCGCGGCGCGGATCCCTGTCAGCGAGGCAAAGGACGGCGTATGACGACCAAGAGGCAGCAGACGATGGCGAAGATCACCCGCGAACGCAATGTCAGGGAGAAGCGGGAGCGGAAGCTCGAGAAGAAGCGGGCCGCGGCCGCCGAGAAGAAGGCCCGTGCGGCTGGCACGTGGATCGAGCCGGAGACCGAGAACGAGGACGAGTCGACGGACGAGGACGAAGCCTCAGCCGCGCTCCTCGACCCTCATCAGACCAACGGAGATGATGGTGCGGTACTGGGCGAACGCGTGGTGCCCGGCCTGTAGGAGGTACTGATCGGCGTCGACCATCCGTCGGTAGACCTCGACCGGCACCTTCACCAATCGCTCGCAGTCCGCTCGCATGCACTCGCATGCGAGCTCGACGAGCCCCTGTGCATCCGTGTTCGTCTTGGTGGTGCTCGTCGCCCGCTTGTTGGCGTCGCGTTGCGCGACGCGGTGTGAGATTCCGTCCTGCTCGGTCGCCAAGCGCTCGTTCGCCGATGCAGCCATCTTTGCCGATGCAGCCATCGCGTCTCCTCCTGAAATGAACGGATAGGGAGGGCGCAGACGGCGCCGTCGGTATTCGTCCGGTGTCTTCTCAGTGTACGTGCCGCACTTGCTGCTACCCTGCGGGCACGGACGGCACCCGTCGTCCCGTGAGGTTTGACTTCTTCGGTTCCTCCACTGGGTCGAGGCAGGAAAATCTCGACCCCAGTACCACATAGGAGTTGAATCGAGATGCAGCAGTCCTTTTCCGAGCTTGGCGTGTCAGCGCGCCTTGTGAGCGCGCTCGCCGAGCGTGACATCGAAACACCGTTCCCGATCCAAGAGCGTGTCCTGCGTGACGCCCTCGCCGGCCGGGACGTCCTTGCCAAGGCGCCGACAGGCTCAGGCAAGACCATCGCATTTGCAATCCCCATCGTGACGCGCATCGACGCCGGGAGCGATCGCCCCTCGGCGGTCGTGCTCGTGCCGACTCGCGAGCTCGCTTCCCAGGTCGCGGGCGAGCTCGAGGCGCTCGCGCCGAAAGGCATCGAGGTCGCCACGGTCTACGGCGGCGTCCCGATCCACGCTCAGGCGAAGCGAGCGCGACGCGCGCATGTCCTCGTCGCGACGCCGGGCCGTCTCAACGACCTCCTCGAGCGCAAGGCCGTCACTCTCGAGGGCGTGAAGATCCTCGTTCTCGACGAGGCCGACCGGATGCTCGACATGGGCTTCAAGCCGCAGGTCGACCGCATCGTCCGCCACATCCCGCGCACACGACAGACGATGTTCTTCTCCGCCACGCTCGACGCGACCGTCGGCGAGCTCGCGCACGCGTACACGAGCGATCCCGTGCGTTGCGAGGCCGAGCCGCTCGCGGACTCGATCGGCGACGTCGAGCATCGCTTCGTCTCGGTCACGGCGGACGACAAGGTGGCCACGTTGGCAGAGCTCCTGGGTCAGGACCGCGGTCTCGCACTCGTCTTCGTGCGCACACGGCGGGGTGCGGATCGGCTCGTCAAGAAGCTCGCGTTCCACCAGGTCGACGCCGTCGCGCTCCACGGCGACATGAGCCAGGGTCAGCGTGAGCGTGCGCTACGCCGATTCGAGACCGGTCGGGCGACGACGCTCGTCGCGACCGACGTCGCTGCACGCGGGCTCGATCTCGTCGAGATCACCCACGTCATCAACTTCGATCCGCCGGCCGAGCACTCCGGCTACGTCCATCGCGTCGGTCGAACGGGCCGCGCCGGGCGAACCGGTGTGGGTATCACGTTCGTGATGCCCGAGCAGCAGGAGGACGTGAGTCGCGTCGCGCGGCTCGCGGGTCACACCGAGCAGTTCGCGTCCGGGGGCATGAAGGTCGCGCCGCCGCGGCGCGTCTACTCGTCGAGGCGCGGACGCTCGAAGTGGGGCTCGGTTGCGCCTCGCCGCAAGATCTGAAGTCCGCTAGCGCGGACTTCAGATCACGGAAAACCCTGACGGCGGCTGCTCCGCAGCCGCATCGCAGCACACCCCAGAGCGTACGCCTCTAGCTCGAAACTGCGAGCTGCTGGTCGATCCAGGCTTCGGCGTCAGCATGGTCGATGCCACGCGCAACCTCGATCTCGCCCGAGAGCAGCTCGCGCGCCTTCAGGTGAAGCGCACGCTCGCTCGTGGACAGCTTGATCGGGGTCCCGGTCGCCGTACGGCCTTGCTCTCGCTTCACGCCGTCGCGGACGATCTCCGCGAGATCGATGGGGTCCCCGCTGCGGAGCTTTTCCTGCGCGTGCGCGAGGCGTTTCGACCAGATCTCGTCGCTGACCACGCCGTCCTCGCGAAGCGTCTTCTGCACCTTCTTGAGATCGGCCTCGGTGGCGGGCGGGCGCAGCAGGTCGTTCGCACGAGAGACAGGCAGCGTCACCGAAAGCTCGTTGCCGAGCTCGATGACGACGACCTCCTCCTCGACACCCAGCACGACCTTCTTCTCGCGCGCGGAGATGCGCCCCACGCCATGCGGGGGGTACGCGACCAGGCTGCCGACGTCGAGCTTCACCACTCCAGCCTACCGATCGCGACGCGCGATTACAGCGGCGCGTACAGGTCGACAGGAACGCCGTCGGGATCGCGCAGCTGCGCGTAACGCTGACCCCAGAACGCATCCCAAGGCTCCATCTCCCCGTTGAACCCCGCCGCTGCGACACGTGCATAGATCTCGTCGACCTCCGCCGGGCTGGCGCACTGGAATGCGAGTGCCAGCTGATTCCCGCTCTCACGCGTCCAGTCGGGCCGGAAGCTCCGGACGACGTCCTCCGAGTCGAGCATCAAGCGCGTCCCACTCGGGAGGGTCGCCTCGATGTGCCCCTCACCGTCCTCCGGGAAGTGGACACCGAGCAAGTCGTAGAAGGCGATCGAGCGCCGGAGATCCGACGCGACGATCCCGATCGCGTTCAGCTCGGGCATGTCGAGAGCCTAACGCGGGTGGTTCGCACCTAGAGGCTTGATGTGAAATTCCCGCGGGCCGGCTGGCGCTCACGACGCTGCGCCGGATCGCTACCGCCACGTCTCGCACAGGCTTCAAGCCTGCACGAGACGTGCCGGCAGCGCCCGGCTTGGTCGTGAGCGTCCCCGACGACGCGCCAATTTCACATCAAGCCTCTAGCGGTCGGCGTGCAGTGAATCACCGAGCTCGCCGAGCACGAGGTCACGCTCGGGATCCGGCACGTGGTCGCGCAGGACGGGCGACAGGGCCTCGACGAAGGTCATCCCGCCCTCGGAGTAGAGCTCGTGCTCGATCCCGCGGTTGACGACGACCACGTCGCCGGGACCCAGCGTCTTCGTCTCGTCGCCGATCGTCATCGTCACGTCGCCGTCCACGATCCACATCACCTGCTCGGCGGTCGGGTGCGAGTGGCGCTGGACGCGCGTTCCCGCCGCGTACTCGACGTGGCAGATCATCACCTGCTCGCCGCCGATCGCGTGGATCGCCACCCCCGGAAAGAGGGTGTGGCGATCCACGCCGTTCCAGGTCTTGAATGGCGAGCTCAGGCCGGGACCTCGAACCGGATCCCGCCCGACGAGATCGCGTTCACCGAGAGCTCCTCGTCGAACACGACCTTCTTGCCCTCGCGCGTCGGCTCTGCTTTCGCCTCGAGCGCACGAAGCACTCGCTCTGGCGTGATCGGCAACTCGGTGATCCAGACGCCGATCGCGTCATGGACCGCCGCCGCGATGGCCGGCGGCTGCGGGTTGTTCGCCATCTCGCCGATCCCCTTCGCGCCGTACGGCCCGTCGGCGGAGGGGTTCTCGATCATGATCGTGTCGAGCTGCGGCATGTCCTCCATCCCCGGCGCGAGGTAGCTCCCGAACGCGCCGCCGCGGTGCTCGACCGACGGGTAGTACGGGTAGCAGTTCTCGAGGATGCCGAGCCCGAGGCCCATCATCGCGCCCCCCTCGATCTGCCCCTCCACCGACGACGGGTTGAGCGCCCGGCCGACGTCGTAGCACTGCTTCAGGTGGGTGACACGCACCTCGCCCGTCTCGTCGTCGACCTCGACCTCCGCGGAGCACGCCGCGTACGAGATCGCGGAGTGCGGCGGAAGGTCGACCTTCCCGGTCTCCGGGTCGACGATCTCTGCGTACGGCTTGAGCTGGGCACCCGTGCCTGTGATCAGCTCACCGTGACCCCAGGTGGCCGCTGCGGCGACATCGCCCACGCCGAGCTTCGTCTGCGGTGCGCCCTTGGCGATCACCTCACCGTCGATGATCTCGAGGTCGGCAGGGTCGATCTCCATCTCCTTGCCGGCGATCTCGAGGATCTTCTGCTTCACCTGGAGCGCTGCCTTCTCGGCCGCCTTGCCGGCGACGAAGGTCGCGCGCGAGGCGAACGTCCCGGTGCAGACCGGCGACGAGTCGGTGTTCGAGTTGTCGTAGGTGATCCAGTCGTAGGGGACGCCGATGGTCTCGGCGACGATCTGCGACTGGATCGTCTTCGACCCGTTGCCGATGTCGGCGGTACCGGCGAAGACGTCGATGCGCCCGTCCGGCTTCACCTTGATCCAGCACTGCGACGGGTCGCCGTTCTGGTTCATCCCGGTCGGGTACTCGATTGCCGCGATGCCGCGGCCTGTGTGCTTGGCCATCAGTGTCCCTCCGTCGATCCGACCTGGGCGACGAGATGCTCTGGGAGCAGCTCGCCGGTTCGGGGCTCGTTCGTCATCGTGCGGTAGTCCGCGGGCAGCTCGTGGCCGATTGCAGTCGCGATTGCCTGAAGCGTGTCGATGGTCGACGGATCGGTGTACGCGATGCCGTTCGGCGAGGTGTCGCCGATGCGGTTGGCGTTCTTCATGCGGATCTCGACCGGATCGAGCCCGAGCTCCTTCGCGATCCGGCTCAGGTGCGTCTCGACCGCGAACGACACCGACGTGACGCCGAAGCCGCGCATCGCCGTCGTCGGCACGCGGTTCGTGAAGACCACGTATCCGTCGAACGAGAGGTTCGGGATCGAGTACGCGCCCGTGTGATGGAAGCTGTGCTTGGTCAGGCCGTACGGCGAGAACCGCGCGTACGCGCCCGAGTCGTGCAGCGTCAGCATCTTCTGGCCGAGGATCCAGCCGTCCTTCGTCACCGCCGTCGCGAGCTCCATGTGCCACGGCGCGCGAGTGGACGAGCAGAGGAACTCCTCCTCGCGCGTCCAGCGCCACTTCACCGGGCGGTTGGCCTTCATGACAAGGAGACAGCTCAGTGTCTCCGTCGCCGTGTCGACCTTTCCGCCGAAGCCGCCGCCCGTCGTCCCGCCGACCAGCTTGAACCGGTTGAGCGGTTGCTGCAGGTGCGCGGCGACGACGCCGAGGGAGAAGTAGAGCGCCTGCGTGCAGGAGTAGATCGTCAGCCGGCCGTCGGGCTCCGGGACGACCTGGCAGACCTGCGTCTCGACGGGCGCATGCTCGATCGCCGCCGGGCGGTAGACGCCCTGGACGATCAGATCAGCGTTCTCGAACGCCCAGTCGATGTCGCCCTTGCGGATCTGGCGGCGGTCCATCTCGCCCTCGAAGTGCGGATACCAGTTGCCCCACTGGTGGATCTTGGGAGCCTCTGCGTCGAACGCTTGGCGGATGTCGAAGAGCGCCGGACGCTCCTCGAAGCCGACCTCGATCGCATCGACGGCCGCCGCTGCGAGCGCTTCGCTTTCCGCTGCGACGAGCGCGATCGGCTGGCCGAGGTAGCGCACCTCGTCCTTCGCGAGCAGCGGCTCGTCTGCCGGAATGCCGAGCGCTGAGAGGTGCCCGTACTCGAGCAGCGGGACGTCCTTCCAGGTGATGACGGCATGGACTCCGGGCATCGCCTCCGCCTTCGACGTGTCGAGGCTCGTGATCCCCGCGTGGTGGTGCGGGGAGCGGAGCGCCTTCGCCCACAGGGTTCCCGGGACGCGGACGTCGTCGACGTAGGTGGTTCGGCCCGTGACGTGCGCGACACCGTCGTAGCGGGGGATTCGCGCGCCGACGACCTTCATTCCGCACCTCCGTTCGCCATCGTCGTGTGTTTCCCGACGGCTGTCGTCGTCAGGTCGAAGGAGTCGCCGCGCGCCGCGGCGGCTACGGCGTCGATGATCTTCGAGTAGCCGGTGCAGCGGCAGATATGGCCGCCGAGGGCGTGCTGAATCGCCTGCGGGTCGTCGGTGCCGTCGCGGTCGATGTACGCCTGGGCAGCGAGCAACATTCCCGACGTGCAGAAGCCGCACTGCGCGGCGTAGTAGTGGACGAAAGCCTGCTGCACCGCAGAGAGATTCTCGGGCGGACCCAGGCCCTCGATCGTCGTGATCTGCGTTCCCTCGGCATAGCCGGCGGGGAGGAGGCACGAGCGACGCGGCTCGCCGTCGACGAGCACGGTGCACGCGCCGCAGCCGCCCTGGTGGCAGCCGGTCTTCGTGCCGGTGACCCTGAGCTCCTCGCGCAGCACGTCGAGCAGCGGCGTGAGCTCAGAGCCCTCGAACTCGTGCGAGACGCCGTTGACCGTGAGGTTCATGCAGACTCCTTCAGCTCGGTGAGGACGCGGCGGACGAGCACGGGCAGCACCTTCGTGCGGTACCAGGCAGAGGCGAGCGCGTCGTCGTGTGGCGTTACGTCGTTCAGCGCCGCCTCCCCGGCAGCAACGGGATCTCCGGCCGCAGCCTCTGCCGAAGGGAGGCGAGCCCCCCACGAACCCGCTCCCGTCACGGCGAGGCGGATTGTCCCGTCGTCGGCACGCGCGCCTGAGACAGCGAGCGCCGTGTAGTCGTGCGTGTGAGGACGATCGAGGCCGGCGAATGCGCCTGCCGCCGGCTCGTCGAAGCTGACGCTGAGGAGCAGTCGCTCGCTCCGCGTGGCGAGGAAGTCCTCCAGCGGCTGTTCGCTCACGTCGCCGTTCGCGGCCGAGCGGGCAGTCGCGCCAAGGGCGAGGAACGCGCTCTGGAGGTCGCCGCGCGGCGCCTCGCCGCCCGCTCCCGCGCACAGGTTCCCGCCGACGGTGCCCTGCGAGCGGATCTCGAGATCCGCGACGTTCGAGGCGCACGGCCCGAGCGGCGCAGGCATCCCGGTCAGCTCCTGCACGGGCGTGGTCGCGCCGATCGTCACCCGCGATCCGTTCTTCTCGATGCCCGAGAGGCCCGCGCGGCCGAGCATCAGCGCCTTCGTCGGACGCAGCCGGCGATACGTCATCTCGGGGACGACGATCGTCCCCCCACCGACGACGACGACCTCGGCGCCGTCGCCGAAAGCCGCGATCGCCTCGTCCTCGGAGCCCGGCATGAGGACTTCGGTCGCGGCGTCCATCGCCACACTCGCTCCAGCCATTACCCCACCCTTCTCAGTCGCGAGATCAGTGCGCCGAGTCTAATCCGGTAGCACGCGGCTCGGGAGGGCGACCGACATCTCCGGTGTACGCTGCGAGCGTGACCTTCCGCACGATCGACGAGCTCGACGCAGCGCTCCGCGAAGCGGATTACCTCCCGGATCGCGGACTCGCGACGGCCCTCTTCCTCGCGCTCGCGTTGGAGAAGCCCGTGCTGCTCGAAGGCGAGGCCGGAGTCGGGAAGACCGAGGCCGCGAAGGCGCTCGCGACGGCGCTCTCGGCACGGCTGATCAGGCTGCAGTGCTACGAGGGGCTCGACGTCTCGCACGCGGTATACGAGTGGAACTATCCACGCCAGCTCCTCCACATTCGCGCCGCGCAGGAGGGAACGGTCTCGGAGGAGGAGCTCTTCGGGCCGGAGTTCTTGATCCGTCGCCCGCTGCTCGAGGCGATCGACTCGGACGAGCCGGTCGTGCTCCTCATCGACGAGATCGACCGCGCCGACGAGGAGTTCGAGGCTTTCCTGCTCGAGGTGCTCTCGGACTTCCAGATCACGATCCCCGAGCTCGGAACCATTCGCGCGCGGCGGAAGCCGGCCGTGGTCCTCACCTCGAACCGCACGCGCGAGCTGCACGACGCGCTCAAGCGGCGCGCTCTGTTCCACTGGATCGGGCATCCGGCGATCGAGCGCGAGGTCGAGATCGTGATGCTGCGCGTCCCGGGCATCGGCGAGCGGCTCGCGAAGGAAGCCGCGGCATTCGTCCGCGGCCTGCGCGCGCTCGATCTCGCGAAGCCGCCCGGCGTTGCCGAGACGATCGACTGGGCACAGGCCCTGGCTGCACTGGGGCGTGAGGAGATCGACGCCGAGGTGGTCGAGCAGACGCTCGGCTCCGTCCTGAAGTACCGCGAGGACATCGAGACCGTGCGCGACGAGACCCTCGTGGGCCTCATCGAAGAGGCTCGCGCGAGCGCAGGGACCTAGGGGGAGATATGTCTCGCCCGTACCCATCTCCCTGGTGAGGATTGTCTGATGCAAGGCGCGGCGATCGTCCGGCACGTGGTGACCTTCGGACGAGTGCTGCGTGAGGTCGGGATCGAGGTCGGGCCGGGTCGGGTCGCGGACGCGGTGAGCGGCCTCGACGCAGTCGATCTCACCCGCCAGGACGACGTCTACTTCACCCTTCGCCAGACGCTCGTCTCGCGTCACGACGAGCTCGAGCTCTTCGACCGCGCGTTCGTCGCGTGGTTTCTCCGCGGCCCGGTCGCGCCGCTCGTCCGCCAGAAGCAGACGCGCCGCTGGGCAGACCGCGTCGCCCGCGACACGCTCGAGTCCGGCCCCGACGGCGACGAGGCGGATCCGTCCGACACGCCGCACGAGCTCGGCGCATCGGGGCACGAGCTCATTCGCGAGAAGGACTTCGCCGAGATGACGCCCGAGGAGTTCGAGCGGGTTCGGCGTCTGATGGCCGCGATCGCACGAACGCGTCCTCGCCGCGTCTCTCGTCGGCGGTCTGCCGATCCTCGCGGCGACGTGCTCGACTTCCGACGGCTCTGCCGCAAGTCGCTGCGCACGGGAGGCGAGCCGATCGAGCAGACGTGGAAGGCGCGCAAGACCGTGCATCGGAAGCTCGTCGTGCTCTGCGACATCTCCGGCTCGATGGATGCGTACGCGCGCGCCCTTCTCTTCTACCTGCATGCGATCGTCGGTACCGGCGCGGGCGTCGAGGCGTTCGCATTCGGCACGCGATTGACGCGTCTCACTCCCGACCTCGCGACACGCGATCCCGAAGCGGCGCTCGCGCGGGCGAACGAGATCGCCGTGGACTGGGGGAGCGGCACGCGTATCGGCGCGTCGCTCGCCGAGTTCAACGCGATCTACGGGAAGCGCGCGCTCTCGCGCGGGGCGGTCGTGGTCATCGTCTCCGACGGCTGGGAGCGCGACGACCCGGACCTCGTCGGCCGTGAGATGGCGAAGCTCGCGCGTGCCGCCTTCGCAGTCGTGTGGGTGAACCCGCTGAAGGGCAACCCCGAGTACCAACCGCTCGCCGGCGGAATGCGCGCGGCGCTTCCCTTCGTTGACCGGTTCCTGCCCGGCCATAATCTCCGGAGTCTCGAAGAGCTCGGCGTCATACTCGCCGGCATCGAAAGGAGGCACGCAGCGTGAAAGAGATCCTGCCCGAGATCGACAGCTGGAAGCAGGATGGTGAGAAGGTCGTCGTCGCCACCGTGGTCGCGACACGTCGCTCGGCCCCGCGCCCGATCGGCGCGAGCCTCGCGATCTCCGAGTCCGGGAAGATGTGCGGCTCCGTCTCCGGCGGCTGCGTCGAGAGCGACGTCTTCGAGAACGCGCAGGAGGTGCTCGCGACCGGCGAGCCGAAGCTCCTGTCCTATGGGATCGAGGATGACCTCGCCTGGAGCGTCGGGTTGCCGTGCGGCGGCGAGATCGACGTCTTTCTCGAGCGGGTCGAGTAGATGGGGCTGATCCACCGACTCGCGGAGCTCCGCGAGTCCGAGGCGCGCGGGATCCTCTTCACCGGGATCGAGGGGGACGAGGCCGGCACGAAGGTGCTCGTGCTCGAGGCGGGCGAACAGGTGGGTGACGGGCTCGACGAGGCGGTCGCGCAGTTCCCCGAGCTCATTCGCCGCGGCCGAAACCGGCTGCTCGAGCTGGACGACGGCTCGAAGGTCTTCGCCGAGTGGTACGGCCCGCCGCCGCGCCTCTTCGTCTACGGGGCGGTCGACACCGCCGAAGCGATGTGCCGCGGCGCCAAGCTCCTCGGCTGGCAAGCGATCGTCGCCGACGCGCGTGCGAAGTTCGCGACGCGCGAGCGCATCCCGTCCGCGGACGAGCTCATCGTCGAGTGGCCGCAGGACGCGCTGGCCCAGGTGCAGCCCGACCACCAGACGGCGATCGTCGTCCTCACACACGACGACAAGTTCGACGAGCCGGCGCTCATCGGCGCGCTCGAGACCGAAGCCTTCTACATCGGTGCGCTCGGCTCGCGCCGCAACCAGGAGCGCCGCCGCGTGCGGCTGCTCGAGGCCGGCGTCGAGGAGTCGGCACTCGATCGGATCATGGGCCCGTGCGGGCTCGACGTCGGCGCCGATACGCAGGAGGAGACGGCGCTCTCGATTCTCGCGGAGATACTCGCCGTGCGTGGTGAGCGAGAGGGCGGATTCCTCAAGAACGCGAAGAAGCGCATCCACGTCGAGGTGGAGTAATTCCGCGCGTCGTCTGGCTGTCGGTCGCGCCCGTCAAGTCGATGCGCCTCGTCTCCGTCGACGCGATCGAGCTCGACGCGGCCGGCGTCCGCGGTGATCGACGCTTCTATCTCGTCGACGACGAAGGCGAGCTCGTCAACGCCAAGCGCGTTCCGCCGCTTCTCACCGTGCGAGCGGCGGCCGAAGATGGGCGCCTGATCCTCCGCTTCGCGGACGGCGCGGTCGTCGAGGGGGAGGTGCAGCGGCTCGGGGAGCACGTCGAGACGGACTTCTTCGGGCGCTCGGTGGTGGGTCGTGTGGTCGAAGGGCCGTGGGGTGAGGCGTTGTCCGAGCTCGCGGGCAAGCCCGTGCGGGTCGCTCGGACCGAGCGCGAGGGTGACGGTTACGACCGCGGCCCGAGTGCGGGTGCGTCACTCGTGTCGACCGCATCCCTCGAGGCGTTGCAAGCTGCGGCGGGAGCGGAGCAACCGGTCGACGGTCGCCGGTTTCGGATGACGATCGGCATCGACGGAGTCGAGCCGCATGCCGAGGACGGCTGGATCGGTTCCCGTGTGCAGGTTGGAGGAGCCACGATCCTCGTACGTGAGCACGTCGGACGATGCGCCGTCACGACGCGGGATCCGGACACCGGCATCCGCGACCTGGACACGTTGGATGCGATCGCGGCATATCGCGATGGCGTTCCGACCGTGGAGCCGCTGCCGTTCGGCGTGTGGTGCGAGGTCGTCGAGCCCGGCTCGGTCGTGGTGGGCGACACGGTCGTGGCCGGCGAGTCGGCGGCGCACTGATGCGCTGAGCCGCCTACGAGCCTCGCGTCATCTCGATCAGTCGGAGGAGCGTGTTCCAGTTCCGTTGCGTTGCGCGTACTCCGAGGACACTCTCGAAGTAGTCGACCGTCAGCTTCGATCGGCCGGCGCCGTTCGGCAGCCGAAGGTAGATCTCGCGTCCCGCGAGCGCGAATGCGTCTGCGGGCGAGCGAACGGGGTCGAGCGCGGCCGCAGCATCGCCACCGGGCGCGTCGCGGAGGAAGACGACATGGAGCTCCCCGACGTCTGAGCCCGGGAGGTACGGGTTGCGGGCGGCGATGGCCTCGAGCTCGGCCGGCACACGAAAGACCACGGTCGGGGCGACAGAGAACGTCTCCGCGATGGCGCCCTCGATCCGGGCGGTGAGCTCGTCTGCATCTGCGCTCGCACTGCGGAAGACGACGTTGCCGCTCTGGATATACGTTGCGACGTCCTCGAAACCGAGCGAGGTGAACAGGGCCCTCAGCTGAGCCATCGCAATCACGTTCCTCCCGCCGACGTTGATACCGCGGAGGAGAGCGACGAACGTGGTGAGCGAGCTCATGTCGGGTCGATGCCGCTGACGGAGGGGCGCGATCGTACTAGAGTCGCCTCGACCATTCCGCCACAAAAGGGGGCACGGTGACGAGCACCGAGACAGGCCTCGGCATCGACGCGAAGTCGGACGCGATCTACGAGCTCGTCGAGGAGGGCTCGAAGGTCGAGCGCGTGGCGACCGGCTTCACGTTCACCGAGGGGCCGATCTGGCATCCGAAGGAGCACCACCTCCTCTTCTCCGACATGCCGGGCGACGTGCGGCGCAAGTACACGCCCGCGGACGGCAGCGTCGTCGAGGTGAGGAACTTCTCGAACAAGTGCAACGGCATGACGTACGACGCGGACCTCAACCTGCTCGTCTGCGAGCACGTCACGAGCTCGCTCGTGAAGGAGGGCCCGGACGGGTCGCGCGAGATCATCGCGCAGGAGTTCGAGGGCGAGGAGCTCAACAGCCCGAACGACGTCTGCGTCCACTCGTCCGGCGCGGTCTACTTCTCCGACCCGTGGTACGGGCGCTTCCCCGGCTTCGGGCACCCGCGCAAGCGGAGGCTCGGGTTCCAGGGCGTGTATCGCATCGCGCCGGGCGGCGGTGATCCGGAGCTCATCGTCGGCCGCGACGAGTACGAGATGCCGAACGGGATCTGCTTCAACCCGGACGAGACGCTCTTCTACATCAACGACACGCCGGGGGCCTACATCAAGGTCTACGACGCGGACGCGGACGGGAACATCTCGAACGGCCGCATGTTCTTCGAAGGCGTAGGTACGGGCGTGATCGAAGAGGGCATCCCGGACGGGATGAAGTGCGACGAACGCGGGAACATCTGGGTGACCGGGCCGGGTGGCGTCTGGGTCATCTCGGCATCGGGGGAGCACCTCGGCACCGTCCTCGTCCCCGAGAACACGGGGAACATGACGTGGGGCGGCGAGGACTGGCACACGCTCTACATCCCGAGCTCGACCTCGCTCTACGCGATCAAGACGATCGTCGGACCGCGGCGCGAGCCGTACATGGGCTAAGGAGGCGATAGATGAACGACGAAGGCCTGAGCCTGGACGCGTCGCGCTGCGCGATGCTCATCCAGGACCTGCAGAACGACGTCATGATCGACGGCGGCGCGTTCGCCGAGACCGGTGCACCGGATCACGCGCGCGAGCAGAACGTCGTCGCGAACGTCGCGGCGCTCGCGGACACGTGCCGGAGCAAGGGGATCCCGGTGATCCACGTCTATTACATCGTCGAGGACGGTGCGCCCGGGTTGAAGCTCAACGCGGGACTCTTCCAGGGCTTGAAGGACACCGGCGCACTCGTCCGCGGCTCGTGGGGGGCCGCCCCGGCCGACGGCCTCGAGCCGAAGGACGGAGACTTCATCGTCGAGAAGATGCGCATGAGTGCGTGGCAGGGGACGCGTCTCGAGAACCTGCTCGCCGGACTCGGACGCGACACGATCATCGTCACCGGGGCCTGGACGAACATGTCCGTCGAGCACACGTCTCGAACAGGCGCCGACAAGGGGTTCTTCATGGTCGTGCCCGAGGACGGGTGCTCCACGATGAACGCGGACTGGCACAACGCGTCGATCAACTACGCGTTGCAGAACGTCTCGACCGTGACCACCTGTGCGGCGGTGACGGAAGCGCTCGCCGGCGTCCCCGCCGGCGTGTAACGGCGCGGAGGAGGGTGGCCGTGGTCTGCGGCCAACGGTCACCCTCCGAGCCGTCGGTCACCGAAACCGATACCGCGTCGGTCACTCTTCCTCGGTGTTCCAGCGGTCCCGGTAGTCCTCTCGGACCGGCGTGAACACGTCGAGGACGAGCGCGCCGTCAGGCCCGCAGTAGGCCGAGTGCTCGACGCCACCGGGGAGGACGTACGCCTCGAACGGGCCGAGCTCGTGCGCCACACCCTCGACGACAAGCGCTTGCATCCCCTCGAGCACGATCCCGAGCTGCTCGTGCGGGTGGCTGTGGAGCGGCACCGTCGAGCCGGGCTCGAAGCGGATGAGATTCAGCATCGCCTGTGCTCCGAACAGGGGCTGACCCGAGACTCCGGCGGCGAGCTCGAATGCCCTGACGGCATCGAGACGAACGAACTGGGGTTCCATGCCTCGATTATCGTTGTTCCGTGACCGCGGTCGAGCTTCCGCTGCTGCAGCGGCAGGCGTACGTGGACGGGCAGTGGGTCGACGCCGACTCCGGCGAGACCTTCGCCGTCCTCAATCCCGCGACCGGCGAGACGATCGCCGGGGTGCCGCGGATGGGTGCAGTCGAGACGCGCCGTGCACTCGCCGCCGCCGAGCGTGCGCTTCCGGAGTGGAAGGGTCGGACGGCCAAGGACTCGCGCCCTCGTGTTGCGGCGGCTCGCCGACCTGATGCTCGAGCACGAGGACGATCTCGCGCGCCTCATGGTCACCGAGCAGGGAAAGCCGCTCGCCGAGGCGCGGGTCGAAGTCCAGTACGCGGCGTCTTTCTACGAGTGGTTCGGCGAGGAGGCGAAGCGCGTCTACGGCGACACGATCCCGTCGCCGTGGCCCGACAAGCGCATCCACGTCACGAAGGAGCCGGTCGGGGTCACGGCCGGAATCACGCCGTGGAACTTCCCGGCGGCGATGCCGACGCGCAAGTCGGCGCCCGCGCTCGCGGCCGGCTGCACGATGGTGCTGAAGCCCGCCGAGCAGACGCCGCTCTCTGCGCTCGCGATCGCCGCGCTCGCGGAGGAGGCGGGCATTCCGGCCGGAGTCTTCTCCGTCGTGACGGGCGCCGCCGAGGATGCGCCCGCGATCGGCGGCGAGATGACCTCGAATCCGGCTGTCCGCAAGCTCGGCTTCACGGGCTCGACCGAGGTCGGGAAGCTGCTGATGGCACAGTGCGCGCCCGGTCTCAAGAAGATCTCGCTCGAGCTCGGTGGGAACGCGCCGTTCATCGTCTTCGACGACGCCGACCTCGACGAGGCAGTCGCGGGGGCGATCACCTGCAAGTTCCGCAACTCGGGCCAGACCTGCATCTCGGCGAACCGGATACTCGTGCAGGAGGGGATCTACGACGACTTCGTCGCGCGGTTCACCGAGGCCGTGCGCGGGCTGAAGGTCGCCGACGGATTCGCGGAGGGTGTCAACGTCGGACCGCTCATCGACGAGCCGGCCGTGGAGAAGGTCGAGCGGCACGTGGCCGACGCGGTCGAACGCGGCGCCGACGTGCTCGTCGGCGGCGAGCGGATCGAGGGCCAGTTCTTCCAGCCGTCGGTGCTCGTCGACGTCACGGCCGAGATGGCGATGAGCTGCGAGGAGACCTTCGGCCCGGTCGCCGGCATCGCGCGCTTCTCGACCGACGAGGAGGCGATCGGCATCGCCAACGACACGCCGTACGGCCTCTCCGCCTACTTCTACTCGCAGGGGCTGGGTCGGGTCACGCGTGTCGCGGAAGCGCTCGAGTACGGCATCGTCGGCATCAACACCGGCCTCATCTCGACCGAGGTCGCGCCGTTCGGCGGCGTGAAGGAGTCGGGAATCGGGCGCGAGGGCTCGTCGTACGGGATCGACGAGTGGCTCGAGCTCAAGTACTGGGCCATCGGCGGCATCGGAGGTGCGTGAGTGATCGTCGAGCAGCGCGACTACCACGTGTACACAGGGAAGCTTCCCGAGCTCGTTCGTCTGTACGAGACCGAAGGCACCGCGATCCAGCAGGAGATCCTCGGCACGTTCGTCGGCGCGTTCACGACGGACGTCGGGGAGCTCTCGACGTACACGCACATGTGGGCGTACGAGAGCTTCGCCGACCGCGAGGAGCGTCGGGCACGACTCGCGGCCGACGAGCGCTGGAAGGGCTTCCTCGGGAAGATCCAGCCCCTGATTCACACGCAGCGGAACCGCATCATGATCCCGACGTCGTACTCGCCGCTTCGCTGATGGGGGCGCTCGATCGCAAGGTCGCGATCGTCACCGGTGGCGCCCAGGGAATCGGGGCGGCGATCGTCGCCGGGTTCGAGGCGGAGGGCGCGACGGTCGTCGTCGCCGACCTCAACCCGCCCGACGGCGGGATCCGCGCCGACGTCGCGTCCGAGAAGGACGTGGCGGCGATGGTCGAGGAGACGCTTGCGCGCCACGGCCGGCTCGACATCCTCGTCAACAACGCCGGCCTCTACGCGTCCCTCGAGATGCGCCCGTTCACGGAGATCCCGCTCGACGAGTGGAACCGCGTGATGGAGGTGAACGTCGCGTCGATGTTCCTCACGTGTCGCGCTGTCGTTCCCGTGATGCGGGAGCAGGGCGGCGGGAAGATCGTGAACATCTCGTCGGGCACGCCGTTTCGCGGTGTTCCGTTCCTCCTGCACTACGTGACGTCGAAGGGCGCGATCGTGGCGCTCACGCGCGCGCTTGCGAAGGAGCTCGGCAAGGACTCCATCCACGTGAACTGCGTTGCACCCGGGTTCACCATGTCGGACGGCGTGAAGTCGCACCCCGAGGTGATCGAGAAGCTCCGCGACGTGTCGGTCGCGTCGCGCACGCTGCAGCGCGACCAGGTTCCCGAGGACGTCGTCGGTGCGGTCGTCTTCCTCTGCACCCCGGCGGCCGGCTTCATCACCGGCCAGACGATGGTCATCGACGGCGGCCAGTACTTCCATTGACCCTCGTGCTCTCGGAGCATCCCGGCGGAGTAGAGACGCCGCCGGGACACCATGTCGTCTACGACGTCGATCGCAACGAGGCCAGCTTCGGCGCGTCGCGTGTCGATGGGCCGGCGATCGTCTGGGAGCTCACCGACGATCCCGGGCCGGGCGAGTGGATCCTCCGCTGCGATCGCGTCGACTTCCCGCCCGGCGGGATCGCGTACCGTCACGTGCACCCCGGTGCCGGAGTTCGGCGGATCCTGCACGGCGCCCTCACGATCGACCGCGGCGACGGCGACCCGGTCACGTACTCGACCGGCGAGTCGTGGCTCGAGGGCGCGAATGATCCCGTGCTCGCGACCGCGTCTGCAACGGAGGACACGGCGTTCGTCCGCGTGATGCTGCTTCCCGCCGAATGGGCAGGGCGCCGGACGATTCGCTACGTCGATCCGGCCGACGAGGACAAGCCGCGGCTCCAGCGCGCGACGGTCCTGCTCGAGGTGCCGCTCTGAGATCGGGCGGTCGGATCCTCGTCGACCAGCTCGAGCTGAACGGCGCCGAGCTCGCATTCTGCGTTCCGGGCGAGAGCTACCTGCCCGGTCCTCGACGCGCTCTACGACTCGCCGATCCGGCTCGTCACCTGCCGCCACGAGCAGGGTGCCGCGAACGCGGCGGAGGCCTACGGAAAGCTCACCGGCCGGCCGGGGATCTGTCTCGTGACGCGTGGCCCGGGAGCGACGCAGGCGGCGGTGGGCGTCCATACGGCGAAGCAGGACTCGTCGCCGATGATCCTCCTCGTCGGTCAGGTGCCGCGCGCCTTCCGTGGCCGTGAGGCGTGGCAGGAGCTCGACTACGCCGAGGTCTTCGGCGGCATCGCGAAAGCGGCGTGGGAGCTCGACAGCGTCGAGCGCATCCCCGAGCACATGGCCGAGGCGTACTCACTCGCGGTCTCCGGGAGGCCGGGGCCGGTCGTGCTCGCGCTGCCCGAGGACGTGCTCGCCGAGGAGGCCGACGTCGCCGACGGTGCGCGGGTCGAGGCTCCTCGGGTGGCTCCCGGAAGCGAAGACCTCGCGCGGCTCCATGAGCTGCTCGGCGCTTCCGAGCGCCCGCTCGTCGTCGTCGGCGAGGGCGGCTGGACGGCGGACACGAGCCGTGACGTGCAGGCGTTCTGTGAGGCGAATGCCCTTCCCGTCGCCTGCGCGTTCCGCTGCCAGGACTTCGTCGACAACCGTTCGCCGAGCTACGTCGGCGTGCTGGGAGTCGCGATGGACGAGGCGATTGCGGGCCGGCTCCGCGACGCGGATCTCGTCATCGCGATCGGCGGCAGGCTGGGGGAGGTGCCGACGCGCCGCTACACGCTCCTCGAAGCGCCCGACCCGACGCAGACGCTCGTCCACATCCATCCGGACCCGGGCGAGCTCGGCCGCGTATACGAGCCCGATCTCGCGATCGCGGCAACACTCCCGGAAGCCGCTGCTGCGCTGCTCGCGCTCGAGCCGGTGGAGGCTCGCTGGCGCGACTGGACGGCGGCCGCTCGCGCCGACTACGAGCGGAACCTCGAGCACGAGCCGATGGAGGGCGACGTCGACCTCGGCGAGATCATGGAGTTCCTCCGGCGGCGGCTCCCTCACGACGCGATCCAGACCTGCGGCGCCGGCAACTTCACGGTGTGGGCGCATCGCTTCGCCCAGTTCACGCAGTTCGGAACGCAGGCCTGCCCCCGATCCGGCTCGATGGGCTACGGGCTCCCGGCGGCAGTCGCGGCGCAGCTGATCCATCCGGAGAGCGTCGTCGTCTGCTTCACCGGTGACGGCGACTTCGTGATGAGCTCGCCCGAGCTCGCGACCGCGGTGCAGTACGAGCTGCCGATCGTCGTCCTGCTCGTGAACAACGGCATGTACGCGACCATTCGGATGCATCAGGAGCGGCAGTTCCCGGGGCGGGTCATAGGGACCGACCTCGAGAACCCGGACTTCGCCGCGCTCGCACGTGCATACGGCGCGCACGGTGAGCGGGTCGAGCGGACGGCCGACTTCGAGGGGGCGTTCGAGCGGGCACTGGCTTCCGGTAAGCCTTCGGTGATCGAGTTGCCGGTCGATCCCGAGCGGATCAGTCCGCGGGTCAGGTTGAGTGAGCTACGGAAGGGAGCTGCATGAGCCGCCAGGAGATTCGCGTCGACGGCCTCGCCGAGCCGATCTCGCACTTCACCGACGCGGTACGCGCCGGTGGCTTCCTCTACGTCTCCGGGATCGTCGCGGTCGACGGCGACGGCCGGCTCGTCGGAGGCGACGACGTCGTCGCGCAGACGCGACAGGTGTTCGAGAACATGCGGGCGATCCTCGAAGCAGGCGGGTGTGGCTTCGAGGACGTCGTCAAGGTCACCGTCTTCCTCACCGACATCGACGACCGGCCGCTCATCAACCCGGTGCGGCAGGAGGTCTTCGGCTCGACGCGGCCCGCCTCGACGCTCGTCGAGGTCCCGCGTCTGGCGGTCGACGGCGCGAAGGTCGAGATCGAGTGCGTCGCACTGGTGCCATGAGCGACGACCCGTTCAACGCGTTCATCACACGGGTCGAACCGGGGCCGGGAGGAGACGGGCCGCTCGCAGGGAGGACGCTTGCGGTCAAGGATCTGTTCGACACGGCCGGTATCCGTACGACGTACGGCTCGGGCCTCTATGCCGATCACGTGCCCGAGCGGAACGCGACCGCCGTTCAGCGCCTCCTCGACGCGGGCGCGGTCCTCGTCGGCAAGACCCACCTGCCGGAATTCGCGTGGAGCGTTCTCGGCCAGAGCGAGTGGTACGGCACGTGTCACAACCCCACGCACCCGGGCAAGACGACGGGCGGATCGTCGTCGGGCTCGGCGGCTGCACTCGCCGCGGGTCTGTGCGAGCTCGCCCTCGGTACCGACACGGGATGCTCGATCCGCCTGCCTTCTGCCGCGTGCGACGTGGTCGGGCTCAAGTCGCAGTGGGGTCTGATCCCGATGGATGGCGTCTGCCCGCTCGTGCCGATGCTCGACACCGTCGGGCCGATGGCGAGAAGCGTCGAGGACGTCGCGCTCATGTGGTCGGTGCTCACGGGCAGGGCTGTGCCCGAGCCGAGGCTCGCCGGGCTGACCGTCGGCCTGCTCCGGCAGCCGCCCGAAATCGGGGATGGGCGCGAGACGGAGACGAGCGACGCGGCCGAGGCTTGGGTCGCCGATCTCGAGCGCCTCGGCGCCCACGTCGTCGAAGCACGCGTCCCCGACGCGAGTGCGAACACGTGGCCGCAGTTCCAGCACGAGGCGCTGCAGTCGCATGCGGCGACGTTCCCGAGCCGCGCCGACGAGTACGGCGCCCTCATGCGGACGAAGCTCGAGGCGGCCCGGCGCGCAACGCCCGAGGAGGTCGAGACCGCCTACCGCGCGATCGAGGAGTGGCGTCGGTACGAGCCGAGTGTCGACCTCTACGTCACCCCGTGCTACGCGATCGACCTCCCGTCCGAGGATGTGGACGAGCTCGAGATCCGGCTCCCGCTGTCGTCGTTCCTGCGCTGGGTGAACCTCACCGGCTGGGCGGGACTCGCGATCGGGAACATGCAGCTCGTCGCGCCGCGCGACGAGGTCGTGCTCGCCGCCGGCCTCGCCTGGGAACGCGGCTGACTACTCGCCGCGGAACTCGGGCGTGCGTTTCTCGGTGAAGGCCTCGACGCCCTCCCGGAAGTCGTGCGTCTGCTGGAGGAGGCCGTACGCGAGACCCTCGAGCTCGAGCCCCTGCGAGAGCGGGCCCTCGTAGGCCTGGTTGAGGACACGCTTCGCCATCGCGAGAGCGAGCGGCGAGAACTTGGCGAGGTCGTCGATCAGCCGGGCCACGGCTGCGTCGAGCTCGTCGGCGGGAACGATCTCGGTGACGAGGCCGAGCGCGAGCGCCTCCTCGGCTGCGACTCGTCGCCCGCGCATGACGATGTCCTTCGCGCGGCCGAGCCCGACGAGACGCGCGAGTCGCTGCGTCCCGCCCGAGCCCGGGATCATCCCGATCGTCACCTCGGGGAAGCCGAGCTGGAGGTCGTCGGCGGCGATGCGGAAGTCGCAGGCGAGCGCGAGCTCGAGCCCGACGCCGAAGCAGTACCCGTGGAGCGCCGCGATCACGGGCTTCGTGCAGCGCTCCGGGGCGGCGACGTTGTCGGCGAGGCGCGAGACGTCCCAGGCCGACCGCTGCAGGAACCCCGGGATGTCGCCGCCCGCGGTGAACGCCTCGCCGGCGCCGGTGAGCACCACGAAGCGCACGGCAGTCGTCGCGGTCGAGATCCTCGAAGACGGCGCGCAACTCGTCGCGCGCGTTCATGGACACCCGGTTGAACTTCCCGGGTACGTCGAGCGTGATCGTCGCGACGCCGCGATCGGCGTCTCGCTCCACGCGGAAGCCGTCGTGCTCGCTCACGCGCGCCCCTGACCGGCAGCGGCTCCCGCCCGGCGGAGCCGGGCTCCGCCGCCGCCTGACGACGCTCGCGGCACGGGGCTCTCCAGGCCCGTACCAGTCGTACTGTGCCCTCCGGCCCCGCACCGCGAGCGCCGCCTCAGGAACGCGCGGGCGTCAGAGGTGGTCACGGCTTGTCTCATGTGTCGTCTCGCAACATGCGCCGGAGGATCTTCCCAGACGGGCTCTTCGGCAGCTCGGAGACGAAGCGGTATTCGCGTGGCCGCTTGAAACGCGCGAGGGTGTCCGAGGCGAGACAGAAGGCGTCGAGCTCTGCTTCCGTCACACCGTCGTCGGTCACCACGTAGGCGACGACGCGCTGGCCCCAGCGGTCGTCGGGCGTACCGATGACCGCGACCTCGCGAACGCCCGGCACCCGCGCGAGGACGTCCTCGACCTCGACCGGATGGACATTCTCGCCGCCCGAGATGACCATGTCGTCGACGCGGCCGACGACCCAGAGATCGCCGTCGCCGTCGATCCGACCGACGTCGCCCGTGCGGTACCAGCCGTCGGCGATTGCCTTCGCGTCGGCGTCCGGTCGGTTCCAGTAGCCGGTGAAGGCCTCGTCGGAGCTCATGTGGCAGAGGATCTCGCCCTCGCCGGGCGGGTCGAGGCGCAGACGCGCGTTCAGCGCGGGGCGACCCGGCGCAGCCCGGCTTCGCGCGCTGGTCGCGCTGCACGGAGAACGTGTAGATCTCGGTCGAGCCGTAGTGGTTCACGAAGATCTCGGGGTCGAACGCCTCGGCGACGCGTTCGACGAGCGCGCTCGTCATCGGCGCACCGGCATAGGCGACCGCGCGTACGGACGAGGTGTCGACCTCGCCGAGTCGTGGGTGGTGGACGAGGTCGTAGAAGAGGGTGGGGGCCAGGTAGAGCGTGTCGACGTGCTCGCGCTCGATCAGTTCCAGCGCACGCGTGGGATCCCAGGACGGCTGCGCGACGAAGCACCCGCCGACCACCGACGCGGCGAGCAGCGAGTGGATGCCCATCGTGTGGTAGAGCGGCATGACGCCGAGGGTTCGGTGGCCGTCGCGGAGCCCGTGGTGGACGACCTGCGAAAGCCCGCCGGCGCGCTCGGCGCGGTGCGACCGCGGGACACCCTTGGGACGTCCGGTCGTGCCCGAGGTGTAGAGCTGGATCGACGTCGCGTCGTCCTCGACGGCGAGCGCACCAGGGTGCTCGTCGCGTGCGACCAGCTCCTGTGCCTCGCGAGGATCTCGGATGACCACCGACGCCCCGCAGTCGTCGATGCAGTAGTCGAGGTCGTTCTCGGAGATGCGATGCGAGAGCGGGACGAAACAGGCGCCGAGCCACTGGCAGCCCCAGTACAGCTCGACCATCTCCGGCTCGTTGGCGAGAACCGCCGCGACCCGGTCTCCGTGCTCGACGCCGCGCGCGACGAGTCCGGAAGCGATCCGCGCCGCGCGCTCGCGCAACTCGGCGTACGTCAACCTCGTCGTCTCGCCGACGAGCGCCTCCGCGTCGGGTGTCCGCTCTGCCGCGTAGAGGAGGCTGAGCGCGAGGTTCACGCGCCCGCGACCTCCGCGATCGCGTCCACGATCGGCGTGTAACCCGTGCAGCGGCAGAGCTGTCCGGAGAGCATGTCGACGATCTCCTCTCGCGTGGGAGGCCGTTCGCCCGAGAGGAGGTCGTCGGCCGCGATGAGGATGCCCGGAGTGCAGAAGCCGCACTGGAGGGCGTGGTGTCGATGAAACGCCTCCTGGAGTGGCGTGAGAGGGCCGTTGCCGGCGAGACCTTCGACCGTGACGACCTCGGCGCCGTCGGCCTGCGCCGCGAGAAGAAGGCACGAGCGCACTGCGACGCCGTCGAGCCGCACCGTGCATGCACCGCAGACGCCGTGCTCGCACCCGACGTGCGTGCCGGTGAGGCCGAGACGATGCCGGATGAAGTCCGAGAGGAGCAAGCGCGGCTCGACCTCCTCGCGATAGCGACGGCCGTTGACCGTGACGTCGACCGAGTTCATGTCGCCTCCGCTCGAGCGCGGGCGACCACACGGTCGACGAGGACGCGAACGAGGTGTCGCAGGTAGTCGGGCGACGCGTGGATCGAGCCCCACGGCTCGACCTGGCTCGCGGCCGACTCGCCGGGGTGTTCTGGATCGACCTCGACCACGGTGGGCGCCGGTGTCACCGAACCGACCACGACCCTCACCGTCTCCCCCCGCACGACCGCGGCGGCCATGCAGAGCGCGAAGTCGCCACGACGCTGTGCGACCTCCTCGAAGGCGAATCCGTCGCCTTCGGCCAGATCCGGCCACACGGTCTCCACGACGAGCTCGTCCTGCGCGAGCGCGGTCGTGTACGGGCCGAGGAAGAGCTCGTCCGCGGGGATCTCACGGCGCCCACGGACCGACGCTGCGATCACCGAGCCTCCGGTCGCAACGAGTGCGAGCGGAAGCTCGGCGGCGGCATCGGCGTGCGCGATCGAGCCGCCGACGGTGCCGCGGTTCCGCGTGACGGTGTGGCCGACGTGTGGGAGCACTGCTGCGAGTGCCGGATGCGCGCGCAAGCGTGAGTCGGCCTGGCGGACGATGGCGCCGACCCGCAGAGCGCCGCCGTCGTCCGTAACGCCGTCCAGCCCGGGGACGCGGTTGACGTCGACGAGGAGCGTCGGCCGGAGCAGGCGCATGTTGAGCGCGGGAACGAGGCTCTGACCGCCGGCGAGGACCTTTGCGTCGTCGCCTCCGCCGGCGAGCGCCGCGAGCGCGTCGTCGAGCGACTCGGGGCGGACGTAGTCGAACGGGGCAGGTTTCACGACCGAAGCAGCTCCCAGACACGTCCGGGTGTGAACGGCGGCTCGACGTCGTCGCGCCCGAGCGCATCCGCGACGGCGTTCGCGATCGCGGCGGGAACGCTCATCGTCGTCCCCTCGCCGAGGCCTTTCGCGCCGAGCGGGAGGAACGGCGAGGGCGACTCGCGGTGCGCGATCCTCGGCGTCGGCAGATCGGGCGCCGTCGGCGTCAGGTAGTCCATGAACGAGCCGGTGAGGAGGTTTCCGTCCCCGTCGTAGACGTGACGCTCGAAGAGCGCAGCCGCGACGCCGTGGGCGAGACCTCCTCGAACCTGGCCCTCCGCGAGCAGGGGATTCAGGAGACGCCCGGCGTCGTGGACCGTGACGTAGTCGAGGACGGACACCTCGCCGGTGTCGCGGTCGACCTCGACGACGGCGACGTCGGCGACGAATCCGTGCGCGGCCGACGATGCAACGCGATCCTCGGCGTCGGGTGGGAGGAGATTCGGCGCCGCGTAGTAGGCCGTCACGGCGAGCCCTGGCTCCATCCCGGTCGGGAGCGCTTCGGGGTTCCAGTGAACCGTGCCTGCGACACGCCGGAGCGATGCGGTCTTGTCGCCGAGGTGATCGCGGATCGCGGCGATCTTCTCGGCGAGCCGTTCCGCCGCGGCCGCCACGGCGCCGACACCGACCCCCGAGAAGCGCGACGAGTAGTTGCCCGACGCGATCGTCCACGGCGACGTCGCAGTGTCGACATCGGTGAGCACGTCGACGGCAGCAGGCTCCACGCCGAGGCGGTCGGCGACCACCTGCGCGATCACCGTGCGGTGCCCCTGGCCCTGCGGCGTCGTCGCCGTGCGCACGGTGATGCCCCCGAGCGCCGAGATCGTGATCGTGCAGCCCTCGGCGTTTCCGGATTTCGGGAGGCCGCGCTCCTCGCCCGGCTCGGCGAGCGTGATGTACCCCATGTTCGAGATCGACGGCTCGACGACGCAGGCGATCCCGACTCCGACGAGTCGTCCATCTGCCCGGGCCGTCTCCGCCTCGGTGCGTCGCTCGTCGTAGCGGGCGAGCGCGAGCGCGTCGTCGAGGCAGCCTTCGTAGTCGCCCGAGTCGTACAGCGCGCCCGACGGCGTCCGGTACGGGAACTCGTCCGCGCGAATGAGATTGCGGCGTCGGAGCTCCGCGGGATCCATGCCGAGTCGGTTGGCCGCGATGGTCATCGTTCGCTCGAGCGCCAGGTAGAGCTGCGGGCCGCCGAACCCACGGTTCAGGCCGCTCGGCATCGTGTTCGTGAGGACGACCCGGTTGCGCGCCGCGACGTTCTGCACCCGGTACGCGCCGGCGAGTGAGCCGTGCATGCGGTAGAGCGTGGCCGGCTCGGGAGCGCGAACATATGCGCCGACGTCCTCGATCGCGTCGTAGCGCAACGCGACGAGGTCGCCGTCGGAGGTGAATCCGGCCTCGACGTGCGTCACCCGTCCGCTCGAGGACGAGCTCGCGGCGAGGTGCTCGAGGCGATCCTCGATCCAGCGTACGGGCACGCCGAGCTTGCGGGACGCGAGTCCCATGAGCACGACGTACGCGAACACGGCGGACTTGATGCCGAACGACCCGCCCGAGTCGGGCGGCGTGATCAGGCGGAGCTTCGAGCCGGAAAGCCCGAGCGCTCCTGCGGCGACGGAGTGCAGCGTGAACGGCCCCTGGAAGTTCGCCCACGCGGTGAGCGAGCCCTCCGCCGCGCTCCAGTCGGCGACGACGCCGTAGCACTCGACCGGTGTGCAGCTCCAGCGAGGGAAGCGGAAGCGCTCTCGGACGACGAGGTCGGCGCCAGCGAGTGCGGCCTCGACGTCGCCGTAGTGGAAAGAGCGGTCGGACACGCATGCCTCGGTCTCGACCGCGGCTTCGGCGTCGAGGATTGGCTCGAGCGGCTCGTACTCGACCTCGATCAGCTCGAGCGCGTCCTCGGCGAGGTAGCGGTCGCGCGCGACGACGACGGCGACGGGCTCTCCGACGTAGCGCGTCACCTCGTGCGCCGCTGCGTAGTGCGGAATCGGCGAGTCGATCCCGGCCGGAAACGGCCGCGAGAGCTCGGCGACATCGGCTCCCGTGAGCACGCCGACAACGCCCGGGAGCTCCAATGCGGCGGCGGGATCGAGCCGCACGATGCGCGCGTGCGCGAACGGCGACCGCAGTACGGCGGCGTGTCGTGCGTTCGCCACCGGATCGAGATCGTCGATGAAGCGACCTTCGCCGCGAAGCAGTGCCTCGTCCTCGAGGCGGGGAAGCGCGCGCCCGACCCAGGTGCTGTCCGCGGTCGGCGTGGTCACGGCGGCAAGCCTACTTCTGGTCGCCGGCGCGTCGACGTCAGCGCGCTACCGCCCGAGAGCGAGCGCCCCGGCACGACACCCCACGACGAGCGCATCGCGGAGCGAGGCGCCGGCGGCGAGCGTGACGAGCGTCGCGGCCGCGAAAGCGTCGCCCGCCCCGGGACGCCCGCCCGGCGCCTGGCTGGGCTCGGCTGTCACCGATTCGAGCTGTCCCTCGAGCGCCCCGACCGCGCCGGACGCTCCGAGCGTGACGCAGACGAGCCGGTACCGCTCACTCAGCAGGCGGACGGCGTCATCCGGATCCGAGCCCGTCACCGTGCGGGCCTCGTCCTCGTTCATGAACACAGCGCTGCCGCCGTGGGGCAGCTGCGCGAGATCGGCTACCGCGAGCGCGTTCCAGGCCGCGTTCGACCGCTCCAAGCCCGCGGCTACGGTCGCTGCGGGGAGATACCCGGAGACGAGTGTGGCGTCGGCTTCGAATGCATGAGGCAGGTGCTCCGGAAGGAAGCCGGCGTTGGCGCCACGATCGACGCGGATCTCGCCGTTCACCATGACGAAGGTCCCGGTGGGCCGATCCGGGTCGATCGCAAGCGACGACCGCACGCCTCGTGCCGCGAGCTCCGCTTGAATCGTGCGCCCGCCGGCGTCGTCACCGATGCGGCCGCAGACCTCGGCCGCGGCACCCGAGGCGGCAGCACTCAGCGCAGCGTTGACCGCCGAGCCGCCGGGTGCGAGCCGGACGTCGGCGTCGTGACCCGATCCGGCGACGAGAACGTCGACGAAGACGTCGCCGACAGCGATGAAGCGCACGCCCTGCGACACGTTCCGCCCGCCTACGCGACCCGTTTGATCGCCGCGTCGACCTGCCCGACGCTCGGGCCTGCGTCCTCGAGGGCGCGGAACGCTTCGATGACCGCACGCGGATCGCGACGATGGCGCTTGGCCGCCATCGTCAGCGGCTCGTGGAAGGCGCCGCCGCAGTGGGCACACGGCATCTGGAGCTGAGAGAGCAGCCGCGCCGCCTCTCCGTCCGGAAACATGCGCAGGAGCTCGACGATCGTCGTGGAGCCCTTGATCTCCCGCGACTCCGGGGCTTCCGCAGACGTGCCGCGCGCGTCGAGCCCCGGAACGGCACGTTGCGTCAGTGCGCCAGAGCCTCCTCCGGATACCTCATCGCCGACGCGTCCATCCGCACCATGTTCGCGGGCAGCTGGTACCGCGCGTACGGCAGGACGATGACCTTCGCGTCCGGCCCGTGCCGCTCCATCGCCGCGGCGAACGCAGCGTCGAGCGACGTCGTCGCGTCGAGACCGATGTCGGCGGCCATCTCGAGGTTCTCCTCGAGCGTGACGACCGAGAGGTGCTTCCGCGTCATGACCTCGTAGATCGGTACCCAGATGCAGCCCGCCCACATCTGGATCGCGCGGGCGTGGATGTCCTTCAGCACCGACTGGTAGTTCTCGGGCGTCGGCGGCATGTACGGCTTCATGAGATCCATGAGCGCGAATCCCGGGAAGTCGCCGATCGCCGTCGAGACGCCCGGAGACGGTGAGCAGTAGATGATCGACCCGCCGTCTTTCACGACGAAGTCCGCCGACATGCACCCCCAGCCGGTGTGGAAGAACAGGTGGTCGGTCGGCGCGAACACGCCACAGATCGCGATGTCCGCCTGCGTTCCCGGGTGCTCGTACGCGTAGATCTCGTTGAAGCGCTCGATCGCCTTGCGGTGCGCGTCGGGGTGCGCGCCGAACATGCACTCGATCACGCGGCCGTGGGTGTCGAGGACGACGTTCATCGTCGCCGAGAGCCCGCACATCGTCGCGACCTCGTCGATGTCGGAGCGCATCGGGCCGGCATACGCGCCGTAGTGCGTCTGCGGCGACGGGACGAACGCGCAGTGGTTCGACTCGATCGTCTCGTCGGAGACGACGCCGGGGAGGATGAGCTTGCCGCCGCCGCCCGCGCCCCAGTGGTTGGACTGCGCCTGCCCGATCGTGATCTTCACGTCGCAGGCCGCGACCTCTTTGTGCAGCCACACCGGCGTGCCGCGCGACGAGACGCCGACGTACTCGTAGTTGTCGGCGTTCCGTGGATCGTTCTGGTGGAACTCGATCCCGAGCCGCTCCATGCGCGCGAGGTTCTCCTTGCCGATCTTCTGGTCGATGTCCGAGTCGGACATCGGGAAGACCTTCCCGTTCGCGCAGACGATCACCGCGGGCTTCCCGGCGGCCTCGAGCGCGTCGAGCACAGGCGGTAGGAGCCGCGACTGCGGTGTCGGCCTGAACTGGTTGTCGATGATCACGGCGACCTTCGACGCGGAGGAGATGAGTTCCGAGAAACGCGGGCCGGAGGTCGGTGACTCGAGCGCCGTGCGAGCGGCCTCTGTGGCGTCGGGGACCGGCGCGGGCTCGTCGGGATAGATCGCGGCGAGCAGATTCTTCGACGGGATCTCGAGCGAGAGCGTGTCGCGCGAGACCTTGTCGTCGTCCCCCGAGGCGCCGATCGTCAGCGGATCGAGCGACTCGTAGGGGATCACCGCCGAATACGTGTCCGCCATCGTTCCTCCTCGGGTTCGGGCTCGCGCAGGGTCTCGAGCCAGGCTAAGCGCGACGCAGGTCGGCAGTCAAGCGGACGGTTCGCGTTGAAAGCAGCGTGCGACGTTGGTACGTTCGCTCGGCCGGTGGCCGAGCGAATCCGCGCATGGGGAGTCGTAGGAACCGTGCCGCGCGCCGCCGCGGCTGCGCTCGTCGTGTTCGCGATTCTCTACGTGCTCGTCATCGCGAATCCACCCGACGAGTTCGGCGGGGGCAACTGGCAGACGACGAACACCGGGTCGGCCTTCGACGATCCGAGCTCGTTCCTCACCACCGTCCTCGACGGCTTGACGTTCGCCGGCCTTCTCTTCATCGTCGCGAGCGGCTTCTCGCTCATCTTCGGACTCATGCGGGTCGTCAACATGGCCCATGGAGCCTTCTACCTCCTCGGCGGCTACATCGCGTACGAGATTCAGCAGCGGATGACCGGATCCGGCTTCGGGCTCCGGCCCGACGAGGTGTCCACGATCGAGTGGGTGGTCCCATGGCTCGTTGCGATGGTCTGCATCGGGATCTTCGGCCTCGCGGTCCAGCAGGTTCTGCTTCGCTGGAATCAGGGCCAGGACCTTCGCCAGGCGCTCATCACGATCGCGGTGTCGGTGATCGTCGCGGATCAGGTGATCGCGCACTTCCCGCGCACCGTCCCGGCGGGCACGCAGCAGTTCGGCGGCAACGCCGTGAGCATCGCGTGGCCGGGCTGGACGAATCGCCTCGTCGACCTGCACGTCGGTGGCGTGAGCTACTCGCTTTCGAGGCTCACGATGCTCGGCCTCGGCATCGCTGTCGGGATCGTGCTGTTCCTCTGGCTGCACCGGACGAAGACCGGGATGGTCATCCGCGCCGGCGTCGACGACCGTCAGATGACGTCGGCGATCGGGATCAACATCCAGACGACGTTCGCGATCGCGTTCCTCGTCGGCTCCGCTCTCGCAGCATTCGGTGCGACCGTGGGCGGCTCGCAGGCGTCGATTGCACAGGGACGCGATGGTGAGTGGCTCCTGTTCTCACTCGTGGTGGTGATCATCGGCGGGATGGGCTCGCTTGCGGGCGCAGCCGTGGGGTCAGTGCTCTACGGGCTCGTGTTCGCGTTCGCCGTCGCCTATCTGCCGACGAGCGGCAACGACTGCTGCACCCAGTATTCGGTGGTGCTCACGTTCGCGCTGATGGCGCTCGTGCTCGCGTTCCGCCCGCAGGGCCTCTTCGGGAGAGCCGCGTGACACTGGATCGGACGAAGGTGGCGACCGAGCGGACGATCGGCGTCGTCGGCCTCGTGCTCGCTCTCCTCGCGCCGGCCGTCTTCAGCTCGTTCTGGCTCAACTCGATCCTCACACAGGCGCTCATCCTCGGCATCGGAGCCGCGAGCCTCATCTTCCTCTCGGCCTACGGCGGAATGATCTCGCTCGCGCAGACGGGGCTCATGGGCATCGCCGGCTACGCGCTGGCGAACATGGTCACGCAGGACGTTCCCGGCGGCGAGACGAAAGGGCTGCTCCTCGGCTGGGATCCCACGCTCGCCCTGGTCGCGGCGGTTCTTCTCACCGTCGTGATCGGCCTCGTCGTTCGGCGCCGTCGCGTCGCGGAGCTACGGCATCTACTTCCTCATGCTCACGCTCACGTACACCGTCATCGCGTTCCTCTTCGTCGGGTCGGTGACGCTCATCGGCGGGTTCTCGCCGGTGGCGGGCGTCGACCAGTACACGCCGGCATTCATCGGCGACATCGCGAACGATCGACAGCGCCTCTACTACATCGTGCTGATCACGTCGGTGTTCGCGTACCTGCTCGTTCGCTACATCGTTCGGACGCCGTTCGGTATCTCGCTCCAGGGAATCCGTGACGAGCCGGTGCGCATGGCGTCACTCGGATACAACGTCGCGCTCCACCGGACCCTCGCCTTCGGCATCGGCGCGCTCCTCGCCGCTCTCGTCGGGTGTCCTCTACGCGTGGTGGTTCGGGCAGCTCTCCCCGACCACGATGGGACTCGATGCGACGATCCAGCTGCTCATCATCGCCGTCATCGGAGGTCTCCGGCGGATCGAAGGCGCCTGGATCGGTGCCATCGCGTTTCTCACCATCAACAACGAGATCACGAATCGCATCCCGTCGTCGGGCCTTCCGGTGATCGGAGGCACGTTCAACACGGTGATCGGATTCATCTTCCTGGCCATCGTCATCGTCTCCCCCGACGGCCTCATGGGCCTGTGGGACCGGCTCTGGGAGGCGCGCCGCAGGCGAGCGACTCCACCCGACGCAGAGGCCGAAGGTGCTACCCCGGCGACAGTTACGTCGTAGAGGAGGTGGAACGGCGAGCGAACTTGGCGTAGGCTCATCCGTGTTGGGTAGCAAGTCGCAATCTGCAGGCACCGAGAAGGAGGGTCATATGAAGGTAGGTAAGTGGAAGCTCGTGCTTCCGCTGGCGCTTCTGGCAGTCGCTGCCACGATCGGGACTTCGGGCGCACTCGCGACGACGTCGCAGGCGGGTGACGTGAAGTTCGCGATCATGACCGACTGCAAAGGCGCGTTCGCGTTCGGCTACGAAGTCGACACGGCGGGTACCATCGCCGCTCTCTCGCAGTACGCGGGAGCAAAGCCGAAGAACCGCAAGAAGCCGTCGGCCGGTATGACCGGCGGAACTGCAGGCGGCAAGGCTCTCAACCTCGTGGGGATCGGGTGCGGCGACGAAACACCAGCGCTCGCGCTGAAGGAGACCCGTCGCCTGATGGTGCAGCTCAAGGGCGACATCATGATCGGCCCGCTGTCCGGAGACGAGGCGGTCGCGATCGCGAACTGGGCGAAGGCGAACCCGACAGAAGACCGTGATCATCGGCACCGCCGGATCGCAGGATCCGACGATGCAGATCGCGCCGAAGAACCTCTTCCGCTACCACGGCGACGGTGCTCAGTGGAACGCGGGCCTCGGGGAGATCGTCTACAAGAAGCTCGGCTGGCGTACGGCCGCGCTCATCGGCGACGACTACAGCTTCCCCTGGACGTCGGCCGCCGGCATCATCGCCGACTTCTGCGGAATCGGCGGCAAGATCACGAAGCGCGTCTGGACTCCGCCGGCAGGCGGCGACTACGCGCCGTTCATCCGGCAGCTGCCGAAGCCAGATGCGGTTGACGGCTACTTCTGGCTCGTCGGTGGAGCGAACACGAGCGCTGCTCTCACGGCGTTCGAGCAGGCCTACGGGCCGCTGAACGCGAAGCAGCACTCGGGCAACCTGTTCCTGTTCTTCCTGGGCGCCAACACGAGCGTCGCGCCGCGTCTCGTCGGCTCGTACTTCGGTGGGTTCGGGACGTTCCAGACCGGTGGTCTGAAGAAGGCTCAGGCCGTCAACTACGTGAAGAACGCGAGCAAGTGGTTCGTGGGCCAGAACGTGAACGACGGGTTCTTCTACAACTACTGGAACGCCGCCTGGGCCATGGTCCAGGGGCTGGACAGGTCGGACGGCCGAGTCGGGGCGGCGCTCCAGAAGGCCCTGCCGCGTACGCTCAAGCCCGGCTTCCAGGTCGCCAACAACGGCGTCCTGAAGCTCGACAGTCGCCGCCAGGCGATCCAGGACCAGTACCCGCTCCAGATCGTGAAGGCGGCCGGACAGCGGGCCCGTCACGACGACGATCGCGGGCTACGTGCCGAACGTCGACCAGACGTTCGGTGGCTACTTCGGCCCGAACAAGCCGGCGCCGGGGCGGAACTATCCCCCGTGCGTGAAGCGAAGCTGCCGTGGCAGGGCAAGATCAAGGTCGTCAAGAACGGCGTCATCACGAACCAGAACATCAAGTAGGTCGGTGAGCGAAGCAGCACTGTCCGTCGAACACGCCGAGCCGACCCTCCGCTTGCGGGGGGTCGGCCGGCGTTTCGGCGGCCTGTTCGCCTGTGACGAGCGTCGATCTCGAGGTCGAGCCGCGGCGAGCGTCGCGCGATTCTCGGGCCGAACGGCGCGGGGAAGACGACACTCTTCAACGTCATCTGTGGCGACATCCCGGCCACCGCCGGTACGGTCGAGCTCTTCGGGGAGGACGTCACGAAGAAGCCGGCCCGCTATCGAGCAAAGCTCGGCCTTGCGCGCACCTACCAGCAGTCGCGCTTGTTCAACGGGCTGACGGTCGAGGACAGCATCTACTTGTCGATCGTCGGCGTCGAGGGTGGCCGCCTCCGACCGATTCTTCTTCCGCGACGCGAGCGGGCGATCCGCGAGCGTGCCCGGGAAGCCGCCGGGAAGGTCGCCATCTCGAACAAGCTCGGTGAGCTCGTCGGCAATCTCTCGCACGGCGAGCATCGCCAGATTGCGATCGCGATGGCACTCGCGGCCGAACCCAGGGCGCTCATGCTCGACGAGCCGGCGTCGGGGCTCTCACGTGGAGAGCGCCAGCTCCTCACGGAGATCCTGCTCGGCCTCGATCGCGAAATCACTCTGATCCTCATCGAGCACGACATGGACATCGCCCTCACCGTCGCCGAGCGGGTGACGATGATGCACGACGGGCACGTCATCGTCGAGGGGACGCCCGACGAGATCCGTGCCAACGAGACCGTCCACGATCTCTACCTCGGTCGTGGATATCGCCATGAGTGAAGCCGTGCACCCGTTCTCGAGACCTCGAGCGCGGTGTTGCTCGAGATCTCGGGCCTGAACGCGTACTACGGGAGCGCGCAGGCACTCGAGGACGTGACGTTCGTCGATGGGCAACGAGTCGATCGCGATCGTCGGTCGAAACGGCATGGGTAAGACGACGCTCTGCAACACGATCATGGGGATCATCGCCGCCTCGCGCAGAGGGATCCATCCGGTTCGAAGGAGAGGAGCTCGTCGGGGTCGTGTCGCACAAGATCGCGCGACGAGGGATCGGGTACGTGCCGCAGGGTCGCCGGCTGTTTCCGTCGCTCACCGTCGACCAGCATCTGAAGATCGCCGCGCGGGGCGGCGCGTCGAACGGGCGCGAGTGGACCCGCGAGCGTGTCTACGAGCTCTTCCCGCGTCTCGCCGAGCGCAAGGGGAATGGCGGTGCGCAGCTCTCCGGCGGAGAGCAGCAGATGCTCGCGATCGGGCGGGCGCTCGTCACGAATCCGAAGATCCTCGTGATGGACGAGCCGTCGGAAGGGCTGGCGCCGGCGGTCATCGAGGGCCTGATCGAGACCTTCAAGCATCTCGAGGAGGAGGGTCTCGCGATCCTGCTCATCGAGCAGAACCTCGGTGTCGCGACCGCGCTCGCCGAGCGTCAGCTCGTCATGATCGGCGGGAGAATCGCGGCCGAGACGACGGCAACGGCGCTCTCCGAGGATCCCGACCTCCAGCGACGGTACCTCGGCGTCGAGCCGCTCGCTCACGAGCACTAGTCTTCCGCGGGCCGTGCGCCGTTCGCTCTCCCTCCTCGTGGCAGTCGCCGCTGCCGCCACTTGCCTCGCCGGATGCGGAGGAGGCGACTCGAGCCGTGCGGATATCGCGTTCGTGAGCAGTCGTGACGGCGACTACGCCATCTTTGTCATGAGCGCCGACGGCACGGGTGAGCGACGGCTGACCAAGCTGGAAGGCCAGCCATCGGAGGAGGCCACATCTGTGTTCTTCCAGATCGATCCGGCGTGGTCTCCCGATGGTGCGAAGATCGCATTCGCGAGCGCCCGTAGCGGCTCGCCCGACCTCTACGTCATGAATGCGGACGGCACGGGGACGACCCAGCTCACCTCGGGCAAGGCGAATGACACGCACCCCACGTGGTCTCCCGACGGCAAGTCGATCGCCTTCGTGCGAGACGGTGACATCTACGTGATGAGCGCCGACGGCTCGGATTCCCGCAGGATCTCGGATATCAACGCCGAGGAGTCGGACCCGGCGTGGTCGCCGGACGGCGAGTGGATCGCGTACGTCCATCGGACACCCGGAACACCGATCCAGAACGTCTGGGTGATGCGTCCCGACGGATCGGAGCGCCGCGCCCTGACAAAGCAGAACGAGCGCACCTTCACGCCGGCGTGGTCGCCCGACAGCACCCGGATCGTGTTCGCAATGAATCGCGACGGCAAGGTCTACGAGCTCTTCACGATCGGAGTCGACGGAAAGGGGCTACGAAGCGTCGCGCCGACTGCCGGCGACAACTTCGAGCCGTCGTGGTCGCCCGATGGTACGAAGATCGCGTACCAGGAGGCGGGCGCGATCTTCACGATCGAGCTCGGCGGCGGAGCCGTCGAGAAGCTCACCGACAACGAGAACAACGACTCGTCGCCGGCCTGGAACCCGCAGCCGCCGTCCGGCGACGAGTAACGCTCAGAACGTTCCGAAGCGCTCGTACGCCTCGAGCGGAGGCATGCCGTCGCGGACGGCGACGCGGATCTCGCTCTCGGTCGCGGCCTTCTGCTCGGCTTCGGCGAGCACGTCCTCGGCGATCGCGGCAGGGACGACGACCACGCCGTCGTCGTCGCCGACGACCCAGTCGCCCGGCTCGATCCGCACGTTGCCGATCGTCACGGGAACCTGCGTCGCCTCGAGCTCCCAGCGCCACGTCGAGTCCTCGGGAGTGACGAAGCGCGAGAAGACGGGGAAGCCCTCCTCGATGATGAAGCCGACGTCTCGGCAGCCACCGTCGAGGACGCAGCCCGCGACGCCGCGCGCCTTCAGCGACGTCACCGAGAGCTCGCCGAGGTGCGCGGAGACGTCCTGCGCGCAGGCGTACACGGCGACATGGCCCTCCGGGACGTCGCCGAGCATCCACGAGCACCTTGCGGATCGCCTCGTCGTACGCCGCCGCGTCCTGGTTCGCCGCGGGGCCGCCCTTCACCGTGTACGCCGGCCCGGCGAGGTGCATGCCGCGCTCGAGGGGTCGGATCGACGGCGGGAGCGTCTGCTCGTGGTGTCCGCGCGCGTCGAGGATGTCTGCCAGCGCGGCCGTGTAGATGGCCGCGAAGCGCTCTCTCACGGCTCCGGGATGCCGAGGTCCGACGGCCTGTCTTCGCCGCGCCCTTCGACCAGTTCCGGCGTGTGTTCCTCGAGGAGCTGTCGGACGAGCTCGGCTCGGCGCACGCGCTCCCGTCCGAGCTTCACGGCCAGATCCTCGAGATGCAGCCCGGACGGGTAGATGTTCGGCGCGTTTCGCAGCCCGAGCTTGACGTACACGGGCGCTGCGAGCCGGACGATCTCCGGCACGTCGTAGAAGCGGACGAAGCCACCCTGGTCGTCGGGGACCTCGACGTAGACGTCGAGCGGCGCGGAGCACGCCAGCGCGCAGCTCGCCCAGCTCAGCTGGCGACAGGTCGGTCGAGACGTTGATCGTCGTCGCGCCGAGCTCTTCGAGTGCCCGTGCGGTCGCCGGGTTCGCGCACGGGATGAGCACCGACGTCTTCAGGACGAGGTTCTCGGGCAGCTTCCCGGCGAGCTGCATCCGCCCGAGCGTTGCGAGGACGCCGAGGTCGGCGACGAGGAACGAGCGGATTCCGAACTCGACGCCTCGCTCGACCTCGGCGATGCACATGTCGATTCCCGCGTCACCGCGTGCGATCCCGCCCGCTGCGGCGGTGGCGAACGACTGCCCCCCGGTGTCCCACGCGCCCCGGGGCCCGAGAAAGAGAGAGACCTCGACACCCGCCTGGCTCCCGAGTACGGCCATCTCGCGGATCTCTCGGTCCGTGAGCATCATCACGCCGCTGCCCTGAGAGATGCGCCGGATCGCTACACCTCGTCGATCCGCCTCGTCGAGGACGGCGTCGAAGACACGTGGCCCCTCGACCGAGGGGATCTCGAATCGATACCGCAGACCGTCCACGAAGCGCGCGTCGCTCATGGTGCGGAGCCTAAGCCCAGAACGCCTCGAAGGCGTCGGGATCGCTCGGGAGCGCGAGCACCTTTCGCACGAGGCCCTGCGCGATCTCGAACAGCAGCACCTGGTCGAGCTCGAGCGTTCGTCCGTGACGCGTGCCGCGCGCGCGATAGAGCGCGGCCGCGCGGTCGTCGCTGGCGAGGACGTCGACGAGCTCCGAGCCGTACGTCCCGCCGGTCTCCTTCTGGAGCTTCGCGAGGAAGCGGAAGATCGCTTCGCGGCCCTCGTACGTGCCCGCCATCACGCCGCGGCCGGGAACCGACCAGACGGCGTCTTCCGCGAAGACACCGCGGAGCGCGAGCCCCTCCTTGCGTGCGAACGCGTCGAAGATCGTGCGGACGACGGCGTCGTTCTCAGCTGCGGACACGACCCTCCTCCCAGCGGGCGACGAGGCCCAACACGTGCCGGCGCTGGGAGTCCGTGAACGGAGCGGCAGCGACGAGCCTGCGCACCTCGGACGGGTCGTCGTTGAGAATCGCCGCCTCCAGGTGCTCTCGCTGCGGGGTGGGCTGCCGGAGTTGCCTCCGCAACCAGCGCAGCAGGCTCACGGCCGCCTGATCCGTCATGCGATCAGGCTATAGGGGCGTCGCTCAGGAGGCTGCTTCCTCGTCCGGATCGGCGACCGGCCGCGCGTCCTCCTCGGAGAGGTTGTACGCGCTCAGGCGGTTCGACAGTCCCTCCATCCAGCTGACCTCGGTGCCCTCGTCCCCGGGCTCCGCGGACTGCGTCGATCGCTTCGACGAGCTCGCGTCGGCTGCTGGCCGCGGCCGTGGTGCGCGGCGCTCGCGCGTCTCGGATGCCTCGTCATCGGGTCGCGGGATCGGGATCGCGGTCGCGGACGGGAAGTTCAGGTTCGGCGCTCGAGCAGAAGACTCTTCGACGGGCTCGGTGCGTTGCGCCTCGGGGATCGGCGTCGGCTCGGGCGCAGGCGGAAGTGGCGTCGGCCGGCGCGCCTCCGGGGGGATGTTGGGGTCGATGACGTAGTCGGGCAACGGGCCGAGATCCTCTTCTTCTTCGGGCTCGACGACGGGCGCGGCGTGCGCGAGCGGGGCGGCAGCGTGCTCGGAGCTCGGCTCGACGACGAACTCGGGAAGCGGGCCTGAGAGGTCGGGCTCCGGAACGGGTTCGGGGATCACGACGGGCGGAGGCTCCAGCGGCTCTTCGACGACGTAGTCGGGCAACTGTTGCGGCTCCACGACGGCGAACTCCGGCGTGTGGGTGGCCACGGCTTCCGGCAGTTCGTCGCGTACCTCGGGCTCGGGCTCGGGCTCCGGCGCCACGACCAGGGTGACGGGCTCCTGCTCGGGCTCGGGCTTCGCCTCGGCAACCAGAGGCTCGGGCACATGCTCCGGCTCCGGCTCGGGTTCTGGCTCCGGCTCGGGTTCTGGCTCCGGCTCCGCGACCGGCGCGTCGGAAAGCACGGGCTCCGGCTCCTCGACCGCCACAGGCTCGGCTCGGGCTCGGGTTCGGGAACGGCCGCGACGCGGACCGGCTCCGGCGCGACCGCAGGCTCGGGCTCTGGCTCCGGCTCGGGGGCAACCTCCGCAACGACGGGCTCGGGCTCGGGGAGCGGCACCGTTTCCGCCACTACAGGCTCGGGTGCACGTATCTCCGGTTCGGGCTGCGGGCTCGCGGCGCGACGGCATCGGCTCCGGCTCGACTTCGGGCTCGACGGCTCGACGGCGGGACGACTCGGCGACCGGCTCGGGTGCACGTATCTCCGGTTCAACTGCGGGCTCGACGGCGGGGACGACGGCGACCGGCTCGGGCGTGCACGTATCTCCGGTTCAACTGCGGGCTCGACGGCGGGAACGACGGCGACCGGCTCGACGACCGGCTCGACGACGGGTTCGATGACGGGCGCCGGCTGCGCGGCGAGCGCGACCGGCAGCGCCGAATCGAGCACCTCCTCGACTCGCGGCGAAAACTCCGGGTCGAGAGGTTCGAGGGGGGGAGTCGGGGCCTCTTCGGGCTCGGTCGTCGGCGGCATCTCCCACAACGGTCGTCCGGCGAGGGGCCGCTCGCGCAGGTCGAAGCGACTGATCTTCCAGCCGACCAGCGGAAGGTCGTCGACGAAGACGATCTCACGAGGAACCTGCGGGTTCGGGAGCGTCTGCGCGACGAACTGCCGAAGCTCCGCCTCGAGCTGCTCGGATCCGCCGTCGCTGCTCCTCGGGACGACGAACGCGCGGACGAAGTGGCCGCCGCGCTGCAGATCGCGAATGCCGACGACGGCGGTCGCGGCGATCGCGGGATGACCGTCGAGAACGCGCTCCACGTCGTACGGTCCGAACGCCCCGCCGTCGCTCGTGATGACGTCCTCGGCGCGCCCGATGAACGTGAAGTAGCCCTCCTCGTCCACGTGCGCGACATCACCGGTCAGGTACCAGTCGCCGAGGAATGCCGACTTCGTCTCCTCGGGCTGCTCCCAGTAGCCGGTGAAGAGCGTCGGCGGCCGGCCGCGGACGGCGAGGTCGCCCTCGATCCCGGGCGGAAGCTCGTTGCCCTGGTCGTCGATGACCGCCACGTGATGGCCCGGGATCGCGCGCCCGAGCGATCCGGGCTTGACGGCGCCGTCGGCGAGGTTCGCGACGACGATGTTCGTCTCGGCCTGGCCGTAGCCGTCCGAGATGGACAGGCCCCAGCGCTCCTCGAAGACGGCGACGACCTCGGGGTCGAGGAAGTCACCCGTGGCGACGAGACGCCGTAGGCGTGGCGAGCGAAACCGCTCGAGCTTGGGGTGCTCGGCGAGGACGCGGTACTCGGCCGGAGACTGGCAGAGGATGCTCGGCCCGAGCCGGAAGAGGAGGTCGAGCCGCTCGTCTGCGTCGAAATCTCCGTGCTGGAGGACGGTCTCGGCTCCCCGTGACCACGGCCCGATGACGGTGTTCCACATCGTGAGCGGCGAGGTCGAGTCCGTTGTGCACCAGACCGCGTCGCCGCGTCCGACGTCGAGCCAGTGCTCCGCCTGGAGCCGCGTGGCAAACACCGAACCGTGCGTATGGGCGACGTATCTTCGGGTGCCGCCAACTCCACTCGTCGGGACCACGAATGCCAGGTCGCGCGCTGCCGTGTCGTGCGTGGGGACATCCGTCGGGACGTCCTTCGAGTTTCGCTTGACCCCCTCGTCGAAGAGGTGGAACTCCGGCGTGAAGCCCATCCGCTCGATCGTCGGCTCGAGGGAGCGCTCGGCGACGAGCAGGACGGCATCGGTGGACGAAACGAGTCGTTCGAGCTGCGACGCGTTCGCCGACGGTAGACATGGAATCACGACGGCGCCGACCTTCCACGCGCCGAGGACGGCTTCGAGCCAGTCCACCGTGGCTCCCGGCCATGACGGTGACGCGATCGCCGGGGCTGACATTCTTCTCGCGGAGAAGCGCCGCCCAGATCGTCGCGCCGTCGGCGATCTCCCGGAACGAGCGGTGCTCGATGACCCCGTCTCCTCCGAGGAACGTCACCGCGCGGCGCTTCGGATCGCCCGCGAGCGCCTCGACGACATCGCGCGTGAAGTTGAAGCGATCGGGCACCTGCCAGCGTCCCTCGACGAGGGCAGGGCGCAGCGCTAGCTCGAGCGGTGAGAGAGGCAGCTCGCTGTCTCGCCCACGGCGCCTTCCGATACGAAGACCTTTCACGGCCTAGCCATTATCGACCCGAAGTGGCCAGAAGCTGAGTGCGGATTCCTCGATTGTGGTCGACGGCTCGGACTGCCTACGCGAGGCCCAGCTCCACGGCGAACGGTTCGTGGGGCGGAAGGCGCTCCGGGAGCCGAAATCCGCCCGCCTCCTCGAGTGCAGCGACGCGCGTCCGGATCGGTGGATGGGTGTTGAACCAGCTCGTGAATTCGAGAACGCCGCCTCGCTCGGAGCCGATCCGATCGGTGGGGCTCTCGACCCAGAGATGCGCGGTCGAGGCGCTCGTATAGCGCACGGTGGTCATGTCGAGCTCGAGCCGGCGAAGGGCGAGCGCCATCGCCTCGGGGTCGCTCAGGATCTCCGCGGCGCCCGCGTCCGCCAGGAGCTCCCGCCGGCGGGAGAGGCTCATGCGCAGGAGCAGGGCCGCGTACGGCGCGAGCACGAAGCCAACGACGGCGAGCACGACCGCGATCGCTCCCGCGCGGCGGTTCCGTCCGCCATAGGCGAGCGTGCGGAACCCGATGTCCGCGACGAGCGCGATGACGCCGGCGAACACGGTCGCCATCGTCATGAGGTACGTGTCGCGATTGCGAATGTGTGCGATCTCGTGGGCCAGGATCGCCTCGAGCTCCCGCTTCGGCATCGTGCGCAGCAGGCCGGTCGTAACGCCGACGTAGCTCGAGCTCGGCCGCAGACCCACTGCGAACGCGTTCGGCGCGTCGTCTTCGACGACGCGTAGCTCCGGCGTAACGGGCAGTCCGGCGCCGATCGAGACGTTCTCGACCAGGCGGCGGAGCGGGCGCAGCTCGTCCGGGCCGAGCTGTTGCGCGTGGGTGATCCCCGAGATCAGGCTGCGCGAGCGAAGCGATCCCGAACACGGCGTACGCGAGTGCCAGCGCGAGCGCGACGACTCCGAGCGAGACGTCGAGAGCGAGGCCGACGAGGCCGGCGATGATCAGGAGCAGGAGAACGAAGCCGAGGACAGCGATGCTGCTTCGCAGACGGTTCCGCCGGATCTGCTGTTGCAGCGTCACGGCTCGGGCGCGAACGAGACCTGCGGCGCGTCGGTGTCGCCGGCGGCGGAGAAGAACTCCTTCTCGCGGAAGCCGAGAGGCCTCGCGACCAGTACCCAGGGGATGCTCTGGATCGCCGTGTTGAAGTGCATCACCGTCGAGTTGTAGTAGCGCCGGGCGGCGCTGATCTTGTCCTCGGTGTCGGTGAGATCCTCCTGCAGGCGCAGGAAGTTCTCGGACGCCCTCAGCTCGGGATAGGCCTCCGCGACTGCGAAGAGCCGACCGAGCGCGCCGGTGAGGATGTCGTTGGCGTCTCCGGCCGCACCGGGCGTGCGCGCCTGCTCGAGCGCAGAGCGCGCTTTCGTGACCTCGTCGAACACGCCGCGCTCGTGCGCCGCGTACCCGCGCACCGCCTCGACGAGGTTCGGGATGAGGTCGCCACGTCGCTGCAGCTGGACGTCGATGTTGGCCCATCCCGTGTCGGCTTCGTTGCGGAGCCTGACGAGGCGGTTGTACCCGACGACGACAAGGACGACGAGCAGCGCGACGACGCCGAGCAGGATCCAGACCCAGAGCACCGCGCGTGACTCTAGAGCAGGGCTAGACCTCGAGCGCGCGCGCGAGCGCTCGACCGCCGCCCGTGACGACCGGCCTTCCGTGCGAGACGAGGATGCGACGCACGGGGAGGTCGAGCAACGGTCGAAGCGACGCCGCGAGATCGCGGTGGCTCTTGCCGTCCGGGAGCCACGACTCCGGGCACATCTTCGCGCCGCCTTTGCCATCCCCGATGAGAACGTCGCCGGGAACGAGCGCCGAGTGCTCAGGAACCCAGTAGACGACCTCGGCTGCGCGGGCCGTCCGGCAGGCTTCGATCCCACCGGGAAGCTCGTCGCCGATCGCGAACGGATCGGTGACGACGCCGGCGCGGCGGGCGATCGCGGCTTTACCGCTCGACGGCGCCCAGATCCGCGCGTCGTAGCGCTCGCGCATCGTCGCGGCGCTTCGCGTGTGCCAGAAGACCGTGACGAGCACGTGGACCCGGCCCTTCGCGCGCTTCACGTCACGATCCAGTGCCTTCCAGAAGCGTGCTGTGTCGTCGGCCGGCACGAGTGGGTCGATGAGGACCACACCGTCTTCGGATGCGACGAACGTGCAGCCGACGTCTTCCTTCCACTCCTCGTGGTAGGCAGTCCAGCGCCAGAGGCCGGAGGCGATCTCGAGCACGTCCACAGCGGGACTTTAAAGCGAACCGGTCGGCGACATTGGGCGTATCGTCCAAACGACCGACCAAGGAGGATTGCAATGAGGAGAAGTAGGACAGCGATGGCCGTCGGACTGGTGGTGGCGGCCCTCGCCCTCGCCGGCTGTGGGGGCAGCGACGACGAGTCGACGGCGACCGATACCGAGACGACGACCGAGACAACGACGACAGCGGCGGGCGCGACACTCCAGGCGAGCGTCGGTCCCGGCTTCGAGATCAGCCTGACCGGGCCAGACGGAGCGGCTGTAACGACACTCGCTGCCGGTGAGTACACGATCGATGTGAACGACCAGTCCGACGCTCACAACTTCCACCTCTCAGGCACGGGCGTGGACGAGGCGACCGGCGTCGACGAGTCGGGAACGACGACCTGGAACGTGACCTTCGAGGCGGGCTCGTACCACTTCCAGTGCGACCCACACGCGAGCTCGATGAACGGGGACTTCGAGGTGACGGGCTAGACCCGGGTTGACATCCCCGTCTCCGCGGAGCGGAAGAGCGCCTCGATCGCGCGCGCCTGGCCGAGCGCGTCCTCGCGTCCGAGCAGGAGGGGTGCCTCACCGGCGATCGCGTCTGCGAGGTTCTCGAGCTCGAGCCGGTACGAGTCGACCGGCTCGAGCTCGATGCGCTCGGTGCCGTTGTCGCGCCGGAGCTCGATGACCGGCTGCTGGCAGTGCCAGGGGTCGTCCAGGAACAGTGACCCCTCGGTGCCGATCGCCTCGAGCTCGTCGCGCTCGGGGAGGCTCGTCCCGCAGTCGAAGAGCGCGACGACGTCACCGGCGAAGCGCAGCGAGCCCGCGAAGACCCAGTCGGTGCCGCTCGGGCCGATGTACGCGTCGCCGTGCACGCTCTCGGGCTCGCCTGCGAAGAGCCGTGACCCGCTGATGCAGTAGCAGCCGACGTCCATCAGGCTTCCACCGTCGACGTCGGTCCGAAGCCGGATGTTCTCCGCGTCGTAGAGCGAGTAGCTGAACGCCGACCGAATGACGCGGAGCTCGCCGATCGCACCCTCGCGGACGAGCTCTGCGGCGCGCTTCGTCTGCGGGTTGTGGCGGTACATGAACGCCTCGGTGAGGAGACGACCCGTGCGTTCGGCCGCGTCGAACGCCTGCTCGACGTCGTCGGGGTGCCGGCTGAACGGCTTCTCGCAGATGACGTGCTTGCCCGCCTCGAGCGATCGAATCGACCACTCGCGGTGCATCGTGTTCGGGAGCGAGATGTAGACGGCGTCCACGTCGCCGTCTTCCAGCAACGCCTCGTACGAGCCGTACGCCCGCTCGATCTCCCACGTCCGCGCGTACTCCTCGGCGCGGCGCTGGTCGCGGCTCGCGACGGCGACCAGCTCGACCTTCTCCGACGCGTGCGCGCCCGGGATCACCTTCCGGTTGATGTCCGCGGTCGACAACAGCCCGAGCCTCATGCGTCCTCCATTCGCGCGCCGGCGGCCGCCAGCACATGTGGGGGCGGCTGCGGAGGATCGTCGGTTCCTGCACCGCTCGCCGCTACTGCGTCGGCGATCTCGGTCAGCACCTCGGGCGACAGCTCGAGCTCGGGTGCACCGGCCCAACCGTCGACGTGGCGCGGGAGCCGAGCGCCGACGATCGCTGCAGTCACTCCGGCCTGCGCGAGGGTCCATGCGACGGACAGCTCGGGGAGCGTCGCACCGAGGCCGGCCGCGATCGGCCGGAGTCTCTCCACGAGATCGAGGTTTCGTCCGAGTGCGGGCTCGACGAACTGCGGAGACTCCCGACGCCAGTCGCTCGAGTCGAGCTGGGCGATCCGGTCGCGATCGACGCTGCCGGTGAGGAGTCCCGAGGCCATCGGCGAGTACACGATCGCGCCGGTTCCGTGCTCGGCGGCCCATGGTAGGACGGTCGTCACCGCTCCGCGGGTCAGGAGAGACAGTGGAGGCTGGACCGAGGCGATGTGGCTCATCGCCTCGCAGCGAGCGAGTTGGTCGACGTCGAAGTTCGCGACGCCGATCCAGCGCGCCTTCCCCTGCTCGACGAGCTCGACCATCGCCGCCCAGGAGTCCTCGAGCGCGGTTCCCGTCGTCCCGTCGGGCCAGTGGAACTGGTACAGGTCGATCCGCTCCACGCCGAGTCGGCGCAGGCTCCGCTCGCACTCCTCTCGGATCGACTCTGGCCGGAGGTCGTTCTCGATCACTCCGTCCGGGCGGCCCTCCCAGCGTCGTCCGCATTTCGTGAAGACGAACACGTCCTCGCCGACGCGGTAGGGGGCGAGCGCTCGTCCCACGACCTCCTCCGAATGCCCGAGTCCGTACACGGCGGCGGTGTCGACCCAGTTGACCCCGAGCTCCACGGCGTGCCGGATCGCGGCGACCGACTCGTCGTCGTCCACGGCGCCCCAGCCGAACCGCCATGGTCCTCCTATCGCCCAGGCGCCGAAGCCGACCATCGAGAGCTCCGGGCCACTGGTGCCGAGGCGCCGTACCCTCATGTCAGCGACCGCCCTTCACCGTCGAGGTAGTCGCGCCACGACCGAGTCGGCTTCCAGCCGAGCATCCGCTCGGCCTTTGCCGTGGAGATCGCCGAGGCATCCTCGCGGTCGAGCGGTCTGAACTCGATCGTCCTCGCTCCGTAGTGGTTCGTCACTGTCTCGACCAAGGGATGCCCTCCGATCGTGTCCGGCGAGGCGATGTAGAAGACCTCGTGCCCGGGTAGGTCGGTCTCGATGACGAGGACGACCGCGTCGCACAGGTCGTACACGTCGATGTACGAGCAGTAGTTCTCGATCAGGACGGACGGATCTCGGACGATCGGCCCGAGATTGCGCTCGTAGCTCCCCTCGTCCTGCACCCAGCACGGGCGGATCGACGTGCAGCGGATGTCGGCTGCGCTCGACAGCTCGGTCGCACAGGAGCTCGCCGAACCACTTCGCGGTCGCATACGGATCCTGCGGCCGAACGGGATGCTCCTCGTCGACGGGCAAGTAGTCGGGCTCGAATGGACGCTGGGCGAAGATGAACCCCGGAACCGTCTCGCTCGAGAAGTTCACGAACCGCCGAGCGCCCGCAACGATCGCTGCCTCGAGCGTGTTGAACGTGCTCAGCATGTTGTTGCCGAAGACCACGTGGGGTGGGTTGTGGATCGGCTGCGGGATCGCAGCCGTATGCACGACGACGTCGCAGTCTCGAGCGAGCGCGTACGCCGAGCCCGCGTCGGTGAGGTCGGCCTGCCAGTAGTCGTCCGGCTCGGCGGGCGCGACGCGATCCCAGGTGGGGATGCCGAGGTCGCTCGCGCGAACGTCGTACCCGGCCTCCGCCAGTCGTGGGCAGAGAGCGCGGCCGACCTTCCCACGCGCTCCGGTGACGAGGACCCGCATCCTCAGAGGTAGGTCACCGCGTCCTCGACGACCGCGGACTTGCCGCGAAGGAAGTCGAGGTCGCAGCCTTCGTTGGCCTGCAGGACATGGTCCACGTGGAGCTGGCGGTATCCGCGCTCGTCCTTTCGCGGCGGCGGTTCCCACCGTGAGCGGCGTGCGTCGAGTTCCTCGGGGTCGACGACGAGATCGAGGCGCCGCTCCGACACGTCGAGATGAATGATGTCGCCGTCTTGCACGAGCGCGAGTGGCCCGCCGACAGCCGATTCGGGAGCCACGTGGAGGACGACCGCGCCGTACGACGTGCCGCTCATGCGTGCATCGGAGATCCGCAGCAGGTCGGTCACGCCCTCCTTGAGGAGCTTCGCAGGGATCGGCAGGTGCCCCCACTCGGGCATGCCTGGCGCTCCGATCGGCCCCGCGTTGCGCAGCACCATGACGCTCGATGCATCGCACGGAAGCTCGGGGTCGTCGACGCGTGCGGCGAGATCGTGGATGTCCTCGAACACGATCGCCGGACCCTCGTGCTGGAGAAGCCGCGGATCCGCGGCGGTGATCTTCATGACCGCCCCGTCAGGGCAGAGGCTGCCGCGAAGCACGACGAGCGCGCCGCCGGCGTCGAGGGGATTGTCCGCTGTCCGTATGACCTCCGAGCCGATGATCTCGGCGTCGGCGATGTTCTCGCGGACGGTGCGGCCGCTGACCGTGATTGCGTCCAGGTGCAGCAGGTCGGTGATCTGCGCCATGACGGCAGGGACTCCACCGGCGTAGAAGAAGTCCTCCATGAGGAAGCGGCCGGCGGGCTTGAGATCCACCAGCCACGGCGTTGTCGCGCACAGCTCGTCGAACAGCTGGAGCGGCAGGTCGACGCCCACTCGTCCGGCGTATGCGATGAGGTGGAGGATCGCGTTGGTCGATCCGGAGATCGCGTGCAGCACGCGGATCGCGTTCTCGAAAGCCTCACGCGTGAGGATGTCGGAGGGCTTGAGGTCACGCTCGACGAGCTCCACGATCTGCCGCCCGGCGGCCTCGGCGAGGTGGTGCCGACGAGAGTCCACTGCCGGGATCGCGGCACCGCCAGGAAGAGTGAGCCCGAGCGCCTCGGTGACGCAGGCCATCGTCGACGCCGTCCCCATGGTCATGCAGTGCCCGTTCGAGCGGGACATCGAGTTCTCGATCTCCGTCCACTCGGCCTCGGTGATGCGTCCCGCGCGCAGTTCCTCGTGGTAGTGCCAGCAGTCGCTGCACGACCCGATCTCGATCCCACGCCAGCGACCGTTCAGCATCGGCCCACCCGTAACGACGATCGCTGGGATGTCGGCGCTCGCGGCGCCCATGATGCTCGCGGGGTTCGTCTTGTCACACCCCGTGAGGAGAACGACGCCGTCGAGCGGATACGCCCTGATCGACTCCTCGACGTCCATGGCCATGAGGTTCCGATAGAGCATCGTCGTCGGCTTCATCAGCGACTCACCGAGCGAGAGCACCGGAAACTCGACCGGGAAGCCGCCCGCCTGGAGGACGCCGCGCTTCACCGACTCGGCGAGCCCTCGCAGGTGGACGTTGCAGTTGACGAGCTCGCTCCAGCTGTTGCAGATCCCGATGACCGGGCGCCCGCGGAACGTCTCGTCGGTCACGCCGGTCGACTTGAGCCACGAGCGATGAAGGAACCCGTCGAGGTCGCGACGCTCGAACCACTCGGCGCTGCGGAGGCGCCCGTTGCGTCCTTTCGGGGGGATGTTCCTCACGCGTCGCTCCTCGGGCTCGGGGCTTCTAGAAGGCCTATCATATGATGATTGATGGCTCGGGGCCTTCCTTGTCGGTTCATGGCGACGTCTAGGATCCTCGCATGCGGCAGGCGGCGTCCGTGACGAGAACTCTCACCTACCCACGGCGCGGCCTGCACGGAGAGGTCGTGCATCTCATCGGCCTCCAGATCATGAGCGGCGAGCTGAAGCCGGGCGATCCGCTGCCTCCGGAGGACGAGCTCATCTCCAATCTCGCGGTCAGCCGCACCGTATTGCGGGAAGCGGTGCGCGTGCTCGCAGCGAAGGGACTCGTGGAGGCGCGGCCCAAGACCGGGACGCGTGTACGACCTCGCTCCGAATGGAACATCCTCGATCCCGACGTCCTCAGCTGGCGTGCGGAAGCGTCCAACGACAGCCTCTTGTACGAAGAGACGACCGAAGTGCGGCTGGCGATCGAGCCCTTCGCGGCGCGACTGGCGGCGACGAGGGCGACGAAGGACGAGACCGCCGGCATCGTCGAGGCGTACACGGAGATGGAGACCGGCGTCGACGATCAGGTGGCGTACCTCGCTGCCGACCTGCGCTTCCACGATCGGATCCTCGCCTCGTCCCACAACGAGCTCCTGGGCCACCTAGGTGTCGTCCTCCGCGCAGTGCTCCGCACGACGTTCGAGCTCACTACGACGCCGCGACGGTCACGTCGGAGGGCGCTCCCCTTGCACAAGGCGATCATCGACAACATCGCGGCGGGAGACGAGGACGGTGCGGAGGCGGCCGCGAAGACGCTCATCGCTGACACCGCGGCGGACATCCGCCGTATCGCCCGCCAGGACGAGCGGCGCTCGAAGCGCGTCACCTAGAGCTCGAACGTCTCAAAGCGTGCCGGGACGGTGACGTGGAGCTTTCCCGCTGCGGCGTCGACGACGGTGCCAGGCGGGACCGTGTTTCCCCGAAACCCGTCCCAGTGGTACGGGACGAGCCGCGACGCCCCAAGGTCGAGCGCGAGCTCCGCCGCCTCCGCCGCGTCCATGTTCCCGACGATCCCTCGCGACTCTCGCTCCGAATCGCGCCCGTTGATCGGAAGCAGCACGACGTCCGACGCGGAGGCGCCTGCAAAGCCGCCGTCAGCTCGTCCGTGACGATCGTGTCGCCGGCGTGGTAGATCCTCGGCTCGGCGTCGAGGACGTACCCGACGAAGCGGGGGCGACCCCCGATCGAACTACCGTCGCCGTACGCATCCTCCATCGTCACTCCGTGGAACGCCGGCACGACGTCGATGCTCAGCCCGCCGACATCGATCCTCCCGTGAGGGTCCACGGCGACTATCTGACCCTCGGGTACGAGCTGCTCGACAAGCGGCACGATCGCTGCCGGCAGGACGACGCGGGCCGTCGGCGACTGCTCGAGGATCACTCCGAGCAGCGGAAGATCGAGATGGTCGAAGTGCTCGTGGGTGATCAGGACGCAGTCGACACCCTCCGTGGCGAGCCCGAGAGGAGGCGGCGCGATGAGCCGATCGTCGTGTGGCGTCGCCCACGGGTCGACGACGAAGCTCGCCGTCTCCGACGTCGATCCGGAACCCCGCCTGGCCGAGCCAGGTCAGTCGCGTCCTGAGCCGCGCCGGTTGGCCCGAGTCAGGCACTCACAGGACCTCGAGCGAATCGAACAATCGTATGATATGAAATGAAACGAGGATCACCCTCCTTGTTGAGCCTGCAGCCGTGGCCGCTCCGGCGTCTCTCCGGCGCCGGAGCGGTTGTCGGCGAGAGCGCATGCCGACCGGCTCCGTTCGCGTCCAGCTGTCGCCCCTAGGAGTCGGTGCGCATTGTCGGCGGCAGCCGGTACTCGGCGGCAACGATCTCGGTCAGCTCTTCGACCGACGTCTCGTCCGTGCGTTTGTCCAGTTCGATGCGGCCGTTCCGGAGGAGGTTCACGCGGTCGCACATCTCGAGCACGTGCACGTAGTTGTGGGCGATGACGATCATCGAGACGTCACTGTTCTTCCCAAGTTCCTCGATCAGCTCGATGATCAGCGCTCCCTCACGCGCTCCCATCGCCGCAAGCGGCTCGTCGAGCAGGAGAATCTTCGCGTCCGAGTGCGTCGAGCGGGCAATCGCGATCGCCTGACGCTGTCCTCCTGACATTCGCGCCACTTCGGCGTCGATGGACGGAACACGCACGCCGATGTCGTCGAGGTACTCGAGCGAGCGCTTCTTCATCACGCGGTTCGAGAGAAAGCGGAGCGGCCCGATCCCGCGCGTGACCTCGCGGTTCAGGAACATGTTGTGGTAGACGGTCATCCCGGGCACGAGGGCGAGATCCTGGAAGACGGTGTCGATCCCGAGCGTGCGGGCGTGCGTCACCGACTTCAGCTGCACCTCGTCGCCGTGGACGAAGATCTTCCCCGAGTCCGGCTTGTGGAAGCCGGTAAGGATCTTCACGAGCGTCGACTTCCCGGCACCGTTGTCGCCGATCAGTCCGAGCACCTCACCCCGCCGGACGTGGAGTGAGACATCCTCGAGCGCCGTCACCACCCCGAAGCTCTTGCTGATGTTCTCCACTCGGATGGCGTCTGGAGCATCCGCCGGGGCCTGTTCGAGGTCTGCGGCTTCGGTCACGTGGTGCCTCCCAGCCGCCCTGATTGCCTGATCCGCTCCACGGTCACGTTCAGCGCCATCGAGACGATGATCGCGAGACCGAGGACGAAATCGAACCAGTACGCGCTGATGCCCTGGAGCGTGAAGCCGAGATTCAGGACGGCGAGGACGAGCACGCCGAGCGCGGCGCCCACGATAGTGCCCGATCCACCGAAGAGCGAGGTGCCGCCGATCACGGCTGCCGCAACGGCGTAGAACATGAGCGGGAAACCGCCCTGAAGGGCCTGGATCGTGTCGATCCGCACCGATTCGAGGATGCCGGCGAGCGCTCCCAGCGTGCTGCAGAGCACGAAGTTGCCGACCTTGACTCTGCGGACGTTGACGCCGCTCTCGCTCGCTCCGAGCAGGTTGCCGCCTGTGGCCACGGTATGGAGTCCCCAGCGCGTCCGAGTGAGCAGGATCGTCATCACGACGATCACGCCGAGCGCCCAGTACACCGTCGCATACGGCGAGCCTCCGAAGAACCGGAAGAACGTGTGACCCCCCGGGGTCTCGACCGGGAATGCACCCGAGATGTTCAGCGTGAGCCCGTTGAGGGCGTAGGCCATCCCGAGTGTGGTGATGAACGAGGGGACACCGATCATGACAGTGATCAGCCCGTTGACGAGCCCGACGAATGAGGCCGAGAGGAGACCGACGATCACCGCAAGCCAGAGCGGAAGACCCCAGTCTGTGACTCCGAAGTAGAAGATCCAGGTCGAGAAGGCGAAGACCATCCCGACCGAGAGGTCGATCTCGCCGCAGATGAGCAGCATCACCTCGCCGGCGGCAATGATCGCGATCGGGGCCGAGTACTCAGCGATGAGGCGTGCGTTGTCCGACCCGAAGAACGCATCGGTGCGAAGTGAGAAGTAGCTGACGAGGCCGATGAGGACGAGCAGGATGCTCGCCTCTCGACGACGGATCAGCGCCGTCGCAACGCGCCGGCCAAAGCCGGCGCGTTGCGTGGTTTGTGAGGCGTCTGTGGCTGCCTGAGCCACTTAGCCTGGCTGGGTGACCGGATACTTCTGCTTGCTGGAGCTGCCGTTGTAGCGCGTCTTCGTCGTCAGGTACGGCTTCACGTTGGCTTTGGTGACGAACGCGATGCCGGTGTTGGTGTCCGACGGTGCGACCAGCCCTGACGAGTACTTGTAGAAGAAGAGCTGGAGGACGGGGAGCCAACCCTGCAAGTAGGGCTGCTGGTCGATGGTGAAGTCCAGATGCCCCGCCTGGACATTCTTCAGGATGATCGGCCCCAGGTCGTAGCCGCCGGCCTTGACGCCCTTCTTCGCAAGGCCGTACTTCTGCATGACCTGGCTGACGCCCTGCGTCGAGCCGTAGTCGACGGCGAACATCCCCTTCAGGTTCTTGTGACCGAGGTAGTACGCCTCGATCTTCGCCAGCTCGTCGGGAAGGAGCGGGCCGGTCGTCGTGACCGTGTGCTTGATCTTGCCCTTGCCGAACTTCTTGATCGCGGCGATGAGACCGTCGATGCGGGGCTGGATGTTGAGCTGGCCCGGCGTGGCGATGAAGAGCGCCACGTCGCCGCTGCCGACGAGGTCGACGACCCGTTGGCCCATGGTGTAGCCGGACAGGTAGAGATCCTGACCGATGTAGGCCAGCCGGTTGTTCGGCGCATCGGCGTTGTAGCTGAGGACCGGGATCCCCTTGTCCAACGCCCGGTTCGTCGGGCCGTTGAACGCCGTCAGCGATACGAGGCACACCGAGATGCCGTCCGCCTTGGCCGTGATCGCCGCGTTCATGGCGTTCACCATCTGGCTGATGTCGGACGTCTGCGATCCAGTCCACTGGTAGCTCGTACCAAGGAGCGAGCACGCGTCCTGCGCGCCGTAGATCGTCGGGACGAAGAACGGGTTCGTTGTCACGTGGTTGACGAAATTGAACTTCCACTTCGGGTGAGACTTGATGAAGCTGTCGGCAGCGAGCGCGTCCGCCACGGCTCCCATCGACGGAGTGGCCATGACCGCCGCTGGCACCGCGAGCGCCGCCGCCCCGAGGCCTGCCCGCTTGAGCATCTGACGCCGGCTGACCACAACCTCACGCCGCTCCTCGTCGCTCATGCCCTTCGGCTCCTGACCTCCGAGGTGTTCTGAATCCACGGAACCCTCCTTTGTTCGTCTGGATGACGAAAACCGGGCGAACCTAACACCTTTGCGACCGGCTGTCCACCTTTATGGTTATCGTATGATGAAAGGCGGGATCGGCCCGAATGCGGGGCGCCAGGCTAGACGTCCGGATGCTCCAGAATGACCTTTGCGACGACGCCGACACGGCTGTCCATCAGTGCGAATGCGTCCTCGAAGCGGTCGGCAGGGAAGCGATGGGTGACGATCTGATCGAGGTCGAGGAGCCCGTGCTCGAGCAGTCGGACGACGCTCGACCAGGCGGACGTCGGGTACGAGCAGCTCCCGACCACGTCCATGTCGGCGAACATGATGCGGTCGGCCGGGATCTCGAGCATCTTGCCCTCGCCTGCGATCCCGAGTAGCACGACCCGACCGCCGGGACGCACGAGCCGGGTCGCAAGGTCGACCGCGGCAACGGCTCCGGCGGTCTCGATCACGAGATCGAGTCCGCCACCGAGCAGCTCGTGAGTGGCTGCCACGGGGTCCTGCTCGGTGACATGTGCTGTGGCGTCTGCGCCGAGATCGCGTGCGAACACCAGCTCCTCCTCGCGGACGCCGTAGGCAACCAGGGCGCCGGGCGAGTAGAGACGCGCGAGCGTGAGCGCGAGCGAGCCCAGGGTTCCGACGCCGATCACGCCGATCGTGTCGCCCGGGCGCGGTCGTCCCCGCTCGAGCCCGCGCAGGACGCAGGAGGCGGGTTCGACGAGTACGCCGGCGGCGAAGGAGACGCGGTCCGGGAGCCGATGCACGACGTGACGGGGCGCGCGGACGAACTCGCCGTATCCCCCCGGCCTCGTGAAGCCGATCTGGTCGTAGTTCAGACAGAGCTGCGTGTTGCCCTCCTTGCACCGCCGGCAACGATTGCACGGGATCATTCCCTCGCAGACCACCCGTTCCCCCACCTCGAGATCGGTCACGCCCTCGCCGAGCTCTGCCACGGTGCCGCTCCACTCGTGGCCCGGCACGAGCGGGAAGCGCACCCAACGTGGGTCGGTCAGCCCGCCGTGGAGCATCTCCAGGTCGGTGCGGCAGACGCCGGCCGCATGACTGCGGACCACGACCTCACCCGCACCGGCGGCAGGCCGGTCGAGATCCACGTACGCGACCTCATGTGGCCGCTCGATGAGGACGGCCTTCACTCTTCGACTGTACTCCGGTCGAGGTCGCGCAGCGCCGGGTAGAGCGCGCGATATCGCTGCTGCTGCTCGCCGTAGATGCGGGTCCATTCCGGGTCGGGCTCGACGATGTCCTTGATGTGCACCGCTGCGGCGACAGCCTCGTGCACGTCGGCGAAGACACCGCCGGCGACGCCGCCAAGGAGCGCGGCGCCGAACGCCGAGCCTTCCTCTGAGACCGTCCGCTCGATCGGGACGTCGAGCACCGATGCACAGATCCGCAGCCAGAGCTCCGAGCGCGCTCCGCCGCCAGACGCCCGCGCGCTGGACACGTTGATCCCGAGGCCTCGCAGAATGTCGAGCGAGTCTCGGAGCCCGAACGCCACACCCTCGAGCACCGCCCGCACGAGCGCCCCGCGATTGTGCCGGAGCTGGAGCCCCGTGAATGCGCCGCGGGCGTCCGGGTCGGCATGCGGCGTCCTCTCTCCCTGCAAGTAGGGCAGGAACAGGAGGCCTTCGGCCCCCGGCGGCCACGCGTCCGCCTCGGCGATGAGAGCGTCGAATGGCACGTCCGGCGCAATCGTGTCGTGGAGCCACTGCAACGAGCCGGCTGCCGAGAGCATGACGCCCATCGCATGCCACGTGCCCGGCACGGCGTGACAGAAGACGTGCGCGCGAGCTTGCTCGTCCGGTCGATAGGCGGGCAGTGCTGCGAACACGACGCCGGACGTCCCCAGCACGATCGAAGCCGGGCCTGGACGGTCCACGCCGACACCAAGGCCTGCCGCCGCACAGTCGCCGGCACCGGCCGCCACGGGAATGCCGGCCGCGGTGGTGCCGGAGACGGCAGGCGACTCGAGTACCGCGGGAAGCCAGCTTGGAGGAATGTCGAGCGCGTCCAGTACCTCGTCGCTCCATCGTCGGCCAGCGACGTCGAGGAGGAGCGTTCCGGAGGCATCCGCAACGTCGATCGCGTGCTCGCCGGTCAGCCGAAGCCTGACGTAGTCCTTCGGCAGAAGGACGTGATGGATGCGGCCAAAGACGTCCGGCTCGTGGCGTCGGAGCCAGAGGAGCTTCGGCGCGGTAAAGCCGGGGAGCGCACGGTTCCCGGTCAGCTCGATCAGTCGGGCGAGACCGAGCAGATCCTCGATCTCGTCGCACTCGGCCGCAGTCCGCTGGTCGTTCCAGAGAATCGCAGGACGAACGACGCGTTCATCGGCGTCGAGCGCGACGAGCCCGTGCATCTGACCCGAGAGCCCGATGCCGACGAGCTCGCGTCCCGTCGCGATCTCGGCGATCGCCGACTCGGCCGCACGCCACCAGTCCTCCGGATCCTGCTCTGACCAGCCGGGGTGTGGCGTCGAGAGCGGATAGGTGCGCTCGGCGGTTGCGAGGACGCTTCCGTCCTCGGAGATCGCGACCGCCTTGACACCGGTCGTCCCGACGTCGAGCCCGGCGACAGCGGTCATCGTCTATGCGCCGAGGGCTTCGTACACGAGCTCGTACGCGCGGATCGCGTCCTTGCGCATCTGTGCCTCGCGGAGTGCGGCATCGTCGATCTTCGCGGCGACGGAGTCGATGAACCGCCACTGCAGGACGCTGCGCCGCACGGCCTCGACCGCGTCCTCGGTGTACGGATAGAGGTCGAACCCCAGCCGCTCGCCCGCGTCTCCGTAGCCGGCGCGGCGCAGCTCGACCGCCAGCTCGAGCGTCTCCATGAACGCCGTCGCGCCGACCATGTTGTCGTCGTCGAAGGTGCCCCAGCCCGAGTTCGCGTGCTGGTGTCCGAGGAGGCCTTCCGCCGCGAGGAGCGCCGCGTACTCGGCCAGGCTCTCGTCGTTCATGAGCAGGTGCTGCCAGTCCATGTTGACCTTGATGTTGTCGATGCCCTGGGCGCGGAGCGTGTGGATGACGTGCAGCGTCATCCCGATGTTGCGCATGAGGATCTTCATCGCGGGCTCGGAGTTCTTGTGCTCGAGGAAGAGCAGGACGCCGTGGTCGGCGCACCGCTGCGCGGCCTGCCCGATGCCGTCGATGAGCCAGGCCCAGCTCTCGGCGTACGGCGTCTGGAACGGGTAGTTGTAGCCCTCGATCCCGGGCCAGATGATGAAGTGGGCGCCGAGCTCGCCCGAGAAGTCGACCGCGTCGAGCGTTCGCTTCACGGCCTCGGCTCGGGTCGCCTCGTCCGGCGACACCAGCCCGCCTCTCCCGAAACGCGGGTCGAGATGGAGGCCGGTCGCCATGCAGTAGACGTCGTGGTCGTCGAGCGCGTCGAGCACCTCGTCGCGGTTGTCCGCGTTCAGCTCCTGCGGGTAGTGGAACTCGTAGCCGTCGATGAGGTCGCCGAGGCCGTCGATCGCACGGCGCACGCGCGCCGCGGTCGTCTCACCGGCCCATTGAGGCTGGTAGCCGCCCGGGACGAAGCGCGTCACCATCGACCCGAGGGCCCAGATTCCGAGCGAGGTCTTCATGTCGAGCCCTCCTGAGTCGTCGTTTCCGTGTGGTGTCGTCGAGCGGCTTAGTATCTCGCACGAGATCGGGGCGAGACGACCAAGGAGGGCGCGTGAGCTCGGACGGGATTCGCGAGATCGGCGTGGGGATGCTCGGCTATGCCTTCATGGGCAAGGCGCACTCGAACGCGTTCCGCAAGATCGAGTACATGACGTGGCCGCCGCCGCTCCAGCCGCGGCTGGTCGCGATCGCCGGCCGGGACGAGGCAGCGGTGAGCGAGGCTGCCGAGCGCTACGGCTTCGAGCGCTGGACGAAGACGTGGGAGGACATGGTCAGCGATCCTCGGATCGGGCTCTTCGACAACCTCGGGCCGAACTCACTCCACGCCGAGCCGACGATCGCAGCCGCCGAGGCGGGCAAGCACGTCGTGTGCGAGAAGCCGCTCGGGCGTGACGCGGACGAGAGCTTCGAGATCTGGCGACGGGTCGCTGCGACCGGGGTCAAGCACCTGTGCGCCTTCAACTACCGCTTCGTCCCGGCCGTTCGTCTCGCACGTGAGCTGATCGACGCGGGCGAGCTCGGCGAGATCCGACACTTCCGCGGTCGCTACCTCCAGGACTGGGGCGACACCACGGCCGAGGTGTGGCGGTTCGACAGCGCCGCCGCCGGATCGGGCGCGCTCGGCGACCTCGCGGCCCACGTGATCGATCTCGCCCGCTACCTCGTCGGTGAGATCGACGAGGTCGGAGGTTTCCTCAGCACGTTCATCCCCAATCGAGAGGTCGACGACGCGGTCGAGGCGACGGTGCGGTTCGCGAACGGCGCCGTCGGCACCCTCGAGGCGACCCGGCTCGCGCTCGGGCGTCGAAACGCCTTCCAGTGGGAGATCAACGGGACCGAGGGATCGCTCGCGTTCGACATGGAGCGCCTCAACGAGCTTCAGGTCTTCCGAGCCGACGACGAGCGCACACGGGGCTTCAAGACAGTGCTCGTCTCGGAGGCGAGCCACCCGTTCTGGGAGCACTGGTGGCCGCCCGGGCACATCATCGGCTGGGGCGACACGTTCGTCCACGAGCTCCACCACTTCCTGGCTGCGATCGCCGCGGACACGGATGTCGCTCCGCACGGCGCGACGTTCGAGGACGGCTATCGAGCAGCCGAGGTCTGTGATGCGATCGTCCGCTCCGGCGAGAGCGGCCGGCGCGAGTCGATCGCATACCGGACGCTGTGAGCGCCAGTCTATTGACCTCCGAGTAATTCGTAATAGAGTCTCCCCGCAGGCACATTCAGGCATAGGACCCCGCAGGCACATACAAGCTAGGAGGGTGCAGTGAAATCAGTTCCTCGCAGGACCTCGACGCTGCTCGCCGGTGTCGTCGTGGCCGCTGTTGCGGTCGCCGTCGTCGCGAGCGGCGCAACCGCGCGCCGGCCCAGACGGGCTCGGTATGCGTCCTTCTCCCGGACACCACGACGTCGGTGCGGTGGGAGCAGTTCGACAAGCCGGCGTTCATCAACGCCTTCAAGAAGGCGAAGCGTGCCGGCGACGGTCGTGAACGCGCTGGGTCAGCCGCAGAAGCAGCTCGCGCAGGCCGAGCAGTGCATCGCGGCTGGCTGCGAAGGTCGGCATCATCACCGACATCGACCGCGGCACCTCGATCGCGATCCAGAAGAAGTTCACGGCAGTGGGCGGCAAGACGATCGACTACGACCGCCAGATCGTCGGCGGCACCGGCTCCGTCTACGTCTCGTTCGACGGCACCGACGTGGGTCGCCAGCAGGCGCTCGGCGTTCTCGCGGGCCATGAAGAAGAAGGGGACGTACAACGCGAACGGCATGGTCGCGCAGCTCTGGGGCGGCCCGACCGACGCGAACGCGTTCTGGTTCAAGAGCGGCAACGACGACGTCCTGAACCCGCTCTTCAAGGCGAAGAAGATCAAGAGGGGCCCGGCGAAGTTCGTGCCGCTCTGGGACGCGGACAAGGCCCAGACGATCTTCGAGCAGATGCTCGTCCAGACGAGCAACAACATCCAGGGCGTCGTCGCGGCGAACGACGGCATCGCGGGCGCCGTCGTCGCGACGCTGAAGGCGAAGGGCCTCAAGCCCATCCCGCTGTCGGGGCAGGACGCGACGGTCCAGGGCGTGCAGAACATCATCTCGGGCTGGCAGACGATGACCGTCTACAAGTACGTGCCCGACGAGGCGAATGCGGCTGCTGCCGCGGCGATCGCCCTGTACAAGGGCAAGAAGCCGCCGTCCAACGGGACGCGGCCGAACGGCAAGAAGAAGCAGCCGCGTACGTCATCCCGGTGATCTCGATCACCAAGGCGAACTACACGCGGCTCTTCCGCGACAGGTGTCCTCAAGCGGAGCGAGGTGTGCTCCGGGGAGTACAAGCAGTACTGCAAGTAGTCGGATAGCAGCAGGCGGTGGAGGCGCGCACTGCGCGCCTCCATCGCTTCTCTCGTAGGACCCGCCACTCCGTGAGCGACACACCACTCCTCGAGATCCGCGACCTCTCGAAGACGTTCGGCTCGGTGCAGGCGCTGACCGACGTCGACTTCGAGGTGCGCTCCGGCGAGGTCATGGCGCTCGTCGGCGACAACGGCGCCGGCAAGTCGACGCTCATCAAGTGCATCGCCGGGATCCACGGCTACGACTCCGGCGAGATCTTCTTCGACGGCAAGCCCGTCACGATCCACGGCCCGAAGGACGCGGCAAAGCTCGGGATCGAGGTCGTCTACCAGGATCTCGCGCTCTGCGACAACCTGGACGTCGTCCAGAACATGTACCTCGGCCGCGAGCTTCGGGACTTTCTCTTCCGCCTCAAGGAGCCGGCGATGGAGCAGCGTACGGGGGAGACGCTCAAGGGCCTTCGCGTCACCACGATCAAGTCCATCCGCCAGACGGTCGCCACTCTCTCCGGTGGGCAGCGGCAGTCGGTCGCCGTCGCGCGCGCGGTGATGTGGAACTCGAAGCTCGTCATTCTCGACGAGCCCACGGCCGCGCTCGGCGTCGCGCAGACCGAGCAGGTGCTGGAGCTCGTCAGGCGGCTGGCCGAGCAGGGGCTCGCCGTCGTCCTCATCTCGCACAACCTGCACGACATCTTCGAGACCGCGACCCGGATCACCGTCCTGCGTCTCGGCCGCAACGTCGGTGTCTACGAGCGCGCGACGACGACGCAGCAGGAGGTCGTCCAGGCGATCACGGCCGGAATTCCGACCAAGGTGTCGGGCATCGCGGAGACCGCCCCGGAGGTCGTGTCGTGAGCACCGACGCCGAGATCGTCGCGCCCGGCATCGGGCTGCCCGGGGGAGGCGACCGAGGAGCGCACGGGCCTCTGGCAGCGAGCGGTCGGCGAACGTCAAGTCCGGGAATCTCGGCGTCCTCCCGGTCGTCCTCGGCGAGATCCTCATCGTCACGTACTTCGGCTTCACCGCCACGAACTTCTTCACCGCGGGGAACTTCGTGAACGTCATCCTCCAGATGGCCGGCGTGACGATGATCGCGTTCGGCGTCGTCTTCGTGCTGCTGCTCGGCGAGATCGACCTCTCGATCGCCTACCTGAGCGGCATTGCCGCGGTGACCGCGGCCGACGATGCAGCTCGCGGACGGGCGCAACTACCCGGGCTGGCTCGCGATCCTGATCGGGCTCGCCGTCGTCGCGGTGATCGGCACCGCGCAGGGAACGATCGTCGCGAAGATCGGCGTGCCGTCGTTCGTCGTGACGCTGGCGGGGCTGCTGATCTGGCAGGGAGTGATCCTGAAGGTCCTCGAGCTACGCGGCGTGATCATCATCGAGAGCAACTGGATCAACTACGCGGCGACGTACTACTTCTCCGCGAACGTGGGCTGGCTCATCGCCGCGATCATCACGGGCGCGTACGCCCTCGTCGAGCTGGGCGGCGCGATCGGCCAGCGACGCGCGGGTCTGTCGGTCAGCCCGTGGATGCCGATCATCGAAGCTCGCCGGTGTCGCCGTCGCGTGCTTCGGCACCGTCGCGATCTGCAACCACGCGACGAGGCCGGCCGCATGTCCCGGAGGGCACGCCGCTCACGGTGAACTGCACGCAGTCGCAGGGTCTTCCGCTCGCTGCGCTCCTGATGCTCGTCTTCCTCGTCGGACTCACGTTCCTCGCGAAGCGCACGACGTTCGGGCGCCACGTTTACGCGGTCGGCGGCAACGCGGAGGCCGCGCGGCGCTCGGGCATCAACGTCGCGCGCGTCCGGATCCTCGTCTTCACGATCTCCGGGATCATGGCCGGCGTCGGCGGGATGGTCCTCGCCGCGCGGCTCCAGTCGGTGAACCTGCAAGCACGGCGGCGGGACGCTGCTGCTCGACTCGATCTCGGCCGCCGTCATCGGCGGCGTGAGCCTGTTCGGCGGACGCGGCGAGGTGCGCGGAGCGCTCCTCGGCTCGCTCGTCATCGCGACGGTCGCGAACGGCCTGAACATCGGCGGCTACTCGACGGGCACGATCTACATCGTCACGGGGGTCATCCTGCTGCTCGCGGTGACTCTCGACTCGGTCGCCCGGCGACTACAGGAGCGCTCGGGCCGCTAGATCCGTGCGAGCGGCTGTCATCAACGGGCTCGGAGCGTCGCCCGAGCTCGCCGACCGGGCAGAGCCGTCGGGTGACGTGGTCTATGAGGTCTCGGCCGTATCGCTCAACCCGATCGACATCAATGTTGCCGCCGGACGCTACTTCGGGGGGCATCCCGAGTTCCCGTACGTCCCCGGCTGCGAAGGCGTCGGCCGTGCTCCGGACGGCACGCGCGTCTACCTCTTCAGCGACGGGCTCGGCCTTTCCCGGGACGGCCTGCTGGCCGAACGCGTGGCCGCACCGGCGGATCTCGGCACCCCGCTCCCCGAGGCCGTGTCCGACGAGCTGGCCGCCGTGTGCGGAATCGCGGGCATGGCCGGGTGGATGCCCGTCGCGTGGCGGGCGCCGGTGGGGGCGGACGACCGTGTGCTCGTGCTCGGGGCGACCGGCACGGTCGGGCTCGTCGCGGTGCAGTCGGCCAAGCTCCTCGGCGCCAAGCGCGTCGTCGCTGTGGGCCGAAATCCAGAGCGGCTCGAGCGTGCGGTCGAGCTCGGTGCCGATGCGACCGTGAGCCTCGAGGAGGACGACCTCGTCGCCGCGTTCAAGGAAGCGCGGGCGGGGAGGGCCCCACCTACGTCGTCGACATGCTCTGGGGGACACCAGCCGCCGCCGCGATCCAGGCCGCGGCCCCCGGTTGGCGCCTCGTCCAGGTCGGTCAGTCGGCCGGCGCGGAAGCGTCCCTGGCCTCGGCAGCGGTTCGCGGCAAGATGGGCGAGATGTACGGCTACACGGACTTCGCGGTCGCCAAGGATGTGTACCGCGAGCACTACCTGCGCCTGGTCGGTCACGCGGCAGCGAACGAGATCACGTTCGACCTCGAGACGTATCCGCTCGATCGGATCGGCGACGCGTGGGAGCGCCAGGCGTCCGGCGCAGCCGCGAAGGTCGTCGTAACGGTTCCGTAGCGGCCGGAGCCGGGCCGGAAGCTAGTTCGATCCCGAGCCGATCGTGATGATCCGATCGACATCGACGTTCGTGCGACGGGAGACGTTGCCGCCGGGGAAGCGCACGCGGAGCTCCTTCACGCTGCTCGCCCGGCCGAGGCCGAAGTGGATCCGAGGATCCTCCGACGACAGGTAGCTGCTCCCCGCGTGCACCTCGCGAACCAGCGTGCGGCCGTCGCCGAGGACAGCGGTGACGACTGCCCCCGGAGCGAACGGGCGAAGTCGCACCTCGAGCCAGTGGTTGCGCGCCCTCGCGATGTCGTTGCGGAGCAGCACGAGTTTCCCGCCGATCGTGTTGACTGCCACGTCGAGGTCGCCGTCGTTGTCGTAGTCGGCGGTCGCGAGGCCTCGTCCGTTCACCGCGGGCGACCGGGCCAGGCCCGCTCCCCTGACCAGCGCGAAGCGAGGCGCCTTCCCCTGGCCCGCAACGTTTTCGAGGATCTGGACGCGCCGCGCGTCCTTCGCGAGGTTCACGACGGGAATCGCGCCGTTCGCGAGTACGAGGTCGAGGTCACCGTCGAGGTCGAGGTCGGCCCATGAATCGCCCCATGCCGTCGAGTCGGTTCCGATCACCGCCGCGATGTCGGGGCGAACGTCCACGTACGGAGAACCCGTCGAGCGTGGACTTCGGTAGGCGGCATGCAGCTGGTGGCGCGAGTTCGTGACGAAGAGGTCCACCCGGCCGTCGCCGCTGTAGTCGCCGGCAGCGATGCCCATGCCGGCGTTGGGGTCATCGACCGCGAGCCGCTTAGCGACGTCCTCGAAGCGGAATCCAAGTGCACCCGCGCTCGGCACGTTGCGATAGAGCTGGTTCGGGTCGGCGTCGTTCGCGACGTAGAGATCGAGTCGTCCGTCCCGGTCGACATCCGTGAACACGGCACCGAGCCCGTGCCCTACGGCCTGCTTCTCGACGCCCGCCGCTCGGGCAACCTCCCGGAACGTCGATCGCCCGGTCTTGTCGGCGCCTTCGTTGAGGTAGAGAAGGTCGCGAACCGCCTTGTGGTCCGAGGGGAACCCGGCTGCGGGGTCGACGACGAAGTTCGGATCGGTGTAGGAGGAGACGAAGAGGTCGGGCCGTCCGTCCCCGTTGACATCGCCGACGACGGCTGCCGAATGCCAGCCCTGCGCGTTGATGCCCGCTTGGACGGCGCCTTCGGTGAAGGTCCCGTCGCCGTTGTTCCAGAGGAGCGCATCCCAGCCGTCCGTCGGAACGTTGTAGCCGGCGCTCGTCACGTAGAGATCGGTGTGCCCGTCGAGGTCGAGGTCGGCGGCGACGCAGCCGTTCCCGCGCAGCTGAAGGTCGGCCCCGGAGCGCGAGCTGACGTCCTCGAAGCGACCGCCGACGTTGTGGAATAGCCCGCTACGCGGGAGGCCGCCCTTCGCGTCCGACGGGACGATGTCGACATCTGCGTACGAGTTCACGACGAACAGGTCGAGCCAACCGTCCTCGTCGTAGTCCAGCCAGCACAGGCCGCCGCCCATCATCGCCGTCGTATCCAGGGACATCCCGAACCGGAACGCACCCTGACGGAAGTCCAGGCCGACCTGGTGCGCGACGTCGACGAACGTCGTGCCGCCGAGAGTGCCGCTTCCGGCCGAGCCGGTTGTCGTTCCGAGGGGGAGCCCGCCCTCGGACGTGACGATGCGGTACGTGTCGTCCTCGAGCAGGAGCTCGACAGTGCGGCGGAAGCGCACGGGGTCGCGACGACCCATGAGTGACGCCGGCGTGCGGCCGTACGTCGACGCCACGTAGGTCCCTTGAAGGTTCGCGACGACGCTCGGCGGCCCCTGGTAGGCCCCTCGCTGCAGCGTCAGCACCATGCGATCGACGTCGTAGCTTGCGACGGTCGTTCGAGCAGCCGGCGTACGGATCTGCGCCCAGAGCGAGGCGAGCCAGGCACCGCTCGCCGCGTCTGCAGCTCGCTCGAGGTCGCGGCGTCGCAATGCGTCCGACTCGATCTGCAGATCGGCGAGGAGGTTTCGCGCGATCGTCTGCGCCGAGCTCGCGCCGATCGGCGCAACGCCCTTCGTCTCGGCGACGACGATCTCCGGAAGTGGGCCGCCCGCCTCGTTCGCCGCGGTCGCCTCCGGTCGGGCCGGGATGCCCGCTGCGACGACGAGTCCGGCGTAGGCGACCGAGCCCGCGAGCGCGACGGCGCCGATCGCCCGACGTCGTGGTCGCCGGCCGGCCAGGAGCGCAAGCCGTGCGGAGCCCGCAAGCATGAGCGCGCCGCGGATGGCGCAGACCACGAAGAGCGAACCGAGGATCGCCACCTTGGTGGCGAACTCGGTGGTCTGCGGCGCGATGAGCACCGTCGCGAGCAGACCGACTCCGACGGCGTATGCCCAGCGGCCGCGGCGACCCGCGGGAATCGTCTTCGGGTCGGTGATCATGAAGAACAGGAAGACGAGGATCTCCGGGGACGTGACGAGCAGCCACCAGAACTGGGCTCCTTCGATCGGCCCGACGTGCCAGGCGGCTCTCATGGTGTGGCCGCTCGCCGCCAGAACGCCGATCCCTGCCGCGAATGCGAGCCAGAATCCGACCGCGATTCCCACGAGGTGTAGCCGCCGGAGGATCAGGAAGCCGCCCGCGACGATGACCGCGAGCGCGATCGCGAGCGCCGGCGACATCGGGCCCCACCACAGAGCGAGCGGGTCGGCGCGCTGCGCGCCGAGCAGAAGGAAGCAGAGCACGAGGCCGAAGTTCGAAGGGTTGAAGATGTGGCGGCCCCGAACGCGGATCACGTATTTCGACAGCAGCGCGACGGCGGACGTCGCCGCGAAGATCCACCAGCCGTTCATGCTCCACCAGTCGCCGTGCTCGGTGCCCGGCACGCGCAGGACGAAGGCGACGCCGTTGCCGGTCAGGAGCGCGCTCGCGGGCCACATGAGCACGCGCTGAGTCCGGAAGGTGATCGCGAACTCGAGAACGCCGGCGACGATGAGCGAGACGAGGATCTGGGCGATCGACAGCTGGAAGTCGAACGCGACCTGGCCGAGTACCTGCAGCGTGACGATCACCGCCGCGAGATGCAGCCGTGGGTCCCGGAGCGTCGGCAGCAGGACCGGGTACTGCGTGCCCCGGATTCGCAGCGACGGTCGGCCGGCGAGGGCGGGCGCGCTCATGGAGCGCAAATCGTACTGCCGCCTGCTTGCAATCGAGAGGATCGGCGGCTCGCGCGAGACGGCAACCATCGGCGTCGCAACCGCTGCCGTCCGGAAGGGGCTTTCGCCGCAGTAACGTCCCGGGCAGCGATCCCCGTCGGACAGGAGGTCTGGAGTGCTCACGCAGGACGCGCTCACTGCAGCGAGGAATCGCGCGGCTGCCGTGCTGGCCGAGACCGGAATCGTCCTGACGTCCGTCGAGCTCACGGGCATCGAGGTGGCGGACTTCGGCCTTTCGCAGCTCGACGAGATCGGGCTCCAACTCGTCGTCTATGTCAACACGGAGCGGGTCTGCGCCAAGGAGCTCGTTCTGTTTCCGCGCCAGACCTGCCCCGAGCACCGACATCCGCCGCACGGCGACTCACCCGGCAAGGAAGAGACCTTTCGCTGCCGTAGCGGAGTCGTCTACCTCTACGTCGAGGGCGCGCCCACGGCGAGCCCCTCGTGTCGACCGCCCGCGGCCGGCGGTGGCGCGTTCACCGTCTGGCACGAGATCGAGCTTCGCCCGGGCGAGCAGTACACGATCCTGCCGGACACGCTCCACTGGTTCCAGGCGGGAGACGAGGGAGCCGTCGTCTCGGAGTTCTCGACCATGAGCACCGACGAGCTGGACGTGTTCACCGACGCGCGGATCGGACGTGCGACGGTGATTCGCGAGGAGTAGCCGGTCGGGTCGGCAGCGTCAGCGCGCGTGCTCGAGCACGACTCTCGCGACCACGCCACGGCGGTCGTCCATCAGCGCGAACGCATCCTCGAAGCGCTCGAGCGGGAACCGATGCGTGACGATGGGATCGAGGTCGACGAGGCTCTCTCGGAGCAGAGAGACCATGTGAGCCCAGGCCGCAGTGGTGCAGCCGACGCTGCCGAGCACCGACAGGTCGCGGAGCGGGATCCGGTCGGCGGGAAGGAGCAACTCCTGATCCTGACCGGCGATCCCCAGAATGACGACGCGGCCGCCCTCGCGTACGAGACGGATCGGTCGCCCCGCACGGCCAGCCTATCGCTGTCAGGATGCCGGCCGTGAGGCTCGAACCCGCGTTGGCTGCCATGCGCTTCGTTCTCGAGAACGCGACGGCACCAGTCTCCGTTTTCGTCTCCGACGGGCACGGCGAGATCGTCGCCGCGGCGACGATGGACGGCGCGGCTCCCGACACGCGTCTCAATGCCCAGCGGAAGGCGTACACCGCAGCGCGCAGCGACGCCACATCGACGGCTGCCCTTGCGCCCAAGGCGCGGGAGGACGCTGCCGAGCGCGCGAGCTTCGATCCCTTCTTCACGTTCTTCCAGGGCGGCGTGGCTGCTTTCGAGGACGGTCGGCGGGTGGGGGCGGTCGGAGTCAGCGGCCTTGCTGGCCCGGACGACGACGCGCTCGCGCGGCAGGCGATCGCGGCGGTAGGTCTCTCGACCGTCGACTAGCGCGAGCGCTGCAGCAGGTCATCCGCGCGCCAGTCGTCCGTCGCTACCCTCCTCGGAGTCCGAGACCACCAGGAGGATCATGAGGAAGCGAAGTACTGCAGTTCTCGTCGCCGCGACGGTTGCCGCCATCGTGGCGTTGCCCGTGTCCGCGGCGGCACCGAAGCTCGCCGGCACTGTCGGTCCGGGCTTCACGATCAAGATGACGAAGCCCACGAAGGCCGGGAAGTACACACTCGTCGTGAGTGACCGATCCGACGAGCACAACTTCCACCTGACGAGGCCTCGGCGTGAACGTGAAGACGAGCGTCGCGAAGACCGGAACGAGGACGTTCGCGATAACGCTGGGCAAGGGGACGTACAGATTTCTCTGCGACCCTCATCCGACGACGATGAAGGGCTCCTTCACGATCAAGTAGTCAGGTCGTCGCGAGTTCCAACGGCTCGATCGAGTCGCCGGAGATGCGCCACGCAGCCAGCTCGCCGGTGCGTACGGTGTAGATGAGGTACGGGCGACCGGCCCACAGCCCGACGTTCTCGACGTCCGTTCGCGACGGCCGCGGCGGCGACGAGAGATGCGAATGGAACACGGCGAGCTCGTAGCCGTCGTCCTCGAGGAACCAGGCCTCCGGCGGCACGTCGAGCTCGAAGCGGTACGGCGAAGCCGCCGCGTTCCGACCCCGGACGTACCGCTCGGCAACGCCGTCCTTCATGACGACGAGACCGCACGCCTCGTTCGGGGCTTCTGCGCCGGCGTGCGCCGCCAACGCCTGGCGCACCGCGTCCGGAACTACCACCAGACCGAGCTCTTCATCGAGCTCTCGATGTCGATCGCGTCCCAGAAGTCCGCGGAGAGGTACTTCCAGCCGCCGTCGGCGAGCACACAGACGACGACGCCGTCGTCGATCTCGTCCGCGAGTCGGAGCGCGGCGTGGATCACCGCGCCGGAGGACACACCGCCGAGGACGCCCTCTCGCTCGAGCAGGACGCGGAGCCCCGAGACCGCCTCCGCATTCGAGACGAGGATCTTTCGATCGAGCTTCGTGACGTCGAGGATGGGAGGGACGTATCCGTCGTCGAGTGAGCGCAGCCCCATGACCTCGTCGCCAGGAAGCGGCTCCGCCGCCGCCACGACGATCTCGGGGAACGACTCGCGCAGCCGCTCGCCGGCGCCCATGAGCGTTCCGCCGGTGCCGAGCCCGGCGACGAGCACGTCGACGCGGTCGAGGGCGGCCGCGATCTCGGCGCCGGTCCCCTCGTAGTGCGCGCGTGGGTTGGCCTCGTTCGCGTACTGGAACGGCATGAAGAACGTCGAGTCGCGTTCCGCGAGCTCGAGCGCGAGTCTCACCGCGCCGTTCGAGCCCTCTTCTCCCGGCGAGTCGACGATCTCGGCGCCGTAGAGCCCGAGCAGTCTTCGGCGCTCCGCCGTGACGTTCGACGGTAGGACGCACGTCAGCGGATAGCCGCGCAGACGTGCGGCGAGCGCGAGGGCGATGCCCGTGTTCCCGCTCGTCGGCTCGAGCAGGCGTCGTCCGGGTTCGAGCTCACCGGAGGCTTCCGCCGCGTCGAGCATCGCTTTCGCGACGCGGTCCTTGATCGAGCCGCTGGGATTCTGGCCCTCGAGCTTCGCGTAGAGGCGAACCGACGGCTTCGGCGAGAGCCGGTTCAGCTCGACGAGCGGCGTCGACCCGACGAGGTCGAGCAGCGACGCCGGCAGCGCGCTAACAGCCACCGGCCATCGCCGGCAGCAGGATGAGCTGGTCGCCTTCGCCGACTTCGGTTTCGAGGCCGTCGTGCATCCGGACGTCCTCGCCGCGGACGTAGACGTTGACGAAGTCGGCGAGCTGACCGCCCCGGAGCAGCTGTGCCTCGAGGGCGGGGAAGCGCGCGACGAGGTCGTCGATGACGTCGGCCACCGTGCCGCCCTGCGCATCGAGCTCGCGGGCGCCGCCGACCTCGGCGCGCAGCGTCGGGGGGATGCGAATCGTCGGCATCAGAGATGGACCGGCGCGTTGCAGAACTCGACGTAGTCGACGTACTCGGTGATCGACGGATCGTCGCCGCAGACCGGGCACTCGGGGTTGCGGCGCACGGTGACCTCGTCGAGCGTCGTTCCGAGCGCGTCGAAGAGGAGGAGCCGCCCGGCGAGCGAGTCGCCGCGCTCGAGGATGATCTTCAGAGTCTCGTTCGCCTGGATCGACCCGATGATCCCCGGCAGCACGCCGAGTACGCCGCCTTCGGCGCAGCTCGGAGCGAGCTCCGGGGGCGGGGGCTGGGGGAAGAGGCAGCGGTAGCAGGGGCCGGCACCGGGCGAGAACACGGTGACCTGCCCTTCGAAGCGGAAGATCGAGCCGTGGACGACCGGGATGCCGCTCCAGACCGAGGCGTCGTTCACGAGGTACCGCGTCGGGAAGTTGTCGGCGCCGTCGACGATCACGTCCCAGCCCTCGCCGAGGATGCGGTCGACGTTCTCCGAGGTCAGCCGCTCCTGGAACGGCACGACGGTCACGTCGGGATTGAGTGCTTCGAGCGTCCGCTTCGCGGAGGCGACCTTCGGCTCGCCGAGCCGGTCGGTCGAGTGGACGATCTGCCGCTGGAGGTTCGACTCGTCCACGACGTCCGCGTCCACGATTCCGAGCGTGCCGACGCCTGCCGCAGCGAGGTAGAGCGATGCGGGTGATCCCAGGCCACCTGCGCCGACGAGGAGTACTCGTGCGTCGAGCAGTCGCTGCTGACCGTCCTCGCCGACCTCCGGAATGAGGAGATGGCGGCTGTAGCGCGAGCGCTGCTCGGGCGAGAGCGTGCGCGGGATCGTGATGTCGAACCCGTTGCGCTTCCAGTCGGAGAACCCACCTGCGAGGTTGACGACGTTCACGTAGCCCAGCTCCTCGAGCGCCTTGGCTGCGAATGCCGACCGCGATCCTGCGGAGCAATAGACGACGAGAGAGCGAGACTTGTCCGGCACGAGGCCCTCGATCCGCTGCTCGAGCCGTCCGCGCCCGGTGTAGATCGCGCCGGGGATGTGGCCCTCGTCCCACTCGTCCGGCTCGCGGACGTCGACGAAGAGCGATCCATCCGACGCATCGAGGCGCTCGTGCGCCTCGATGGTGGAGATCTCGTCGATCTCGCTCTTGACGTGTGCCAGCAGCTCGCGATAGGTCGCCATTACTTTCCGAACTATAGCTTCGGGCTGCTGGCTATCGTCACTCGGTGCCTGCGCGCACCCGCATCACGCTGCTCGTCGCCGCGATCGCAGCGGCTGCAGTGGCCGTCGTCGGTCTCGTGGCCGTGTCGTCCGGCGGCGACTCGGCGGGTGCCTCGACCGAGGCCACGATGCCCGAGGTGCGCGAGGGACGGCCACCGCTCTCCTTCGCACTCGGATTCCGTGCCGACGCGGAGGCGCAGGATCTCTCACGAGGGGCGGCGCTCTATCAGCGGGGCGACACCGACGCGGCGGCAGCGCTGTTCGCGAAGCACGACTCGCTCGAGGCGAAGGTCGGCGCGGCCTTCGCGGCTTGGCCGGACGGGACGCTCGATCGACTCGAGCAGCTCGCGAAGCTCTATCCGGAGGTCGCCGCGGTCCAGTTGCATCTCGGCCTGGCCAGGCTGTGGGCCGACGAGGGCGATCCCGTCGAGGCATGGCGCGCGGCCATCGAGTCGGAGCCGGATACGCCGTACGCGATCGTGGCCGGGAACCTGCTGCACCCGGACCTTCCGCGCGGGCTCCCCGCGTTCATCCCGTCGTTCGCGGCTCCGGCCGAGATCGCGCAACTCCCGCCTGCCCGGCAACTCGCGGCCCTGCGGGCCGCGGCGACCCGCGGTGGCGTGCGCGAGCAACTGCTCTACGGCGTCGGTCTCCAGCGCGTGGGAAGGCCCGTATCGGCGGCGCGGGTGTTCGACCGCGCGTCGCGTCGCTTCCCCGGCGACGTCGACGCGCAGGTCGCCGGAGCCGTCGGTCGGTTCGACAAGGACGCCCCGGAGCGAGCCTTCGGTCGCCTCGGCCCGCTCTCGCGGACCTTTCCGGACGAACCGACGGTGCGATTCCATCTCGGCGTCCTCCTCCTCTGGACCGGTCGAATCCAGGGTGCAGAGAGGCAGTTCGCGCTCGCCTCGAAGGGGCAGCCGGGCTCGCCGCTGGCGCGCGAGGCCAAGCGGTACCTCGAGACGATCCGTACGGCACGTTCGTGAGCCCGTCCTTTGACGACCGCCGTACCTGCAACTACCGTGTGACAGCCGACGATGAAGGGGGGCGGTCTGGCCGCAGAAGAAACGCAGGGCGCTACCACCCGAACGCCGATCGAGGACGTTCTCGTCAGTGACGAGGGGCAGCGACTGCTCGAGGCCGGGTACCGCACCGGCAAGCTCGACGCCGACGAGCTCGCGCTGGCACTCGACGAGCTCGAGCTCGACGCCGCGCAGCTCGACGACTTCTACGCGGCGCTCGAGGAGGCGCAGATCGCCGTGGTTCACGCGGACGAGCCCGACGAGGCCGAGCCGGAAGTCGAGCCGGCGGCCGAGATCACGACCGACGCGCTCCAGCTCTTCCTCAAGGACATCGGCAAGGTTCCTCTGCTGACTGCGGCACAGGAGGTCGAGCTCGCGAAGCGCATCGAGCGCGGCGACCACTCGGCGAAGCAGGCGATGGTCGAGGCGAACCTCCGCCTCGTCGTCTCCATTGCGAAGCGCTACCGCAACCAGGGTCTTCCGTTCCTGGATCTGATCCAGGAAGGGACGATCGGCCTCGTCCGGGCTGCCGAGAAGTTCGACTACCGCAAGGGCTTCAAGTTCTCGACCTACGCGACCTGGTGGATCCGCCAGGCGGTCGCGCGCGCGATCGCCGACAAGGGCCGGACGATCCGCATGCCGGTTCACGTCGTCGAGAAGCTCAATCGCATCATGCGCTCGGAGCGCAAGCTCCGCGCCGAGCTCGGCCGCGAGCCGCTGATGGAGGAGATCGCCCGCGACGTCGAGATGACGATCGACGAGGTCGAGCAGATCCGGCGCAGCGCGCAGGTCCCCGTTTCGCTCGAGAAGCCGGTCGGCGACGACGACGAGTCCGAGTTCGGCCACTTCCTGGCGGACGAGTCGGCGCCGCTCCCCGACGAGCTCGCAGAGACGACACTCCAGCGCGAGGCGCTCCGGTCGATCCTCGGTGCGCTCTCCGAGCGCGAGCGGATGGTGCTCGAGCTCCGCTACGGGCTCGACGGCCAGCAGCCGAGGACGCTCGACGAGGTCGGTCGTCAAGTTCAACGTCACCCGCGAGCGCATTCGCCAGATCGAGCACCAGGGCCTGAAGAAGCTCCGCGCGCTGGCCGACGCGCAGCGCGTCCGCGACGTCGCGTAGCTCTCGTGCTCTACCGGCCGGAGGACTTCGAGCCGCTCACCGACGAGCCCTGGGATGCGGCTCGCATCCGTGCCGGGATCCGCGAGATCGTCGAAGACACGGATGCGGCGCTTCGCGGGCCGAAGCTTCTCTGGCCCGCGGAGGCCTGGGATCGCTGGCGTGCGACGAGCCCGCTGAAGGACCTCTACTGCGGTGCCGCAGGCGTCCTGTGGGCTCTCGCTGACCTTCGCGAGCTCGGGCATGCGGAGACGAGCCTCGATCTCCGCGATCTCGCTCTGCGCGTTCTCGAGCGTCACCGCGTGCGACCCGACCTGGGGAGCTGGACAGACGTGCCCGAGCCCCGCGAGTCGGCGCTCCTCGCGGGCGAGACCGGGATCCTCCTCGTGGCGTTCCGGCTTGCGTCGGGCCCCGATCTCGCCGAGACGCTCCACACGCGCGTCCGGGAGAACGTCGACAACGAGGCCGACGAGATCATGTGGGGCGCTCCCGGAACCCTCATCGCTGCGCGGCTCATGCTCGGCTGGACGCAAGAGCCGCGGTGGCGCGCGGCCTGGGACGAGAGCGCGGAGGCCGTTCTCGCGCGCCGCGATTCCGACGGGCAGTGGACGCAGCGGCTCCACGGGCACGCGACGCGCTACCTCGGCCCCGTGCACGGTCTCGTCGGAAACGTCCAGGCGCTCGCGCCGCTCCTCGACGCGAAGCGTCGGTCGGCTCTTCTGCGCCGTACCGCCGCGATCCTCGGACGCGCCGCGATCGTCGAGGACGGCCTCGCGAACTGGCCGCCCGAAGAGAGCGAGCGCCTGGAGAACACGCGTGGAGAGATCCGGCTGCAGTGGTGCCACGGCGCGCCGGGGATCATCTGTGCGCGCGGCGTCCTATCTCGACGAGGAGCTCGTGCTCGCGGGAGCGGAGCTCACCTGGCACGCCGGGGCCCATCGCGATGCCAAAGGCGCGGGCATCTGCCACGGCACGGCGGGCAACGGCTACGCGCTCCTCAAGGCGTTCGAGCGCACCGGTGACGAACGCTGGCTCGAACGGGCTCGTCGTTTCGCCGTGCATGCGCTCGCGCAGGTACGGCGCCAGCGGACGACACGTGGGCGCGGGCGTTACTCGCTGTTCACGGGCGACCCAGGCGTGGCGCTCTACCTCGCGGGTTGTCTCGACGCACGTGCCGCGTACCCCGTGCTCGACGCCTGACTAGACTCGCGGCCGTGACGCCGCCGTCCGACGCGCTTCTGGATCAGCTCGCCGAGCTCATCGCAATCCCATCCGTCAGCGCCGATCAGGCGCACGCGGCCGACGTCGAGACCGCCGCCGCGTGGGTGGCCGACCGGATCCGCGAGGCGGGAGGGAATGCGGAGCTCGTGCCTTGGGGCGCTGCGGCCGCTCGTCATCGGCGAGGTGGCGGCATCCTCTGCGCCCGACTCCGCACCGACCGTGCTCTGCTACGCCCACTTCGACGTCCAGCCGCCCGATCCGCTCGACCTCTGGGACTCTCCGCCGTTCGCGCTCACGCATCGCGACGGACGCCTGTACGCCCGCGGCGTCGCCGACGACAAGGGAAACCTGTTCGTGATGGTCGAGGCCGTTCGGCAGCTCGCGGACGAAGGGGCGCTCCCCGTCAACGTGCGCTTCGCGTTCGACGGCGAGGAGGAGATCGGCGGCAACTCGATCGTCGAGTGGGTGGATCAGGACGAGGGTGCCGCCGATGTCGCGATGATCCTCGACGGTGCGATGATCCGGCGGGGACAGCCGGCGTTCATGGTCGGAGTCCGCGGGATGGTCTACCTCCACCTCCGTGTTCGGACCGGCGCGACCGACATGCACTCGGGCATGTTCGGCGCCGCCGCGTTGAATGCCACACACGCGTTGATGACGGCCCTGGCAAGCGTCGTTCCCGGGCGCGGACGGCCGTCTCCGCGAGGAGTTGCGGGTCGGCGTGACTCCACCGACCGCCGAGGAGCTCGACGCCTGGGCGCAGCTTCCGCCCGGCGCCGAGCAGCTCGCGTCGCAGGGTGCGGCGCCGATCGCTCCGGGTGCGGGCGAGGAGTTCTACCTGCGGACGTTCGCCGATACGTCCCTCGACGTGAACGGGATCGCGAGCGGCTCGCCGGATCTGGTGAAGACCGTTCTCCCGGTCGAGGCACGGGCGAACGTGTCGCTCCGCCTCGCCCCCGGCCAGGATCCCGAGACGATCCGCGCGACGTTCGAGCGGCTCGTCCGCGAGGCGCTTCCGGAGGGAGCCGAGCTCGAGATCGAGCTTCGCAACAGCGCGCGCCCGGCTCTCACGCCGACGGACTCGCGGGCGATCGCCCTCGCCGGTGACGCATTCGAGCACGTCGTCGGTGCGCGGCCGCTCCTCGCACGCTCCGGAGGCACGCTGCCGATCTACGCGAGCCTCGTCGCGCGCGGCCTGCCGACGATCGCCACCGGGTTCGGGATCGAGAGCGAGTGCAACGTGCACGCGCCCAACGAGAACGTTCCGGAGAACACGCTCGAGCTCGGTGTCGCGACCATGCGCGAGGTCTTCACGCGCCTCGGAGAGCTTGGCAGCTAGGGCACCCTTCTCGAGCTCGCTCGCAGAGGAGCTGGCGGACGACGTTCTCGCGCGATTCCTGCGCTACGTGCGCGTGGATACGCAGGGTGCGTACCGCGTCGCCGCGCGACCGAGTACGGAGAAGCAGCTCGATCTCTCACGGCTGCTCGTCGACGAGTTGCGGGAGATCGGGCTCGTCGATGCCGAGCTGAACGCGGGACATTCCGTGTTCGCGACGCTTCCCGGCAAGACGGGCGCACCCGTCATCGGGCTGATCGCCCACGTCGACACGACGCCGGACGTGACGGGAGCCGATGTGTCGCCGATCGTCCACGAGGCATGGGCCGGCGAGGCGATCACGCTCCCGGGCGATCCTCGACAGGTTCTCGACCCGGAGGCGCTGCCGGCCCTCGCCGTACGGGTCGGCCACGACATCGTGACGAGCGACGGGACGACGCTCCTCGGCGCGGACGACAAGGCCGGGATCGCGGAGATCATGGCCGCGGTTGCGTACCTGGCTCGCACCGACGACGGTCTGCGTGCGCCGATACGAGTCGCATTCACCGTCGACGAGGAGGTCGGCCGCGGCGCAGAGGACTTCGATCTCGAGGCTTTCGGCGCCGACGTCGCGTACACGCTCGACGGATCGGATCTCGGCGAGCTCGAGGTCGAGACGTTCTCCGCGGCCTCTGTGCGCGTGACGATTCGCGGGCTCTCGGTGCACCCTGGCACGGCGAAGGGCAAGCTCGTCAACGCGGTGAAGCTCGCGTCCGAGCTCGTCCTCTCCGTCCCGAAGGACCGGCTCTCACCCGAGACGACGGAGGGTCGCGAGGGGTACGTCCATCCGCACCGGATCTCGGGCAACGCGGAAGAGGCGATCGTCGACTTCATCGCGCGGGACCACGACGACGCGCGGCTCGCCGCGCACGTCGAGCTCCTCGAGGAACTCGCCGGCGAGGTCGAGGTACGCGATCCACGCGCGAAGGTCGAGATCGAGGTACGCCACTCGTACCGCAATATGCGGCCCGTCATCGAGCAGAACCCGCGCGTCGTCGAGGCGGCGCTCGAGGCGATCCGACGTGCCGGTGTCGAGCCGCGCCTTGCGATCACCCGCGGCGGAACCGATGGCGCCGTGCTCTCGGCACAAGGATTGCCGACGCCGAATCTCTTCACCGGCGGGCAGGAGTATCACTCGGTCCGCGAGTGGGCCAGCGTGCAGGACATGGCCGCTGCGGCGGCGACGATCGTCGAGCTCGCCGGCGTCTGGGCCGAGTGAATCGACGCCGAGCCCCTCGGGACTGACGCCCCCGCCAGACCGCTACGCTCGTCCGATGGCGCGGCTCGTCGGCATCAATCACGTCGCGGTGGAGGTGGGGGACATCGACGAGATGCTCGCGTTCCTCGGACGCATCGTCGACGGCCTCGAGCTTCGCGGGCACAGCGGCGGGATGGCCTTCGTCGATCTCGGTGATCAGTTCATCGCGCTCGAACGCGTGTCCGAGCCGGTCGCGGCCGGGCACTACGGGCTCGTCGTCGACGACCAGGCGGAGGTCGTCCGCCGAGCGCGTGAGGCGGGTGCACGGATGGTCGGGAGTCACGACTTCCTCGACCCGTCCGGAAACCAGTGGCAGGTCGTCGACTACCGCGACGTCCAGTTCACGAAGACCGACCGCGTGCTCGACGGCATGGGCCTCGCGACCCTCGAGAAGTCGGAGCGGGCGATCGCCGAGCTACGGGCCAAGGGCCTCGCGGACTAGGCACGTGGCGAGGTCGGTCGTCGTCACCGGTGCCTCGTCGGGGATCGGACGTGCGTCTGCGCTGCGGCTCGCGCAGGCAGGCTGGCGGGTGCACGGCGGCGTGCGCACGGAGGCGGATGCCGCTGCACTCCGCGAGCGGGGCGTCGAGCCGGTTGCGCTCGACGTCACGGACGCGGGACAGATAGCCGCGGCAGTCGAGGCGGTCGGACCGGAGCTCGACGGGGTTGTCGCGAACGCCGGCATCGCGATCGCAGCGCCGCTCGAGATCGTCCCGCTCGACGAGCTTCGGCGGCAGCTCGAAGTGAACGTCGTGGGACAGGTCGCGGTGCTCCAGGCATTTCTGCCCGCACTCCGACGGACGAAGGGCCGCGTGGTGCTCATGGGCTCGATCGGCGGTCGCAGCGCGCTTCCCTTCCTCGGACCGTACGCAGCGTCGAAGCATGCTCTCGAGGCGTTCGCCGATGTGCTTCGCGTCGAGCTCCGCCCGTGGGGCATCGCGGTCTCGATCGTCGAGCCCGCGAGCGTGAAGACGGCGATCTGGACGAAGGGTGCTGCTCAGGCGGACGTCATGCGGGAGCGCGCTCTGCCCGAGGCCGACGGCCTCTACGCGGAGAGGATCGAGCGGTTCAGGGCCGTCGCGCTGAAGCGAGGCCCGGGAATCGACCCCGACGTCGTCGCCAGAGCGGTCGAGCATGCGCTGACCGCGTCACGGCCGAGGGCTCGCTATGTCGTCGGGAAGGACGCGCACATCCGCGCCTGGATCGAGCGACTTCCGACGCGCCTGCGCGACCGTGTGCTGGAGAAGGCTCTGACGGGCTAGACGCGACTCCGGCTGCGGAGCAGCCGACACGGGAATTCACATCAAGCCTCTAGGTGTCGTGGACGCCGCAGCCCAGCCAGTCGTGGCCGAAGCGGCGCATCTCGTGCACCACCGGAAGAAGCGCGCGGCCCTTCTCCGTCAGCGCATATTCGACGCGTGGCGGTGACTCCGGATAGCTCTGCCGCGCGACGATCTCCTCGGACTCGAGCCAGCGCAGGCGCTCGGCGAGCGTTCGCGGACTGATTCCCGCGCACGAGCGCTCGAGCTCCGTGAACCGGCGCGGGCCTTCGGAGAGGTCGTGGACGATGAGCACCGTCCACTTCGAGCCGACGATCTCGGCGGCGCCGGCGACCGAACACGTCGGTGCCGCATGAATCGGGAGCATCGTGCGAGAGGCCACGAGCTGATTGTAGGCCGCGACCGCGGCGAGGGCTCAATCCCAGGGCGGCGGGTTGTGCATCCAGCGGCCGCCGACCATCGTCGCGACCACTTCGACCGACTCGAGCTCGTCCGCCGTGCATTCCAGCGGGTCGCGCGAGAGTACGACGAGATCGGCGAGATAGCCGGGGAGGAGCTTGCCGCGCCGCCGCTCGTCGCCGGAGAGCCAGGCGGGATTGACGCACGTCGCGATGAGCGCCTGCTCGATCGAGAGGCACTGCTCCGGGTGCCACGCCGGTCGGGCGTCGATGGTCCTCAGAACGCCTGCGCGGATCCCGGCGAGTGGATCGAGCTCCTCCACCGGTGCGTCGGAACCGTTCGCGACCAGCGCGCCGGATTCCCAGAGCGAGCGGAACGCGTAGGCGCCGTCGACCTGCTCGGGCCAGAAGCGCTCGGCGAGGTCGCGGTCCGACGGTGCGTGGCTGAACTGGACGGAGCACGCGACTCCGAGCTCTGCAAAGCGACGCACGTCCTGCGGTGCGAGGCACTGCGCGTGCTCGATCCGCTGTCGGAGGCCTCGCGGCTCCCACGCGTCGCGCGTCGATTCGAAGGCGTCGAGCGCCTCGCGGTTGGCCTTGTCCCCGATCGCGTGGACACCGACGGGCCATCCCAACCGCGCGCCCTCGCGGATGACCTCGGCGAGCTGGGCGCCGCTCGTGATCGTCACGCCCGAGTCGTCGAGCATCCACGCGGTCTGCGAGCCGAGCGTTCCGTCCATGAAGGCCTTCAGGTAGCCGATGCGGAGGAACTCGTCTCCGAACCCGGAGTGGATGCCGAGCGCCTCGAGCTCGGGCAGCCGCTCGTACGGGATGGACTGCCAGACGCGCAGCGAGAGGCCGTCGCGCTCGGCGATGCGCTGGAAGATGCCGGGAGCGCCGAGCCACCCGTCCTTGTCGTGGATCGCGACGACACCGCGGCTCGCCGCGATGCGCACGCCCGCGCGAGTCGCCTCCACGAACTCGTCCTCGCTCGGCATTGCGAAGCGGGCGCGGAACTGCCACGCGGACTCCTCGCGCAAGATCCCGGTCGGCGCCCCGGTCTCGTCGCGCTCGACGACGCCACCTTCGACGTCCAGGTCCCCGCCTGCCCAGGCGAGAGCCGCCGAGTTGAGCCAGGCCGAGTGGTAGTCCTTCGAGAAGAGCAAAGCCGGCACGCTCCCCGTGACTTCGTCCAGCGCCGCAGCCGTCGGTTGCTCCTCCCATCCGACCGAACGCCAGCCGGTCCCTCGGATCCACGAGCCGCGGCGCGGGTGCGTGCGGACGCGGTCGAGTGCGTCCGCGAGGCCGGACACGCCCTCGAGCTTCACGTCGTGCTGGGAGAGCGACCAGGTCGGGAAGTGCACGTGCGAGTCGGTGAAGCCAGGGAGGACGCAACGGCCGCCGAGGTCGACGACGTCGGGGCTCGGGAGCGCCGTCTCGTGCGTACCCACCCCTCCCGCAACGTGCGCTCCTGCGATGGCCAGCGCCCTCGTGGTCGGTAGCGACCGATCCATCGTGCGGATGACGCCGTTCTCCAGGATCATGCGCGGCGACTGTAGCGACGGAAGGAGCGGGAATGATCGACCACGTGAAGGTGGGTGTGAGCGACCTTCAGAAGGCGAAGGAGTACTACGGCAAGGCGCTTGCGCCGCTCGGATACGCGATCCACTTCGAGGCGGAGGGAGTGGCGTACTTCGCCGACGAGACCGCACTGGACTTCGGCGTTGGAACGACGGATTCTCCCGGCAGCACACATGTCGGGTTCACCGCAGCCGACGCGGACACCGTGCGCGCGTTCTACGAGGCCGCGCTTGCCGCGGGCGGTGTGGACAACGGGGCGCCCGGGCTTCGCCCCGAGTACGGCCCGGGCTACTACGCGGCGTACATCCTCGATCCCGACGGCAACAACATCGAGGCGAAGTGCCACGAGGCGCCGTAAGGGCGAGATATATCGCGCCCTTACAATGCGGCCCGTGTCCTGGGAGCCGCTGACCGACGAGCAGCTCGAGATCCGCGAGCTCGTGCGCACGATCGCGCGGGAGCGAATCGCACCGCGTGCTGCCGAGATCGACGAGTCGCACGAGTTCCCGTGGGACGTCGTCGAGCTGTATCGCGAGCACGGCATCTTCGGGCTCTTCTACGGGGAGGAGCACGGTGGTCTCGGTACCGGAACGCTCCTCTCGCTGATCGCGATCGAGGAGGTCTCGAAGGTCTGCGCGACGAGCGGGCTCATCCTCGCGGTGCAGGAGCTCGGGTCGCTCGGACTGAAGCTCGCCGGGACGGACGAACAGAAGGCGCAGTTCCTTCCCGGCCTCGCAGCGGGCGAGGTGCTCGCGGCGTACGCGCTGACCGAGGCGGGCTCGGGCTCGGACTCCGCCGCGATGCGGACGACGGCTCGCCGGGAGGGCGACGAGTACGTTCTCGACGGCTCGAAGCGCTTCATCACCAACGCGGCCGTAGCCGGCCTCTACACCGTGTTCGCGAAGACGGATCCGGATGAGGGGCATTCCGGTATCTCGGCATTCGTCGTCGAGGCGGGTACGCCCGGGTTCGAGGTCACAAGGCTCGAGCCGAAGATGGGCATCGCAGGCTCGACGACCGGCGAGCTCACGTTCGACGGAGCGCGCATTCCCGCCGAGAACCGGCTCGGTGAGGAAGGCGAGGGTTTCCGGATCGCGATGCGGATCCTCGATCGCTCGCGGCCCGGTGTCGCGGCGCAGGGTCTCGGCATCGCGCAGGGAGCGACCGACTACGCCCTCGAGTACGCACGAACGCGCGAGACGATGGGGAAGCCGATCGCCGAGCACCAGCTCATCGCGGGCAAGCTCGCCGACATGGAGACGCGCTGCGAGGCCGCGCGCGGGCTCCTCTACCGCTTCGGCCGTATGGTCGACGAGGGCGCCGACGACGCGGAGCTGACGAAGGCCTCTGCGATGGCGAAGCTCTACTGCACCGACACGGCGATGGACGTCACGACGGAGGCGGTGCAGATCCTCGGCGGTTACGGCTACATCCGCGAGTACCCGGTCGAGCGCATGATGCGCGACGCGAAGATCACACAGATCTACGAAGGGACGAACGAGATCCAGCGCCTCGTGATCGCGCGAGAGATGCTGAAGGAGTCGCGCGCCTTCCTCCTAGCCAGTATCGCGTAGGGCGAAGCTGACGCGGCTGAGCCGGATGCGGTATATGCCTCACATGACCCGCCGCGCCCCGCTGGCGATCGCGAGCATCGTCTGCGTCCTCGCGGCTGGGTTGAGTGGGGGAGGTTCCGCAGCGGCCGAGCAGACCGGGCGCACGCAGCTCGGGATCCTCGGCGACGCGTCACGGTTCACCCAGCTGACCGGTCAGCGCTCGACCGTTCTTCACTCGTTCATCGGCTGGCATCAGCCCGAGACGATCTCCAAGCTCATCGCGAAGCTCCAGCCTCGTCCGATGCTCGCGATCAAGACGGGCGGGATCTCGCCGGCGTCCATCGCTCAGGGACGCGGAGACGCGTTCCTCCTCGAGCTGAACCGCGCGATCGCCGAGTACGGCAGCCTCGTCTATGTGCGCCCCATGCCCGAGATGAACGGGCACTGGAACGAGTACTGCGCCTTCAACAAGGACGGCTCGTCACGTGGGCCGCAGTTCTCCACCGCGGCGTTCAAGAAGGCGTTTGCGCGCACTGCGATCATCGCGCGCGGCGGTCCCGCCGGAAAGGTGAACGCGGCGCTCAGGAAACTCAAGCTGCCGGGCGTCGGCAACATCGAGCTCGCTCGGACGAACGCGCGCATCGTCTGGAACCCGCAGGGTTACGGCTCGCCCGACATCCCTGCGAACTCGGCGCAGGCCTACTTCCCGGGCGACGCCTACGTGGACGTCGTCGCCAACGACCTCTACCTCCAGGCGACCGGCGCCGCGTGGGACGCGCACGAGAAGCTGTACCGGGCGCATCCGCGCAAGCCGTTCGCGATCGCGGAGTGGGGGCTCTGGGGTATCGACGACCCGACCTTCGTCGAGAAGATGGCGACGTTCGTGAAGACGCATCCGCGCACCGAGTTCCTCGCGTACTTCAACAGCAAGCCGGGCTCGCTCTGGGATCTCGCGTCGAAGCCCCGCAGCCGAGCTGCGTACCGCAAGCACATCACGCCGCTCGGTCGCTGAGCTCTGCGAGGCGGTCCAGATCCTCAACGCTGCGGCTACGTCCGCAAGTACCCACCGAGTGCATGAAGCGCGACGCGAAAGATCGCGCAGATCTACCAGGGCACGAATGAGATCCAGGGCTTCGTGATTGCGCGCAAGATGCTGAGAGAGGCGCGCGCCTTCCTCCTGGCCGTCGTCGCCTAGCTTCGACAGAGCCGCGTGGGCGGCGACTTGCCGTTCCAGGTGAATCCCTGCGCGCTCGCCCGCGTCACGACGACCGTGTAGCAGCCTGGCCCGGCGGGGAAAGCGAGTCTCGCCTTCCCCGCCGGGCCGGTGATCGCGCGCATGCGGGTCACGCGGCGGTCGTCGAGGCGGACGGCGAAGGCGAGCGTCGTGCGCGAGACCGGTCGGCTCCGCGCGTCGCGTGCGGTGAGGGTGAGCTCGACGCCGCGCAAGGTCCGCAGGAACGTCGCCGCGACGCGAAGCACCGCCGGCCGCACGGTGACGGTTGCCGTGCCGGTCGTCGATCGGAGGGTGGCAGTGACGACGCCGCTGCCGAGCACACGTCCGGCGCGGAACGTCACGGCACCCCCTGGAGCGCGGACGAACGTCCCGAGCGTCGCCGGCGCGACGCTCCACGCGAGCGTTCCGGGGGTCGCGTTCCCGAACGCGTCGGTCGCCGCACTCGCGAAGCCGACCTCGCCGCGTGCCCTGACCTCGCGTGAGCCCGGCGTCACCGCGATTCGTGCTGCGGCGCCGGCGACGACCGTCACCTCGCGTGTGGCTTGCGTCGTCGTAGGCGAGGTCGCGGTCAAGGTCGCTGCTCCTGCCCGCGTGTCGAGGTAGAAGAAGGTGCTGACGCTTCCCGGGGTGACGGACAGGGCGAGGGTCGGCGTCCATGGCCCGGCGGAGCTCGCTGAGAACGTGCCCGTGGGCGAGCTCGAGCGGAGCGTCACCGTCACGGGACGCGCGACGGCCGTCGCGACGGAGAGCTCGAGCGCCTCCGACGGCACACCGGCGACGAGCCGGGCCGGCGTCGCCGGGCCGATCGAGAGCGTCGACTGGGCCCAGGCCCTGAAGGATCGCCAGGCGCCGTTGTGCGCGGCGCCCTCCAGATCGATGGCACACAGCGTCTCGTCGCCCCCGCACGCGCCTGTGATCGGGCTCTCCGCGTTCGCCGCGCCCGAGTCGCGGATCGCCACGCCCATCCGGTCGAGAATCTGCCCGGTCTGCGAGGCGAAATCCGCGTTCGGCATGCCCGTCGTGTTGCTCGGCGCCCAGGCGAAGCCCCAGTGGTCTTGCGCTTGGCCCGCGGCGATGCTGAAGGAGCGCATCGCGTCGACCTGCGCCGCGACGTACGCGCCCATTTGGTCGAAGGGCACCATCGTCCACCCCCACGCGGTCTCGCGCGGCCAGGCGCCGTTCGCGAGCGGGCTGTACGCCTCGCGGAGGTAGGCACGCGCGGGCTCGATCTCGGCCGGCCCTACGCTCGAGAGGACGAGCTTGTGCTGGAGGTAGTCGTTGAGGAAATCGCGCCGCTCCGCCACCGACACGCCGGGGACGGCGTGGCTGCGCACGTCCCCGTAGACCTCCTGCGACCAGTCGCTCACGTACGTCGCCATCTCCGTCCAGAAGGCCGTGTCGGCGAGCCAGCCCTGCAGGGTGTTCTGGTAGACGGAGACGTCCGCCGTGCGCTGCCCGAAGCCGACGACGAGCGCGGCGCCGCGTGTCGGACGACCGTTCCCTTCGTACAGGCCGCGCAGGAACTCCCGGATGTTCGTCCGCGCGTTCCCGTCCCCCCGGCGCACGGCCGACGTGAGCTCGTTCAGCGCCCATGTGTCGCCGAGCGCGACGTCGTAGCCGGCCGTGGCCATCCGCTCGCGCGCCGTGGTGCCTGCCGTGTACCACGAGTTGCCCGTGCTCTGCACCCACCGCGTCCACGTCGCGAAGTGGATCTCGGCCATGGCGTGGTAGTTCGGGCCCAGTGCGCGGATGCGCCAGGCCTGGTCGCGGCGGAACGTCGTCTTGTCGGCGACGAGCGGCGGGACCGAGATGTAGTACTCGGCGCATGGCGACGCCGCGGCGGCGAGCTTCGTCGCGAGGCGGAGCCAGTCGGACGCCGCGTAGAAGATCCCGCGCAGCGGGCGGCACTCAGCCTGCTGCATCCTCGCGCGGAGTGGCCGATCCGTGACGAGCGATCGCCAGAGGTGCTCCGTCGCCTCGGGCTCGAGTGACGGAACCGGCTCTCCCGGACGTGGGCTAGCGGCGGAACTCGCTCCCGCGCCACCGCCAATTCCGAGGGCGAGTGAGAGCGTGAGGAGAATGAGCGAGCGCCGCACGGCGCGTCACCGTAGCGGCGTTCTGTGAGGGCTCGGTAAACCCGTTCGCGGAGGCCGGGCATGCCGGCCTCCGCGAACCAGAGCTACCCGCGACCGCAGTGGACGAGCGCGTTCAGGCAGTCGTCCACGAGCTTTCGGAGCGCTCCTGGCTTCCACGCGTTCACGAAGTCGGCGTGCGCTGAGTAGACACCGCCCGAGGCGAGCGAGAAGCCCTCGCCGCCGCGGGTCGGGTAGCGGTAGATCTGTGTGATCTGGGGCACCTCGACGGGGTGCGTGGACGGGCAGCCGGTACGCGTCGCGTACGCCATGTGACTCTTGTGGTCCGTGCTGTCGAGCCTGCGTCCGTCCCAGCACTCCGGGAAGCGGATGTGGAGGCGCAGGAACGAGCCGCGCGTGTCGGGGCACGTCGGCACGCTCTCCGAGCGGTCGACACCGGATGCGACTCCACAGCTCCAGAACGTGACGCGCATGCCCTGTGGGCTGGTCGCCTTTGCATCGCCCGCGATGACGCGCAGGTTGTTCGGGAACGGGCTCACCTCGGCGACGGTTCCGCGGCGGTAGTACACGGTTGCCGCGAGCGGAAGGATCTCCGTCGTGCCCTGATATAGCGCCGGCACCCAGTAGGCAGCGGTGTCGTCGGCGCGCATGCAGGTCGTGCCGCCCGAGCGCAGGGACCCGAAGTCGGAGCTCGCACTCGTCGTGCGGTTGCCGACGAATGTGTGCTGGTGAGAGGCGCCCGGCTTGCCCGGGAAGACGATCGGGTCGTCCGGCGCTTGATGCGAGTAGCGACAGTTCTCGACGAAGTTCACGCCGACGAGATCGGCGCGGGACATCGCGACCCGCTCGTCTCCCGTCTTCGGCTTGTCGCCCGCGATCGCCACCGGCCCGAGCACCGCGACGACGACGAGCATGACGCCACCAAGCGTGATCAATGCGACTCGCTCTCACTCCGTTCCCTCCTCGATAGCTCCCTGATGAATCCAGCCACCGAGCCGTTCGGGTTCTGAGGGCGATCTGTTACCAGGGCGTAAGCATTCCGTTCGGGCCGAAGCACGTGAGAGGATCGCATCGTGGAGCGCGATCCTCTCGCTCTGACGCTGTCGGACGTGCGACCGGTCGGGTATCCGGCCGGCGGCGACGCGACGCGGCTTCCCCACTGATCGCTGCTGGTGTTCGCGCGGGCGACGTCTGTGCTCGGCCAGATACCGGCCGCAGCGCGTGCCGTCTTCGGAAATCGCGAGCTTCGGCGCGTCGAGCTCGCCTTCGCCGGCTTCAACGCCGCCGAGTGGGCCGTGTGGATCGCGATGATCGTCTATGCGTACGACCGCGGCGGCGCGACGACGGCCGGGCTCGTCGCAGTCGTCCAGCTGATCCCGGCCGCGGTCTTCGCGCCATTCGCGTCGACTCTTGGGAGATCGGGGCAGGGCGGGGCGCGTGCTGTTCTGGGGGTACGTCGCGCAGGCGGTGGGGATGGGTGCGACCGCCGCCGTCCTCCTCGCAGCCGGTCCTGCACTGCTCGCGTACGCCTTTGCAGCCTGCGCGGCCACGGCCGTGACGGTGACGCGTCCGACGCAGGCTGCGCTCCTGCCGTCGCTCGCGCGCAGGCCGCACGAGCTCACCGCCGCGAACGTGATGTCCGGATGGATCGAGAGCGTGACCGTCCTCGTCGCGCCGCTGCTGGCCGGTGTGCTCATCAACATCGCGGGTCCGGGCTGGGTGTTCGTGGTGATGGCCGTCGTGATGGTCGGGGCCGCGGCGCTCGTCGCGCCGGTTCCGGGGCCGCCACCGGCGCGATCGGACGCTCCGGCTGGGGTTCTCCGAGAGACGCTCGAGGCCGCGCACGTACTGCGCGCGGAGCCCGCCGCGCGTGCGCTCGTGACTCTTCTCGGCGTCGAGTTCGTCGCTATCGGTGCCCTCGACGTCCTCTACGCGGAGCTCGCCATCGGACAGCTCGGCCTGAGCGGCGGCTGGGCCGGGTATCTCAATGCCGCCTTCGGTCTCGGCGGCGTGCTCGCGATCGTCGTCACGGCCTCGCTCGTGGGCCGCAGTCGACTCGCGCCCCCGCTGCTCGGCGGCCTGGCGGTCTGGTTCGTCGCGTTTCTCCTGCTCGGCCTCCGGCCGACGTTGGCGGCGGCCATCGCATTCCTCGCGCTCGGCGGGGTCGCGCACATGGTCGTCGATGTCTCCGGGCGGACGTTGCTGCAGCGCACGGCGCCGGCACACCAGCTCGCGCGCGTGTTCGGTCTCCTCGAGAGCCTCTCGATGATCGGTATGGCGGTTGGTTCCCTGCTCGTGCCGGTGCTCGTCGCCGTCGGCGGTGCGGAGGCAGCGCTGATCGGGGTCGGCGCGCTCCTTCCGCTCGCAGCCGTCGTCGTCGGCCGGAGCGTGCGCGACCTCGACGCGAAGGCTGACGTGCCCGTCGTACAGATTGGCCTTCTTCGATCGCTTCCGATGTTCGCGCAGCTTCCGCCTCCTGCGCTCGAGGGCGTCGCTCGCTCGCTCGAGCCGCTCGAGGTCGCCAGTGGAGCTGTCGTCGTAGCGCAGGGTGACGTCGGCGATCGCTTCTACGTCGTCGCTGACGGGACGGTCGAGGTCAGTCAGGACGGCGGCGTACGTCGCCACCTCGGCCGCGGCGAGGGCTTCGGGGAGATCGCGCTCCTGCACGACGTCCCGCGCACCGCGACGTGCACCGCGACCACGACCACACATCTCTTCGCGCTCGAGCGCCAGGACTTCCTCGCGTCGGTGACGGGCCACGTGCGTGCAGCCGACGAGGCGGGGCGACTCGCGGCGGATCGACTCCGCGCAGACTCAGCCGACTGAGGTGCGGCGCAGCGCGATGCCGGTCAGCGCCTCGCGGACGATGCGATCGGCGACGAGCGCCGTGATGTCAGCCGAGCCGATTGCGGTCGGCAGCACCTCGACGACGTCGAGCCCGACGAGCTCGAGGCGCCTTCCCAGCTCGCGGCAGGCCCAGAGGAGATCGACCGAGGTCATCCCGCCCGGCTCCGGTGTCCCCGTTCCGGGCGCGATCGACGGATCGAGGACGTCGACGTCGACCGTGAGGAAGACGGGGCCGTCGCCGACCGCCGCCACCGTGCGCTCGACGACCTCGCGGACTCCGAGGTCGCGCACGTCGTGCATGAAGATCGACGTGATCCCGTGCTCGCGCTGCCATGCGAACTCGGCCTCGCCCGGCCAGTAGCCGCGCAGGCCGATCTGGACGTAGCGGTCGCCGGCGACGTGGCCGTCACGGACGAGTCGGTACATCGGCGTCCCGTGGGAGAGCTCGACTCCGAACACCTCCGTACCCGTGTCCGTATGCGTGTCGAAATGGACGAGGCCGACCGGGCCATGCCGGGTGGCGACCGCGCGCACGTTCGGCTCCGTGATCGAGTGGTCGCCGCCGAGCACGACGGGGATCGCTCCGGCCGCCACGACCTCACCGACCGTGCGCTCGATCTGCGCGTGCGACGTCACCGGGTCGGCCGGCACGACGGCCGCGTCTCCGAAGTCGACGACACGAAGCGCGCTGAAGGCATCGACCTTCGTCTCCAGGTGCGGCCCCGGCGGGCAGCTTGCGGCGCGGATCGCGCGAGGACCGAACCGCGTCCCCGGACGATCGGAGACGAGGTCGTCGGTCGGCGCTCCGACGACGGCGATGTCGAATCCGGCGAGATCGGCCGGGTTCTGGGTATAGGGCATCCCCGCGTACGTGAGGAGCCCGGCGTAGTCGGGCTTGTCGGGGAGGCCGAGCTCGCGCCAGCGCTCGAGCGGGTCGATCACGGAGCGATTATCGCGGAGGGGTCGCGCGTGGGTAGCGTGCGCGGATCTCGTCGACGAATGCCGCGAGCCGGTCGGCGACGGCGGGGTCGCGGATCTCGAGGACGTTCTCGGCGTTCCGCTCTCCCGAGCGCGAGAAGTTGAAGCTCCCGACGAACGTCGTATCGTCGGCGACCACGACCTTCGCGTGCATGAAGTCGTGACGTGACGTCGGCGACCACGGCGTCGAGGCCTTCCCGCTGAAGGCGGCGCCCTCGATGATGCGCTGGAGCAGCGGGATCTTCCATTCGCTCACGCCGTTCGTCTTCCACTGCCCGAAGACCTGGTCGACCTGCGTGTCGTCGATCACCCCTCCGACGTCGCAGCGGGATTCGTTCACGACCTCGACGAGCGTGCCGAGGATCGGGCCCGAGGTGAGAACCGGGGATGCGATCCGCACGCGCCGGCGCGCCTTGCCGATGTGCTTCGCGACACGGTGCGAGAGGGCGTCTCCGTGCTCGGGGCAGAACCACGCGCGGACACGCGCGCCGCCGACGTCCTCGGGCCGCGGGTCGACGTCGCCGGATCCCTCGACGCTCCCGCTCTCCCAGAGCTGACCGAACGCGAGCGAGTAGGCGTAGGCGATCTCGGGTGACTCGAGCGTGACGATCACGTTCTCCTGTCGCGACCACGAGTCGTCCGTCCAGTTCGTCGAACCGGTCCAGACCGCGTCCCCATCGCGAACGACGAACTTGTGGTGCATGAGGTCCGGGATGCCCGCGATCCCACGCGTTGCGACGGGGAGCGCCTCGATGGCCTCCGGCGCGGTTTCGGGAGGCGGCGGGACGGCGATCGGACCGGGGTGGGCAACGTTGTAGAGCAGCCGCACTTCGACGCCGCGCTGCACGGCTGCGAGCAGCGCGGCGAGGACGAGCGCACCGGCGCCGGTCTCGAAGCGGACGTCGTACAGCGCGAGGTCGAGTGAGCTGCGAGCGTGCGACAGGAATCCAGCGATTCCACGCGCGACATCCGCCGGACGCTGCCCTCCGTCGGTCAGCGTTCGGATCTCGACGCGATCGGACGCGTGTGTCGCGCCTGTCGGATCGCCCGTCACGTGCCAATGATCGCCGCGGCGGCCGTGCCGTGTTCCGACGAACGACTTGCGACGTCAAATTACCTTGTGCTTCTATGCATTGAACTTCGACCCGTGGAGGCGGGCATGCACATCGACAAGGACCTCGTCGCGGCCTCGGCGACCCCGCTCGTGCTCGCGATCCTCGCGGACGCGGAAAGCTACGGCTACGCCATCCTCAAGCAGGTACGTGCGCTCTCCGGGGGCGAGCTCGAGTGGACGGACGGGATGCTCTACCCGCTGCTCCATCGCCTTCAGCGTCTCGGGTACGTGACGACGGAGTGGCGAGCGCCACCGGAGGGGCGTCGCCGCAAGTACTACGCGATCACCGAGGAGGGACGAGCGGCACTCGCAAACCACGAGCGGCAGTGGGTGACGGTCACACGTGCGCTGAATGACGTCTGGCCGGAATCGGGTGGAGTGCTGACGGCTCTCGGTGAGGCGTGAGCCATGGAGAGCGTGGAGTCGCAGATCGCAGAGTGGCGGGCCTACGTCGCGAGCGCCCCGGGCGTCGACGGCCACGACGTCGATGAGCTGGAGGATCATCTTCGTCACCAGATCGCCGAGCTGAACGCGGCCGGCCTCACAGCCGACGAGGCGTTCCTGATCGCCGTGAAACGGCTGGGGGAGGTCGACGGCCTGTCCCGAGAGTTCGCACGCGAGCACAGCGGTCGACTGTGGAAGCAGCTCTTCCTGAGCGGGGACGAGCCGGCGCGCGCGTCCAGCGACTGGCTCGAGGCGCTCGTGTTCGCACTGGCCGCAGCCGTCGCGATCCAGGTCGCACGCCTCGCCGCCGGCTTCCCCGACGAAGAGTCGACCTGGCTGGCACGCAACGCCAGCCTGTTCGTGTTGCCGTTCCTCGCCGCGTACTTCGCTCACCGACGGCGGCTCGACGCTCGGCGCTGGGTGCTGATGGCGGCGCCGTTCGTCCTCGCGGCGCTCGTGGTCAACCTCTACCCATGGGATGGAGAATCGGGCACCGAGGCCTTCGGTACCGACTCGGACACCGAGGCGCTCGTCATCCTCAGCCTGCCGGTCGCGCTCTGGTTCGTCGTCTCCTACCCGTACATGGGCGGCACGATCCGTTCACATGAGCGGCGTATGGACTTCGTCCGCTTCACGGGCGAATGGTTCATCTACTACGTGCTGATCGCGCTCGGCGGCGGGGTGCTCATGGCCTTGACCGCTGCGATCCTCGAACCGACCGGGGTCGACGTCGAGCGGGTTGCCGAATGGGTGGTGCCCTCGGGTGCGGCGGGTGCGGTGATCGTGGCGGCGTGGCTCGTCGAGTCGAAGCAACGCGTCGTCGAGAACATGGCGCCGGTGCTCACGATGCTCTTCACGCCGCTGTTCGCGGTGATGCTGGCCTGCGCTGCTGTCGTCTACGCGGTGACGGGGCTCGGCGGGGCGTTCGATCGCGAGCTCCTCAGTGTCATCGACGCACTGCTGGTGGTCGTGCTCGCGCTCGTCCTGTACGGGATGTCCGCGCGCGAACCGTCGACGTCTCCCGGATGGATGGACGGCATCCAGCTCGTCGCTGTCGTCAGCGCCCTCGTGCTCGACGTGATGGTGCTCGGCGCGATGATCGCCCGGATAGGCGACCTCGGGTTCACGCCAAACCGGACGGCCGCGCTCGGCCTCAATCTCGTCTTGCTCGTGAACCTCGCGGGGGCCGCCTGGCTATCCGCGCGATTCCTCACGGGACGCAGCAGGCTCCACTCGCTCGAGCGCTGGCAGACGACCTACCTTCCCGTCTTCGCGCTCTGGGCCGCCGCGGTCGTGGTGGTCCTGCCGCTCCTATTCGGGTTCGATTGAGCGCGGTCCGGGTCAGCCGGTCGCAGCGGCAGCGCGCGCGGCCGCTCTTCTTCGCTCGCTTCGCAGCCTGATACTCCTCGAGGGCCTCTGGCGAGTCGACCGCGCCGAGGCACGCGTGATCGGGAACGAGCTCCCGCGCCGCCTCGACGTCGAACCGAAGTGCGAGCACCGACCCGAGGCCGGTGATCTTCATCGCGCCGAAGCCGGGGAGCGCGCCGATCCGCTTGCGGAGATCCTCCCCATCCGACGCTTCCGTCCAGACGCGCTCCGCCTTGCCTCCGTACTCCTCGGCGACGACCGCGCACAGCTCCTGGACGCGTCGCGCCATCGAGCCGGGGAAGCGGTGGATCGCGGGACGCTCGCGGAACACGGCCTCGAGCTCTGCGGGATCCATCGACGCGATCTGCTTCGCATCGAGCGCGCCGATGCGGTCCTTCAGCTTCTGCGGTCCTGCGAACGCGGTCGGCACCGTGACCTGCTGGTCGAGTGCGAAGCCGATGAGGAGGGCGAGTGGCTCCGTCGCGAGGAGCTTGTTCGCCTCGTCCGACTCGGTGAGATAGAGGGCGGACGGCACTCCGGGATCGTAGTCGCCGGCTCGATACCCTGGACGGGTGGATCCGCTGTCCGTTCTGTCGCCCCGGACGCGGACGTGGTTCGAGCGCGCGTTCGAGGGGCCGACGCCGGCCCAGGCGCTCGGCTGGCCCGCGATAGCGAGCGGCGGGAACGTCCTCATCCAGGCCCCGACCGGATCCGGAAAGACGCTCGCCGCGTTCCTTCTCGGGCTCGATCGGCTGAACGAGACACCGGGAGCAGGGCTGCGACTGCTCTACGTCTCACCGCTGAAGGCACTCAACTACGACATCGAGCGAAACCTCCGCGGCCCGCTCGCCGGCCTGGATTCGAAGCTGCGGGTCGGCGTTCGAACGGGCGACACGCCGGCGGAGGAGCGCCGCCGGATGGTGCGCACGCCACCCGACATCCTCATCACGACCCCGGAGTCCCTCTTCCTGCTCCTCACGTCACAGGCGCGAGAGACGCTGCGCGGGATCGAGACGGTGATCCTCGACGAGGTGCATGCGGTCGCGGGGACGAAGCGCGGCTCGCACCTCGCGCTCTCGCTCGAGCGGCTCGAGCGCCTCGTCGAAGCGTCGTTCCAGCGCGTCGGACTCTCGGCGACGCAACGGCCGATGGAGGAGATCGGACGGTTCGTCGCCGGGTCCGGGCGCGAGATCCAGCTCGTCGACGCAGGCGTCCGCAAGGAGCTCGATCTGCAGGTCGTCGTGCCCGTCGAGGACATGCGCGAGTTGCCGTCGACCGCGGATCTCTCCGTGCCGGTCCTCGCGGACGGCGTCGAGATGGGTGTGGGCGTCGAGCGTTCCAGCCGCTCGATCTGGCCGTCGATCTATCCGGCGATCCTCGACCTCGTCCGAGCGCATCGCTCGACGATCGTGTTCGTGAACAACCGCAGGCTCGCCGAGCGACTCGCGCTCAGGATCAACGAGCTCGCCGGCGAAGAGCTTGCGCGCGCGCACCACGGCTCGCTCGCGCGCGAGCAGCGGATGGTGGTCGAGGAGCTCCTGAAAGCGGGTGAGATCCCCTGTCTCGTCGCGACGTCGTCACTCGAGCTCGGCATCGACATGGGTGCGGTCGATCTCGTGATCCAGGTCGAGAGCCCGAAGTCGGTCGCGCGCGGCCTGCAGCGCGTCGGGCGCGCCGGGCACGAGCTGCACTCGGTCTCGAAAGGGCGCATCTTCCCCAAGTACCGGGCCGACCTCCTCGAGTCCGCAGTGGTGGCGCGGGCCATGCGCGCCGGAGAGATCGAGGAGACGCGCATCCCACGGAATCCGCTGGACGTCCTCGCGCAGCAGATCGTCGCGATCTGCGCCGACGAGGAGGTGTCGGTCGACGAGCTGCACGAGCTCGCCCGGCGTGCGTATCCGTTTGCCGACCTCTCGCGCGCGCAACTCGAGAACGTGCTCGACATGCTCGCCGGCCGGTATCCGTCGGACGAGTTCGCCGAGCTGCGGCCGCGGATCGTCTGGGATCGCACAGCAGGCACCGTGCGTGGCCGCAGCGGTGCGCGCAGCCTCGCCGTCACGAATGCGGGGACCATTCCCGACCGCGGCCTCTTCGGCGTCTTCCTCGCAGACGGGGGCGGCCGCGTCGGCGAGCTCGACGAGGAGATGGTGTACGAGGCCCGTGAGGGCCAGACGTTCCTGCTCGGCGCGTCGACGTGGCGCATCGAGGAGATAACGCGCGACCGCGTGCTCGTCTCTCCGGCGCCGGGCGTGCCCGGCGTGGCGCCGTTCTGGAAGGGCGAGGGCATGGGGCAGGCCCGCCGAGCTCGGGGAGAAGATCGGCCGGACTGCGCGCGAGCTCTCGGCGCTCTCCGACGACGACGCGCTCGGGCGACTCCAGGGTGAGTACGCCCTCGATGGGCTCGCCGCGCGCAACCTCCTCACGTTCCTTCGGGAGCAGGAGGCGTCGACGGGAGTCGTCCCGTCGGACAGGACGCTCGTCGTCGAGCGCTTCCGTGACGAGATCGGGGACTGGCGCGTGTGCATCCTCTCGCCGTTCGGAGGCCGCGTGCACGCGCCGTGGGCGATGGCGCTGCGCGCTCGGCTCCGCGATGCGCTCGATCTCGACGTGCAGTCGCTGTGGTCGGACGACGGGATCGCACTCCATTTCCCGGACGCGGACGTGCCGCCGCCGCTCGCGGATCTCGTGCTCGAGCCGGACGAGATCGAGGATCTTCTTCTGGGCGAGCTCGCGCAGTCGGCGCTGTACGGCGCGCGGTTCCGGGAGAACGCGGCGCGTGCCTTGCTCATCCCGCGGCGCCGGCCGGGTCAGCGCACGCCGCTCTGGCAGCAGCGGCTCAAGTCACAGAGCCTGCTCCAGGTCGCCCGCCGGTACCCGCAGTTCCCGATCGTGCTGGAGACCTACCGCGAGGTGTTGCAGGACGTCTTCGATCTGCCCGCGCTGCGGGGGATCCTGCGCGGCATCCAGACGCGCTCGCTCGCTGTCGCGGAAGTCGAGACCGCCTCGGCCTCGCCGTTCGCCTCGTCGCTCCTCTTCGAGTACGTCGCGACCTACATGTACGAGGACGACACGCCGCCCGAGGAACGCCGGGCGCAGGCCCTCTCTCTCGATCGCGATCTCCTCCGCGAGCTCATGGGAATCGAGGAGCTCCGCGAGCTGCTCGACCTCGGAGCGATCGAACAGGTCGAGGCGTCCCTGCGGCCGATCCCGCGCAACGTCGACGAGCTCCACGATCTGCTGCGCCGTGCCGGTCCGCTCGTCGACGGCGAATACGACCGCGGGTTCGCGGAGACGCTCCTGCGCGAGCGCCGCGCGATTCGCGTACGCCTCGGCGATGTCGAGCTGCTCGTGGCGATCGAGGACGCCGGGCTCGTGCGCGACGCGTTCGGCGTCGTCCCGCCCGGTGGCGTCCCGCACGTGTTCCTCGAGCCGGTCGAGCTTCCGCTGCGGGCGGTGCTCAGGCGGTACGCGAAGACCCGCGGGCCGTTCACGACCGGTGAGGTCGCGGCTCGTTTCCTCCTCGAGGGGGAGGTCGTCGATGCGGAGCTCGAGGCGCTCGAGCGCGACGACCAACTCGTCCGTGGCGAGCTTCGACCGGGCGGTTCCGAGCGCGAGTGGTGCGACCCGGATGTTCTCCGTCGCATTCGTCGCGCGACGCTCGCCGTGCTGCGGCGGGAGGTCGAGCCGGCGGAGCAGTCGGCGTTCGGGCGTTTTCTCCCTGCCTGGCACGGCATCGGGCGACGCCAGGGGCTGCGTGAGGCACTCGTGCCTCTGCAGGGCGTCGCCCTCCCCGCGACCTTGTGGGAGAGCGATGTGCTCCCGCGACGCGTTGCGTCGTTCCGTCCGGCGGATCTCGACGTGCTCTGCGCCTCGGGCGAAGTGGTGTGGGTCGGCGCCGGGCTCGACCGCGTCGCCGTGTACTTCCGCGACGATGCGGCTCTGCTCGGGCCGCCGTCGGCCGAAGCGCCGCCCGAGGGCGACGCAGTCGCGGCGATTCGTGCTGCGCTCGCGGAGCGCGCGCTCTTCTGGACCGACCTCGTCGAAGCGAGCGGGGAGCCCGCCGAGGACGTCCTGACGGGGCTGTGGGAGCTGGTCTGGGCCGGCGAGGTCACGAACGACTCCTGGGCGCCGCTGCGTGCGTCACGACGGTACGAGCTGCCGCGACCCGACCGTGCCGGGCGGCGCTTCGCCCGCACGCGGCGCACGACCGCGTCGCCGACGCAGGGGCGCTGGTCGCTCGCCGCCCCGCTCTTCGCGCCGACAGCGGATCGACGGGCGCTCGCGGAGCTTCTGCTCGAGCGGCAAGGGATCGTCACGCGGGACGGGGTTCGCGGCGAGGGGATTCGCGGCGGCTACGGCGCTGTCTACGCGGAGCTCAAGGCGCTCGAGACGCTCGGCGTCTGTCAGCGCGGCTACTTCGTCGAGGGCCTCGGCGGAGCGCAGTTCGCCCTTCCCGGGCGCGGTCGAGCGACTCCGAGAGCTTCGCTCTGCGCGTCGCGGAGATGAGCCCGAGGCGCTCGTGCTCGCAGCCGCCGACCCGGCGCAGCCCTACGGCGCGGCGCTCCCGTGGCCGCGGCGCTCCGGCGCGCGCGCCGCGCGCGTCGCCGGCGCATGGGTGGTGCTCCTCGACGGCGAGGCTGCGCTGTTCGTCGAACGCGGCGGCCGCTCGCTCGTGCCGTTGCGCGATCCCGATCCGGCATGGCTACGGCCCGCGCTCGCGGCGCTCGTCGCGCACGTGCGCTCCGGAGGTGCGAAGCGCCTCGCGGTCGAGCGCTTCGACGGCGTCGCCGTCGCGGAGACGGAGACGATGCAGCTCCTGGTCGAGGCGGGCTTCCTCGCCGGCCCACGGCGTGCAGTGCTGAGGCCGTAACGCAGGAGAGGGCGCTCGAAGCTCGTACCCGGAGTGGTGGCGGTACGCGCTCCCCATCTCTATCCGCTCGTCCGTGGCTTCGTGCTCGGATCGTTCGTCGTGCTCGGACGCGAGCTCGAGGAAGGCGCCGAGCTCCCCTTCGCATTCGAGGAGCACGTCGAGCGGCGCGGGCCGTCGCTGTACGAGCTTCGTCCGCTCGTTCGCTCGTTCATCGAGGAGCGCGAGCCGATGCTCCGCGCACGCGAGGACGCGCGGCTCGCGGTCGAGGAGCTCTCGCGCGAGCCTGCCGCGGCGATCTTCGCCCGTGCGCACGCCGGGCCGCGGGCGAGCGAGGACGAGGCGCTCTTCCGCACGGTTCTCCTCGGGCTGCTGATCTCGACGGCCGAGGCGTGTGGCGGCTTCGACTGGGACGACGAGGCGTTCGAGAAGGCCTACGCGGCGCTCGAGGGATCGCTGTTCGGAGCGCAACGCCGGTACGTCGCCGTCGCGCCGCTCATCGGTCTCTCGCTCGCGAAGCCTGTCGAGCTGGCACCTGGTCTCTCCCTGCGCCCCTACGTGGCGGCCGAGCTCGCGACGCACTGGCCCGAGTCGCGCGGGCTGCTCCCGCGTGACTTCGGACGCGAGCCCGATCGCTCCGTCGTCGTCGAGCTGCGGCACGACCTCGATGCCGGTGCTGCGCCGCCTGACGCGCCCGGCGAGATCGCGGACGCCGTCAGCGCGCTTCGGCTGACCACGATGGCCGCGGTCGCAGCCGGGCCGGTGATGTTCGAGACGCTCGACGGGCGCCCGTTCGGGATCCAGCCGGTCCTCCCGATCGCAGCGACGCAGCCTCCTGGTGAGCCGTCTCGGCTGGACACCTTCCGGACGCCGATCGCAGTCGACGTCCTCGCAGCGCTCGGCGACGCCGACGGCGATCCCGACCTCGCCGACGCACTCGACCGCTGGGAGCTCTCGCTGTTCCAGTCGGAGCCCTTCCGCAGCGAGCAGCTCCGCGGTGCCTTGACGTCCCTGCTCGGAGAGACCTGGCCGATGCGCTCCTGCGTTCTGCTCGCCGACGACGCGAGGTCGCGAGAGGAGCTCCATGGCGAGCTCACCGCGCTCGCCGCCGGCGATCCCGCCACGTTCGCAACCGTGGATGCTGCGCGACGCGCGGTCGTCGCCGTGGTGCGCTCGCGTGATCGCGACCGGCTCGCTCACGACCTCGACCGCGAGCTGCTCGGGCTCGGTCGCGCGTCCGTGACGCACGCCATCGCCGTCTGACGTACGTCACGGTTCCGGCTCGGAACCGTGACCCTCGTGCGAACGGGTCGGGGCTACCGTGGACACATGGACGAGTCGGAGGCCGTTCTCGAGCGACTGCGGAGAATCGAAGCGCTGGATCGTGCAGAGGCGGGTCCGGGCGAGCTCGTCGGCGAGCTCCGCGCGCTGCTCTCCGAGGCCGAGGCATGGTCGAGAAGGGAAGGAGGTGATGCGGGAGCGCGGGCGGTCCGGGATCTCCGCGGCGCACTCGACGGCGCGCAGGATCCCTGAGGGGCGTCGGGCTCGCCGCCGCGGCGGCCGTACCTGGTCGACCGGCGATGCGATCGCGTGACATGATCGCGACGTGATCTCCCACTGGGACGACGTGCGGACCTGGCGCGGCGAGCGCGGCCACATCGCGGGCACGTGGTGGAGCCTCACCGGACGCACGTCGCGATCGGTCGGCGTCAAGCGGATCCAGGTCGATCCCGGGATGTGGTCGACGCCGCTCCATCTCGAGGGCGCCGAGGAGGAGATCTTCTGGGTGCTCGGCCGGCTCTGGCATCTCCGTGCAGTGGGAGGGCGAAGGCGACCCGGTGGGGTACGAGGTACGTGCGGGCGACTGCCTCGTCCATCGAGCGCTCGAGGCGGCACACACGCTGCAGGCCGGCCCCGATGGACTGGACGTGCTCGCCTTCGGACAGCGCACGTTCGCGAACGGAATCACGTGGCTGCCTCGCGCGGGCGTCGCGTGGCTCGGCGAGACGTGGGCGCCGGTCGGCGCCGAGGAGGATCACCCGTGGACGCGCGAGGCCGCCGCGGGGCCGCCCGTCGTCACGGAGCTCGCGCCGCGCCCGTCCACGATCGTCAACGTCGCCGACCTCGAGCCCGTCGAGCACGACAGCGCCACACTCGGGCGCCGCGCGCGCTTCTGTGGTCGTGAGGCCGGCGCGGTGCAGACGGGTCTGCGCCACGCCGAGGTCTTGCCCGGCAAGCTCAACGCGCCGCCGCACTGCCATTCCGCGGAGGAGGAGATCTTCGTCGTGCTCGACGGCGAAGGGCATCTGCTCCTCTGGGAGGAGGACGGTGTGAGCCGAGCACCCGGTGCGTGCCGGCTCCGTCGTCTGCCGGCTCCCCGGCACCGGTGTCGCGCATGCGTTCCGCGGCGGCGACGAGGGAATGACGTTGCTCATGTACGGGACGCGCGACCCGAACGACCTGTGCTTCTACCCGCGCTCACGGAAGCTGTACATCCGGGGCCTCGGTCTCATCACCCGCGTCGGTGAGCAGCTCGACTACCTCGACGGCGAGGACTAGATGACTGCGCAAGACCGGAATCCGCATGCGCGAATTCCGGCCGCGCGGAAGACCCCTGAAGGCGTCCGCTTCGCGGCCGCTGCGGTGCGTTTCCATCAACGCGCGAGAACTGCGCAAGACCGGAATCCGCATGCGCGAATTCCGGCCGCGCGGAAGACCCCTGAAGGCGTCCGCTTCGCGGCCGCTGTCGTGCGTTTCCATCGATGCGCGAGCGCGTTGCAGGAATCTCAGCCGAGGGCGGGAAGGTGACGCAGTCATGGCTCTCTCGCGCCTGCTCCCGCGCCTCCAGCCCCGGCCGGAACCCGTTCCCGAGCCCGTCGAGGACGAGCCAGCTGTCGTCGTCGCGGAGCCGCCGCGTCTGCAGGCCGTCCCTGCGCCCGTTTCGGTCCCCGCGCCCGAGCCCGAGGGTGCGCTGATGGCGAACGTCATCGTTCTCGCCAACCAGAAGGGCGGGGTCGCCAAGACGACGACGACTCTCAACCTCGGTGTCGCGCTGCACGAGAAGGGGCATCGCGTCCTCGTCATCGACCTCGACCCGCAGGGGAATCTCACGATGAGCCAGGGGATGAATCCGGACGCGATCGATCGCTCGATGTTCGACGTCCTCGTCCACCGGGTTCCGATCTCCGACGTGATCAAGACCGTCGAGGTCGACGTCGCCGTCGCGTCGATCGATCTCGCCGGTGCAGAGCTGTCGCTCTCCGCCCTCATCGGTCGCGAGCGCGCGCTCGAGAAGGCGCTCGTCGAAGTGCGCGATCGCTACGACTACATCCTCATCGACACGCCGCCGTCGTTGGGCCTGCTGACGATCAACGCATTCGTCGCGGCCGACGGCGTCATCGTGCCGGTGCAGTGCGAGTACCTCTCGCTTCGCGGGCTCGTGCAACTCGAGAACACGCTCGCGATGGTCCGCGAGAACCTCAACCCCCGGGTACACGTGCAGGGCATCGTCCCGACGATGTACGACGGACGCACGCTTCATGCCCGCGAGGCGATCGAGATTCTCGAGGAGCACTTCGGCGACCTCGTCTACAACACGCGGATCCGCAAGACCGTGCGCTATGCGGAGGCTCCGGTGAAGGGGAGCTCCGTCCTCAAGTACGACCCGTCCGGGCCGGCAGCCGAGGCCTACCGCGACCTCGCGAAGGAGGTGCTCGATGGCGCGCAAGCGCGCGACGATGCGTGAGGGCCCGCTCGCCGAGCTCTTCCGCAAGACCGAGGCTGCGCAGCGCTCGCAGGGCGAGGCTGTGCCGGAGGAGTCCCAGCCCGACCCCGAGGTGGATTCCCGCGCACAGGCCGCGCTCGACGAGACCGTCGAGCACGTTCCGGACTTCGTCAAGGATCCCGAGCCCGAGCCGCCCGTGTCCGAGGCGGCCGTCGTCGCACCCGAGGAGGAGGTGCCGAGCGAGGCTGCCGCCTCCCGTGCCGCTGCGCGCTACTTCCAGACGATGCTCGAGCCGGCGCCGCAGCTTCACCGCGTGCCGCCGCCGAAGGGCGCTGCCTACATCGCCGCGATCCGCGTCGTCGGCGTCGGGGGCGCGGGGCTGAATGCGATCCACCGGATGATGGACGCGGGGATCGCACAGGTCGACTTCATCGCGGTGAACACCGATCGGCAGGCGCTCGCGATCTCCGACGCGCCGACCAAGATCTCGATCGGCGAGGGGCTCACGCAGGGGCTCGGCTCCGGCGCGGATCCTGCGGTCGGCCGTGCAGCCGCCGAGGAGGCGCTCGACCAGCTCAAGGCCGCGCTGCGTGGCTCGGACATGGTCTTCGTCACCGCGGGAGAGGGCGGCGGCACCGGAACGGGCGCAGCGCCGGTCGTCGCGCGCATCGCGCGCGAGCTCGGCGCGCTCACCGTCGGCATCGTCACGACGCCGTTCCGGTTCGAGGGAACCCGCCGGCGGGCCGCTGCCGACAGCGGGGTCGACGAGCTCCGCGCCGCATGCGACACGGTCATCGTCATCCCGAACGACCGGCTGCTGGAGGTGCTCGACCGCTCGACCTCCATGATCGACGCCTTCAAGATCGCCGACGACGTGCTGCGCCAGGGCGTGCAGGGGATCTGCGACCTGATCACGACGCCGGGCCTCATCAACCTCGACTTCGCCGACGTCCGCACGGTCATGCAGGACGCGGGCTCGGCGCTCATGGGAATCGGCTACGCCACCGGGCCGACTCGTGCCCGCGAGGCCGCGGAACGCGCGCTCGGCTCGCCCCTCATCGATGCCGAGATCGTGCGTGCGCGCGGAATCCTGCTCTCGATCTCCGGCGGCGACGACCTCTCGCTGGTCGAGGTCAACGAGGCCGCCGAGGTCGTGCGCCAGACGGCGACGGACGAGACGAACATCATCTTCGGTGCGACGGTCGACCCGCGGCTGACCGGTCAGGTGTGGGTGACGGTCGTCGCGACCGGGCTGGGTGGAATGCGCCGGAGGGCCGGTCGCCCCGGGTTCGAGACGACGACGTCGTCGAGCCGGGAGTTCGACCCCGAGCTGCCGTCGTTCCTGAACACCGGCTAGAGGCTCGATGTGAAATCCCCGCGGGCCGGCTGGCGCTCACGACACTGCGCCGGATCGCCACCGCCACGCCTCGCACAGGCTTCAAGCCTGCACGAGACGTGCCGGCGTCGCCCGGCTTGGTCGTGAGCGTCCCCGACGACGCGCCAGTTTCACATCAAGCCTCTGGCGCCCGAACCGCAGTACGGTTTCCCGATGCGCGGCGCGATCGCAGCCGGTCACCCGTTGACGGCCGAGGCCGGCGCACGTGTCTTGCGCGCGGGCGGGAACGCCGTCGACGCACTCCTCGCGGCCGCGTTCACGGCGTTCGTGACGGAGGGGCCGCTGACGGGTCCGGCGGGAGGGGGTTTCGCGCTCGTCTACGAGCCCGGTGGCGCGGCGACGGTGCTCGACTGCTTCTTCCGCGTCCCGTCGCGCCAGCTCGGCGAGATGGAGGAGCTCGTCATCGACTTCGGCGATGCGGGGACGCAGGTGTTCCACGTCGGTGAGGGATCGGTCGCGGTCCCCGGCCTGCTCGTCGGCCTCGAGGAGATTCACGGTCGCTTCGCGACATGTGCCTGGAGTGACCTCGTCGATCCGGCGATCGAGCTTGCACGTGAGGGTTTCGTCCGCGACGAGCCGCGCGAGACGCTGCACGCGATCCTCGACGGAATCCTCTTGCGCGACGAGGGCGGGCGGCGCATCTACGGGAATGCGACGCGCGTCCGGACGGAGGACGCGGTCGTCGCGCTGGAAGGCGTTCGCGACTCGGGTGCTGCGATGCTGGTCGACCTCATTCCTGAATATGCGACCGACTTGCGGGCGTATCGAGCGCTCGGGCTGGAGCCCCTCGCGGTCGACGTCCTCGGATGCACGGTCCTCTCGACGCCGTCGCAGGGCGGCGGGGTCGTTCAGCGCATCCTCGCGCTTCTCGCCGAGAAGGGCGATCCGGGCCTCGAGGACGAGGCGCGCGCCGTTGCCGATGCGTACGGGCCTCTCGGGTCCGGGCCCCTCCCGGGAACGACGCACATCTCCGTCGTCGACGGCACCGGTATGGCCGCGGCGCTCTCGTCGACGCTCGGCTCAGGGTCGGGTGTCTTCCGCGAAGGCACGCAGCTGAACAACATGCTCGGCGAGCTCGACGTGATCGGATCGCACGACAAGGCCGCGGGGGACCGCCTCGCGAGCATGATGACGCCGACGCTCGTGCTCGACGGTGGCCGGCCGGAGCTCGTCATCGGGAGCGCCGGCTCGGTGCGCCTCGCTGGCGCCATCGCGCAGGTCACGTGGCGGATCCTCAACGGCATGCACGTCGCGGCGGCGATTCGCGCGCCGCGTCTCCACGTCGAGGCGACGACGGTTCATCTCGAAGGCGGATGGCCCGAGGCTGACGTCGCGACGCTCCCGTCCAGCTGGGATGTGAACCGCTGGGGAGCGCTCAATCTCTTCTTCGGTGGCGTCCAGGCGGTGCAGCGCGTCGACGGCGACATCTTCGAGGCTGCGGGGGATCCGCGCCGCGGCGGCGTCGGGATCGTCGTCGAATGACCGCTGTGCGGTTGGCGACTCCGGGCGATGCCCATGCGCTCGTCGATCTCGCGGAGAGCGTCGGGCGCGAGGACGGCCGCTGGATCCTCGGGACCGGGCCGTGGCGGTCGGTCTCCGACGAGCGTCGGTACCTGCGGACGATCCATCGCCATCCCGACGCGGCGGTGTTCGTGGCCGAGGATGAGGGTGCAGGCGCGATCGTCGGCCGGCTCTCACTCGCACGGGATCCGCATCCCGCAAGCCGACATGTCGCCGACGTCGGGCTCATGGTGGCCGAGAGCCATCGCAGGCAGGGAGTGGGGACGATGCTGCTCGAACGCGCTGTCGTGTGGGCTCGGGACGCGGGTATCCGCAAGCTCGAGCTCCATGTCTTCCCGTGGAACGAGCCGGCTCTCGGGTTGTACGAGTCCTTCGGATTCGTGCGCGAGGGCTATCGCAAGCGCCACTACGAGCGCGGTGGCGAGCTCGTCGACGCCATCCTGATGGCGTACTTCGTCGTCGGCTAGCGCCGCGGGGACGGTCGGTCCGGCGCTGCGAGAACCGCGAGCGCGCGATACACCATCCAGCCGCGTGCCCACGTGCCGTACCGGCCGAGAACGAACAGCAAGGTGTCGACGGGCCGCAGCATCTCAGGGGTCAGGGTTCGCCGGTGCGGAGCGGGACGATCGTTGCGCCTGCACTGGCGACCGGAGCTGCCTCGTCGACGCTCGTCTCCTCGTCGTCGGTCGAGCTCAGTGCGTCGGAGGCTCGAGCCATCTCGGCTGCGACGGTCTCCATCGCGTGCAGGCTGTCGCGGAGTCCCGCGAGGAGGTCGTCGGAGGAGTCGCCGTGATCGTCGGTCTTCGACGTCGTATCGTCGGTGGATGTCGGCGACTCGGCCTCGTCGCGATGCGCGTGCGACACGGCGTCGTCGAGCCGGGCTTCGAGGGATCGCAGTGCGACCGGCCACAGCGTCTTCGCGCGGGCCACCTCGGTCGCGACCGTGGCGACGCGCCGATCGATGACGTCGATGCGATGGGCGAGGTCGTCGGCGCCCTTCGATCGTGCTTCGGATGCCTCACGCGTTGCGCTCTCCATCAGCTCGACGCGCGTTGCGAGCTCCTCGACGGCAGAGGATCCCATGTCGGGAAACGCCGACAGCGCTTCGCGAATGTCGTCGACGACAGCCTCGATGCGTGCGCTCGACTCGGTGAAGTGGCGATGAAGCGCCGAGAGCTCGTGCTCCTTGTCGGCGAGGTTCGCCGCGGCCGACTCGACCGAGCGCGAGAGCCCGTCGATCCTCTCCGAGAGCACTGCCAGAGCGCTGTCGGTGCCGGCGAGGCGCTCGTCGAGCTGCTCGTCGGTCACGCCGGTCTTGAGTCCGTTCAGGGCTTCGACCTGCGTGCGCAGCGCGGCGAGCATCGAGCTCAGCTCTTCGGAGGGGCGATCCGGTTCGGCGGCATGCCGCTCCGCCTGTGTCTTCAAGGCAGCCAGCTCGGCGGCCTGTTCATCGATGAAGAGCTTCATGCTCGCGATCGACGCCGAGAGGTCGACCAGTTGCTGCTTCAGCGCCGGATCGGCAGTCGTTCCGCCGGCCACCGCGGCGGGGCCCGACTCGAGGCGTTTGCGGATCGTCGCGAGCTCGCCTTCGCGGGCGGCCATTCCGGCCGCCGTTGTCGAAACGGTGGTCGAGAGGGTCTCGAGGCGCTGTCCGAGTAGCCCCACCTTCTGGGTCACCTCCTCGAGTTGCTTCGAGCTCCCGGCCTTCGAGCGCTCGCTCGCCATGGCGGCGACGGTGTCCTCGAGCGCGCGCAGCTTGCCGTCGTCGGCGGCCGGCGAGCCTGCTCGAGCCTGCACCACGAGCTGTTGCAGCGCGTCGTCGCGAGCCTGGAGCTCGCGGCGGAGGCTTGCGATCTCTCCGTCTCGCTTCGCCGTCGCGGACGCGGTGGTTGCGACGGTCGCAGCCAGGGTGTCCACGCGCTCCATCAGCACATCGATGCGCGCGGCGAAGCGCACTTCCTGCTTGGAGTCGTTCTTGTCGCTCTTAGAGGACGACAGCATGACCCGTCGCCTGATCCCTCGACGGGAGCACCACTCGGTACGGCGAACCGACGGGCATCCTCTACAGGCGTATCGGAGCGCCGGGCTCCGCGCTCGCTCACTCGACTCAGTGACTACGAACTGCGCTGCCAGTCGAGCACGAAGACGCGCTGCTCGAGCGTCTGCGGGCATCCGAGCCCGCGCGCCTCGGCGATGCGCCGAAGTGCGTCCTTCGGCTCCATGCCGTGCCGGACGAGCCAGCTCCCGACGACGACGCCCGTCCGTCCGCAGCCGGCCCAGCAGTGCACGTACACGAGACCGCCTGCGTCGAGTTCGGCGTCGATCTCGTCGAGCGTCGCGATCAGCCCTTCGCGGGTCGGGATCGAGAAGTCGCGGATCGACATGTTGAGGTAGCGCGCGGGCGCCTGGACGAGCGAGGCGTACGGCTCGAGCTCGCCCGGCTGTGTCAGGTCGAGGAAGAGCGTCACGCCCGCACCCACGAGATCGCCGACTTCGACCCAGGCGTTCTCGGGTCCCCACGCGCACGGATGTCGTCCCGCGATCACGCGGCCCGGCTCGATGACGGTCGGCGGACGCACGACGCCGAAGTGTGCACGCGGTCCCGCTACCCCGTCCGGGGGGACCGTCTCATCCGCAGTCGAGCGGGTGCCGATAGCGGTCGCATGACGCGCCTCGACACCTCGGCGACCGACCTGCGCGACCGCGCGCTCGCGCTTGCGATCGAGGCCGGGGTCGACCAGGGATCGTGGTACGTCCGCGTGCTCGAGGAGGGTCGCACCGCGGGTGTCGAGCCGGACCTCGGAGCGCTCGTCCGCGTCTACTGGGAGCTGCAGCGGGTTACCGAACGCGCTGATCTCCGAGACACCTGGCGTCACCTCGCGGATCAGTTCTGGTCCGGCGAAGCCGCCTGAACCGCTATCCGCAGACCACGCGATCCGCGATCGCGGAGTGCGTGGTCGCGAAGATCCCGAAAGGCGTCCGCTTCGCGGCCGCGGCGTATCGGCGACACGACGTGGTGGCGGTTCTGCTGCAAAGGGGCGGCTCGGGTCCCGTCTCGTGGGCCGATTAGCATGGCCCTCCCGTGTCCGCACCCCCCTTCGTCCATCTCCACGTCCACTCGGAGTACTCGATCCTCGACGGAGCGTGCCGGATTCCCGGACTGGTCGAGAAGGCAGCTCGCCTCGAGATGCCGGCGGTGTCACTCACCGACCACGGCTCGCTCGCCGGCGCCGTCGAGCTCTACCGGGAGGCGCGCAAGGTCGGCGTGAAGCCGATCATCGGCTGCGAGGTGTACGTCGCCGAGGACCGGCACGCACAGACGAAGGGCTATGCGCACCTGACGCTCCTCGCCGAGTCGAACGAGGGGTACGCGAATCTCATCAAGCTCTCGTCGCTCGGCTACCTCGAGGGGTACTACTACAAGCCGCGGGTCGACTGGGAGCTCCTCGAGCGTCACGCAAAGGGCATCGTCGCGCTCTCGGGTTGTCTGTCGGGGCGCGTCTCGCGCGCGCTGTCCGAAAGCAGGCCGAAGGACGCGAGCGCCGACCTCGACCGTCTCGTGCAGATCTTCGGGCGCGACTCGACGTACGTCGAGATCCAGAACGCCGGTCTCGCCGAGCAGCACGAGATCAACCCGCAGCTGATCGCGCTCGCCGAGGAGACCGGGCTGCCGCTCGTCGCGACGGGCGACGTCCACTACCTCGATGCCGACGACGCGTTCGCGCACGAAGCGCTCCTCTGCATCCAGTCGGGGGACACGCTCAAGAATCCGGCGCACTGGCGCTTCGACACGAACGAGTTCTTCTTCAAGACGCCCGAGGAGATGGCCGGCGACTTCCCCGGCCTCGAGGACGCGATGGCGCGGACGCTCGAGGTGGCGGAGCGGTGCAACGTCGAGCTCGACCTCGGACGCATCCTGCTGCCGACGTTCCCCGTTCCTGAGGGGAGGGATTCGTTCGACTACCTCGTCCAGCTGTGCGAGCAGGGTCTGGTCCGGCGCTACGGCACGGCGACGCCCGAGCTGACCGACCGGCTCCGCTTCGAGCTGACGACGATCAAGGAGATGGGGTTCGCGGACTACTTCCTCATCGTCTGGGACTTCATCCATTTCGCGAAGGGAAACGGCGTGAGCGTCGGTCCGGGCCGCGGCTCCGCGGCCGGGTCGATCGCGGCGTACTGCCTCGAGATCACCGACGTCGATCCGATGCGCTACGGCCTGCTCTTCGAGCGTTTCCTGAATCCGGCCCGCAAGGACCTGCCGGACATGGACATCGACTTCTCGGTGGCCGGACGCGACCGCGTCATCAACTACGTCGCCGAGAAGTACGGACGCGATCGGGTCGCGCAGATCATCACGTTCTCGACGATGGCTGCACGCGCGGCGATCCGAGACGCGGGCCGCGTCCTCGACATTCCCTACGGCGTCGTCGATCGCATCGCGAAGCTGGTCCCCGAGGGCCCGGGGCAGACGCTCGAGGCCGCACTCAAAGCCGGCGCCGAGCTCCGACAGGCCGTCGACTCGGATCCGATCGCGAAGGAGATCATCGACCTCGCACGGCCACTCGAGGGTCTGACCCGCGCCGACTCGATCCACGCGGCCGGTGTCGTCATCGGCGCGCAGCCGCTGATCGAGGTCGTCCCGCTCCAGCAGAAGGGCAGCGAGCAGGAGGTCGTCACCCAGGTCGGCATGAACGACGTCGTCGATCTCGGCCTCCTCAAGATGGACTTCCTCGGCCTGCGGAACCTCGACGTCATCGACAAGGCGGTCGAGCTCGTCGGCGGCGTGGACATCGGCACGCTCCCGCTCGACGACACGAAGACGTACGCGATGCTCGCGCGCGGCGACTCGACGGGCGTCTTCCAGTTCGAGTCGTCGGGCATGCGCGAGGCGCTGCGCTCCGTGAAGCCGACCGAGTTCGAGGACCTGATCGCGCTCGTCGCCCTGTATCGCCCCGGGCCGATGGGCTACATCCCGGGGTACGCGGCGCGCAAGAACGGACGCGAGCAGGTGACGTACGCCGACCCGCGCCTCCAGGCGATCACGGGTCAGACGTACGCGATCTGCATCTACCAGGAGCAGTACATGCAGATCGCGAAGGAGCTCGCCGGATTCTCGCCCGCCGAGGCGGAGACGCTGCGCAAGGCGATCGGCAAGAAGATCCACGAGCTCATGGCCTCCCTCAAGGACAAGTTCCTCGAGGGCTGTGCGGAGAACGCCGTCGCGCCCGCGGTCGCGCAGCAGCTCTGGAAGGACATGGAGTCCTCCCAGGACTACTCCTTCAACAAGGCGCACGCCGCCTGCTACGCGCTCATCGCGTATCGCACGGCCTGGCTTAAGGCGAACCATCCGAAGGAGTACATGGCGGCGCTCATCTCCTCGGTCATGAACACGAAGGACCGCGTGCCGTTCTACGTCAACGCCTGCCGGGACATGGGAATCGACGTCCTCCCGCCGGACGTGAACTCGTCGCAACAGGACTTCGCGGTCGTCGGAGGGGTCATCCACTTCGGCCTGAACGCCGTGAAGAACGTGGGCGAGGCCGCCGCCGAGGCGATCGTTCGCGTTCGCGCGGACGGGGGACCGTTCGAGTCGATCTGGGAGCTCACCGAGCGCGTCGACCCGCAGGTCCTGAACAAGCGTGCGCTCGAGTCGCTCGTGAAGTGCGGGGCGCTCGACTCGACCGGCGCGACGCGGATGGGCATGCTCGCGGCGCTCGAGGCGGTTCTCGGACACGGGCAGAGGACCTCGGCCGATCGTCTCGCCGGGCAAGCGTCGATCTTCGACGGCGCGTTCGGCGAGGAGGAGCAGTCCGTCGAGGTGCAGCATCCGCCGCTCGCGAGCACCGAGTTCGACGAGCGCGAGCTCCTCCGGCTCGAGAAGGAGACGCTCGGCCTCTACGTCTCGGAGCATCCGCTGGAGCGGGTTCGCGCCGAGCTCAGGCGCAAGACGGACTGCGCACTGACCGACCTCGAGCGTCGGCGCGACGGCGAGTTCGTCACCGTCGGCGGCATCGTGTCGGGCCTCAAGCAGGTGACGACGAAGCGCGGCGAGCCGATGGTCTTCGTGACACTCGACGATCCGACGGGGAGCGCGGAGGTCGTCGTCTTCAACTCGACGTACGCTGCGGCGCGCGAGCTTCTCGAGCCCGACCGCGTGCTCGTCGTCAAGGGCCGCGTCGACCACAAGCAAGCGGGGGAGACGAAGCTCGTCGCGAGCGAGGTGAGCGCGTTCGAGGTCGCGGTGATCCGTCGTGAGGTCCGGCTCCGCATCGATGCGCGCCAGGCACCGGCCGGACTCATCCGCGAGCTCGCGACGCTGGTTGCGGACTTTCCGGGCGAGGCGCCCGTCTACCTCGCGCTCGAGACGTCGCTGGGCGAGCGCACGCTCGCGCTCGGTCCCGAGTATCGCGTGAAGCCCGAGGCGGACTTCTTCGCCGAGGTGCGCGCGCTCCTCGGCGAGTCGTGTCTCGCCTGAGCGCCGTCTAGGCGGTTCGCGCTCTTACCGTGCTAGCTGTGGGCGTCGCGCGCGAGCCGGTCGCCGACGCACGACAGCACCTTCAGCGCAATCGACGGCATCGTCTCGACGAGCGAGCGGAAGCGGCGGTCGGTGATGACGAGCACGTCGACGGGTGACGTCGCCGTGACGGTGGCCGTCCGCGGGCCGTCCGTGAGCAACGCGATCTCGCCGAACCAGTCCCCCGCAGCGAGGTCGCCGATCTTCTTCCCCTTCTTCGTCACGCGTGCGGTTCCGTCGACGAGCACGAAGAACTCGCGGCCGGATCGGCCCTCACGTGTCAGAACCGTTCCCTCCCGGATGTCCAGCTCGTCGGCTGTCCGTGCGAGCTCTCGAAGCTCTGTCTTCGAGCACCCCGCGAAGAGCGGCACGCTCTTCAGGAGCTCGATCTTCGCATCGCGGCGGAGCGGCACGTCGCAATCCTGACGTGTCCACTCGTCACACGCAACTCGTCGCCGTTCACACAACGCTTACGCCTGCTCAACGCAATCCCCCCGGAAAGGGGACGTCCGATACGTCGTATTGGACGAATAGGCGAGTGACACCGATACCCAAGGCGAAGGGCGGCGGAATGTCTGCGGCAGAACTCGAGCTCGTCCCTGTGTCAGAGCGCGACCGAATCGAGCAGTGGCGTCACGAGGCACTCGAGCGCGCGGGGTACCACCCCGAGGCGTCGATCGTGCTCGCGGCAAGCCACGACATCGACCTTCACGAGGCGGTGAGCCTGCTCGAGCGCGGGTGCACGGTCGAGCTCGCACTCCAGATCCTTCTCTAGACGAGGCGGTTCGTTCGCGCGGCTCGCCGTGTACGGGCAGAATGCCCGCCGGTGCTTCCGCTTCTGTCCATTCCGTCGCCCAGCTCGAGCACGATCGAGCTCGGGCCGCTGTCGATTCACTTCTACGGCCTCACGCTTCTCGTCGCCATCGCGGCTGCGGTCGCGATCACCGGCCTCCGCTGGACCCGGCGCGGCGGCGACTGGGATCTCATCTTCCGCGTCGCCGTCTGGGGCGTCGCCTCGGGCATCGTCGGTGCGCGCCTCTACCACGTCATCACGAGCTGGGACGAGCTCCCCGACGAGTGGTGGGGTCCGCTCGCGATCTGGAAGGGGGGACTCGGCGTCTGGGGCGGGATCGGGCTCGGCTGCATCGTCGGTGCGATCGTCGCGAAGCGCTCGGGCGCATCGGTGGCGAAGCTCGCCGACTGCGTGGCCCCGGCGCTCCTCGTCGCACAGGGAATCGGTCGCTTCGGCAACTGGTGGAACCAGGAGCTCTTCGGCAAGCCGACCGACCTCCCGTGGGGCCTCGAGATCGATGTCGAGAACCGACCGATCGACCACGTCGACTCCGAGACGTTCCACCCGACGTTCCTCTACGAGGCGCTGTGGTGCTTCGGCGCCGCGGGGGTGCTGCTCCTCATCGAGCGCCGCTTCAAGGGACGCATCCGGCCGGGTGGCCTCTTCGCGCTCTATGTGTTGATCTACTCGATCGGCCGGCTCTGGATCGAGACGTTCCGAATCGACCCGTCGCACGAGATCGCAGGAGCGCGCCTGAACGTGTGGGTCGCAGGTCTGGCGATCCTGCTCTCGGGGGCGTTCTTCGTCTGGTGGCAGCGCACCTGGAAGCGTCCCGGCGGCACGCCTCCCAAGAAGGTCGAGACGATGGCGGTGCCCAAGGGGACGTAGGGCGCGTCCGGCCGCGTGGCTAGCCTCCGCGCGTGCTGCCGATGCCCGTCAGGGAGCTCGAGCTCGAGCTCGACGCGTTCGAAGGTCCTTTCGATCTCCTCCTCACGCTGCTTCTCAAGGAGGAGCTCGAGCCGCGCGAGATCGACATCGCCGCGATCGTCCTCGCCTTCGTCGAGCGGATGGCCGAGCGTGACGAGCTCGATCTGGAGGCGTGCGGGGAGTTCCTCGTCCTCGTCTCGGCGCTTCTCGAACTCAAGGCGCGGGCCCTCTTCCCGGACGAGGCAGCCGAGCTCGGGGAGCTCGAGCCCGAGGAGGCTGCGGAAGAGCTCGCCCGGCGACTTGCCGAGTACCGCCGCATGAAGGAGGCGGCGGGCTGGTTGCTCGAGCGGCTCGGATCCGAGCAGGATCGCTTCTTCCGCGTCGGCCCCGCGCCGCTCGCGCCACGCCCCGAACGGCGACTCGCAGCGCAGGATCCGCAGGAGCTGGCGGGCGCGCTTCGCCTGCTGGCCGTGCCGCCCCCGACGGTTTCTCTCGGGCACATGGCGCTCCGCTTTCCACCTGTGGCGCAGTTCCTCGAGCGCTTCCGCGCGTTGTTGACGCGCCGCCGCGTGTTCGACTTCGACAGCGAGGTGGACGGCCTCTCGCGCGTCGAGCAGGCTGTCGCGCTCCTCGCGCTCCTCGAGCTGCGCAAGTCGGGCGAGATCGCGTTGAGCCAGGCGCAGCCCTTCGCCCCGATAAGGGTTTCGCGAGCCGACGACGAAAGGATCCAGGAATGGAAAGCCCGCTCCGCCTGATCGCACTGAACCCGGTGGACCGCCTCGCGCGGACGGTCGAGGCGCTTCTCGTCGTGGCGAGCGCGCCGCTCTCCGTCGAGGAGCTCTGCGACGCGGCCGAGGATCATCCGGAGCGGATCGAGACGGCCATCGGGCTGTTGCGCGAGCGCTATACGGAAGGACGCAGTGGCATCGTCCTCGAGGAGGTCGCGGGCGGCTTCGCGTTCCGCGCGAGTCGCGAGTCCGCGGACGCCTGTTCCCGGATGTTCGAGCGACCGATCGAGCGTGGGCTCTCGCAGGCCGCGCTCGAGACGCTTGCGATCGTCGCGTACCTCGGTCCGTGCTCTCGACCCGATGTTGCGCGCATTCGCGGAGTTGCGGCGGATTCGACCGTCGCGAGCCTCGTCGAACGCGGGCTGATCGCCGAGGCGGGACGTGAGTCGGGCCAGGGTGGAGCCGTGAGGTATCGCACGACGCCGCTCTTCGAGCGCGTCTTCGGCCTCGAGAGTCTCGCGGCGCTGCCGCGCCTCGACGACCTGGGCGACGACGCCGCGGAGCTGCGCGAGCGCCTCCTCGAGGTCGCCGAAGCCAGAGCCTCGTAGGGCAGCTCAGATCTGCCAGGCGCCGCCGCGCAGCACGGGAACCGCCTGCCCGTCTTGCGTGATCCCGTCGACGTCGAGCTCGGGACTTCCGATCATGAAGTCGACGTGCACATCGCTCTTGTTGACACGCGCACGCTCCGCAGGGTCTTCGACCGGATGCTCGTAGCCACCGCCGAGTGCGATGTGCGAGGCGGCGTTCTCGTCGATGAGCGTGTCGTAGAAGACTCGGCCAAGAGGGCCGATACGCCCTTCGCCGTCGACGAGTGCGATCTCGCCGAGCCGTGACGCTCCGTCGTCCATTCCCGCAACCGCCCGGAACGCCTCGGCGCCGGAGTCTGCGTCGATCTTGACGGCGCGACCTCCGACGAACTCGACGTGGATGTTCTCGATGATCGAGCCCGACAGCTCGAGCGGCTTCGTCGCCGACACGTAGCCGTCGACACGCTCGGGATCCGGCGTGCCGAACACCTCCTCGGTCGGCAGGTTCGGCGAGTGCCGGCGACCGTCGACCGTCTCGAGATCTCCCGCGGCCCAGTGCGCCGGATGGGAAGAGCCCGATCGTCAGGTCCGTGCCGGGCCCGTGTAGTCGGAGCGCGTCGTAGCGCTGGTCGGTGAGACGTTGCGCATGCGCCTTGAGGGTGGACGAGCGCTCCATCCAGGCCGCCGCCGGGTCGTCCTCGTCGAGGCGACAGATGTGCGCGACGTCCTCCCACAGCGCTTCGTACGCTGCCTCCGGCTCGAGGTCGGGGTAGACGAGCTCGGCCCAGGGCGTGGTCGGAACGGGGACGATGCACCAGCTCGTCGTCATGCGATTGACGACCACGCCGGTTTCGGGGAGGTACGGCAGGAGGTCGCGTCCTGCACGCGCGGGATCGAGCCCGGCCAGCGCATTGGGAGCCTGCGGTCCGGAGAGCGAGATGCGAGCCGCGTGCTCGTCGGAGAGGTAGAGGAGGCGGTCCCTCATCCACGGCGGCACGTAGTCGAGCGTGTCCTCGGCGGCGAGCGAGAGCCGCTCGCGCTTGAGCCACTGGTCGAAGTAGATGACGTCGACGTACTTCGCTCCGCGCTCGTACGCAGCTCGTGTGATCCTCCGGGTCAGGTCCTCCTTCCCGATGGAGCTCGTGATGGCGACGAGCTGTCCGGGCTGGACGTTCGCACCGAAGACGGCGAGGTCGGCGAGCCTGTCCGACAGGGTTTCGAAGCGGGTCATGCGGGCGGAACCCTAGCCAGAATGGCCCCGTGCGCCTCAATGCATATCTCGCACGCGCGGGCGTCGCCTCGCGCCGACGCGCGGATGCGCTCATCCGCGAGGGCCGCGTCCGCGTGAACGGCAGGCAGGGGGAGCTGAACACGGTGGTCGGGAAGCACGATGTCGTCGAGGTCGACGGTGAGCGTGTCGAGCGTCAGCCGCTCGCCTACGTGCTCCTCAACAAGCCCACGGGAGTCGTCACCACCGCCAGCGATCCGCAGGGAAGACCGACCGTCGTCGAGCTCGTACCCTCGTCTCCGCGCGTCGTGCCCGTTGGACGGTTGGACGTGAACACGACCGGCGCGCTGCTGCTCACCAACGACGGCGACCTCGCGCACCGACTCGCGCATCCACGCTACGGCGTCCCGAAGGTCTACGAAGCGGATGTCGCGGGCTCGCCGTCCGTCGACGAGCTCGTTCGACTACGTGAGGGGATCGAGCTCGAGGACGGCATGACGGCGCCTGCTCTCGTCCGCCTCGTGCGCCGGGGGACGCGCTTCAGTCGGCTCGAGCTCACGCTCCACGAGGGTCGCAAGCACCAGGTCAGGCGGATGTGCGAAGCCGTCGGTCACTCGGTGAACCGTCTCCATCGCGTGCGGTATGCCGACCTCGAGCTCGAGGGCCTCGAGCTCGGGGAGTGGCGTGAGCTGACGAAGGACGAGGTCGCCGCGCTGCGTCTCGGAGTTGGCCTCGCACACTGATTGGCCTCGCACACTGATTGGGGGTCGCAGCGATGCGGCCGCGAATGGGATCTTCGCGCGACCGGAGACTCCCCACTAGCGGATCTCCGGTCTTGCGCACAAGCTCAGCCGAGACGCACGAAGCCCATGCGCTCGTACATCGCGTCGAGCGTCGGGCGTGAAGCCTCACGAGCTCGCTCCGCTCCGTCCGCGAGGAGTCCTCGCAGGGCCAGCTCGTCAGCACGCAGAGCGCGGTAGCGCTCCTGAATGGGCGCGAACAGCGCGACCACCGCCTCGCCGACGTCTTCCTTGAACGGGCCGTACCCAGCCCCGTTGTAGCGCTCCTCGATCTCGGCCAGCCGCTCTCCCGTGGCCACGGACATGATCTCGATGAGATTCGAGATTCCCGCCTTGGTCGACGGGTCGTGGCGGATCTCGCGCTCGGAGTCGGTGACGGCGGACTTGAACTTCTTCCGGATCACGTCCGGGTCGTCCACGATGCGCACGACGCCCTGCGGGTTTCCGGCCGAGGTCGACATGAGGCGCTCGGGTTCCTGGAGGTTCTTCACGCGTGCACCCTCCTCGGGGTACACGCCCCGCGGAATGGTGAACGTCTCGCCGTACCGCTTGTTGAAGCGCTCGGCGATGTCACGTGTGAGCTCGAGGTGCTGCCGCTGGTCGTCGCCGATGGGGACGATGTCGGTCTGGTAGAGGAGGATGTCGCCCGCCATCAGGACCGGATAGGTGAAGAGCCCGGACGAGACGAATTCCTGGTCTGCGGACTTGTCCTTGAACTGTGTCATGCGCCGAAGCTCCCCGAAGCTCGTGGCGGAGCTGAGCAGCCAGGCCGCCTCGGCGTGCGCGGTGACGTGGCTCTGCGCGAAGACGATCGACCGCTCCGGATCGATGCCCGTGGCGAACAGCATCGCCGCCCCCGCGAGCGTCGCTTCGCGGAGTCCCTCCGGCTCGTACGCGGTCGTGATCGAGTGGAGATCGACGATGCAGAACACACCGTCGCCCTGCTCCTGCGTCGCGCGGTACTGGCGGTATCCGCCGCTGTAGTTGCCGAGCGTCTTGTCGCCGGACGCTCGGATGCCCGAGAAGATCCGCATCGCGGGATTGTCCCTGGACCCGCGGGCGAGCGTCGCACCGACTCTAGACTCGATCCTTCCTCGTGCGTATCGAACCCCTCCCTGCGCTCGTCGGGCACCTCGCCGTGCCCGGCGACAAGTCGATCTCGCACCGGGCCGTGCTTATCGGCGCGATGTGCGAGGGCGAGACGCGGATCTCTGGCTTCGGGCGCTCCGCCGACACCGAGTCGACGATCGCGGCGATCCGGGCACTCGGCGCCGAGGTCGACGAGGACGACGACGACGTCCTGCGAGTCCGCGGCGTGGGACTCAACGGTTTTCGGCAGCCCGACGCGCCCGTCGACTGTGGGAACGCGGGCACCCTCATGCGGCTCCTCGCGGGGCTGCTCGCCGGGCAGGAGGGCCGGTTCGAGCTCGTCGGTGACGCGTCGCTCTCGGCGCGGCCGATGGAGCGCATCGCGGAGCCGCTGCGCAGGATGGGCGCACAGGTCGAAACGACGGACGGCCATGCACCGCTCGTCGTCGAGGGCGCCGAGCTTCGCGCGATCGACTACGAGCTGCCGGTCGCGTCGGCGCAGGTGAAGTCGGCCGTGCTGCTCGCGGGAGTCCAGGCGGACGGCCGCACGACCGTCGTGGAGCCGAGCCCCACCCGTGACCACACCGAGCGACTCCTCGAGCGGGCGGGCGCGACGGTCACGCGTCGGCCGACGAGCGTCACCGTGGAACGCGCCCGAGAGCTTCGTCTTCCCGCGATCGAGATACCAGGGGACATCTCGTCCGCCGCGCCCTTTCTCGTTGCCGCAGCGATCGTTCCTGGATCGTCGGTGACGGTCCACGGGGTCGGGCTCAACCCGCGTCGAGTCGGACTTCTCGACGTGCTCGAGCGCATGGGCGCAAAGGTCGCGATCTACAACCGTCGCCCCATCGGCGGCGAGCCCGCGGGCGACGTCGAGCTGCGCTCGTCCGATCTCGTGGGCACGACGATCGACGCGTCCGAGGTCCCGTCGCTGATCGACGAGCTCCCGATACTCGCCGTCGCGGCGTGCCATGCGCACGGCGACACGGTGGTGCGTGGGGCGGGGGAGCTACGCGCGAAGGAGTCCGACAGGATCGAGACCGTGGTCGCCGAGCTTCGTCGAGTGGGAGGGCACGTCCGCGCGACTCCCGACGGCTTTCGCGTCCGGGGTGTTCCTGCTCGTCTGCGCGGCGGTGTCGTCGACTCGCACGGAGACCACCGCCTGGCGATGCTCGGCGCGGTCGTCGGCATCGCCTCGCGCGAGGGTGTCGAGCTTCGCGACGGCGAAGCCGCTGCGGTGAGCTTCCCCGGCTTCTTCGACGTCCTCGAGCAGATCGCGCCGGGCGCGGTTCACTACCCTGCCGCGTCATGATCGTGGCCATCGACGGTCCAGCCGGATCCGGGAAGAGCACCGTCGCCTCGACGCTCGCGAGGCGGCTTGGCTTCCACTACCTCGACACCGGCGCGATGTATCGCGCGCTCACGTGGATCGCGCGTCGCGACGAAGTCGATCTCGCGGACGGCGTCGCTCTCGCGGAGCTCGCTGTCGCTCATCCGGTCTCGTTCGGCCACGGTGGGCTCGTCGAGACGGATGGCGAGGATGTGACGACGGCGATCAGGGAAGCGGCGATCGATCGACTCGTGCCGACAGTCGCGCGTCATCCGGAGGTGCGCGAGGTGATGCGCGAGCGGCAGCGCGCACTCGCGCTGGAGGGCGACTCCGTGATCGAGGGCAGAGACATCGGCACGGTCGTCGCGCCCGACGCAGACGTGAAGGTGTTTCTCCGCGCCGATGTCGACGAGCGCGCTCGTCGGCGCACCTACGACCGCCCGGGTGTGACCGAGGAGAAGCTGGCAGCCGATCTCCGAGCGCGCGACGAGCACGATGCGATCAACACGCAGCCTGCCGACGACGCCGTTCTTCTCGACACGACGCACCTCACGGTCGACGAGGTCGTCGAGCGAATCGTCGAGCTCGTGAAGGCCCGGCGGTGAACAGGACCGATGCGATCTGGTCGGTTGGTCGCGCGACGATCGGCACGGCGGTCAAGCTCGCGGCGCCGCTGAGGGTGTACGGGACGGAACGAGTGCCGATGGACGGCGGGCTCGTCGTCGCCTCCAACCACTTCAGCTGGATCGACCCGCCCGCGCTCGGCGCCGCGATTCCGCGCACGCTGTACTTCATGGCGAAGGTCGAGGCGCACCGCGTCCCCGGCCTCGGACAGCTGATGCGCTCGTTCGGCGCATTTTCCGTGCGCCGCGGCGAGTCCGATCGCGACGCCGTGCGCACGATGCGCCAGATCGTTCGCGACGGCCACGCGCTCGGGCTGTTCGTCGAGGGGACGCGGCAGCGCTCGGGCATCCCCGGCCCCGTGCAGCCGGGAGCCGCGATGGTCGCCATCAACGAGGATGCTCCGGTCATCTGCGCGGCGATCTACGGCTCGCACGAGTGGCGTCTCGGGAGCTTCAAGCCGGTCTCGATCGCGTGGGGGAACCCGCTCTCGTTCGACGGGCTCCCGCGCGGCGGCAAGGGGTACAAGGAGGCTTCGATCGAGATCGAGCGCGAGATCCGCAGGCTGTGGGAATGGCTCGCGGGGATCCACCAGCTGGGACGACCGCGCGACGCGACGCCACCGTCATGAGCGACGTCCAGGCTGTCGCTGACATCGAGATCGCCGGCACCGTCGCGATCGTCGGGTTCCCGAACGTCGGCAAGTCGACGCTGATCAACCGTCTGACCTCGACGCGGACAGCAGTCGTCCACGAGACGCCGGGTGTCACGCGTGATCGCAAGGAGCTCCTCTGCGAGTGGTCGGGCACGACGTTCAGGCTCATCGACACAGGCGGCGTCGACCGAGCCGACACGGGGCCGTTTGGTCCGCAGATTGCGGCTCAGGCTCGAGAAGCGGTCGCGGAGGCGGATCTCGTCCTTCTCGTCGTCGACGCCACGGTCGGTGTGACGCCGGGAGACGAGGAGCTCGCGGAGATCCTGCGCCTGTCGCGCCGGCCGGTGCTCGTGCTCGCGAACAAGCTCGACGACCCGCGCCGCGACCTCGAGGCACTCGAGTTCCATCGGCTCGGCCTCGGCGATCCGATCCCGATCTCAGCGTTGCACGGCCACGGGTCCGGCGACCTGCTCGACGAGATCGTCGGTCGCCTGCCCGGACACGGCGAGCGACCCGTCGGCGACGAGGCGATCAAGGTCGCGATCCTCGGACGCCCGAACGTCGGGAAGTCGTCGCTGCTGAACGCGCTCGTCGGGCGCGAGCGCGTCATCGTCTCGGATGTCCCGGGAACGACGCGCGACTCGATCGACACGGTGCTCCAACGGGACGACTCGACCTTCGTGCTCGTCGACACGGCGGGACTGCGACGGAAGCGAAAGCAGCGGCAGGGCATCGAGTACTACTCGGAGCTCCGCGCGCTCGAAGCTGCCGAGAGGGCGGATGTGGCGCTCGTGCTCATCGACGCCGGCCAGGGCATCGTCGACCAGGATCTCTCGGTCGCCGATGTCGCGCGGAAAGCTCAGTGCGCGACGATCGTCGTTCTCTCGAAGTGGGATGTCACCGAGATCCGCCTCGAGGATGCACGCCCAGAGATTCTCACCCGCATGCGCCAGCGGCCACCGCTCATCGCCGTCTCCGCCCACACGGGACGCGGGCTCGAGCGGCTGCTCACGATGATCGAGACGCTCTTCGTCAGGTACGCGGGCCGGATCTCGACGGCCGAGCTCAACCGAGCGCTCCAGGAGCTTCGAGAAGCGCGCCAGCCGCCGGCGCGCCGTGGCCGCCGCCTCAACCTCCTCTATGGAACCCAGGTGAGCTCGCGACCACCGCGGTTCAGGTTCTTCGTCAACGACCGCAGCCTCGTGACGCGCGACTACGGGTACTGGGTCGAGAACGAGCTGCGTGCGCGCTTCGGCCTCGAAGGCGTCCCCGTCTCCATCGACTTCGTGACGTCCGAGTGAGGACAGTCGTCGTCGGAGCGGGCTCGTGGGGGACGGCCGTTGCCTGTCTCCTCCGCGACAACGGGCACGAGGTCACGCTCGCGGCGCGTGATCCTCAGCAGGCGGATGCGATCAACGCCACCAACCGCAACCCGCGCTACGCGACCGCAGCGAAGCTCGACGAGATCGATGCTGCGACCATCTCGGCCGCCCCCATCGCGGACGCGGAGCTCGTGGTCGTCGCGGTGCCGAGCCGCGTCTTCGGAGACGTCGTCTCGCAGCTTCCCGGTGACGCGCCGATCCTCAGCCTCACGAAAGGGCTCGACCCCGGGACCGGTGCGCGTCTGTCCACGCTCGTCACGAACCGTCCCGTCGCCGTTCTGTCCGGACCGAATATCGCCGACGAGATCGTCCGTGGGCTTCCCGCGGCAGCGGTCGTCGCGAGCGAGGATCTCGCGCTCGCGGTTCGGCTCCAGGTCGCGGTGCACTCGGTGCTCTTCCGTGTGTACGTGAGTGACGACGTCGTCGGCGTCGAGCTCTGCGCGGCCGCGAAGAACGTGATCGCACTCGCCGCCGGCGGTGCCGACGGTCTCTCGCTCGGCGACAACGCGAAGTCGGCGCTCGTCTCCCGCGGCCTCGCCGAGATGCGGCGACTCGCCGAGTCGGCCGGAGCGCGACCCGACACGTTCGCCGGGCTCGCAGGGATGGGGGATCTCATCGTGACGTGCTGGTCGCCTTCCGGCAGGAACCGTCGCGCAGGGGAGCTGATCGCGCGCGGCGCTCGTCCCGAGGAGGCCGCGGCCGAGATCGGCATGGTCGTCGAGGGGCTGACGACGGCACCGGTGCTCCGGGATCTCGCGCGGCGCCTCGAGATCGAGCTCCCGATCACCGAGGGCGTGTGCGCCGTCCTCGAGGGGACGTCGCTCGCCGACCTCGTCACGCGGCTCATGAGTCGCGCGCCGACGACGGAGTGACGGCGCCGCTGCGTTCGAATCCGATCCCGCGAAGTCGGTAGCCTTCCGGGCCGTGGCGGCCCGCTCGTTCTCGTTCACGTCGGAGTCGGTGACCGAGGGTCACCCCGACAAGATCGCCGATCAGATCTCGGACTCCGTTCTCGACGCGATCCTCACCGACGATCCGCATGGTCGCGTTGCCTGCGAGACGCTCATCACGACCGGGCTCGTCGTCGTCGCGGGAGAGATCACGACGGACACGTACGTCGACATCCGCGCGGTCGTGCGCGAGCGGATCGCCGAGATCGGCTACACGCGCGCGAAGTACGGGTTCGACTACGAGACCTGCGGCGTCGTCGTCGCGATCGACGAGCAGTCGGCCGACATCGCGCAGGGCGTCGACGAGTCCTTCGAGGCCCAGCACGGAGATACCGACCCCCTCGACCTTCTCGGCGCCGGCGACCAGGGAATGATGTTCGGCTACGCGACGCGCGAGACGGACGAGCTCATGCCGATGCCCATCCTCATCGCGCACCGCCTGACGCGGCGCCTGGCCGAGGTTCGCAAGGCGAACGTCCTTCCGTATCTCCGCCCCGACGGGAAGTCGCAGGTGACGGTTCGCTACGAGGTCGACGAGCGCGGGATCCAGCGCCCCGTGGAGATCGAGCGTGTGCTGATCTCCACTCAGCATCGCGACGGCCTCGACGTGGAGACGCTGCTCAAGCCGGACCTTCTCGAGCATGTCCTCGAGCCGATCCTGCATGCTGATTTCCGGGAGCTCTTCGACGAGAAGCGCCTCGGCGACAAGGACTTCCTCTACGTGAACCCGACCGGCAAGTTCGTCGTCGGTGGCCCGATGGGCGATACCGGCCTCACGGGACGCAAGATCGTCGTGGACACCTACGGTGGCGCGGCGCCGCACGGAGGTGGCGCGTTCTCCGGGAAGGATCCGACGAAAGTCGACCGCTCGGCCGCGTACGCAGCTCGCTACGTCGCCAAGAACGTGGTCGCCGCCGGCCTCGCAGATCGCTGTCAGCTTCAGGTCGCATATGCGATCGGAGTGGCCCACCCGATGAGCATCAACGTGGACTGCTTCGGGACCGAGGCGATCCCGCTCGTGCGCATCGAGGAGCTCGTGTCCGAGCACTTCGATCTCCGCCCTGGCGCGATCATCCGTGACCTCGATCTCCTGCGGCCCATCTACACGAAGACGGCGGCGTACGGCCACTTCGGGCGCGACGACCGAGACTTCACGTGGGAGCGCACGGACCGGGCCGACACGCTCCGCGACGCCGCCGGCCTCCTCGCCGCCGAATCGCCGGCGTAGGAACGACGAAGACCCGCCGTGGCGGGCCTTCGTCTGGAGGGCAGTCGATCGGAGGGAGTTGCGTCCCCGATCCAATCGCGCCGGCGTGAGAACGCCCTGTGAGTTCCCTAAGAACTGTCTAAGAGCTCTGCTCGCCGTGCGGCGGATCTAGCTCTTCGGGAACACCTTCGACGCGAGCCGATCGGCGAGCTTGTCGAGCCGCTCGGCCGCCACGGCCGCGCGCGCCCGCGTGAGCTTCCCGTCGGCGACGGCCTTCGCCAGCCGCGCCTTCGCCGGTGCAACCATCGCCGCCTCGAGGTCCGCGACGCTCTTTCCCTGCTTCTCGGCGAGGCCCGCGAGCGAGTTGCCGGGCAGCTGAGCTCGCAGCTGCGTGCGGTCGAGGTCGAGGAAGTCGGCCGCCGCCGCGAGCATCCCGCGGGTCGCGAGCCGCGCCCGCACGTGCTTGCCGGCGCCGCACGGATTGGCCGCCTCCACGCGCTCGCGCAACGCCGCGGCGCGTTCCGGTGACAGCCGTCCGGCCTTCTCGGCCGCGTCGATCCGAGCGAGGACGCGGGCCTTGACGCCGGCCACGAGCTGCTCGACCGAGACGCCGTGCTTCTCCGCGACCTTGGCGAGTAGCTCGTTGCACCGTGCGCTTCGCTCGCCGTCGCCCGACGCCGCGAGGGCGGCGCCACCCCCGACGAGCAGCATTGCGGACGCTGCGAACGCGCCGACCGCATGTCGATTCAGTCTCATCTTCCCAGTCTCCTTTGTCGCTCCCCCGTATCCGCGCCGGATCCTGGCAGCACGATGTGATCGCGCGCGAAGGATCACGTGAGCGATTCGTAAAGGGACTAGTCGGCGCGAACGTAGATGCCGTCGGCCGCGCGCTCGGTGATCGCGCGCTCCGCGCCGTCGACGGCGACCTTGAGCTGCCCGGCGGCGGGCTGGGTCGAGACGACGGACACCTGCGATCCCGGAACGAGCCCCTCGTCGTAGAACCAGTGGAGGAGGTCGCCGTCGTGCTCGGCGAGGCGGACGATCTCGCCGGCGTGGCCGATCGGAAGCTCCGCCAGCGCGACGAGCTCGGCGTTTTCGGCCTGCTCGAACTCCGGGTCGACCGGCCACCCGTGCGGGCAGCGATCCGGGTGTCCGAGGCGGTCGTTGATCCGCTCGATCATCTCGTCCGTGAACGTGTCACCGAGCGCGTCCGCGTGGACGTGCGACTCGGCGGCCGTATAGCCCATGAAGTCCGTGAGGAAGCGCTCGATGATGCGGTGCTTGCGCACGACCCGACGCGCTCGCTCGGCGCCGTCGGGAGTCAGGATCGCTTCCTTCTGCTCGCCTCGCTCGACGAGCCCGTCGGCCTCGAGCCGCTTGAGCATCTCGCCGGCCGATGCGCGCGAGACGCCGAGCATCTCCGCGACACGCGAGGCGATCGCAGTCGATCCCGTCGCCGGTCGATACTCGCCGATGGGGAAGGCGAGGAAGTAGATCGTCTCGAGGTACTCGTCGACCGAGTGCCCGTGGGTCTGTGCCAAAGCGCCTCCGGGTTGGCGGCTGCAGGATCGTCCACTATAGTGCCGCCCCGACGTTGTAAGGTGTGCCTTACAAGAGGCCGTGCGAGTCGAGGGGAGCGGAGGAGCGAGATGGGTGCCGGTGTCGTGGTGCTTCGCGAAGGTTTCGAGGCCTCGCTCGTCGTCGGCATCGTGCTCGCGTTTCTCGATCGCACCGGCCGCCGCGACGGGTTCGCCGCAGTCTGGATCGGCGTCGCAGCCGCCCTCGCGTTGAGCCTCGTCGTGGGAGTCGCGTTGTTCGCCGCCGGTGCGGAGCTCGAGGGGCGCTCCGAGGCCATCTTCGAAGGCGTCGTCATGCTTCTGGCTGCGGGCCTCCTGACGTGGATGATCTTCTGGATGCGGAGCCATGCGCGAACGCTGCGCTCCACGATCGAGGGACGCACGCAGGCCGCGCTCGATGCAGGATCAGCCGTCGGGCTCGGGCTTGTCGTGTTTCTGGGCGTCGCACGGGAGGGCGTCGAGACAGCGCTCTTTCTCTTCAGCTCGGTGGAAGGCTCGAACGGCGTCGTCTCGCTCGTCGGCGCGATCGTCGGCGGCGTGGTCGCCGTCGGGCTCGGCTATCTCTTCTACCGCGGCTCGCATCGCTTGAACCTGCGGACATTCTTCACCGTGACGAGCGCGCTCTTGCTTCTCTTCGCCGGTTATCTGCTCGCGATGGGGCTGCACGAGCTCGCGGAGGCCGGGGTGATCCCGGAGAGCGAAGTCCTCGTCGCGACTGCATTCGTCGCTCTCGCGGCGCCGACGCTCTACTTCTTCTTCTTCCGCGGGCCGAAGCCGGCGGCCGCGTAGCGGGCGGCCCCGCAGGGGCGGCTACGCTCGCCCGCGGTGGCATTCGCCGAGATCTTCCCCCTCGTCACGGCCCGCGCGCTCGCGCGACCGTTCACCTATCGCGTCGCGGACGATGTGTCGCGCGGCGACGTGCTCTCGATCGAGCTGTCTCGGCGGCGCGTCCGGGGAGTCGTCGTCACGGTTGGAGATCCACCTCCCGACGGCGTCGACGTGGCGGACGCCGGGAAGGTCGTGGATCGCATCCCGGCCGCGCTCGTCGAGCTGGCACTCTGGCTCGCCGACTACTACGGATCGACTCCCGCGCGCGCGTTGGCGTTGGTCGCGCCACTCGAGGCGACGCGACGCGGGGCGCCGCGCGACCCTGCTGGACGCGAGGCGTTCGGCGGGGAGCCGGAGCCTGCCGAGCTGACGGAGGCCCAGAGGACGGGCGTCGATCGGATCGTCACCGCGCTCGACGACGGCGGAGGCAACCATGTCCTGCTCCACGGACCCACGGGAAGCGGCAAGACAGAGGTCTACCTCCAGGCCGCAGCAGCGGCGCTCGAGCGTGGTCGCGGCGTGATCGTGCTCGTCCCGGAGATCGCGCTCACGCCGCAGACGGTGGGGCGCTTCCGCGCGCGGTTCGACGATCGTGTCGCGGTCATCCACTCCGCGCTCACCGACGCGGAGCGCCGTGACGAGCGCGCGCGCATCGCCGCCGGCGACGCCCCCGTGGTCGTCGGCGCGCGCTCGGCGATCTTCGCACCGGTGGCTCGCCTCGGCCTCGTAATCGTCGACGAGGAGCACGACGCCTCGTTCAAGCAGGAGTCGGACCCACGCTACGACGCCCGGACCGTCGCTGCGAAGCGCGCCGCGCTCGAGGGCGCGGTGGCTGTCTACGGCAGCGCGACGCCGCGCGCCGAGAGCTGGGAGCGTCTCGAGCGGCTCGAGCTGCCGTCGCGGATAGGCGCGCCGATGCCGACCGTCAAGCTCGTCGATCTGCGCCGCCAAGCCGGGTATCCGCTGTCGGCACCGCTCCTCGCGGAGCTCTCTGGCGTCGAGGAGCGCGGCGGGCGGGCGATCCTCCTGCTCAACCGACGTGGGATCTCGGGCGCCGTCCACTGCCGCTCGTGCGGGACGACGCAGCGCTGCCGGAGCTGCGACATCGCGCTCACGCTGCACGCCGACTCGCGGCTGCACTGTCACCACTGCGGCTACTCGACCGCGATGCCCGAGTCCTGTCCCTCGTGCGGCTCGGTCGAGCTTGCACGGATCGGTGCAGGGACGCAGCGACTCGACGCGGAGCTCGAACGGCGCCTTCCCGGTCTCGAGCGGATTCGGCTCGATGCCGACACTGCCGCCCGGCCCGGGGCACTCCGTGACGCGCTCGAGCGCTTCACGATCGCACGGTCCACCGTGCTGATCGGCACGCAGATGGTTGCGAAGGGGCACCACTTCCCGGGTGTGGAGGTCGCGGCGGTCGTCGACGCGGATGCAGGGCTGGCGTTTCCGGACTTCCGGTCGGAGGAGCGCACGTTCCAGCTCGTGACCCAGCTCGCGGGGCGTAGCGGCCGCGATGCGCCGGGCCGCGTGATCGTGCAGACCTTCCAGCCCGACGCAACGCCTTTCGCGTATGCGGTCCGGCACGACGTCGCCGGATACATGGCGCACGAGCTCGCTCGCCGCAAGGAGCTTGCCTATCCACCTTTTTCACATCTTGTTTCACTCGTCGTTTCGGGACCCGACTCGGGCGACGTCAGCCGCGCGCTGCGGGAGCTGCGCGGCGCGCTCGAGACAGCGGACGTCCGCTTGCTCGGTCCGGCGCCGCTGCTTCGTCTGCGAGGTCGTCATCGCGCTCAGCTGCTGGCGAAGACCGGTTCGCCGAGGGCGTTCGCGAGTCGCGCTGCGGCCGTGCTCACGAGCGCCGCGCCGGCCATGCGACGCGACGGTCTGACGGCCGTCGTCGACGTCGATCCGCAGTCGCCCTAGCGGGCCTGTCCCAGCCGCACACGGCTGTTCCAGCCAATTGCGCGACCGCGCGCGTGTCGGTAGACGGACGGGGGAACTCGATCCGCCCGCGAGAGGAGACACTGAGATGCGAAACCTCACCACCGTGCTTGCGGTGTTGACACTCGCGCTGGCGAGCCTCGGCGTCGGAGCTGCGGCGGCGTACATCCAGCCGTACACGGGGCCAGGCGTGTGGTTCTCGCCCGGCCAAGGGCGTGTGTCGGACTACGACTGGTGCGGCGGCTACTGGACGGGGAACAACTTCGCGAAGGCGTCGACCGCGTTCGGGCTCGCGACGTTCATCAAGCCGTCCGGTAGCTGGAGCAACGGTATCCAGAAGTACGGAAACATCTTCAACTCGCTCTCGAGCTACGCCTGGACCAAGAAGCCGTACTGCAAGAACTCGAGCGCGAACGGATATCAAGGCGGTTGCTGGGGCGACCGGCAGGACAACTCCGGAAGCTGTGCGTGAGGTGGTGGCGATGAAGCGGCTCAGCACAGCGACCGCCCTCGGCGCCGCGCTGCTCGCCGGTGCGGCGTGGGTCTCTCTGCGGGACGACCCTCGTGGCGCGCGAGAGCCCGTGGTTCTCGACCGTCACTCCTGTTGCTCAGGTCGAGAACGGCGCTGCACTGGAACGACTGGAGCGATCGGCGAGAGTGAAGACGGGATCGAAGCGGTCACTCGGCACGCTTCGGCTCTCCGACGGCCGGATCATCGAGCTCACCCGGGCAGAGACGAGCGACGGGAAGGAGTGCCTGATCGATCACGCGCGTGGAGCTGGCGCAAGCGCGAGCTGTCTCGATGACGGACTGTTTCGTCATCGGCGGGTGGAGTTCTCGATCGCCTTCGAGGGTGGCCCGGAGACCTTCGACGAGCTCCAGGTCATCGGCGTCGTCGCTCCGAGCGTCCGTTCGGCGGAACTCGTGATGACGAACGGAGACGTCGCGCCACTCGCGCTCACGAAAGAGCGCACGTTCGTGTACGAAAGCGGTCGCGAGGCCCTGCGTCAGGGGATTCGTCCAACGGCGTTCCGGCTCTACGGGCCCGGTGGCAAGCTCGTCGAGACCCACAGGTTCGCACCTCCGGGAAGCTGATTTTCGTGCGGCGAGTCCGGCCCTGTCATGGCTAGACTCGCCGCGCGATGGCCGACCACGCACCACGACCACGACCACGACCACGAGCATGACCACGACGACTCGACTCCGAGCATGACCTCGCCGACGACGAGCAGGAACTCGAGCGGGAGGCGCGTCGGCTCCTCGCGCTCTCGCGCATCCGTCAGTACGGGGACTCCGTTCTGCGGATGACGGCGCGCGAGGTCGAGGACTTCGACGACGACCTCGAGCGGCTCGTCGAGCGGATGACGGCGCTCATGCACGAGGCGAACGGCGTGGGGCTCGCTGCGACGCAGGTCGGTGTCCTTCGTCGACTGTTCGTGTTCGTCGACGAGGGTGAGGATCGCGTGCTCGTCAATCCGTCGATCACGAAGAGATCATCCGATACCGATTTGGATGACGAGGGCTGCCTCTCGCTCCGCGAAGTACTCGTTCCCGTCGAGCGCGCGACGACCGTGACGATCGAAGGGGTCGACACGAAAGGTGAACCTGTCGCGCTCGAGCTCACGCCTCCGTCGTCGCGGGTCGTCCAGCACGAGCTCGATCACCTGGACGGCGTGCTGATCATCGATCGCACCGACAGCGAGTCGCGCCGGGCGGCGCTGGCGAGGCTCAGGCCGCAGCCGGTCCTCGGCTCCCGTTGAGCTCTCCGATCGCGGTCGCAGCGACCGCGGCGTTCGGCGCCGACGTCCTCGAGCGGCTCGCGTCCACATACGAGGTCGCGGCGGTCCTCACGCGTCCCGATGCACCTGCCGGCCGCGGCCGCAAGCTCGTCTCGTCGCCGGCGAAGCGCGTTGCCGGGCGCCTCGGGATCCCTGTCGTCGAACCGGAGTCGCTCGAGCCAGGTCTCGATCTGGGAGCGCCAGTCGTCGTCGCTGTCGCGTACGGCGTCATCGTCCCCGATGCGGTGCTCGCGGAGCGACTGTGGCTCAACGTGCATCCGTCTCTCCTACCCCGTTGGCGCGGCGCGGCGCCGGTCGAGCGTGCGCTCATGGCCGGAGACGTGGAGACCGGCGTCACCATCATCAAGCTCGTGAAGGAGCTCGATGCCGGCCCGATCGCCGCGCAGGAGCGGTTCGCCATTCTCGCCGACGACGACGCCGGGAGCGTCTACGCGAGAGCCGCGGACACCGGCGCGACCCTGCTTTGCCGAGTGCTTGCCGATGAGAATCCCGCACTCCAGGATCAGGAGGGGGAGCCGACGTACGCCGCCAAGATCACGAAAGCCGACCGGTACCTCGACCTGGCGCGGCCTGCGAGAGAGCTCGTCGACCACGTCCGAGCGCTGTCGTCCGCACATCGGTGCGCGCGCAGAGCTCCACGGACGGCCCGTGACCATCTGGCGTGCCGACGTCGCCGACGACGGCACGTTCGCTCCGCGCGAGGTCCAGCCCGACGGGAGTCGTCGCATGACGTACGAGGAATGGCTGCGCGGGCTGCGGCCGTAAGTCCCGCGCGGACCGTGGCGTACGGCGTTCTCCTGCGCGTCTTCGACGGCGATGCGTACGCCGACCGTGCGTTCCGCACGGCTGCAGCCGCACTCGACGAGCGGGACCGCGCTCTCGCTCAGCGCTTGACGTTCGGCGCCGTTCAACGCGTGCGCACGCTCGACCATGCGATCGAGACGCTCGGGCGCCGACCCGTGCGACGCCTCGACGCGCCCGTCCGGGCGGCGCTCCGTCTCGGTGCGTACCAGCTCGGGTTCGTCGACGGTGTCGCGCGCTACGCCGCCGTCAACGAGTCGGTCGAGCTCGTCCGTCGTGCAGGGCTCGAGCGAGCGGTCCCGTTCACGAACGCCGTGCTCCGGCGCGTCGCCGACGGGATAACGTCACTGCTCGACTCGTTACCCGAGACCACGCCGGTCGAAGCGGGGCTGAAGCACTCGTATCCGGACTGGATCGCGGAGACGTGGTGGCGCGACCTGGGATCGACCGAGGCGCTTGCACTCATGCGCGCGCTGAACGATCCCGGCCAACCCGTCGTTCGGCTCGTGCGGGGCGAGGTTCACGGTACGCCCGACCCGGAGGTGCCCGGCGCCTGGCACGTCGATCGGATCGACGAGGAAGCACTCGCGGACGGTCGTATCTGGCCGCAGAGCGCGGCGTCGCAAGTTGCCGGTCTCGCCGTGGGGGCGAGGGAGGGCGAGCGCACGCTCGACATCTGCGCTGCGCCGGGAGGCAAGGCGACGATGCTCGCCGGCGAGGTGACCGCGGTCGAGCTCAACGAGGCGAGGGCGCGCGAGCTCGAGGACACCGTGCGCCGTCTCGACGCCTCGAACGTCGGAGTGGTCGTGGCGGACGGCCGGGCGCTGCCCGTCGGGCTCTCCGGCTTCGACCGAGCGCTCGTCGATGCTCCGTGCTCCGGACTCGGAGTGCTCAACCGACGCCCGGATCTTCGCTGGCGTGCCGAGCCGTTGCCGGAGCTCCAGCTCGAGCTCCTCCGAGCTGCGGCCGAGCGAGTGCGGCCCGGTGGGACGATCGTCTACTCGGTCTGCACGATCAACGCAGACGAGTCCGAAGGTGTCGTCGACGCGTCCGGGCTCGACATCGACCCGAGCCTCGCCGAAGAATGGCCCCAGTTCCGGCACCGGCGTCGGCCCGAGTTCCTGCAGACGCTCCCGCACGTCCACGGCACGGCAGGCTTCTTCATCGCGCGCCTCATCGCGCGGTGAGGATTCGCCGGGCCTCCTCGACATGTCGATCCAGCCAGCCGCGCCGCTCGTCCCATGCCCACGCGAGGTTGTGCGCCACGCCCCAGCCGCGCGCGCGTTCACGATCGAAGCCGAGATCCGCGAGTCCGTCGAGCCAGCGTGAGACGTCTTCCGCGTTCCGCAGAAGACCGCTCGCCTCGAGCTCGCGCTCTCCGACGAGGGGTTTCGGGTCGATGACGAGCCACGGCTCGCGCTCGGCGGTCAGCACGTTGCCGCCGTGCAGGTCCTGGTTCACGAGCCACCGGGCGGATCGCTGAACGGTGCGATACACGTCGAGCGCTGCATCGAGCAGGCGACGCTCGAACGGCGCCCCGGCCAGCGCATACTGACGCGGCACGGCATGAGCCCAGCGATCAGCCTCGTCGGCGAGCAGATCGAAGGGGTGGCGGCCGTCACCGAGGTCGATCTGAAGGCGCGGCACGAGCTCACCGATCACGTCGATCTCGTCGGCATCGCCGTCCCACAGACGTGACCCAGGTACGCAGCGCTCGATGAGGAGCGCCCGCCGCTCGTCGTCACGGGCGAGCAGGCGAACCGCACCACGGCCGCCCCAGTGCGCGAGCGCATCGGCCTCGTTGTCCGCCTCGTCGTGCGACGGCGCGTTGAGCTTGAGGACGACCTCGCCGGCCGGGATGACGAGCGAGTGCGGCGTCTCGATCGGATCCTCGAGCTCGAGCTTCCACTCCGCCGCACACGCGGTGGCGAGAAGCGGAAGCCCACTCAGCCACTCGGGCTCGTGGCTCCACGTCCGGGCGAGGGCGCGCGGGATGCGCATCACGGGCAGGGTACGGGCGGGTCGTAGGATCAGCTGCATGGACCCACGCTTCCTGGAGCGCGCCCTCGAGCTCGCGGAGAACGGTCGTGGCACGACGCATCCGAACCCGATCGTCGGCGCGGTTGTCGTGTCCGGCGGCGAGATCGTGGGCGAGGGCTGGCACGAGCGGAAGGGCGGCCCGCACGCCGAGGTCGTTGCGCTCGAGGCGGCCGGCGCCAGGGCGCGAGGCGCGACCGTCTACGTCACGCTCGAGCCGTGCGCGCACCACGGTGCCACGCCTCCCTGCGTCGATGCGCTCGTCGCGGCCGGCGTCGGCAGCGTCGTCGCCGGGCAGTTCGACCCGAACCCGAAGCACGGCGGTGGTCTCGAGCTGCTCCGGCAGGCCGGCGTCCAGGCCGAGATCGCGGACGGTGAGCTCGCGTTCCGCTGTCGCCAGCAGCTCGAGGAGTGGAGGACCTGGGTCAGCGCCGGGCGACCGTTCGTCACGTACAAGGTCGCGATCACGCTCGACGGCCGCGTGCGCGTGCCCGGGACGCGGTGGGTCACCGGGGAGGCATCGCGGACGCTCGTCCACGTGCTCCGTGCGCAGTCCGATGCGGTGGCGGTCGGCATGGGAACCGTCCGCTGGGACAATCCACGCCTCGACGCCCGCGACGTTCCGGTGGTGAGACAGCCACGCCGGCTCGCGTTCGGCCGCGGGCCGCTTCCGGCAGGCTCGGAGCTCGAGCTGCGGTCAGGCCCGCTCGCGGAGGAACTCGAGCAGCTCGCAGGCGAGGGCGTCCAGTCGATTCTCCTCGAAGGTGGGCCGACGCTCGCCGCGGCGTTTCTCGAAGGCGGCCTCGTCGACAAGCTGCTCGTCTTCGTCGCTCCCCGGATCTCGGGCGACGGGCCCGGGATGCTCGAAGGGCTGCCGCGACCGCTCCAGCTGACGCGCATGGAGGCACGCCCGATCGGCGACGACGTGCTCCTCCAGGCGTACCTCAACGCACCGTAGTTACGGTTCAGCCGTGTTCACGGGGATCGTTCGCGAGCTCGGCGTCGTCGTCCGAGCAGAGGAAGCACACGGCGGCCGCACGCTCGTCGTTCGTGCGCCCGAGGCCGCATCGCGCGTCGCGGTCGGCGGATCGGTCGCGATCAACGGGTGCTGCTTGACGGCAACCGAGGTCACCGCCGGTGTCATCGCCTTCCACGCCGTTCCGGAGACGATCGCAAGGACGACCTTGGGAGACCTCGATGTGGACGGCCCGGTCAACGTCGAGCCTGCGATCCGCGCCGGCGACGAGCTCGGAGGGCACTACGTGCAGGGTCACGTCGACGCCGTCGGCCGTATCCAGTCCGTCGAAGCGGAGGGGGAGGGGCTCCGGGTCTTCGTCGAAGCGCCGGACGACATCCTGCGCTACTGCGTCGAGAAGGGCTCGATCACACTCGACGGCGTCTCGCTGACCGTGGCGGAGCTCGCGGAGGACGCGTTCGCCGTCGCGCTCGTTCCACACACGCTCGCTGCAACGACGCTCTCCGACATGCGGCCGGGGCAGCGCGTCAACCTCGAGGTCGACGTCCTCGCGAAGTACGTCGAGAAGCTCCTCGCCCGCTGAGGGCTACGATCCGAAGGTGGCAACCGACCTGAGACCGGCGGAAACCGTTTCGCCCTTCGCGACGATCGAGGAGGCGATCGAGGACATCCGCTCAGGGCGCTTCGTCGTCGTCGTCGACGACGCCGATCGCGAGAACGAGGGCGACCTCACGATCGCAGCGCAGTTCGTCACGCCCGAGGCCGTCAACTTCATGGCGACCCACGGCCGCGGTCTCATCTGCCTCTGTCTGACACCGGAGCGCTGCGACGAGCTCGAGCTCCGTCCGATGACGGACCACAACGAGACGCCTCTCGGCACGGCGTTCACCGTGTCGATCGAGGCGCGCGAGGGCGTGTCCACCGGCATCTCCGCGCACGACAGAGCGCTCACGATTCAGGTGGCGATCGACCCTGGCTCGGTCGCGCACGACCTCGTGCAGCCCGGGCATGTCTTCCCGCTTCGAGCCAAGCCGGGCGGCGTGCTCCAGCGCGCGGGTCAGACGGAAGCTGCCGTCGATCTCGCGCGTCTCGCGGGCGTCATCCCGGCGGGGGTCGTGTGCGAGATCATGAACGACGACGGAACGATGGCTCGCGTGCCGGATCTCACGGCCTTCTGCGAGCGCCACGAGCTGAGGATGGTCACCGTCGCCGATCTCATCGAGTACCGACGCCGCCGGGAGAAGCTCGTCGAGCGCGCCGTCTCCGTCCGGCTGCCGACCGATTTCGGCGAGTTCCGAGCGGTCGCCTATCGCGAGATCCTCACCGACAAGCAACACGTCGCCCTCGTCAAGGGCGACATCGAGGGCGCGGAGAACGTCCTCGTGCGCGTGCACTCGGAGTGCCTGACGGGAGACGTGTTCCACTCGCAGCTGTGCGACTGCGGCGAGCAGCTCGAGGTCGCGCTTGCACGCATCGACGAGGAAGGCCGCGGTGTCGTCCTCTACATGGGGCAAGAGGGGCGCGGGATCGGGCTCCTCAACAAGCTTCGCGCGTACGAGCTCCAGGCGAACGGTCTCGACACGGTCGAGGCGAACCTCGCGCTCGGGTTCCCGCCCGACGCCCGGGAGTGGGGGATCGGCAACCAGATCCTCGCCGACCTCGGGCTGACGACGATTCGCATCCTCACGAACAACCCGCGCAAGCTCACCGGCCTCGACGGGTACGGGCTCACCGTCGTCGAGCAGGTGCCGCTCGAGGTCGAGCCCACCGCCGAGAACGAGCGCTACCTCACGGCGAAACGTGAGAAGCTGGGCCACACGATCACGAAGCTCCACCACCAGGGCGCGCGCCTCGAGAGCGCGCCGCCGGAGGACATCGAGTGAGCAGCCGCGACATCGACTCCACGAGCGAGAACGTTCTCCACGACTGGGCGAGCGAGGGGGCTTCCGCGGACGCGCACGAGCGACACGAGGAGCAGGAGGAGCAAGAGGACCACGAGAAGCGGGACGCTCTCGTGATCGAGGACGGCGATCCCGACGTCGCGGACGAGGACGGCACACCGGCATGGGGTACGGCAGCTGCGGTCACCACGTTGTCGGAGGAGCCGGTCGAGGCGAGCGCGACCGAGATCGAGACCGAGACCGAGCCGAGCGAGATCGACGACGAGCCGGTGGAGATCGGCGATGCCGAGATCGACGAGACGCCCATGCAGGTCGAGCTCTCGCACGAGCATGCCGCGGGGGACCTCCACATCCCCGACGGCTACGCCGTGCTCGAGGGCGTCGCCGAGGGTGGCAGACGCGCTGTCGGCGTCGTGGTGTCGCGTTTCAACGGGAGCGTCACGACGGAGCTTCTCGACGGGGCGCTCGCCGAGCTCGCCGCCGCCGGCGTCCGCCAGGAGGCGATCACCATCATGGTCGTCCCCGGCGCGTTCGAGCTCCCGCTCGCGGCCACGGCGCTCGCGAAGACACGTCGTTTCGCGTGCATCGTGGCGCTCGGCTGCGTCATCCGTGGGGACACGCCGCACTTCGACTACGTCTCGAGCGAGGCGGCGAGCGGTCTCCAGCTCGCGGCTCTCGAGACAGGAGTCCCGGTCTCGTTCGGCGTCCTGACGCTCGATCGCGTGGAGCAGGCGGAGCCGCGGTTCGGCAAGGGCGCCGAGGCGGTCCGCAGCGCGCTCGAGATGGCCGATCTCTTCGCACATCTCCGGGCCGCAGCCTCGAGATAACGGCGTCGCCGAGTTGTCGGAGCGATGCGCTCGCGACAGCGCGCACCGTCAGGGATCTTCGCGCGGCATGGAGTTCCGTGAGGAACTTCGTGCCGCTGCGCAGTCGCTATAGTGCCCAGCCGCTCATGTCGAAGGTCTGCGCCATCTGTGGGAAGAAGCCCGGTTTCGGCAACAGTCGAAGCCACTCCATGGTCGCCACGAAGCGCCGCTTCAACCCCAACCTGCAGCGCGTGCGCGTGATGCTCGACGGTCACGCGACCCGCGCGTACGTCTGCACGCGCTGCCTCAAGGCCGGCAAGGTTCAGAAGGCCGTCTAACCCCGCTCGCGCGGGGTAGTAGGCTCGACCCGTGGAGCACGAGCCCTTCGTGATCGCCACGACCGAGCGCGGGCGCATCGCAGTGTCTCCGGGCGCGATCACGCAGATCGTCGGTGCCGCCGCCGCAGAGAGCTACGGCGTCGTCGCCCTCGCCGGCCGCGGGCGCTTCTCGCGGCTCGTCCCGTGGGGAATCAAGAAGGGCGTCGACGTCGACCTCGGTGCCGACGGGCTCGTCGTCGAGCTTCGTGTCGTCGTCGAGCACGGGCTGAAGCTCGCGGAGGTCGCGGAGGCCGTTCGTTCCCGCGTCCAGTACGAGCTCGAACGCATGGTCGGGCTGCCCATCGCGTCGCTCGAGGTGCACATCGAAGGCGTACGGTCGCGCTGATGGAGCTCGACGTCGTACGGCATCTCGCGCGGAGCGCGCTCCAGAATCTCGAGGCGCACCGCCGTCGCATCGACGACCTGAACGTCTACCCGGTGCCCGACGGCGACACGGGGACGAACCTCGTCCTCACGGTGCGGTCGATCGTCGAAGCGCTCGATGCGTCGACTGCGGCCGACAGCGAGGCGGTGGCGAAGGACGTCACGCGCGCCGCGCTCATGGGCGCCCGTGGGAACTCGGGCGTCATCTTCTCGCAGATCGTCCGTGGCTTCGTCGAGGTGCTCGGGACGCACGAGGGTGTCAGCTCCGCCCTGCTCAGCCGCGCGTTCCGCGGGGCGAGCGATGCGGCCTACCGTGCGGTGAAGCGCCCCGTGGAGGGGACGATGCTGACCGTCATCCGCGAGATGGCGGAGGGGAGCGAGCGAAAGGAGCTCCGGCGCGTCCCGCCGAACGATCTCCTCCGGTCCGTTCTCGCGGCGGGTGAAGACGCGGTCGCCCGGACGCCGGAAATGCTCGACGTCCTGCGCAACGCCGGCGTCGTCGACGCGGGTGGCGCGGGGCTCGTCGAGATCGCGCGCGGCATGGTCTACGGCGCGACCGGCGAGGAGCTCCCGGACGCGCCGGTCGAGTCGGAGTCGCTCGGGCTCGACGCGATCCACCTCGAGCTCTCCGAGTACCGCTACTGCACCGTATTCGTCGTCGAGGGCGAGGGCCTCGACAAGGACGCGCTCGAGTCCGAGCTCGAGAGGATCGGCGACTCGCTGCTCGTGGTCGGAGACGCGACCGCGCTCAAGGTGCACGTCCACACGGACGATCCCGGGCACGCGCTCAACCTCGGGACGGCGGTCGGCGTGGTCGAAGGCATCGAGATCGCGAACATGCACCATCAGACGGCGCAGCGCGAGGAGCGCCTCCTCGAGGGAACGGCGCCGACCGCGCTCGCGACGCTCGAGACCGGCCTCGTCGCCGTGTGCCCCGGCCGCGGAAACCGGCGGCTCTTCGAGAGCCTGGGCGCGACCCGAGTCATCGAGGGCGGCCAGTCGATGAACCCTTCGGCGAAGGACATCCTCGACGCGATCGAGGCGGTGCCGACGAACGACGTGCTCGTGCTTCCGAACAACTCGAACGTGATCCTCACCGCCGAGCAGGCGGCGACCATGAGTGAGAAGAACGTGCGCATCATCCCGTCCAAGTCGGTGCAGGCGGGCTTTGCCGCGATGGGTCGCTTTCTCGGGACCGTGCCTCTCGACGACAACGAGCGCGCGCTGCTCGAGGAGCTCGCGTCGGCCGCGACGGGTGAGGTCACGATCGCCTCGCGGGACGCGACGCTCGACGGCGTGGAGATCCGCGAGGGTGCGTATCTGGGGTTCGCCGACGACACGGCGGTCGCCTCGGGCCCGGACTTCGACGTCGTCGTCCACGAGGTCGTCGATCGCGTGCTCGCGGGCGGGCAGAGCTTCCTCACGGTGCTGACGGGCGAGCACGCGCCGGTGCTCGACGGGCTCGTCGCCGCGCTCGAGGCGCGCCATCCGGACCTCGAGGTGGAGATCCACGAGGGCGGACAGCCGCACTACCCGCTCCTCCTCGTCGCTCAGTGAGCGATCCGTCCGCGCCGATCCGCGTGCTGCTCGTCGAGGACTCCGACGTCTACCGCGACTCGGTCGTGTTCCTCCTCGGACTGCAGGAAGGGCTGGACGTCGTTGCGGCAGTGCCCGACGGCGCGTCGGCCGTGCGGGCATATCGTGAGCACGGACCGGACGTCGTCGTCCTCGACTATCGGCTTCCGGACGTGGACGGCGCGGCGGTCGCGGCCGAGATCCGCGACGCCGTCCCTGATGCGCCCGTGGTCTTCCTGAGTGCCTCCGCAGGCTCCGACGAGTACGATGCCGCGTCGAGCGCAGGCGCTGCGCTCGTGCGCAAGGACGAGGGGATCGGCGCGCTCGTTCGTGCGATCCGTGCAGCGGCCGGGAGGTGAGGCAGGTGAACCTGACCAGCGAGAACACCGCGATCGTCCTCGACTCGACGTCCGACTATCCCGACGCACCGGCGCGCTTCCCGAACATGCGGTTCGTGCCGCTGTACGTCCGCTTCGGCGACGAGTCGTACCGCGACTACCTCGAGCTCGGGCCGACGGAGTTCTACGAGAAGCTGCGCACGTCGCCCGTCACGCCGACCACGGCACAGCCGACGCCGCAGGACTTCGTCACGGCGTACGAGGAGCTCTCGGGGTACGAGCGGATCTACTCGCTGCACGTCTCGGCGAAGGTCTCGGGCACGTTCCAGAGCGCGGAGCTCGCAGCGCAGGAGCTCGGCGGCGACAAGGTGCGCGTCGTCGACACGATGACCGCCTCGCTGGCGATCGCGCTGCTCGCTCACGGAGTCCAGCGCAGGCTCGCGCGCGGGACGACGGACGAGGAGATCTCGGCGCTGGTCGCGCGCTTCTACGCGCACTCCGACGTGCTCTTCACGGTCGACACGCTCGAGTACCTCCAGCGCGGCGGTCGGATCGGCAAGGCGCAGGCGATCGCCGGATCGCTGCTCAATCTCCGCCCGGTGCTCGGCGTCGAGGACGGTGCCGTGATCGCCGTTGCGCGCGTGCGCGGGAAGCAGAAGGCGCTCGCCGAGATCGAGCGGCGTTTCGTCGAGGCGACGACGGACGAGCCTGGCCTTCGCGTCGCGATTGCGCACGCAGATGCCGAGGACTGGGTCGGGACGCTGTCCGAGCTTGCGTGGCGTGTGCGGCCCAAGGCGGAGATCGAGTTCACCTCGACGCTGGGCGCGGTCGTCGGCACGCACGCGGGGCCGGGCGCCGTCGGGTTCTTCTGGTTCCAAGACACGGACTGAGATATGGCTCGGCGCAGGCGCGCGTCCAAGATCGAGATCCTCTTCGAGACGCACTCGACGACGACGGACAACGAGCGTTGGGTTGCGTCGGGCTGGCTCGACGGCCAGCTCTCGCCCCTCGGGCGCAGGCAGGCGAAGGAGCTCGGAGATCGCTGCGTCGACGGCGAGGAGGACGTCGTGGCGGTGTTCTGCTCGGATCTCGGCCGAGCCGTCGACACGGCCCAGATCGCCTTCGGCGGACACGGGCTGCCGATCTTCCACGACTGGCGTCTGCGCGAGTGCAACTACGGGATGCTCAACGGAACGGCCGTCGCCCGGCTCGAGGTGGAACGGACGAAGCACGTCCTCGACCCGTACTCCGGGGGCGAGAGCTATACGGACGTCGTCGCGCGGGTACGGAGCTTCCTCCAGGATCTGCCGCCGCGGTACCCGGACAGGCGCATCGTCGTGATCGGGCACTCTGCCACGAAGTGGGCGTTCGACCACCTTCTCGAGGGAACGCCCCTCGGCGAGCTCGTCGAGGGCTCGTTCCGTTGGCAGCCCGGCTGGCTCTACACGCTTGCGATCGACGGTTAGTCGCGCAGATCGGGAATCCGCGGCGGATCCCCGATCGCGAGGATCCCTGAAGGCGTCCGCTTTCGCGGCCGCGTCGCATCTCTTCCAGAGCGCCGGAAAGTGTCAGACCTATAGTGACCCTCCGCTGTGAATAGGACGATCGCTCGCGCGGCGCTGCCGGCCGGCTTCGCCGGACTCGACGCACCTGACGTCTGGCCGCGCCCGCGCTCCGCGCCGAGGCCCGAGGCGCTCGACGCCTCGGTCGAGACGCTCGACGGCGTAGGCCCGACGATCGCACGCCGTCTCGCGCGCCTCGGTCTGACGACGGTGGGAGATCTTCTGCGGCAGCGGCCGCGCCGGTACGAGGAGCCAGTGCCGACGAGGCGGATCTGTGACCTGTTCGGCGACGAGGAGGCGGTCATCGAGGGCGTCGTCCGCTCGGCGACGAGTCGCCGTCGCGGTCGCCTGGCGATCCTCACTGCACGTATCGCCGACGAGACCGGGGAGATCAAGGCGACCTGGTTCAACCAACCGTGGCTCGAGGCGAAGCTCGTCGCCGGCACGCGCATTCGCGTCCGCGGCCGCGCGAACAGGCACGGTTTCGCGGTCTCCTCGTACGACCTCGACGGCGAGGCCGAGACAGGCGACTTCGCTCCCGTCTACCCCGCCTCCGAAGACGTGACGCAGAAGAAGCTCCGCGACCTGCACGCGCAGGCACTCGAGCGCGTCGGCGATGTCGGAGAGGACTTGCCCGCCGTCGCTGCTCGCCTCGGAGCGCCTGCCGATGCGGCCGGATGCGCTCTGGGCGATCCATCGTCCTCGCTCGCTTCCGGAGGCGGAGGTCGGACGCGTGCGGCTCGCGTTCGACGAGCTCCTCGTCCTCCGGCTCGCGCTGCTGCGGACGGCCGCCGTGCGCGAGAGCGCGTCGGCGCAGCCTCTCGGCGAGCCCGGGGAGCTCATCGCGCGCTACCGAGACTCCCTTCCTTTCACGCTCACTCCTGATCAGGAGCGCGCGATGGCCGAAATCGACGCGCGACCTCGATCGCGCGGTTCCGATGCAACGGCTCCTGCAGGGCGACGTCGGATCGGGCAAGACGGTCGTCGCGCTGCACGCCCTTCTCCGCGCCGTCGAGGTCGGACGCCAGGGTGCGCTCATGGCACCGACGGAGACGCTCGCCGAGCAGCACTTCCTCACCATCGACGAGCTGTGCGCACAGCTCGGCATACGGGTGACGCTCCTGACGAGCTCGCTGCGCGCGAAGGAGCACACTGCCGCGCGGCAGCTGATCGCGTCGGGAGACGCCCAGGTCGTCGTCGGGACGCATGCACTCATCGAGAAGGAGGTCGACTTCTCGGACCTCGCCGTCGCGGTCGTCGACGAGCAGCACCGCTTCGGCGTGGCGCAGCGCACGGCACTCGTCGAGGGTCGGAGCCCGCACGTTCTCCACCTGACCGCCACGCCGATCCCGCGCACGCTCGCGCTGACCGTCTACGGCGATCTCGAGGTCAGCGAGCTCGCGTTGCCGCCGGCCGACCGCAAGCCGATCATCACCGCGTGGGTGAGCGACGAGCGCAGCTCCGAGGCCTACTCGCGCCTCTGTCGCCATCTCGACGACGGGCGGCAGGCGTATGTCGTGTGCCCGCTGATCGAGGCGTCGGAGACGCGGGTCGCGCGCGCCGCAGAGGACGAGGCCGAGCGGCTTCGCGCGGCCGAGCTTCGCGGGTACCGGGTCGGCTGCCTGCACGGTCGCTTGCGTCCGGCCGACCGGCGTAGCGTCATGGCGCAGTTCAAGGCCCGCGAGCTGGACGTCCTCGTCGCGACCACGGTGATCGAGGTCGGCGTCGACGTCCCGAATGCGACGATCATGATCGTCCAGGAGGCCGATCGCTTCGGCCTTGCACAGCTCCATCAGCTGCGCGGGCGCGTCGGGCGAGGCGCCGAGCAGTCGTACTGCCTGCTCGTCTCGCGCGCGCGCGAGGAGCTCTCCGAGGCTGCGACGGAGCGGCTCGAGGCGATGGTCGAGACGACCGACGGCTTCGAGCTCGCCGAGCGCGACCTCGAGATTCGCGGCGAGGGTCAGCTCCTCGGCGCGCGCCAGTCCGGCTACTCCGATCTCCGCTTCGTGCGGCTCCGTCGCGACCAGGACCTCCTCGAGCGCGCACGCGACGCGGCCCGGGCGCTTCCGGACGAGGGTCTCCTCGCCGACGACGTCGACCGGCTGCTCGGCGAGGCCGAGCACCTCGGCGAGTCGTGAGGATCGTTGCCGGCACGCGGAAGGGCCATCGCATCGCGGCGCCCAAAGGTGCGACGACCCGCCCGACCGGAGATCGCGTGCGCGAGGCCGCGTTCTCCCTGATCGGACCGGTGGAGGGCGCCGCCGTGCTCGATCTGTTCGCCGGATCGGGGGCGATGGGGCTCGAGGCGCTCTCGCGTGGCGCAGCGAGCTGTGTCTTCGTCGAGCGCGATCGCGAGGCCGTGCGCGTGATCCAGGCGAACCTCGAGAAGCTACGACTCACAGGAGCAGTGGTCGCGAACCGCGAAGTCAGCTGCGGCGCTTCGCGACGACAGCGCGCGTGGCCGACGGTACGACCTCGTCCTCGTCGATCCGCCGTACGAGGAGTGGGAGAAGCACGCGCGGCTCCTCAGCGAGCTCGTCCCGGCCGTTCTCGCCGACGCTGCGCTCGTCGTCGTGGAGACGTCCGATCGCATCGAGCCCGAGCTTCCGCTCGCCCTCGTCACGACGCGGCGGTACGGTTCCGCGCGGATCACGGTGTTCTCGCGGTGATAACAGCCATCTGTCCCGGCTCGTACGACCCCGTCACGAACGGGCACATCGACGTGATTCGCCGCACGGCAGCGATCTTCGACCGGGTCGTCGTCGGCGTCGTCCGCGATCCGACGCACAAGCAGACGCTCTTCACCGTCGAGGAACGGGTCTCGTTCCTCGAGGACGCTCTCTCGAGCTGCGGCAACGTGATCGTCGACGTGTTCTCCGAGCTCGTGGTCGACTTCGCGCGAAAGCACGACGCGAAGACGATGGTGAAGGGCCTGCGCGTCATCTCCGACTTCGAGTGGGAGTTCCAGATGAACCACCTGAACCGACAGCTCGCGCCGGAGATCGAGACGCTCTACGTCATGTCGAGCCCGCTCTTCAGCTTCGTGTCGTCGAGCGGCGTGAAGGAGATCGCGTCCTTCGGCGGCAAGGTCGACGAGCTCGTACCGCCCGCTGTCGCGCGCCGGTTCGTGGAGATCTATCCGGACGGACGTCCTGGCGCCCCCGTCTCGCCCTCCGAATAGACGTTTAGACTTCTCGGCCCATGGACGTACTCGTGCTCATCGACAGGCTCGACGACCTCGTGCACAACGCGAAGGCCGTCCCGCTCACGGACCAGGTTCGCCTCGACCGCGAGGAGATCTACGAGATCCTCGACCAGATGCGGGCGACCATCCCGGAGGAGATCAAGCAGGCCCGGTGGATCGTCAAGGAGCGTCAGGAGATGCTCGCGGAAGCGAAGCGTGAATGCGACCGGATCATCCAGGACGCGCGTGAGCAGGCGACGCGCGAGGCCTCGCAGACGGAGATCGTCAAGCTCGCCGAGAATCAGGCCGACGACATCGTCGACGAGGCGAAGCGGCAGGCACGTCAGACCCGGCTCGAGATGGAGGACTGGGCCGACTCGATCCTCTCGACCCTCGAGGTCAACCTCGACAAGTTCCTCACCGCGGTGAAGCGCGGACGTGAGCGGCTCCACGAGCGCTCCCAGGAGACGGTCGTGGCCGGCATCGGCCCCGAGCCGCTCGACGAGCCGCAAGAGTTCGAGCGCTTCAGCTAGCCCGCACGCCGAGCATCCGCTCGCGCGGACCACCCGGTCCCGAAGATCCCTGAAGGCTGGCGCTCGGCGGGCGCGTCGTATCTGCGACTCGACGTGTGTCAGGCGGCGGCCGGCTCGGCAGCAAGCCCGCTGCAGACGGCGATCGCCGAGGCGACGAATGCCTCGCCCGATGGGCTCCTGCGCCGATCCTTGTGCCAGACGAGCCCGATCACGCGCGGCGGGATGCGACCTTGGAGCTCGATGACGTCGATGCTCGGGTCGTCCTCGTCCACGGTGAGCCGGGGTGCCACGCTCAGGCCGACGCCGGCGCCGACGAGTCCCTGCACGGTGCCGTTGTTGTCGGAGCGAAAGACGAAGTTCGGCGCGCGCCCCGACGCACCCAGATGTGACTCGACCTGATCCATCGCGCTACAGCGGTTGAACCCGATGAGCGGCTGGAGCGCGATCTCCTTGAGCGTCGGCGTGCGCTTGAGCGCCGACATGGGCGATCCTGCGGGCACGACGAGGACATAGGGGTCGGTCAGGAGCTCGACCGTCTCGTACGGTCCGCTCGGAACCGGAAGCGTCCAGAAGGTGAGATCGAGCTCGCCGCGCTCGATCATCTCGAGGAGCTCGCTCTCGTCCTGCGACTCGCGAAGCACGACCTCGACGCCGGGATGGCTCTCCGAGAAGCGACGCAGGAGTGCAGGGACGATCCGGGCGCCGACGCTCTGGAACGTCCCGACGCGCAGGCGTCCGGCGTCGCCGGCCTCGAGCGCGCTCATGTCGGCCTTTGCGGCCAGCAGCCGCGCCTGAATCGCTTCGGCGTGCCGGAGCAGGATCTGACCCGCCTCCGTCAGCGAGATGGGGCGAGGACCGCCTGGACGCTCGATCAGACGTAGCCCGACGATCCGTTCGAGCGTCGCGATCTGCTGGGAGATGGCCGACTGCGTGTAGCCGAGCTTCTCGGCCGCTTTCCCGAACGACCCCTCGTCGGCGATCGCCTTGAGAGCGACCAGATGGCGGAGATCGAGTCCGAGCCAGCGATCAGCTTCCATGATCGTAAGGTAGCAGGCGAGCAGGAGCGCTAATCGTCTTCGAGCCCGGTCGTGCGGGCGCTACGCTCAGCTCGTGACTTCCGTGGATCTCAGAACACTGCGGCTGCGTCCGGGCGAGGTTCGCCAGGAGACGATCGACCTCGAGCTGGAGCCATTCGTGCTGGGGGGCCAGCGCTACGAGGCCGTGCCTGCGTCGATTCCGGTCGAGCTCGAGATCGCTCAGGCCTCCGGCGCGACCGTGTTCGACATGCGGCTCGAAGCACACCTGAGCGGGGTCTGCATGCGATGCCTCGGATTCGCGGAGGTCTCGCGCAAGGTGCGCGCGCGCGAGTTCCACGACTTCGACGCGCCTCCGTCGGACGAGCTGAACTCCGACTACGTCGCCAACGACCATCTCCAGCTCGGCGCGTGGGCGCGCGATGCGGTTGCGCTCGAGCTCCCCGAGCAGATCCTCTGCCGCGAGGACTGCGCCGGCCTCTGTCCCGTCTGCGGAAAGGACCTGAACGTCGAGCCGCACGAGCACTCCGAGCGCGAACCGGATCCGCGCTGGGCGGCGCTGGAAGGCCTCCAAGACACGCTCTGATCAGTCGGCGAGACGCACCTGCACGAGTCGATAGGCCGCGATTCCCGCAAGTCCCGGATCGCCCGACCGATACGCCTTCACGAAGAACTGGACGTTGAACCCGCTGCGCGGCTGCGGGAAGTTGTCGTTCGGTGCGAGCTGGTAGGTCACCCAGCCGTCGGTCGTCGTCACCTGGCGATCTCCACCGGTCGTGACGCGTGGCGTCGAGCGCACGAACACGAGCGCATCGCGCACGACGAATCCACGCGTGTCCTTCGTCCGGACACGCACCGTGATCACGTCGTTTCGGCTTCGAATGGGATTCGGCGAGAACAGCACCTGCGAGACGATCAGACGCTGGTTGGACGGCACGCTTGCCGCGGGAATGGAGATCTCGCCGCTCGGGAGACGGATCGCGCCGGACGGCAGCGGCTCGCTCACGACGGCGGATTCCGTTGAGATGGCGGTGGTGGAGCCCAGTGAGTTGCGGGCCGTGACGTTGAAGCGGAGCTTTCGACCGACGTCGCTCGAGGTCACGCGGTAGCTCCGGGACCCTCCTCCCGAGATCGACTGGCACTCACCGCCTGCAGAGTTGCACCGCAGCCAGCGGTACGAGAAGGAGATCGGAGACCTCCCGGTCCACGTGCCCGGTTCCGCGGTCACGACCTGTCCCACGACCATCGCGCCCCGCGGGAACGGCAGCGCCGTGTTCACGGGCGGTCCCACGACCGTGCTCGTCGGGTTCGAGGTCGCCGTACGAGAGCCGTCGGCGTTCGTCGCCGTCACGCGGGCACGCATGCGGAAGCCGACGTCGCCGCTTCCGAGGCGGTAGTTGCGAGTCGTCGCGCCGGAGACGATCGAGCAGTCTCCTCCGTCGGGCTTTCCGCCGTCGGCGCCGCATCGAACCCACTGATACGCGTACGAGATTCCCGCGCCCGTCCAGGATCCGGTGGACGACGACAGCGTGCGTCCTTGCTCGGCAGCGCCGCTGACCATGGGCTCCGCCGTGTTGGACGGCGGCGCGGCCGGAGCAGCCACGCCCTCCCCCGACGGCAGGACGAGCGCACATACGGCGAGAACGGCCAGTACCGCCACCAACAGGATGGCCCAGCGTTCGGAACGTCTCATCAGAGTCATGAACCCCTCCTTGGTCGCCACGGGTTATGACGGCTCGGAGGGCCGCGCGCCGCGAACTCTTGCGGACCGCTTACAGGGCCTTACATCGTGCTTACCGTGTCGTCTAGGATCCCGGGCGGCGCGACGGCGCCTCTCGATGACGGACTAAGAGACCTCAATTCCGTTCCTGCGTGCGCCCTGGCGGGCGCGCGTCGTCGCGTCTCGGAGGTCCGTCGATGCGAGTTCAACTCGCCGGCGTCGGCAAGCACTACGGCGCCCACGTCATTCTCGATCAGGTCACGCTCACCATCGGCCCTAAGGCCCGCATCGGCGTCGTCGGACCCAACGGCGTGGGCAAGACCACGCTCCTGCGGATCGTCGCGGGGCGCGAGCAGCCGGACGTCGGAACGATCACTCGTGCGCCGGAGCGGCTGACGATCGGCTATCTCGAGCAGGAGCGAGCGCTCGAGGACGGCGCTTCCGTCCTCGAGCTGCTCACCCGGCGCGTCGGGATCGCCGATGCGGAGCGCGAGCTCGAGGAGTCTGCGCGTGCGTTGGCCGAGCGCGCGTCTGCGGCTGAGCGCTACTCGGCCGCCCTCGACCGCGTCGTCGCTCTCGGCGCGGGAGACTTCGAGGCGCGCGCACGGGCGACGTGCGCGGAGCTCGGGCTCGGCGTCGACCTCGACCGCGCGCCGTCCGGGCTGTCGGGTGGAGAGGCGGCACGCGTCGCTCTCGCGGCGATCCTTCTCTCCCGCTTCGATCTCCTCCTGCTCGACGAGCCGACCAACGACCTCGACTTCGACGGGCTCGCGCGGCTGGAGAGGTTCCTCGGCTCGTACCGCGGCGCTCTCGTCGTCGTCTCGCACGACCGCGAGCTGCTGGATCGCACCGTGGATCGGATCGCCTCCATCGAGCCGGACACCCATCGCGTGCGGGAATGGGCAGGCGGCTGGAGCGACTACGCGAAAGCGCGCGACACCGAGCGGGCGGCAGCTCTGGCCGAGTTCGAACAGGCGCGGCTGCGCCGCAAGCAGCTCACCGAGCTGCTGAGCACTCGACGATCGGAGGCGCGATCGAAAGGCGCCTCGCTCGGAGACAAGACCGGTGGACAGGATCGGCGGGCGACCCATGCGCTCGAGACGAAAGTCCGACAGGCGGAGCGGCTGCTCGAGCGGAACGAGCTTCCCGCGAAGCCGTTCCAGCCGTGGGAGCTCCAGCTCACGCTCGACGCAGGCCCGCGGCCGTCGGAGCTCGTGCTCGCGCTCTCGGGCGCAGTGGCGCAGCGCGGGACGTTTCGCCTCGGCCCGATCGACCTCGACCTTACGCCTGCGGAGCGGCTGTCCGTCGCAGGGCCGAACGGGGCGGGGAAGTCGACGCTCCTCGGGATGTTGCTCGGCGATGTACCGCTGACCGATGGGATGCGACGCGTCGGCCGGCGTACGGTCATCGGGACGATCGCGCAGGATCGGAGCTCGTACGCGGGCGACGACGGTCCTCGTCGACGAGCTCATGGCGCGAACCGGGCTCACGACGGTCGCCGCGCGAACGCTTCTCGCGAAGTTCGGGCTCGGTCCCGATCACATCGGGCGTCGGGGATCGTCGCTCTCACCGGGAGAGCGCACGCGCAGCCATCTCGCGGAGCTCCAGGCACGCGGCGTCAACGTGCTGATCCTCGACGAGCCGACGAACCACCTCGACGTCGAGGCCGTCGAGCAGCTCGAGCGTGCGCTCCAGAGTTATGACGGGACGCTCGTCGTCGTCTCGCACGACCGGCGCTTCCTCGAATGTGTCGCGCCGACGCGGGAGATCCGGATCGCCTAGCGGGGAGGGGCGGTCGTGCCGCCCCTCCCCGCAGGTGGTCAGCCAGCCAGGGGAACCTGAACGAGGATCGAGCTGTCCAGATTGGGGGTCGTGTCGCCCGAGCGATATGCACGCACGAAGAACTGAACGTTGAATCCAGACCGTGGTTGCGGGAACTGGTCGTTCGGGACGACGGTGAGGGTCACCCAGCCGTCGGGTTGTGTAGCTGCGGTCTGGCCCTCCACGACGCGCGGTGTGGCGCGAACGAATACGAGCGCACCGCTCACCGGACGCCCCTGCCGCGCCGTGATCTTCACGCGCACGGTGATCGGAGCCGTACGGCTCGTCACCGGGCTGGGCGCGAACAGGACCTGCGTGATGACGAGCTGGTCACCGCCTGACTGCAGGGTGGTGACCGGGATCCCACCGGTCGGAGGAACGTCCGACTGGACGGCAGCTGTCGGGTCGGAGAGCGCGGACTTCGAGCCCGCGTCGTTCCGCGCCGTGACGCGCACGCGGATCTTCCGGCCGACGTCCGCCTGCAGAAGCACGTACGTGTTGTCCGTCGCTCCGTCGATCTCGTTGCAGTCGTCGGCGCTCGAGTTGCACCGAAGCCACCTGAACGCATAGGTGATCGGAGTGTTGCCGACCCACTGGCCGCGGCTCGCGGTGAGTCGGCTTCCCTTGACGGCAGCTCCGGTGATCGCTGGAGGCGTGACATTCGAGGGACGGGCCGACTGGACTGGGCCGACGGGATTCGACGTCGACTTCGTCGAGCCGTCGGCGTTGGTCGCGACGATCTGCGAACGGATCGAGAATCCAGCGTCTCCGTCGCGCAGCTTGTAGGTGTCGTTCGGTGCGTTGCCGATGCGCTGACAGTCCGAGGCATCGCCGGCGCCACGACCTTGGCAGCGGTACCACCGGTACGCGTACGTGATCGAGGTCGTGCTCACCCATGAGCCGCGCGTCGTCCGGAGCACCTCGCCGACGCGTGCTGTTCCGCTCACCACTGGCTCGCCCTCGGGTTTCGGCGGTGCGGTCAGTGCCGCGGTAGCAGAACCGGCAATTGCGGTCGCGACGACCGCGACCACGACGCTCGCCACTCCGATCGCGAGCCGTCTGCGGCGGCGGCTCTCAGCATGTCCTATATCGCGCAAGAGACCCTCCCTTGTCGAGTTGTGAGGTGGTTCTACCGTCCGGCGACGTCGTGTGAGGGCGCAAGCGGCGCCCGCTATACTCCGCAACCGCTCATGGCCGTCCCGAAGCGAAAGACATCCAGGTCGAGGCGCGACAAGCGCCGCGCGCAGCACGCAATCTCGGTTCCGCGCGTCCAGGTCTGCCCGACCTGCAAGCAGCCCAAGCGGCCGCACCGCGTCTGCCCGAACTGCAAGACGTACAAGGGTCGGGACATCGAGCCGCTCCGCCTCGACGCGTCGTAGAGTCTCCGCCCATGATCAGGGTCGCGGTCGATGTGCTGGGAGGCGACCGCGCTCCCGAGGAGATCGTCCTGGGCGCAGTCGACGCTGCGTCGGTTGAGATCGAACCGATTCTCTTCGGACCCGCGACGGTCGATGCCCATGGCGTTCGGCTCGTCGAGACCACCGAGTCGATCGACATGGACGACCACGCAGTCGAGGCGGTGCGGTCGAAGGTCGACTCCTCGCTCGTGCGCGCGGTACGTGCCGTGGCCGACGGAGAAGCGGATGCGGTGATTTCCGCCGGGAACACGGGCGCCATGCTGGCGGCGTCGCTTCTTCACATTCGCCGCATCCCCGGCGTCCACCGCCCCGGAATCGCGGTCGTCATTCCGACGAAGCCCGGGCGCAGCGTCCTCATCGACGCCGGTGCGAACGCCGATGCCCGGCCAGAGCACCTCGTGCAGTTCGCGCACATGGGCGCGGTGTTCGCAGAGGAGATCCTCGGTGTGCCGGATCCCGACGTGAGGCTGCTCTCGATCGGCGAGGAGCCCGAGAAGGGCAACCAACTAACGCTCGAAGCGCACGGGCTCCTGCGCTCGGCCGCCGGGCTTCGATTCGGCGGGAACACCGAGGGTCGAACGCTGCTCGAAGGCGAGGCGGATGTCATCGTCGCCGACGGGTTCACGGGGAACGTCGCGCTGAAGACGTTGGAAGGCACGGTGAAGAGCCTGCTCGACGTGTTGCGAGCGGAGCTCGAGGCATCCACGCGCGGCAAGCTCGGCGGCGCCCTCATCCGACCGGCCGCGCAAGAACTGCGCGCGCGTCTCGACCCGGAGACGTACGGCGGCGGCTACCTCCTCGGCTTGAACGGGCTCGTCGTGATCGCCCATGGCTCGAGCTCGCGCGTCGCGATCGCAAACGCCATCCGTCACGCTGCCCGCGGAGTGGAGCACCGGGTCGTCGAGCGCTTGCAAGAGCGCATGGCACCTGGCGTGTTAGAGTCGGCGCGCTCTGTGACCCCGACGGTAGAGAGGTGAGATCGAAGGCATGGCGACTTCGCGTGAGGACATCCTCGAGCAGGTCAAAGGCGCGCTGAGCGAGAAGCTCGGTATCGACGAGAGCGAGATCACGGAAGAGGCGTCGTTCGAGGAGGATCTCGGCGCGGACTCACTCGATCTGGTGGAGGTCGTCATGGACCTCGAGGACCAGTTCGGGCTGAAGATCCCGGACGAGGACGCCCGCGAGCTCACGACCGTCGGCAAGGCGATCGACTACGTGATCGCTCATCAGGCCTGAGCCTGACACGAGCGCCGGGACGCACCAGCTCGGCCGCCTGATCGCCGAGCTTCCTGCCGAACGTCTCGAGCAGGTGTTCACCCACACGTCGTGGGTGGAGGATCGCGCCGACTCCTACGAACGGCTCGAGTTCCTGGGCGACAGCGTCCTGGAGCTCGCGATCGCACGCGCGGTCTTCGATCGCTTCCCGGCTGCGTCCGAAGGCCGACTCGCGAAGGTTCGCGCGCATGTCGTTTCACGGCAGAGCTGTGCGGCGGTCGCGAAAGAGCTCGGGCTCGGGGAGCGCCTGCTCGAGTTCGCCGGCGACGCACCCGCCGACGAGCTGCAGCGCATCTCGCGCAGCCGAAACGTGCTGGCGGCGGTGCTCGAGGCGGCGATGGCGGCCGTCTACCTCGAACACGGGTTCGAGGCCATGGAGCCCGCGATCGTAGAGGCGTTCAGCGAGCGCATCGAGTACGCGCGTTCGACCCATGTCGACCACAAGACGGAGCTCCAGGAAGCGCTTGCGCGTTCAGGCCGGCACGTCCACTACACGGTGCTCGAGGTCGAAGGTCCGCCGCACGACCGCCAGTTCGTCTGCGCAGCGCACGTCGCCGGCGAGCAGCTCGGCGTCGGCAAGGGGTCGACGAAGAAGGCCGCCGAGCAGGAAGCCGCACGACAGACGCTCGAGGCGCTCGGCGTCGTGCCCGACCGGATCTGAGTCAGCGCGGCGAGGCTATGGGCAGGCCGAGGGATTCTGCGGCTGCGAGCTGTCGCCGGTCGCAACCCTCACACGCGCTAGCCCGCGGCGTCGCCAGGGAACTCCCTAGGTCTCGACCACGCGCATCGATCAGGATGCGAGCATGCTGGTCGGCCGGAGAGCGGAGCGGGCGGCGCTCCAGGCGCTGGTCGATGGAGCCGTCCGCGGCCGTGGCGGTGCGCTGCTCGTCACCGGCGAGCCCGGGATGGGCAAGACGGTTCTCCTCGACGACCTGACGGCCGACCGAACTGACGTCACCACGCTGCGCGCGTCCGGGCGGGAGTCCGACGCCGATCTGCCGTTCTCGACGCTCGCCGAGTTGTTGCGACCGGCCGAGCGGGAGATCGACTCGCTTCCCGGGCCACAGGCGCGGTCGCTACGCGGCGCGCTGGGGCTCGAGAAGGCCGCAGGGGCGGTCGACGGTCTCGCCGTCGGTGTCGCGACCCTTGGCGTGCTCGCCGCTCTTGCGCTGCGCAAACCAGTACTCGCGGTGGTCGACGACCTGCAGTGGGTCGACGAACCGTCGCAGGCGTCGCTCGCGTTCGTTGCCCGGCGTCTGTCCACGCTTCATATCGCTCTCTTGTGCGCCGGACGCGAGGGCGAGACCCCGGACCTTGCGAGCGACATGCCCTCGCTGGCGCTCTCACGCCTCCGGGCGCGGGATGCCGGCGAGCTGCTCGGAGGCTCCGCTCGCGTGCCGCTCGATCGGGCGGTCAGGCGAAAGCTCCTCGAGCTGTCGGCGGGCAACCCGCTCGCGCTCGTAGAGCTTCCAACCGCGCTCTCCGACGCACAGTTGCAGGGGATCGACGAGCTCGGAGAGCCGATCCCCGTGAACGGCGGCATCGAGCGCACGTTTGGTGCGCGTGTCGCCCGGCTTCCCGAGCGAACGAGGCAAGCACTGCTGCTCGCCGTGGCCGCGGGCTCCGAGGCAGGAGCGCCGCTCGCGTCCGCATTCGAGACGACCGGGCTCGGGCTCGTCGACCTGGAGCCTGCGGCGCTCGACGGGCTCGTCGTCATCGATGACGGCAACATCGCGTTCCGCCACCCGCTTGTCAGCTCCGTCGTCTACCAGGGGGAGAGCGAGGATTCTCGGCGCACTGCTCACGCGCTTCTGGCCGAGGTCGAGTCGGACGCCGATCGACGCACGTGGCATCTCGCGGCGGCCACAGAGCCGCCGGACGAGAGCATCGCGTCCGAGCTCGACGCAGCCGCCGCTCGCGCGCTCGCGCGAGGCGCTCCCGGCTCCGCTGTTCGCGCATTCGGCGCAGCGGCCCGCTTCTCCACGGACGACGAGGCGCGCGGCAAGCGACTCGCCCTCGCGGCTCGCGCCGCACACCGAGCCGGAGACGTCGCAGGCGCAGCTCGCCATGCGGCTGCCGCGAGAGAGCTCGCATCCGACCCGATTACGCACGCCGATCTCCTTCTCGTGGAGTCGGACCTCCGTATGCGCGAGGGAGACTTCGACGGAGCACACCGCGCGCTGATGGAGCACGCGGAGCGTCTCGTCGAGGTCGACAGGAGACGCGCGACGACGATGCTGCTCCTGGCGCTGAAGGTCCGGATCTACCGCCTCGAGGGTCGCGCGGCGGTCGACGACGTCGAGCATGTTCTGGCGACGCTCCCGCCCGCCGAGCACGAGCTGGTCCATCTCGTCGCCTTGAGCATGAGTCGCACGGTGGCCGGAAGCGTCGATGCGCGTGACACGGCGCTCGCCGCCGCGGCAGCCGCGGCGATCGCGCCCCATGGTCACGCTCATACGCTGGGGATCGCCTGGCCGCTCATCTGGCTCGAGGAGTACGACGTGGCGCGCGAGGTCACCGACCGCGCCACAGCTATCCAACGCGAGGCCGGCTTCCTGCTCTATCTGCCGCAGTCGCTCTTGCCGCAGGCGGAGCTGGACTTTCGAACGGGTCGGTGGGAAACGGCGGTCCACGCGGCTGCCGAGGCGCTCTCGCTGTTCGAGGAGACGAAGCAGCCGAGCGAGGCGGCATCGGCGTCGGCGGTGCTCGCTCGGATGGAGGCGGCCCGGGGCCGCACGGAGCAGTGCCAGGCGCTCGCCCAGCGCGCACTCGCCAGCGACGTCGAGTTCGGCCTGCGGAGTGCTGCCGCCCAGGCGCTCGGAGCCCTCGGTCTCCTCGCGCTCGGCTCCCGCCGGCCCCAGGACGCAATCGCGCCGCTCGAGACGGCCGAGCGCATCTCGATGCTCGGCGGCGTCGGCGAGCCCTGGCTCCTGATGTCCGCGCCCGATCTCGTCGAGGCGCTGGCCCACGTCGGCCAGGAGGCTCGTGCACACGCAGTCCTGGATCGCCTCCGTGAGCAGTCCAGCGCGCTCGGACGGGTCTCGGGGCTGGCCGCTGCGGCGCGGTGCGCCGGGATCCTCGACGACGAGGGTCACTGGCAGGATGCGTTCGAGGAGGCGCTCGCGCTCCACGATCAGGTGCCGACGCCGTTCGAGCGCGCACGCACGGAGCTCTGCTACGGCGAACGGCTCCGTCGCGCACGAAAGCGCAGCGATGCACGTTTGCGGCTCCGACATGCACTCGAACTGTTCGACGAGCTCGGCGCTCGACCATGGTCGGAGCGCGCTCGGGCGGAGCTCCATGCGAGCGGCGAGACGGCCCGTCGCCGGTCGACGCCGGTCGATGCGCTGACGGCGCAGGAGCTCGCCGTCGCGAAGCTCGTCGTCAGCGGCGCGACGAATCGAGACGCTGCGGCCACGCTCTTCGTAAGCGCGAAGACGATCGAGTTCCATCTCGGCAACGTCTATCGCAAGCTCGAGGTTCGCTCACGCACCGAGCTTGTCCGAACCTACTCCCAGCGGTTGAGCTGACACCGGTCGAAACCTAGGGATTCCCCTAGTGCGAGCGATTTCCCGCCGACCTACCCTCGACGCGAGACGTCATTCGAACGGATCGAAGGAGGGTATCTATGCGCGATCCGAAGGCTCTTATCGCGGTCCCGATGCTCATGGCCGCGGTGATCTTCGTCGCAGGCGCAATGGCCGGAAGCCAGGCGTCGACCGCAGGACCTGCGTTCAAGCAAGTCGGGAAGTGGGGTAAGTCCGGCACCGCGAACGGCCAGTTCCGCGGCCCGTTCGGACTTGCGACCGACAAGGCCGGGAACCTCTACGTCGCGGACACCGACAACAACCGGATCCAGGTCTTCTCGGCGAAAGGGGCGTTCCTTCGCAAGTGGGGGACGAGCGGGAGCGGGGATGGACAGTTCCTAAGCGCTCAAGATGTCGCGATCAGCCCGGATGGAAGCGTCTGGACCGCTGACTATCGCAACGATCGGTTGCAGCAGTTCGACTTGGGCGGAGGTTTCAAGCAGGCCATCGCCATCGACCGCGGACCCTCAGGGGTGGGCATCGCCTCCGACGGAAACGTCGTGGCTTCGTTCAGCGTCGGCGGCGGAACCGGTCGGTTGGGCCGCTATGACAAGGCGTCTGCCTACGCCCAGGCGAATGCATGGGGCGGGATCCAGAGCGTCGGAGACGTCGAGGTCTCCCCGGACGGGAGCGTCTATGCGAGCGACAACCGCGGTCTGCAAGTGGTTCGGTTCGACCTCGACGGGAAGCAGCTGGGCTCGATTCGTGGCGGGTTGAGCTCCCCGATCGGTATCGGCGTCGACCTGGATTGCAACGTCTGGGTGAGTCAGATCTCAGCGAGGCGGGTGGCGAAGTTCTCTCCCACGCGCAAGCTGCTCACGACGCTGTCGACGCCCGACATCGTTCCCGAGGACATCGCGGTCGGGCCGAGGGGCGACCTGTACGTCCTGGGCCAGACCGAGGTTCTGCGCTTCGCCGAGGATAAGTCGAAGCCGGCGACAGCGAACATCCCCGGTGCGATCACCGTCTCCGGGGGTGTGGCGAAGATCGCGTACACGCTGAGCGGAGTCGCATGTCCGTCCGAGGTGGGTGCGACCGCGACGCTGACCGGCGCCGGGATCTCCGGTAAGGCAGCCGGGCTGAAGCTGAAGGCTGGGGCGAAGAACACCATCACGATGAAGCTCGCGAAGGCGGCCAGCGGGAAGGCGATGTTCAAGATCGTCCTCAAGACGAACGGGCGCCCGACCACGGAGCAGAAGACCGTGACGGTGAACGCGAGGTAGCGGCGTCGCCGGCGGAGGTCGCCGGCTCACGGAACGCGCCGCGGAGGTCGGACCCTCCTGTCCTCCGCGGCGCGTTCGACCCGAGGAGGTGGCGAACGTGTCGATGCCCGGAAGCAACACGCAGTCCCGCATCGCGCCCCGCATTGGCGTTGTGCTGGCTCTGTTCATGGCCGCGCTCGCGGGTGCAACGGCGGCCCTCGGGCACGAAGCTGGAACCCGCCCGATCCCCGGCGAGTTCAAGGGCAGCATCGCCGGCACGGGCGCCGGGCACATCCAGTTCGACGTCGTCCCCGTCAGCCGGACGAGTCCGGTCGTCGCGGTTCGCTGGCTCGGCGGATTCGTTCCGGGAGTCTGCGTCAAAGACGGGAAGACGCGCGTGGCCGGTCGGGACGGCGCGATCGGGATCGGCTTCGACCTCTGGAACAGGCTCCGGCGACGGCCACGCACCGAGATCCCGCCGGACGGAACCTTCGTGTTCAAGCTCGTGCACTCGGCGGACGTGCTCAATGGCTCGTCCTACTCGGTCACCGTGCGCGGAACGTTCGGCCGGAAGGCGGTGTCGGGGCGCGTGCAGGGGACAGGCACGGATCCGTTGAGCGGGAAGTGCCGCGTGAACCGGACGTTCACTGCGCGACTATCGAGGGGCTGAGCCGGTCGAACGTCCGGGGCGGTCGCGAGAATCCCGCTTCGGTGCACCTGCGCTCGCTCCGCATACGCGGCTTCAAGTCGTTCCCGGACACACTCGAGATCAACGCTCGAGCCGGGGGTGGCCGTCATCGTCGGGCCGAACGGCTCCGGCAAGTCGAACATCGCCGATGCGATCGTCTGGGCCGCCGGCTCGCTGACCCCGTCCGAGCTTCGCGCGGAGAAGCCGGACGACGTCCTCTTCGCAGGCGGCGGCGACCGGAAGGCGGGCGAGCATTGCGAGGTCGAGCTCGTCTTCGACAACGAAGACGGCACGTGGCCCGATCTCGACTTCTCCGAGGTCTCGATCGCGCGGCGCCTCGTGCGCGGGGCCGAGGGGCAGTACCTCGTCAACCGCGCGGCGGTCCGGCGTACCGATCTCGTCGAGATCCTCGCCGACGTGGGTCTCGGCACCGCGATGCACTCGATCGTCGGGCAGGGCAAGGTCGAGCAGGTGCTCGCGTCCAAGCCGGAGGATCGGCGTGCGTTCGTGGAGGAGGCCGCCGGGCTCGGGAAGTTCAAGCGCCGTCGGCATCGCGCCGAGCTGAAGCTCGCGCGGGTTGCGCTCCAGGTCGAGCGCGCCAGCGACGTCGAGGACGAGGTGCGCAAGCGCCTGCGGCCGCTGGCCCTGCAGGCGACCGCTGCCGAGCGGGCGGAGAAGCTCGGCGTGGAGATCGCCGGCCTGCGCGCGAGGATCGCGCAGCTCGATCTCGGCGATTCGGGTCTGCGTCGCACCGAGGCGCAGGAGCGCCGCGACGCTGCAGCGTTCTCGAAGCGGGGTGCGCAGGGGAGGCTCGAAGGGCTGCTCTCCGACAGGACGCGGGCCGAGGACGAGCTCTCGGACGCCGCGGGCCGGCGTGAGGCAGCCGTTGCGGCGCGCTATCGCCTCCAGGGTGGCAGCGAACGCCTCGAGCTGCGGGCGGAGTCGGCCGCAGCGCTGCTCGAGCGGTTCCGGGCCGAGACGCCCGCGGCTGCGGACGAGCAAGAGGGCCAGAGTGATCTCGCCCGCCTCGAGCTCGACGCGATCCGCACCGCCGAGGCCGCGCGGAACGCCGAGCGCGAGCGCACCGCGGTCGCCGAGCGGGCGGCGCTCGTTCGCGAGCGCGTCCGCGCGCTCGAGCAGGCCCTCGCCGAGCAGGAAGGTCTTCCCCCTGCGGCGCGCGCTCTGGCAGAGGACGGAGCACGACTCGCGCTCGCCGCGCTGGACGTCGAACCCGGCGCGGAGCGAGCAGTCGCGGCAGCGCTTCGCACGCGCGCGGCCGCTGTCCTCGCCGACGACCCGGCCGTCGGGCTCGCGCTCTTGCAGCGCGCTCGCGCCGCGGGGCTCGGCAGCCTCACCGTGCTTGCCGGGCGCTCGCCGCAGGACATCGTCGGTGAGTACCCGGTCGTCCCGCTCGACTGCGCTCCTCGAGGTCACGGCGCCGTCCGTCACGTCCGAGGGGTTCGGCTACGACCCGGTGCGCGGCGAGCTGTGGTTCGTCGGTGAGACGGCCGAAGCCGTCCTGCTCGAGCTCCAGGGGCGTCGCACGGCGCTCGCCGCCGAGGCGAAGGCGCTCGAGGAGGATGTCGCGACCGCGACGCGCGCCGCCGAGGAGGCGGCGGAGCGAGCGCAGGTCGCAGAGGCCGCGTTCGGTCAGGCGCCGAGGCTCCGCGCGACGTCGATCGATGCCGCAACGCTCGGACGTCTCGTCGATCTCGCGACGGCCCTTCGGGACGGCATCGACACTGCTCAGCGGGCTGCCGGGCGATTCGAGGCGCCGCTTCGCGCCCGGGCCGATGCAGGGTCGACGAGGGCGGGCGAGCTCGGCGAGGAGCTTCGGACCCTCGGGGCAGCAGAGGTGAACCTCCGGCGCGAGCTGGAAGAGGCGAGTGTTGCCGTCACGGCCGCCGAGGTCGAGATCGCGCGTATCGACGCCGACGTCGCCGAGGCTGCCCGACGGCTCGAGTCCGCCGGTGACGTCCAGCCGGCGGAAGGAGACGACCGCGACGAGCTGGCCATCCGCGTCGAGCGCCTCGAAGTGCGGCGCGGCACGCTTGGTCAGGTCAACCCGCTCGCGCGCGAGGAGTACGAGACCGAGAAGGAGCGACTCGACGATCTCAAGATGCAGCGTGAGGACCTCGAGCAGAGCCTCGTCGAGCTCGAGAAGCTCCGCGCAGAGCTCACCGCGACCGTCGAGCGGCGCTTCGCCGAGACGTTCGCCGCGGTGGCGGAGCACTTCGAGGAGGTCGCATCCACCTTGTTCCCCGGTGGCGAGGGACGGCTCAGGCTCGTCGAGTCCGACGAGGAAGGCGGAGAGCCCGGCGTCGAGGTGGAGCTCCGGCCCGCAGGGAAGCGCGTCACGCGCCTCTCGCTCCTGTCCGGAGGCGAGAAGGCGCTCGGCGCGATCTCGCTCCTCTTCGCGCTGTTCCTCGCCCGACCGTGCGCCTTCTATCTTCTCGACGAGGTCGAGGCCGCGCTCGACGATACGAACATCGCTCGCTTCGTCGAGCTCCTTCGTCGCTACTCGGACCGGGCGCAGTTCGTGGTCGTCACGCACCAGAAGAGGACGATGGAGGCCGCGGATATCCTCTACGGCGTGACGATGGGGCCCGACGGCGTCTCGCAGGTCGTATCCCGGCGCCTCCCGCAGCATCAGCAGCCCCTCGCGCGACAGCGTGAGCAACGTTCGCCGGAGGCGAACGTTCGCGGGGGTAACCAGGTTTCCCCCGCGTGCCCCCTTCTTCCTGAGAGCGCGGGGAACCTCCCGGTTCCCCGCACCCCTCCACGCTCACAGGGCAACCAGGCTTGCCGTGAGCTACACCTGGTCGGAGCTCCTCGGCGACGAGGCCGCTCCCGAGGACGAGCCCGAGCGCGCCGGCTTCTTCTCCCGGATGCGCGAGTCGCTCGCGAAGAGCCGTCAGGCGCTCACCGCCGAGCTCGCGTCGGCCGGCTTCGACTCGTCCGACGACGAGGCGTGGGAGCGGCTCGAGGAGGCGCTCATCCGCAGCGACGTCGGCGTGCCGGCGACCGCGGAGCTCGTGCGGCGACTCGAGGCGCGTGGAGTCACGGGCGACCTCGAGAGTGCTCTCGTCGAGGAGGTCGAAGCGCTGTTCGGCGAGCCTCCGACGCTTTCGCTGGGGGCGAAGCCGACCGTGATCCTCGTCGTCGGTGTGAACGGGACGGGGAAGACGACGACCATCGGCAAGCTCGCCCGCAAGCTCTCCGAGCACGGACGCTCGGTGCTCGTCGGCGCTGCCGACACCTTTCGCGCTGCGGCCGAGGAGCAGCTGGAGATCTGGGCCGAGCGCGCGGGAGCCGACTTCGTGGGTGCGCCGCGAGGAGCCGACCCGGCGGCGGTCGCGTTCGACGCGGTCGAGGCGGCGCGGGCTCGGGGCCGCGACGTCGTCATCGTCGACACCGCCGGTCGGCTCCACACACAGTCGAATCTCATGGCGGAGCTCGAGAAGGTTCGCCGGGTGATCGAGGGCCGCATCGAGGGCGCTCCGCACGAGACGCTCCTCGTCGTCGACGCGACGACGGGGCAGAACGGCCTCCAGCAGGCGAAGCTCTTCGGCGCGACGGCGGGTGTGACGGGTGTTGCGCTGACGAAGCTCGACGGCAGCGCGCGCGGTGGTGTCGCGATTGCGATCGCGGTCGAGCTCGACCTGCCGGTGAAGCTCGTCGGCGTCGGCGAGGGGGTCGACGACCTTCGTCCCTTCGACGCTGCCGACTACGCACGCGCTCTCATCACGAGCTGAAGATCACTCGATCGAGGGCTCAACTTCATTGCACCCGACCGCACACCCGCGTACCCTGTGATCACAACCTGAGCGACGGAGGCTAAGGAGGACTGGGAATGGCTGTCGCGATGACCATGCACTGGCCGGGTCTCACATCCGACCAGTACGACGCCATGATGGCGAGGCTCGGCCTCGACGCGAACCCGCCTGCCGGCGGAGTGCTGCACATGGCGACCGTTACCGACGAGGGTGTCGAGGTGTATGACATCTGGCAGACCGAGCAGGCTTTCAACGGCTTCCTCGAGCAGCGCCTGCTGCCGGTGGTGAGCGATCTCGGGATCAGCGGCGAGCCCGCGATCACGATCGTTCCGCTCCACAACCTCTACGTCGCCGATGCAGACATGATCGATCGCATCGGCGCCGTCTCCCTGCCGGCTGCGGTCGCGAGCTGGGCTAGCTGATTGGCGCTCGGAGGCGCGGCCGCGTAGTCGCGCCTCCGAGCGATCTAGGATCTCCTCGTGCCCGAACGGCGCGAAACTGCGATTGCCTTCGGCCCGGTGGGGCTGGGCGGTTGGGCGCTTCTCGTGCTGGGGGTCTTGCTGCGTCGCCGCTTGCTGGCACTGGCCGGCCTGGCCGCCGTCGTCGCCGACGTCACCGTCGCCGAGCTCGGCGGCTTCAAGGCGATGAACGAAGGTCGCGACGTCGGCTAGGGCGTCAGGCTCCCGGCGCGATGATGACCTTGTATCGCTCACGGATCGGGTTCTCGACGCGACGAATGTCGCCTCGATCCGGTACCAGCCCGGCGTCGTCGTCGTACGCGCCTTCGCTCTGTCCCACGGCATCGCGAGAACCGCCTCGTCGAACGTACGGTCCCGTGCCGGGAAAGCCAGGAATGTCCTGTCCGGGATCTTCCAGGTTGCTCACCACATTGCCTCCTCGACTCGCATTGTCGGTGCGCGACGATAACGCCGCTGCGTCGATCGGCAGAATACCACTATGCGCGCCCCGGGAACCGAGCGAGTCCAGCGCGTCCCGCTCGGGCGCTTCGAGCGGCGCGTCATCGCCTCAGGATCGGAGTCGACTTCGTCGAAGCAGTCGCACTGCGGGCTCGGCGGCACCGACGAGCCGCGCGACTGCTCGACGACTCCATGTGCGCGCCGCGCCGCGAGGACGATGCGGCACTGCGCTCGCGATCGGTCGTCCCGACCTCCGTGCAGAGCTCGAGGCTCTCGCCGAGCTTCGCGAACGCGCCGTCAGGGTCGCCTTCGAAGAGATCGAGCTCGCCGAGCATGCGGAGGGCCTCGACCGTGTGCAGGGTGTCGCCGAGGTCGCGCGCAAGGCCGAGTGACTCCTCGAACGCTGTGCGTGCGCGGGCGTAGTCGGCCGCGAGGAACGCAACCAACCGAGGTTGTGAACCGCATCGGTCACGAGGAGCGAGTCCCCGAGTCGATCGCGTGAGCGCGAGGGCTTCCTCGTCGTGGTCGAGCGCGACCACATGGTTGCCCTGTGACGAGCGGATCTCGGCGAGCGTCAGGAGTGCGGCCGACGTCGCCCGGTCGTCTCCGATGTCCCGGGCGACGACGAGCGCCTCCTCGCACAACGTGCCAGCACGCTCGAGCTCGTCGCGGCGGATCGCGATGAACGCAAGCTCGGAGAGCGTGAAGGCCACCTCACGTGCGCGTTCGGAGCCGCGAAAGAGCGGCAGAGCGGCTTGCAGCGACGATTCGGCTGCCGGCCAGTCGCTCTGAGCAGCCGCCTGCCGGGCTGCGGTCCACAGCGCATCCGCGCGGACGTCCGGGTCGACGTCGGCGGCGAGCTCGAGGCCGACCGCGAGCCAGCGCCGCGCTTCGGTGACGTGCCCGTGTCGCACGCCAGAAGCGGCTCAGTGCCGATGTCGCGCGTAGCCCATCCTCGACGCGTTCCGACGCCAGCAGCCAGTCGAGCGCGTTCGCGAGGTTGTCGAACTCACGCTCGAGGCGAGCGAGCCAACGGGCCTGATCCGAGCCGGCGAGCTCGTCCTCGGCCGCGAGCGCGAGCGCGAGGAAGCGGTCGGCGTGGCGCGACCGGAGATCGTCGAGCTCGCCGTTCGTCCGCAGCGCGATCGACCGCGTGCTCGCGGACGGTCTCGAGCATCGACAGGCGCACCTCGCCGTCCGATGACTCGCTGCGGATGAGGCTCCAGCCGACGAGCGCCTCGAGGTCGCCGAGGAACTCCCGCCCGGCTCGAGCGACCGCGCGCGCGTCGTCGAGTGCTGCGCTGTCGGCGAAGACGGCGAGCGCCGCCATGGAGGTCGCGCTGGCTCGAGGTGAGACGCTGGTAGCTCCAGTCGATCGCGGCTCGCAGTGTGCGCTGGCGCTCCGGAAGGTCGACCGGGCCTTCCATCTCGAGGGCGAGACCCTCGCCGAGCGCCCGAAGGATCTCTGCCGGCGGGAGAACCGCGAGCCGTGGCCGCGACGAGCTCGATCGCGAGGGGTAGCCCGTCGAGCCGGCGACAGATCTCGCGAACCGACGCGAGCGCGTCGTCGTGCAGGATCACGCCGCGGGCGGCAGCGAGCTCGACGAAGAGCGTCGTCGCATCGTCGATGCTCAGTGGCGCGAGCGGGAGGACGTGCTCCGTCGAGAGCCGTAAGCGGGGTGCGGCTCGTCGCGAGCACCTGGAGGTCGGGCGCGCGATCGAGAAGCTCGGCGACGTGCGAGGCGGCTGGAGCGAGGTGCTCGAGGTTGTCGAGGTAGAGCAGCGCGCCCGCCCCGCTCAGGCTGTCTGCGACCGCCTCGAGGACGGGACGCGTGCTCGACTCGCGGACGCCGACGGCACGGGCGATCGCGCCCGGTACGAGGTCTGCGTCGGGAACGGGCGCGAGGCCGACGAGGTGCACGGGGCGCTCGACTGCCGCGCGCGCGGCCACCTCGAGCGCGAGACGGCTCTTCCCTGCGCCCCCGGGACCGGTGATCGGTGACGAGTCGAACGTCGGAGGTCGCGAGCAGCGTCTCCACGCGCATGAGAGCGTCGGCGCGGCCGACGAGTCGATGGTGGAGTGCCGGAAGGCTCGTCGCGGACAGCGTCTTGAGGGGTGGAAAGTCCTCACGGAGGTCGGGTGCGCGCAGCTGGAAGAGCTCCGACGCGGACGGCACGTCTTTGAGTCGATGGCGCCCGAGCGGTCGGAACGAGGCACCGGGAAGCGGCTCGTCGCCTGCCATGTCGCGCGTCACGCGCGAGACCACGACCTGCTCGCCGTGGGCCGAGGCGCATATGCGCGCGGCGACGACCACGTCCATGCCGACGTAGCCGTCGTCGCCGAGCTCGGGCTCGCCCGTGTGGATGCCGATCCGAAGCCGATGCGCCTCCTCGTCCGGCCACGGCTCGGCGGCGAGCGAGCGCTGGATCTCCGCGGCTGCCGACGATCGCGTCCGCGCGCGCGCGAAGGCGAGGAACACACCGTCTCCCGCCCAATCCACCTCGGCGCCGCCGTTGTCGGCTGCCGCTGCACGCACGAGCTCTCGCATGCGTGTGCGTGCGGGGGCGAAGCGCTCGCCGAGGAGGTGGAGGAGCCGCGTCGATCCTTCGACGTCCGCGAAGAGGAGCGTCACGGTTCCGGCAGGGAGATCGGGACGCTGCTTGGGTTTGCTGTCCACGCGGACGAGTGTAAGAGCCGCCGTACACTGTCGGGCCGTGTTCGACACTCTGTCCGACAAGCTCCAGTCGACCCTCGGCGGGCTCGGCCGTAGTGGGCGCCTCGACGAGGAGGCCATCTCGAAGGCGATGCGGGAGATCCGTCTCGCCCTCCTCGAAGCCGACGTCAACCTGGAGGTCGCGCGGGACTTCACCGCCTCCGTGAAGGAGCGGGCGCTCGGCCAGGATGTCCTGAAGAGCCTCACGCCGGGACAGCAGGTCGTGAAGATCGTCCACGAGGAGCTGACCGCGCTCATGGGCTCGGGCGACTCGCACCTCGCCTTCGGCCGTCCGCCCACCGTGATCCTGCTCGCAGGACTCCAGGGCTCGGGCAAGACGACGGCGGCGGCGAAGCTCGCGCTGCTCCTGCGTCGGGACGGGAAGCGCCCGGCTCTCGTCGCGTGCGATCTCCAGCGTCCCGCCGCGATCGACCAGCTCGAGCAGCTCGGAAAGCAGGTCCAGATCCCGGTGTACGCGCTCGACCGGAGCGATCCGGTGAACGCGGCCGGCCTCGGGCTCGATGCTGCCCGCAAGGAGGGGCTCGACGTCGTCATCCTCGATACCGCCGGCCGGCTCCACGTGGACGCAGACCTCATGGCGGAGCTGGAGCGCGTCGCCGCCGAGACGAAGCCGACGAACGTCCTGCTCGTGCTCGACGCGATGACGGGTCAGGAGGCGGTGAACGTCGCGCTCGCATTCCAGGAGCGCGTGGCGTTCGACGGCGTGATCCTCACGAAACTCGACGGCGATGCTCGCGGCGGCGCGGCGCTCTCCGTGCGGGCCGTAACGGGCCGTCCCGTGAAGCTCGTGTCGGTCGGTGAGAAGCTCGATCAGCTCGAGTACTTCCACCCGGACCGCATGGCGTCCCGGATTCTGGGAATGGGAGACGTCCTCACCCTCATCGAGAAGGCCGAGGCCGCGGTCGAGGAGGACGAGCAGGCCGAGATGGAGAAGCGCATCCGCGCGGGCGAGTTCACGTTCGACGACTTCCTCGCCAGCTACAGGATGATCCGCCGGATGGGCCCGCTGCAGGGCGTCCTCAAGATGATCCCGGGCATGGGTAAGCAGCTCCAGGGGCTCGATCTCGACGAGCGCCAGCTCGCACGCGTCGAGGCGATCGTGCTGTCGATGACGCCGCAGGAGCGCCGCATGCCGCACGTCATCTCGACCCAGCGCCGCCGGCGAATCGCGGCGGGGAGCGGGACGTCGCTCGACGAGGTGAACAAGCTCATGGCCGCGCGCAAGCAGATGGCGAAGATGATGAAGCAGATGGGGAAGGGCAAGATGCCGACGCTCCCGCCGGGCGTGGGCGGGCCGAGGCGCTAGCCTTCCGTGCTCACCAACGAGAAAGGCACACACCGCACATGGCAGTGAAGATCAGATTGACGCGCGTCGGGTCGAAGAAGAACCCGATCTACCGTGTCGTCGTGGCCGACTCGCGCTCTCCGCGCGACGGCCGTTTCATCGAGATCGTCGGGCGATACAACCCGCAGACCGACCCGTCAACGATCGACCTCGACGAGGCGAAGATCAAGGACTGGATGTCGAAGGGGGCCCAGCCCACCGCACCCGTCTCACGCCTCATCAGGGCCGCCGGCTTCAGCGATTGAACCCCGTGGCCGAGCTCCTCGAGTGGCTTGCGCGCCGACTGGTCGACGAGCCGGATGCCGTGCGCGTCGAGACCGAGGAGCGCGAGGACGCGATCGTGTTCCACCTCCACGTGGCGCCCGACGACATCGGGAAGGTGATCGGCAAGCAGGGGCGCATCGCCCGGGCTCTCCGGAGCATCGTCCGTGCCGGTGGGGCGCGCGCGGACGAGCGCTACGTGCTCGAGATTGCCGACTGAGCCCGAGCCCACCGTCGTTCGTATCGGCGTGGTTGGTCGCCCCCACGGCGTGGACGGCGCCTTCGTCGTCGAGCAGGCGAGCGACGATCCGCAGAGGTTCGACGTAGGTGCTCTCGTTCTCGTCGACGGTCGGCCCGCGCGGGTGACGCTGTCGCGTCAGGTCGGAGGACGACGCCGTGCGATCAAGCTCGACCGTGCAGTCGAGCGCGGGACCGAGCTGACCGTTGCGCGTGATGATCTCGCGCCGCTTCCCAGCGACACGTACTACGTCGCAGACCTGGTCGGCCTCGACGTGATCGATGAGGGTGGCGCACGGGTCGGCGTCGTTCGCGATGTCGTTCCAGGTCCGGCGAACGATGCGCTCGAGCTCAATTCGGGCCTGCTCTTGCCGCTGATCGAGGATTGCATTCGCGAGGTCGATCTCGCTGGACGTCGCATCCTTCTCAATCCCGGCTTCACCGACTGACGGCTACGGTTCCGCGTCGTGCGCCTTGACGTCTTCACGCTCGTTCCAGCTGCGTTCGACTGGATTCGAGAGCGCCGGCCGCTTGCAGCAGTGCTCGGCACGGAGCTGGAGCTACGCATCTTCAACTACCGCGATTCGACCCCGCTCACCGCGGGGCAGGTCGACGACGACCCGTACGGCGGCGGCCCCGGGATGGTGCTGCGCGTCGACGTCGTCGCTGCGGCGCTCGACGCGGTCTACTCCGGGGCACCCGGACACCGCGTCGTAGCGCTGTCGCCGCAGGGCCGCCAGCTCGACCAGGATCTCGTCGAGGAGCTCGCGGCCGAGCCCGCGCTCACGCTCCTTTCGGCGCGGTTCGAAGGCTTCGACCAGCGCATCCTCGACCACCTCTCGACCGACGCGATCTCGATCGGCCCGTACGTCCTCTCCGGCGGAGAGATTCCGGCGCTCGCCCTCGTCGATGCCATCGCACGGCGACTGCCGGGTGCACTGACCGAGGGCTCGGGTGAGGTCGAGAGCTTCTCCGCAGCGCTCGACGGCGGTCTCGAGTATCCCCACTACACGCGACCCGCCGAGTTTCGTGGATGGACGGTGCCCGAGATCCTCCTGTCCGGCGACCACGGACGGATCGACGCGTGGAGGCGCGAACGCGTCAGGAGCGCGACGTGAGCGACACCGAGGAGCGGCAGGGCCCGCCGACCGAGACCTCCGACGAGGCAAGTGCGGATCTCGAGTGGCGGATGCCGGAGGAGTACCGACCCCCGCCTCCTCCCGCGCCGCCCTTCTCGTGGCCCATGTCTCCTCCGTCGACGTCCGGGGGTGGGGACGGTGAGGAGCACGACTTCCACCATCCGCTCGATCGGGTCACCGGGCGGCTCCCCCGCCGCTTGCGCATCGCCGTCGACTGGATCGTCACCATCGTGGGCGCCGTCGCAATCGTTCTCGCGATCAAGGCATGGGTCGTGAACCCGTACCGGATCCCGTCGTCTTCCATGGAGCCGACGCTCCACTGTGCGCGACCCGCTCCCGGGTGCGAGTCGCGCTTCTCCGATCGCGTGCTCGCGAACCGCTTCATCTACCACTTCCGCGACCCGCAGCGCGGCGACGTGATCGTCTTCGAGACTCCGCCTTCCGCAAAGAAGAAATGCGGCGCGGGAGGGACGTTCGTGAAGCGAATCGTCGGGCTCCCAGGCGAGCGTGTCCAGGTGCGCCTCCGGCGCGGTGCCGCCTTCGTCTACATCGACGGCAAGCGCCTCGACGAGCCGTACATCGAGAACGATCGGCGCGACATCGGCCCCGAGGAGACCTTCCGCGTGCCTCTGGAGCACTACTTCGTCATGGGCGACAACCGCTCGCAGTCGTGCGACTCGCGCGTGTGGGGCTCGGTCCCCGCCGACAACCTCATCGGCAAGGTCTTCATGACGTACTGGCCGCCCCAGCGCCTTTCTTTCGCTAGATCGGAGATCCGCTGACTGGTCGCGCGGCAACCTCAAAGCGGCGCCTTACGGATCTCGCGCGACCGGAGACTCCGCGGTCGCGGCCCTCGGTCGCGCCGGCACCGGCTTTCGCTACCATCCCACGCGGCCCGACGGGCCTTCCTTTCTCATGAACCCGACGATCGAGAGCCTCGAGCAGCGCAACATGCGCACGGACATCCCGCAGTTCAAGGCGGGGGACACGCTGCGCGTCCACTTCAAGGTCATCGAGGGCAGCCGGCAGCGGATCCAGGTCTTCGAGGGGATCTGCATCAAGCGCCAGGGCTCGGGGTTCCGCGAGACCTTCACGGTGCGCAAGCAGTCCTTCGGCGTCGGGGTCGAGCGCACGTTCCCGCTCCACTCGCCGAAGATCGAGAAGCTCGAGGTCATGGCGATCGGTGACGTGCGTCGCGCAAAGCTCTACTACTTGCGCAAGAGAGTGGGGAAGAAGGCGCGCGTCCGCGAGCTCCGGCAGCGCTAGCTTGTAGTCTCGGCCGCGTGGCTCGATCCACCGGCCAGCGTCTCCTCGGGTTCGATCGCAAGCTCGGCGTGCGCTTCGTCGCCGGCGCAGACGAGGCGGGACGTGGATCTCTGGCAGGACCGCTCGTCGTTGCCGGCGTGCTCCTCGACTACGAGGCCCTGCGCGGCTCTCGCGTGCGGCCGCTTGCGACATTGAACGACTCGAAGCAGGTTTCGGTCGAGGAGCGCGAGGCGCTCTTCGAGGCAGTCGGTGCGTGCGCGTCGGCGATCAGCGTGCGGATCGTGCCGGCGCGCACGATCGATCGCAACGGGCTCCACCGGTCGAATCTCGCCGGACTTCGCGCCGTTCTCAGTGACCTGCACCCACCGGCGGATGCCTGTTTGGTCGACGGCTTCAGGCTCGGGTCCTCGGCGCCTCCGCATCTCGCTGTCGTGGACGGCGACGCTCGCAGCGCCGCAATCGCCGCCGCATCGATCGTCGCGAAAGTGGTGCGCGATCGCGTCATGCGCCGTCTCGACGCGCTCTTTCCGAACTACGGCTTCGTCTCGCATGTCGGCTACATCACGCCGGCCCACAACGAGGCTGTCCGTGCATTCGGGCCGTCCGAGCTCCACCGCCGCTCCTTCCAGGCCGCCTGCTACGAAGCGGCGTGAACCGCGGCGAGCGCCGCGCCCTTCACCACTACAGGCTTCGCGGCTACCGCCTGCTCGCGTCCAACGTTCGCGTCGGCCGGTACGAGCTCGACCTCGTGCTCAGACGAGGCAATCGCCTGCTCGTCGTCGAGGTGAAGGAGAAGAGCGGCGTCGCGTTCGGCCATCCGCTCGAGATGATCGACGAGGAGAAGGTGCGTCGGGTCCATACGGCTGCTGCCGGGTGGCTCTCCGCCCACCCGGAGCTCGGAGGCTTGGATGTCGCGTTCGAGGCGGCGGGAGTGCAGGGGCATCGCGTCGAGCGGGTGCCGCTGACGTAGGACCCCGCCCGCACCCGTCGAAGGTGCGTCCATGGCGTCGACGCAGGCTGCGCTCTACGACGAGATCGCAGGCGACCTTCATCTCTCGTGGTCGGAGGCGGAGCTGCCGGAGCGCGAGCGCACGAAGCACGTCCACCGACTACACCCGTACCTCGGCAAGTTCGTCCCACAGCTCGTCGAAGCGCTGCTCGGCCGCTACGTCAGGCGGGGAGGGCGCGTGCTCGACCCGTTTGCCGGCTCCGGCACGACGCTCGTCCAGTGTCTCGAGTCGGGCTACGACGCGGTCGGGATCGACCTCGCCGCGTTCAACTGCCTGCTGATGCGCGTGAAGACTGCCGACTACGACCTGTTCCAGCTCGAGACCGACCTTCGCTCGGCGCTCGGCCGCCTCGGCCGAGGAGGCCGGCGCCCATCCGGGTACATGCGAGAGTGGTTCGCTCCCGTAGCGCGCGCGGAGCTTCTCCACTTCCGCTCGATCGTCGACGACTACGACCATGCCGACGTGCTTCGAGTCGTGCTCGCACGAGCCGCACGCTCCGCCCGGCTGACGACGCACTTCGACCTCGACTTCCCGCGGACGCCCCAGCGCGAGCCGTACTGGTGCCACAAGCACCGGCGTACCTGCTCGCCGGTGCAGGAGGCCGACAAGTTCCTGAGCCGTTACCTCCTCGACACGCTCGAGCGGCTGAAAGCGTTCCAGAAAGTGCGCGTGGGCGGACACGCAGCACGGGTCCTTCACGGAGACTCGACCGAGATCACACTCGAGGGCGGCTTCGACGGGATCGTCACCTCCCCGCCGTACCCCGGCCTCATCGACTACCACGAGCAGCACCGCTACGCCTACGAGATTCTCGGCCTCGACGACCGGCGCGAGCGGGAGCTCGGTGCTGCCGCGTCCGGGACGAGCCGCGGTGCAATCGAGGCGTATTCGGCCGGAGTGGCCGAGGTTCTTCGCCGCACGTCCGAGCTGCTCGTCGACGATGCTCCCGTCCTCGTGGTCGTCAACGATCGCCGCGACCTCTACCCCGAGATCCTGCGGTCGAGCGGTCTCCGCCTCGTCGATCGGCTCGAGCGGCATGTGAATCGCCGCACGGGGCGGCGTTCGGGCGAGTACTTCGAGTCGATCCTGGTCTGCGTTCGCGAAACGTAAGAGGTCCGTTCGGGCAGCGGGGAGTCGACCGGAAGCCTGGGTAGCCTGGCTCGAAGGCCACGAGAAAGGGGTATGACATGAGAAAGGTCTTGCGCCGGCCCTCGCCGGCCATGATCGTCGCCTGTATCGCGCTCCTCGTCGCGCTCAGCGGGACGGGTATCGCCGCCGCGACGCAGCTCGCGAGGAACAGCGTGGGCACGCCACAGCTCAGGGACAGCGCGGTGACGAATCCCAAGATCAGGAACAACGCGATCAACTCCGCGAAGGTTGCCGCGAGGTCGCTTCTTCGATCGGACTTCGCTCCGGGCCAGCTACCAGCCGGTCCGACCGGGCCTCAGGGCCCTGCCGGTCCAGCAGGTGCCGCCGGCCCCGCAGGTCCTGCGGGCCTCATCGGCACGGTCACCGTTCGGTCGCAGTCGACCACGATCGCGGGTGGAGTCGCCGAGAACGGTGCGTACACCACGGGCGAGGTTCAATCGCTCTGCGCGGCCAACGAACGGGCGATCTCGGGAGGCGCTGGGTGGAGTGACAGCGACCCGAATCTCGAGCTCTGGGTCGGCCGGCTCGTCCCCGTCCAGGCCTCGAACCAGGTCGTCGGCTTTCTCGCGTCCGGTGGCAACGACAGCGGACAGTCGAGCACGTTCACGGTGTACAGCCTCTGCTACGTGCCGTAGGCATTTCGTAGCGAACTCGGCACGGAGGTGTGACCACTGGTCGCACCTCCGTGCCTACCGTGGCGTGGGTGCTCGCGAAGGCGACCACCCACGCGCTCGTCGGGCTCGAGCCTCGCAGGGTCGAGGTGGAGGCACACCTCCAACCCGGGATACCGGGCTTTGCGATCGTCGGGCTCGCGGACCGCGCCTGTCAGGAGGCGAAGCATCGTGTGCGCAGCGGCGTGGTCTCGGCTGCGCTCGAGTGGCCGCACAACCGACGCATCACCGTGAATCTCGCCCCGGCGGCGCTGCGCAAGGAGGGCTCGGGGTTCGACCTCCCGATCTCGCTCGCGGTGCTCGGCGCGACGAGGCAGCTTCCGCCGGAGCGGCTCGCGGAGCACGCCGCGTTCGGCGAGCTGGCTCTCGACGGCAGCATCCGTCCGGTGTCGGGAACCCTGGCGATCGCCGAGGGGGCTCGCCGTTCGGGCATGACCCGACTCGTCTGTGCGGCCGAATCTGCACCCGAGGCCGCGCTCGCGGGGATCGAGCCCGTCCCGGCCCGTCATCTCGGCGAGGTCGTCGCGTACCTGCGGGGCGAGATCGACGCTCCGTCGTATAGCCCGATCGACGAGATCGCGATCGGTGACGCCGGTTTGCCCGACCTCGCGGATCTACGCGGCCAGGAACGCGCCCGTCGCGCGCTCGAGATCGCTGCGGCCGGTTCTCACAACCTGCTCCTGATGGGTCCCCCCGGAACCGGGAAGACGATGCTCGCGCGACGGTTGCCGGGGATCCTCCCGACACTCACGCGTGACGAAGCGCTCGAGGTGACGCGCATCCACTCGGTGGCCGGGCTGTTGCCGCGGGGGCAGGCCCTCGTCACCGTGCCTCCGTTTCGCGCGCCCCACCACGGAGCGTCGGCGCCGGCGATCGTCGGCGGGGGCTCGAGCCCGCGTCCGGGTGAGGTCTCGATGGCCCACCGTGGCGTCCTCTTCATGGACGAGCTACCCGAGTTCCCGCGCTCCGTTCTCGAGTCGCTGCGGCAGCCTCTCGAGGACGGCGTCGTGGCCGTTGCGCGCGTCGGCGGTCACGCGATCTTCCCCGCGCGGTTCCAGCTCGTAGGGACGATGAACATGTGTCCGTGTGGGGGCCGCGGGGATCCGGCGCTCGCATGCGCCTGCTCGGCGCAGCGCCTCGCCTCGTACAGGGAGAAGCTCTCGCGCGCGCTGCTCGATCGATTCGATCTTGCGGTCGCGATGCCTCGACCGCGAGCGATCGAGCTCGCCGCGCCGCGGTCGGAGGCATCGGCGACGGTGCGCGGCCGCGTTCTCGAGGCGCGGGGCCGCCTTCAGGCGCGACCGTTGCGCAGGAGCGATCCCGCCTCGGAGCTCCTCTCGAGCGCCGTCGACCGGCTGCCGCTCTCCGGCCGAGGCCGCGCCCGCGTCGCTCGGGTCGCCCGCACGGTCGCGGCGCTCGCGGATGCCGCTTCGGTCGAGCCCGGGCATGTCGCCGAAGCGCTCTCGTACCGCATGCCGGGAGACCTCTCGGCGTCGTGACTGCGGTTCGGTGCATTCGACGGCGCGACCCGAGGTTTCCATCTCTGCTTCGCGCGATCCACGATCCTCCGGCTCAGCTCTACGTGCGTGGTGAGGGCGACTCCGAGCTTCTCGGTCGTCCGGCCGTTGCGCTCGTCGGAGCGCGCGCGTGCTCCTCGTACGGCCGCTCGGTCGCGCGTTCCCTCGCACGCGACTTGGCCGCTGCGGGTCTCGTCGTCGTGAGCGGTATGGCGCGAGGGATCGACGGAGAGGCGCATCGGGGAGCCCTCGACGGAAGCGGCGCGACGGTCGCCGTGCTCGGATGTGGGATCGACCGCGACTATCCGGCGGCGCACATGGAGCTGGCGCGCCGCATCGGCGACTCGGGCCTCGTGATCTCCGAGTACGAACCCGGCATCGAGCCCGCACCGTGGCGCTTTCCTGCGCGCAACCGGATCATCGCCGGTCTCTGCTCGGCGACGGTCGTCGTCGAGGCGCGCGAGCGGAGCGGCGCACTCATCACTGCAGACTTCGCCCTCGAGGAGGGTCGCGAAGTGCTCGCCGTTCCGGGTGAGATCACGAGTGGGCTGTCCGCGGGCACGAACGCGCTCCTTCGGTTGGGTGCGACGCCGGTGACGCGCTCGGACGACGTGCTCGAGATCTTCGGTCTCGAGCGATCGCACGTTGCGACGGCCGACGTCGGATCGCTTGCAGGGACGCTCCTCGGCAGGTTGTCCGAAGGGCCGCTCACTGCGGACGATCTCCTCCGCGCAACCGCCGTGGATCCGGCGGCGGGCGCGGCTGCTCTCACCGAGCTCGAGCTTGCCGGGCGCGTAACGATGGAGGACGGCGTGTATCGGACGGCGCTCTCGTAGGATGCCGGGTCGATGTCGACGACGTCTCTCTGGCTTGCCGAAGCGGCGGATCCTCTCCCCGCGGTCGAGCCCCGGGGAGACGTCGACGTGGCAGTCGTCGGTGGGGGGATGACCGGTTGCGCCTGTGCGCTCGCGCTCGCGGAGGCGGGTCTCGACGTGCGGTTGTTCGAGGCGCGCGAGATCGCCGGCGGCGCGAGTGGGCGTAACGGTGGGTTCGCACTCCGCGGAGGAGCTGCCCCGTACCCGGTGCTCGTCGACTCGATCGGCGAAGAGGCGACCGCGTCGCTCTGGCGCTGGACGGAGGACGAGCTGCGAGAGCTCGCACCACTCGCGGGCGACGCGCTACGGCCGACCGGAAGCTTGCGCCTTGCCGACGACGACGAAGAGCGGGACGAGTTGCGCGAGGAGTACGAGGCTCTCGTCGGAGCAGGCTTTGCCGCCGAGTGGCGCGAGGATCTCCCGCCACCGCTCGCCGGTCGCTACCCCGCTGCGCTCTTCCATCCGCCGGATGGGGTGTTGCAACCGGCTCGCCTCGTCCGAGGTCTGGCCCGCCGTGCGGCGGACGCCGGTGTCGAGATCCACGAACACACACGTGTGACGTCGGTCGACGAGGTCGGCGCACCGGTCGTCGTCGTCGCGACGGACGGCTACCCGAGCGGCCTGCTCGGTGAGCTCGAGGGGCTCATCGTCCCCACACGCGGGCAGGTGATCGCCACCGAGCCGATCGACGAGATGCTCTTCGAGGTGCCGCACTACGGCCGGCACGGGTTCGACTACTGGCACCAGCGGCTCGACGGGCGGATCGTCGCGGGCGGTTTCCGCGACGTGTCGCTCGACACCGAGTTCACGGCGGACGAAGTGACGACCCCTGTCGTCCAGGACGCGCTCGAACGCTTCGTCGAAGACCACGTAGGACGCCCGCTGCGCGTCGATTACCGGTGGGCCGGCATCTTCGGGATGGTGTTCGACTTCCTTCCGGTGATCGGACGTGTGCCCGGCGACGAGCGCCTCTGGATCGCCGGCGGCTACTCGGGTCACGGCAACGTGCTCGGATTCGCCAGCGGACGCCTCGTCGCGCGCGCCATCCTCGGCGATCGGGATCCGCTGCTCGACCTCTTCGAGCCGTCCCGACTGCTCGTCGCCTAGAGCTCGAGCCGCTGGAGGTCGAGCTCGTCAGCCTTCGCGTACGCGGCTTTGGCGATCGCGAGATCTTGGATCGCGAGGCCGGTCGAGTCGAAGAGCGTGATGTCGCTTGCGCTCCGCCGTCCATCGGCGTCGCCCACCAGCACGGCTCCGATCTCGGTCACGTCCTCGCGCCGGACGACACCGGCCGCGACCGCTGCCGCGAGCTCGCCACCGTGGCTCGCCTGCTCCCAGTCGTCGCAGAAGAGGTGCGTGCCGCGAAGCTCCTCCACCGCAACCTCGGCCTTGCCCGGCCCGTCGGCGCCCATGAGCGAGACGTGCTGGCCCGCGGCCAGCGAGCCCGCCGGGTAGAGGACGTTCCGCACCCGGCGTCACGGTGACCACGATCTCGCAGGCGAGAGCCTCGGCCGCGCTCGACGCGACTCGCGCGCCCAACTGCTCCGCGACGAATCGACGTCGCGCTTCGTCGACGTCCCACACGACCGGTGTGACGCCGTGGGCGACGAGCATCCGAATGGTCTCGGCGCCGTTCACGCCGCAGCCGACGACCGCGTAGGACGATGCCTCGGCGCGGCACAGGGTGTCCGCTGCGAGGACGCCGGCTGCGGCCGTGCGTAGCGCCGTCACCGCGGCGGCGTCGAGAACCGCGAGCAGGCGTCCGTCCTCTGCGTCCGAGAGGAGGACGAGGCCCGTGACGGTCGGAAGGCCGCGCGCGGGATTCCCCGGAAACGAGGTGACCCACTTGAGCAGCGCATGGCCGTCGCCGATCGCCGGCATCGCGCGGAAGTCGCCCGCCGGATAGTTCGAGACGTAGACCTTCGACGGCATTGACCACGTCCTGCGGGCATGCGCCTCGAAGGCGTTCCGCACCGCGTCGTACGCATCGTGTGGCGGCACCGCGCGCTCGACGTCGGTGGCACGAAAGACCGGGATCATCGGCTGCCGAGCCTAGCGCTCTGTTTGACTGGCGGGATGAGCTGGGCGATCACGATTCGCGGCTTGAAGGTCGCTCGCGGTGGCCATGTCGTTCTCCCGGGCCTCGACCTCGACGTGGAGGCCGGTTCCGTTACGGGTCTGCTCGGCCCGAGCGGAGGCGGGAAGACGACCCTCATCCGATCCATCGTCGGTGTGCAGATCGTGGAGGCAGGCGAGGTCACGGTGCTGGGCCGGCCGGCCGGCGACGCCGCGCTGCGGCGACGGATCGGGTACGTGACGCAGGCACCGTCGGTCTACGCCGACCTGACGGTGCGCGAGAACCTCACGTACTTCGGTCGCATCGTCTCCGTCGGTCGGGATCGCGTCGACAGCGTGCTCGAGCGGATAGGGCTTGCGTCCGTGGCTGGTCAGCTGGTCGGCTCACTCTCGGGTGGGCAGGTTGCGCGCGTCTCGCTGGGGACTGCGCTGTTGCACGAGCCCGAGCTCCTCGTGCTGGACGAGCCGACCGTCGGTCTCGACCCCGTGCTCCGGCGTGACCTGTGGGAGTTCTTCCACGAGCTCGCCGATGCGGGAACGACGCTGCTCGTATCGAGCCACGTCATGGACGAGGCGGCACGCTGTGATCAGCTCGTCCTGCTCCGCGACGGAGAGGTCCTCGCCGACGTCACGCCGCACGCGCTGCTGGAGCGCACGGGCACGGTCGATCTCGACGACGCATTTCTTCGTCTCGTCGAAGGGCGCGACGGATGAGCCTCCGCGCGACGGGTGCGACCGCGTCACGCGTGCTCGGACAGCTCCGACGGGATCCGCGGACGATCGCGCTGCTCCTCGTCGTCCCGTGCGTGCTGATGATCCTGGTCGATCAGATCCTCGCCGACCAGCCGCAGACCTTCCAGAAGGTGGGAATCCCGTTGCTCGGGCTCTTCCCACTCGTCTCGATGTTCCTGGTCACCTCGATCACGATGCTCCGGGAGCGCACCACGGGCACCCTCGAGCGGTTGCTCACGCTCCCGATCGCGAAGCTCGACCTGCTCCTCGGCTACGGCGTCGCGTTCGGAGCGGTGGCAGCCGTGCAGGCGACGGTGGTATCCGCGGTCGGCTTCGGGTTGCTCGGGCTCGACGCCGGGACACTCGACGCTGCTTGTGATCGGTCTTGCCGTCGCAAACGCGATCCTCGGCATGGCGCTGGGACTGCTCCTCAGTGCGTTCGCGCGCACCGAGTTCCAGGCGGTGCAGTTCATGCCCGCGTTCATCCTCCCGCAGATCCTGCTCTGTGGCTTGCTCGTCCCGCGTGACGACATGGCCACTTGGCTGCAGTGGCTCTCCGCGCTGATGCCCTTCACCTACGCGTACGACGCGCTCGCACGTGCGGCAGCGACGGCACCGCTCGGCGCGTGGTTCGCGCTCGACGTCGCCGTGGTCATCGGAACGACGGTGCTCGCTCTCGTGCTGGGGGCGGCGACGCTGCGTCGTCGCACGCCGTGAGGGCCTACGTTGCCTTCACGGCACTGATCAGCTTCAGCACCGACTCCTTCGCGTCGCCGAACAGCATCGTCGTCTTCGGGTCGAGGTAGAGCTCGTTGTCGATGCCCGCGAAGCCCGGGTTCATCGAGCGTTTCATGACGATGATGCTCGCCGCCTTGTCGACGTCCAGGATCGGCATGCCGTAGATCGGGCTGGACGTGTCGCTGCGGGCGGCGGGATTCGTCACGTCGTTGGCCCCGATCACGAGCGCGACGTCGGTCTGTGCGAACTCAGGATTGATCTCGTCCATCTCTCGGAGTTGCGTGTACGGGACGTTCGCCTCGGCGAGGAGGACGTTCATGTGTCCCGGCATGCGTCCGGCGACAGGATGGATCGCGTACTTCACGTCGACGCCGCGCTCCTCGAGCAGGTCGGCGAGTTGCCGGACGTCGTGCTGAGCCTGTGCCACGGCCATCCCGTAGCCGGGCACGACGACGACCTTACGGGCGAACGAAAGCTGCACCGCGACGTCGTCCGCCGTCGTCGCGCGCACAGTGCGACCGTCGTCCACGCGCGCTTGACCGACGCCCGCTTGCACCTGCCCGAACGCCCCGAAGAGGACGTTCGCGATCGAGCGGTTCATCGCCTTCGCCATGAGCAAGGTGAGCAGCGTCCCCGAGGCGCCGACGAGCATCCCCGCGACGATGAGCACCGTCGAGTCGAGGACGAAGCCCGTCGCGGACGCCGCGAGCCCCGTGAAGGCGTTCAGGAGCGAGATGACGACGGGCATGTCGGCGCCGCCGATCGGCAGCACGAACATCACGCCGAAGACGAGGGCGAGGAGGACGAGCGCGACGATCGCCCACTGCGCCTCGAGCCCCGCGATGATCGCGACGCCGAGTGCCGCGGCGGCTGCCAGGACGAGGACGTTGACGACGTTCTGGCCCGGGAAGACGATCGGCCGCCCGCTGACGAGCTCCTGGAGCTTCCCGAACGCGACGAGCGAGCCCGAGAACGAGATCGAGCCGATGAGCGCCGACAGCGTGATCGACAGCGCTTCGTCCCACACGAGGACGCCGTCGAGCTCGTGAAACTCCGCGAGCGCAACGAGTGCTGCTGCCCCACCGCCGACCCCGTTGAACAGGGCCACCATCTGTGGCATCGCGGTCATCTTCACCTTGCGTGCACCGACCAGCCCGACGACGCTGCCGATCGCAGCGGCAACGACGATCAACGCCCAGTTCGAGATCCCCTCGACGAGCAGCGTCGTGACGATCGCGACGAGCATCCCGACGCCGCCGAGCCAGTTCCCACGGCGCGCGTGCTTCGGGGACGAGAGAAAGCGCAGCGCGAGGATGAAGCAGACGATCGCGACCAGGTAGAGAAGGCCGAGGACGTCAGGATCGGAGATCACGTGTCGTCCTTCTTCGGCTCCGGACGGCGCTTGAACATCTCGAGCATGCGGTCGGTCACGAACCAGCCACCGACGACGTTCGCGGTCGCGAGCACCATGGCGACGAAGCCGACGGCCTTCGTGAACGTGTCGTCGGCGAACCCGAGAATGAGGATCGCGCCGACGATGACGATGCCGTGGATGAAGTTCGTCCCCGACATGAGCGGCGTGTGGAGCATGGTCGGGACCTTCGCGACCACCTCGAAGCCGAGGAATGCCGCGAGAACGAGGATCGTCAGCTCGACGACGAACGTGAGGTCGGTCATGCGGACGGCGCCTCCGGGCGCGCGACGCATGCCCCGTTCGTGATCTCGTCGTCCCAGTCGAGCACGAGCTCACCTTCGGGAGCGAGATGCAGGAGGAGCGCACCGACGTTGCGCGAGTAGAGCTGGCTCGCGTGGTAGGCCATGAGCGACGGCAGATTCGTCGCTCCGATGACCGTCACGCCCTCGACCACGACGTCCTCGCCGGGGACCGTGACCTCGCAGTTGCCACCTGACTCCGCTGCGAGATCGACGATCACCGAGCCGTGCCGCATGTTCTCGACGGCGCTCCGCGGGATGAGCTTCGGCGCCGGCCGGCCCGGGACGGCGGCCGTCGTCACGACCACGTCGAAGTCCGGGATCCGCTCCTCGAGTGCGGCTTGCTGTTGGGCCTGCTGCTCGGGTGAGAGCTCCGTCGCATACCCGCTCTCGGTCTCCTCCGTACGCACGCCGAGATCCAGGAACGCAGCGCCGAGGCTCTCGACCTGCTCCTGCACGGCGGGTCGGACGTCGAAGGCCGAGACGACCGCGCCCAGCCGTCGAGCGGTCGCGATCGCCTGCAGGCCGGCCACACCGGCGCCGATGATCAGCGCCCGCACGGGCGCGATCGTTCCCGCGGCCGTCATGAGCATGGGGAAGAGGCGCGGCACGCGGTCGGCGGCGAGCAGCACGGCCTTGTACCCCGCTACGGTCGCCTGCGAGGAGAGCGCGTCCATCGACTGCGCGCGCGTGATGCGCGGGATCGACTCCATGGCGAAGGCGACCGCGCCCTGCTCGCGGAGCCGTGCGATCCCCGGATCGTCGGTGAGAGGTTCGAGAAAGCCGATCACAAGGGTGCCACGAGGCATTGCGGCGACGAGCCCGGCGGCGGGTGAACGAACGCACGCGATGCAGTCGGCATTCGACGTGATGTTCGTGGCGTCGACGATCTCGGCGCCGGCTTCTGCATACGCGTCGTCGCCAAAACCGGCCGCCACTCCGGCGTCGCGCTCGACCTGCACCTCGAATCCCGCGGCGCGGAGCTTCGAGACGGTCTCGGGGACGAGCGCGACGCGACGCTCGCCCGGAGCCGTTTCCTTCGGTACGGCGACTCGCATGCGGGGGAGAACTCTACGGCGAGGGGGTGGAGGTCGTGCCCGGAACCGTCAGAGCGACGTCCACACGTCGATCTTCGTCCGCGTGCGGCGGATGACCTCGTCCGTGAAGGCGCTCGTGCCGGAGTGCCCTCCGAGATCGGCCGTCCTGATCCCGTCGGCGACGGCTTCGAGACAGGCCTCACGGATCGCGCGTCCGGCGGTCTGAGCCTGCTCGTCGTCGGAGTGCGAGAGAAGCGCGGCGCCCGCGAGGATCATCGCCATCGGGTTCGCGACGTCCTTGCCCTCGAGCGCCGGTGCCGTTCCATGTGCCGCCTCGGCCATGAGCGCGCTCGGGATGTAGTCGTCGCCGAACGCCACGAGGAGGGACTCCGACCCGGCGATCGAGCCGAAGAGCGGCAGCACGAGATCGGAGAGGATGTCGCCGTCGCGGTTCAGCGCCGGGATCACCATCGGCGCGCCGCTCGACGAGATGAGGAGCGCGAACGTCGCGTCGATGAGCTGCGGCTCGTAGGGAACCTCGGGGTGCCGAGCGGCCGCCTCGTCCATCTCTTCCTTGAGCATCCCCTCGTACGTCGGGCTCACCGTGTACTTCGGGCCGCCGAAGACCTTCGCGCCCGTGCGCTCGGCCTGTCGGAACGAAAACTCGGCGACCGCGTGACAGATTCGTCGCTCGATGCGCTCGGTGCGGAACGCGACCTCGTCGTCTCCCTCGCCCTCGCGCCACTCCTTTGCGCCGTACGCGTCGCCGACCGCCATGCGCACGACCGAGATCGGCGCGTGGACACCGCCGAGCGGGACGACGCCCGGGATGCGGCGACCCGTGCGGACGATGACCTTGCCGCCGATCTCCTCGCGGAGGATGCGGTTCGGCGAGCCGACGTCGCCCGCACCCTCGGGCGTCACCGTCGCCGCCTTCAAGCCGAAGCCATGCTCGCGGACCGCGGCAGCGGCTTCGTGGACAACGGCGTTCTTCGACGCACGGCGACCCTCGAGCGAGAGGTCGAAGCGGACGAAGCCGAGCTCCATTCCGGTGACGTCGGGGGCCAGCGTCCGCAGGCCCTCCTCGAGGAGCTCCTGCCCCGTCTGGTCGCCTTCGAGGACCACGATCGTCTGCACGAGCGGCATCCTACTGGCGGTTCCTGGCGAGAAATACGAGACACGCTTTCCGCTTGCGTTTCCGGAATCTTTTTTCTACGATCGCTAGAACTTCCAAAACGAGAGAGGACGAAATTCATGGCGCGAAAGACAATCCTCGTATGCGACAACTGCAGCAAGGAAGTTCCGGAGAGTCGCGGCGCGGTCATGCGGCTCAATTACACCGACGCCAGGCGTGGGTCGAAGCAGGCGGATCTCTGTGACGATTGCGCGGCCGGAATGCCCGGCCAGCCCGTGGCGAGACGCGGCCGTCGGCCGAAGTCGATGACGTAGCGAACGAGGTCGGACCACCGAGTCCGGCCACTCGTTTCCGCGCTCTTTGCACACACGGTCTCGGGCGCGTACGAAAACGCGCGCGAGGCCGAGACTACGATGGACCGGTGGGTCTCTCGCTCGTCGTCGGGCCGGCTCATGTCGGCAAGGTAGCCCTGCTTCTGGAGCGGTATCTCGATGCGCTCGCGCACGATCCGTGGCTCGTCGTACCGAATCGAATCGACGTCGACCGGGTCGAGCGAGACCTCGTTCGCCGGCGTGGCGCGCTGCTCGCGGGGACGGTCGGAACGTTCGACGACCTCTTCGGCTACATCGCCGGCTCGGACGACGAGGACGAGGTCTGGTGTCGCCTCGGAGGTTCAGCGAACGCTCGCCGCGCGGCGTGCCGTGGCGCGGCTCGATCTGACCGAGATGCGCTCTTCTGCAACGACTGCCGGCTTCGCGGACGCGCTGCTTCAAGCGATCGGTGAGCTCGAATCCGGGCTCGTGAGCGCGAGTGCGCTCGATGGCGACCTTTCGCTTCTCGTTGGGGCGTACCGCGAAGAGCTCGCGACTCTGGGCCTCCAGGATCGAGACGGCCTTCGCCGCCGCGCGGTGGAACGCCTGCAAGGCGACCTCGACGCGTGGGCGGGCGCGCCCGTCTTCGCCTACGGCTTCGAAGATCTCACGGGTGCCGAGTGGGCGCTCATCGAGGCGCTGTCAGCGCGGACCGGCGTCACGGTGTCGATCCCGTACGAGCCGGCGCGGGCAGCGTTCGAGGCTCTCGAGCGCACGGTGGAGGATCTCGCCGGGCTTGCACGAGGCAGCATCGAGGAGCTGCCGCGGGGAGAAGCCTCAGCGACTCCTGCGGCCCTCGCACACCTCGAACGCGAGCTCTTCTCCGACGAACCGGAGCCGGGACCGTCGATCGACGGCGCGATCCGCTTTCTCGAGAGCGCCGGATCTCGCGGGACCGTGGAGCTCGTCGCCAGCGAGCTCGCAGCGCTCCTGCGCGGCGGGATGCGACCCGAGCGGGTCGCTGTCGTGTGCGATTCGGTCGACCGCTGGCGAACGCCGCTGCAAGCCGCCTTTGCGCAGCTGGACGTGCCGCACGCCATCGAGCAGGGCCGCCGTCTCGGCGACACGCCGCTGGGCGGTGGGCTGCTCTCGGTACTCCGCTATGTCTGGCTCGACGGCGGGCGAGGCGATCTCTTCTCGTTCCTCCGATCGCCGTTCTCGGGTCTCGAGCGACGCTCGGTCGACTTCGTCGAAGGTCGGCTCCGCGGCCGGGCGATCGCCGAGCCGGCTCGCGTGGACGAGGAGAGTGAGCGTCTTCGCGGCGCACCGGTTCCCGCTCTCGTCGGTTTGCGGGCGGAGGGGGACGCGATCACGGCGGTGACGACGCTCGTGGGTCTGATGGTGCGAAACGCGTGGGGACTCGAATCCCCGCCGGTGACCGACGATGCGCGAACGGACGCGCGAGCCTATCGAGCTGCCGCGCGCACACTCGGGGAGCTTGGCCTGCTCGCCGAACGCGGGGTCCGCGTCGAGCAGGAGGACATCGTGGCTGCCCTCGAGCGGACGCGCGTTCCGCCTGAGAGTCCCGCGACTGGACGCGTCGCCGTTCTCGACCACGAGCGTGCGCGGACGCGGGCGTTCGACGTCGTCTTCGTTCTCGGTCTGGAGGAGGGCGTGTTTCCGCGGAGAGCACGACAATCGCCGCTCCTGAGCGACGATGTCCGTCGCGAGCTCGGCGCACGGCTCGAGCGGCCGGATGCGGTTGCGCGCGACCGCTACCTCTTCTATACGACCTGCACGCGGGCTGCACAGCGGCTCGTTCTCGTGCGCGAGGCGGCCGGTGACGAAGGCACGCCCCGCGAGCCGAGTCCGTTCTGGGAGGACGTCCGATCATTGTTCGACGACGCGGAAGTGCAGCGTGCGACGAGACGGCGGTCGCTCTCGGCGCTGACGTGGCCGATCGACTCGGCGCCGAGCGAGCGTGAGCGTCTCCGTGCTCTCGTCCGCCTGACCGCGGAGGACGCGGACAGCGCGTCCGCGCTCGCCTCCGCGAACGACTGGTCGCGCCGCCTCGACCGAGCCCGGACCGCATTCGATCGCTCCACGGCGCTTCGGAACCCCGCTGCACTCGCGCCGTTCGCCGAGAAGACGCAGTTCTCGGCGACCGAGCTCGAGCGATTCGCCGACTGCTCGTCCGCCTGGCTCGTGGAGCGTGTGATCGATCCGAAGAAGATCGACGCGGCGCCCGACCCGATGCTCCGCGGACAGGTGATGCACACGACGCTGCATCGGTTCTACGCGATGCTCCCACGCGAGCTCGACGCCGAGCGTGTCACGCCGGAGAACCTCGAGGCGGCGACGACCCTCGCGTTCCGCTGTCTCGACGATGCGCTCGAGTCGGGGGTGCGGCTCGATCTGACCGACCTCCAGGCCGCCGAGCTCAGGCACACGCTCCGCTCCGACCTCGAGGGCTTCCTCCGAGACGAGGCCGCATCTCCGATCGAGTTCGTGCCTCGGCGGCTCGAGGTCGCGTTCGGCTCCGAGCGCTCGGCGCCGGAGCTCCAGCGGGGGCTTCGACTGGATGACGACCTCTGGCTCTCCGGGAAGATCGACCGGATCGACATCGATCCGTTCAGCGCGCGCGGAATCGTCCAGGACTACAAGTCCGGCAAGAAGGCCCACACTGCGCGCGAGATCGATCGCGAGTTCCGCCTCCAGATCCCGCTGTACATCCTCGCGCTGCGCGATCTCGTCGGTGTCGAGCCCCTGGGCGGCGTCTACCGGGCCCTCGCGGGGCGCAGGATGACGCGCGGGATGCTTCGAGAGAGCTCGCGCGAGGATCTACCTGGATTCGCGAGGGACGACTATCTCGACGAGGAGGCGTTCTGGGATCGCGTCGAGTCCGCACGCGGACGGGCGGCGGAGAACGCGCATCGCATCCGAGCCGGAGACGTGAAGCACGACCCCAAGGGTGACGGCTGCCCGTCGTGGTGCGACCTCTGGCCGATCTGCCGGGTGGCGAGGGCGTGACGGTCGTCGAAGTGGGCACCACGCTCAACGAGGAGCAACTCGCAGCCGTCGAAGCCGAGGGGTCCGTCTTCGTCTCGGCCGGGGCCGGGACCGGGAAGACGTCGGTGCTCGTCGAGCGCTACGTGCGCGCGGTGTGCGAGCGCGGCATCGACGTGGAGTCGATCCTCGTCATCACGTATACCCGCAAGGCCGCCGGTGAGCTTCGCACGCGCATCCGCACCGCTCTGCGCGAACGTGGTCGGCCCGATCTGGCGCGGCAGCTCGACGGAGCGTGGATCTCGACCATCCACGGCTTCTGCAGCCGGCTCCTGCGCGCGCATCCGTTCGCTGCAGGTCTCGACCCGCGCTTCCGGGAGCTCGAGGAGGCCGGCGCGGCCGTGCTGAGGAGCGAGGCGTTCGAGCGGGCGCTCGACGCATTCTGCGGGGGGGACGATCCCGAGCGGCTCCGGCTGCTCGCGACGTACCGTGCGGACGGGCTTCGCCGCATGCTCACGGGCGTCTACGAGACGCTGCGCTCCGCCGGGCGCGATCTCGTGCTCGAGCTCGGCGACCGGCCGAGCATCGACGGTTCGGTCGTGGCTTTTCGTGCCGAGGCCGCGGCACTCGCGGCGGATCCGTCCGCTACCGAGACGCAGCGTCGGAACGCAAGCGAGGCGCTGGGCGTCGCCGTCGAGGGGGCACCACCGGAGGCGCTCGTCGATCTCTCGGCGTTCGCGTGCCGCGGCGCGCGCGCCGCCTCGTTCGAGGCGACCCGCAAGGACACCGAACGCGCAGCACTCGAGGAGCTGGCCGCGGACGATCGGGATCTCCTGCAGGCGCTGCTCGAGGGCTTCGCCGTCGAGTACGACGCGGCGAAACGTCGCGAATCGGCGGTCGACTTCGAAGATCTGCAGCTCGCGGCCCGCGATCTCCTGCGTGACGACGAGTCCGTCCGCGAGGCGACGCAGCTGCGGTTCCGGATGGTGATGGTCGACGAGTTCCAGGACACGAACCGGCTCCAGTGCGAGCTCATAGACCTCGTCGCACACCCAGATCTCACGGAGGTCTTCACCGTCGGCGACGAGTTCCAGTCGATCTACGGCTTCCGGCATGCCGATCTCGAGGTCTTCCGCGAGCGGCGCGCACAGGCTGACCGGCTACTGGCGCTCACGAGGAACTACCGGTCGCGACCGCAGGTGCTCGCGGCGGTGAATCACCTCTTCGGCGATGCGTTCGGCGACGACTACCAGCCGCTCGCTGCGTCGGCCGAGTTCTCCGACCCGGTGTTCGGGCACCCCGTCGAGCTGATGGTGACGGACAAGCCGAGCTTTGCGGACACGACCGAGCACTGGCGCGCAGGAGAGGCACGGAGGATCGCGCAGCGCGTGCGCGAGCTCGTCGACACGGGTGCGGCGGCACCCGGCGAGATCGTCGTGCTCTTCGCCGCTGGCACCGACGCCGAGCAGTACGAGGAGGCGCTCCGTCGCGAGGGATTGCCGACGTACCGAGCGACAGGACGTGGCTACTTCGGACAGCAGCAGGTGGTCGATCTGCTCAGATACCTGCGGCTCCTGCACAACCGCTACGACGACGTCGCGCTCGCTACGGTGCTCGCCTCGCCATTCGTCGGCGTCACGAACGACACGCTCGTACTCCTCCGGCGAAACGCCACGCGGCGACCTCTCTTCACGGCGCTCGAGCGGGCGCTGCCCGAGCAGCTCGATCCGGGCGACGCGCGCCTGCTTCAGGCGTTCCTCCAGCGGTACGAGCGGCTTGTGCGCGCGTCCGCACGCATCGGACTGGAGGCGCTCTGCGAGCGGGTCCTCGCCGAGCACGACTACGACCTGGCAGTTCTCGCGCGCTGGGACGGAGCGCGCCGCTTCGCCAACCTCCGCAAGCTCGGTCGGCTCGCACGAGACTACGAGGGGGTTCGCGGCGCCGACATCGAGGGATTCGTTCGGTTCGTGCGCGACCAGAGCGCTGTCGGCGCCAAGGAGCTGGAGGCGGTCGCGGAAGAGGAAGGCGGAGGCGCCGTACGGCTCTTGACCATCCATGCCGCGAAGGGCCTCGAGTTCAAGGTCGTCATCGTCGCCGACGCGGGTCGTGACATCGGTGGGCCGCGCGATCCCGACGAGATCGTCGCGCTCTCGGACGGCAGGTTCGGCTTCCGAATGGTGCATCCCACGCGTGGACATCGCGAGCCCGTGTTCGGGTGGAAGGCGGCCAAGGAGGCGGCTGGGGTTCAGGAGCAGGAGGAGCGTCGGCGCCTGTACTACGTCGCGATGACCCGGGCGATCGACCGTCTGATCGTGTCGGGTGCAATCGACCTCGAGCGGAGTGCGGATCGCGAGACACCGATCGGCTGGGTGCTCGAGCGGCTCGAAGCGCACGAGACCGTGACGGCGGCGAACGAGACGCCGGTCGAGCTCGAACGAGGCGATGCGCGCTTCGTCCTCACGGTGGCGCGCCATCGCGAGGACGAGCGCGAGCACGACGAGGAGGCAGCGGTCGAAGCCGCCGACCCGGAAGTCGAGGACGGCGAGCTTCAGCTCCTGCTGTTCGACGAGGTGCCGACGGGGCGGACGCGTCGCGGCATCGAGCTGCCGGCTCTCGCGGAGATTCCGCGGCCACCCGTGCACGACGTGCGCCGGCTCTCGTACAGCGCGCTCGCACTCTTCGAGCGGTGTTCGTACCGGTTCTATGCCGAGCGCGTGCTCGGCCTGCCGCCGCGCGAGCGCCGGGTCGCATCAGTGACGGGAGGCGGTCTCGCGGCGACCGAGATCGGAGATGCGGTCCACCGACTGCTCGAGCTCGTCCCGCTCGACGCGCCACGTGCTCCCTCGCGGTCGCAGCTCGCCGAGACCGTTCGCGGCTGGTATTCGGACGTGAGCGACGCCGAGCTCGACCGAATCGCCGCGCTCGTCGATGCGTACTGCGCATCGCCGCTCGCGGCGCGACTCGCGAGTCTCGAGGGCGCCCGGCCCGAGCGCCCGTTCGCCTTCACGCACGACGACGTGCTCATCCGCGGGAGGCTCGACGTGCTCTGGCAGGAGGGCGATCGCGCGCTCGTGGTCGATTACAAGTCGAATGCGCTCGAAGGGCGCGCGCCGGCGGAGATCGTCGATGCGGAGTATGTCCTGCAGCGCCTGGTGTATGCGCTCGTATGCCTGCGCGCCGGTGCGGACGACGTCGAGATCGCGTACCAGTTCCTCGAGCGACCCGACGACGTCGTGTCGACGACGTTCACCCGCGACGACGTCGCGGAGCTCGAGTCGGAGCTCTCGGCGGCGATCGCTCGAATCCGCGCGGGTGAGTTCCGGCCCACGCCGAGCGAGTTTGCATGCGCGGACTGTCCTGCGCTCGATCTCGTCTGCGCGGGGCCTCGTCTGGCCGTCGCTCGTTAGGCTCGATCGGTGCGCGTCGCCGCCATCAGCGACATCCACGGCAATCTCCCCGCACTCGAAGCGGTGCTTGCGGACGTCGAGCGCGAAGCCGTCGACGCGATCGTCGTCGCCGGAGACAGCGTCAGCGGGCCGTGGCCGGCGGAGGTGTTCGACCTCCTCGAAGCCGTCGGCGCACGGACGGTGCGTGGCAACGCCGATCGCCTCGAGGAAGTCACGGCCTACAGCAGCGATCTCGGTGCGTGGAACGAGAGCAGGTTGGGCGCGAGCCGCCTCGCGGCGGTCGCGGCCTGGCCGCTGACGCTCGAGGTCTCCATCGAGGGCCTCGGAGCCGTACTCGTGTGTCACTCGACGCCTGTTTCCGACACGCCGATCTACACGCGGATCACGCCGGACGGCCAGGTCGCGGAGCTCCTCGGGCCCGTCGCCGCCGACGTGCTCGTGTGCGGGCACACGCATATGCAGGTCGACCGACGGCTCTCCTCGGGCCTGCGCGTCGTGAACCCGGGAAGCGTCGGCATGCCGTACGAGGGCCGCCGTGGCGCGTACTGGGCGCTCCTCGGCCCGGACGTGGAGTTCCGTCGCAGTGACTACGACGTCGAGGCTGCGGTCGCTGCGATGCAGGTCATGGGCGCGCCGGTCGACGCGAAATCGCTCGAGGCCCTCCTCGAGCCGCCTGATCCCGTTGCGACGACCGAGTTCTTCGAGTCGCTTCGTGCCCCGTAGCTACGTCCGCGAAGCCCGACGGCGCGGCCTCGGACGCCGTCGCGATCGCATCGGGCCGATCGTCGAACGCCTCGCGTCGGCGCACGCCGACGCCGAGATCGCTCTCCGCTTCCGCAGCGATCTCGAGCTGCTCGTCTCGGTGATGCTCTCCGCGCAGACGACTGATGTGAACGTCAACAAGGTCACACCTGCGCTCTTCGCGAAGTACCGCGTGCCCGAGGACTACCTCGCAGTGCCCGTCGAGGAGCTCGAGCGGGACATCTATGCGACGGGATTCTTCCGACAGAAGGCGAAGGCCATTCGAGGAACCATGCGAATGCTCATCGAGGACTTCGACGGCGAGGTTCCGCGCCGCCTCGAGGATCTCGTCAAGCTCCCCGGCGTCGCACGCAAGACGGCGAACGTCGTCGCGGCCGAGCTCGGGCATGCCCAGGGCATCGTCGTCGACACGCACGTGCGGCGACTCTCACAGCGACTCGGGCTGACACGACACGAGGACCCGGTGAAGATCGAGCGCGATCTTCAGCGCGTCGTGCCGCGCGCGGACTGGGCGCGGTTCCCGCATCTGCTCATCTGGCACGGGCGCCGCATCTGTGACGCCCGCCGACCGCTCTGCGAGGAGTGCGTGATCGAGGACATCTGCCCGTCGAGCCGGCTTTCGTTGAGTCTCGTATGATCGCCCGGTCAATCTCAGGAGGCGACGATGGATCACGCGGCCACGATGCGCCGAGCATACGACCTATTGAATGCAGGTGACATCGACGGGTTCGGCGATCTCCTCGCCGACGATTTCATCGAGCACGAGGCGCTGCCGGGGCTCGATCCCGGGAAGGAAGGCGTCAAGGCCTTCTTCCGCATGTATCGGGCCGCTTTCCCGGACTTGCGCATGAGCCCCGAGGACGTGCTGCCGAGCGGCGACAAGGTCGTGGCTCGCGTGCGAGCGACGGGCACGCACGAGGGCGAGTTCATGGGCGTGCCTGCCACGGGCAAGGGCGTCGACGTGCAGCTCGTCGACATCATCCGCTTCGGCGACGACGGTCTCGCGCGGGAGCACTGGGGCGTCTTCGACGCGATGACGATGATGCAGCAGCTCGGGGCGATCCCCGAAGGCCCTCCCGCGTAGCGCTACGACGCCGCGAGCGCGGCGAGCCATCGGTGCTCGGGGTGGACGAGCGCCAACGCCTCGCGAAGCCAGTGGCGCCGTTCGGCATCCAGGTGCGGCAGCACCGTGGCGAAGTCGTCTTCGTCCTTGGGGCGGGTGGAGTTCGCCTTGAACAGCAGGACGACCTCGGGTCGTGCGTACGGGATCCCGTCGCTCGTGCGTGAGATGAGCCGCGACGCCGGCAGCCGTATGCGTGCGTCGCGTCGGCACGTCCAGACCTCTCCGTCCCATGGCTCGCGGAAGACGTCCATGCGCCACGGGCCTCCGTCTCGATCCCGTACCCAGGTCTGATGATGCGTCGCGAGCGATCGTGGATCCAGCTGCCACGCCTTCCCGCCGCCGACCACCACCAGCTCGAAGTCGTCCAATACGTCACGCACCTCGGTGAACCGGCTCGAGGGGACGCCGATCTCCAGGTCGTCGTGCTCGCGGGTCTGACGCCTCAGGAAAAGATCGAGCGCCCAGCCCGCAGTGACGTACCAGGGCGCCTCCAGCCGCTCGAGATGTCGAGCCGCCTCGGCCGGGGTCCAGGCGTCCCAATCGTCGAGATCGAAATCGAGCGGCTCAGCCGCGCCTGTCATCGACTCAGATCCAGCGACGCCAGCGGAAGATCGCGAGCTGGACGAGGGTCGACACGACGATGAGGCCGGTCGAGAACCCGAGCGACCAGTGCGGGTCGTCGAACGCCGACTCGAAGTTCTGCCCGTAGTAGCCGACGATGAGGCTCGGCACGAGGACGAGCGACGCGATGACCGTGAGCTTCTTCGCGACCTCGCCTTGCCCCTCGACCACCATGGATTGGTGATGATCGCGCACTCCGGCGAGCAGGTCGCGCGCGATGTCGAGCTCCTCGGTTGCGCGGACGAGCGTCTCGTACGTGTCCGAGAACAACCGCTCGACGTCCGGCGGGAAGAGTGCGTGGTTACCTACATCGACTCGCCCGTCCAGGACGCGTCGAACGACGCCGCGCGTTGCCGCGATCGTTCGGCGTGAGTGCAGGAGCTCGTGGCGAAGCTTGGAGAGCCTTGTGCGTACCTCGCTGGACGGCCAGGTCTCGAGCGCGTCCTCGAGCTCCTCTATCTCGGCGTACACGGCGTCGATGGATTCGAAGAACGACTCGCGGATCTCGTCGACGAGGCTGTGGACGAGCTCGCCCGCGCTGGCACCACGCTCGACCGCAGTGTGAAGGGTGGCGACGTCGAACGGCTCGCCGCCCCGTCCGCGCGTCTTCCGTACGGTCACGACGACGTTGGCAGTCGCGACGAGGTCGATCTCCTGATACGTCACGCGATCCTCGTCCGGGAGCGGAAGCGCGGCGAGGAGAACACCGAAGACGTACCCGCCATGGCTCTCGAGCAACGGACGCGGCTCCCGACCGTCAGCCGAACGTGCCGCAAGGGCCTCGACGACATCGGGATCGACCTGGACGGGCAGCGTCGCGAGGATCTCCTCGCGAGAGGGGTCGACGAGGTCGAGCCAGCGTGCGCCCACAGCGGGCGAGGTTAGTGAGCGATGCGGTCGGACCCGGCTATGCGGTCGCCGCGGCGACTTCCGGCCGGTGGCGCTGCTCTTCCAGCCAGCGCTGCGCGTCGAGTGCAGCCATCGTTCCCGAGCCGGCTGCTGTGACGGCCTGCCGGTACGTGTGATCCTGGACGTCGCCCGCAGCGAAGACCCCGGGAATGTTCGTCCGGGTCGAGCGCGGATCGGTGACGAGGTACCCCTGCTCGTCGTGGTCGAGCCAGTCGAGGAAGAGCGCCGTGTTCGGGTCGTGGCCGACGGCGACGAACAAGCCGTCTGCGTCGATCTCACGGGACTCGCCGGTGACGGTGTCTCGAAGCTTCAGCCCCGTGACGTGCCCGTTCCCCTCGCCGAGCACCTGCTCGACGGCGGCGTTCACGACGAACTCGACCTTCTCGTTCTCGCGTGCGCGATCGACCATGATCGGTGACGCGCGGAATTCGTCACGCCGATGGACGATCACGACCTTGCTCGCAAAGCGGGTGAGGAACGTGGCCTCCTCCATCGCCGAGTCTCCGCCGCCGACGACCGCGACGACCTTGTCGCGGAAGAACGCGCCGTCGCAGGTTGCGCAGTACGAGACGCCGCGTCCCTGGAGCGTCTGCTCCGAGGGAAGTCCGAGTTGTCGGGCGCTCGCGCCCGTCGCCACGATGACGGAGTCCGCGCGATGCTCGTCGTTTCCGACGTAGACGCGGAACGGTTGCTCGGAGAAGTCGACGCGAGTGACGTCGTCGGTGACGAACTCGGCGCCGAACCGCTCGGCCTGTCGCCGGAAGTCGGCCATCATCGTCGGCCCCATGACGCCGTCTGCGTACCCCGGGTAGTTCTCGACGTCGCTCGTGATCATCAGCTGGCCTCCCCAGTTGAAGCCCTCGATGACGAGCGGGCTCAGGTTGGCACGCGCGGTGTAGAGAGCGGCGGTGTAGCCCGCCGGCCCGCCACCGATGATGATCACGTCACGAACGTCGCTCACGAAGTCTCCTCGAGACAGAGGGTAGCCCCAGCATGCGGAGCGTCATCTGGGGAAACGCATCGACAACGGTCGATGTTCCCACCTCAGGCGGCGTCGTTACCGGCTGAGACGGCTTCGAGCGTCGCCTGCTGACCCGGCTCCACGAGCTCGGCGGCCGCGAGCGGCCGCGTTTGACGCTCGATCGGCTGGAGCTCCGGAGGCTCGACGCCGGTGATGCCGTGGCGTTCGAACCTTCGCGCCTGGACGAGCACCTGCCGCTCGAGCGACCCCACCGTCTCGTTGTACGCCTTCACCGCGCCGTCCAACGAGCGTCCGAGCTTCGAGACGTGCGTGCCCATGGTGGCGAGGCGCTTGTAGAGCTCGCGGCCGAGATCGGACACCTCGCGTGCGCTCTCCGCGATCGTCTCCTGCTGCCAGCCGTAGTGCATCGCACGCAGGAGGCCGATGAGGTTCGTCGGAGACGCGGGGATGACGTTGTTCGACCAGGCCAGCTCCGACAGCGAGGAGTCGTGCTCGAGCGCGGCGCGCATGAAGCTCTCGTCCGGCAGGAACATGACGACGAGCTCGGGCGTCCCCGGCAGCTGTCTCCAGTACGCCTTCTGGCTCAGCTTCTGCACGTGCTCGCGCACGTGGCGCGCGTGATCCGCGAGGAAGGCGCGGCGCTCGTCGTCGGTCACGTCCTCGCGGAACGCGTCGAGGTACGCGACGAGCGGCACCTTCGAGTCGATGACGACCTGCTTTCCGCCCGGGAGATGGACGATCACATCGGGCCTGAACACGTTCCCGTCAGCGTCGGTCGTGGACTGCTGCTCCGCGAAGTCGCAGTGCTCGACCATCCCGGCCATCTCGATGACGCGCCTGAGCTGGATCTCGCCCCAGCGGCCGCGGACGTGGGGTGCGCGAAGCGCGGTGACGAGGTTGCCCGTCTCGGTCCGCAGCTTGTCCTGATCGGTGCGTAGCTGGCGCACGCCCTCGGTGAGCGCGCCGTACGCCTCCTGTCGCACCCGCTCGACGCTCCGGAGCTGCTGGTCCATGCGCTCGAGCGAGTCCTTGAGCGGTCGCACCTGACCCGAAAGATGTGTCTCGGCGAGCTCGAGGAAGCGGTTGCTGTTCGCGTCGAGTGCCTCCGTCGAGAGCGCCTTGATCGCGGCCTCGAGTCGCTCGTCACGTGATCCGCGCTCGACCGACAGCTCGGCCTCCGCCGCAGCGAGCGCCCGTTCGAGCTCGATCACCTCCTGAATCCGCCTGCGACGCTCGACGAGAGCCGGTCGGACCGCGAGAAGGACGGCGAACGCGCCGACGGCGAGACCGATGAGCACCGCTGCGATGAGCACTGAGCCGATGCACGGTAGTCCCGTCCTCGGACGGCACCTCTTACGCAACCAGGGCTGAACGGGAGGCGCTGCTACCCTCGCCCGCGGACATGGCCGACAAGCCCCGCGTCAAGGCACCGAAACAGCGCGCATCCACGTCGAACACGACCTCGTCACGGCGACGATGGGCGGCGATCGGCGTCGCCGTGCTCGGCGTCGCCCTGGGATTCGCTGCTGTCGCAGCTCTTCTCGGCCTCGTCGGTGGCGGGGGCACTCCCGATACGGAGCGCGTCACCTCGAAGCTCGAGGCTGCCGGCTGCACCGTTCGCGATTTCAAAGGCGTCTCCCGGAAGCACCTCACCGACCCGGCAGCTCGACCGAAGGAGTGGAACTCGTTTCCGCCGACGTCCGGGCCGCACTACGTGACGCCTGCCGTGTACGGCCTCTACTCGGAGCCGGTCGAGCTCGCGCGCATCCTGCACGGGCTCGAGCATGGCGCTGCCTTCATGCTCTACGGGTCGAAGACGCCCGCCGACACGGCTGATCGACTCCGGGAGATCTACGACCGGGATCCTCGAGGCCTCGTCGTCGCGCCGCTTCCCGAGCTCGGTAACAAGATCGCGCTCGGCGCGTGGACATCCGACTCCCCCGGCAGCAACCAGGTCGGAACGGGCCACCTCGCGAAGTGCACCGAGGTCGACAAGGGAGCCTACGAGGAGTTCCTCGCGGTGTATCGCGGGCGCGGCCCCGAGGGCGAGCAGCTCGACCTGCTCCAGCCCGGAAGCACGTAGAGGCGACGGGCGTACACTCGTGCCGCCGGGGTGGCGGAACGGGTGAGACGCGCCCGCCTTAAAAGCGGGTGTCCCTCAGGGGGCGTGCGGGTTCGAGTCCCGCCCCCGGCACTCGGTCAGTCACAGGCGATCCCGTCGCCGTCCGGATCGAGCCCGTGCGGATCCGAATCCTGCACGGTCACCTGTTGCATCCCGTGTGCTTCGAGGTAGTCGCAGTCGATGCCCGGCGGATAAGGAGGCAGGCACCCGCCCGAGTAGTGTTGATCGCAGAGGGCCTGCGCAGGTGGCTGGAATGTCCCGACCTCGGCGCTGCCGCGATCAAAGGCGCCGGTGACGCCGATGCGCACGGCCACGATCGCGACGATCAGAAGAACGGCGAAGATCCCGACGAGGACGACGTACTCGGATGCCACCTGGCCGGACTCTCGGTCACTGCTGCCACGTGCTCTCGAGGGCGCCTTCGCGCCCCGCCCAAGTACCTCCACCATCTCTCTGTACGCCACGCTACCGAGCCTTGTCAAGGTCACGGCGGGCGGGTGGACGGCCACGGGCGCCGCTAGACTCCGCCGGCCGTGGCGAGCCCGCCCGAAGCGCTTGCCCATGCCCAGCTCGAGTGGGATACGCCGCTGTACCGCATGGCGGTCGCGCAGTTCGACCAGGCCGTCCCGGTCGCGGAGATTCCGGACGACATCGCGGAGCGCCTCCGGTTCCCCGAACGCTCGACGATCGTGTCGATCCCGGTGCGGATGGACGACGGGCGCCGTGTCGTCTTCCCCGGTTACCGCGTCCAGCACTCGAGCATCACCGGCCCGACCAAGGGTGGCATCCGCTACGACCCGGAGGTGACGCTCGGGGAGTGCGCGGCGCTGGCGATGTGGATGACGTGGAAGTGCTCGCTCCTCCGACTTCCATACGGTGGTGCAAAGGGCGGCGTCCGCTGTGACCCGCACAGCATGTCTCTCGGCGAGCTCGAGCGGCTGACGCGGCGCTTCACGTCGGAGCTCCTGCCGATCATCGGGCCGAAGGAGGACATCCCGGCGCCCGACATGGCGACGAACGAGCAGACCATGGCCTGGATGATGGACACGTACTCGATGCAGAGCGGCTACGCCGTGCCGGAGATCGTCACCGGGAAGCCGATCTCGATCGGCGGGTCGGTGTTTCGTCAGGAGGCGACCGGAGCAGGGGTCGTCATGGTGATCGCGCGTGCGTGCGACCGTCTGGGCTGGTCGCCCGCCGATCAACGCTGCGTCGTCCAGGGATTCGGCAACGTCGGCGGTGTCGCGGCATCAGAGCTACAGGCCCTCGGTGCGACGGTCATCGCCGTCTCCGACGTCTCCGGAGGGCTCCACGCCGAGAGCGGGCTCGACGTCGCGGCGCTTCACGACTACATGCGCGAGCACGGCTCGCTCGAAGGCTGTGGCGCCGGAGACCGCCTCACGAACGACGAGCTCCTCGAGCTCGAGTGCGACATCCTCGTGCTTGCTGCGCGCGAGGATCAGCTCAACGGCGAGAACGCGCCGCGCGTCCGGGCACGCATGATCGCCGAAGGCGCGAACGGCCCGACGTCGCTCGAGGCCGACGCGATCCTCTGGGACCGCGGCATCCCCGTCCTGCCGGACGTCCTGACGAACGCCGGCGGCGTCACCGTCTCCTACTTCGAGTGGGTGCAGGATCTCGGCCGTCTCTTCTGGACGCGGGACGAGATCCGCGCGAAGCTCGCGGAGAAGCTCTCGAGCGCATTCGACCGCGTCTGGGACCTGGCGGACGACCGCAACGTGACGCTGCGCACGGGCGCGCTCGTCGCGGGGATCCGCGAGGTGTCGGACGCATTGCAAGCCCGCGGGATCTTTCCGTGAACACGGTCAGGGACGCGATGGTCTCGAATCCGGGGCGGCTCCCGGCGAGCTCCTCGGCGCAGGCCGCCGGTGAGCTCCTGCAGCGACCCGAGGTACGCGCCGTCTACGTCACGGACGACGAGCGTCTCGTCGGTGTCGTGACGCGGAAGACGCTCGTGCGCGAGGTCATCGCCGTGGGGCTCGACCCGACGAAGACCGAGCTCCGAGCGATCGCGGAGGCGCCCCACTTCACGATCGGCCCGGACGTCTCGCTCGAGGAGGCCTTTCGGTTCCTCGAGACGGAGGATGCCGAGCGGGTGCCCGTCGTCGATGAGCACCATCGTCTCGTCGGCGTTCTCTCGCGTAGCGTGCTGCAGCGCCGGCTCGCCGAAGACGAGGACGAGCCGCTCCCGCCGGCTGCGTAGACGGCTCTTCGTCCCGCTGCCAAGATCCTTGGATGCTGACGTGCCCTCACTGCGGTGAGGAGAACCCCGAACGTGCCCGCTTCTGCCTTGCGTGCGGGGAGCCACTCGTCGCCGAGACACCCGCAGGAGAGGAGCGGAAGGTCGTCTCGGTGCTCTTCGTCGACCTCGTCGGGTTCACAAACCGCTCGGATCGCGCCGATCCCGAGGACGTTCGCGCCACGCTGCGGCCGTACCACGAGCGGGTGAAGGCCGACATCGAGCGCTTCGGCGGCACGGTCGAGAAGTTCATCGGGGATGCGGTCATGGCCGTGTTCGGCGCGCCGGTCACGTACGAGGACGATGCTGAGCGGGCCGTGCGATCGGCGCTTCGGATTCTCGAGACCATCGAGGATCTCCGCTCCGACGGGCTCGAGCTCGCCGTCCGGGCGGCGGTGACGACGGGCGAGGTGGTCGTCGCTCTCGGTGCACGTCCGGAGCGCGGTGAGGGAATTGCCACCGGCGACGTCGTGAACGTCGCGGCACGGCTGCAGTCCGCCGCGCCCGTCGGCGGGCTCCTGGTCGACGAGGTGACCATGCGGTTGACCGAGACGGCGATCGTCTACGAGCAGGCCGCAGCGGTCGAGGCAAAGGGCAAGTCCGAGCCGATCTCGGTCTGGCGGGCGCTCCATGCGCGGAGCCTGGTGGGCCAGCCCGAGGCGGCGACGGCGACACCGTTCGTCGGCCGTGAGCACGAGCGAACGCTTCTCTTCGAGTCGTTCCTCCGCGCCGAGCGCGAGTCGTCGGTCCAGCTCGTCACGGTCGTCGGGGAGCCCGGGATCGGAAAGAGCCGGCTCGTCACCGAGCTCCGTACGGCGCTCGACGCCCGGCCCGAGATCGTCACGTGGCGTCATGGCCGCTGTCTCCCGTACGGCGAGGGCATCACATTCTGGGCGCTCGGCGAGATCGTGAAGTCCGAAGCGGGAATCCTCGAGTCGGACGATCAAAACGATGTCGCCGCCAAGCTCGAGCAGACCGTCGCCGCGCACTTCGAGGACGAGTCCGACCGGACGTGGATTGTCTCGAGGCTCGGCCCGGTCGTCGGCTCGGCGGGAAACGTTGCGGCAAGCCGGGAGGAGACGTTCGCCGCATGGCGGCGCTTCCTCGAAGCTATGGCGTCGCAGAGGCCGTGCGTTCTCGTCGTCGAGGACCTGCACTGGGCGGACGGTGCGCTCATGGAGTTCCTCGAGCACCTCCTCGACTGGAGCCTCCCGGTGCCACTCTTTCTCCTCTGTACCGCGCGCCCCGAGCTCTTCGAGCGGCAGCCGGCGTGGGGTGGCGGGAAGCGCAACGCGACGACGATCTCGCTCTCCCCGCTCTCCACGGAGGAGTCCGGCCACCTGCTCCGGCTCCTCCTCGACCGAACCCTCCTGCCGGCCGACACACAGGAAGTGCTCCTCGAGCGCGCAGGCGGGAACCCGCTCTACGCCGAGCAGTTCGCGCGGATGCTCGCGGAGCGAGGGAGCGTTGCCGACCTCGCGGTGCCCGAGACGGTGCACGCGCTCGTCGCAGCGCGTCTCGACACGCTCCGGCCCGAGCTCAAGGCACTCCTCCAGGACGCTGCGGTCGTCGGCCGCGTTTTCTGGTCTGGCGCCGTTGCCTCCGTCGGCAATCGAGACCGCGACGCCGTCCGCCGCGATCTCAATGAGCTCATGCACCGCGAGTTCGTTCGTCCGATACGGATCACGGCGATCGCGGGCGAGGAGGAGTTCTCGTTCTGGCACGCTCTCGTCCGCGACGTGGCGTACCAACAGATTCCGCGCTCGCCGCGAGCCGAGAAGCACGTCGCCGCGGCACGCTGGGTGGAGGAGACTGCCAGCGAGCGACTCGAGGACCACGCCGAGATCCTCGCCCACCACTACTCGGAGGCGTTCGAGCTGATACGGGCCGTGGGCGGGTCGGACGCCGACGTCGAGGAGCGTCTTCGCCGAGCGCTGCTCCTGGCGGGGGATCGTGCTGCGCACCTCGACACCGAGGTAGCCGCGCGTTACTTCGAGCGCGCCGTGGAGCTTGCAGGGAATCGTCCCGCCGAACGAGCGAACGCGCTGGCCCGGCTCGCACCGATCCTGTCCATGCGCGGGTTGGGAGCGGAGGCAGTCCAGGCCTACGACGAGGCTATTCCAGTGCTGCTGACGGCGGACGAGGTCGCGGCCGGCGTCGCGCTGCGGAGGCTCTCGACGTCGGCCTGGGGGCTGGGGGACACGGAGCGAGCGCACGACGCAGCGCTGGAGGCCATCGCCGTGCTCAGGCGACACCCTGGGGCCGAGCTCGTTCGAGCCTACGGCACCGCGGCACTGAGCTCCGCCATTGCCGGACGGTACGACGAGGCGCAGGAGCTGCTCGAGGCGGGCTTCGCGGCTGCGGCCGACGTGGACGTCGATGACGTCACCACCCTGCTCCAGGCACGGGCGTCCGTCCGTGGCTATCAGGGCGACGCACGCTGCGTCGACGACATGCGTGAGGCCCGTGATCTCGGGCTGCGGCTCGGGCTGGGGCGAGAGACGGCGATCTCGATGAACAACCTCGGTGACGCGGAGGCGTGGTACGTCGGACTCCGTGTCGCGCGGCAGACGTGGGAGCAGGCGATCATGTTCTCACGGGAGCGCGGTCTCCTGCTGTCTGCCATGTGGCAGCGCGGGGAGCGGCTTCGGTGCCTCTACCACGCGGCCGAGTGGGACGATGCGCTCGACGAGGCGGCGGAGATCCTGGCGTGGGAGGAGGCACGAGGTGCCGGGCCGCTCGTGGTGTACGCCCGTCTGCCGCGAGCGGGAATCCGTCTGCACCGGGGAGATCTCGACGGGGCGCGTGCGGAGGTCGAGGAGCTCGTCTCGGCCGCGCGCCGAAGCGGCGATCCTCAGGTCGTCGTCCCGGGGAACTCGATGGCCGCGCTCGTCGCGTCCGCCACGGGCGACGTCGCCAGGGCGGTCGAGCACCTCATCGAGCTCGAACGTACGACGCGGCATCAGCCAGCGTGGCGCTCGTTCTGCCGCGTCGAGCCGGTCCGGATCGCGCTTGCGATCGGCCGGGACGACCTGGCCGAGGCATTCGTCGAGGACGCTCGTATCGTCTCCGGCTGGGATACGTGCGCGCACGCCACGGCCGCCGCGATGCTCGCCGAGGCTCGAGGAGACCTCGAGGACGCCGCAGGCTCGTACCGGCAGGCGGCGGCGGCGTGGCACGAGTACGGAAGCATCGTCGAGCAGGCGTACGCGTTGCTCGGTCTCGGCCGCTGCGGTGATCCGACAGCGACGCGCGAGGCAGACGAGATCTTCGCCCGCCTCGGTGCACGGCCTGTCCTCGCTCGCGCGGCGTAGTTGCGTGGCGGCCGACGCCGTGCACGTGCTGCGGTCGACAGCGCTTCGCGCGCGGGATGCCTCGCGATGTGCGGGTTCCGGGCTCGCGCTCAGCAGCAGGTGTGGGAGCCGGGTGGCGCGTTGCCCTCTTCGCGCTCGGGGAGCTCGGCAGCTGCGAACGCGGCGCCGTGGAGGACGTCGCGCTCGGACACCGCGATCTCCGGGAGCTCGTACATCGTCATCACCTCGCGCAGGACGACGATCCCGGCGACGATCACCGATGCGCGTCCCGGTTCGATCGCGGGGACGGCGAGCCGCTCCTCGGTCGTCATGGCGGCGAGTCGTTCGAGCTGCGCCTCGACGGCGGCCCGTGTGAGCGCATGGCCGTGTGTTCTGTCCGGGTCGTACGAGGCGTCGCCGAGGTCGATGGTCGCGAGTGTCGTCACCGTTCCGGCGACGCCGATGGCGCTCGACGCTTCGAGCGGTGGGAGGAGCGAGCGGACGTAGGCCCCCGCAGCGGCGAGCTCCGGGCGCGACGGTGGATCCGAGCCGAGGAAGCGTTCGGTGATGCGCACGCAGCCGATGTCGAGGCTCGTCGAAAAGGCGACCACTCCGTCCGCAGCGAGCACGAGCTCGGTCGAGCCGCCCCCGATGTCCACGACGAGTGCGTCGTCGAGCGGAGCGCGGCCGGCCGTAACGCCGCGGATCATCATCGCCGCCTCCTCCGTCCCGGTGAGCAGACGAGTCGTGAACCCGTAGCCCCATTCGATCTCGCCGAGGAACGCCTCGCCGTTCTCGGCGTCGCGTGCGGAACTGGTGGCGATGCACAGCGTCCGCTCGGCACCGAGCGCCTCGAGCTCCCGGCGGTACTCCGTCAGGCAGTTCCGCACACGCGTCATCGGCACGGGGAGGAGGCGACGTCGCTTGTCGACGCCTTCGCCGAGCCGCGTGATCGTGAGCCGGCGCACGACCTCCTCGAGCGTGTCGCCGTCGACATCCGCGACGAGGAGCCGGGTCGAGTTCGTCCCGAGATCCACCGCTGCGACGCGGGTCATCGGCCGACTGCCCGCCGAGGGCGAGCGGTCATCGAGCGGGGAGGAACGCTCGCAGCCAGCGCGTCCGGCGCTGAGCGGTCTCGAGCGATCCGAGCAGGACGTCGAGCCGTGCGCGCGAGATCCGCAGGCGCTCTAAGGCCGCCTGCAGGTCCTGGTTCGCCCGGTCGGCGTCGGCGAGGAGCTGCTCGGTAAGCGCCGAGCGTTCCTCGAAGAGCGCAAGCTCGCTCGTGAAGGCCCCGCCCGTGCGCTTGGCGTCACGCCATAGCGCGAGCGCTTGGACGGCGACGAAGACGACGCCGACGAGGGAGAGCACGAGGCCGATGAGGAACGCCGTGAGGATCACGGTTGAAGTCTAGAAGCCCTTCTTCAGCATTCCGAACATGCCGCGCACGACGTCGCGCGTCAGCGCCCGGCCGCTCGACGACTGCAGGAAGTCGCCGATCGCGCCGGCGCCGCGCCCGACGGCTTCTCCGGCGCCCTTCTGACGCTCAGTCGGCTTCTGCGACGTGTCCTCGGGCGCGGCAGGATCGAGTCGCTCCGCGAGCATCTCTCGAGCGCTGGGACTGTCCAGCCGCGTGCCGTACTTCGCCTGCAGCGGGCTCGCACTGGCCGCGGCAGCGACATCGTCGGCGACCCCCATCCGCGAGAGGGGTGGGCGCATCCGCGTATGCACGACGGGCGTCGGTACGCCCGACTCGCTCAGGATCGTCACGGCCGCCTCGCCCGTTCCGAGCTGTGTCAAGAGCTCCTCTAGGTCGTATGCCTCCGACTTCGGGAAGGTTCGAACGGTGGCGCGAAGTGCCTTCTCGTCGTCTGGCGTGAAGGCGCGAAGCGCGTGTTGGACGCGGTTGCCGAGCTGACCGAGCACGTCCGCGGGAACATCCTTCGGCGTCTGCGTCACGAAGAAGACGCCGACACCCTTCGAGCGGATGAGACGCACCGTCTGCACGGTCGACTCGACGAACGCCGCGCTCGCCCCGTCGAACAGCAGGTGTGCCTCGTCGAGGAAGAACACGAGGCGCGGTTGGTCGCGATCTCCGACCTCCGGCAACTGTTCGAAGAGGTCCGCGACGAGCCACATCAGCACGGTCGACCACAGCCGCGGCTTGTCCTGGACGGCGGGGAGCTCGAGGCAGGAGACGACCCCGCGTCCGTCGGGCGCGGTGCGCAGCAGATCGGCGACGTCGAACTGCGGCTCGCCGAAGAACTCGTTGCCGCCGCCGGTCTCGAGCGCGACGAGCGAGCGGAGGAGCACGCCCACCGTCTGCGGCGAGAGCCCGCCGATTCCCTTCAGCTCGGCACGACCGCTCTCCGAGTCGAGGAACGTCAGGAGCGCGCGCAGATCGGAGAGGTCGAGGAGGGGAAGGCCCTTCTCGTCGGCGTAGTGGAAGACGAGTGCGAGGCTCTGCTCCTGGGTCGCGTTCGACCCGAGCACCTTGGCGAGGAGGAGCGGCCCGAAGTCCGACACCGTCGCGCGCACCGGGATGCCGGGGCCGATGCCGCCGAGCGACAGGTACTCGACCGGGTAGCCGGTCGGCGTGAAACCGAGGCCGAGTTCGGTGGCGCGCTTGTCCGCCGGACCGTCCGGCGAGCCGGCCACCGCCATGCCGGACAGGTCGCCCTTGACGTCGGCCGTGAACACGGAGACGCCGGCCGCCGAGAGTTGCTCGGCGATCACCTGGAGCGTTCGCGTCTTTCCCGTGCCCGTTGCGCCGGCGATCAATCCGTGGCGGTTCATCGTCGCGAGCGGAAGCCGGACGGCACCTTCGGGGACGAGCGCGCCGTCGAGCACCGCCGTTCCGAGCTCGACCGCGCCACCCTTCGTTGCATACGCCGCGGCGACGGCGGCGCCGAAGGTTGCCGCGTCTAGGCCCTTCCGCGCCATGGCGCGCGATCGTACCAGTGAGCTCGATGTATCCAATCCAAGCTCATCTGGGATCCAAGAATGAAAGATCTTGCGCATTGACTGGGCGTACTCCCGTGTTTAGGATCCAATCCTGAGTCAAGTTGGACACAATCGAGTCGGGGAGGTCGGCAATGGGCGCACGCGAGGCGAACGGGCGTTGGGCAGGAGTCGAGAGGCCGTATACGCAGGACGACATCGAGCGCATTCGCGGACGATTCCGCATCGAGCACACGCTCGCCCGACTCGGAGCTGAGCGGCTGTGGCAGCTGCTGCACTCCGAGGAGTTCGTCCCGGCGCTCGGCGCACTGACGGGAGCGCAGGCCGTCCAGATGGTGAATGCCGGTCTGAAGGCGATCTACCTCTCGGGCTGGCAGGTCGCGGCTGACGCGAATCTCTCCGGCCACACGTATCCCGACCAGAGCCTGTACCCGGCGAACAGCGCGCCCGCGCTGGTCAAGCGTCTCAACAGCGCGCTCCTGAGGGCCGACCAGATCGACTCGGCAGAGGGAAGGAACGGCACGTACTGGCTCGCGCCGATCGTCGCGGACGCGGAGGCGGGCTTCGGCGGTCCGCTGAACGCCTTCGAGCTCATGAAGGGGTTCATCGAGGCCGGCGCGGCGGGCGTCCACTTCGAGGATCAGCTCTCGTCCGAGAAGAAATGCGGACACCTCGGCGGCAAGGTGCTCGTCCCGACGAGCCAGTTCGTGCGCACGCTCGTCTCGGCGCGGCTCGCGGCGGACGTGCTCGACGTTCCAACCGTTCTCGTCGCGCGAACGGACGCCCTCTCCGCGACACTCCTGACGAGCGACGTCGACGATCGCGACAGGGAGTTCACGACGGGCGAGCGCACGCCCGAGGGCTTCTTCCGCATCACGCCGGGAATCGAGGCGCCGATCGCACGTGCGCTCGCGTACGCGCCTTACGCGGACGTTCTCTGGTGCGAGACCTCGACGCCTGATCTCGACGAAGCTGCGCAGTTCGCAACGGCGGTCCATGCGCAGTTCCCCGGCAAGCTCCTGGCGTACAACTGCTCGCCGTCGTTCAACTGGCGCAAGCACCTCGACGATGCGACGATCGCGTCGTTCCAGCACGAGCTCGCTGCGATGGGTTACAAGTTCCAGTTCGTGACCCTCGCCGGCTTCCACGCCGTTTGCAACTCCATGTTCGACCTCGCACGCGGGTACGCCGCGGATGGGATGAGCTCGTACGTGCGGCTCCAGCAGGCCGAGTTCGCGAACGAGGAGTTCGGCTACACGGCGACGCGTCACCAGCGCGAGGTCGGCGCGGGGTACTTCGACGCGGTGCTCGAGGCGGTCACCGGTGGCGAGAGCTCGACGCTCGCGCTCAAGGGCTCGACCGAAGAGGCCCAGTTCGAGGCGGCGCCGCTCGCGTGAGCACCCTCGCCGCCGCAACGGTTCTGGCGCCTGACGAGGCGGGCGTACTCACCCCCGAGGCGCTCGACCTCGTCGTCGCGCTCCAGCGCGAGTTCGTCGGGCGACGCGAAGAGCTGCTGCTCGCCCGCGCCGAGCGACAGAAGCGGATCGAGGTCGGGGAGCTCCCCGACTTCCTCGAGTCGACCCGGGCGGTGCGCGAGGGCGAGTGGCGGGTCGCACCGGTTCCTGCCGATCTCCAGGATCGGCGCGTCGAGATCACCGGGCCGGCCGGCGATCGCAAGATGGTCATCAATGCGTTCAACTCGGGTGCGCGCATCTACATGGCCGATTTCGAGGACGCGAACTCACCCACCTGGGAGAACGTCGTCGGCGGCCAGCAGAACCTCACCGACGCGATCGAGCGCACGATCTCTCTCACGTCGGGGGAGAAGAGCTACGCACTGAACGACGAGGTCGCGGTGCTGCTCGTCCGCCCGCGCGGCTGGCACCTGCAGGAGCGCCACGTCGAGGTCGACGGCAAGCATGTCTCCGCGGGGCTCTTCGACTTCGGCGTCTATCTCGCCCGGAACGCGGAGCGTTTGCTCGAGCGCGGATCGGGGCCGTACTTCTACCTCCCCAAGCTCGAGAGCCACCTCGAGGCGCGGCTGTGGAACGACGTCTTCTGCTTCGCCCAGGATCGGATCGGAGTTCCGCGCGGCACGATCAAGGCGACCGTACTCATCGAGACGATCCTCGCCGCCTTCGAGATGGAGGAGATCCTCTACGAGCTCCGCGAGCACTCGGCCGGGCTCAACGCGGGTCGCTGGGACTACATCTTCTCCGTCATCAAGAAGTTCCGCGACCGTCCGGAGTTCGTCCTTCCCGACCGTGTTCAGGTGACGATGGCCGTGCCGTTCATGCGCGCCTACACGGAGCTTCTCGTCCGCACGTGCCACAAGCGCGGCGCGCACGCGATCGGCGGGATGGCGGCGTTCATTCCGAGCCGTCGCGATCCGGGGGTGAACGAGATCGCTCTGGCGCGGGTCCACGAGGACAAAGCGCGCGAAGCCGGCGACGGCTTCGACGGCTCTTGGGTCGCGCACCCCGACCTCGTCCCGGTCGCGAAGGTCGAGTTCGACGCGGTTCTCGGCGACCGGCCCAACCAGCTCGAGCGGTTGCGCGACGACGTCGACACGCAAGCCGCGGATCTCCTGGACGTCGCGGCGACACCCGGAGAGATCACGGAGGCGGGTGTGCGCGCGAACGTCTCGGTCGGGATCCGCTACATCGCGGCGTGGCTCCAGGGCGTCGGCGCCGCCGCGATCGACAACCTCATGGAGGACGCAGCGACCGCAGAGATCTCGCGCTCGCAGATCTGGCAGTGGCTCGCGCACGGTCGAGTCGCACGGCCGGACGTCGAGCGGATCATCGCGGAGGTGATGTCCGAGCTTCCGGACGACCCCGTGTACGTCGAGGCGCTCGAGGTCTTCGAGAAGGTGGCGCTCCACGAGGTTTTCGTCGACTTCCTCACCCTGACCGCATACGCGCAGCTGCTCGGCGACGAGGTGGCGTAGGTGTCGGACGGCACCAAGGCCGACGACATCGCGCTCGCTCTGGAGGAGGCGATCGTCTCGGGAGAGATCCCACCGGGCAGCACGCTTCGGCAGGAGCATCTCTCCGAGCAGTTCGAGGTGAGCCGCACGCCGGTGCGCGAGGCGCTACGACGACTCGCCGCACTCGGACTCGTCACCTTCGAGCCGAACCGCGGCGTACGCGTCCGCATGCTCTCGCTCGACGAGATCCGCGAGGCGTTCATGGTGCGCGCCGAGCTCGAGAGCCTCGCGACCGAGATCGCGACCCCGAAGATGACCGAGGATGACCTCGCGGACCTCGAGCGAGCCGAGCGGCGCTTCAGCCGCGCGACGCAGGCGCTCGTCGAGATGAGCCACGACGGCCGACAGGACCTCGACATCGCGCGGGACTGGCTCCATCTCAATCACTCGTTCCACGACGTCATCTACCGCGCGGCCGAGGTGCCGCTGATCGAGCGGATGGCAAAGGCGGCCCGACGCACGTTCCTCGTAAAACCCGTGTGGGCGACGGGCGCCGACCTCGACGAGCTCTACCTGAAGAACGACCTGCAGCACCGCGCGATCCGCGATGCGATCGCCGCGCGTAGCCCAGAGGGCGCCCGGGTTCTCGCGCGCGAGCACGTCCTGTCGTCAGGGCGACTTCTCGAAGCGATCTTGGACAAGCTGTCCGTGCAGGCGCGCGAGTCGTCCGTCCGCTGAGCCGCTAGCGCGCGAGCGTCACCTTGGACAGGCCGCGCGGCGCGTCGGGGTCGAGCCCGCGCGCGCGGGCCAGGGCCCAGGCGAAGAGCTGACCTGGCACGATCGACAGCAGAGGAGCGAGCAGTGGTGACGAGCTCGGAGGGCTCGTGAGAACGTACTCCGCGCCGCGAATCGACTCGGCGGCAGCACCACTCGCCACGACCGTGGCTCCCGCCTCGCGTGCGCGCTCGACCGCCTCGATGACGGCGGGAAGCGTCGGGTCGTCCGATGCGATCGCCCAGACCGGGAACAGCGAATCCAGTGCCGCCACCGGCCCATGCGCGAGATCCGTTGCCGTCAGCGGCTCCGCGGCAATCCGGCACGTCTCCAGGAGCTTGAGCGCGATCTCCCGTGCGGTTGCGAACTCGCACCCGCGGCCGACGATGAACATTCGCCCTGCGTACGCGAACGGGATCGCGAGGTTGGAGACCTTGCTCTCGATGGATCCGATGAACTCACTCATCGTCGCGGCGGTCGACCGCAGATCGGTGGCAAAGGCGTCGCCCTGGTCGGCAGCGTGCGCGGCGAGCAGGCCGAGCGCTGCGACCTGGGTCGTATAGGTCTTGGTCGCAGCCACCGCACGCTCGGCGCCGGCTCGTAGCTCGAGAACGGCGTGCGCTTCCTGCGCGAGCTCCGACGACGGGTCGTTCGTCACCGCCACCGTGTACGCACCGCGGCGCTTCGCATGGCGGATGTACTCCACGACGTCCGGGGTGCGGCCGGACTGCGAGAGCGCAAGTGCCGTACAGCCGGACAGGTCCAGCTCGGCCCCGTAGTAGACGCTGAGCGATATCGAGTCGCGGAGCGCCGTCCAGCGCGGCAGGAGGCCGAACGCGTAGACGCCATACGAGGCCGCGTTGTCGGACGATCCGTGGCCGGCCATCCTGATCGTCGTGGCACCACGCGCCTGCATCTCGGCGGCTACGCGGGCGAAGTCGGCCTGACCTTCGAGGAGCCGGAGGATCGCGTCGGGCTGCTCGCGGATCTCTCCGAGGAACGTCGACCCGAGCTCGCGCACCGGGGCCGGTTCAGCCGACGACACGAGCTCTGCCTCCCACGAGAACGCGCTCGATCTCGAGCTCCTCGGTGAGAACCACGACGTCGGCCGGGAGGCCGATACCGATCCGTCCGAGTGTGGGAAGACGCAGCACCCGGGCGGGCACCTCCGTCGCGGCCCCGATTGCCCCCTCGAGCGGGATGCCGAGGGAGTGCAGGTTCCGCACGGCGTCGATCATCGTGAGGGTGCTGCCGGCAAGCGATCCGGTGGGTCCGCGCGCGACGCCGTCACGAATCTCGACATCGAGTTCTCCGAGGCGATAGGCGCCGTCGTCGAGACCCGCGCCAGACACCGCGTCGGTGACGAGCGCGACCCTGCCCTGGGCCGCCTGCCACACCATCGCGGCCGTGACTGGCGCAACGTGGACCCAATCGACGATCAGCTGGACGACGACGTCCGGTCGGGCGAGCGCGGCGCCGACGATGCCCGGATCGCGGTGGTGGAACGGGCGCATCGCGTTGAAGAGGTGCGTCACGCTGCGAACCCCGAGATCGAAGGCGGCGTTCGCCTGCTCCGCGGACGCGTCCGAGTGACCGCAGGACACGGCGATCTCGAGTCGCAGAAGCCGCTCGATGACCTTGTTCGCGCCGGGGAGCTCGGGCGCCAGGGTGATCAGCCGGACAGGCCCCGCATCCAGCAGCCGCTCGAGCAACTCCAGATCGGGATTGCGGCGGGCGTCAGCCGGGTGGATCCCGAGGCGCAGGGCCGACAGGAACGGCCCTTCGAGATGCGCACCGAGGATGCGAGGCCCGTCCGACTCGGCAGGCACCTCGCGGAGGGAGGCGAGGAGCTGCGGCTCGGGCGAGGTGATGAACGTCGGGAGGTAGGCGGTGACCCCGGTCTCGAGGAGCGCTTCTCCGGCATGGCGGTAGCCGTCTGCGTCGGCCGTGAGGAAGTCGACCCCGGCGAAGCCGTTCACCTGGAGATCGACGAAGCCGGGTACGGCGATTCCGTGGCCGTTGGGCGACGCGAGCCCGAATCCGGCGACTCGGCCTCCGAGGATCTCGACGTCACCCGGTATGAGGTTGCCGTCGATGAGTGCCGCTTCGACCCCGAGCCTCACGAGGCGTTCTCCACTGCGCGGGCGATGCTCCGGCCCGAGCGCTCGAGGAGGGTCTGCGCTTCGCGCGCGTCCACGCCCGCGAGGAGCGAGACGATGGCGACGCGCGTGTCCCCGTCAGCGCCGGCGAGCGCGTCGTCGACCTCGGTGGTCGAGGCGCCGGTCGCAGCCGCGACGATGCGTCGCACGCGTTCGTGGAGCTTCTCGTTCGCAGGCGCGACGTCGATCATCAGGTTCCCGTAGGTCTTCCCGAGTCGGATCATCGAGATCGTCGAGATCGTGTTGAGGACGAGCTTCTGCGCGGTCCCGGCCTTGAGGCGCGTCGAACCCGCGAGGAACTCGGGTCCGACGACGACCGCGACCTCGTGGTCGACCATCGCCGCAAGTTCGGAGTCGAGCGCCGAGACGACGCCGATCGTCAACGCCCCCGCATTCGTCGCCGCCTCGACCGCACCGAGCACGTACGGCGTCGATCCGCTCGCGCTGATCCCGACCACGGTGTCCGCGGCGCCGACGTCGAGCATCGCGACGTCGCGTGACCCGGCCGCGCGATCGTCCTCTGCTGCGGCCTGCGTCAGCGCCGACGTGTCCTGACCGCCTGCCACCAGTGCGACGACGGCGCCCGGCAGGGTGGAGAAGGTCGTCTCGCACTCCGCGGCGTCGAGTGCGGCGATTCCGCCCGACGTTCCGGCGCCAACGTAGACGAGCCGGCCTCCCGCGCGGAGCCGCTCGACGATCGCGTCGATCGCCGCGGCGAGGGAGGAGGAGGCTGCACCCACCGCTGCCGGCACCGTGGCGTCACCGGCGTTCATCAGCCCGACGAGCTCCAGCGTCGAGCGATTCTCGTAGCCAGCCTGTGGGTTGCTCCCCGCTTCGGTCACGAGCTCGTCTTCGACCATTCGGCGAGTCTACGCTGCTCTCCCCGCGGTGGTCAATACCAGTTGTGTGGAAATGTGGTATCGATACGCACGGTCATGGCGGAGATCGAGCTCCGGAACATCACGAAGGTCTTTGCGGGAGACGTCGTTGCGATCGACGACGTGTCGCTCCGCATTGCCGACGGGGAGTTCATCGCACTCGTCGGCCCGTCGGGCTGCGGCAAGTCGACGCTCCTGCGCGCGATCGCCGGGCTCGAGGAGGTGACGAGCGGTGACATCTGGATCGGCGGGCGAGACGTCACGGACCTCGCCCCGCGACACCGCGACATCGCGATGGTCTTCCAGAGCTACGCGCTCTACCCGCACATGAGCGTGCGACAGAACCTGGGGTACGGCCTCAAGGTACGTCGCGTCCCGAAGGCCGAGATTCGCAGTCGCGTCGACGAGATCGCCGACCTACTGGGGCTCACCGAGCTACTCGAGCGCAAGCCGGCGCACCTGTCCGGCGGCCAGCGGCAGCGGGTCGCCATGGGCCGGGCGATCGCGCGGGAGCCGCAGGCGTTCCTGATGGACGAGCCGCTGTCGAACCTCGATGCGAAGTTGCGCGTCGGGATGCGCGCGTCACTGGCGCAGCTCCATCAGCAGCTCGCCGTGACGACCGTCTACGTGACGCACGACCAGGTGGAAGCGATGACGCTCGGGCAGCGGGTCGCAGTGATGAAGGACGGGCACATCCTCCAGGTCGACACACCCCAGGTGCTCTACGAGCAGCCGATCGACGTCTTCGTCGCCGGCTTCATCGGGTCACCTGCGATGAATCTGCTCGAGGCGGTCATCGACGGCGACGAGGTGGTGTTCGGCGAGTTTCGAGTGGCGCTCGATCCCGCACGACGGCCGAGTGATCACTCCGGAGGACACGTCGTTCTCGGCATCCGGCCGGAGACGTTCGAGGACGCGGGGTACGTCGCGGCCGAGCTCCCGACGATGGAGGTCGAGGTGGTCGTGGTCGAAGAGCTCGGCTCCGATGCGCACGTGTTCTTCCGCGTCGACGCGAATCGGATAGCTGCAGGCTCGCTGGGGGACGAGGACGACGGCGGGGCCGACCTGGTGACGGATCGTGGCGCGCTGCTCAATGCGCGCGTCGATCCGCGAACCTCCGCGCGGGTCGGGGGCCGCCTGCGCCTGGCGGTCGACCCGACGCGCTTCCACTTCTTCGACGCCGAGACCGGCGCATCGCTCTTGCACACCGAAGCTCGCACGACGGGCGAGCTCGCTGCTCCTCACTGACGGCCTGGTCTTGACCACTCGAGGAGGTCGGTTACGATGCACCGGGTGACGAAGCAGGCTGAGACGCGCGATCTCGTCCTCGATCTCATCGAACAGCTCGCCGTCGGAGACGCGATCCCATCCGAGCGCCAGCTGAGCGCCGAGTTCGGCGTTTCGCGCCTGACCGTTCGCGCCGCTCTCGACGACCTCGTCCGCGAGGGCTACCTCGTGCGGCGCCACGGGTCCGGGACGTTCGTCAGTGAGCCGAAAATCGCGCAGGAGCTCACCATGACCTCGTTCACCGACGACATGCGGAGACGTGGACTTCGGCCCGAGAGCAGGACGCTCGACCTCCGCGTCGTTCCCGCGGGCGCACGCCTCGGCCGGCTCCTCCACGTGTCGCCGTCCGAGCCTGTAATCGTCGTCGATCGGCTCAGATTGGCCGACGGTGAGAGCATGGCGATCGAGACGGTGCACATCAGGGCGTCGCATGTTCCCGGTCTGACGGCGCGCGATCTCGAGGAGATGTCGTTCTACGAGCTCCTCCGCGAGCGGTACGGAATCGTCGTTGTCGGCGGGGAGCAGACGATCGAGCCGACCGTGACCGACGAGGAGGAGTCCGACGCACTCGGCGTCCCCCTCCACTCTCCGGCGTTTCGGTTCGAGCGCGTTACGCACTCGGAAGTCGGAGAGATCGTCGAGTTCGTCGAGTCGATCTATCGGGGCGACCGGTACCGCCTCGTGACGAGCCTCGCGGTTCCACCGGAGCGACGTCGCTCGCGCCCGCGAGCCGCCAACGCACCAGCCGATACTGTCGCCCCGACGCGTGGTTAGTACCAACCGCTTCGAAACCCGCATCGCGAGACACATGGCGGTTGAGCAGGGATTTGCCGCAGGATTCGGTGGACGACTGGCCTTGACAGACGGCGCGGGATGTGGGAGCCTCCAGCCCGTGGCAGATTGGTATAAACCACTTGGGTGCTCCGACCGTCGACTGCCACGCACTTCGGAACAGTGTCGTCGAGTGCCCAGATGCCTCGGGAGATGCGAATGAACGTACGTGTCTTTGCCGCTGCTGCGCTCGTCTCTGCGCTTGCAGTCGTGGCTGTAGGCGCATCCGGAGCTTCGGGTGGGAGTGCCGCGAACACCCTGACGGTCTGGCTCCAGACAGATGCGCAGTCCAGCTGGCCGGAGGTGGTTGCTTCGGCGACCGCCCAGTTCAAGGCCCAGAACCCGGGCTGGGACGTCAACGTCCAGTACCAGGAGTGGGGTTCGCACTTGTCGAAGTTCGACGCCACGTTGGCAGGTGGAAACGCGCCGGACGTCATCGAGATGGGGAATACGGAGATGACGAAGTACATGGCGGCCGGGGCGTTCCAGGACCTGTCGTCCGTGTCCTTCCCCAACCAGAGCACATGGCTGTCCGGTCTCGCGGCATCGGGTCGCTACGGCGGGAAGCTCTACGGCGTGCCGTACTACGCGGGCTCGCGAGTGGTCACGTATCGCACGGACATCTTCAAGCAGATGAAGGCGAAGACCCCGACCAGTCTCGCCGAGTTCACGGCGCTCGCGAAGAAGATCGGCGCGAAGAACACCGAATCGACGTTCTCGCCCGTCTACCTCGCCGGTACCGACTGGTACGTCGCCATGAGCTTCGTCTACGACTACGGCGGAAAGATCGCCATTACGCGGAAGGGCAAGTGGGTCGGCACGCTGGACAAGCCTGCCGCGCTCGCCGGCTTGGCCGCGTACAAGCGCTTCTTCGATGCTGCATCGCGCGGGTCGAAGACGACCGACGAGGCCCACCCGAATCCGTGGGACGTTCTGGCCCAGGGCAATGCCGCCTCGACGTACGGAGCGGCGTGGTTCACCTGCTGCGTCGGCGACTACAAGAATCGCGTCGCGCAGTTCGTGATGCCGAGCCACACGAAGGGTCAGCCGATCCCAGGCTTCCTCGGCGGTTCTGACCTCGCGGTCCCGATCGGCGCCAATCGCGCTGCAGCGGCTGCGTGGATCAGCGCGTTCACTGACAATGCGTCGATGACCGCCCTCCGGGCGAAGGGCAACATCCCGAACACGACGAGCCTGCTCGGCAACAGCGTCAACGAGCGTGCGGCGCGCAAGAGCTGGTTCGTCCCGACCTCCAAGAACTGGGTCAACGTGGAGAACGGAAACGTCCTCCGCACGATGCTGTCGCGCATCCTCACCGGAAAGTCGAGCATCAAGGACGCGGCCGCGGTCGCGAGCGACAACATCACGTTCACGCTCAACAAGTAGGTTCGACACGAATGACTGTCGCCGCCGAGGCCACTGCCCACCGGTCTCGGCGGCGACCGTTCGTCAGGCGCTTTCTCGAGGCGTCGGTTCCGTACCTACTGATCCTCCCGGTGGTCGTCGTGATTACGGCGATCCTCGGATATCCGCTCTACAAGCTCGTCACTCTCTCCTTCCAGCAGTACGGGCTCCCGGAGCTCATCCAGCGCAAGGGCGTATGGATCGGCTTCGACAACTACGCGTCGGTGCTACGGGACGAGGTCTTCTGGCACACCCTCCTACGCACAGTGATCTTCACGGCTGCGAATGTCGCGCTCACGATCGGCCTCGGCACGCTGATCGCCTTCCTGCTCGTCCGCGTGTCCGGTTGGGTGCGCGTGCTCCTGACCGCAGGCCTCGTGCTCGTGTGGTCGATGCCCGCGGTGGTCGCGGTTCAGGTCTGGTACTGGATGACGAACTTCCAGAACGGCATCCTCAATCACGCGCTGACCGAGCTGCACCTCGGCGACTACAGCCAGCACGATTGGTTCGCGACGACGTTCTCGAAGCTCGCGATGGTGACGCTCCTCATCGTGTGGGGCGCTCTTCCGTTCGTCGCGATCACGGTGTACGCCGGGCTTGCGCAGGTGCCTCGCGAACTGGTGGAGGCGGCGGAGATCGACGGTGCCTCGTCGATCCGCGTGTTCCGAGACGTCACGTTCCCCGTGCTCAAGCCGATCTTCCTCATTCTCACGAGCCTCTCGATCATCTGGGACTTCGGAGTCTTCACGCAGCCCTACTTGCTGATCGGCGCTTCGCACGTGGACACGACGAACTACCTGATGGGCGTGTACGTCTTCATCGAGGGATACGCCCATTCGGACTTCGGTCGCGGGGCCGCAATCTCGCTCCTGATGCTGCTGATGGTCGCGGCGATGAGCGTCTTCTACGTGCGCCGGATGGTGAAGATGGGTGAGGTGCGATGACGTCTGCGACAGAGGCGACATCGGTTGCGCCGTCACGGGTCACGCCGCGACCGGCGACGATCCGACGGCAGCGACGCCGTCGGCTGAAGCGCATCGCATGGAACATCGTCGGCCTCGCAGTCTTCGTCGTGCTCGTGTTCCCGGTCTTCTGGATGATCTCGACGGCCTTCAAGCCCGACTCCGAGATCAACAGCTTCCCGCCGACGTGGGTCTCTGGCAGTCCGACGTTCCAGCACTTCCGCGACGCTGTCGCGCGTCCCTACTTCTGGGATGTCGTGAAGAACAGCCTCATCGTCGTCGGCGCTGTCGTCGTCCTCGCGATGGTCGTCTCCTTCCTGGCCGCTGTCGCGCTCGCGAAGTACCGGTTCACCGGAAACAAGCTCTTCGTCGTGCTCGTCATCGGCATCCTGATGCTGCCGCAGGCAGGTCTCGTCATCCCGCTGTACGTCGTCCTAGCGAAGTACGGCCTGACGAACGAGCTCATGGGGCTCGTCTTCACCCATCTCGTCATCCTGCTGCCCTTCGCCGTCTGGACCTTGCGTGGCTTCATCATGGGAATACCGAAGGAGCTCGAGGAGGCAGCGATGGTCGACGGCTCGAGCCGTCTCGGGGCGTTCACGAGGATTCTCCTCCCGCTCGTCGCTCCGGGGCTCGTTGCCACATCCGTCTTCGTGTTCATCACGAGCTGGAACGAGTACATCTTCGCGAACGTCATCCTCACCGACCAGGCGAATCAGACGCTGACCGTGTGGCTCTCGTACTTCTACGGGACGAGCCGTGCGACCGACTGGGGCGGGCTCATGGCCGCCTCGACCCTGACGGCGATCCCCGTGGTCATCTTCTTCCTGCTCGTGCAACGCAAGATCGCATTCGGCCTGACGGCCGGCGCAGTCAAGGCGTGACGGGCGAGCTCGAGCGGCTCGCCTCGAGCTGCATCTTCCCGGGCTTCGAGGGGCCTGCTGCTCCCGACTGGGTTCGGCGTCGGCTCGCGGACGGCCTCGGCGGCGTCGTGCTGTACGCGTGGAACGTCGAGGACCGCGAACAGCTGCGAGCGCTCACGGGCGATCTTCGCTCCGAGCGGCCGGACGTCGTCGTCGCGATCGACGAGGAGGGCGGCGACGTGACTCGACTCGAGGCCGGGACGGGAAGCTCGTACCCGGGCAACGCCGCGCTCGGCGTCGTCGACGACGTCGAGCTCACGGCGCGCGTCGCCGGGTCCCTCGGCGCGGAGCTTGCGGACGTCGGCGTGACCTTCGACTTCGCGCCCGTCGCCGACGTCAATACGAACCCCCAGAACCCGGTGATCGGCATCCGCTCGTTCGGCGCCGACAGCCCTCTCGTCGCACGGCATGTCGCTGCCTTCGTTCGCGGACTCCAGGCCTCGGGTGTCGCGGCGTGCGCGAAGCACTTTCCCGGGCATGGAGACACGTCGGTCGACTCGCACCTCGCGCTCCCCGTGGTCGAGTCGCTCGAAGACGCTGCACTCGAGCCGTTCCGCGCTGCGATCGGCGCAGGCGTGCGAGCGGTGATGACGGCGCACATCGTCGTGCGATCGTCGGGCGACACGCCGGCGACGATGAGTCGCGAGATCCTCGACGATCTCCTCCGCGGCGAGCTCGGATTCGACGGCGTGATCGTGACCGATGCCCTCGAGATGAAGGCGATCAGCGACACCGTAGGGGTCGAGGAGGGGGCCGTCCGAGCGGTCGCCGCCGGCGCGGACGCTCTGTGTCTCGGTCACGACCTCTTCGACGAGTCGGTTCTCGGCGTGCGCGACGCGCTCGTTCGAGCGGTTCGTGCCGGTCGGATCCCGGAAGAGCGACTCGCCGAAGCGGCGGCACGTGTTGCGGCGCTCGCGGCGTGGACGGCCGAGCGCGCCGGAGACGGTCGTGTCGATCGCGACGCCGGTCGCATGGCGGCTCGGCGCGCGCTTCGGCGAGAGGGAGATGCTCGGCTCGTCCGGCCCGCTCTCGTGGTCGAGCTCGTCCCCGAGGTAGGCATGGCCGCGGGGCGTCTGTCGCAGCTTCCGGGCGAGTGGTTCGGCGCTGTCGTGCCCGGCTCGGACGTCCGTTCCTTCGACGCGTCCACCGTAGACCCCGATCTCGATCTCGACGGTCGCCAGCTCGTGGTCATCGCGAGAGATGCGCACCGCCACGCGTGGGAGCGTGAGACGATCGACGCTCTGACAGCCCGTGCGAGCGATGCGATCGTCATCGAGATCGGCCTCCCGCACTGGCGGCCGGAGCACGCCGCGACCTACGTGGCGACCTACGGAGCGGCCCGCGTCAACGTGGAAGCGGCAGCCGAGGCGCTATACTCCGACCCGCGACGCGGGGTGGAGCAGTCTGGTAGCTCGCCGGGCTCATAACCCGGAGGTCGCAGGTTCAAATCCTGCCCCCGCTACTGGAAAAGCCCCGGAAACGGGGCTTTTCTGTTCTCTGGATCGTGATCGGCGAGGCAAACTTTTGCCCAACTTTTGCCTTTGCAGGGTGGAGTGCTGTCCCCATAGCCTCGGTTTCGCGTGATGAAGCCCTATGCAGAGATTTGGGCGAGTGCACGCTCGCGCAGGCGACCCGCTGCTGCCCGGATGCCAAGATGCGGACGGTGCAGCCCCGTGCAGTCGCCGCTGCTGCGTGGGGCTAGCATCGTCGCATGAGCGCCTTGCGTGAGCCGGTGCCGTTCGAGGTGTACGAGGCGGGGGTGTACCTGCACGGTACGAAGGCAGAGCTGGCGGTGGGCGATCTGCTGGCCCCGGGGCGCGAATCGAACTTCGAGACCGGCCGCGTGATGAACTACGTCTACTTCAGCGCCACTCTCGACGCCGCGGTCTGGGGCGCCGAGCTCGCCAGCGGTGAGGGCCGCGGGCGCATCTACATCGTCGAGCCAACCGGGACGTTTGAGGACAAAGACCCGAACTTGACCGACAAGAAGTTCCCGGGGAATCCAACGCAGTCCTTCCGTAGCCGCGAGCCGATGCGCGTTGTTCGCGAGCTTGTCGACTGGGTCGGCCATTCGCCCGAGAAGCTCGAGGCCATGCGAGCCGCACTCGATGCGTTGCAGCGGAACGGATCGGCGCAGATCGAGGACTAAGTCCCCGTGCGGTCGACTATCAGAGCCTCGGGCGACATTTACGAACGCGGGCGCACACGACGGTGCCATCTCCGCGTCGGCACGACGGCGCACCCGTCCCTCGGATCAGCCCGTCGCGTTCGTAACGGCCTGAAGAACGATGGCTGCGATCTCGTCAGGCTTCTGGTTGAGGGCGAAGTGTCCCGTGTCGGCGATCTCGACGAGGGTCACGTTCGGAGCCGCCGTGAGCAGTTCGCGCTCGGCGGCTGCGAGGCCGATGTCGTCCTTCTCACCGAAGACGACCCACGCCCAGGCGCTCGCGTCGCAGAAACGCTTCGCGAGCGAGCCGTGGCGGTCGAGATACGCAAGGTAGGAGCTGGTCTGAGCGCGGAGGAAGCGCGGATCGTTCTTCTTCAACTCGTGGAACTAGCCGGGGGCAAGCTGCGAGGCCCCGACACTTCATCGCTACGGCGATGAACGCTCCATCGAGGGGACACTCCCAAGATCGGGGAGCGCAGTCGGCCCAACTCGCCTGCCGAATCTCGACGACGTCACCCGCTGTGCGCGAGACGTCGCACGGGGAGTCGCGCACACCGCGTCCTGCTGAGCTCGCCGCGCGGCCGAGGTGCGCTCCGTCGGATCGTCGAGTACGGCGTTCATTTCGAACGCGATCTTCTGGCCATCGGGCGACCATGAGGGATGCGTGCCGATTTGCGACAGCCTCCGCTCGCCGGTCCCGTCGGCGTCGATGACGTAGACGTCGCCGAGGCGTTCGAAGGCGATCCTCTGTCCGTCGGGAGACCAGGCAGGAGCAACGCTGCGCGCACCGTTGCGTGTCAGCCTCCGCTGTCCGCTGCCGTCGGCGTTCATGACGTACACCTGCCGCCAGTTGTCGACGAAGGCGATTCTTCGCCCGTCGGGCGACCAGAGTGGGTCGTCGTCACGCACGTTGTTGTGCGTCAGTCTCCGCTGAGCCGCTGCCGTCGGCGTTCATCGACGTAGATCTCCACGCTGCTGCCACGCCCGACGTACGAAGGCGATCCTCCGCCCGTCGGGCGACCAGGCCGGAGAGTGTGCCGAGGCAGCGTTGTGCGTCAGCCTCCGCCGCCCGCTCCCGTCGGCGTTCACGACGAGGATCCGGCCGCGCGCCGCGAAGGCGATCCTCCGTCCGTCCGGCGACCAGGCCGGAGAGCCTCCCCACGCACCGTTGGGCGTCAGCTGCCGCTGCCCGCTCCCGTCGGCATTCGCGACGTAGATCTTGGCGCTGCTGACGAAGGCGATCTTCCGCCCATCGGGCGACCAGACTGGATCGACCTCCTGCGCGCACTCATCCGGCGCGCCAGCGGCCAGCCTGTGCGGCCCGCTCCCGTCGGCGTTCATGACGTAGACAATCCCGCAGTAACCTCCGGCGAGAGGCTCGCTAATGAAGGCGATCTTCGACGTCGCTGCCTGCGCGGCAGTGTTCATCCGGGCCGAGAGCGCGGGCGAGGAGATCTGCGATGCCGCACCGCCTTCGAGGAGGATGAGGACGACCACACCCACGAAGGCCACGAGACCCGCGACCGCCCAGTACGTCCGATGGCGACGACGGGTTTCTCGCCTCGCCTCTTCGATCAGCGCCTCGACGAGGGCTTCGATCTCCTCGCGTTCGAGCGGCTTGATCTGTCGGGATGTCGCGGGACGGACGACCCGCGGGGCGGAAACAGGTCAAGCTCCTGCCGACATGAGCTGACCCTCGGCACGACCTCAGCCGATCGGTGTGAACGAACAACCGTCCTGCGCTCGTTGCGGCTGCTGCAGGACGAGGGGCTGCTCGAACTTCGCCGCCGTCGCGGAATTACCGTGGCCGGGACGCCCGAGCGCGGAGCTGTCATACAGAAGGTTCGGGAGCTGGTCGAGTTCGCTCGCGGTCAGGGCTATGCCGTCGACGAACTCGTCGAGATGATCGAGAAGGTCGGCTGAGCAGAGATCTCTGCTCAAGCGACATTCCCGCACACTCGCGCAGGAGACGGCTCGCGCTCGGCCGGAGGCATACACCGCCCGGGCGTGTCGTAGGTCGGCAGAATTTCGAAGTTCCGCCTCGTGGTCGCGCAGATCAGTCTGCAGATGTCGACCTTGCTGTCTGATCATCGACATCCTTCGTCGGAGCACTTCACGTGCAACGATCGTGACCACTGACGCATTCACATCGTTGATGGACATTCCCGTGGTCGGGGCGCCGTTGGCGGGGGGCGCATCGACCGCGGCGCTGGCCGCAGCGGTCTCTGAGGCCGGCGGGTTCGGCTTCATCGCAGCCGGCTACAAGACCGTTGCAGAGACCGGCCAGGCGATCGAGCAGGTGCGGGAACGTACTCGTCGACCGTTCGGCGTCAATGTCTTCTTCCCAGCGCGAGTGACGGCGGACGAAGAAGCGCTCGCTGACTACGCCCTCAGGCTCGCTGGAGAAGCTGCGCGTTATGGCGTCGCATTGGGAGAGGCGCGCTGGAGTGATGACGCATGGGAAGGAAAGCTCGAGCTCGTGGAACGCGAGCGGCCGGCGGTTGTGTCCTTCACCTTCGGGTGCCCCGATCACGCGATCGTCACGCGGCTCCAGAGGAACGGAATCGATGTCTGGTGCACGGTGACGAGCCAAGCAGAGGCGAAGACCGCGACTGCCGCCGGCGTCGATGCCCTCGTCGTCCAAGGAGCTGAGGCGGGCGGGCACCAAGGATCGTTCGACGACACTAACGTGGCGCCCGTCGGCCTCCTCACGCTACTCCAGCTCGTACGCGAAGCCACGCATCTGCCGCTCGTCGCCGCCGGCGGGATCGCGAACGGCCACGGAGTTGCGGGTGCCATCGCCGCGGGCGCATCGGCAGCTCAGATCGGCAGCTGTCTGATGCTGACCCCGGAGGCCGGAACGAGTGCGCCGCACCGGGCAGCATTCGCCGGTGACGGGCCAACTGCTCTGACACGCGCCTTTAGCGGCCGTCGAGCGCGAGGAATCGTCAACCGGTTTATGCGCGACCACGACCCTGCGGCGCCGAGGGCGTACCCGCACGTTCACTACCTGACCGCGCCCCTTCGCGCGGCAGCGCGTGCCGCTGGAGACGCCGATGGAGTTCACTTGTGGGCTGGACAGGCGTACTCACTGGCCGAGGCGGTTCCGGCGGCAGAGCTCGTCGCGCGCTGGGGCGAGCAGGCCCGCGCGGCCAGCTCGCCCTAGACGCGATGGCATGGCAGCCGGTGCGTCATTCGACAGGCACGAAAGCGGCTCAACAAGCGCGGAAACTTTGGCTCAACCTTTGCCCACCTGAGATGACCTCAGACGACCTTCGATGGCCTCAGGCGCGCAAGGGCGCCGTTCTGCTCTCAGCTGACCCAGAACGAAACGTCTCATAACCCGGAGGTCGCAGGTTCAAATCCTGCCCCCGCTACTCGAAAGGCCCCGGAAACGGGGCTTTTTCGTTCTTCTGGGTAGTGAACGGACGGGCAAACTATTGCCTAACCTTTGCCTTTGCCGACACGGCATGTCACACACGACCGCTCCACTCGAAGAAGAGCGCAAACTGCGCCAATTCGACTGGCAACGGGCTTGACCCGGTCAGCTCCAGGCCATAGGTTCCTCCACGCACCGAGCACGGAGCGCGAGTAGGTCGAAGCTCAGCCCGGAGGCCGTACGCGGAAGCGAAAGGTCAGCGGGTCGAGTGGACAAAAGCGCCACCGGCTCGGTGAATTCTTTTCCAGGCATCGTTCGCTCCTGCGAGCGCGTGTACGCGCTATGACCCCGGCGCGGCGAGCGCTGCCGATCGTGGCTAGACGGAGACGCTGACCGGAGAGGTCGCGATCCAAACGGCCGTAAGGGCGAAGACCACGCAGCCCATCGAAAGCATCACGACGCGCAGTTTCAGCGACGCTGGCTTCGTGCTCATCCCGGCGAAGGGCGGTGACGCTCGGCGACGGGTTCGTCGAGGTCCAGGTAGGCGGCTCGTCGTTCGCCGGTCTCCGTGGCCTAGCTCAGTTCCCAGCCTCGAGCTCGCCCTCGTCGAGCCGACTCGCGCCCGCAAGCCCCAGTTGCGCGCCTATGCTCGGCCGACCGAGATGGCGAGCGGCGAAATCCACCGAACGCAACTCCTCCACGAGCGCACCTATCTCGCATGGTGGCGAACCGGTCTGGCCGGGATCGCTGCGGGGTTCGCAGTCGGGCGTGTCCTCCCCGAGGTCGTCGGCGGCACGAACTGGCCGTACATCGCGCTGGGAACCGTGCTGGCCGGCTCCGGGTTGGCGGCCATGGTGTACGGGATCCTGCACTACCGGGAACTCCAGGCCGCTCTGCGCGAGGAACGGGAAGCGCGCACCGGTGAGGGGTTCCTCCTGGCCCTCGCCGCAGTCGGTATCGCCGTGGGAGCGGTGTCCGTTCTGCTCGTCCTCCTCGCTCCCTGATCTCGCCTCGAAACTTTCTACCCAACTCTCTCCCCGAGTGGGGTGATTTGGCGTGCCCTCACATGCGCGAATTCGGCTCAACAATGGGGGATCGGCCTGAGCCGACGACCCTTGGACGATCTCATAACCCGGAGGTCGCAGGTTCAAATCCTGCCCCCGCTACTCGAAAGGCCCCGGAAACGGGGCCTTTCGCGTGCTTGCATGTCCTTGCAGCTCAGACGCGCGACGCGGCCTCCGTCGAAGGAGCATCCGCCCGAGTGCGTACCGCGTAGCGGGGGTCGAGCTCTCGGCGGCCGGCCGCCGCAGCGGCGAGGATAGGGAGCATGGACGAGGGAGTGATGCTCCTTGTCGTCGGGGCGGTGCTGGCCGCAAGCGTGCTCGTGGCGCTGGGCGCAGCTCGCACCGGCGTGCCGGTGCTGGTCGCCTTCCTGGCGCTCGGGATGCTCCTCGGCTCCGACGGCCCGGGCGGAGTCGAGTTCGACGACGCGGAGCTTGCGCGCGAGGTCGGGATCGTCGGGCTGGCGCTGATCCTCTTCGAAGGGGGTCTTCAGACCTCGTGGCGTCGACTGCGGACCGTGGCAGCTCCCGCGGCACTGCTCAGCACGGTCGGCGTCGTGGTGACCGCCATCCTCACCGGCGCGGCGGCGCAGTTGCTGTTCGATCTCACGTGGCTCGAAGCCGTCCTGCTCGGTGCCGTCGTCGCATCCACCGACGCCGCCGCCGTGTTCGCGACGCTCCGTTTCACGCACATCCGGCGCCGCCTCGCGCGCACCCTCGAGGCCGAGTCGGGCGGGAACGACCCGATGGCGATCGCGCTCACGCTCGGCCTCATCGCCTGGATCGAGAGCCCGGACACGCACGGATTCGGCGACCTCGCATTGCTCGTCACCCGTCAGCTCGTCCTCGGGCTGGTCGTGGGAGTCGTGCTCGGGTTGGCGGCGACGAGGATCTTCGCTCGCCTGCCGGACGCAATCGGCCCCTTCGCGCCGGTGGCTTCTCTGGCGCTGGCGGCGGTGTCGTTCGGTGTGGCGGATGTCATCGGCGGCAGCGGCTTCCTCGCGGTGTACCTGGTCGGGCTCGCCGTCGGGAGCACGCCTTCTCGCTACCGGCGACAACTCGTCGGCTTCCACGAGGGCCTCGCATTTCTCGCACAGGTTGCCCTGTTCATCGTGCTCGGCCTGCTCGTGTTCCCGAGCCAGCTGGCCGACGTGGCGATCTCCGGGTTGGCGCTCGCGCTCTTGCTCATGGTCGTCATCCGTCCGGCAGCCGTCTGGGTCTCGACTGCGCTGAACGACTTCTCCGGTCGGGAGCGGCTGCTGCTGGGGTGGGCCGGCCTCCGCGGGGCGGTTCCGATCGTGCTCGCGACGTTCGTGCTCTCGTCCGAGATCGACAGCGCCAACACGATCTTCAATGCCGTCTTCTTCGTCGTCTTGATCTCGGCGATCCTCCAGGGAACGACGCTCGAGTGGCTCGCCGGACGCCTCGATCTGCTCTCGCCGGTCCCGCCGAGGCGTGAGGCGCCGATCGAGGTCGGCGAGCAGAGCAAGCTCGACCTCGTCGACTTCGTCGTCGCGCCCGACCATGCGATCGCCGGGGCGGCCGTCCGCGAGGTCGGCCTCCCCCGAGCGGCGATCATCGCCGTGATCGTCCGAGGGGACGACTCGATCCCCCCGCGCGGCAGCACGATCATCGAACCGGGCGACCAGCTCTTCGTTCTCGTCCCGCGGCCGCTGCGCTCGGCGGTCGAGGACGTGTTCTCGCGTTGGCGTCGCCGGGTCTAACGCGCTCGGATGCAAGGATTGCCGGATGACAGTCGGCGCCGCATCCATGGCAATCTCGACGTCGATCGGGACGATCGGAATCGAGGCGACGGAGACCGGCGTTCGACGCGTTCACCTTCCGACGGATCGCGCGGGGCGGTCCGACCTCGTCGGGAGCGGTGAGGCCGCCGCCAAGGCGGCGACCGCTGCGGCACAGCTCAGGGAGTACGCAGCCGGCGACCGCCGTGGCTTCGACCTCGCGTTCGACTGGGCGCGGGTTGCTGAGACGCACCGGCACGTCCTCGAGACGCTCTGCGAGATCGCGCCGTACGGGAGCACGGTGACCTACGGCGAGCTCGGTCGTCGTGCCGGCGTCGACGATCCGCGCGAGGTAGGCGTGATGATGGCGACGAACCCATTGCCGCTCGTCGTCCCGTGTCACCGCGTCGTCGCATCCGACGGACTCGGTGGCTACGGAGGCGGACTCGACCTCAAACGGCTGCTGCTCGAGCTCGAGGGCGTGCTTCCCGCCCGGCTGGATCTCGGAGTGTGAGTAGCGTTCGCGCCGTGGAGCTCGTTCGGCTCGGCGACAGCGGCCTTCGCGCATCGCGTGTCGGGCTCGGCTGCAACAACTTCGGAGGGCGTGTCGACCTCGAGGGGACGCGGGCGGTCGTCGATGCAGCGCTCGAGGTGGGTGTCACGTTCTTCGACACGGCCGAGCTCTACGGGAACGGCGACAGCGAGCGGTTCCTCGGCGAGGTGCTCGAAGGGCGGCGCGAGCAGGTTGTCCTCGCGACGAAGTTCGGATGGGGCCAGGATTCGGGCGACGGGGGCGCGGGCCGCATCCGCGAGGCGATCGAAGGTTCGTTGGAGCGCCTGCGGACGGACTACGTCGACCTCTACTACCAGCACAAGCCGGATCCCTCGACGCCGATCGCGGAGACGCTCGGTGCTCTCGACGGTCTCGTTCGGGAGGGCAAGGTGCGCGCGATCGGGTGCTCGAACTTCTCGGCCGAGCAGCTCGTCGAAGCGGATCGCGTCGCTCGCGACCTCGGTACGACGCGCTTCACCGTCCTCCAGAACCAGTACAGCCTGCTCTCGCGCGAAGACGACGCGGACGTCATTCCGCTCTGCCGCGAGCTCGGCGTGTCGTACATCCCGTACTTCCCGCTCGCGAGCGGGCTCCTGACCGGAAAGTACGAGCGGGGCAAGCCCGCTCCGGAGGGAACGCGGCTCGCCGGCCGCGAGATCGAGGACGAGCGCTTCGCGAAGGTCGAAGCGTGCACGGCGTTCGCGCAGGACCACGGACACTCGCTCCACGAGCTCGCGATCTGCGCGCTCGCCTCGACACCGGGAGTCGGCTCGATCATCGCGGGTGCGACGAAGCCCGAGCAGGTGCGCGCGAACGCTGCAGCGGCAGCCGCGTGGCAGCTCACGAGCGACGAGCTCGACGCGCTCGCGACGCTCTGACGATCGATGCTCTTCGCCGAGATCGCGCGGGCTTCGAGCGACGTCGCAGCCACGCCGTCGCGACTCGCGAAGGTGTCCCGGCTGACCGAGTGTCTGCTCGGCGCTGCTCCCGACGAGGTCGCCGTAGCCGTCTCCTATCTCTCGGGCGAGCTGCCCCAGGGAACCGTCGGCGTGGGCTGGGCAGCGCTCAAGGATCTCCCGTCGGCCTCGTCGGACGCGGCGCTGGAGCTACTCGAGGTCGACGCAGCGATCACGCGGGTCCAGTCGATCTCCGGGTCGGGCTCACAGGCCGCCCGTCGGGCGGAGCTCGAGGCGCTCTTCGCGCGGGCGACCGAGCCCGAGCAGCGGCTTCTCGCCGGACTGTTCCTCGGAGAGCTTCGCCAGGGTGCGCTCGAGGGCGTGATGACGGAGGCGGTCGCACGGGCGTCTGGCCTACCTGCGGCCGATGTGCGCCGGGCGGCGATGCTCGCCGGTGCTCTCCCGTCGGTCGCCGAGGCTGCGATCCGGGACGGCGCCGACGGCCTCGCGCGCTTCCGGCTGACGCCGTTGCGGCCGATCGGCCCGATGCTCGCGCAGACCGCAAGTGATGTCGCGGCGGCGCTCGAGCGGGTCGAGTCGCCCTACCTCGAATGGAAGCTCGACGGCGCGCGGATCCAGGCGCACTGCGCAGGAGGCGAGGTCAGGATCTTCACGCGGAACCTCGCTGACATCAGCGGTCGCGTGCCGGAGATCGTCTCGGCGATCCGCGCGCTCGACGTCTCAGCCGTCGTTCTGGACGGCGAGGCGATCGCGCTCCGCGACGACGGACGGCCCGAGCCGTTCCAGGTGACCATGAGCCGCTTCGGGACGAAGACCGCAGATCACGGCACTCCGCTCGCGACGTTCTTCTTCGACTGTCTCCATCTCGACGGCGAGGACCTGATCGATCTCCCCGCGCGCGAGCGGCTGGCGTTCCTCGATGCACGAGTTCAGGCCGAATCGATCGTTCCACGCCTCGAGACGAGCGACGCCGCCGCAGCGCAGGCATTCCTCGACGACGCGCTGACGCGTGGTCACGAGGGCGTGATGGTGAAGTCGCTCGCTGCGCCATACGAGGCGGGGCGCCGTGGAGCGGGCTGGCTGAAGGTGAAACCCACGCACACGCTCGATCTCGTCGTTCTCGCCGCGGAGTGGGGACACGGCCGTCGGACGGGGAAGCTCTCCAACCTCCACCTCGGCGCCCGTGAACCGGCGAGTGGCGCGTTCGTCATGCTCGGGAAGACGTTCAAGGGAATGACCGACGAGATGCTCGCCTGGCAGACGGAGCATCTCCTCCGACTCGAGACGGATCGAGATCGGCACGTCGTACACGTCCGCCCGGAGCTCGTCGTCGAGGTCGCATTCGACGGCATTCAGACGAGCACGCGCTACCCGGGGGGCATGGCGCTCCGCTTCGCGAGGGTCAAGGGCTACCGCCTGGACAAGTCTGCTGCCGATGCGGACACGATCGACATGGTGCGCGCGATTCACGCACGCGCGGAGTAGGCTCGTCGGGTCAGCGATTCGAGGGAGGTTCGGCAATGACGCAGTACGGAACCCTTCGCGCATGGGCATTCATCGCGACGCTCGTCGGGGTGTTCGGGATGCTCGCCGCGGGGATCGGCGCCATCGTGTGGGCGTTCGAGGTCGAGGGCTTCTGGCAGACCCTGGGCGTCCTGCTCATCGGGTTGCCCGTCTCGATCTTCATCGCGACGATCCCGATCGCGCTCGGCCAGGCGATGCGCGCGATCGCCGATGTCGGCGACACGGTGGCTGCCCGCTAGTCGTGGCAGACGTCGTCTCGAAGAGCTTCGAGAAGCCCGACAACGTCGTCGAGTTCCCGAACATCCGGTCGCGGATCGTCGAGCTCGGCGACCTGACGGTCGGTGAGCTCGTCTCGGAGCCAGGCTGGCGCTGGTCCGAGCATGTGCGCCCGACTGTCGGCGGCGAGTGGTGCCAGGCGCGCCACGTCGGCTACGTCGTCTCCGGCAGCTTGGGGGTCGACTTCATGGACGGGACGCGGGCGGTCTTCGCGCCGGGTGACGTGTTCGACATCCCGCCGGGACACGACGGCTACACGGTCGGGGATGAGCCGTGCGTGCAGGTGGAGTGGATGGGGATCCAGGCGTGGGCGGGGTTTCCGACAGGCATCCACAGCCGGGTCCTCGCGACACTTCTGTTCACGGACCTCGTCGACTCGACGGCGAAGGCTGCGGAGCTCGGCGACACGCGCTGGCGGGCGCTCCTCTCCGAGCTCTTCGAGGCGAGTCGCGGAGAGCTCGAGCGCTTCGGCGGGAGAGAGGCGAATACGACCGGCGACGGGATGCTGGCCACGTTCGACGGCCCGGCCCGTGCCCTGCACTGCGCTGCGGCGCTCCTGCGCTGTGCCGAGAAGAACGGAGTCCAGATCCGCATCGGCGTCCATGTCGGGGAGGTCGAGCTCGTCGGAACGGACGTGCGCGGCATCGCCGTGCACGAGGCGGCCAGGGTGATGTCCGCCGCAGGCCCGGGCGAGATCTTCGTCTCCGACATGACGCGAGCGCTGGCCGGGGCGGCAGGCCTCCGGTTCGAAGATCGTGGCGCTCACGAGCTCAAGGGGCTCGACGGGGAGTGGCGACTGGCGGCGTACGTTCCGGAGGGATGAGCGAGCTTCCTCTCATCCTTGCCGTCGACGAGGACGCGGAGGCGCTCGAGCGCATCACGAGCGAGCTCCAGCGCTACGCACGTGACTACCGGGTGATCTGCGGGCCGTCGACGGAAGCCGCACTCGCCCAGCTCGAGCAGCTTCACCAGCACGGGGCTGCTGTTGCAGTCGTTCTCGCAGCGCGCGGCAGCGGCGACCTGAAGGGCGAGGAGTTGCTGCAGCGCGTCCACGACCTCCATCCGCATGCGAAGCGCGCGCTCCTCATCTCCTGGGGTGGCTGGGCCGACGACGAGACCGCCGACGCCATCAAGAGCGCGATGGCGCTCGGCCACATCGACTACTACGCGCTGAAGCCGTTCAGCGCGCCGGACGAGCTCTTCCATCGCCTCGTCTCCGAGTTCCTGCAGGAGTGGCGCCGACAGAACGCTCCGGGGCGGCGCGAGATCACCGTCGTCGCCGACCCCAGGTCACCGCGCGGCTACGCGTTGCGCACCCACCTCGCGAGAAACGGTGTCCCGCATGCCTTCCACACGCCGGACTCGGACGAGGGCAAGGAGTACCTCGCGGCGTGCAGCCAGCAGGGAGCCGAGGTCCCGATCGTCGTCCTCCCGGACGGGACGCCGCTCGTCGATCCCGGCGCGGACGAGCTCGCGCAGCAGGGCACGGGCATGCGCACCGACGTCGACCACAGCGGGCCGTTCGACGTGGTCGTCATCGGGGCCGGCCCCGCGGGTCTCGCGGCGGCCGTGTACGCGTCGTCGGAAGGGCTCGATGCTCTCGTGATCGAGCGGGAGTCGATCGGAGGACAGGCGGGCACGAGCACGCGGATCCGGAACTACCTCGGCTTCTCGCGCGGCCTGAGCGGCGCGGAGCTCGCGCAACGCGCGTACCAGCAGGCATGGGTGTTCGGAGCGACGTTCCTGCTCACCCGCGAGGTCGAGGCGGTGCGGCGCGACGGGCCAGGGTTCGTCGTCTCGATCTCGGGCGGGGCGGAGCTCGAGGCGCGCAGCGTCATCCTCGCGATGGGCGTTTCCTATCGAAGGCTCGACGTGCCGACGCTCGCCGAGCTCGAGGGCGTCGGCGTCCACTACGGCTCGTCGCCGTCGGACGCGCGGCAGTTCAGCGGCGGCAGCGTCTACGTCGTCGGCGGCGCGAACTCGGCCGGGCAGGCCGCCGTTCACCTTGCGCGCTATGCGGCCGACGTCACTGTCGTCTGCCGGCGCTCGCTCTCCTCGACGATGTCGCAGTACCTCCTCGACGAGATCCGGGGCAAGGCGAACATCCACGTGCGCGAGGGGACGGAGGTCGTCGACGCGAGTGGGGCCGAGCACCTCGAGACCGTGACCCTGCGCGGGCCCGATTCCGACGAGACCGTTCGGGCGGATGCGCTGTTCATCCTCATCGGCGCCGAGCCGAGAACGGAGTGGCTCCCGGCCGAGATCGGTAGAGACGAGCGCGGCTTCGTCGAGGCGGGGGCCGACTACGCGACGAGCGTCCCCGGCGTCTTCGCGATCGGCGACGTCCGAGCCGGCTCCGTGAAGCGTGTCGCGTCGGCCGTAGGGGAGGGTTCAGTGGTGATCCAGCACGTCCACCGCTACCTCGAGTCGGTCGACGCGCGGTTACACGTGGGGTAAGCCTCTAGCTCGTGATGTCGGCGCACTCGGGCGAGTCTTCGAGTGCTGCCTGGAGCTCGTTGCTCGCGTCCGCGTCCTCGATGGTCTGGAGCGTGTCCGAGAACGCCGTTCCCATCGCCGAGAGAGACGTCGAGATCGTGGTGACCGCGGTCGGGATGCCGGTAATGCCCGAGATCCCCTGCACGGTCTCCTCGATCGTGCCCGACTCGGTCTCGAGCGTGGTCGACAGCGAGTCGAGCGACGACTTGACCTGCTCGCCGCCCTCGGTCTCGGGTGCGCCGAGCTCCTTGAGGTCGTCGACGAGCTGTTCCGTCGAGGTCCGGACGTCCTCGGCTGCCGACTCGAGGCCGTCCTGCGAGAGATTCGACGTGTCCGAGAACGAGGACGTGATGGTCTGCAGCTCGTCCGTCCAGGTCGTCACCGCGGAGCAGAACCCGCTCGCCCACGCGGCAGTCGGGTCGGCATCGCTCTCGCTGTCGCTCCCACCGCAGCCGACGGCGAGGAGCGCGAGTGCCGCGACAGCCGCCACGAGCCCGATCCACGTCTCTCATCCCTCGCAACCTACCGGCTCCGCGCGGCAACCGCGGCGAGAACCGGCACGATCGTCCACGACGCGATCTCCCGCAGACCCTGACCCGTCGTGAGTGAGGTATCGGCGGACACGACCCGTACCGTCGTCGTCGTTCCGGTGAGCGCCGCGCGCACGAGCGTCGCCGCGCGACGCGCGTGCCAGCGAGACGTGACGAGCACGACCTCGTCGGCGCCGACACGACGTGCTGCCCGCGCGACGCCGATGGCGTTGCCGAGCGTTGTGCGAGCGCCGCGGTCGACGAGGCGACGGCGAGTCGGGGTCGCCCACGCGTTCGCCATGAGCTCGGCCTCGGTCGCGGCCGAGCCGCGCGCCCACCCCGAGAAGAGAACGACGTCGTCCGAGCGCGCCTCCGCCGCAGCGCGTGCGAGTCGTGCGGCCGCGATGGGGTGGAGGCCGGCCGTCGTGCCGTCGGAGTAGCCGAACACGGCGACGAGGCGGGTCGCCGTCACGTTCGGCTCCGGACGCGTCGCCAGACGCCGTAGAGGAGGAGCGTGCTCGCAACGGTCAGGACGAGCTTCACCGCCTTGCTCCCACGGAGCTTCGACTCGCCGCTCGCGCGCTCGCGCATGTCCACGGGGACCTCGACCACGTGAAGTCCTGCATCGCGGAGCCGGAGAAGCGACTCGACCTCCGGCGCTCCGCTCGTATACGGGGCCGCGAGGATCGGCATCGCACGGCTGTTGGCCGCGTACATCCCGCTCGTCGCGTCGTGGAACGGGCGGCCCAGCGCGGCTCGCATCGCGCGGCGCAGGACGGACGTGCCGAATCGCCTGCTCGGTGACGGCTCGTAGCGGAATGCCGCGTAGCCGTCGCCGGTCGCGAACCGCGATCCGACCGCGACGTCCGCTTCGCCCGAGCGGACGAGGGAAAGGAGCCGGGCGAGCTCGTCGACCGGATGCTGGCCGTCGGCGTCGACGCGTCCGACGAGCTCGTAGCGACGCTCGGCGGCGTAGGCATACCCGGCCGCGATGCCCTCCCGGAGCCCGCGGTTCTGGCCGAAGGAGAGCACTTCGGCTCCGTGGTCGCGAGCGACGGCCGCCGTCCCGTCCGTCGAGCCGTCGTCGACGACGAGCACGTCGCACTCCGGGAGGGCGGCGTGCAGCTCGTCGAGCACGGCGGGGAGGTTCGCCTCCTCGTTCCACGCCGGGATGAAGACCAGTGTCTCGGACACCACGCAAGGCTAGATGGGACGCGATCCGGCGGCCGCGCACGGGGTGGTTTGTGCCCAGTGAGGCAATTCCGGGCCGATCCCTTGTTCGAGGGATGGTATTCCCCCGATCCGCGAGGCTACAGTGCGCGGGTGGGCATGAGCGAATGCGGCATCGAGGCTCACACGGCACCTAGACCTTCGGGTGGGTCTGTCCGCCCAGACGGCCAATTCGTGCCCGGTAACGGGTTCGAGGGATGGAAATCCCCCAATCGGCGCCGTTATAGTGCGTCGGTGAATACCGCGGATCGCGAATACGGGAACGCGCGGTCCGGTGGGCGTTTGCGCCGCCGGGCAGGCGACGAGAGCGGGCAGGTCCTCACCATCGTCGCACTGTCGATGGTCATGCTGATCGTGTGCGTGGGCCTCGTCGTGGACGTCGGACACGCGATGCTCGTCCAGCGCCAGCTTCAGGCAGGCGCCGACGCGGCGGCTCTCGCAGGCGTGCAGCATCTCCCGGACAAGCCTCTCTCGGAGAGCGTCGCCATGCAGTACAGCGCGACGCCCGCCAGCAAGAACGCGGTCAACACGGTCAACAACGCGACCACGGTCGCCACCGCGCATGTGCCTCAACGGCGTGCCCGGGTGCAGCAGGCGCGACGGCGGCCTCAACGGGATCGTCGTTAAATCCACGTCGAGGGTTCCGACCTGGTTCGGGCGGATCATCGGCATCGACTTCTTGGACGTCTCGGCGAAGGCGACGGCGTGCGCGCCCTGCTCGGTCAAGCCGCTCGACGTCATGATCGTCCTCGACCGCACGGGCTCGATGTGCCAGGTGGGTGTTCCGCCGCAGCAGCAGAACGAGGCATCCTGCACCGACCTCAACGCAGCAAGGCTCGCCATCCGGCAGTTCGCGACGTCGCTCGACCCGACCCTGGACAAGCTCGGTCTCGCGCTCTTCCCGCCGACGCTCGACGCGAGCTGGATCTCGAGCTGTCCGGCCTCGTACGGATATCGGCCCTGGGACGGCACCTCGAACCCGAATGCGCCGCCGGGCGCCGAATTTCAACGGCAAGTACTACGCGTACGACCAGTGGTGGCAAGTGGATGGGGCGAACAGCCCGCTGGGCGAGAACTCCTCGTACTACGTCGTCGCCTCACTCGAGGGCGCGGACGGCAACCTGGCGGACGACTACGTGGTCGACGACCCGGTCCAGGGCTGGATCCCCAACTCCAACTCCGCCTTCATCCAGCGCCTCGGCTGCACGGGCGCCCGAGGCGGGACGAGCTACTCGCTCTCGATCGAGTCGGCGCAGCGCGAGCTCAGCCGGAACGGCCGCGGGAGCGTCCAGGACGTCATCATCTTCCTCTCGGACGGCGGGGCGAACGTGTCGCCGACCAAGGTGCCTGCCGGTCACTGGACGAACAACCCTTCAAGCGTCGCGCATCCCTGTGGAACAGCAGTCCAGGCTGCCGCCAACGCGAAGGGCTCGGGAACGATCATCTACACGATCGGGTACGACCTTGCCAAGAACCAAAACGGCGGAACGGCCGAGAACTGCAAGCAACCGAACGCGAGCGGGCACTCCACGAACAACCCGGAGACGGGGTGCGGGACGTGGGGAACGCCTCCGAACTGCGATGCCGAAGACGCGCTCAAGGCAATGGCAAGTCGGTCCAACCCCCTGGTTCCCACGAGCCCTCCCAACTACTACTACGCACCCACACCGCAAACGCTGGACGGCATCTTCAGAGCGATCGCCCTCGACCTCGCGGGGTCACGCGGTCGGCTCGTCGACAACACGTCGACCAACCTGATCTCCCCCTAGATGGCCAGCGACGACTGAGGATTTGCACTCGAGATGCCGATAGCCGAAGACATGCGACGACGTTCGAGACGAGAAGGCGGACAGGCAGTTGTCGAGCTTGCTCTCGTGCTCCCGCTCATGCTTCTGCTCCTCCTCGGGGTCGTCCAGTTCGGAACCGTCTTCCGGGATTACATCGCGCTGACGGACGCGACGCGCGTCGGGGCGCGTCAGGCGGCCGTCTCCCGGTCGCTCCAACCCGCCGCGGCGAGGGAGCCGGCAGTCCTCGCCAAGGTCAAGAGCGCGGCGGTCAACCTCGACCCCGCGAAGATGGGGTTTTCGCTCCAGCTCCGTAACCCCGCCGGGGTCCTCCTGACTCCCAACTCGCAGGACACGAGCTGGGTGCCGAGCGGTGACGTCACCATCCGAACGACATACCCGTTCAGAATCTCGCTGTTCGGGATGGTGTTCTACAACGGCGTGCTGCAGAGTCGCACCACCGAGCGCATCGAATAGCTCCCGTCGCACCTGCCTAGATGACGTTGTGCTCCGGGCGCGCTGCCGCACCGGCGAAGCGCTCGGCCGTGAGCGGTGTGACGTCGACGAACGGCTCGCGGCGGAGGAAGAGATCTCGGACGATCTCGCCGGCGGCCGGCCCCTGGAGGAAGCCGTGCCCGCTGAAGCCCGTCGCGTAGAGGAACCGCGCGACGGCGGGTGACTCGCCGACCAGCGCGTTGTGGTCGGGCGTGACCTCGTAGTGGCCCTTCCAGCCCCCGGCGATGCCCATGTCGAGGAGCGCCGGAAGCCGCCGCTCGGCCACGGCCAGGACCTTCTCCAGCCACGCAGGATCCGTCGGCGCATCGAGGCCGGCAGGCTGGTCGCGGTCTGCCATGCCGAAGAGCAGGCCGGGTCCTTCGCGATGGAAGTAGAAGCCGGACGTGAAGTCGACGGTGAAGGGGATGCGATCCGGCAGTCCCGGGGTCGGACCGGTGAATCCCACCTCGCGGAGGTACGGCTGGACGGGCAGCTCGATTCCGACCGACCGCGCGACGTCGGGTGACCAGACACCGGCAGCGCAGACGACGGCGCCGGTCTCGATCTCGCCGAGCGTCGTCTCGACGCTCCGGATCTCGAGGTCTTCGCGCCTGATATCGGTCACGGCGCAACCGGTGAGGATCGAGGCGCCGAATGCCCGCGCACCGGCCGCGTATCCCTGCACGACCGCCTCGGGGCTCGCGTAGCCGGCGAGCGGGCAGAACGTCGCGGCGAGGACGCCACCGAGCCCCGCGATCGGGCACAGCTCGCGCACCTCGGCGAGGTCGACGAATCGGCTGGGCACGCCGAGCTCGTTCTGCAGCGCGACGCTTGCCTCGAAGGCGAGAACGTCGTCCTCCCGGTCGAGGAGGAACAGGTAGCCGACCTGGTGCAGGTCGATCTCGGCGCCGGGACGCTCGCCGAAGCGCACGAAGGCGTCGATGCTGCGCAGCCCGATGGCGATGTTGAGCGGGTCGGAGAACTGCGCCCGGAAGCCACCGGCAGCACGACTCGTCGATCCGCTCGCGAGCTGGTCGCGCTCGAGAAGGCAGACGTCGACTCCGGCCTCGGCGAGGTGGAACGCAACACTGTTCCCGATGACGCCACCCCCGACGACGACGACATCGGCGGCAGCCGGGAGCGAGCTCATCGACGGACGAGGTTCTTGAGGAAGAAGCCGACATTTGCCGGGCGCTCGGCGAGACGGCGCATGAGGTACGGATACCAGTCCGGGCCGTAGGGCGACGCGACGAGCACCTTGTAGCCCTCCGCCGCGATCGAGCGCTGGAGCCCCGGCCGAACGCCGTAGAGCATCTGGAACTCGAACCGGTCGCGGGGGATCTGCTCCCGCGTCGCGAACGCCTGCACCTGCCGGATGAGCGACTCGTCGTGCGTGGCGACGGCGATGTACGCGCCGTCGCGCAGGCCGCGCTGCACCAGCGCGAGGTACGCACGATCCACGTCTCGCTTCTCGGGGAACGCGATCGAGTCGGGCTCGAGGTACGCACCCTTGACGATGCGGAGGTTGGGAGCGCGAGGGAGGAGGCGCTCGAGGTCCCCGGCCGTGCGGTAGAGGTAGGCCTGGAGCACGGTGCCCACGCTGTCGTGCCCCGCGTCGCGGAGGCGCTCGTAGAGACGGAGCGTCATGTCGACGTACTCCGACTGCTCCATGTCGATGCGGACGAAGGTTCCGAGCTCGCCTGCGCGCGCTACGAGCCGCTCGACGTTGGAGTACGCGACCTCCTCGTCGAAGGTCAGCCCGAGGTGCGTGAGCTTGAGTGCGACGTTTGCCTTCAGCTCCTCCGCCACCAGCCGCTCCAGGATGTGCTCGTATTCGTCGGTCACGGCTTCCGCGCCCGCGGTGTCGGGAATCGCTTCGCCGAGGAGCGTCGTGTTCGCGTGGAGACCGGCGGTGTTCAGCTTCCGCAGAACGCCGACGCACTCGTCGAGCGTCTCACCGGCGACGAAGCGTGCAGCTCCGACGCGTCTGCCGTGCCGCTGCACGATGCGCTGTAGCCGGTGGCTGTCCGCCGCGTGGAGGATCGCCGCCCGGGGCAGCGACGAGATGGTTGTCGCGACGTCCGTCAAGCGGAGCCGAGACTACCGCGAGCCGCCGTCGCGCTAGTTGCTGTTCGGATCGGGCGGCATTGCTGCGAGGAGACGGAACGGGCCGCCCTTGCGACGTAACACGGTGCTCCAGAGCGCATCGGGCTCATCGGTGAAGACGTCGTCGGCCAGAGCCGGTTCCACGATCCACGAGCCCTCGTCGAGCTCCTCGTCGAGCTGACCGGGGCCCCAGCCCGCATACCCGACGAAGACGCGGGCGCGTCGCAGCGGGCCGAGCGTGTCCGGATCGACCTCGGCGGGGAGGAAGCCCACGGACTCGACGACGAGGTCGCTCGCATCCGACGGCTCGGCGAAGTCCGCCAGGACGACGATCGCGGATGGCTGAACGGGGCCGCCGACGTGCACGTCTCCCATCCCGTCCGCCAGCACGGCGAGCTCGGGAACCGCCTCGTCCACCGGGGTCTCCGAGGTCCGATTCAGAACGACGCCGAGGGCGCCCTCGTCGGAGTGCTCGCCCACCAGCACGACGCTGCGCCAGAAGTTGGGATCGACGAGCCCGGGGCCGGCGATGAGGAGATGCCCGCGTAGGGAGTCCACATGCCTATCATCGCCCGATGGAGGGCATCTCACGCGAGATTCGCCTCGTGGCGCGCCCGCAGGGCTTTCCCGGCGAGGATCTCTTCGAGGTCGGCGAGACCCGGATCCCCGATCCAGCAGACGGGCAGGTGCTCATCAGGAACGCGTACTTCTCGGTCGATCCGTACATGCGGCCGCGCATGAACGACGTTCGCTCCTACGTCGCTCCGTTCACCCTTGGTGAGGCGATGACCGGCGGCGCCGTCGGCCGGATTGCGGCATCGAGGAACTCGCGGTACGCCGAGGGCGACTGGGTGCTGCACCAGTTGGGCTGGCGCGAATGGGCGCTTTCGGACGGATCGGCGCTCCGACGACTCGACCCGACGACGGCGCCCATCTCCACGGCGCTCGGCGTCCTCGGCATGCCCGGCTTCACGGCGTGGTACGGGCTCTTCGTGCTCGGGCGGCCCGAGTCGGGCGAGACGGTTCTCGTCTCGGGCGCAGCCGGCGCCGTCGGGAGCGCTGCCGGGCAGATGGCCGCGATCGCCGGCTGCCGTGTCATCGGAAGCGCAGGCTCGGCCGAGAAGCTCGCGTGGCTGGGCGAGCTGGGGTTCGACGACGCGTTCGACTATCGGGAGCAGACTCCCCGCGACGCGCTGAAGGAGCTTGCTCCGGACGGCGTCGACATCTACTTCGACAATGTCGGCGGCGACCACCTCGAGGCCGCGATCGGGGCGCTGAGGCCGCACGGGCGTGTCGTCGCGTGCGGCTCGATCTCGCGGTACAACGATGCGGAACCGGCACCCGGGCCACGCAACATGTTCCTGGTCGTGACGAAGCGCCTGCGCATCGAGGGCTTCATCGTCAGCGATCACTTCGACCGCTTCGGCGAGTTCGCACGCGAGGCCGCAGAGTGGGTGCGCGACGGACGGCTGCAGTATCGGGAGACCATCGTCGAGGGCATCGAGAACGCTCCCAAGGCGTTCCTCGGCCTCTTGCGGGGCGAGAACATCGGGAAGATGCTCGTCAAGGTCGGCCCCGCCGAGTGAAGCTGCGCTGCCGGCTCCTCGGGCATCGGCTGCCGCGGCGGCGCCGTCCCTTCTTCCTCACCGAGCGCTACCAGCGCTGCGAGCGGTGCGGGAAGCGCATCCGGCTTCGGAACCGCTAACCGCGTCGGTAGCCTCCGATCGTGAGCCGCGCCGTCATCGTCGCTGCCGTGCGAACGCCCTTCGGACGTCTCGGCGGCGGTCTCGCGGGGCACCGAGCCACGGAGCTCGGGTCGATTGTGATCCGTGCCGCGCTCGACCGTAGCGGCCTCGAGCCGGGGGAGGTCGAGTACGTGATCATGGGTCAGGTCCTGCAGGCGGGCGTCGGGCAGGCCCCGGCACGCCAGGCAGCAGTCGGAGCCGGGATCCCGAAGGAGATCCCCGCCGACACGGTCAACAAGGTGTGCGCCTCGTCGATCCGCGCGATCGAGATCGCAGACCTGATGATCCGGGCGGGTGAGCACGAGCTCGTCGTGACCGGCGGCATGGAGTCGATGTCGAACGCGCCGTATCTCCTCCCGAAGGCTCGCTTCGGCTACCGCCTCGGGAACGGAGAGGTGGTCGACCACATGGTTTTCGACGGCCTGACCTCGACGTTCGACGGGATGCACATGGTCGCGCAGGCATCGCTGGTGTCGCGCGAGCTCGGGATCTCGCGCGAGGAGCAGGACGAGTGGGCCTACCGCTCGCACCAGCGCGCAGCGGCGGCTCAGGACGCGGGCCGGTTCGCCGACGAGATCGTCGCCGTCGGCGACGTCGCGTCCGACGAGGGCGTCCGCCGCGACACGACGCTCGAGAAGCTCGCGTCCCTGCAGCCGGTCTTCGACCCCGAGGGCACGACGACTGCGGGGAACGCACCCGGCGTGAACGACGGGGCCTCGTGCGTCGTCGTCTGCTCCGAGGAGTTCGCGAAGCGCCGTGGGCTCGAGCCCCTCGCGACGATCCTCGCGCAGGGCTACGTCGCCGACGACTTCGCGTATCTCGCGCGCACGCCTGCGCGCGCTGGCGAGCAGGCGCTGCAGAAGGCGGGGAAGACGATCGACGACGTCTCGCGCGTCGAGATCAACGAGGCGTTCTCGTCGGTCGCGAAGAACTCAACGCGCATGCTGGGCGCCGACGAGGAGATCGTCAACGTCAACGGAGGCGCCGTCGCGCTGGGCCACCCGATCGGAGCGTCGGGTGGGCGTATCGTCGGGACGATGATCCACGAGCTTCGTCGATCCGGCGGCGGCCTCGGTCTCGCGGCTATCTGCTCCGGTGGCGGGCAGGGCGACGCGCTCCTGCTCGAGGTCTGAAACAGCTTCTCGTCATCTCTCTGGCGGCACTCGCATTCGCGAGTCCGGCGGCCGCCTGCGTTTGCATCGACACGCCGTTGGCCGAGCGGCTCGACGATGCCGACGCGGCGGTGGTCGGTCGTGTCGTCGCCGAGCGTCCAGGTGAGCTCAAGGGCGCGCCGCAACTCTTCCTCACGGTCGAGGTCGAGCAGCGCGTCAAGGGCGATCTCGGACGCTCGCTCGAAGTGCGAAGCCCGTCCGGCACCGACTGCGACGTCGAGGTTCCGCGAGATCGGTCGATCGGACTGTTGCTCACGCGCGGGGTGGACGGCGACTGGATCGCGACCGCCTGCAGCGTGGTGAACCCGGGCCAGCTCGTCGTCGAGGGCGGCGAGCCGCGCGGCGGCGTCATCAAGGTCGGCGTCGGGATCGTGATCCTCGTGCTCGTCCTCCTCCTTGCGCGTCGCCGGCTCCGCAAGGGCTCGCGTCCGAGTCTTCCGGGTGCGCCCGGAGCCTAGACTCCGCCCGTGAAGTTCGAGCACGTCCTCGTCGTCGGCGCGGGTCAGATGGGCGGAGGTATTGCTCAGGTCGTTGCGTCGTCGGGCCGGCGCGTCTCGCTTCACGACGAGGTGCCCGGTGCTGTCGAGCGCGCGCTCGCGGCCATGGAGAAGAGTCTCGCGAGGCTCGCCGAGAAGGGCGGCCCTGTCCCCGGCGACGTCCTCTCCCGCGTCACGCCGACGACGGACATCGTCGCTGCCGATCTCCTCATCGAGGCGGTCGTCGAGGACGCGTCCGTGAAGGAGGCGATCTTCCGTCGGGCGGACGAGATGCTCCCGGCGGAGGCCGTCCTTGCGTCGAACACGTCGTCGATCCCGATCACCTCACTCGCTGCCGTCACGAGCCGCCCCGACAGGGTGATCGGCATGCACTTCTTCAACCCCGTACCCGTGTTGCAGCTCGTCGAGGTGATCCGTGCGCTCCAGACGTCCGACGAGACCACCGCCGCGATCGTCGCTCTGGCCGTGGATCTCGGCAAGACGCCGGCCGAGGTAAACGACTTCCCCGGCTTCGTCTCGAACCGCATCCTGATGCCGTTCGTGAACGAGGCCGCCTACGCGCTGATGGAGGGCGTCGCCGACGCCGAGGCGATCGACACGATCGCGAAGCTCGGCTTCGCGCATCCGATGGGCCCGCTCGCGCTGGCCGACCTGATCGGCCTCGACACGTGCGTCTCGATCATGGATGTCCTGCACGCCGGCCTCGGCGACCCGAAGTACGCACCATGTCCGCTGTTGCGCCAGTACGTTGCGGCCGGACGGCTGGGGCGGAAGGCCGGCAAGGGCTTCTACGACTACGACCCGTAGTGGCTCGTGCTCGTCCTACGGTCGCAGTAGGTAGAAGCGCCAGAAGTCGTTCTCGATCGGAGCCACCTCGACCTTCGCGAAGCCGGCGGCGCGTGCGTACGCCTCGACCGTTGTCGGGCGCATGACCGTTCCGGTGCCGACCGCACCTTCTCCCACCATGCCGACGGGCAGGCAGTGGAGGATGCTGAACCCGTAGTAGAGCCGCTCGAGGTCGTCGGCCGGGGCTCCGAACGACTCGGCCGTGCGCTCGTCCCCCACGAGGACGACGCCGCCCTCGGCGAGCAGTCCCCTGGCGGCACGCAGTACGTCGACGGGGTACGACATGTCGTGCAGGGCTTCGAACATCGTCACGAGGTCATACCGGCGCTCCAGCGTGGGGTCCGCAGCGTCGCGGACGTCGAAGGTGACCCTGTCTTCGACCCCGCTCCCGGCGAGATGCCGGCGGGCCAGCTCGATCGACGCCGTGTCGAGGTCGATGCCGTCGACGCGCACGTTCGGGTACCCGCGTGCGATCGCGATGCTCGAGATCCCGCCGCCGCAGGCGAGGTCGGCCACGCGGGCGGGCGGGTCGGCCTGGAGCCGCGCGTGGATCTCGGGCACGGACGGCAACCACTCCTGGGCCAGGAGTCGCGAGAAGAGCGGTCGCGTAAAGGCCGCCTGGCCCTCGTGAAGGTCGGCACCGTAGTCGGCATAGGGGACACCGCCTCCCGTCCTATACGCCTCGAGGAGCGCGTCGATCGGTCGCAGACACGCAACCAGCAAGCGGCCGAACGGCGTGATGTAGTTGAGGCTCTCCTCGTCCAGCAGCGCCTCGGCGTGTCCGGGGGGAAGCGCGAAGCGCTGAACACCGTCGTCGTCGGCAACCACGTCGAGGATGGCGCTCGCCGCCTGCTGCTCGAGCCACTCGAGCGCGTAACGCTCGTCGATCCCGGCGGCGCTCGCCAGCTCGGCAGGCGATACCGGCCCGGACTCCGCAACGGCGCGATACAGGCCGAGCCGGTCACCGATGTAGACACCGCCGAGGTCGAACGCTCCGATCATGGCCCCGAACAGCCTCTCGACAAGAGCGTCCCGGCGTGCCTCGTCGGCGTGAATCCCGGCCATTGCCGCCTCCTCCTCTCGCTCGGACATTCCAACACTACGAGACCGCGGCTGTTGGCGGCGCTCTGGCCGCTTGCCTTAGCCAAATCGGCGCTGCTGCGCCCCCGGAGGACCACGACCTATAGTCCGTCGGCGATGGACTTCGAGCTCACGCCCGACCAGCGGGCGATTCAGACCCTGACCCGCGAGCTCGCCGAGGCGGAGATCGCCCCGAACGCCGCCGAGTGGGATCGCGCGCACCGTTTCCCCGACGAGCTCTTTCCGAAGCTCGCCGAGCTCGGTCTCATGGGTGTCTGCGTGCCCGAGGAGTACGGTGGGGCTGGCGCGGACTTCGTGTCGTACGTTCTCGTGCTCGAGGAGCTTTCGCGCGCCGACGCGGGCGTCGGCGTCACCGTGGCGGTGCACACGAGTGCCGTGGCGCTGCCGATTCTCGCGTTCGGGACCGACGAGCAGCGTGCGCGGTTCGTGCCGCCGCTCGCCCGTGGCGAGCAGCTCGGCGCCTTCGCGCTCACCGAGCCCGGCTCGGGCTCCGACGCCGGCTCCCTGCGGACGAGTGCGACGCCGAGCGGCGACGGCTGGCTGATCAACGGAGCAAAGCAGTGGATCACGAACGGCTCGCGTGCCGGAACGTTCGTGCTCTTCGCGCGCACCGATCCGGCGACGGCGGGGGCGCGCGGCGTTTCCTGCTTCATTCTCGACGCTGACCACGTGCACGTGACGCGCGAGGAGGAGAAGCTCGGTCTCAACTCGTCCACGACGTCGGACATCGCGATCGAGAGCGTGCACGTGCAGCGCGATCGCCTCCTGCACGAGGAGGGACGTGGATTTCGCGTCGCGATGGCGACGCTCGACGGCGGGCGCATCGGAATCGCCGCGCAGGCGCTCGGCATCGCGCAGGCCGCGTACGACGTCGCCCGCGCGTATGCCCAGGAGCGCGAGCAGTTCGGGCGCAGGATCGGCGACTTCCAGGCGATTCAGTGGAAGCTCGCGGACATGGCGACGGAAATCGACGCCGCGCGCCTGCTCACGTATCGCGCCGCGTGGCTGAAGCAGGACGGACGACCACACGCGGTTGAAGGCGCCATGGCGAAGCTGTACGCGTCGGAGATGGCCCGGCGGCAGACGGCCGAGGCGATCCAGATCCTCGGTGGCTACGGCTACACGAAGGAATTCCCGGTGGAGCGGTACTACCGCGATGCCAAGATCACGGAGATCTACGAGGGGACGAGCGAGATCCAGCGTCTCGTCATTGCACGCTCGATTCTCGGGCGCCAGGCGCGCGACGAGCCTGTCGTCCAGGCGAATTCGTAGCGCGCGTACGCTAGGGCGATGCCTCGCGAACGCGACGAGCCCGTACGGCTGACGAAGATCTATACGCGGGCGGGAGACTCGGGCGAGACGTCACTGGGTGATGGTTCGCGCGTCTCGAAGCTCGACGAGCGAATCGCCGCGTACGGTGCGGTCGACGAGCTGAATGCGGCGCTCGGGGTCGTGGTCTCCGGCGAGTGTCCACCGTCGATTCGCGAGGTGCTCCTGCGCGTGCAGAACGAGCTCTTCGACCTCGGCGCCGATCTCTCGGTGCCCACGCAACACGAAGACCGGCTGCGCACGACCCAGGAGCAGGTCGATCGGCTCGAGTCCGACTGCGATCGGTTCAACGGCGAGCTGCCCGAGCTCAGGAGCTTCGTTCTGCCCGGTGGGAGCCCGGCTGCCGCGGGTCTCCACGTCGCGCGCACGATCTGCCGTCGGGCCGAGCGTGAGGCGCTCGTCGCGGCCGGGGACTGGCCCGTCAGCTCGCTCACGATCGTGTATCTGAACCGGCTCTCCGATCTTCTCTTCATCCTCTCGAGGGTCGCGAACGCCTCGACGGGGAACGAGGAGCCGCTCTGGAAGCCGGGCGGCTCGCGCTAGACGCTCACGCGACGGCGGGCCAGCTGGCGCCGAGCCAATCGATGAGCTCCTCGGCGCGACGCGGGCTCGCCACGTAGAACCCCTGCGCGTAGTCGCAGCCCCACTCGGCGAGGAAGTTCCACGCGGTTCGTGTCTCGACGCCCTCGGCGACGACCTCGAGGCCGAGCGCATGGCCGATGTCGATCATCCCGCGGACGAGAGCCGCGTCCGTCGTGTTTCGCCCGAGGCCGTGCACGAAGCTGATGTCGATCTTGAGCTCGTCGAGAGGCAGCACGCGCAGCGCTGCGAAGGAAGCGGCGCGTCCCGCGTCGTCGAGCGAGAGTCGCACGCCGAGCGCGTCGAAGCGACCGAGGACGTCCTCGTCGACCTGGGTGCCGGCGCCGGGACCGGCAGGAACGACCTCCAACGTGACCTGCGGCAACGACGGACCGGCCGTGCGCAGCATCTCCGCCAGTCCGTCGGCGAACTGGGGGTCGTCGAGGAGTCGGTACGGGATGTTGATCGAGACGCCCAGATCGTGGCCCGCGTTCGACCACATCTGCGCCGAGCTGAGTGCGTCGTGGACGACGAGGAAGGTGAGCTCGCGCACCAGCGGGCTCCGCTCGACGTGGGGCACGAACTCGGCAGGCGGGACCAGGCTGCCGTCCGGGAGCACGCGCCTGATGAGTGCCTCCGCGGAGTGGGGTGTGCCCGTCGAGAGTTCGAGGATCGGTTGGTAGAGGACGAGGAGCTCGTTCCGCTCGAGTGCGGATTCGACGTCGCGAACCACGCCCGCGTCGACGCCACGACGAAGCAGCACCGACTCGTCGCTCGTATCGCGCTTCGTCGCATACATCTGGCCGTCCGCACGTGCGAGGAGCTCTTCGGCCGTCGAGCCGTCGTCCGGGAACACCGCCCATCCGATGCTGCCGTCGATCTCCACCGACGCGCCGTCGACACGGAACGGCCGGCGCAGCGCGTTCCGCAGCCGTCCGACGAGCGCGCCGGCGCGATCGTCGCTTCCGGTGACGATCGAGAGGATGACGAACTCGTCGCCGCCGACGCGAGCAACGGTGTCCGTCTCGCGGACGATCGCCTCGAAGCGGCGCGCGAGGGTCTTCAGCACGACGTCGCCGGCTCGGTGACCCCGGACGTCGTTGACGTCCTTGAAGCCGTCGAGATCGATGACGATGAGCGTGAACGGCTCGCCCGAACGGCGCGACCGGCGGAATGCCTGCTCGATGCGGTCGTCGAGGAGGGCGCGGTTGGGAAGGTCGGTGAGTGGGTCGCGTAGCGCTTCGGAATGAGCGCGCCCGAGCCGCCAGTTGAGCACGACACCCGCCGCGGCCGCGACGAAGGCGCAGACGACGAGAACTGCAATCACGTAGTCGGGCGTCTCCCTGAAGATCGCCGTGAACAGGCTCGAGACGAGCACGAGTGCCGCCAGGCAAAGTGCCCACACGAACGTGCTTCTCAGTTGCCGCCGCCTGTTTTGGATCGTCACTTTCGCCGTTCTGCCCCGCTAGAGGGCTGCCGCAGTTACATCCGACAGTAGTCGGGGGCTACTGCCCGATCACCCCCGAAACGAGGGATTGGATGCCCCGGACGAGGGACGGTCCAGCGGCGAGTGTGCAGGAGCCCGCCGGCGATCGGGGAATCCCGGAGCGTGGACGTCGCTGCGGGCCTCGTGGGACTCGTCGCGGGGCTGCTCGTCAGCCCGCTCGGCGATCGCATCGCCACGAACGCGCCGCTCCACGACCCGTTGCTCCGGAGCGTGCCGCGCTCACCGCGCCTCCCGCTGGTCGCTCTGGGGACGGCGCTGCTCGGCGCGGCCTGCGGTCTGGTCTACGGGTTCACGCTCGAAGCCGTCGCGGCGACGCTCTTCTGCTGGGTGCTCGTGGTGATCACGCGGACGGACCTCGAGACACGCCTCATTCCGGACAAGGTGATCCTGCCCGGCGCGGTCGTCCTCCTCGCCTTGCGTACTCTCGACGACCCGAGCCTGGAGTGGATCCTCGCCGCACTCGGAGCCGGGCTCGTGCTCTTCCTCGTCGTCCTCGTGTACCCCAGAGGCCTCGGGATGGGAGACGTCAAGCTCTCCGCCTTCCTCGGCGCCGGGCTCGGCGTCTCGGTCGTCGTCGCGATGTTCGCAGGCTTCTTCATCGCGCTCGTCCCCGCCGCCCTCCTCTTCGTGCGCCACGGGAAGGACGCGCGGAAGTCGGCGATCCCGCTCGGGCCGTTCCTCGCGCTCGGTGGCGTCATCGCGCTCTTCTGGGGCGATGCGATTCTCGACTGGTACAAGGATCTCGGCGCGCAGTAAGCGGGCCACGCGACCGTCCTCCGACTCTCCAGAAGCACCCCTCGAACGCCGATAACGACGGCATGGAGCATGCTTCTGCGGCTACGCGCGCCGTCAGGCCGATCGACGCCGGACTGCTGGCTGCGGCTGCGCAACGAGCAGCGGACGAGACCGGCGCACACGACGAGCCCGCCCGATCGATCGACAGCGGGATCGAGGCGTTCTACGAGGCGGTCGCCGGCGTGATGCCGTCCGTCTTCGTCCTCGAGCACGGCCGGCTCTGGCTCGTCGCACAGCGCGGGTACGCGGTCGTTCCGGACGGGATCACGACCGAGAGCGGAATCACGGGCCGCGCGGTGCGTCTCGGACGAGCGCAGCTCGCTGCGGACGTACGTTCGGATCCCGACTACGTGGCTGCGCTTCCGGGAGTCACCTCCGAGCTCGCGATTCCCCTCCGTTCCGGACAGACCGTCGTCGGCATCCTCAACATCGAGTCCGAGCGCGCGCTCCCCGACGGCGCCGCCGACGCAGTGCGTCCGCTGACCCGCGCCCTCGCCCCGCTCGCGAATGCTCTGCGATCGCGGCGCACGCTCGATCTATCGGGTCTCGCTCGGCTGTTCGTCCACCTCGGGAGTCTTCGTGACCCGAGGGAGATAGCGGCTCTCGCCGCAGCCTCACTTCCTCGCGTTCTCCCGCTCGAGGCGACGACGATCGTCATGTGGAACGAGCTCGGACCATCGACGGAGCTCGCGTCCTGGCGCTCCGAGGACGCCACCCGCCCTCCGCTGACCGTGGACGAGATGGAAGGCGCACGCGCTCAGACGGATCCGAGCGTCGTCTGTCAGGTGCTCGAGGTTGGTGACCCGATGCGTCGGGTCGACGCGCGAACCGTCGTCTGGCTGCCGCTCCGTGCGAATGCCGGAGAGCTCGGCGCGCTGGTCGGGATCAGCTCTCAGGCAGCCCACGTCGACCCGGGACTTCTGGACACGGCTGCGGTGCTCGCCGCGCATGTGGCGGCGTCACTCGATGCTGCACTCGCGCTCCAGCGCGAGCGGCTGAGCGCAGTGACGGATCCTCTGACCCGAATTCTCAACCGCCGCGGCCTCGAGGAGCGCCTCGAGCACGAGCTCGCAACGGCGCAGGAGCGACGGCTGCCGCTCAGCCTGCTCGTCATCGACTGCGACGACTTCAAGGAGATCAACGACCGCGCGGGACACGAATTCGGCGACACGCTCCTGCAGGAGGTCGCCGACGTGCTCTCCCGGTCGCTGCCGGAGGGTGCCGAGGCCGCCCGCCTCGGCGGAGACGAGTTCGTCGTGATGTTCCCGGGTGCCGATTCCGACGCCGCCGAGGCGCTCGGTACGGAACTCCGGACGCTACTGGCCGAAGGGCTGACGGATGCCGGTTTCCCGCTGAGGGTCTCGGCGGGCGTCTCCACGTATCCGTTCGACGGAGCGACCGCGACCTCGCTTCTACGAGCCGGCGATCAGGCGCTCTACGCCGCGAAGACCGCCGGCAAGAATCGCGTCGCCTCCTTCCACGCCCTCACACGCGAGGGATCGGCGCTGACCACCTCCGAGCCGCTCGGAGCCCTGGAGGGCCAGCGGAGAGGCCGGAGTGACGGCGCGGGAGCCGTTCTCTCGGACGCGATGGCGGCTGCGAGCGCGATCGAGGCCGAGGAGACGGCAGAGGCGGTCTGCGTGCGCCTGTGCAAGGGGCTCGTCTTCGTCGTCGGAGCGACGGCATGTTCCGCATCGCGCGTGGTCGGCGACTACGTCGTCGATACGACGAACCACTCCCTGAGGGAGATCTCACTCGGTGACGACGCGGCCTACCGCATCGCGGACTTTCCCCTGACGGCCGAGGTGCTTCGAACGGGTGAGCCGCGCACACTCTCGTTCGCGGACGGGGGCGTCGATCCCTCGGAGGCGTTCATCCTTCGGGATCTCGGCATGAATGCGCTCCTCATGCTCCCGCTGCAGGTTCGAGGCACGGTCTGGGGTCTCGTCGAGCTCTACGAGATGCGACTCCGCCGTTTCGGCGAGGACGACATCGCTGTCGCGCAGTTCCTCGCCGCGCAAGCCGAGCGGCGGCTCGAGGTCGTCGGCGACGCGCACGAGCCGCTGCGTCGCCCGGCGGTCTACGAGCTGCCCGACAGCCCGGCGTCTCGGCCGCGCACGCCGCGTACGAGATAGGCGCAGCGTCGCGGATCGCCGGGAAGGGGGGACGTCCCGATCCGCGCGACGACGAATGTCTCGTCGCTCACCTCGAGCTCGAGACCGATCGAGAGCGAGACCGGCTCCAGCTCGATTAGTCGGTACGTCGCGCCGGGAACGAAGGCCAGCTGAACCTCGATCTCCGACAGCGTGGTCGCGCCTGCGAGTGACGCTCTTGCTTCGCGCTCTTCGAGCTCTGCCTCATGCGCCTCGACGGCTCGCTCGCGACGCTCGACCGTCGCTCGCTTGAGCTCGACCGCGCCGAGGTCTTGACGACGCCGAGCGAGATCCTCCTCGGCCTCGCTCAGGCGCGTCTCTCGATCGGTCAGGTCGCGGAGATAGCTCGTGAGCTCCGCCTCGCGGGCCTCAAGATCGGACGTCCCGATTCGAAGGACCCTCTCGACGGACGTGCGCGAGTCCCGAAGCAGCTCCTCGCGGCGCTCGAGCTCGGCGATCGACTCGTGGAGACGTCGAGCGTGCTCGTCGAGCTCGCGTCGCCGATCCGCGAGCAGCTCCTCGAGGCGCTCCTCGGGATTCGGTCCCGGCGAGAGCACTCGCCGAACGAGCCCGCCGCGCTTGTCCTCCTCGCGAGACTGATCAGCGCCGGCCATCGGCGCTCCACCCCGGTGCCGGATGCCGACGGATCGATCCTAAGCCGTCGAGTTCGGAGCGATCCGCCGGCGCTTCGCGACTTCGGCGACGCGTGTACGAGTCCTTCAGCATGGGTCTCTCGACGCAGGTTAAAGCCTTTGGCACTCGAAACCGATACCCTGCCGTATGGACACCCAGGGCGCACGACTCCTCGCGGCTCGCCTTCGGGCCGGTGTCGCGATCGGAGCGAGGATCGAGCTCGTCGAGGATCCGCGCGACGACTCGGGTCTCCGCGCAGGTGATCGAGGCACCGTCGACCAGATCGACGAGGACGGCCGTATCGTCGTGACCTGGGACCGCGGGTTCGCGTCGGAGATCGATCCGAACGCGACGCCCATCAACACGCTCGCGGCGTAGGAGCCGGCGGCGCTCACGAAGCGCCCGTTCTTCCCTCCCGAAGGCCGAAGTCCGCGGTGACGACCACTGCGTCCGCGCCGCCGAACTCGTCCGGTGCGCTCGCCGCGTACACGGCACCGATGCCCGTGTCGCGCCACGTGGGGGACAGGATGATCGCTCGATGGGAAGGCGACTCGAGCCACGCGGTGACGATCGCGTCGGCGTCGACGGCGGAGCCCTGGCTCGCCAGCAGTGCCTCGCCGACCGACCAGGTCATCCAGCCCCGACTCGTGTAGTAGCGCTCGATGCGCTTGCTGAAGGCCGTGCCGTCTGCGGAGTCGTGACTGAAGAAGCCCTGCTCGAGCATCGCCTGCGAGTGACCTCGCGCCGCCGTCCGAAGACTCGGAGCAGCACGTAGGGGGTGCAGCCCCCTCGCCGCCCTTGCGCGGTTCATCGCCTTGACGACAGCGATCTCGAGGGTCGCCTTGCGCTCGATCTGGGTCGGGGCGCTCGGTGTTGCGACCGGGGACGATACGAGGACCGCGGTCGACACGACCGCGAGTGCGGTGAGGAATCGCATGCGTGGGAACGGAATCGGTCGTTCCCGGGGCTGAATCCCTCCCTCGGACGAGGGAGCAGCACGATCTGCTCAGTGTTCGTCGGCCCTCCCGGCCTTGTGGGACGCAGGGATCGCAGTACGGGACGACCGGCGCCGCCTTCCGGGGAGGACTGCCGCCTGCTGTGCGAACGGCACTCAGGCCGGGATGAGCGGTTCCCAGCGCGGGAGCGTGAGCTTGAGCGACGTCGGGCCGCCCGGTTGGCTCTCGAGCTCGAAGGTGCCTCCGACCATGCGCACACGTTCGCCGATCCCGACGAGCCCGAGGCGACCGCGCTGGGCCGCCTTCGCGAGCGCGCGCTCGACCTCGAACCCCATCCCGTCGTCCACGATCTGCACCTCGATCGCGCTTCGCCGTGCACGCACGCGCACGGAGACGCTCGTCGCGCTCGCATGCTCGCGGACGTTGGCGAGGGCTTCCTGAATCGTGCGAAACACCGTGATTCGTTGCGCCGACGACAGCGAGTCCGGATCGCCGCGGATCTCGAGCTCTGCCTTGATGCCGGTGCGCTCGGCGAAACCGTCGACCTCGCGGTGGAGAGTCTCGCCCAATGGGCGACTGATGACGCTCTTCGTCTCGAGCGAGTGCGCGATCTCGCGCAGCTGCCGGTCGAGCTCGACGAGCCGTGCCGAGAGATCGTCGAAGCGTCCGTGTGCCTGTTCGCGGTAGTCGTCGAGGATGAACGGGTAGACCTGTTGCTGGAGCAGCTGGACGTCCGCGGCCAGAGCCAGCACGTCCTGGATCGGCCCGTCGTGGAGATCGAAGCCGAGGCGCATGAGTCGGCGCTCGGCCGACGCGGTGAGCGTGCGCTCACGGCTCGCCGAGTGCTCGAGGAGCTGCTCGCGCTCGATCACGGGGCTCGCGGCGGCAGCGGTCTCGAGCAGATACGCATCGGCGACACCTTGCTCCGCCGGGCCGACACGTCCGACGATCGCGGCGTACGCCTCGCCGAACCGCAGGACGGTCGCCGATCGGAGTTGCGAGCCTCCGAGGAGCGATAGCCGTGAGCGCTGGCGCAACGTCGCTTTCGCCTCGGCGCGGGTCCGGCGGCTGGGCCGGTTGTCGCCGCCGAGCGTGACGATGCACTCGAGCCCTCCGGGCGTCTGGGTCCACAGGGTCACGTCCGTGAGTACGTCGAGTCCGAGCAGGAGCCCGAGCTGCAGCTCGATCGTGAGGAGTGGGGGAAGCTCGAGGAGACGCGGGTGCCGCACGACCTCTCGGAACAACACATACCGGGCAGAGGCCAATGGGAGCGCACACGCTTCCGCGATCGCTGCTGCTGCGCCGCGAACGTCGGCTTCGTCCAGCTCGAGCGCGGCTCCCAGCTCGACGATCGCCGTCGCTGCGTACCAGACCGACGCGAGGCCGTCGCCGACCTCGTCGTCCGCATAGCCGGCATGGACACGCCGCGCGTCGACCAGCACGGAGTCGAGGACGGGCCGAATCTCGTCCGTGCAGCCCTCGAGGAAGTAGGCGTGGAGCCGCTCGAGGCGTTGCTCGGGCCCACGATGCGCGGGGCGCTCCGAAGGCAGGGGGCGGGGAAGGGGCATTGGCCCTCCGGATCCGATGTGCGTGCCTGCCTCGGTCATGCGCGAGTTACGCCCTCATCTTCGTGGGTTCCCGCACGGATGCAACTCTCCTGCCCCCTCGTCCCACGTTAACGCCCCCCCGGCGGTGCTCCGTCCGCAACGCGTTCGGCGAGCCGGCGCTCCACGTCGAGGAGCAGTTCCTCGGTCTCGTTCCAGCGGTCGAACACGCGGACCCCAGAGGGACTCTTCCCGCCGGTGTCCGCCGCGATGATCACGGGAATCTCGGGCCGGCGCGCGCGGGTGGCGTTCGCCGTGCGCAGCGCCTCCGCCACGGCATCGGCGCCGTCCAGGACGACGAGATCGAGGGACGGCTCGAGGATCGCCTCGGGAAGGCGCTCGGGGGTCGTGAGCTCTTCGACCTCGAAGTCGCGACCTCCGAGCAGGAAGCGGGCGAGACGGAGGAACCGCGGATCCCGACTGGCGACCAGGATGCGCGCGCGCGGCTCGTCGACCTCGTCGTCGAACGTGCCGTTGCCCCGTTCCAGGCGAGCGTCGGCCGCGCTCCGCGATGCCCACGCGACGCGGTCGCCGACCTCCAGTCCGCGGCGCCGGGTCTCGCCGGCAGCCATCTCGACGACCTCGCGTGCACCGCGGCATGACACCGTCCGCCACGGTCCGACCTCGTGCTCGATCCGGATGACGACCTGGTCCGCGTCGAGGAAGATCGCGTCGATCGGGAAGCGCATGAACGCGGTGTGGATGCTCCAGCCGGGCCGAAGCACCATTCCCTCGCCCTGTCTCAGGTACTTGCGGCCGAGAAGGCCGCGCATCCGCCGGTGCGCTCGGTCGGCGACGACCACGCGCTCGCAGACGATCCGGCCATCCTCCCGGCGGAGCGTCAGCGTTGCCATGACGGCGTCTTCCTAGCCGAGGGTGTTGGACGATGTTGATGATCATCGGCGTCAGGATCACGATGAACAGCGCGGGGAAGATGAAGAAGATGAGCGGGAAGAGCATCTTGATCGGCATCTTCTGCGCGCGCTCTTCTGCCATTGCCCGACGCCGCTTGCGCATCTCGATCGAGAGGTTGCGCATCGTCGTTCCGATGGAGACACCGAGCCGCTCGCCCTGTGTGATCGCTCGGACGAAGATGTTCATGTTCGTCGCGTCCGCACGGCGACCGAGGCTCGCGATTGCCTGGCCGACCGAAAGCCCCATTCTCTGCTCCTGGAGGGTGAGTCGAAGCTCCTGGCCGAGCGGGTCGGCCATTGTCTCCGATGCAACCCGCATCGACGCGAGGATTCCGAGACCGGCCTCGATCGTGACCACGAGCAGGTCGATCATGTCGGGCAGCTGCTTGTCGATCAGCTCCATTCGCTTGCGGCGCTTCAGTTCGACGTAGTAGACCGGTGCGAACCAGCCGCCGACGCCCGCAGCGACCGCGAGCACGACAGCGAGGATGATCGATCCGCCCATGGCGGGCACGAGCCACAGAAGAACGAGGGAGAAGGCGATAGCGCAGAGGACCTGGTAGCCGAGGATCTTGCGCGGCGTCGTGCCGTACATCCCGGCGGAGACGAGCTTCTCACGGATCTTCGCCTCGCCGAATCGGTTCGAGCGGCGCGCCATCCAGTCCCCGAGCCGACCGGCGATGGAGTCGATCGGACGGCGAGCGATCGACTCGCTTTCAGAACCACCAGTCGTCTCGGCGACGTAGCCGTACGTCTGAATCTGGTCGAGCGTCGCAGAAGACCCACGAGGCTTGCTGAGGTTGGACACGAGGATCATGACGCCGGCTCCGAGGAGGAGTACGCCTGCGACTGCTAGTAGCCCAATACCCATCTCACACGTCCAGTTTCGAGATTTGCTTGATCCAGAGCGACCCTATGAGCACCATGATCGCTCCGACGGCGAGTGCGACTCGGCCCACGAGCGAGTCGAGCATCGGCTGGAGGTAGTCGCCACCGGAGAACACGAGCGCAACGAGCACGAAGATCGGGAGCAAGGTGAGGATCCAGCGCGAGATTCGCGCCTGCGCCGTGAGGACCTCGACCAGGCGCCGGAGCTCCATGCGGCCGCGGATGACTTCGGCCACGCGGTCGAGGACTTCGGCGGTGTTACCGCCGGCTTCACGCTGCAGCCGCATCACGAGTGCGACCTGCTCCGCGTCGTAGCTCTGCATGCGCCGCGCCATCACCATGAGCGCGTCGTCGAGCGGCACGCCGAGCTGCTCGTCCTGGAGCACACGGCGGTACTCGGACTTGGACGGCTCGACAGCGCTGTCGACCATCACGGCCAGAGCTCCCATCGTCGAGTGACCCGTGCGCATCGCGCCGGCGAGCACGTCGAGGTTGTCGGCAAGCTGCTCCTCGAACGCCCTCCGCACCTTCCTGACCCGGCGCTTCACGAACCAGCGCGTGACGAACGGAGCTGCGAGACCGGCGAGTAGGCCCCAGAGATTCTGGAACCAGATCGCCGTGGCGAGCGACACGAGGATGCCCCCGACGATCGTCCATCCGGCGATTGCGAGTGCCGAGAGATTGAATCCGCCGAGCTCGACATCGGTCTCGAACCGCTGCCACCAGCGCTGCCCGCCGACCGTACGTTGTGCCGTGTCCGCGAGCATCGCGGAGACCTCGGCACGCCGCAGTCGCGACTCTTCCTCGCTCGGAACGGTGACGTACTGCGCCATGCGGCGCCTGAGCGAGCGGTTCCGGACGTCGATCGCGGAGAAGAGCGCAAACGCGATGAGCGCAAAGACGCTGACGATCACGAAGATCAGGAGCCAGGGCGACGTGATGACCTCGTCGATCCAGCTCCGCTCGAAGGTTCCCTGCGGGGTGACGTCGATCGTCGGCGTCGTGTACTTCGCGGTTGCCGGTGCGCGCCCGGCGACCTTGACGACGACGAGCACTTTCTGCTCGGCAGCCTGCAACGAGCGATACGAGAGCTCGTACTCGCTCGAAAGCTGCTGCCCGATCTCGGTGTAGATCGCCGCCAGCGCGGCGGGATTGTCCGCCTCGATGTAGCTGCCGCCGGTGCGGTTCGCGAGCGTCTTCAGCGTCGCGGGCGTGTACTGGTCCGACTTCAGTCCGATGGCGATGACGCGGACATTCGCTTCCTGTGCGGCAGCGAGCGCTTCCTGAAGGCTCGACGAGCTGGTGTCGAAGTTCGCCCCATCGGAGAGAAGGACGAACGTCGCTCGCTCGAGCCCCTGCTCGCGCGCCATGCTCGACGCTTCGATGATCGCGTCGTAGATGTGCGTTCCCTCGGCGGTTGGTGGCGTCTCGGCGACCGCCGCTGCAAGCCCGGCGCTGATCCGTCGTGAACTCCGTCAGAGCACATTGACGTTCGGGTTGAAAGCGAGGATCGCGGTTGGAAGATCCTTCTTCCGCTCGACGAGAAATGCCCGAGCCGCGACCGTGGCCCCTTCGATCGGCTTCCCCTTCATGCTGTTGGATGCGTCGATGAGGAGAACGGCACCGCTGCTCGAGCCACCGGCAGGCGCGACCGCGACGTCCAGGACTGGCTGACCGTTCTCGGTCACGTCGACCTGCGACGCCTTCAGTTGGGACTTGCTCCCAAGTCCGAGGATGTACGCCTTGTCCGGGAATCCCGACGTCGGCGACTCCGTCAGCGTGGGAGCAGCACCCTGTGCCGCTGCGCCCTGGACGACCAGCACGAACAGCGCCGTGCACGCGACCGCGATCCGCAGAACGATCTTCACGCCGTTGCGCCCCGATGCTCGTCGAGTGAGTGGAGCCGCTCGCCGAACATGCTCTGCGGGAGATCGATGCCGCGCTTGCGGAACTTCTCCAGGAACACGGGGCGGAGCCCGGTCGGCTTGAGCCCGCCCGTGATCGTGCGGTCGGGAGCGACGGACTCGATCTCGAACTCGAAGATGTCCTGAAGCTGGATGACGTCCGACTCCATCCGCAGCACCTCGGTGACTGCAACCACGCGACGCGAGCCGTCCTCCATGCGGTCGATGTGCACGAGGAGGTCGAGCGCGGCGGCGATGTGCTGCCGAATCGCCCGGAGAGGCAGGTCGTAGCCGGCCATCATCACCATCGTCTCGATGCGGTGGAGCCCGTCTCGAGGCGAGTTCGAGTGCACCGTCGAGAGCGAGCCGTCATGGCCGGTGTTCATCGCCTGGAGCATGTCGAGCGCCTCGGCGCCGCGAACCTCGCCGACGATGATTCGATCGGGGCGCATACGAAGCGAGTTGCGCACGAGATCGCGGATCGGGATGTGACCTTCACCCTCGATGTTCGGCGGGCGAGCCTCGAGCCGGAGCACGTGCCGCTGGTGGAGCTGCAGCTCGGCTGCATCCTCGATGGTCACGATCCGCTCGTTGTTCGGGATCGCCGACGTGAGTGCATTGAGAAGCGTCGTCTTGCCCGAGCCCGTGCCGCCCGAGATGAGCATGTTGCACTGGGCCTCGATACATCGCGAGAGGAAGTCGACCGACTCCGCCGAGAGCGAGTTGATGTTGATCATGTCCTCCAGCGACAAGCGCCGGCGGCTGAACTTCCGGATCGTGAGGAGGGGGCCGGAGAGCGAGAGCGGTGCGATGATCGCGTTCACGCGGCTCCCGTCGGGGAGACGCGCGTCGACCATCGGCGACGACTCGTCGATGCGGCGCCCGATCTGCGACACGATCTTGTTGATGATGCGGCGCAGATGCGACTCGTCCGTGAACCGGACGGTCGTCTCGTACAGCTTGCCGCCGCGCTCGATCCAGACGTCGTCCGCGCCGTTGCACATGACCTCGGTGATCGAGTCGTCGGCAAGCAGGCGCTCGAGCGGTCCGTAGCCGAGAATGTCGTCGAGGATCTCCGACGTGAGCCGCTCGCGATCCTCGCGGGCGATTCCCGGCTCGTCGTTCAGGAGCCGGCGCACGTCCGCGGTGACGCGGTCGCGCAACTCGTTCGGGTCGACGGCGACGTTGAAGAGCTGGGGTCCCAGCTCGGAGATGACGCTCATGTGTACGCGGTTCTTGAGTTCGGCGAACGGCTCCTGCTCTCTGACCGGGCCGCGCTGGCTCGAGATTCGCTCGTGGAGTTCCATGGCTTCTAGCCCTTTCTTCCGAAGAGCCGACGGCGGGAGGGGGCGGACTCGGAGCCAGCACCTGCCGCCATGACCGGCACGGGCTCGGGGACGTGGTCGCCGCCCATGAGCAGCGTCGTGAGACGTCCGAACGCCTCGGCCGGCTCGGACTGCGGCCGGGCGACGACGATCGGAATTCCCTCGTTCACCGTGCGCGGAATCTCGCGGTCGGAGGGGATGAAGACATCCGGCGTTCGCCCGAGAACGGCTTCGACGTCCGACTGGCTGATTCCGACCCGGCTGTGCGCGCGGTTCAGGAGCAGATAGATGCTGTCGGGGTCGTACTTCATGAGCTCGAGCGTCTCGAGCCCGAGCTTGGTGTTCTTGAGCGACAGGGAGTCGAGCATCCCGACCATGACGATGTCGGTCGAGTGGTCGATCGACGTGATGACCTCCGCCGTGAAGCCCGGCGGCGTGTCGACGACGACCCAGTCGTAGTTCTGGCGCAGGATCGAGTAGATCTCGCGCAGGAGCTCGGCGCCCACGGCGCTCGCCTGGTCGGGCCGGCGCGGCGCGATGAGCGTATGAACGCCCGAGGAGTGGTGCGCCATGAACGCCTGGAGCTTGTCCCAGTCGAGGACGCCCGGAGACTGGGCGAGGTCGTAGACCGTCTTCTCCGGCGGCAGGCCGAGACAGAGCGCAACGTCGCCGAACTGGAGATCGAGGTCGATGAGCGCGACCTTCTCGCCGCGCTGCGCGAGGCAGACGGAGAGGTTCGTCGACGTCAGGGTCTTGCCGGTGCCGCCCTTCGGCCCCAGGACGCAGACCAGCCGGGAGTTCTCGTTGACCGCCGGCGTGTCCGAGCCCTGCTTTCGGGCCATGAGCTTGTGGATCTCGAAGCGGATCTGCTCCGGGGTCGCCGGAAGCATGACGATGTCGTCTGCGCCGGCTTCGAACGCGCGCCTGAGGAAGCCGTTGGGGGACCCGTGCCCGAGCACCATCACGTTCAGCTCGGGGTTCTGACGGGCCACTCCGTCCAGGAGCAGCAGGGCGCGGTCCGAGTAACCGGCGCAGGCGACGAGGAGCAGGTCTGCGGCGCCGCCGCGCAGCCACGTCAGCGCCTCGTCGGTACCGGTGACGATGCCGACGACGTTGAAGTCCTCGCCGCCGGGCAGCGAGTCCTTCACCTCCTCGACGACGACACCAGGCTCGACAGCGAGGAGTGCTTGTACCGGGCGGCTCGGCATCAGTGAACCTCTCCTACCTCAACGCCGTCGCCGAGGTGGCCTGTGACGGCTTGGTGGGCTTCGCTCCCACGACCGGCCGGAGGACGAACCACAGCTGCGTGTTGTCGGCCGCATAGGCCCACGTTGCTGCGTCCTTCGTCAGGATCCGGACGATCATGTTCGCGCTGCCGGTCGGGCCCGGAATCGTCGGAATGGCGAGCACCTTGACGTTTGGCCGGAACAGCTTCACCTCGCCGGCGACGGCCGTGTACACGTCGACCGAGTCACCAGGCTGCACCTGCGACAAGCTGCCGCGCACCTGGTCGATCGTAGACCGAGAGCGCGCGCTCGGCGCCCCTGATCTGCGAGTCGACCGCTGCAGTGTCGCTCGCCGCGAAGTCCGTGGCGGTGAACTGCTGACCGGGGAAGATCTCCACGGCTGCCGCTCGGCCGCTGAGGTAGGACGGATCGGAGATTGCCCCGACCTCGACCTCCTTGCGCGGGAGCGTCGTCGGCGCGTACATCGACTGGCTCGCGACGATCGTGCCAGGCGTGCCTGCCGGGATGAGCTGCTTCGCCACGAGCACCGGTGTCGGCGCGTTTTCGCCTCCGACGCGGCTGCGGTAGCGATCGAGATAGACGACGAGCAGGATCGCCGCAAGCACGATCGCGCCGATCCCGAGGGCGATGGCCCACCCGCGGGACGACATCCTGCCCGAAACCTTGCTAGTGAGCGTGTTTGACATGGCTTCCTCTCTCCCTAAGTTCTTGGTCGTACTGCCCCTATGTCGGCACACATGGGGGATCGCATGAGTGACATTCGACGCTGCAAGCTCACATCATTCGGACGGGATGGTCCAGTCGCCACTGGCTATTCGACCAGTACTGCGACGAGGATCGATTCGCGCGTTCTCGCAGAGATCCAGTGGAACCGTCGGATCGGTACATGAGCGTCTAGCTCCCTCCCTGGAGGACAGCTGCGAGTCTTGACGTCTGATGCATTGTGCCGTCGATCTCCCAACTGCGATAGGGGTGCCTTTGATTGGTTGAGACGGCGGTCCTGAAATGACGTATGCACCGGCCCGGTCGAGGGGGTAACCGGGCCGGTGCACACCTTGCTGCCGAGGTCGCGTCCGCGACCGCGGATCCGGCGTCTGGCTTAGCCGGGTGCCCGGGAAACGCTGCTCGCCGCGCTCGAGAAGAGGCTGCGAAGCACGTTCCTCAGGAAGAACAGTGCGATGATGATGGCGATTGCGAGGAAGCCGAGCAGAATTGCGTACTCGGTCGTCGTCTGGCCATCCTCCCGCTCCCGCAGCTGATGCACCGCGACCTGCATCGCGATGATCGGTCGCAACAGGATGTCGGACATGTGGAGTCTCCTCCGGTCGGAGGGGCGCTCGCGCCCCTTGCGTGTGACTTTCGCCCGTCTGACTTGCCGGGCCTCCTCAGGTTCCGTACGAGGAGGCCCCACGACAACCGCCCGAAGGTTGGGTTACGCCTAGACATTCGGCTCCAGAACGGTTTGTTGAGCCGAAACGCAGAACAGGCCCGCACGAGGCGGGCCTGTTCCGAGGTCATCGTCCTTGTCTCGGGTTCTAGCCCGGAGCCCCGGAGACGCTGCTCGCGGCGCTCGAGAAGAGGCCGCGAAGCACGTTCCTCAGGAAGAACAGTGCGATGATGATGGCGATTGCGAGGAAGCCGAGCAGAATTGCGTACTCGGTCGTCGTCTGGCCATCCTCCCGCTCCCGCAGCTGATGCACCGCGACCTGCATCGCGATGATCGGTCGCAACAGGATGTCGGACATATGGGTTCTCCTCCCCTTGCGTGTTGCCCCCGCCCGTCTGACTTGCCGGGCCTCCTCAGGTTCACACGTGGAAGCTCAATGACAACCGCCCGAAGGGTGGGTTCCGCCTAGACGTCCGGGCCAGCAAACGCGGAGCAGGCCCGCACCAGGCGGGCCTGCTCCCGCGAGTGATCTTCTTGTGCCGGGGTTCTAGCCCGGAGCCCGGGAGACGCTGCTCGCCGCGCTCGAGAAGAGGCCGCGAAGCACGTTCCTCAGGAAGAACAGTGCGATGATGATGGCGATTGCGAGGAAGCCGAGCAGAATTGCGTACTCGGTCGTCGTCTGGCCATCCTCCCGCTCCCGCAGCTGATGCACCGCGACCTGCATCGCGATGATCGGTCGCAACAGGATGTCGGACATGTGAGTCTCCTCCGGTCGGAGGGGCGCTCGGCCCCCTTGCGTATCACGCTCATTCGCCTGACTCGGCGGACGCGCGCATATCGGTCGCTTCTATGTCGGTCGTCGCTGCATGCTTCGTTACCGACCAATAGGGGGATTGGACCTCGACCATCTGCGCGCGCCCGACCTCCGGCGCAGCGGCCATCATCCGAGCATGGGGTCGGCCGCCGACGCTTCCGCCTCCTGGTCCGAGACGGGCGGCTCTCCAGCGCGCCCCGGGCTCTTCACGATCGGGCTCGTCTTCTTCTCGATCGCGATCAGCGCCGGGGTCATCGCACTGAGCGCCAACGCGGGGCTGCTCGCGTGGGACGTTCGCTTCGCGTACCTCCCGGCGGCGGAGGCCGTGCTCGACGGCGATTCGCCGTACCCGGCTCTCGACGACCCGATCCTCGAGGATCAGAAGGGCTACGTCTATCCGCCGCAGCTCCTGCTGGCGCTCGTCCCGCTCACGCCGCTTCCGAACGGCGTCGTCGGGGCGATCGTGGCGGCGGGTCTGCTCGCGCTTCTCGGGCTCACGCTCTGGATCCTCGGCATTCGCGACGTTCGCTGTTACGCCGCCGCGCTTCTCTGGGTGCCGGCGTTGAGCGGTGTGCTGCTCGGGAACATCTCGATCCCGCTCGCGTTTGCCGTCGCGGTCGCGTGGAGGTACCGGGACGGAGGTGTGGCAGCCGGCATGGGCGCTCGGGCTCGCGATCTCGGCGAAGTTCGTCATGTGGCCGCTGCTCGTCTGGACAGTGGCGACCCGACGGCTTCGAGCGACGGCTCTGGGCGCTGGCGATCGGTCTCGTCGTCACATTCGGTGCGTGGGCACTCATCGGATTCGACGGCCTGAGCGGATACCCGGACCTCCTGCGTCGGCTCTCGGACATCCAGGCTGAGCGCAGCTACTCGATCGTCGGCATGGCGGCCACAGCCGGGCTGAGTGAGACCGTCGGCCAGGTGTTGACAGCGCTCGTGGGTCTCGGGTTGCTCGTTGGCTGCGTTCTCTTCGCGCGGGCAGGCGACGACGAGCGATCGTTCACGAGCGCAGTGGCCGCCACGCTCGCGTTGAGCCCGATCGTGTGGCTCCACTACCTCGTCGTGCTCCTGGTGCCGATGGCGATAGCTCGCCCGCGCCTCTCGGCTCTCTGGTTCCTGCCCGTGCTCCTGTGGGTGAGCCCGCGTCCGGGGTACGCCGAGGGAGTTCAGACCTTCATGCCGGCGCTCGCCGCTACCATCCTCGTGGCGGTTCTCCTCGCCCGCCCGGCGCGTGCCGATACTTCCGTGCATGCGGTCCCGGCGCGGTGATCCCACATGACGACGGACGCGCACCCGGTTGCGGGTGGCTCGGAGCCGCGCCCTCTGACTGGTCGCGGGTCGGGCGGCTCGCCTCGATCGCATTCTTCGGGGTCATGCCGGCTCTGGTACTCGTGCTACTCGCGAGCGCGCGTGCACGGCGACACGATCGCGATCGACCTTCGGCAGTTCTACGGGGCAGCCGAGGCGATCCTCCGTGGTGACAGCCCGTACCCGCCGAACGGCGAGCCGACGACTTCGTGGGGTGGGCCCTACCCGTATCCGCCGCTGCCCGCGTTCTTCACGATTCCGCTGACCCTTCTTCCAATCGGGGCGGCCGGACTGCTTCTCATGGGTCTCCTGGTCGTCGCGGCGTTCGGTGTGCTGTACGTGCTCGGCGTACGCGACTGGCGCTGTTACGGCGTCGCGGTCATGTGGCCGCCGGTCATCTCGGCGATTCAAACCGGCAACCTGACGCTCTGGCTTGCACTCGCGTGCGCCGTCGCCTGGAGGTTCCGGGATCGTCGCGCGTACGCGTCGGCGAGCATCGGGATCACGCTGGCTGCCAAGTTCTTCCTGTGGCCGCTCGTCGTGTGGTTCGCCGCGACCCGGAGGGTGGCGAGCGCCGTCCTCACCTGCGTCATCGGTACCGGCCTGCTGCTCCTGTCGTGGGCAGCCATCGGCTTCGCGGGGTTCGTCGACTACCCGCACCTGCTCCAGCGACTCGACGACCTCGTGGGCGAGGACTCGTACACGCTGTACGTGGTGGGGCTCGACCTCGGTCTGCCATCCCCGGTTGCACGCGGGCTCTGGCTTCTCGTCGGGATGCGCGCTCGTTGCCGGAGTCGTATGGCTCGGTCGGCGGGGCGATGAGCGTACTGCGTTCATCCTTGCCATCGCAGCTTCTTTGGCGCTCACGCCGATCGTCTGGCTGCACTACTTCGCGCTCCTGCTCGTCGTCGTCGCACTCGCGCAGCCCCGACTCGGCGCCCGTCTGGTTCGTACCGTTCGCGCTGGTCTTCACCCCCGGCAGCGGGCATCCGTCGCCTTTCAGCACAGCGTGGGCGCTCGGCGTTGCGGCCGTGGTCGTCGGCGTTTCCGTGCGGGCTTCATTGCACGATCGGGTCGGACCTGCGACCGTCCGACCCGATCGTGCGCTCCGTGGTGAGGACGGCATGACGCAGCTCGACCGTTCCCGGTGAGGGGATCGGACCAGCGCGGTCCGATTCCGACCGCGCGCTCGCGTTCGTGCGAGACCGTGCGTGGACGATCGTGGTCTGGGCGGCGATGGCTGCGTGGACAGCCGTGCTGTTCTCGATCGCGCGCTGGAGCTACGCGAACTTCCGCGAAGGTAGCTTCGACCTCGGACACATGGTGCAGGCGGTGTGGAGCACCGCGAGCGGCAACCCGCTCGAGGTGACGCACGCCGAGACGGGTGACCAGGTCGTACGGCTCGCGGTTCATGCTGATCCATTTCTCGTGCTCCTGGCGCCGCTCTGGCTCCTCTGGCCCTCGCCGCTCGTGCTCGCGCTCGCGCAGATCGTCGTCGTCTCTCTCGGTGCGCTTCCTGTCTTGTGGCTCGGTCGCCGGCACCTCGGCTCCGACGCGGCCGCAGGGCTGCTCGCACTCGCGTACCTCGCCTACCCGTGGACGGCGACGAGCGCCGGCGCGCCGATCCATCCGGTCACCTTTGCGATCCCGCTCTTCCTGTTCTGCATCTGGTTTCTCGAGACCGATCGGTTCGTCCTCTTCACCGTCTGCGCGCTGCTCGCGATGTCGACGGGCGAGCTCATGGGGCTCCCGATCGCCCTGCTCGGTGTGTGGTTCGCCATTGCGCGCGGGCGGCGTCGCGCGGGAGGTCTTATCGCGCTTCTAGGGTTGGCGTGGACTGCATTCGCGGTCTATGTCGTGGTGCCCCGCTACGCGGGCGACCACAGCGTGTACTTCGGCTTCTACGAGCACGTCGGCGGGTCGCCGGTCGGTGTCGTGCGGACGCTGTTCACCGATCCCGGCGCCGTCGTGGGAGCTCTCGTCGAGTCGCACGACATCGCCTATCTGGTGTGGCTCGGGCTTCCGCTCCTCTTCCTCTTCGTGTTGTCGCCCGGGCTTGCGGTGGTCGCGCTCCCGCAGTTGTTCGCGAACGGCCTCTCGGACTTCCGGTCGATGAGCGACCCGCGGTACCACAGCGTCGCGGCGATCATCCCGTTTCTCGTTGCGGCGACGGTTCTGGGGGTCGCGAAACTCGCGCCGCCCCGCCGCGGGCTGGCGGCCGCCGCCGTGCTCGTCTGCTCCGGGACGCTCGCGTTGGCGGTGGCGCCATGGCCGCGAGCCGTCGGCGCGGTGCCGCTCGGAGGTCGGGAGACACCGTCGGCAAGCCGTGTGCGGGCTCTGACGGATGCGGTCGCACTGGTTCCCGCGGACGTCGCGGTGAGTGCATCCAACAATGCTGGAGGGCATCTCTCGGATCGGCAGTACGTCTACTCCGTTCCGATCCTCGGCCGCGCGGAGTGGGTCGTGATCGACCGCCGCGACCCGTGGGTGGTGCGGCCCGACTCGCCGATCCTGACGAGACATCCGAAGGTCGTCCGCGCTCTCGCGCTGCGCCTCGAACGTGACCCGCAGTGGACGAGGGTCTTCGAGCAGGAGGGCGTCGTGGTGTTCCGCAAGGCCGGGTCTGGATGATGCGAGGAGGCGCGAACCTCGAGCCACGGAGCGCTCAGCCGTTCGCCCGGGCCAGGATCGTGAGCTCGTCGTTGCGGAAGATCACGCGCGTGCCGGGCTCCTTCAGGAAGTCGGCCGTATGCGATCGGTTCGTTTCGTCGACGACGATGATTCGGTATCCGTCGGCGAATGACTTCCAGTCCGCGCTCTGCTCCCAGTTGTAGTCGCCGAGACGCTCGAAGAACTCCTTGTCGTAGATCTCGAAGCGCACGTCGTAGGCGATGCGACCTCGGAGCTCCGGAATCTTCCAGAGGAGCCAGTCCGAGAAGCGATCGGGGACGAAGACGCGGTCGTCCGGCTGGAGCTCGTCGCGGATCGCTTCCGCCGGTGCCTCGGGCCAGTAGTCCTCGAACCAGGCCGCGTCTCGGACGAAGAGCGAGCCGGCGGCGAAGACGATTGCAGCGGAGAGGGCAACGCAGATCACCGTGTTCAGTCCTCGCCGAGGCTCTCCTGGATTCTTGCTCTCCAGACTCCGGCCGATGGCGACCGGGACGAAGACCATGCAGGCGAATGCGAACCAGGGGATGCCGCGGATCGCGGTCAGCGCGCCTGCCAGCGTGAGCGCAAGCACGGCGATGTCGAACACGGTCAGCCGCCGGCGACCCCAGACGACGATCGGAACCGCCATTGCCAAGAGCACGTAGAACGCGGCGGTGTTCGAGGCAGGCGCGGGCCACTGCCACTCCGTGACCTGGCCCGCGAACGGTGGATCGAGAAGCAGTAGGTGGTAGTAGCGAGCGATGGCGATCGGGCTGTAGGGAGTGACGAAGATCGCGAGCGGGGCAAGGACGATCAGCGCGATGCTTCGCATCGCCGAGCGTCCGCGCGTTCGTACGAGCTCGTAGAGGCCGAGGAGCATGACGAGCAGCGCTCCGAGGGCTGCACTCCCATGCATGTTCGCCCAGACGACGAGGAGCGGGAGTGCCAGCCAGACGCGGTTCGACGGCCGGCGCGCCTGCGTTGCGAGGAGCCAGAGGAGGCCTGTGTAGAGAGGAAGCGTCAGCATCTGGGCGCGGATCGACCAGCCGAGCGCGGCGGAGATCAGGACCGGGAGAAAGAGGAGCCAGATCGCCCGCGGCCCCGCGCCGAGTGACCTCGACGCCGCGGCAGCGAGCGTGAACGCACCGACGACGAAGGCGCACGCGACGATCGAGAGAAGGGCGAACCCGCCCAGGCTGTAGACGCCGTACGTGAAGACCTGCGCGAGCCACTGTTGATCCGTCCAGGTTGCTCCAATGCCGTAGACCGTGAGCTCGTCTCGACTCGGAAGCCCGTTCTCGATGACCTCCCGTCCGGCCATGAGGTTGAGCCAGGAGTCGTTGACGAGCAGTGCGGGAGGGAAGATCAGCAGGAAGATGAGGCCGAACCCCGCCAGGAGGACCACGAGGATGTGCTCCTCCTCGGCGATTCGTCTGACGGTTCGCATCGCCTAGCGCTTATCGGCAGGCGTGTCCGCGCGGAACAACCAGGGGTCAGATCTCACGGTGCAGCGCTGCAGCGATCTGCACGCGGGGCCAGACCCCACGGGTCTGACGCCTGAGCTCACGCCTACTCCTCGGCGTAGATAGGGCTCTCGACGAGCCCGTGCTGGTAGGCGATGCGCGTCGCCTCGGTGCGGTTCTTCACGCCGAGCTTGCGGTAGATGTTGGTCAGGTGGAACTTCACCGTCTGCGGCGCGACCCAGAACTCCTTGGCGATCTCGTCGTTGGAGAGGCCGCGCGCCAACGCCCCGAGGATCGTGAGCTCGCGCTCGGTCAGGCCAAGGGCCTTCGCGCTCGCGCGCTCCGTCTCCTCGCCGCCGATCGCGGTGTGAACGTTCCCCTCGAGCGCCTGGCGTAGCGTTGCGGGCAGGTCGTCCGGGTTCACGGTCTTGATCACGTAGGCAGAAGCGCCGCGTCGCAGCGCGGACTCGACGAGCTCGGGATTTGCGGAAGCCGAGAGCATCACGACCTTCACGTCCGGATGGCGCGTGCGCAGCTGGTCGAGACACGCGAGCCCGTCCATGTGCGGCATGCGGACGTCGAGGAGCACGAGATCGGGACTCGTCTTCCCGACGAGCGGAAGCACCTGCGTTCCCGTCTGCGTCTCGCCGACGATCTCGAACCCTCCGTCCGCCTCGAGCGCGCGTTTGATCCCGTCGAGGACGAGCCGATGGTCGTCGGCGATCACGACGCGCACGAAGATCAGTGTCGCACAGGCCCCTGACGCCGCTGACGCGCTCCGCGGACGGTGCCCCGTCCGGGGGAGCGGAATCGGCCTGGCCATCCGGATAGTCCCTCGTGCGAGGGATTGCCGCTCCCGAGAAAGGGGGATACCCTCCGGCGCATGGTCGGAGTTCTCCCGCGGCCCAACGTGCCGGCGGGAGAGGGGGCGCTATGCCAGGGTCGAGGAGCGGCTGCGGTTACTCCTCGACCCTTATTGTCGCGCTGACCGGGCCCGCCTACGCTCAGAGCGAGATGACGAAGACAGCGGCGCAATCGCGGCGTCGAGTTCTCGCGCAACCACGCTTCGCTCGCGCGCCCGTCAGGATCGTCCGCTGAGGCGGGGAATCAGGCGCCGGTGTCGAACGATCTCACGGTGAGGGCAGACGTGAGCACGACCCATGCGGAGGTGACGACCGCGCGTAGTGGCGGGCGTCGTCGACGTCGTCGACCGATTCTTCCCGCTGGGTGGATCGTCTTCTACCTCCTGCTTCCCGTGAGCGGGTGGGCGCCGCTGATGTTCGCGTCGTGGTTCGACCAGAAGCGCGACCTCTCGACGCCTGAACGCCGTTCTCGCGCACGGACGGGCGGATGCGATTGCGGACAATGGCATCGGGCCTGCCTACATCGCTGTCGCAGCGCTCTTGCACGACGCTCTCGGGTTGAGTCCCGAGAACGCGCTCGTGGCGCTCACCCGCGGTTCCTACGCCCTTTCCGTCGTAGCCGGGATGATTCTCGTCCGGGCGCTCGTCCGCCGGCTCGTCGCGACGCCGGGCCTGGTCTCGCTCGCGGCCCAGATCGTCTTCGTGGCGTTCGTCTTCGCGGCGGGCACATGGCACTGGTCGGATGTTCCGTGGAGTCACTTCTTCGCGATGTGTCTCGCCGTCGGGTCTCTTCGCGTTGCGGTTCGCTCCGGAACGCTTCCGGCTCGCTCATGCGGGAGCGGCCGGGGTGCTCCTCGCGCTCCTTGCACTCAGCCGGACCTTCGAGCTCGCCGCGCTCGTCGTTGCCTTCGGGTTCGCCGCGCTCCTTCTCGCCGCTCTCAGGCTTCGCGGCCCGCGCATCTGGACTCCCCTCCACGTCGTCGCGGGCGCGGTTGCGTTCACGGTCACGACGGCGCTCGTCTATCTCGAGACCGGCAAGCGTGACCTCTTCGTCCTCTACGGCAACAACCTCGACGAGCAGTCGGGGAACGTCGTCGCGGCGCGAGGTTGCACATACTCCGACGTTCAGCTTCGCCTTCGTACCGCACAAGCTCGTCCAGCTGTTCGTCGAGCCCTGCTACTACGCGATGTGCTCGCTGGCCGACTACGCCGGAGGGGCCCGACCTCTCCCTCCTGCACTTGCGGAGGCTGCCGGCAACGAGCGGTCTGTGGAGGCTTCCGCTCGCGATTCAGCTGCCGTCGCTCGCGCTGCTGCCGCTTTGCATCGTCGTCGTCGCAGCACTCGTTGTGTGGATGGCTCGGCATCGTTCTGCCGCAGCCGGTCGAGAGCGATCGCTACGACTTCTCGTCGAGTTGACCACCGCCGCGACCGTGCTCGTCCTCGGCTACACGGCGAGCACGATGACGGGCTCGCCGCACCTGCGCTACGGCTTCGCGCGCGACTATCTTCTCCCGGCTCTCCTGGTCACGATCGTGGCAGTCGCACTCGTCGTCCGCCGGGCTGTGGCTGTTGCTCACGCGCCGCTCGAAGCGCGCAATCTCCGGCGAGTCCGTCTTTCGTGCGTTCTCGCGATCGCCGGGTCGGTCGCATGGTCGCGGGGGCTGCGTACGCACGAGCGAACGGAATTCCGCGGCTCGAGGGCAGGCAGCTCGGGCCGATCTCGTATCTCGCACACTGCGACGCGTCGCAGTGTGTCGTCTCGCTCGACGCTGCGACGCCGGCCGGAGAGCCCGTTGGGATCCCCGGGGCTTCGGTCCTGACGTTCGGGTGCGCGAGTGACAAGGCGCGCTTCTCGGTCTACGTCGCGCACCTCGACGAGCCGGTGCGCATGCCGGCGGACTTGCGCCGCGCCTCGCCTCGTCGCCGCCTGGCCCACGGTCATGGGACTCCCGCCGGGGAGCTTCGAGCTCGCGGCCGTTTCGGTCGAGAACGCCTAGTCGGACGCCGCGAGAAACGCGTACGGAAGCACGGCCTCGCTTGCGAGCGAGCGGCCGTAAATGCCGGACTCGACCGGGGCTCCGGCGAGATCGCGAAGGCTGTTCTCACCATCGAGGAAGCGATGGCCGGGGACGAACGGGCGCCACGAGCCACCGCCGCCGTAGGAGACGGAGACGCGCTCGAACCGGAAGCCGAACGAGTTGCAGCGCGGTGTGCCGGCGTTCCAGCTCTCGGCCGTCGCGATCGGGGCCCAGCGACCCGATGACCCGCGGAAGCGAACAGGCTCGGTCGCGGGCCGGCCGTCGATCCACACGCGCCACCATCCGGGCCGTGCGGACATCTCGAGGACGGCCAGACGATGGCTTCGTCCGACCGCGACGCCCTCTTCGATCAGGACGAACTGAGGATCGTGACCTTCGCGAGTGATCTCCGCGTAGACGAACGGCTCCATCCCGGGCATGGATGCAATGCCGGCCTGGATCCAGGCGTCGCCTCCGTTCACTCCCTGGCCCGGCCCGCCGACGCCGATCCAGCCTGCGACGTGGCCCGCATCGACGGTCGGCGTGCGCGTGAGGAGGATCGTCGCCCGGACACCGTGACCACGGTATGCGGCCTGGTGCCCTGCATACGAATATCCGCCGGCGCGCGCTCCGCTGATGCAGGCACGCTCGGCCGATGCGTTCGTGGCGGCACCAACGAGCGCGGCGACGCCGAGCGCACCAATGACGAACGCGAGGATTGGCCGCACCCGCACGCGTGTGTCGTCGGCGGACGCCTATCGTCGAGCTATCCCCCGTTTGCGCCATCACCGCCCGCGAACGACCGCCTGACCTGGTCTCGCCCCCGCCGGGCCTACAATGCGCCGCGATGGCGACGACCGAGGATCGCGGGGCGTCCGAGTCGTTCGAGGAGTGGCGCGAGCAGGTCTACGAGCGGTCGCCGGAGCGCACGGACGAGCTCTTCTCGACGATCTCGGGGATCGAGAACGAGCCGCTCGCGACTCCGCAGAGCGTCGACACGGACTACGCGCGCGACCTCGGCTACCCCGGCGAGTACCCGTTCACGCGCGGCGTCTACCCGTCGATGTATCGCGGTCGCCTCTGGACGATGCGCCAGTTCGCCGGGTTCGGCACGCCGGAGGAGACGAACGAGCGCTTCCGCTACCTCACCGAGCACGGGCAGACCGGTCTTTCGACGGCGTTCGACATGCCCACGCTCATGGGCTACGACTCCGACCACCCGCGCTCGCTCGGCGAGGTCGGCAGGGAGGGAGTCGCCGTCGACTCGCTCGCGGACATGGAGACGCTCTTCTCCGGCATCCCGCTCGGCGACGTCTCGACCTCGATGACCATCAACTCGCCGGCCGCGATCGTCCTCGCCTATTACGTCTGCGTCGGAGAGCAGCAAGGCATCTCACGCGACAAGCTCCGCGGCACCGCGCAGACGGACATCCTCAAGGAGTACATCGCCCAGAAGGAGTGGATCTACCCCCCCGAGCCGTCGATGCGGCTCGTCGTGGACATGATCGAGTTCTGCGCCCGAGAGATGCCGCTCTTCCACCCGGTCTCGATCTCCGGGTATCACATCCGCGAAGCGGGATCGACCGCGGCGCAGGAGCTCGCCTTCACGCTCGCCGATGGCTTCGCCTACGTCGAGGCGGCGATCGAGCGCGGCCTCGAGATCGACGATTTCGCACCGCGCCTCTCCTTCTTCTTCAATGCCCACCTCGACTTCTTCGAGGAGATCGCGAAGTACCGCGCTGCGCGCCGGATCTGGGCCCGCGAGCTGCGCGACCGCTACGGCGCGCGCAACGAGCGCTCGCTCCTCATGCGCTTCCACACGCAGACCGCTGGTGTGTCGCTGACGGCGCAGCAGCCGGAGGTCAACATCGTCCGTACGGCGCTCGAAGCGATGGCAGCGGTGCTCGGCGGAACCCAGAGCCTCCATACGAACTCGTTCGACGAGGCCCTTGCGCTGCCGACGGAGGACGCCGTCCGCATTGCGCTGCGCACCCAGCAGGTCATCGCGCACGAGTCCGGGGCCGTGAATACGATCGACCCGCTTGGCGGCTCATACCACGTCGAGGGTCTCACGAACGCCATCGAGGCACAGGCCTACGAGTACTTCGACCGCATCGACCGGCTCGGCGGAGTCGTCGCGGCGATCAAGGAGAACTTCTTCCAGCGCGAGATCGCCGAGGCGTCGTACCGCTACCAGTCCGAGGTCGAATCCGGGAAGCGCGTCGTGGTCGGCGTGAACCGCTACATCCTCGACGACGAGGATCCGATTCCGATCCTCAGGATCGACCCTGCTCTCGAGCAGAAGCAGATCGACCGGCTCGCGGCGGTGAAGGCGGGGCGCGACTCGGCGCAGGTGGAGATGCGACTCACCGCGTTGAAGGAGGCCGCCGCGCGCGACGACGTGAACCTGATGCCGCCGATCATCGAGGCGTCGCGCGAGTACGTGACTCTCGGCGAGATGTGCGACGCGCTCCGCGCGGTGTGGGGCGTGTGGCGCGAGACCCCGGTCTTCTAGCGGGCGACGAGTTCCTCGAGAGGTCGATCGCCAGCGTGCTCCGAGAGCACGTGCGGACTCGCGTTCGTTTCAGTACGCTGCGCGCGATGCCGCTTCTCGACTGCTCCGCTCGGCGCACCCGGGCGTGATCGCGAGCCGCGCCTCGTCGCCGCCTGGCCCACGGTCATGGGACTCCCGCCCGGGAGCTTCGAGCTCGCGGCCGTTTCGGTCGAGAACGCCTAGTCTGACGCCGCGAGAAACGCGTACGGAAGCACGGCCTCGCCTGCGAGCGAGCGGCCGTAAATGCCGGACTCGACCGGGGCTCCGGTGAGATCGCGAAGGCTGTTCTCACCATCGAGGAAGCGATGGCCGGGGACGAACGGGCGCCACGAGCCTCCGCCGCCGTAGGAGACGGAGACGCGCTCGAACCGGAAGCCGAACGAGTTGCAGCGCGGTGTGCCGGCGTTCCAGCTCTCGGCCGTCGCGATCGGGGCCCAGCGACCCGATGACCCGCGGAAGCGAACAGGCTCGGTCGCGGGCCGGCCGTCGATCCACACGCGCCACCATCCGGGCCGTGCGGACATCTCGAGGACGGCCAGACGATGGCTTCGTCCCACCGCGACGCCCTCTTCGATCAGGACGAACTGAGGATCGTGACCTTCGCGAGTGATCTCCGCGTAGACGAACGGCTCCATCCCGGGCATGGATGCAATGCCGGCCTGGATCCAGGCGTCGCCTCCGTTCGCTCCCTGACCCGGCCCGCCGACGCCGATCCAGCCTGCGACGTGGCCCGCATCGACGGTCGGCGTGCGCGTGAGGAGGATCGTCGCCCGGACACCGTGACCACGGTATGCGGCCTGGTGCCCTGCATACGAATATCCGCCGGCGCGCGCTCCGCTGATGCAGGCACGCTCGGCCGATGCGTTCGTGGCGGCACCAACGAGCGCGGCGACGCCGAGCGCACCAATGACGAACGCGAGGATTGGCCGCACCCGCACGCGTGTGTCGTCGGCGGACGCCTATCGTCGAGCTATCCCCCGTTCGCGCCATCACCGCCCGCGAACGACCGCCTGACCTGGTCTCGCCCCCGCCGGGCCTACAATGCGCCGCGATGGCGACGACCGAGGATCGCGGGGCGTCCGAGTCGTTCGAGGAGTGGCGCGAGCAGGTCTACGAGCGGTCGCCGGAGCGCACGGACGAGCTCTTCTCGACGATCTCGGGGATCGAGAACGAGCCGCTCGCGACCCCGCAGAGCGTCGACACGGACTACGCGCGCGACCTCGGCTACCCCGGCGAGTACCCGTTCACGCGCGGCGTCTACCCGTCGATGTACCGCGGTCGCCTCTGGACGATGCGCCAGTTCGCCGGGTTCGGCACGCCGGAGGAGACGAACGAGCGCTTCCGCTACCTCACCGAGCACGGGCAGACCGGGCTTTCGACGGCGTTCGACATGCCGACGCTCATGGGCTACGACTCCGATCACCCGCGCTCGCTCGGCGAGGTCGGCAGGGAGGGAGTCGCCGTCGACTCGCTCGCGGACATGGAGACGCTCTTCTCCGGCATCCCGCTCGGCGACGTCTCGACCTCGATGACCATCAACTCGCCGGCCGCGATCGTCCTCGCCTACTACGTCTGCGTCGGAGAGCAGCAAGGCATCTCACGCGACAAGCTCCGCGGCACCGCGCAGACGGACATCCTCAAGGAGTACATCGCGCAGAAGGAGTGGATCTTCCCGCCGGAGCCGTCGATGCGGCTCGTCGTCGACATGATCGAGTTCTGCGCGCGCGAGATGCCGCTCTTCCACCCGGTCTCGATCTCCGGGTACCACATCCGCGAAGCGGGATCGACCGCGGCGCAGGAGCTCGCCTTCACGCTCGCCGATGGCTTCGCCTACGTCGAGGCGGCGATCGAGCGCGGCCTCGAGATCGACGATTTCGCACCGCGCCTCTCCTTCTTCTTCAACGCCCATCTCGACTTCTTCGAGGAGATCGCGAAGTACCGCGCTGCGCGCCGGATCTGGGCCCGCGAGCTGCGCGACCGCTACGGCGCGCGCAACGAGCGCTCGCTCCTCATGCGCTTCCACACGCAGACCGCTGGCGTGTCGCTGACGGCGCAGCAGCCCGAGGTGAACATCGTCCGCACGGCGCTCGAAGCGATGGCGCGGTGCTCGGGGGCACCCAGAGCCTCCATACGAACTCGTTCGACGAGGCCCTTGCGCTGCCGACGGAGGACGCCGTCCGCATCGCGCTGCGCACCCAGCAGGTCATCGCGCACGAGTCCGGAGCCGTGAACACGATCGACCCGCTCGGCGGCTCATACCACGTCGAGGGTCTCACGAACGCCATCGAGGCACAGGCCTACGAGTACTTCGACCGCATCGACCGGCTCGGCGGAGTCGTCGCGGCGATCAAGGAGAACTTCTTCCAGCGCGAGATCGCCGAGGCGTCGTACCGCTACCAGTCCGAGGTCGAATCCGGGAAGCGCGTCGTGGTCGGCGTGAACCGCTACATCCTCGACGACGAGGAGCCGATTGCGATCCTCAAGATCGACCCTGCCCTCGAGCAGAAGCAGATCGACCGGCTCGCGGCGGTGAAGGCGGGGCGCGACTCGGCGCAGGTGGAGATGCGACTCACCGCGTTGAAGGAGGCCGCCGCGCGCGACGACGTGAACCTGATGCCGCCGATCATCGAGGCGTCGCGCGAGTACGTGACTCTCGGCGAGATGTGCGACGCGCTCCGCGCGGTGTGGGGCGTGTGGCGCGAGACCCCGGTCTTCTAACGCGGCCGCTCGACCGCGACGACAGTCCACGGGAACGGGCGCGCCACCCGCGTGACGACCCCGTAGTCCGAGACGAGGCCCAGGAAGCTCCGCGTCGACCAGTGATTGATGTGGCCGGGTGTGTTTCCAAGGGCGCGCAGGTTGCGCCCCGCAGCCAGGTGCGCCATCCGCCACCACGGCTCGCGAGGGACGCTCAGGAGCAGCGTCCTGCCCGCAACCCGTGTCATCTCCGCGAGCGCGTCACGTGGACGCTCGAGATGCTCGAGCATCTCGAGCGCACATACGCAATCGAACGATGCATCGTCGAACGGAAGATCGTAGGCGGAGGCCGCATCGAACGACAGGAGCCCTTTCTCGCGCACCCGCCACTGAGCGCGAAGGACATCGTCGCCGAGATCGACACCAACCGTCGTGACACGGGTCAGTTGAGAGAGACGCTCGGTCACGAGGCCTTCGCCGCACCCGACGTCGAGGATCGAGCTGGGAGTCATCGAGACGATGGCGTGATCGATCTCGCGGAGGAAGCCTGCGAGGAGCTTCCGAGTCACACGGCTCGTGCTCCCGTACTTGTCGGTCGCGTTTCCGGTGGGGCCGACGAAGTCGGCAGCGGCGGCGGTGCGCCCTGACGTCAGCGCAGCACCTCTTCGACCATCAGCTCGACTCGCTCCCGGTCGCCCAGTCGCTCCTCGTGCTGCGAGGTGATGAGCTCCGAGATCAGTCCGAGGGAGACGAACTGGATTCCGACGACGACGAGGAGCACGCCGAGCGTGAGCAACGGTCGCGTGCCGATGCTCTCGCCCCAGAGCTTGAGGATCGTCAGGTACAGGAGGATGATGAACCCGACGGCACCCATCAGGAGCCCGATTCCGCCGAACAGGTGCAGCGGACGGTGCCTGTAGCGACCCATGAACGTCACGCTCAGGAGATCGAAGAAGCCGCGGAGATAGCGCTCGGGCCCGTAGCGCGAGCTGCCGTGCTGACGGGCTCGGTGATTGACAGGGATCTCGGCGATCCGGAAACCGCGATACCCAGCAAGGATCGGAATGAACCGGTGGAGCTCGCCGTACAGTCGAATGCCGTGCAACACCTCGGCGCGGTAGGCCTTCAGGCCGCAGTTCACGTCGTGGAGCTTCACCCCGGATACGGCGCCCGTCGCCCAGTTGAAGACCTTCGAGAACATCCGCCTGAAGAACGGGTCGTTGCGCCGCGTCTTCCAGCCCGAGACGAGGTCGAAGCCCTCGTCGAGCTTCGCGAGGAGCTTCGGGATCTCAGTCGGATCGTCCTGGAGGTCGGCGTCGATGGTGACCACGACGTCGCCGCGCGCTTCGAGGAAGCCGGCCTGCAACGCTGCGGCCTTTCCGAAGTTCCGGCGCAGGTGGACGACGACGACGTTCGTCAGCTCGTCATGCATCCGTGTGAGGACGGACATGCTCGCGTCGCTCGATCCGTCGTCGACGAAGACCACCTCGAACTCGTCCGACCGGGGCTCGAGCGCAGCCGCGATCTCGGCATAGAGCGCCTCGAGCGTGTGCTCCTCGTTGAGCAGGGGTACGACGACCGAGATCACGTCAAGGAGGGTATCGGCCCTCGAGGTCGTCGCCTTCAGCCGAGCTCTGGGTCATGCTCGGTCACGGGTTTGCCTCGCAGTGCGCGCACGCCGATGAAGGCGCCGCCCGCGAGCGTCGTCGGGACGAACCAGCTCGCCTGCATGAGGATCGCGAAGGCGAGCGCCTGCTCGACGGGGACGTCGAGGAGGCCGAGCGCCGCCACACCGATCCACTGATACGTGCCGATGTATCCCGGCGACGACGGGATCGCGACGCCGAGTGCCAGTGCGGAGGTGAGGAAGACCGCCTCGAGCGGACCGAGCTCGATGCCGACCGATCGCGCGACCAGCGCGGCTGCGAAGGTCGACAGTGTCCACGTGCACGCCGTCAGTCCGATCCACGTGGCGGCATGCCGACGGCCGATGGGCTCGCCCAGCATCTCGACGGTGTCGCGCAGGATCTGGACGACACGACCTCGCGGTTGCCGGACGCCTCCGTCTTCCCTGCGTGACGTGTAGACACGCGCGAGAAGAAGTGCCAGGGCTATGACGACGACTGCAATCAGTGCTCCGACGGCGAGCCTGACGAGCCAGGCGGCGCTCGCCACCGCCTGCAGGCCGATCGCGAAGAAGACGGCGAGGGTGACGACGTCGCAGATCCGGTCGAGCACGACGCTGCCGAACGCGCGACCGCCCGACATCGGCGCGTCACGACTCAGCCAGCCCGCGCGCAGGATCTCGCCGATGCGGATGGGCAGCACGTTGTTGCACGCGAGCCCGCCGACCACCATCCCGTAGAAGGAGCGGAGTCCTAGGCTCGGCGCCGCCGCGATCCGTTGCCACCGCGCCGCCTGGAATCCGTACCCAATGCCGATGACGAGCACCGCAAGGAGCACGAGGCCGAGCCGGGCCTCCGAGAGTGCGCGCCTGACTGCGTCGAGGTCAGCGTTGCGTACTGCGAGCCAGAGGAACACGGCGCTGAGCGCGACGCCGGCCACGGCGACGAGGATCTTTCCGTGGCGTCCACGCATGCTCGACTGTTCTCAGGGGCGCGTGTCCTTCCTGCGTCGACGACGGGCGTCGAATCCCCACGGGTTCTACTCCGAGTCTTCTCAGACCTCCAATTCGAGCCCGTCGTATGCGAGCTCGAACTCGTCCGGGGTCGGCAACTCGCGTGGGCGATGCGTTACGAGAAGCCGCTTCGCGCCCGACGCCTCGAAGGCCTCGACCGCTTCGTCCAGAGAGAGATGTCCGCGAGGTTCGCCGTCGAGGTCGCCGCGCATCAGCGTCGCCTCGCAGACGAAGAGATCGGCGTCACGCGCGGACTCGACCAGCTCAGCGGACGGCGCGGAGTCCCCCGAGTACGTCAGCACGGCGCCGTTCGACTGCACGCGGAAGGCGTAGGTCTGGAGCGTGTAGTGCGGCACCCTCGTCGGCGTGACGGCGAGCTTCCCGATCGCGAACGGCGTGTCGGGTTCGTACTCCGAAAGATGGAACGTCCGCTCGAACATGTCCGGGAAGCCGAGTCGCTCGCCGAGCGAGGCCAGGTAGGCGGTACCACCGGGCTGCACCCAGAGCGCGGGTTTCGTCGCCGGTCCGCTGGCCCCGAGATAGAACGTGCCCCAGACCCAGGGCACGAGGTCGCCCCAGTGGTCGAGGTGGAAGTGCGTGATGGCGATCGCGTCGACCTCCGGCCAGGTCGAGCGCTGCCGCAGCCGACCGAGGACGCCAGGCCCGCAATCGAGGAGCACGCGACTCCCGTCGGCCTCGAGCATGTATCCGGAATGCGCGCTGCCGGGATTTGGCCATGCCGGCGACGAGCCGATGACGGTCAGGCGCACCGCGGTATTCTGCCGATGTGCCGGGCACGATACGAGTGGTGATCGCAAAGCCGGGTCTGGACGGTCACGACCGCGGCGCCAAGATCATCGCGCGGGCCTTGCGCGACGCGGGAATGGAGGTCATCTACACCGGTCTCCACCAGACCCCCGAGCAGATCGTCGAGACCGCGATCCAGGAGGACGCCGACGCGGTGGGTGTCTCGATTCTCTCGGGCGCGCACATGACGCTCGTGCCGCGGATCGTCGAGGGGCTCCGCGCGAACGGCGCCGACGACGTGCTCGTCGTGGTCGGCGGGACGATTCCGCCCGACGACGCCGACGAGCTCAAGGCCGCGGGCGTCGCCGAGGTCTTCGGTCCCGGAGCGACGACCGGCGAGATCGTGGACTTCCTGCGCGGCGCCGTCGTTGCGTAGCGACTGACGAACGAGTTGCACTAGCGCGCGCTCGACTGGAGGAGTGACTCGAGTGCCGCGACGCCCTCGAGCGATCCGACCTCGAAGAATCGGGTGGTGACCTCGAAGCCTGCGAGATCGCCCTGCAGGCCCAGCTCACGGTAGACGTCCCCGAGGTCACAGGGTGCGCCACCAATCGGAATCGCCTCGACCACGTCACGTCGAAGGACGGAGAGGCCGTAGTCGATCCACTGCATGCGCGCGTCTCGAACTTCGATCCGCTTGTCGTACATGACCACCCGCCCGTCTTCGAATACGGCATTGCTCCTGTCCCAGCGATCGTTGTTGCGAAAGACAGTCTTGGCCTCCTTGTAGGCCGCGATGACGACGCTCAGCGTGAGGGGGTGGGAGGCTGACGGAATCGCGAGGTGCGCACAGCCTTTCTCACGCTGGTCACGACGGCAGACACCAGCGCTGCCGAAGAAGCATTGGCGGAAGCTTGCAGCCCGGCCGGCTTACCCAGCGCCGTTCACGGCGCCGTGGCTCCCCGTTCCATCGACCGAGCACAAGTCCGACGACCGAGGCGAACGCACATCCGGCTTGCCTCCGTTCGAAGGGGGCATCCCGACCCGGG
>CAWHYV010000011.1:0-127275 GCA_963833725.1 uncultured Gaiellaceae bacterium
ATACTGGAGCGGTGGATCTCATCGAGCGCGGAGGGGCTGGGAGCACGAGGCATCCCTGGGAAATCGCGCGCGCCGAATTCTTCCTGCAGCTGCTCGGCAGGCACGACCTGCTCGACCGTCGCACATGGCTCGACGTGGGCGCCGGTGACGGGTGGTTCGCCGCGCAGCTGCGCCAGCTTCTGCCCGAGGCCGCGACGATCATGTGCTGGGACATCAACTACACGCAGGAGGATCTCGACGAGCTGGCCGACGTCGTCGGCATCACGTTCGTCGCCGAACGGCCGGCGGGTCGCTTCGAGACGATTCTCATGCTCGACGTCGTCGAGCATGTGGAGGACGACGCGGCGCTCGTGGGTTCCGTCGTGAGCGATCTGCTCGACGACGGAGGGAGCGTCCTCGTGTCGGTTCCGGCGTACGAGTCGCTCTACTCCGCGCATGATCGCGCGTTGCGTCACTGGCGTCGCTATTCACCTGCGCAGTGTCGTGGCCTCCTCGAGCAGGCGGGCCTTCGCGTCGTTGCGAGTGGAGGGCTCTTCCTTTCGCTCCTACCACCGCGTGCGGTGCAGGTTCTCGCTGAACGCGCTCGCTCCCGCCGGTTCAAGCCGCGCCAGGGGGTGGCGGAGTGGCGCCGCGGCCGCGTGTTCACGAGGGCTGCCACCAGCGCGCTTCGCCTCGACGCGAGGCTCTCGCTGCGCCTCAGCGAGCGGGGTGTTGCGCTTCCCGGTCTCAGCTACTGGGCACTGTGTCGCCTCCCGCGCACGTGACCGATGCTCGCCCATTCATCGTCGTTCCCTGCTTCAACGAGGAGCACCGGCTCGACGTCGCGCGTCTTGGCGAGCTGGCGGACTCCGGTCGGGTGCGCCTGCTGTTCGTCGACGACGGCTCCACGGATGGAACCGCCGGCGTGCTCGACGATCTCCACGCGCGCGTCGGCGTGGAGGTGCTCCGGATCCCGCAGAACGTCGGGAAGGCGGAGGCCATTCGGCGCGGGCTCTTGCACTGTGTCGATCAAGCCGCTCCGTTCCTCGGCTACTACGACGCCGATCTCGCGACGCCGCCGGGCGAGCTCGTTCGGCTGGTCGAGCTTCTCGAGTCGCGTCCCGATCTCGAGTTCGTCTTGGCTGCGCGTGTCTCGCTGCTCGGTCGCCGGATCCAGCGTCGCGCGCTCCGGCACTACCTCGGACGCCTGTTTGCGACCTACGCGGCTCTGATCCTGCGCATCCCGGTCTACGACACGCAATGTGGTGCGAAGGCCTTTCGCACGTCGCCTGCGGTTCGAGAGGCGATCGCAGAGCCGTTCAGGTCGAAGTGGGTCTTCGACGTCGAGCTCATCGGCAGACTGCTGCGCGGAACCGCGACCGCCGAGCCCGTCCCGCTGTCCGCGTTCGAGGAGATGCCGTTGCGTGAGTGGCGTGACGTGCCGGGATCGCGACTCGGGCTTCGCGACATGGTTCGCGCGAGCATCGATCTCTTCGTTCTCGGCATCAGGCTTCGTCGACGCGCGCCGATGAAGGAGTAATCAGTGAGTGATGCTGCCCCAATGTCGGTCGCGCCTGTCGAGCGTTCCATCGCGCAGGTTCGAGAGCCGTCCCTCGCGCTCAGCGTTGCGGTCGCGAGCGGTATCGCGCTCGTGCTCGGGCTGATCCGGCTCGGGGAGCCTTCGCTCTGGGTGGATGAGGCGTCCACGGCGGATGCCGCCGGTCGGTCGCCGAAGTGGTGGGTCGACAACGACCAGTACCACGTCCTGTACGACGGAGTGGCGCGGGGATGGACGTCCATCGCCGGCACGTCCGAGTGGGTGCTGCGCTTCCCGTCGGTGGTCGGCACCGTCGCCGCATGCGCACTCATCGTCGTGCTCGCGCGCAAGCTGTTCGACGGCTGGACGGCGCTCCTCAGTGGTGTCTTCCTCGCGACGAGTCCCTTCCTCGTGAAGTGGTCGCAGCAGGCGCGTGGCTACACGCTGATCCTTGCGCTCAGCCTCGTCGTGACGCTTCTCCTGTTGCGCGCCCTGGATCGCAACACACGCGCGTCCTGGGCGATCTACGGAGTCGGGTTCTCGGCGGTCGTCGTCTGGCATGCAGTTGCCGGGCTCATGCTCGTGCCGGCACACGCCGTGCTCGTACTCCAGAGGCGGGAGCGCGTTCTGCCGCACGGCCTGCTCGCCGCCGTGCTCATCTGCGCGTTCGCCGTCCCGTGGGCCGCGACGATCGCAATGCGTTCGACCGGTGCCGGTGTCGGGATGAATTGGCTGACGGCGCCAACGCCTGGCGACGTGGTGCGAGCGGTGCTCGACGTCTCCGGCGCAGCCGGTCTTGGACTCGTCCTCGCCGTGGCGGGGCTCGTGGTTCTGGCGCGTCGTCTGCAGAGACCAGATCTCGCGCTCTGGCTCGGCGTCTGGGCGTTCGCTCCCTTCGTCCTCGCGTTGCTTCCGTCCGGGTTTCGCCCGATCTTCCTCGACCGGTTCCTCATCCTTGCGGCGCCTGCCTTCGCGCTCCTGGCGGCGATCGCCGTCGTCGGAGCGGGACGTCGCATCGGGATGGTGGCCGTGCTTGCCGCCGTTGTCGCAACGACCCTCGGCCTGGTGGCGTGGTACCGAACCGCGGATGACGGCAACTGGCGTGGTGAGGACTGGAGGAGCGCCGTCGGAACGGTCCTCGAGCGGAGTGGCGAGAGCGATGCGATCGTCGTCGCGCCGTGGTCTGCGCGTCCTGCGGCCGAGTACTACGGCGCACCGGTGACTGGCACGTCGAGTGCGGACTCGATCTGGGTGCTCACCTGGTCCGAGACGAGCGACGACATCACGGCCGAGGAGCGCAGCGCACTCGGCTTCGGCGAGCACGTGCTCGTCGAGCGGCTGCAGTTCGGTCGGCGCGTCAGCGCGCAGCTCTGGCGACGTCCCGCAAGCTCCTAGCGTCCCGGGGGCACGAACCAGACGTTCATCTCGCCGCCGCGCGCGTACTGCCGGAATCGCTGGTGCTCGACCCCCGGGCGGTCGAGGCACGGGACGACGACGTCCTCGAGTGCGAACGGCTGGAACACGTAGAACACCGCGTCCTCGCGCTCGCAGACGCGGGCAGCCACGTTGGCGCGGTCGGGGGCGAGCACGGGTCTGTCGAGGTAGAACGCGAGATTCCCCGGGTTCCGCATGTAGGCGACCACCGGTGTTGATGTGCCGCGTCGCTGGATCACCTCGGCCGCGTCGCGATGTGCTTCGCGCGGCAGCGCCACGACATCGGGGGCGACGATCGCGAAGCGGACGGCGAGCACGACGAGCACGACGAGGCAGACGACGGTGCGCAGCACGGCCCGGCGTTCCGTGATCCGGCTCAGGATCGACGCGGCTCCGGTGGCGAGCAGGATGAAGAGAGGAACGAGGAGGTAGCTGAGATACCGGGGAATGACGTACGCCTGCGCGATCCAGAGCGTGACGACGGTCACGACCACACCTGAGCCGAGGAGCAATGCCTGCACGCGGTCGTGCACGAGCGGACTCGAGGCGATGACGGCGATTGCGAGAAGCACGAGAGGTAGCCAGACGACTCCTGCGACGAGCGCTGTCCCGTCGATCCAGAACAGCGCCGGGAGGAGAATCTGGTCGATCGGCGCCGTGACCACCCAGGGAAAGCCGATCTGGACGCCGTCCTCGATCTGCGATGCCGAGCGGACTTCGCCCACGTGGGGTGCATACCAGCCGACGATCGCCACAAGCGAGACGCCGAGGCCGATCGCCGTCGGACGGCGGACCTCGCCGACGAAGAGGAGCACGACCATCGTCGCGAGGAACGCGACGGCGAACTGGGGCAGCGTCCACGTGCCGACGACGCCCGCTCCGCATGCAGCCACCACGGCCCACGCTCGTCCGGTCCGATGCGCCTCGAGCGCGGCGACGACGAGAACCCCCATTGCGAGGAACGCGATCCCGTAGCCGCGCGCCTGTCGCGTGATGTCGAGGAGCACCGGCGACACCGTCGCGAGAAAGAGGAAGAGGAGGCCGGACAGCGCGCCGAGTCTCGAATGCAGCCACGCGGTGACGAAGACGACACCGGCGATGAATGGGAGGACCGAAAGGAGCCGCAGGGCGATCTCCGACTCTCCGACGACCGAGCTCGCGGCCCAGGAGAGGACAGCCATGAGCTCGTGGCTCAGGTCAGGCCCGGCGAGAATCCTGCCAGGCCCGCGCCGTACGAACTCCTGGACCATGACGATCTCGTCGTTCCAGAAGCTGTGACCGAGGCCGACGAGGCGCGACCAGGCCAGGGTTGCACCGAGCAGGACGTACGCCGCCACGATGGCGACGCGCGCGCTCACGTCAGCCGACAGCGGACGAGCGTGCGCACAACGCGGAGGCCGTCATAGGCGGTGAGCTTCTTCCCTGCCTCGCGGGAGCGCGCACGGTACGAGATCGGCACTTCGTGGATCCGCTCCCCGGCTCGCAGAACGCGGGCGGCGATCTCCGGTTCGATCGCAAAGCCCCGCTCGCGGAGCGGCAGCGAGCAGAAGAGGTCCGTTCGCATGGCTTTGTGACACGTCATGACATCGGAGATCCAGCAGTTGTAGATGACGTTCGTGGCCATCGTGACGGCCTTGTTCCCGATCACGTACCAGAAGCTGAAGGAGGACTGAGAGGTCCACGCACGCGTGCCGAAGACCACCCGAGCGTCGCCCGTCACGAGCGGTTCGAGCACGTCGGCGAGATCGGACGCGCGGTACTCGAGATCCGCGTCGAGGATCGCCGAGAACTCCTGCGTCGCATGCTGCAAGCGCGGTCCGAATCGCCGCGCCCTTGCCGAGATTGCGCTCATGGAAGTGCACCTGCACTCCGTCGGGCAACGCGCGCGATCGCAGGAAATCGCTCGTTCCGTCGGTGGAGCCGTCGTCGACGATGACGAGCTCCCTGCGCGCGACAGGAAGCTCGGCGCCGAGGGCGTCGTCGATCGCAGCCTCAACGGTCGCGCGCTCGTTGAACACGGGCATGAGAATCGAGAGGCCGCCGGCCATCGCTCCGTGTTCTTCGACCAGGCGCCGCGACGTCCTACGTCATGGTGAAGGTGTGACCCGACCCAGCACGAGCTCGCCCGGAGTGCCGACGATCGCGTCTCGCGTGGTGTTCGCCTTGAGCGTGAAGGCCGATACGGGCACCGGTTCCTTGAGCGTTCGGAGCGTCGAGTCCAGCAACCGATCGAGTGGCGGCGCAATCGTGGCGCCGAGTGGGACCGTGAGCTCGACGTCCCGCGGGTCGATGTCGAGCCAGCGGCCGCCCGGGTACTGACGCACGCGGTCGATCTCGAGCGTCGCCGTTCCTGCACCGCCCGCGGTCAGCTTGCCGTCGAGTGCGAGGCTGAATACGGAGCCCTTGCGCGCTGCGAAGAGCGGCCTGCTTGCCCGTTTCAGATGCCTGAACGGGTTGACGTCCCCGCCGCCGTTCGGATGCACCTCGAAGTGGAGGTGCGGATTGCCGTTCGCATCACCCGAGTCGCCGTTCCAGCCGATCTGCTGCCCAGCCGTAACCCTGGCGCCGTTCGGGACTGCGAACGCGACGTCCTTCACGCACCCGCCCTTGTTGTCGTTGCGCCGCGTCAGGTCGTTGTTCAGGTGGATGTAGAGGTACGTCGTGCCGCTGGCTCCCTCGAGGTAGAGCATGCAACCGCCGAGACCCGAATCCCAGTACTTGATGCTTCCGTCCTCGACCGCGAGGACCGGTGCGCGCCAGGGATTCTCCATGTCGATCCCGGCATGCCTGCCGTTCGGGCGCGGGTCGCCGTAGTTGTCCCAGAGATCCGTCTTCGCGACGAGCGGGAAGACGAGCGGTGGGACGGCGGAATGCTGCTTTCCGCTCGCAGGAGACGACGCCGCGGCCGCAAGGCCTGCGATGAGGAGGGAAGCGAAGATCCCCACGGCTGTCGTCCGGTGGCGTCTCATGGCGGTGCTCCGGTGCGCGCGCTCGAACGCAGGAGGCTACCAGCGTGCTGCTCGCAGTCCGCTGGTCGGTCAGTGCTGCCAGGTGAAAGCGTCTGCGAGTTGCTCGCGGGCGTCGGCGGGCGGGAACGGGACGAACGACGGGTTGCGATCGACGAGAATTCCGGAGGTCGGACTCTCCCGGACGAGGAGCGACAGCGAGCTTGCCGTCCAGCCCCACAGGACATCTCGCCTCCCGACCGGAAGAACATCGGCGGCGATTGCGTCACCCTGCGTGCGGTCGACGTGGACGCGGAACGCATCGAGGCTGCGTGACCAGCTGAGGACGGGCTGCACGTTGACGACCGCCATCGAGGCGACGAATGCGATCGGGATCGCGACCAGGAGCAGGTCGACGCGCCGCGCGTCGGGATCGGGATCGGGATCGGATCGACTGGTCCCGCGTCTCCCTTCGATCCAGCGCCACAGGAGGAAGAGCTCCAGCAGGAAGCCCGCGATGGCCGCTCCGCCCCGCGCCTGGAACGCCGTGACGGGATCCGGCTCGAGGCCGATGACGGACACACCGAGAACGACGGCGCCCCCCACCAGCAGGATGCGGCGCGCGGTGGCGCCGCACCAGGCCCGGCTCCGGCGCAGACGGCCGCGATGCCGGCAAGGCCGGCGTAGAAGGGCCACGGCTCGAGAGACACGACGTGGTAGAGGAGAGACTGCGAATGCGTCGGATTCGCGCCGGCATGCGTGCCCCAGAACGCCACGGCGACCGAGAGCGCCGAGAGTGCGGCAACGATCCACAGGCCGGTGCGCTTCGGTACGTGTGCTCGCGCCGGTTGCTCGCCACGTCGCCCAGAGGGCGAGAACGGCGCCTGTGAGCACCGCCGTCTCGTAGCTCGCGACGAGCACGACGGCGGCAGCGACTGCGAGGACGGCTTCGCGGCCGCGCCAGGTTCGCGGTTGCCAGAGGAGTACGGCGATCAGGACCGTCAGCGGGGCGGCGAGCACGATCTCGCCGACGTTGATGAACCACGTCGCTCCGGCGGAAAGGCCCGCGATCATCGCCACCGCGGCACACACGAGCCTGTCGGGGACGGCTCAGTACGACCGCGAGCGACCAGGCGACGGCGGGCAGGACGAGTTGCCCGACGCCGAGTAGTACCGAGAGAAGCTGCGTATCCGTCATGCCCGCTCGAACCGCCACCACGACGGCGCCCTGATGCGCCGCGGCTGCGAAGATACGAGCGTCCAGACCGAAGACGTCTTCGGCATCCAGAATGCGCACGAGCTGGTACGCGCCGTCGGCCGCGAGCGCTACGGCCTGCAAGGCCATCACGGACGCTCCGCCGATCAGAAGTGCGCAGACGACCAGGATCGCGCCGTTCGGCATCGGGCGGCTCGCCATCGCGAGAAGTATCGGCAGCACGGCGGAGGCCCTCAGTGCTCGGCGGCCGTCCACTTCCCGACGAGGGCTGGCGGTGCGCGCCGATAGAGTCCGCCCCGATGAAGATCGCCGTCTGCGTGAAGCAGGTGCCGGACGCGACCGTCCACAAGCGCATCGACCCGGCCACGAAGCGGCTCGACCGCTCCGGCGAGGCGGCTCTCAATCCGACCGACCTCAACGCGGTCGAGGAGGCGCTGCGGATCAAGGAGGCGCAGGGCGGCGAGGTCGTGCTCGTGTCACTCGGGCCGGCGAAGGCCGCCGACTCGCTGCGCAAGGCGCTCGCGATGGGCGCGGATCGCGCCGTGCTCGTATCGGACGAGGCCGCTGCGGGTTCCGATCTGCTCGGGACCGCTCGCGCGCTTGCCGGCGCGCTGGAGCGTGAGGGGGCCGACCTCGTCCTCTTCGGACAGTCCTCGGGTGACGGCGACGGGGCGGTGCTCTGGTCGGCCGTCGCCGATCGCCTGCGCCGGCCGGTCATCTCGCAGGTCGCGGCGCTGACCGCCGAGGCGGGCTCGGTCACGGGCAAGCGCCAGACGGAGCACGGCTACGACGTGATCAGCGCGCCGCTGCCCGCGGTGGTCGCGGTCTCGGACGCGATCAACGAGCCGCGCTACCCGTCGCTCAAGGGAATCATGGGCGCGAAGACGAAGCCGCAGGAGACCCTGTCGCTCGCCGACGTGGGCGTTGAGGCTGACGCGGCGGGAGAGGCCGGGGCGAAGACCACGGTTCTGGATCTCGGCCCGCCGCCGTCGCGCGGCGACCAGGTGAAGATCGAGGATGACGGCTCGGGAGCGCAGACGATCCTCGACCTCGTCGTGGAGAGGAAGCTCCTGTGAACTCCCTGGTATTCCTCGAGCACCACGGCGGCGCGTTCGAGAAAGGCGGGCTCGGCGTCCTTTCGAAGGCCGCGTCTCTCGGTGATGCCGCGGGAGTCGTGCTCGGCGACGGAGCATCCGGGATCGCTGCAGCAGCAGGTGCCTTCGGCGCGTCGAAGGTGTACGTGTGCGAGGCGGCCGAGCTGGCCGCACCGCTTCCCCAGCCCCGTGTCGACGCGCTCGCGACGCTCGTCGAGCAGAACGGCAGCCGATGTCGTGCTCTTCGGCGCCTCGGTGCTCGCTGCCGATGTCGCGTCCGGTCTGGCCGCGCGCCTGGACGCCGGCCTGAACTGGGACCTCGCGGACCTGTCGCTCTCCGACGGTGAGCTCGTCGGCAAGCGGCCCGCGCTCGGCGATACGGTGCTCGTGGACGTCGGGTGGAAGGGCGGTCCGCGACTGGGCATGGTTCGTTCCGGCGCGCTCGATCCGGTCGAGTCGGGTGGAACGGCGGAGGTCGAGTCGTTCGAGACGGCGTTCTCGGACTTCTCGACGCTCGCGACGCTCGTCGAGCAGACGCAGGAGGAGTCGAGCGGCCCGTCGATCGAGGACGCGGACATCATCGTCGCGGGCGGTCGAGGCCTCGGCTCTCCCGAGGGCTTCACACTGCTCGAGGAGCTCGCTGCAGCGCTCGGCGGCGCCGTCGGCGCGACGCGCGCGGTCGTCGACGCCGGCTGGTACCCGTACTCGACGCAGGTCGGGCAGACGGGCAAGTCGGTCTCGCCCAGGCTGTACATCGCCTGCGGGATCTCGGGCGCGATCCAGCACAAGGTCGGGATGCAGGGCTCGGGGACGATCGTCGCGATCAACAAGGATCCGAACGCGCCGATCTTCGACTTCTGCGACATCGGCGTCGTCGGCGACCTGCATCAGATCGTGCCGAAGCTGACGGAGCTCGTGCGCTCGCGCTAGCGACTCGTGGCCAGGCCGACCGACTTCGCTCCCCCGTTCGGCGCCCGCGATGCGGTGGGCGCTCCGACCGACCCGCCCGACCAGCGGATCGAGGTCGGCGTCGCAATCGTCGGCGCAGGCCCCGGCGGCCTCGCCTGCGCGATCCGTCTCGGCCAGCTGCTCGAGGAGCACCCGCACGTGCGTGAGCGACTCGGCGACGTCCCGATCGCCGTGCTCGAGAAGGGGAAACAGGCCGGCTCGCATCTGCTGTCGGGTGCGGTGATGCACCCGTCGCCGCTCCGCGAGCTCTTCCGCGGGCGGCTCAGGACGGCGGACTTCCCGACGTACGGCGAGGTGCCGGGCGAGGCCGTCTACGTCCTCACGCGCCGTTCGGCCATGCGGATTCCTCCGCCGCCGACGATGCGGAACCACGGCAACCTCATCGTCTCGGTCTCGGAGCTCGGGCGGTTCCTCTCCGAGCAAGCGGAGGCCATGGGCGCGGTCGTCCTGCCGGAGACCGCAGCCACGAAGCTCCTCGTCGAGCACGGACGGGTCGTCGGCGTGCGGACCGGCGATCGCGGGCGCGGCCGCCAGGGCGAGCCGCTCCCGACCTTCGAGGCGGGGAACGACGTCGTCGCCGGGCTGACGGTGCTGGCGGAGGGGACGCAGGGCTACCTCACCGGCGCGGCCGTCGACGAGTTCGGGCTCCACGGCGAGAACCCGCAGATCTGGGCGCTCGGCGTCAAGGAGGTCTGGCGCGTCCGCAAGCCGCTGCGCAAGATCGTCCACACGATGGGCTGGCCGCTCCGGACGTCCGCGAGCTTCGGCGAGTTCGGCGGCTCCTTCATCTATCCGATGGGCGACGACCTCGTCACGGTCGGGTTCGTCGCGGGCCTCGAGTCGGCGGACGTCGAGTTCTCCGTCCACGACGTCCTGCAGGAGTTCAAGACGCACCGCCTCGTCTGGAAGATCCTCGGCGGAGGTGAGCGCGTCGCCTGGGGCGCGAAGACGATCACGGAGGGTGGCTACTACTCACTCCCGAGCCGGTTCAACGCGCCGGGTCTGCTCCTCGTCGGCGAGGGTGCGGGGCTCGTCAACGTTCCGCGGCTGAAGGGTGTCCACTACGCGATCGAATCGGGTCGGCTCGCCGCGGAGGCCGCATTTCGCGCGCTCCAGCGAGGCGAGGTGCCGAGCCGCGTCGGAGCGCTCGATTCCTACGACGAGGCGCTGCGCGCGAGCAGGCACATGAAGGAGCTCCGCGAGGTGCGCAACATGCGCCAGGCGTTCGACAAGGGCTTCTTCATGGGAGGGGCGCTGGCGAGCGCGATGACGATCACGAAGGGCCGTGCTCCGAACGGTCGCTTCCCGACGCATCCCAACTCGACGGCGTCGTTGAAGAAGACCGGGCGCGCCGCGCGCTACCCGGCGCCCGACGGCAAGTACATCTTCGACAAGCTCTCGTCCGTCTTCGCATCCGGAAACCGGACTCGCGACGACCAGCCGAACCACCTGAAGGTGCGCACGACCGTGCGGCGTCCCGTTGCGGAGGCGTGGAAGTGGATGTGCCCGGCGCACGTGTACGAGGTCGGGCGGGATCTCGGCAACGGGATGGTGACGGTCGAGATCACACCGTCGAACTGCGTCCAGTGCGGTGCGATCACCGCGAAGGGCGGCCGTCTGACGCCTCCCGAGGGCGGCTCGGGCCCCGAGTACACGCTCACCTAGCGTCGAGCCGATCGCGCGTCGGCGCCGCTCAGCGGCCTTCGCGCTCTTTCCACGCGCGCGCCATTGCGATCCGATCGGCGAGCGCCGGGTGCGTGCCGAGCACGAGCTGAGCCCAGCGGGGCGGGTCGGGGTCACCGAGTCCTGTCTTCGAGAAGCCGACCATGAGACCCTCGAGTGCCGGCGGATCGCGGGTCACCTCGAGGGCTTTCCAGTCGGCCTCCGCCTCCATCCGGCGGGAGATGTGATTCGCGAGCGGCGCCGTCGCGAGCTGGAAGATCGCGACGACGAGCAGTGCGAGCGGAACGGCCTCCGGTGCGCCCATGCCCCCACGCCCCCGTGTCGTTCGCATGAGGATCCAGGCGCCCGGGATCGCGAAGAGCGCGAACCAGCCGAGCCCCTCGGGCAGATGGCGCTGCGAATGGTGAGCGAGCTCGTGCGCGAGCACGACCTTCTGCTCGTCCTGCGAGAACGGATCCATGAGCATCGTGTCCCAGAAGACGACGCGGCGAGAAGGGCCGATCCCGAATGCGTACGCGTTCGCCTGCTCGGTGTCGGCGCTCACCTTCTCGACGCGAATCGGGATGTCCCCGACGCCGAGCTCTTCGCGGTACTCCCGTGCCGCCGCGAGCAGCGCCTGATTGCGCAGCGGCTTGGTCGTGAAGTCGAGGTACGGCGCGACGAACGTGAACAGCGCTGCGACGGCGACGAAGACCGCGGCGCCGGGCAGCCACCAGCGGTCGCCGAGGCGTCGAGCGAGCCCCATCACGATCAGGAGCGCGAAACAGATCGAGAGGAACTCCGCGCCGAGCAGCGCCCAGTCCTGGACGAGCCAGTCGAGGTAGTTCATGTCGCTCTGGTCGTTGCGTCGTGTCCACCAGTGCGCCGCAAGGCCGAACGGGAGATGGACGAGCCAGACGATGCCCAGACCGAGCATCCCGAGCAGCATTCCGGTTCCGATCGGCCCGGCCGAGGACTCCCGTACGAGCACAGCTCCGCGCCGGGCGTACAGCCACAACGTGAGGAGAAGCGCGACCTGCGCGAGCGCCCAGAGGACGTAGAAGACGCGCTCGTACCGCCTCGCCTCGGCGACGAAGTCTGTGCCGAAGACGTCGTCGACGTCGATCGCGCCGAGCGTCAGGTCGCTCGGAACCGCGGTCGGGTAGAGGAGGAACGCTCCGACGGCGAGTGCCGCCACGACGAGCGCGGCGAGGAGCGCTCTCAGAAGGCGTCTCCGACCAGAGGCGCCGCCGGACGCTCCTGCTCGTCGACCGTCTGCTCCCGTTCCCGCAGGATCGGCGAGCTGTACGGATACCGGCTCGTGACGAGAAGCGAATAGGCATACGTCTGCGCGGAGTAGCGGAGGCAGGCAGCGCCGAGGTTCCGCATCCCCTCCGGCATCCGTGCCGTGGCAAGGGCATACCACCAGGCGAGGAACGCGATCAGCAGCGCGACCCCGCCAAGCGCGCTCGCGAGGATCAGCGCCGGGATTGCAAGGAAGAACCGGAACAGCGTCTTCCATCTGCTCTGCCGCGCCGGTGGATCGATCTCGAGGTCGATCCCGTACGAGCCCGCGCGGCCGGTGAACCCGGGAAAGCGCCGTCCCACGAGGTAGACGAACGCGAAGAGATGTGTCGCGTAGCGGACGTAGGCGGCGAGGAAGCGATGCAGTGCGTCGGGGACGCGACCCAGCACGAGCGCGGCGATCCACGCGACGAAGACGACGAAGACGACGGCAATCGACCAGATCGTGATCCAGACGATGTGGGGGATTGCGAGGAGGAGTCGGAACAGGACGGTGAGCCGCGGTCGCGCGAGGTCGTCCGTGACGACCATTCGGACAGGATGCTCCGGGAGCTCCGAGTACGGCTCGGCGCGCTCGGGATCCGACGTCGGGTAGCGCGGCGTGAGCAGGAAGAGGTACGCGCCCGCCTGCGCGGCGTAGCCCAGCGTGAACGCCGTGAGGTCGCGCAACCCTCGCGGAGCGCGGCCGCGCGCGAGGATCGCGAACCACGCCAGGAGGGCCGCCGCCGCGGCGACGCCACCGGCGGACGAGACGTTCCACCACAGAGCGTCCTCGCTCCCGCTCGACGACGCCGTCCACGAGCCCTGACTCGACGAGCCGGTCGCGAAGCCTCCACCGAGCGCCGTCGCGAGCAGGAGCGCGGGCAGCGCAAGGACGACCCGGAAGAACCCGCCCCAGCGACCCTGGCGAACGGGCGGATCGATCTCGAGGTCGATCGGGTAGTCGGCCTGGCAGCGGAACCACGGATACGGGTCTGCGGCGAGAAAGACGTACGCGCTGACCTGGGTCGAGTAGCGCACGTACGACGCGACGAAGTCATGGAGGCTGTCCGGCACCTCACCCTGGACGAGCACGGCGATCCAGTTGACGAAGCCGACGAGGAACGCGGCGATCCCGCGCAGCAAGACCCAGACGAGGACCGGGAGGGCGAGGAGGATCCGGAAGAAGACCGTGAGCCGGGTCCGCTCGAGGTCGTCTCGGACGATGAGCCGGACAGACCTGCGTTCCGCGTTCTCCACGCACGCATTCTCGCGGATGGCGGCGTCGGACCTCGTATCACTACGATCGCGCGATGATCGACCGCGACGACATTCACCGCGCCGCCGCGCTCATCGCCGGCCGCCTCCACCGCACGCCGCTCCTCTCGTGCCGCGCCCTCGGGCCGCAGACGTTCCTGAAGGCCGAGCTCTTCCAGAAGACCGGCTCGTTCAAGCCGCGAGGGATGCTGAATGCGCTCGCCTCCCTTTCGGACGAGGAGCGCCGCCGCGGGATCGTCACCTGGTCGGCGGGGAACGCGGCGCAGGGAGCCGCGTTCGCGGCCGCCGCATGCGGACGTTCCGTGCACCGTCTTCATGTGGGCGACCGCGAACCCGACGAAAGTCGCAGCGACGCGGGGCTACGGGGCGGAGGTCGACCTCACCGCTGCGAGCCCCGCCGAGGCCCACGAGCTGCTGCTCGCGTACGTCGAGGAGACGGGTCGGACGTTCGTGCATCCCTTCGACGACCCGGTACTCCAGGCCGGCCACGGCACGCTGGGGCTCGAGGTCGTCGACGATGCGCCCGACGTCGCCACGATCGTCGTGCCGATCGGCGGCGGCGGCCTCATCGCCGGCGTCTCCTCCGCGGTCGATTGCCGCGTCGTCGGAGTCGAGCCCGAACGTGCCCCGACGCTCACTGCTGCGCTCGAGGCCGGCGAGCCCGTCTCCATCGAGCCGAGCTCGATCGCGGACGGGCTGAACGCGCCGTTCACGGGCGCGGGCACGCTGGCCGTGTGCCGGGAGCGCGTCGACGAGGTGGTGCTCGTGACGGAGGACGAGATCGCCGAGGGGATGCGATTCCTCTATGCGCGCGCGAAACTCGCCTGCGAGCCCTCGGGCGCCGCCGCGGTGGCGGCGCTACTCGCTGGGAAGATCGAGTCCGAGCCGGGAAGCCCCGTGGTGGCCGTGGTGTCGGGCGGCAACGCGGATCCCAAGGTCGCGGCTGGTATCCTGGCCAGCCGATGAAGACCGATATCCATCCCGACTACGTCCTCGCGCACGTGACGTGCTCGTGCGGAAACGAGTTCTGGACGCGCTCGACGAAGGAAGAGCTCCACGTCGAGATCTGCGCCGAGTGCCACCCGTTCTACACGGGCAAGCAGAAGCTCGTCGACACCGGCGGTCGGGTGGAGCGCTTCCAGCGCCGGCTCGAGAAGGCCGGCTCCTCGCGCAGCGGTACCGACGACTAACGCTGCATGGCCGTCAGCTACGGCGGGCAGGCCGTTCTCGAAGGCGTGATGATGCGCAGCCCGTCCTCGTGGGCGGTCGCGATTCGGACGCCCGAAGGTGACATCACCGAGGTCGTCCGCGACGTCTCGTCGCCGATGCAGCGGAGAAAGATCTGGCGACTCCCGGTCATCCGCGGGGTGATTGCCCTGGGCGAGTCGCTGTCGATCGGCTTCCGCGCGCTCGCCATCTCCGCGAACGTCGCCTCGCAGGAGCGCGACGAGGACGGCGAGATCCAGACGCAGATCAGTCGCGGGCAGATCATCTTCTCGTTCGCGATCGCCATCGGCTTCGCGCTCATGCTCTTCAAGATCGGCCCCGCGCTCCTGACGAGCTGGCTTCCGGTCGAGTCGACGCAGTACTTCGTCATCGTCGAGGGGCTGATCCGCGTCGGAGTCTTCATCGCGTACATCCTTCTCATCTCGATGCTCCCGGACCTGCGGCGCGTCTTCCAGTACCACGGCGCGGAGCACAAGGCCATCAACGCGCTCGAGGCTGGCGCCGAGCTGACCCCGTCGAACGTGCAGAAGTTCAGTTTGATTCACCCACGTTGCGGAACCGCGTTTTTGCTCTGGGTCATGGTGATCGCGATCTTCGTGTTCGCGTTCGTCGGACGCCCCGACCTGCCGTATCTGATTCTCAGCCGGATCGTGCTGTTGCCCGTCATCGCCGGGCTCGCCTACGAGCTCATCCGCTACGCGGGCAAGCACCAGGACAACCGCGCGCTCATGACGCTGCTCGCGCCGGGGCTCTGGCTCCAGCGCCTCACGACGCGTGAGCCGAGCGACGATCAGGTCGAGGTCTCCATTCAGGCGCTCCAGCGCGTCATGGAGAAGGAGGCAGCGGAGACGCCCGAACAGCGGCGCGTCGAGTCCCGTGTCGAGGTGATGGCCTGATGCCGCGCATCGTTCGTGAAGCCGACATCGTCTGGGAAGGGACCGTGCCCGCGGATCGGGCGTCGTCAGCGCGACGAGCTCGACGCGTTCGCGCTCCCGGTCACGATCGCATCGCGTGTCGCCGAGCCGGAGGGCAAGACGAGCCCGGAGGAGCTTCTCGCCGCCGCTCATGCGACCTGCTTCGTCACGTCTCTCGGGAGCGAGCTCGCCCGCGCGGGAACGCCGCCCGAGCGACTCGACGTGCACTGCACGATCACGATGGACGAAGTCGAGGGTGAGGGTCACCGGATCGTGGCGTCGGCGATCACGGCACGCGCCGTCGCTCCCGGTGCCGACGACGCGTCGCTCGCGAAGGCGGCAGAAGACGCCGACGCGGGATGCCCGTTCTCGGCGCTGATCAGAGCCAGCGCGAGCGTCACCGTCGACGCCGTTCTCGTCTAAGGAGGAAACGATGGCCGATCGCACCGCGCACGTCACCTGGTCGGGCTCGCTCATCGAGGGTGCCGGCACGATCACGAGCGTCGGAAGCGGAGCATTCGGCCCGCTCGACGTCACGTGGGCGTCGCGTGCGGAGGACTCGAACGGGCGGACGAGCCCCGAGGAGCTCATCGCGGCGGCGCACGCTGCCTGCTTCTCGATGGCGCTCTCGCACGGCCTCGCCCAGGGAGGCACGCCCGCCGAGAAGCTCGAGGTCGACGCAACCGTCACGTTCGTCCCTGGGACGGGCATCACGAGCATCGCCCTCGCGGTGCGCGGATCGGTGCCCGGGCTCGACGAGCAGGCGTTCCTCGCAGCAGCCGAGGGGGCAAAGGAGAACTGCCCGGTCTCGACGGCGCTCGCCTCCGTGCCCGAGATCACGCTCGACGCGTCGCTCGTCTGAGCGCAGTCGAACCCCACGGGACCGACCCCGCGTCTAACCTCACGGCGTGGCCATCGAGCGCCTCGTCGACGAGCTCGACCGCTCCTACGCGGAGGCGCAGGAGCGCATGTCCGACCCCGCCGTCTACAACGACCACCGTCAGGCCGCGGACGCCGGACGCCGACTCAAGGAGCTCGAGACGCCGAAGCGACTCGCGGACGAGTGGCGGCAGGCGAGCGAGGATCTCGCTGCTGCGCGCGACGATCCCGAGTTGGCGGGAATGGCGTCGGAGCTCGAGTCCGACGTCGAGCGCCTCGAGGAGGAGCTCACCCTCGCGCTTATCGAGCGTGATCCTGCGGACGAGAAGGACGTGATCGTCGAGATCCGTCAGGGCGTCGGCGGCGACGAGGCAGGGCTGTGGGCGAGCGACGTCCGCCGGATGCTCAGCCGGTACGCCGAGCGGCTCGGGCTCAAGACCGAGACGCTCTCGACGAGCGAGAGCGAGGGCGGCGGCGTCAAGGAGGCCGTGTTCGCGGTCAAGGGGCAGGGCGCCTTCTCGATCTTCAAGTTCGAGGGAGGGACGCACCGCGTCCAGCGTGTGCCCGAGACCGAGTCACAGGGTCGAATCCACACGTCGACGGCGACCGTGGCCGTGATGCCGGAAGCCGAGGAGGTCGAGATCGAGATCCACGACTCGGACCTCAGGGTCGACGTGATGCGCTCGACCGGTCCCGGTGGCCAGAGTGTGAACACGACGGACTCCGCCGTCCGCGTCACGCACCTTCCGACTGGGCTCGTCGTCGCGATGCAGGACGAGAAGTCGCAGCTCCAGAACAAGGTCAAGGCGCTGCGCGTGCTTCGCGCGCGCCTGTACGACCTCGAGCGGGAGAAGCAGAAGGCGGAGTTCGCTGCCTCGCGCCGCTCGCAGATCGGCACGGGTGAACGGGCGGAGAAGATCCGGACGTACAACTATCCCGAGAACCGCGTCACCGACCACCGGATCAAGCTGACCCTCCACCGTCTCGACCAGGTCCTCGACGGGGATATGGGGGAGCTCACTGACGGGCTTCGCGCCGAGGAGCAGCGCCAGGCGCTCACCGCCGCGTCGGCGTGAAGGTCGCGCGGGCTGTCGCTGACGTGACGCGGCGCTTGACCGAGGCTGGCTGCGAGTCGCCGCGGGTCGACGCGGAGATCCTCGTCGCGCACGTCCTCGAGCTGCCGCGCTCCGAGCTTGCGCTCGCGCGTGCACGCAAGCTGTCCGGCGGCGAGGAGAAGGAACTCGAGCGGCTCGTCGTCCGTCGCGAAGCGCGCGAGCCGCTCGCATACGTGGTCGGTGAGTGGGGGTTTCGGGGTCTGACGCTGTCGGTCGATCACCGTGTGCTCGTCCCGCGGCCGGAGACCGAGATCGTCGTGGAGCGATGCCTCGCGCGACTCGATTCCCTCGCGGGGCCTCACGTGCTCGACGTCGGGACGGGGAGCGGAGCGATCGCGCTTGCGATCGCAGACGAGCATCCACGAGCGCATGTGACCGGGATCGACGCGTCGCCGGATGCGCTCGAGGTCGCCGGCGCAAACGCGCTGAGGACGGAGCTCCCGATCGAGCTTCGCGAATGGGATCTCTTCGCAGGGCTTCCCGACGGGCCCTGGGACCTCGTCGTGTCCAATCCGCCATACGTCCTGCCCGAGGAGATCGAGACGCTCGAGGTCGAGGTGCGGGAATGGGAGCCGCGAGAGGCGCTCGTGGGTGTGGGGGCGACCGAGGCGGTTGCGCGCGGCGCCGTCGACGTCCTTCGACCGGGCGGCGCGCTCGTTCTCGAGGTGGCGGCTGGAGACGCGGCGCGAATCGTCTCGATGCTGGAATCGCTCGAGTACGAGGACATCGCGGTCACGCGCGATCTCGCGGGCCGCGAACGAGTCGTCGAGGGAGTGCGCGGCTCGTGAGCTCCGTAGAGGAGACAGTCGCCGCGATCACCGCGTGCGAGCTTGCGGTGATCCCGACGGACACGGTGTACGGGCTCGCATGCCGACCCGACAGCGAGGACGCCGTTCGCTCGCTCTCGGTCCTCAAGCGGCGCACTGCGAAGCAGCCGATCGCACTCGTCGCGTCCGGAATCGACGCGCTGCTCGAGGTCGTCCCGGAGCTCGACGCGCGGCTCGTGTTGTCGGGGCCATTCACGCTCGTCGTGCCGAATCCCGCTCGACGACTCCCATGGCTGACCGGGACTCGACCCGACACGATCGGCGTGCGTGTTCCCGAGGTCCATGGCTCGGCGGCCGAGCTTCTCGCGCGTGTGGGCGTCGTCGCGGCGACGAGCGCGAATCTGCACGGTGCGTCCGATCCCGGCCGCCTCGCGGACGTCGCGGAGGACATCCTTGCCGGCGTATCAGCGATTCTCGACGGCGGCGAGTTGCCGGGAACGCCCTCGACGGTGCTGGATCTCAGCGCGCTGGAGCCGCGCGTCCTGCGCGAGGGCGCCGTGTCCGCGGCCGAGGCACTGGCTCGGGTCGCGGTGGTGCGCGCGGAGTAGCATCGGGCTCGATGGCAACAGCGCCGCTGACGCTCGACGAACTGCGCACCGCGGGCCTCGCAGACGTCGATCCGGAGGTCGCGGCGCTTCTCGAGCGCGAGCTCGAGCGGCAGCGCGACGAGATCGAGCTCATCGCCTCGGAGAACTTCACCTGGCCCGCGATGCTCGAGGCCGTGGGAAGCGTTCCGACGAACAAGTACTCGGAGGGCTATCCTGGGCGCCGCTACTACGGCGGCTGCGAGGTCGTCGACGAGATCGAGCAGCTCGCGATCGACCGAGCGAAGTCTCTCTTCGGCGCCGAGCACGCGAACGTCCAGCCGCATGCGGGCGCGCAGACGAACATGGCGGTGTACTTCGCCGCGCTGAAGCCGGGCGACACGATCCTCTCGCTCGAGCTCTCGCACGGTGGGCACCTGACCCACGGGCTCAAGGTCAACTTCTCGGGGCGGCTCTACGACATCGTCCACTACGGCGTCTCGCGGGAGACGAACCTCGTCGACTACGACGACGTGCTCGGCCTCGCGAAGGAGCACCGGCCGAAGCTGATCGTCTGCGGCGGCTCGGCCTACCCACGCACCGTCGAGACCTGGCGCTTCCGGGAGATCGCCGACGAGGTCGGTGCGCTCCTCCTCTGTGACATGGCCCACTTCGCAGGGCTCGTCGCGGCCGGTTTGCATCCCAACCCTGTCGAGCACTGCGACTTCGTCACCTCTACGACCCACAAGACGCTTGCGGGACCGCGCTCGGGATTCGTGCTCTGCCGCGAGGAGCACGCGCAGGCCGTCGATCGCGCCGTGTTCCCCGGGATGCAGGGCGGGCCGCTGAACCACGTCATCGCCGCGAAGGCCGCGTGCTTCAGGATCGCGGCATCGGAGCCGTTCCGCGAGTATCAGACCGCCGTCCGCGCGAATGCCGACGCCCTTGCGGAGTCGGTTCAGAGCGGGGGTCTCGACGTGCTGACGGGCGGCACCGACACCCATCTCCTCCTCGTCGATCTTCGCGGGACGGAGTGGAGCGGCAAGGACGCGGAGGAGCGGCTGGCCGGGGTCGGGATCACCGTGAATCGCAACACCGTCCCCTTCGACGAGCGGCCGCCGACCGTCGCGTCGGGGTTCCGGGTCGGAACACCCGCGATGACGATGCGGGGGTTCGACGAGGACGACTTCCGCGAGGTCGGCCGCATCATGTGCGACGCGCTCGCCGACGACGCGGACACCGCCACGCTCGCGGCGCGCAGCTCGGCGCTGCTCGAACGACGCCCCTTGTATCCGGGCCTGCCGGCCTTCCCTGCGTTCGCGACCTAGGAGGCAACGTGGACACGACCGCCGATCTCGACGCCACTGCGACCGGCCTCGTCACGGAGGTCCTGCATCCCCTCGTCCAGCACAAGCTCGGTCTGTTGCGCGACGTCACGACCACGACGCAGATGTTCCGTCAGCTCGTCAACGAGCTCACGCTCCTCCTCACGTACGAGGCGACCAAGGACCTCGCCGACGAGGAGGTCGAGATCGAGACGCCGCTCGAGCACACCGCGGCGCGGCGGATCTCGGGCAAGAAGGTCGCCGTGTGTCCGATCCTTCGTGCCGGGATGGGCATGCTCGACGCCGTGCTCTCACTCGTGCCCGGCGCGCGTGTGGGCTTCATCGGGCTGTTCCGGGACGAGGAGACCCTCGAGCCGGTCGAGTACTACGTGAAGCTGCCGGACGACCTCGTGGATCGCGACGTCATCCTGCTCGACCCGATGCTCGCGACCGGGAACTCGACCGCAGCGGCGGTCGAGACCGTGAAGCGGGGGGGAGCGACGTCCATACGACTCATCGCGCTGATCGCCGCCCCCGAGGGAATCGCGCGCGTCCACCGCGAGCACCCGGACGTGCACATCGTCGTCGCGTCCGTCGACCGTGGTCTGAACGAGAAGGGCTACATCCTTCCGGGCCTCGGCGACGCAGGCGACCGCTTGTACGGAACGAAGTAGAGCCGCGTGTTCGACGAGCTGCGGGCGACGCCGGAGGTCCTCTACGGCGCGATCATCGCGTTCGTCATCGTCGTGCTCCTGACGCCCGCGGTGGGCGGGATGGCGCGGATGCTCGGCGCCGTCGATCGGCCCGACGCACGGCGCATCAACCGACGTCCGATCCCGCGGCTCGGCGGTCTGGCGATCTTCCTCGGCATCCTCGTTCCGGCGCTCGCGTTCCTCGACCTCTCGGGCGAGAGCCGCGGCGTGCTCCTCGGTGCGGCGGTCGCGACGGTCGTGGGCGCCGTGGACGACTTCCGCGGACTCTCGCCGCCCGTGAAGCTCACCGGACAGTTCGTCGCGGCCTCGATCCCATGCGCCTTCGGCGTGTGGATCGACCACGTCACGCTCCCGTTCCTCGGCGTCCTCGACCTCCCGGCCTGGATCGGCGTGCCGATCTCGATGCTCTTCATCGTCGCCGTGATGAACATGGTGAACTTCCTGGACGGCATGGACGGGCTCGCCGCCGGCGTCTGCGGGATCTCGGGCGTGACGTACGCGATTCTCGCGCTCTCACTCGGGAAGCCCGATCCCGCCATCTTGTCGGCGATCGTCGCCGGTGCCTGCCTCGGCTTCCTGCGGCACAACTTCTTCCCCGCGCGCATCTTCATGGGCGACTCCGGGGCGCTCTGTCTCGGGTTCATCCTCGCCGCGGTGTCGATCCAGGGCTTGTTGAAGACGGCGTCGACCGTCGTTCTGTTGCTGCCGTTGCTCGTGCTCGCCGTGCCGATCCTCGACACGTCGTTCGTGGTCGCACGGCGCCTGAAGCACTCGCAGCCCATCTACACCGCCGACCGCAGCCATCTCCATCACCGCTTCCTCAACATCGGCTTCTCGCAGCGCCGCGCTGCGATGACGATGTGGCTGTGGTGCGCGAGCCTCGCGGGTGCGGCGCTCGCCACACGCTTCGTGCCGTTCCGCGAGGGCGGCGAGTGGCACCCGCTGGAGACGCTCGTCGTGCTCCTGATCGGGCTCGTCGCGATCGCGTTCTCGATTTACGTCGTGTACCTGCTCGAGATCGTGAAGCTCGCCAACCCGCGTGTGCGGCGGCGGGACCGCGAGGCGGACGAGTCGACCGACCGCCTGAGCGCCTAGTCGTCGCTCGCCCGCTCGACGAAGTCGGCGAGCAGCGCGTTGAACTTCGGGTGCAGCTGGACGACGTGGCCGTACCCGGGAAGCACGATGCGCTCGGCGACGAGCTCCCGCTCCAGGACGTCGCAGATCGCGTCGAACGCCGGGTGGTGGGCGCCGGACGCAACCAGCTTCGGGAACGGCGTGGCCGCGAGCACATCCATCGGGATCTCCGCCTCCCACGGGCCGCGCTCGACCGTGAGCGCCTGCGCGCCCTGTACGAGGTCGGGCGGGAGCGGCGACGGAGGTACGAAACCCGAGCCCACGGCTGCGAGAAATCGTCGGAGGAACGCCTCGGGATCGCTCGCGGCGCCCGACGCGTACAGCGCGGCGCCGTCCGCGGCGAACGCGTCGACCGCCGGGTTCCCGAGCGCAACGCGTGTCGCCGGAGGTTCGATGACCGTGAGCGACGCAAGCGGCTCCGGCCGCGCTGCCGCCGCGAGCATCGCGATGACGCCGCCGTACGAGTGCCCGACCAAGTGGTCGCCGTCCTCGAGGAGCCCGGCCACGAGCTCCGCGTCGGCCTCGAAGTCCACCCGCTCGGCGGGCGGATTCGGCGGAAACCCCGGGCGGTCGAGCACGACGAGCTCGAAGCGCTCGGCCAGCGGCCGCTGTGCGGCCCAGGTCGCCCGCCCGTTGACCACGCTTCCATGGACGAAGACGATCCGCGGCACCCGACGATCCTAACCTGCTGTAACGAAGTCGGCCAGATTTCCCTCAGTGAAGCGACATTTCGGTGTTACAAGCTCGCTGATATGCTCCGCCCGGGATGACGCCGGACGCGGCCTCCTCGCCTCACTCACTCGCGACCGCCTCAGGGCTACTCCTCGGGGCACTCGCGGCCGCCATGGCGCTCGGAGCGCTGATCGGCTGGGCGCTCGGCGCGGCCGGCCTCGGTCTCCTCATCGGTGCGATGGTCGGGATCCCTCTCGGCGCGATCGCCGTGTACCAGGTCTACGGGCGGAGCGCGACATGAGCACCGGCATGTTCTCGACGCCGCGTCCGCTTCCGAGCCGGATCGCGCCGACCGTCGCCGGCGGGACGATCATCGCGCTCGCACTCCCGATCTTCGCGATCGCCGGTTGGCCCCTGAAGGGTTGGGCGCTCGCCGCGGTCCTCTGGCTCGCGTCGGAGATCTTCGCTGCGGTACTGACGCGTCTTCCGAACGGCCCCGATAACCTCGCCGCCGCAGGAATGCGGGGAATCGGAACGACATCTCGAGGGCTGCTCGTCGGCATCGTGCTGGTCATCGTCACGGTCTCGAACGAGTCCGTCGGCATCGCCGCGGCGCTCCTGTACGCCATCGCATTCACTGCCGAGCTCGGTGTCGGCCTCGCGACGTACTTCGGCAACGAGGCGAAGACATGAAGCGACTCGCTTGCCGCGTTCGTCCTGCTCGCGCTGACGCTCCCATCGGTCGCGTTCGCCCAGACCGAGCCCGAGGAGACGAAGTTCGACCCGTCCCACGAGTGGGATCTCCAGACCTGGGGACCGGAGCTGAAGATCGGCCCGATCGACATGTCGATCAACAAGGCCGTCGCGTACCTGATGCTCGGAACGGTGATCTCGATCCTCCTCGGAATCGTTCTGATGCGCGTCAAGCCGGGCCGCGGCCCGAATCGCCGACAGGCGCTCGGCGAGACGATCTACGAGGTCGCGCAGGTGCAGGTGGCAGAGCAGGGGCTGCCGACGAAGGCCATCGGGCGCTGGTTCCCGTACGTCGCGACGCTGATGATCTTCATCTGGGTCGTGAACATGCTCGGCTTCATCCCGCTCCCGCTGTCGGACGAGCGCTGGGAGATCGGGGGCTTCCGCGTCCCGACGCTGGCGATTTTCGCCGCGACGTCGACGCTCTCGGTGACGCTGGCGCTCGCGCTGATGACGTGGATCTTCACGCACGTCGAGGGAGTCCGAGAGAACGGCGCGTGGGCGTACCTCAAGAGCTGGATCCCCGACGTGCCGAAGGCGATGCTGCCGCTGATCATCCCGCTCGAGATCCTCGGCCAGTTCATGCGTCTCATCAGCCTCTCGATCCGTCTCTACGCGAACATGCTCGCCGGCCACATGTTGATCCTCACGTTCATCGGGCTCATCTTCGTGCTCGAGAACGTCTTCCTCTCGGTCATCGCGATCCCCGCAGCGACGGCCTTCTACCTCTTCGAGGTCGTCATCGTCGTCTCGATCCAGGCGTATATCTTCGCCGCCCTGTCCGCCATCTACATCGGCTCGGCCATCGAGCCCGAGCACTAAGGAGGAGTCCCGCCAATGCTTTCCTCGTTCTTCTTCCTCGCCGCCGCCGAGGACGGCGCGGACGCCGGCAAGGCGATCGCGCTCGCGCTCGGCATCGGTCTCGGCGCACTCGGAGCCGGCGTCGGCATCGGCAACATCTTCGGCTCGATGATCCAGGCCGTCGCGCGGCAGCCGGAGCTCAAAGGTGAGCTCACGGGCATCCAGTGGCTCGGCTTCGCGCTCACCGAGGCGGTCGTCTTCTACGGCCTCATCGGGGGCCTCCTCGCGTACGTCCTCGTCTGAGTCATGTCGTTCCTCCTCGCCGCAACGGAAGAGTCGTCCGGAGGCCTGATCGACGTCGTCCCGGGTCTGATGATCTGGACGCTGATCTGCTTCGCGCTGACGTTCTTCGTCCTCAAGCGCTTTGCGTTCGGGCCGATCCAGAAGACGATCGACGAACGACGCGACCGGATTCGCGCGGCAGTCGACGAGGCCGACAAGGCGCGCGACGAGGCGCGCGAGCTGCTCGAGCAACATCGTCAGCTCATCGCGGACGCGAAAGGCGAGGCCGGAGACATCCTGGCGGACGCGCGAAAGGTCGCCGACGCGCAGATCGAGCGCGTGAAGGAGGAGTCCGAGGTCGAGCGTGCGCGTCGGCTCGAGGAGACGAAGCGTCAGATCGAAGCCGAGACGAAGCGGTCGCTCGACATGATCCGCTCGGAGGTCGCCGACCTCACCCTCGCAGCGACCGCGCGCGTCACGGGCAAGGTCCTCGACGCGGAGGATCAGCGCCGGCTCATCGACGAGGCGATCGCCGAGCTCGACTTCTCTGCGCTGGAGAAGGACCAGGTCTAGTGGCCGTTGCGCACCGCATGTACGCGCGCGCGCTCTTCCAGGCAGCGCGGGACGCCGACCGCGTCGACGCGGTCGCGGCCGACCTTTCCGTGATCGCCGGCGCCATGGACGAGGTGCCCGAGCTGCGCGCGTTCCTACGCAACCCACAGGTCGATCCCGCGGGCAAGGCTGAGGTGCTTGGACAGCTCGCGGCGGAGGCCGACGAGCTTGCGCGCAACTTCGTCCGGCTCGCAGCGGAGAAGGGCAGGGCCGGCGAGCTGCCGGAGATCAGCAGCGAGCTCGATGCGCTCGTCGCGCAGTCGCAGAACCGCCTCGCGGTCGAGCTGACGACGGCCCACGAGCTGTCGGATGCGGAGGCTCAGTCGATCGTGCAGTCGATCGAGAAGGCCTCCGGTCGCACGATCGAGGCAACGCGCACCGTCGACCCGAGCCTCATCGGCGGGCTCGTCCTGCAGATCGGATCGCACCGCGCGGACGGAAGCGTGCGCGGGCGGCTCGAGCGCCTCCGTCAAGAATTGGCAACCACAGGATGAGGGCGAGGAACGCCTCGCCCCTACGCAAGGAGCCCTGATGAAGCTACGCCCCGAAGAGATCACCGCGATCCTCAAGGATCGAATCCAGCAGTTCGACGTCGAGACCGACCTCTCGGAGGTCGGCAGCGTCCTCCAGGTAGGGGACGGCATCGCCCGGATCCACGGCCTCGAGAACTGCGTCGCGCTCGAGCGACTCGAGTTCGAGCACGGCGTGACCGGCATCGCGTTCAACCTCGAGGAGGACAACGTCGGCGCCGCGCTCTTCGGCGAGTGGCAGCACGTGAAGGAGGGCGAGCCGGTTCGCCGCACCGGCGAGGTCATGAGCGTCCCGGTCGGGACCCGGCCTGCTCGGCCGGGTCGTCGACCCGCTCGGCAACCCGCTCGACGGGCTCGGTCCGATCGAGGCGGCCGAGCGCCGCCCACTCGAGTTCAAGGCTCCTGGCGTCATCCAGCGGCAGCCCGTGAAGGAGCCGCTGCAGACCGGCCTCAAGTCGATCGACTCGATGACGCCGATCGGTCGTGGGCAGCGCGAGCTCATCATCGGCGATCGCTCCACGGGCAAGACCGCGGTTGCGATCGACACGATCCTGAACCAGCGCGGGGGAGACGTCGTCTGTGTCTACGTCGCGGTTGGCCAGAAGGGGTCGACGGTCGCCCAGGTCGTCGAGCGCCTGCGCGACTCGGGCGCGATGGAATACACGATCGTCGTGTCTGCGCCCGCCCAGGAGGCCGCGCCGATCAAGTGGATGGCACCGTTTGCCGGCTGCGCGATGGGCGAGTACTTCCTCTACGACGGCAAGCACGCGCTCTGCATCTACGACGACCTCTCGAAGCACGCGGACGCGTACCGACAGCTCTCGCTGCTTCTGCGCCGGCCGCCGGGCCGCGAGGCGTTCCCCGGCGACGTCTTCTATCTCCACTCGCGGCTCCTCGAGCGCGCCTGCAAGCTCTCGGACGGTCTCGGCGCCGGCTCGCTCACGGCGCTTCCGGTCATCGAGACGCAGGCCGGCGACATCGCGGCGTACATCCCGACGAACGTCATCTCGATCACCGACGGTCAGATCTTCCTCGAGTCGAGTCTCTTCTTCTCGGGCGTGCGGCCCGCGATCAACGTCGGCACCTCGGTCTCCCGCGTCGGTGGCAACGCGCAGACGAAGGCCATGAAGAAGGTCGCCGGGCGCCTGCGTCTTGACCTCGCCCAGTACCGGGAGCTCGAGGCGTTTTCACAGTTCGGCTCCGAGCTCGACGCCGCGACCCAGAGCGCGCTCGGCCGTGGCGAGCGCATGGTCGCGACGCTCAACCAGCCCCAGTACCAGCCGTGGGCGGTCGAGGAGCAGGTCGTCGCGATCTATTCGGGGATCAACGGGTGGCTCGACAAGGTGCCCGTCGGGCAGGTGGCGCGCTTCCATGACGAGCTACGCGAGCATCTGCGCACCGAGGGAACGGTCTTGCAGACGATCCGCGAGTCCGGCGACCTCTCCGAGGAGACCGAGCAGAAGCTCATCAAGGAGCTCGAGCACTTCCAGAGCGTCTTCAACGTGGTCGAGGAGAAGGGGCTCGCGGGCTAGCGCATGGCATCGGTTCAGGACTTCAAGCGTCGGATCAAGTCCGTCCGCAACACGCGGAAGATCACGCGGGCCATGGAGCTCGTCGCCGCGGCCAAGCTCCGTCGCGCCGAGCAGCGGATCACGGCGCTGCGCCCGTACGCGGAGACGATGAACGAGCTGATCGCCGGTGTGGGGCGCGCGGCCTCGTCCGTCCGGCTCCCGTTGCTCGAGCAGCGCGAGTCCGTCGAGGCGGTGGCGCTCGTCCCGCTGACGGGAGACCGTGGCCTCGCCGGCGGGTTCAACGCGCAGATCCTGCGCCGCGCGTTCGCGCTCGAGCGCACACTCGAGGCGGAGGGCAAGACGGTTCGCTGGGTCCCCGTGGGGAAGAAGGGCCGCTCGACGCTCACGTTCCGCCGGCGCGAGCTTTCTGCGTCGTTCGCGGGGTTCACTGATCGCCCCGCGTACGAGGACGCTCAGGCGATCGCGCACGGGGTAGCCGGGCTTTTCGCAAGCGGCGAGGTCGATCGCGTCGTCCTCGTCTACAACACGTACGTCTCCGCGCTCACGCAGCGCGTCACCGAGCAGGACGTGCTCCCGATCTCCCCCGACATCCTCGAGACCGACGACGACGAGCGCGCATCCGACACGCTCCGCGGCGACTTCATCTTCGAGCCGGAACCGGAGGAGATCCTCGAGCGCTTGCTCCCGGTGTACCTCGAGACCCAGATCTACCGTGCATTGCTCGAGTCGACCGCGTCCGAGCAGGGCGCCCGGATGACGGCGATGCGCAACGCCTCGAAGAACGCGGGCGAGATCATCGACTCGCTCACGTTGCGAATGAACCGCGCGCGCCAGGCCGAGATCACCCAGGAGATCCTGGAGGTCGTCGGCGGCGCCGAAGCGCTCGTGTAAGCGACTGGTCTGACCTGCCAGGTTGTAGGGGCGAGATATATCTCGCCCCTACGAGGACGCGCCTCGATCCCTAACAACTGCGGAGTTCGTGCGTAGAAGTACCCGAGCGATGACGTCCCCTGCGCACGACACGCCCGTCGATACCATCGCGCCGGTGGAGCCGATCGTCGCCGTGTCGTCCGAGCCCGAGCGCTTCGAGCGCGCGGGCGCGATCTCCGATCGGCTCGTCGACAACATCGAGACCGTCGTCTACGGCAAGCGCGACGAGATCAAGCTCGTCCTGACGGCACTCGCATGTGACGGCCACGTCCTGCTCGAGGACGTTCCCGGAACCGCCAAGACCGTTCTCGCCCGGGCCATCGCCGGGAGCATCGAGGGCGCGATCCCGCAGCGGATCCAGTGCACACCCGACCTGCAGCCGACGGACGTCACGGGCCTCTCCGTGTTCGACCAGCGCACGCGGGAGTTCGAGTTTCGCCCCGGCCCGATCTTCGCGAACGTCGTCCTCGTCGACGAGATCAACCGCGCGACGCCCAAGACGCAATCCGCACTGCTCGAGGCGATGGCCGAGAGCCAGGTGACGGTCGACGGCGTCACGCGAGAGCTTCCGTACCCGTTCCTGCTGCTCGCAACCGAAAATCCCATCGAGTACGAGGGGACGTTCCCGCTGCCGGAGGCCCAGCTCGACCGCTTCTTCCTCCGCACGGCGCTCGGCTACCCGGGCGTCGAGGACGAGCTCAAGATCCTCACCGACCAGCGCTATGCCCATCCGCTCGACGATCTGCATCCCGTTGTGGCTCTCGACGAGGTACAGGAGCTGCGCGCTGCAGCCCAGCATGTCTACGTCGACGACGTCCTCCATCGCTGGGTCGTCGAGCTCGTGCGCGCGACGCGCGAGCAGGAGTCGGTCGTCATCGGGAGCTCGGTGCGCGGGAGCCTCGCGCTCGAGCGGGCCGCGCGTGCGTGGGCGCTGCTGGACGGTCGGAGCTACGTGATTCCCGAGGACATCGAGCGGCTCTTCGCGCCGGTGCTCGTGCACCGCGTCGTGTTCACGCCGGCGTTCGTCGCGCGCGCACGCGCGTCCGGTTGGATCGAGGCGATCGAGGCGTTCCGATTGAGCTGCCTCGAGCTCGCTCCGCAGCCGGGATCCGAAGAGGACCCGCTCTTCGACTCTTCCGCAGGAGCGGAACCCGCTAGCGCGGATTCCGCTCCGCGAGAATCCCTGAAGCCCGGCGCTTCGCGCCGGGGGGGTAGCGAACACAGAGCGACCCCGTAAAGGCGTCGTGCCAGGCGCACGCCTCTCTTTCCCGCTCGTTCCTCGTCGCCGGGTCATCGGCCTGTCGTTCGGCACGATGAGGAGCCTGCGCCGCGGCGCCGGCACCGACGTCGCGGGATCGCGTCCCTATCGCCCGGGAGACGACATCGACTCGATCGACTGGGCGGCTTCGGCGCGGCTCTCGACCGCACGCGGCGGCGATGAGTTCGTCGTTCGCGAGCGCTTCGCCGAGGAAGCGCCGAAGATCGTGATCGTCTGCGACCGGCGCCCCGAGATGGCGTGCTACGGGCCACCCCTGCCGTGGCTCGACAAGCCCAGCGCCATGCGCACGGTCGTGGAGCTGATCCTCGCGAGTGCGGGCGCGGCAGGGGGGTTCGTCGGCTACCTCGACTACGCCGACGGCGAGCCGCACTGGCGGCAGCCGAAGGGCGACCGGAAGCTCATCGAGCTCCGCGACGAGCGCCTCTGGTCGATGGAGTACGGCGGGCCGGCAGACTGGCTCGAGCGCTCTTTCGACCACCTCGCCTCGCACACGAGGGCCGTGTCTCCGGGAACCTTCGTGTTCCTGCTCTCCGACTTCATCCCCGCGCCGTCTCAGGAGATGTGGCTGACGGCGCTCGAGCATCGCTGGGACATCGTCCCGGTCGTGCTCCAGGACCCGACGTGGGAGCAGAGCTTCCCGGACGTGGACGGAATCGTCGTTCCGTTGCGCGATCCCCGCAGCGGGCGAGTGTCGTCCGTGCGCATGAGCCGCAAGGAGGTTGCGGCGCGCCGCGAGGAGAACAGCGCGCGCACGGCCGCCCTTCTCGAGACGTTCCGGTTCCTCGACCTCGACCCCGTCGCGGTGACGTCGAGCGAACCGTCCGACATCCTCGCGGAGTTCCTTCTGTGGGCGGACCTCCGGCGCACTCGTCGGGTGATCGGGGCATGAGTTGACCCGACGTCACCTGCTGCCCGCGGTCGGGCTCGTCGCGATCGGCCTCGTCAGTGCTCTTGGCGTCGTCGGCATCGCGTCGGTCGGTGACGACGATGGTCCGAGCGCGGTCGCGACGATCCCCGAGGACGTCGACCCTGGACGGGCGCGCCCACCGGGCGGCGGCCTCCCGGCGGTGGGAATCGAGGCACGTGGGTCGCTCGAGCCGCGCATCATCCTCTTCGGCGACACGATCAAGGCGTACGTCGACGTCTTCCTCGACCGGCGCAAGGTCGAACCGGGCTCCGTTCGTGTGAGCACCGAGTTCCTCCCGTGGGAGATCGTCGGACCACAGGTCCGCACGCGCCGCGACTCGGGGGCGAACACGTACCTGCGCACGACCTTCAGGCTGCGCTGCACCTCGAGCCCGTGCCTTCCGAACAACACGGCGAGTGCGCTCGAGTTCACTCCCGCGCGACTCTCGTACTCGACCACCGCCGCGGCTCCCGGCGATCGTCGCTCGATCGCCGTGGACTGGCCGATTCTCCTCGTCTACTCGCGATTCGCGGCGGCGAACGCAGAGGGGTCGACGAGCTCGAGCTCCACGTTGTGGCGCGCTGATCTCGAGTCGTTCTCGAGCGCGACCTACGGCATCGCCCCGCGGGTGCTGCTGCCGATTCTCCTGGCGCTCGTCGTGCTTCTGGCCGCCGCCGGCGTGGGACTCGCGTACTTCGCGATCCCGCGCAGAGCGGCTGCCCCCGAGCCCGAGCCCGAACCGGAACCGGAGCCGCTCCCGACGCTCACGCCGCTCGAGCAGGCGCTCGAGCTGCTCGAGGATGCGAGCCGCGCCGACGGCGCGGAGGACCGACGTCGCGCGCTCGAGCTCGTCGCCGACGTGCTCGACTTCGATCACCCGGAGCTTGCGCGGGCGGCGCGCACGCTGGCCTGGTCGGAGCACGATCCACTCGTCGAGCAGACGAGCGGGCTCGCGACGAGGGTCCGGACGACGATCGACCTGAGCGAGAACGGGAACGGCCGTGTCCATTAGGGAACGACTCGGCGGGCTTCTGCGGCGACGCCCGTCCGGCGTCGACACGCACGACGTGGCGCAGTTCCGGAGCGTGATCAACCGCACCCTCGTCATCCGGGTCGCGCTGGCCGGTGGTGCGCTTGCGCTCGTCCTCGCCGCCGCGGCATCTGCACGCGATCCACAGACGACCGAGCGCGCGCTCATCCCGCCGGATCGCGTCGGGGTCGTCGTGCTGGATCTCTCGCTCAGCATCACGGACGACGACTACGCGGGGATCCGCCGAGTCCTGCGTCGGCTCGTCGCCGAGGAGGCCAGGGTCGGCGTCGTCGTGTTCTCCGACGTCCCGTACGAACTCCTTCCTCCCGGGACGCCGGCCGCCGAGCTCAAGCCGATGCTTCGCCTTCTCGTCGCGCCGCGGCTCGGGCCCGTGCAGAACCCGTGGACGCAGACCTTCCGCGCGGGTACGCGCATCTCGGTCGCCCTGGAGCTCGCGAAGTCGATTCTCGAGCGCGATCAGGTCTCCGGCGGCTCGATCCTGCTCGTCAGCGACCTCGAAACCGCGCCCGACGACGTCCCCGCGCTGGCACGGACGATCGTGGGGATCGATCGCGCGGGCATGCAACTTCGCGTCGCGCCTCTGGCGCCGTCGAGTGACGCATTGAGCCTGTTCCAAGGCCTCATCGAGAAGGACGCGATCACAGCCTTCGCGCAGCAGAGTCCCGACGGCGCCGACGCCGGCGCAGGATCGGTTGGCGTCGAGCTCCCGACGATGCTGCTCGCTCTGGGTGCGCTCGCTTTCCTCCTGCTGGCCGCGCACGAGCGACTCGCCGGCCGTCTCGCGTTGCCTCGCATTCGACCGTCCGACGGGGGTGCCGCGTGAGTCGCCGTGAGATCGTCGAGCGCCTCGTTCTAGGTGTCGGGGCAGCTCTCTGCCTCGCGCTCGCTCTCGCGCTCGGGCTTCTCGCACTCGACGCTGCCCGGAGTCGCGACGCCCTTGCGCAGGGCGACGTCGAGTATCGGATCACTCCCGAGAAGACCGGGCTGTGGCGCGCATCGACGATCGTCCCGTTCGACCTCGCCGTCGCGTTGATCGGGACCGAGGACGATGTCGAGATGCGGCGAGCCGTTCGGTCCGTGCGCCTCGCTCGCCTCGACGACCCGACTGCCTCCGTGTCCGATCCCGAGCTGGCGTTGCTTCGCAACGACGCGCAGGCGAGACTCGATGCGATCGTCGCCGGTGACGCCGACGCGAAGCAGCGCTCGCGAGCGGCAGGTCTTCTCGGTGTGCTCGGTCTCGCGCGTCTCATCTCGGAGACGCAGGACCGCGTCGCCCTCCTCTCCTCCACGGTGGCGAACCTCCAGCTCGCCGTTGCGCTCGACCCGGCGAACGACGACGCGAAGTACAACCTCGAGCTCGCCCTTCAGCGCTCGCGCGGTATTCAGCTCACCGAGGGAGCCGGTGGGCAGAACCCGTCTCCGGGAGGAAGTGGCTCGAGCGGCGCGGGCGCGGGCGATCCCGGCAGCGGCTACTGAGCTGATGTCGCTCTCGATCCTCACCCCGCTCGGCGCGTTGCTCGCTCTCGGTCTCCTCGTGCCGCTTGCCGCATTCCGACGAGCTCGGCGGAAGGCGACGAGCGTGCGCGGCGCCCTTGGCGTCGTCGAGCCTCGGCGCCGGGAGCTCGTACCACCACTGGTGGGGCTCGTCCTCGGAGGCGTCCTGCTCGGGCTCGCGGCGGCGCAGCCGGTCTTCGAGTGGACGAGCGACCGGACGGTGCGCACGGACGCCGAGGCATTCGTCGTGCTCGACGTCTCGCGGTCGATGCTGGCGCAGCGGAGCCTCGACGAGCCGATGCGCATCGAACGTGCCAAGAAGGCCGCGACCGAGCTGCGCGCGGCTCTTCCCGACGTTCCCGTCGGCGTGGCGTCGCTGACCGACCGGGTGCTTCCTCATCTCTTTCCGAGCGCCGACCAGGAGGTCTTCGAGGCGACGCTCGAGCGCTCGGTCGGCATCGAGCAGCCGCCGCCGCGCTCGTCGTTCCTCACGGGTGCGACCTCGCTTGAATGCGCTGGCGACGCTTCGCGGGCTTCGCTTCTTCACGCCCACGTCGCGCGCGCGGCTCGCGATCGTGTTGACCGACGGTGAGACGCAGCCCGTGTCGAACACGCGGCTCGGCGGGCTCTTCCGCCGTACGCCGCCGATCGAGGTCGTCTTCGTCCAGTTCTGGGACGAGGACGAGCACGTCTTCAGCCGTGGCGTCCCGGAGCCGCAGTACGTCCCCGATCCAAGCGCTCGACCCGCGCTCGACCGGCTTGCCGCCTCGTCACGCGGCAGCGTCTACTCGGAGGCGGAGCTCGGCGCGGCGAAGAGCAAGGCCCGCGAGCTCCTCGGCAGCGGTCCTAGCGTCGTCGAGGGAGAGAAGGCCGGCCAGCTCGCCCTCGCGCCGTACCTCGCGGCAGCGGCGCTCGTGCCGTTCGGGCTCCTCCTGTGGCGACGCGATCGCTAGGTCATCGGCGCGGCGTCCGACTGCGCGCGACCGTCAGTCGCGTAACCACGGCTCGACGGCCTCCGGGAAGCCCGTCTCGTCCATGTACGAGATCGCACGGCTCGCCAGCCACATGACGGCCTGCGGGCTCGCGGCGGCCAGCATGGCGCGCACGGCATCGTCTCCACTCTCCGGGCCGCCTCGCTCGCCGGCGCGTGCTCGTCGCAGCCGACACAGCGTCGCGGCGGCGCGATCGATGTCCGTCCCGTGCTGGCGGTACCACCCGACCCCGACCGCACGGTCGAGCAGTGCGACCGCGTCCTCCTCGAGAGCGCCGGCGTCCTCGGCAGCGACGAAGTTGCTGGTATTGCGGTTTTCAGACGGATTCGACCCTGGGATCTGCACGTGGTGAAACTCCCTTCTAACGAAATTGGAAGTCCGTCGTCACAGAAGTATGATCCTGCACTTGACCATGGCGACGGAGGACTCTGCATCGACGGACTGTGGCTGGTGTGCCGGCCTACCCGCCAGCACACGCGTCGATTCGGACCTCGGCCTTGGTGAAGATCGGTAGGAGACCACTCGGATGGAGGGAGTACATGCGTAAGCGTTCACTCTTGTTGCTGGCTGGCGCGGCCGCGATCGTTGCGAGCCTCGTCGTAGGGCCAGCGGCAACAGCCGGACCTGAGAAGGTGTCGGCGGGGACGGTCGTGTTCATTCACGACCAGGAGCCGCCCAACCTTCGCCCGTCCTGGGTCGACAACTCGTTGTACGCGACGAGCCTCGTCGATCAACAACATCTTCCTGCGGCGGCCAGATTCGCGACAACAACGCGAAGTGGGTCACGCGGCTCTTCACGGGCCCGCCGAAGCTCCTGAAGAAGAGCCCGCTCACGACGTCGTTCACATTCAGCCCGAAGGCCGTCTGGTCGGACGGCAAGCCCGTCACCTGCGCCGACTGGCGTTCGACGTGGCAGATCTGGATCAATCCGGCGAACAACCCCGCGAGCCGCTCTGGCTACGAGGACATCAAGTCGGTCACCTGTAAGGGCAAGACCGGCATCGTCGTCTTCAAGAAGGTGTACGCGGACTGGGAGTCGCTCCTGAACAGCGGCGTCTGGCCTGCTCACGTCACGGCCGGCAAGGACGCGAACAAGCTGTGGGAGAACGACATCCCCGTCTCCAGCGGTCCGTGGAAGTTCTCCGAGCTGGCAGAAGGGCACGCAGATCACGGTGGTGAAGAACCCGAAGTTCACGATCCAGCCGATGAAGCTCGATCGTGTCGTGTTCCGCTACATCGCCGACACCAACGCCCGCTTCCAGGCCATGAAGGCTGGCGAGGGCCAGGCGATGGAGCCGCAGGCACAGCTCCAGATCGCCGACTTCCAGAAGGACTCGAACTTCGTGGTCAAGGCTGTCGCCGGGTACTCGTACGAGCACCTCGACATCCAGTTCGGCCCGAAGGGTGCTGCAGCGCTCAAGGCGCCGTACGTCCGGCAGGCGCTCATCACCGGGATCAACCGTCCGCAGATCGCCTCGGCGCTCTACCAGACGATCGCTCCCGGCCTGCCGACGCTGCAGAGCAACATCTTCAAGACGTTCGAGACGGGCTACGTCAAGCACTACGCGGCGTACCCGTTCAGCCAGACGAAGGTCATCAGCATGCTGAAGGCCAAGGGCTGCACCGGTGGGCCCGACAAGCCGAGCGCGGGGAACAGCGACATCTTCTCGTGCCCGGGCGTCGGCAAGCTGTCCTTCCGCTTCTCGACGACGGCCGGTAACCAGCTCCGCGCGCTGACCTTCGAGGTCATCCAGCGGCAGCTGAAGTCGGTCGGCATCGAGCTCGTCCCGCGCTTCCAGCCGGCGGGACTGCTGTTCGGCACGACGCTGCCGTCCAGCGACTGGGACATCATGCATGTTCACGTGGGTCGAGGCTCCTTCGTCGAAGATCACGGCGAACGACAAGCTCGCCTGCGGTGGTGAGATCAACTACGGCAACTACTGCAACAAGAGGGCGTCCGCGCTCCTCGAGAAGACGAAGGCGGAGCTCGACGACGCCACACGCACGAAGCTCCTGAACCAGGCTGAGGCGATGATGGTGAAGGACGTTCCGTCCATCCCCATGTTCGTCCGGCCGGTCTTCACGATCGCAGCGAAGAAGCTGAAGGGCGTGACGACCCCGACCACGCTGGAAGGTACGCCCTGGAACGTGAGCACCTGGGCGGTCAGCTAACGACGTCCGGCACGTAACAGGCTCACGTGCCTGTACGAAACCGTCCCGCCCCCGCATTCGTGCGGGGGCGGGACTGCACACTAGGATCGGAGGCGAGAAATGCTCCAGTACGTCATCCGCCGATTGCTCTACAGCATCGTTGTGCTGATCGCGGCGAGCATGCTCGTCTTCACGTTCGTGGCCAAGACCGGCGACCCGCTCGCGGCGCTGAACTTGAACCCACGAATCTCCCAGCAGTCGGTTCAGAACATCAAGGACCGCAAGCACCTCGACGATCCGCTCTGGGTGCGCTATGGCTACTGGGCGCGAGACGCGGTCACCAACGGTTTCGGGACGACGATCCTCGGCGACAAGCCCATCCTGCCCGACCTCTGGCGCGTCATGAAGCACACGCTGCAGCTCGTCATCGTCGCCGAGATCCTCGCGATCCTCATCGCCGTCCTGATCGGCGTGTACTCGGCCTTACGCCAGTACTCGGCGTTCGACTACAGCGCGACCACATTCAGCTTCATCGGGCTGGCGCTGCCCGTGTTCTGGTTCGCGTTAATGCTGCAGGTCGGGGTGGTCTACGTCTACCAGTGGACGGGATACAACATCTTCCCGGTGGCCAGTCTGAGCTCCATCGATCCCGGGACCGGGGTCAGCTTCTGGATCGACCGCGCGCACCACCTCGTTCTTCCGATCCTCGTCCTCATGGTCGCCAGCATCGCCACGTACTCGCGCTTCATGCGCGCCTCGATGCTCGAGGTCGTGAACTCGGACTACGTGCGCACCGCTCGCGCCAAGGGTCTCACCGAGCAGAAGGTCACGATGCGGCACGCGTTCCGAAACGCGCTCATCCCGCTCGTCACGCTCGTCGCCCTCAACTTCGGCGCACTCCTCGGTGGGGCGATCGCGACCGAGACGGTCTTCTCGCTCGACGGCATGGGCCTCTACTTCATCACCGCGCTCGGCGCGAACGACCCGTATCCGATCATGGCGTGGCTCATGATCACGGCGACGATGATCATCATCTTCAACCTCCTGGCCGACATCGCGTACGGTTATCTCGATCCGCGCGTTCGGTATGACTGATCCGCATCAACCACACGGGATGGTCGCCTCGACGGCGCCGACCGGTGCGGGGGTCGTCGCTCCCGACGGTGCCGCTCCGCTCTCGTCCGACGTCGAGCTCGCGCACGAGGCGGGCGTCGAGCTCAAGGCTCGCAGCCAGTGGTCCTATGCGCGCATGCGGTTCTTGCGGCACCGGCTCGCAGTCGTGAGCCTGGCGATCCTCCTGCTGTTCGGAGTGCTCGCGCTCTTCGCCAAGCAGATCGCGCCCTACGGGTTCGACGAGATCGACCTCAGCGACATCGACCCGTCGACCGGCCTCGCGAAGTCACCTCGACTCGAGGGCGGGCACATCTTCGGGACCGATCAGCTCGGACGCGACTACCTGAGTCGCATCATCTACGGCATCCGCACGTCGCTGTGGGTCGCCCTCTTCGTCGCCATCGTCGCGACCGCCATCGGCACTGCGATCGGCGCGCTCGCGGGGTTCTACGGCGGACGCACCGACAACCTGCTCATGCGCTTCACCGACCTCATCCTCACGCTGCCCGGCGTCGCCGTGCTCCTCACCGCCGCCGTGTACCTCGGATCGGACGATTCGGAGATCGGCCTGGGTCCGATCACGATCCCGATCTACCAGCCGATGAAGATCGGGATCATCCTCGCGTTCCTCTTCTGGGTCGGTCTCGCCCGCGTTGTTCGCGGGCTCTTCCTCTCGCTGCGCGAGAAGGAGTTCGTCGAGGCCGCCAAGGCGGCCGGCGCGAGCGACATCCGGATCATCATGCGTCACATCCTTCCGAACTGTGTCGGGCCGATCGTCGTCTTCACGACGCTCATCGTCGCGGGCGCGATCCTGACGGAGGCGTTCCTCTCCTTCGTCGGCTACGGCATCCAGCCTCCGAATGCCGCTCTCGGCAAGCTCATCGTGGACGGCCAGAGCGAGGGCTTCTCGCTGTGGTGGCTCGTCACGTTCCCCGGCCTCGCGATTCTCCTGATCGCGCTGTGCATCAACTTCGTCGGTGACGGCCTGCGTGACGCGCTCGATCCGACGCAGCGGCGAACGCGCTCCTAGTCCTCCGATCCCCGTGTCCGAGCCAATCCTCTCGATCAACGATCTGACGGTCGAGTTCGGCACGGAGGACGGCGTCGTTCGTGCCGTGACCGGTGTGAGCTACGACCTGCAGCCCGGCGAGGTGCTCGGGATCGTCGGCGAGTCGGGATCGGGGAAGAGCGTCTCCATGCTTTCCGTCCTCGGTCTGATCCCGATGCCGCCCGGTCGGATCACGTCGGGCCAGGCGCTCTACAAGGGGCAGGACCTCGTGACCATGCCCAAGAAGGAGCTCCGCGAGCTCCGCGGCGGCGAGATGGCGATGATCTTCCAGGACCCGATGACGTCGCTGAATCCGGTGTTCACGATCGGCGACCAGATCTCGGAGGCCATCCTCACGCACCACCCGGACATGAAGGAGGACGCTGCTCGCGCTCGGACGATCGAGCTGCTCGAGAACGTCGGTGTTCCGTTCGCCGAGCGGCGCGTGGATCAGTACCCGCACGAGTTCTCGGGCGGGATGCGGCAGCGCGCGATGATCGCGATGGCGATGGCGAACGATCCGAGCGTCCTCATCGCCGACGAGCCGACGACGGCGCTCGACGTGACCATCCAGGCGCAGATCGTCGAGGTCATCAAGGCAGCTCAGGAGCACACCCACGCGGCGATCATCCTCATCACCCACGACCTCGGGCTCATCGCCGAGCTCGCCGATCGCGTGGTCGTGATGTACGCGGGACGGGTCGTCGAGATCGGCGATGTCTACACCATCTTCGACTCGCCGCGCCACCCGTACACGATCGGGCTCATGAACTCGCTCGCTCGCGTGGACATCGACAGGGAGCGGCTCGAGCCGATCCCCGGTCAGCCGCCGAGTCTCATCAGTCCGCCGCCGGGATGCGCGTTCCATCCGCGCTGCGTCCACTCGCACGGCCGGGCTGTATGCAGAACGGAGATCCCGGCACTGCGGGCGACGGACGATGCCGCCGCCGATCATCGCTCGGCGTGCCACTTCTCGGAGGAGCTCGCCGCGGTGCGCTCGCCGATCGCGGCCGGCAGCGAGGATCCCCGATGAGCGCGACCGAGACGGCCGTCGCCGATTCGACGTCGTCTGCCGCAGCCTCGAACGGCAACGATCTCCTGCGCATCGACAGTCTCGTCAAGCACTTCCCGATCAAGGCCGGGTTCTTCCGACGGACGGTCGGTCAGGTCCGTGCGGTCGACGGGGTGACGTTGAACGTTCGCTCCGGCGAGACGCTCGGCGTCGTCGGCGAGTCCGGGTGTGGGAAGACGACGCTCGGCCGCACGATCATGAAGCTGCTCGAGCCGACGTCCGGGACGATCGTCTTCGACGGTCAGGACATCACGGGCTACAAGCGGAAGCAGATGCGGGCGGTCCGGCGTGACATCCAGATCGTCTTCCAGGATCCGTACGCGTCGCTCAACCCGCGCATGACGGTGCGCGACATCGTCGCCGAGCCCCTCCGTATCCACGGGCTCTACCGCCGCGGCGAGGGTGCACGGAGGGTCGAGGAGCTCCTGCGCACGGTCGGGCTGTCGCCGGAGCACGCGAATCGCTTCCCGCACGAGTTCTCCGGCGGTCAGCGGCAGCGCATCGGCGTCGCGCGCGCGCTGGCGCTCAACCCGAGGTTGATGGTGCTCGACGAGCCGGTCTCCGCACTCGACGTCTCGATCCAGGCGCAGGTCGTCAACCTGCTCGACGAGCTCCAGGGCCAGTTCGGCCTCACGTATCTCTTCATCGCCCACGACCTCTCGGTCGTGCGGCACGTCTCCGACCGCGTCGCGGTCATGTACCTCGGCAAGGTCATCGAGATCGGGACGCGCGAGCAGATCTACGCGGCGCCCATGCATCCGTACACGCAGGCGCTCCTCTCGGCGGTGCCCATCGAGTCCCCCACACAGCGCGGAAAGCGCGCGCGGATCGTGCTGGAAGGCGACGTGCCGAGCCCCGCGAACCCTCCCTCGGGATGCCGATTCCGCACGCGCTGCTGGAAGGCGCAGGAGATCTGCTCGGAGGAGGAGCCGGAGCTCGTTCCGCGTGCAGGGGGCAAGCATCCGGTGGCGTGCCACTTCGCAGAGGTGCTGAGCCCGCTCGATCTCGCCGAGCAGGCGCGGGTGCGGCAGGCCGCGTACGAGGCGAAGCGTGCTGCCGAGAAGCTCGCATCCGACACCGCACCGGCGTGAGCGCTAACTCGTCACGTTATGTGACGTCTCAAGGAACATGAGCGCGGCACATCCGCTGACAGTGTGCGCTCGAGTGCGCGAGCAAGTGTCGCTCGAGTTGGACGGCGAGCTCTCGCAGCTCGAGCAGCGCATGCTGAGCGCGCATCTCGAGCGCTGCGCGCTGTGCGCTGCGTACGCGTCCGATGTTCGAGACGCGACCGAGCGAATCCGAAGCGCACCGCACGCCGTCATGCAGCGGCCGGTCGTGGTTCGCCGTCGCCGCGAGCTCACGACCGTTCGTCTTCAGACGGGTGTCGCCGCGGCATTCGCACTCGCCGCGCTGGGGCTCGGGACGCAGCTCGCCGTGTCGACCCGCTCCGAGACCGGATCGCTCGCGCGCTTCGACGGTCGTCCGTCTCTCACTCCGCCGGTGCGTGTTCTCGAGCAGGAGCAGGCGATTCTCCGCGTGGTCAGGCCCGGCCGGCCGCTTCCGCCGCCCGGCTCCGTTCTCTGAGCACGCGACCATCTCTCGCGGTGACTGCCTTCCGACTCCTCCTCGTGCTGCTCCTCGCGCTGGGCCTCGCCGTCTCCGCGTCGGCCTGCGGCGGGAGTAGCGAGCCGTCGGCCGAGGAGTTCGGTGATGCCGTCGTCCTCAACCGCAACCGGGTCGACTTCGTCCTCGGGCGCATTACGCGCGCACAGTCGCTCGACGAGCTTCTCACCCGCATGGACGAAGCGGCGGTCGTGATCGGCAAGGCGGCCGACGAGCTCGAGGATACGGGGGCGCCCGCCGACTACCAGCCGGAAGCCGGCGATCTCGTGACGGCGTTCCGCCAGCTCTCCGTCGACATCCAGGCGACGGCAGACCAGGCACGCGTGCCCGGGTTCGAAACACTGCTCACCGACGCCGGACTGCAAGGCCTCAGCTTCGACAGCTGGGATGAGGCGAACAAGGCGCTCGCAGGTCTTGCAGGCAAGGGGATCCAGGTCTCGATCCTGCAGCGCAAGAGCAACCAGTAGTCCGGCGTTTCGCGGGCGCGCTTCGCTAGACTCGCCGCGGCTGGCCGTCGTCGGTCGCCCTCGTCCTTCGCCTCAGGAGAACCATGTCCGAGAACGGATCAGATCGCACGAACACGGGCCGGATCATCGAGATCAAGGGCGTCGTCATCGACGCCGTCTTCCCGGACCAGCTTCCCGAGATCTACACGGCGATCGAGATCGAGATCGCCGGCGCAGATACGTCGCGCATCCTCGTCGCAGAGGTGCAGCAGCACCTCGGAGACGACCGGGTTCGCGCGGTCGCGATGGACTCGACGGACGGTCTCTCGCGCGGCGCCGTCTGCGTCGACACCGGCAAGCCGATCTCGGTTCCGGTCGGCTCGTCCACGCTCGGGCGGCTCTGGAACGTCATCGGCGATCCGATCGACGAGCTCGGTCCGATTCCGGCGGACGTCGAGCGCTGGTCGATCCATCGCGATCCGCCCGCGTTCCGCGACCTCTCGCCGAAGATCGAGACGTTCGAGACGGGCATCAAGGTCATCGACCTCATCGCCCCGTATGTGAAGGGCGGCAAGATCGGCCTCTTCGGTGGCGCCGGCGTCGGCAAGACCGTCCTCATCCAGGAGCTCATCCACAACGTCGCGCAGCAGCACGGCGGTGTTTCGGTCTTCGCAGGCGTGGGCGAGCGCACGCGCGAAGGCAACGACCTCCTGCTCGAGATGACGGAGTCCGGCGTGCTCGACAAGGTCGCGCTGGTGTACGGGCAGATGAACGAGCCACCGGGCGCGCGTCTGCGCGTCGCCCTGTCCGGGCTGACGATGGCGGAGTACTTCCGCGACCAGGGTGGCCAGGACGTCCTGTTCTTCGTCGACAACATCTTCCGCTTCGTCCAGGCAGGTTCGGAGGTCTCGGCGCTTCTCGGCCGCATGCCGAGCGCCGTCGGCTATCAGCCGACCCTCGCGACGGAGATGGGGCAGCTTCAGGAGCGCATCACGTCGACGCTGACGGGCTCCGTGACATCGGTGCAGGCGATCTACGTCCCCGCGGACGACCTCACCGACCCCGCGCCGGCGAACACGTTCGCGCACCTCGACTCCACCACGGTGCTGGAGCGCTCGATCGTCGAGAAGGGGATCTATCCGGCGGTCGACCCGCTCAAGTCGAACTCGCGTGCGCTGCAGCCCGGCATCGTCTCGGACGAGCACTACGAGGTCGCGACGCTCGTACAGCAGATCCTCCAGCGCTACGCGGACCTGCAGGACATCATCGCGATCCTCGGCATGGACGAGCTCACCGACGAGGACAAGGTCGTCGTCGCGCGTGCACGCCGCATCGAGCGGTTCCTGTCCCAGCCGAACTTCGTCGCCGAGCAGTTCACGGGCACGCCGGGCAAGTACGTGAAGCTCGAGGACACGATTCGGAGCTTCCGCGCGATCATCGAGGGCGAGCACGACGATCTCCCCGAGTCGGCCTTCTACATGGTGGGCACGATCGACGACGCGGTCGAGAAGGCGCGCGCTGCCGAAGCGGTCGCGGCGTAACCCGCCGTGGCCGAGTCGCACCCGAAGTTCGACGTCTCGCTCGTCACACCCGACGGCGCGGCGTTCGACGGCGAGGCCGAGATGATCGTCGTGCCCGGCGCAGCGGGTGAGATCGGGGTCCTCGCGCGGCATGCGCCGCTCGTCGCGACACTGAAGGCCGGCTCGACGCGCATTCATCTCAGCCCGACCGAGGTACTCGAGTTCGCGACCGGACCCGGCTTCTTCAAGGTCGAGCTCGATCGGGCGCTCGCGCTCGTCGACGACGCCGTGAGCGTGAAGGAGATCGACGACGCGCGGGCGAGCATGCAGCTGGATGCCGCGAAGGCAGAGCTCGAGAAGGTCGAGGCGGGCGAGTCCACCGCAGATCGTTGGCAGCTCGAGCAGCGCATCAAGCACGCCGAGAATCAGCTCTCGGTGAGCGGTCGGACGACCGGCTGAAGCGCAGGACTCTTGCGCCTCGAGGCGTATTCGCTAGCCTGAGACAGCCCCGGAGAGCTTTGAACGGCAGCTTGGCGACCGGGTTACCAAACGCCTAAAGCGCGAGAGCCTTCCGGCTCCCGACCCTCTAGGCGGAGTCGAATTCGTGAAGGACATCCGCGAACATCTCCAGCAGCTCCTCGCCGAGCGGATCCTCGTCGATCGTGGGGGAACCCATGGTTCCCCCACGTGCCCCCTCCTTCTTGCGAGCGACGGCCCCGCCGACGCGTGCCTCCCGCCGGGACAAGCCCGGCTTCGGCGATCTATCGGCTCCGCATCGGACAACGCATGAACACCGAGACACGACTTCGTGAGCTTCTCGCCGAGCGGATCCTCGTGCTCGACGGGGCCTGGGGCGTGCTCATCCACCGGCGCGAGCTCTCCGAGGAGGAGTACCGCGGCGAGCGCTTCGCGTCGCACACGCACGACGTCAAGGGCGACCCGGACATCCTGAACCTGACGGCGCCGGAGATCGTCTCCGAGATCCACGACGCGTACTTCGCGGCCGGTGCGGACATCGCGACGACGAACACGTTCACGGCGACCTCGATCGGGCAGGCGGACTACGCGCTCCAGGGCGCCGCGGCGGAGATGAGCCTCGAGGGCGCGCGGCTCGCGCGCGCCGCCGCCGACCGCTGGACGGCGCAGACGCCCGAGAGGCCGCGCTTCGTCGCGGGCTCGGTCGGCCCGCTCAACGTGACGCTCTCGCTCTCGCCGAAGGTCGACGACCCCGCCTACCGCGCCGTGACCTTCGCGCAGGTGCAAGCGGCCTACGAGGAGCAGATGCGCGCGCTGCGAGACGGCGGCGTCGACCTGCTCCTGATCGAGACGATCTTCGACACGCTCAACGCGAAGGCGGCGATCGTCGCTGCCCGCGAAGCGGTGCCGGAGCTCCCGCTCTGGCTGTCCTTCACGGCGATCGACAAGAGCGGGCGCAACCTCTCCGGACAGACGTCGGACGCGTTCTGGATCTCGGTCGAGCACGCCGAGCCCTTCATCGTCGGCGTCAACTGCTCGCTCGGCGCAACCGAGATGCGCCCGTTTCTCGAAGGCCTCGCGGGCGTCGCGTCGACCTATGTCTCGTGCCATCCCAACGCCGGGCTGCCGAACGCCCTCGGGCTGCACGACGAGCAGGCAGCCGACACGAGCCGCTATCTCCGCGCCTTCGCGGAGGACGGTCTCGTCAACCTCGTCGGCGGCTGCTGCGGCACGACGCCGGAGCACACGCACGCGATCGCACGGGCCGTCGAGGGGCTGCCGCCGCGTCGCGTTCCCGAGCGGTCGCGTCTGCCGCGCTTCTCCGGGCTCGAGCCGTTCGTCATCGGGCCCGACACGGGGTTCGTCGTCGTCGGCGAGCGGACGAACGTGACCGGATCCGCGCGCTTCAGGCTGCTGATCGAGGCGAACGACTTCCAGGGCGCCGTCGCCGTGGCGCTCGAGCAGGTGCGCGGCGGGGCGAACCTCCTCGACGTGAACATGGACGCCGACCTCCTGGACGCCGAGGAGGCGATGACGACGTTCCTCAACCTGCTCGCGACCGAGCCCGAGGCGGCGCGCCTTCCGATCATGGTCGACAGCTCGCGCTTCGGGGCGCTCGAAGCCGGGCTCCGCTGTCTCCAGGGCAAGGGTGTCGTGAACTCGATCTCGCTCAAGGAGGGGGAGGAGCCGTTTCTCGAGCAGGCGCGGATCGTTCGTGGCTTCGGCGCCGCAGTCGTCGTGATGGCGTTCGACGAGCGCGGCCAGGCCGAGACCGTCGAGCGCAAGGTCGAGATTCTCGGTCGGGCGTACGACCTGCTCGTGACCCGTGCCGGCTTTGCGCCGGAGGACGTCGTCCTCGATCCGAACATCCTCGCCGTCGCGACCGGGATCGAGGAGCACGCAGCCTTCGCGAAGGCGTTCATCGACGCGATCCCGCTGCTCAAGGAGCGCTGCCCGGGCGCGCTCGTGTCGGGTGGGATCTCGAACCTCTCCTTCGCGTTCCGCGGCAACGACGCCGTTCGCGAGGCGATGCACGCCTCGTTCCTCTACCACGCGATCCGTGCGGGCCTCGACATGGGCATCGTCAATGCGGGCCAGCTCGCCGTCTACGAGGACATCGAGCCCGACCTGCTCGAACGGGTCGAGGACGTCCTCTTCGACCGGCGCGACGACGCGACCGAGCGCCTCGTCGAGTACGCCGGGACCGTGACCGGTGGAGCAACCGAGCGCAAGCTCGATCTGTCGTGGCGCGAGGCGCCCGTGGCGGATCGCCTCGCGCATGCGCTCGTCCACGGCATGGTCGACTTCATCGAAGAGGACACGGAGGAGGCCCGGAGCGCAGCGGCCAGGCCGCTCGACGTCATCGAGGGACCGCTCATGGACGGGATGAAGATCGTCGGCGACCTCTTCGGCGCGGGGAAGATGTTCCTGCCGCAGGTCGTGAAGAGCGCACGCGCGATGAAGCGCGCCGTCGCGTACCTCGAGCCGTACATGGAGGCGGAGAAGACCGAGCGCTCATCGGCGGCACGCATCGTGATGGCCACCGTCAAGGGCGACGTCCACGACATCGGCAAGAACATCGTCGGCGTCGTTCTCGGCTGCAACGGCTACGACGTGATCGATCTCGGCGTGATGGTCCCGGCGGACAGAATCCTCGACGTCGCGCTCGAGCAGGACTGCGACATCGTCGGGCTCTCCGGACTCATCACGCCGTCGCTCGACGAGATGGTCTCGGTCGCGAAGGAGATGGAACGGCGCGGGATCGAGCTCCCGTTGCTGGTCGGCGGCGCGACGACGTCGAAGCAGCATACGGCGGTCCGGATCGCGCCCGAGTACGGCCAGCCGACAGTTCACGTGCTCGACGCGTCGCGCGTGGTCGGTGTCGTCGCCGACCTGCTGGACGTCGATCGACGCGCGCGCCTCGATGCCGACAACCGAGCCGACCAGGATCGACTTCGCGCACTCCATGCCGAGAAGGGACGCAACCCGTTGCTCCCGTTGCGGGAAGCGCGGACACGGAGGACGCCGATCGACTGGCACGCGGACGACCTCGCGGTCCCTGCTTTCACGGGCGTTCGTGCTCTCGAGGAGAGCGTCGCGACGCTTGCGCGAGTACGTCGACTGGACGTTCTTCTTCCACGCCTGGGAGCTCAAGGGCCGCTTCCCGGCGATCCTCGAGGATCCGGAGAAGGGCGAGGTCGCCCGCGATCTCTTCGCCGGCGCGAACGAGCTGCTGGACGCGATCGCCGCCGACGGCTCGCTCCAAGCGCGAGGCGTGTACGGCTTCTGGGCTGCGCACGCGGAGGGCGACGATCTCGTGCTCGACGGCGGCGTTCGCTTCCCGATGCTCCGGCAGCAGGCCGATCACGCCGACTCCAGGCCGAACCGGTCGCTCGCCGACTATGTCGCGCCCGTCGAGGCAGGTCTCCTCGATCACGTCGGTGCGTTCGCCGTCGGTATCCACGGTGCCGAACACCTCGCAGACGGCTTCGCTGCCGACAACGACGACTACCGCGCGATCATGGTGCGCGCGCTCGCCGATCGTCTGGCCGAGGCATTTGCCGAGCGACTCCACGAGATCGCGCGCCGCGAGTGGTACGCGCCGGAGGAGTCACTGACGATCGAGGAGCGGGTCGGGGAGCGGTTCCGCGGGATCCGTCCTGCGTTCGGGTACCCCGCGTGTCCAGATCACTCGGAGAAGCAGCGACTCTTCGACATCCTCGGCGCCGAGCAGGCGGGAATCGCCCTCACGGAGTCGTTCGCGATGACCCCCGCCGCGAGCGTCAGCGGCCTGTACATCGGGCACCCGCAGGCGCGGTACTTCTCCATCGGTCGCGTCGGGCGCGACCAGGTCGCCGACTACGCCGACCGGAAGGGCATCGACATCGCCGACGCCGAGCGCTGGCTGCGCCAGAACCTCGCGTACGAGCCGTAGAGCGCACGAGGGTGGCGATCCGCGGGGCTTCCTAGCGCGGCAGGCACAGCCTGCGCGGCACCGAACTCTTCGCACATGTCGGATTGGGACACGCCCCAAACGGCCGTAGTCGGAGTCGGGATGGGGTGGTAGCGTCATCGGCGGACGTGGAGAGCACTAGCCGTCTCGGCCTCCTTCGCCGGTCACCCTCGTTCGGGTACCTGTTCCTGGCCACGGCCGGATCGAGCTTCGGCACGTATCTCGCCGCGATCGCGCTCACCGTCCAGATCTACGACCAGACGGAATCGGGCGTCTGGGTCGCGGCGCTCCTCATCGCCGACTTCCTGCCGATCGTCGCGATCGGGCTGCTCCTCGGCCCGCTCGTCGACCGCCTCTCACGCCGTCGGCTGCTGATCGCGTCGGACCTCGCACGGTTCGGCGTCTTCGCAGCGCTGCCGTTCGTGGACAGCCCGAGCACGATCATCGGGCTCGCTGCGATCTCGGGCGTCGCGACCGGGTTCTTCATCCCCGCGGCGAACGCCGCGATCCCGAACCTCGTCCCGGAGGAGGAGCTCGTCAACGCGAACTCGCTCGTCGTCACCGTCGAGACGCTCGCGTGGATGATCGGCCCGATCGTCGGCGGCCTCATGCTCACGGTGTGGGGACCGTCCGTGCCGTACGCCGTGAACGCGGTCACATTCCTCGTCTCCGTCGCGCTCCTCGCGCGGATCCCGGAGGGCAAGCTCCGCTCGAAGGATCCGCTCACCCGGGGTCACTGGCGCGATGTCGCCGACGGCCTCAAGCTGGTCGTCACGGCGAAGCCGCTGCGAACGGTGCTCGTCGTCTGGAACGTCGCGCTCATCGGCTCGGCGGCGATCAACGTCGCCGAGATCGCATTCGCAAAGGACTCACTCGACGCTGGAGACCTGGGATTCGGCGCGCTCGTTGCCGCGAGCGGCGTCGGGCTCGCGCTCGGAAGCTTCCTCAGCGCCCCGGCGCTCGGCAAGGTCGGGCTGCGGCGTCACTACATCGGCTCCATCGCGCTCATGGGCGTGGGCTGGGGCGCGGCCGCGCTCAGTCCGAGCATCTGGTTTGCCGTCGTCTTCGTCATCGGCGGCGCCGCCGGGAACGGCGCGGTCATCGTGTGCAACAGGCTGTTGGTGCAGAGGGGCGCCCCCGATCAGTACCGCGGCCGCGCTCTCGCGACGATCATGAGCTCGAACTACGCCGTGCTCGGTCTGGCGATGGCTGCCGCCGGCGTGCTCACGGATCTCTACGGCGCGCGTGACGTGTGGATCGCCGCGGGCGCGGTGTACCTCTTCGCCGCGGTCGTCGCCCTCCTGATGACGCGCTGGCTTCCCGTCTCGGTCGCGGACGAGCAGGACGCGATCGAGGCGAGCTCCGAGTCGGCGGTCGCTGCGCTGGGGAACGGGCACGCGACACCGGGCGAGCCCGACGGTGCGGAGAACGGTGTGCGCGGGCCTCCGCTCGAGCGCCTCGCGACGCTCCTGGAGGAGATCGAAGCTCGCCGGGAGCTCGAAGCGCGCAAATAGAGTCCGCCCGTGGCGCGCAAGGAGCTGACGCTCGAGGAGCTCGTCGCGGGCGTTCGTGCCGGCGACCGTCGCGCACTCGCGCGAGCGATCTCGCTCGTCGAGGACGGCGATCGGCTCGCATATCCGCTCGTGCGGGAGCTCTATCCGGGCACCGGGCGCGCGGCGATCGTCGGTGTGACCGGCCCGCCCGGTGTCGGGAAGTCGACTCTCATCGGCGCACTCGTCGGGCTCGTGCGGGCGAGCGAGCGGACGGTCGGCGTCGTCTCGGTGGATCCGTCGAGTCCCTTTTCGCACGGTGCGCTGCTCGGCGACCGAATCCGGCTCGCCGAGCACTTTCTCGACCCCGGCGTCTACATCCGCTCGATGGGCACGCGTGGGCATCTCGGCGGACTCGCCGAGGCGGCGCTCCAGGCCGTCCTCCTCCTCGACGCCGCCGGAAAGGACGTCGTCTTCGTCGAGACCGTCGGCGCAGGACAGAGCGAGGTCGAGGTCACCGGGATCGCGGACACGGTGCTCCTCGTCCTCATGCCGGGCTCCGGCGACTCGGTGCAGGCACTCAAGGCCGGGATCATGGAGATCCCCGACGTCATCGCGATCAACAAGATGGATCACCCGGCCGCCAAGACGATGCTGAACGAGGTGCGCTCGATCGTCGCGCTCGCGGAGCCGGAGCTGCGACCGCCCATCCTGTTGACGGAGGCGCTGAACGGCGAGAACGTGCCCGAGCTCCTGACGGCGATCGAGGAGCATCGGGCGGCTCTGGCACGTGACGGTCGGCTGGAGGAGCGACGCCGGAAGAACCTCGCTGCAGAGGTGTTCGCCGTCGCGTCCAGCCGCGCGAACGCGCATCTCCGTGCCGCGGTCGCAGGGAGTCCCGGCCTTCGGCAGGTCCTCGAGCGAGTCGAGAGCCGCGAGCTCGATCCGTTGAGCGCCGTCCGCGAGATCATGGAGGAGGTGTTCGAGCTCGGTGCCGACGATCGCTGACGTCGAAGCTGCCCGCGAGCGCCTTGCCGGCGTCGCACGCGAGACGCCGCTCTACCCGACGGAGACGTTCTCGAAGCTCGCCGGGCGAAAGGTCTTCCTCAAGGCGGAGAACCTCCAGCGCACCGGCTCGTTCAAGATCCGCGGCGCGTACAACACGATCGCGACTCTCGGCGAGGCGGAGCGGCGCGCCGGTGTCGTCGCTGCCAGCGCCGGCAATCACGGCCAGGCCGTCGCGTGGGCTGCACGCGAGGCGGGGATTCCCGCGACGATCTTCATGCCCCAGGACGCGCCGATGGCGAAGGTCGAGGCGACGCGCGCGTACGGCGGCGCGACCGAGCTCACGGGCGAAGGATTCGAGGAGGCGGTCGCGGCTGCGGTCGCCCACGTCGAGCGGACAGGGGCGACGCTCGTGCATGCATTCGAGGACGAGCGGGTCATCGCCGGGCAGGGCACCATCGGCCTCGAGCTCGCCGAGCAGGCACCCGAGGCCGAGACGGTGCTGATCCCGATCGGCGGCGGCGGGCTCGCAGCGGGGATCGCGCTCGCAGTGAAGGAGCGACATCCGTCGGTTCGCACGATCGGCGTGATCTGTCAGCCGGGGTACACGATCGCCGACGGGATCGCAGTCAAGCACCCCGGTGAGCTCCCGTCGTCGATTCTCGAGCACGTTCTCGACGACACCGTGTCGGTCTCGGACGAGGAGATCTCCGAGGCGCTCGTTCTCTGCGTCGAGCGGACGAAGCTCCTCGTCGAGGGCGCAGGGGCGGTGGGGCTCGCAGCTCTGCTCGCGGGTCGCGTGCCCGGCTCGGGATCCGTTGCCGTCGTGCTCTCGGGCGGGAACATCGATGCGACGACGCTCATCTCCGTGCTCCGGCACGGACTGACGGAGGCGGGGCGCTTCCTCGCTATCCGCCTGCTGATCCCGGATCGTCCCGGCGAGCTCCGGAGCGTCCTCGACCTGATCGCGCGCGGCCGCGGAAACGTCGTCTCGGTCGATCACCACCGCGAGGGGCGAACGACGAGCGCTCTGCAGACGGAGATCGAGCTCGTCGTGTCGACGCGCGACGAGGGGCACTGTCAGGAGCTTCTCGGCGCCATGCGCGACGCGGGCTACACCGTCGAGCGGGTCGGCCCACCGAAGTAGGATCGGTCGATGCGAACCGCGGTCGTGGTCGTCCCGCGGGAGCGGTTCACATCGCTCCCGGTGAGCCTGCGATCACTCTTCGCAACGATCACGCCGGACGTGCCCGTGGTCGGCGTCGAGGGCGGGACTCCCGACGAGACTCGCACCGAGCTTCAGGCCCTCGCCCGCGACCTGGCGCCGTCTCTCCCGCGCGGTCATCCGCAAGCGGACGTCGATCGCGTCATCGAGAGCCTCGTCGCCGTTCCCGCGCAGTGACGCTGCCGCGTGTTGCGGGCATGGCGACGATGCCGTCTCGTATCGAGACCGCGCCGTTGGTCCTCGCGTCGATCTTGCCTCAAGTGTCGCGACTCTGGCTGTTCCTCGATCGCTTCGAGTCTGTTCCGGCTTACGCCGGGCACGAAAAGATCAACGTGGTGCGTTCTCAGGACGTCGGAGATCTTCGATCGAACGGGCAGCTGATCGGGCTCGCATTGGACGAGGAGCCGTGCACGTTCTTTCCGGTGGGCGACGACATCGACTATCCGCATGACTACTGCGAAACGCTGCAGACACACCTCGACCGTCTGTCAGACAAGGCTGCCGTGGGCGTCCACGCTGGGGTTCTGAGGCCGCCGCCGGCGTCGTACGGGCGAGACACGAAGTTCCTGCACTATCGGTCTGAGCAGCGTCGCACGCAGGGCGTCGACATTCTGGGCACGGGCACGTTGGCGTTCAAAACCTCGACCTTGCGCTTCGACGTTCGCGAGTGGAGCGACGTCAACATGGTCGACCTCTTGTTCGCACGAACTGCCCGGGAGCGGTTCGTTCCGCTCGTCATGATCCCGCGGCGGGCGCACTGGATCCGGGCGCTCGGAGAGAACCAGGACGACAGCATCTGGGCGGGTGTGCTCCGCGACGACTCCCGCCAATCCGCTTTGGCACAGGAGCTCGTGGAGCTTCCGCGCCCGCCGCTGCCACGCGGCCGCTGGCAGCGAAGGCTTAGCTACCGCAGCGTCTGAGATAGGCGGCCCGCTTGCGCAGGCGGCTTAGACTCGCAGCGATGACGGCATGTACAGCGTGTGGTTTCGCCAACGCCGACGGGGCGAAGTTCTGCTCGGAGTGCGGTGCTGCTATGAACGCAGCGCCCGCAGATCGTCGGGAGGAGCGGAAGGTCGTATCCGTCGTCTTCGTCGACCTCGTCGGTTCGACCGCGCGGGCGGAGACGAGCGATCCCGAGGACGTCCGGGCACTCCTGCGCGTCTACCACGAAGGCGCGCGCGACCAGCTCGAAGCCTTCGGCGGCACGGTCGAGAAGTTCATCGGCGATGCTGTCGTCGCCGTGTTCGGCGCACCCGTCGCGCACGAAGACGACCCGGAGCGCGCCGTGCGCGCGGCCCTCGCTGTGCGGGACGCCGTCGCGCGCTTGAACGACGAGGAGCCAGGCCGCGATCTTCACGTCCGCGTCGCCGTGAACACGGGCGAAGCGCTCGTCTCGCTCGACGCAGCACCGGGCGAGGGCGAGGCGATGGTGGCGGGCGACGTCATCAACACCGCGGCTCGTATCCAGTCGGCGGCTCCGATCGACGGGATCCTCGTCGGCGAGCAGACGTTCAGGGCCACCGAGCGCGAGATCGTCTACCGCGACTCCGACCCGGTCGAGGCGAAGGGCAAGGCCGAGCCCGTCCACGTGTGGGAGGCCGTCGAGGCCCGATCGCGGCTCGGCGTGGACATCGGCGGAGCGGGCCGCGCATCCCTCGTGGGGCGGGATCGCGAGCTCGACCTCCTCGTGGACGCACTCCAGCGGACGCGCGGCGATCGCTCGACGCAGCTCGTGACGCTCGTCGGCGTGCCGGGGATGGGGAAGAGCAGGCTTCTCTACGAGCTCGGACGCGTCGTCGACGCCGACGAGGAGCTCATCACATGGCGCCAAGGACGCTCGCTGCCGTACGGAGAGGGCGCCTCGTACTGGGCGCTCGGTGAGATCGTGAAGGCGCAGGCCGGGATCCTCGAGTCCGACTCCGCTCAGGTCACGGAGACGAAACTCCACGAGGCACTCGACATCCTGGGGGACGAGGGTGAGCGAATCTGGGTGGAGCGGCACCTGCGCCCGCTCGTCGGCCTTGCCAGCGACGACCCGACGGCCGGCGATCGTCGAGGCGAGGCGTTCGCCGCGTGGCGCCGTTTCGTCGAGGCGCTCGCGCTCGGCGGGCCGACTGTCCTCGTGTTCGAGGATCTCCACTGGGCCGACGACGGGCTGCACGACTTCATCGACGGCCTCGTCGACTGGGTCGACAACGTGCCGCTCCTCGTCGTCTGTACGGCGCGGCCCGAGCTGCTCGAACGACGCCCCGGCTGGGGTGGAGGAAAGCGGAACGCGGCCACCGTCTCGCTCGTACCGCTCGGCGACGACGACACGGCCCGCCTCGTTCTTGCGCTCCTCGCGCGGTCGGTGATCGACGCCGAGACGCAGGCCGAGCTCGTCGCGCGGGCAGCCGGGAACCCTCTCTACGCAGAGGAGTTCGTGCGGATGCTCGAGGCGGGAGGCAGCATCGACGGTCGACTCCCCGAGTCCGTACAGGGCATCGTCACTGCGCGGATCGATCTCCTCACCGCCGACGAGAAGGATTTGCTGCAGCAGGCCTCGGTGCTCGGAAAGGTCTTCTGGTCGGACGCGCTGGGCGCTGTCGGTGAGGTGGCGCCGTGGCAGGTGCAGGAGGCCCTCCGGTCCCTCGAGCGCAAGGAGTTCATCCGCCGCGAGCTGCGGTCGGCCGTCGCCGGCGCATCGCAGCACGTGTTCCAACACGCGCTCGTGCGAGATGCCGTGTACGGACAGATTCCGCGCGTAGGGCGAGCGGCACGGCACGTCGCCGCAGCGGAGTGGATCGAGTCGCTTCCCGAGGATCGCTCGGAGGATCGCGCAGCCACGCTGGCGCATCACTACGTGACCGCGATCGAGCTCTTCCGCGCGGCGGGTGAGGACGACTCCGTGCTCCACGAACGCGCGTCGGGCGCCTCGCTGGAGGCGGGAGAGAGGGCCCTCCTGTTGAGCGCGTATCCAGCGGCCACGATCTTCTTCGACCAGGCAATCGCGCTCCTCCCTGACGGAGAGGAACCATCGCCGAGGCTGCTCCTGGCGGCCGGCACGACGTTCGGTTATGTCGGCCGGAGCAGCGACGAGCTTCCGCGCGCGGTGGAGGCGTTCGAGCGCGCCGGCGATCCCGAGCGAGCGGCCGAGGCTGCAGTGATAGCCAGCCGACACGCATGGCACGCGCTCGGCGGTGACGTCGATACGTGGCTCGATCGCGGTGCGGCGCTCGTCGACGGGAGGCCGCCGTCACGGGCGAAGGCGCTCGTCGTCTCCGAGCGCGCGAGAAGGGCAGCGATCTCCTTCCAGCCCGAGACCGCGAAGGAGCTTGCCACGTTGGCCGTGGAGCTCGCGCGGGATGTCGGTGACGTCGAGACCGAGGCCCACTCACTCGTGACGCTCGGCTGCTCACTCGTGTCGCTCGGTGACACGGGAGGCATCGCCGATCTCGAGGCTGCGCTCGAGCTCGTCGGGCGCAGAGGAACGGTCGCCGGGCGCGCGATGACGAACCTGGGGTGGGCGTACGACGTCATCGGCGACCTACGCCGGTCGTACGATCAGACTGCGGAGGCGGTCGAGTACGCGACGGAGATCGGTGACGTCCAGAGCACGTGGTTCACGAGATCGAATCTCGTTATGTCCGCGTACCTCGTCGGCAAGTGGGACGAGGCGCTCGCCCTCGTCGGCGTCTTCGACGATGCGCCCGAAGCGACGCGGCACGCGCAGATCCTCAGCCGGCTTCCACTTGCATGCATCCTCGAGGCTCGGGATCGTCCAGCGGAAGCCATGGAGGAGATCCAGGAAGTGCTCGCGCACATGAGACGCTCGGGCAGCGTGCAGATCTGGCCGGACCTGGTCCTCCAGGTCAGGTTCTTCCGGAGGCTTGGCCGCATCGCCGAGGCCGATACGACACTGGTCGAGCTCATGGACGGTCTGCGTGCCCACGAATCGGTGGGCGATCCAGCGCGCTGGCATGCCGAGCTCGCCCTCGAGCTTGGTGAGGCAGGTCGTGCGGCCGAGTCGAGTGTGGTGGTGGATCGGCTGACGCCGGGGCCGTGGCGCGACCTGTGCGCAGCCGTTGCGGAGGGTCGCTTCGCGACGGCCGCCGACATCCTCGCCACGACGGGAGAGCAGCCGCTCCAGGCTGAGTTGCGGCTTCTGACGGCGCGGGAGCTTGCTGCCGCGGGGCGTCAGGTCGAGGCGGCCGAGGAGCTCGAGAGAGCTCGAGCGTTTTGGGAGAGCGTCGGCGCGATCGCGTATCTACGCGAGGCGGACGAGGTCTTCGCCGCCGCGAGCTAACTGCCGCAGCGGCGGAACTCGACCGTCGGTTTGCCGGCGGCAACCCAGGAGTCGATCCCGCCGTCGACCACCGGATGCGCGTCGAAGCCGTGGGACGCGAGAATGCTCGCTGCGATCGCTGCACGCGGCCCCGTTTCGCAGATCGTGACGATCGTCCTGTCGCGAGGCAGGTCGGTCTCGCCGAGCGCGAGCAGGCGGTACGGGATGTTGCGGCTGCCGGCGATGTAGCCCGAGTCGCGCTCGTCCTTCTCGCGGACGTCGATGAGTTCAGCGCCCTGCTCGAGGAGCGCGTCGAGCTCGCCGATGGAGACGAGCTCGAGTCGCTCGGGGCCACCTCCGAGGACGTACCCGACGATGTCGAGAAGGCCGACGGAGTGAAGTCCGCGTATGGCTTCGGCAGCTTCGGCTTCGTCGGTCGCGACGACGACCGTGGGGGCGGAGTCGAGGACGAACGCTGCCTTCGTCGAGAACCTCGTTCCGGAGACGGGGACGTTGAGAGCGCCTGCGTGGTGGCCGGCGGCGAATGCCGAAATGTCCCGCGCGTCGAGGATCTGTGCTCCTTCCGGTGGTGCAGCGAGCTCCACTGGCTCGGGCTGGGCACCGACGAACGGCCCACGGTTCAGTTCCACGATGTGTTCCATGTTCGGAGGTCGCGGCGCCGAGATCCCGGCGGACTCGGCGACGAAGAGCGCGATGTCGTCGTGCGCGAGGGCTGGATTGAACCGCCGCTCGAAGCCGATCGTCGTCGACGCCTTCGAGCTCATCGCCTTCCCGCACAGCGATCCAGCGACATGGCCGGGATAGACCTCGACGCCGTCGCCGAGCTCGACGAGGCGTCGCAGCGAGTGGAAGAGCCCCTCGGCCCCCTCGCGTGCCTCTACCGCGAGGTCCGGCCGTGCCGCGTCGCCGACGAACAGCGAGTCGCCGGTGAGCACGATCCACGGATCGGGCCCGCGCGTGAGGTCGCTGACCGCGACGCAGCAGTGCTCCGGTCGGTGGCCGGGCGTGTGGATACAGCGCAGGACGATGTCCCCGAGCGCGATCTCGGCCCCGTCCTCCCATGGATCGTGCGGGTACTCGGCGTCGGCGGCCGGGTGGATGCTGACCGGAACGCCGTGCTCGAGCGCAAGACGTCCATGGCCTGAGAGGTGGTCGGCGTGCGTGTGCGTCTCGATGACGCGGACGATGCGCACCTCACGCCGCGCGGCCTCCTCGAGGTACTGCTCGATCGCGAACGCCGGGTCGACCACGACAGCCTCGCCGGTGCCCGGGTCGCCGACGAGGTACGAGGCACACCCGAGCGCGTCGTCGACGAACTGCGTGAAGATCATGGCCGCGCCCGACCGTACCAGCGAGCCCCGCTATTTCTCTTGAAGTGCGTCGCTCGAGCGGCGGCGCCAGGCGATCATCCCGATTGCGACGACCGCGAGCACGCCGATGAGCGCGACGATGCCGGCCAGCGCGAGGTTCTGCGACGGGCTCTCCTCGGCCGGCGTGATCGTGAGGACGACGGGCCAGGAAACGACGCTTCCGTCCTCGTAGCGCTGCTCCGCCTGAACCGTGACGAGGCCGGGGTCAGCGTCTGCCTTCAGCGACATCCCGAAGCCGATCTCGGCGTTGGGCTCGAGCACACCGTTCGTCCACGTCGCTGTCGAGCCTTCCTGCGACTCGACCCAGCCGTCGACGGGGTGCGCATGCTCGATCTCGAGCCCGGCGGGGACCGTCAGCGCGAAGCCGGTCATGGGGTCGTCGCGCTCGTTGGGTGCCGCGAACGTGATCGACTCGGAGCTGCCGCTGGGCAGGAACGTCGGCGTCGCGACGACGTGCGCCGCCGCCGTGCCCGCCAGGGCGAGCGCGCTACAGACCGAGATGGCGAGCGATGACCATCCGCTGCACCTCATTCGTGCCTTCGCCGATCTCGAGGATCTTCTGATCGCGATAGAAGCGGGAGATCGCAGCTTCCTCCATGTAGCCGAACCCGCCGTGGATCTGGAGTGCAGCGTTCGCGACGCGGTTCGAGAGCTCGCCCGTGTAGAGCTTCGCCATCGCCGCCTCGAGCGCGAACGGCCGGCCCTGATCCTTGAGCCACGCCGCCTTGAGGACGAGAGCGCGTCCGGCCTCGATCTCCGTCGCCATGTCCGCGAGCTGGAAGCGGATCGCCTGGAACGCTGAGATCGGCTTGCCGAACTGCTCGCGCTCCTGCGCGTATGCGAACGCGAGGTCGTACGCGCCCTGCGCGAGGCCGACGCCCATCGCGGCGACGGAGATCCGCCCGCCGTCGAGGATCTCGAGGAACTGCCTGAACCCCTCGCCGCGCGGACCGAGGAGATTGTCCTCGGGGACGGCGCAGTCTTCGAACGACAGCTCGCGCGTGTCGGACGCGCGCCAGCCGAGCTTCTTCATCGGCGACGAGACGACGTATCCGGGCGTGCCGTTCTCGACGACGATGTTCGAGATCTCGTCGTCGCCCGTGCGCGCCGTGAGCGTGACCCCCCACGTGATGTCCGTGCCGGCGTTCGTGATGAAGAGCTTCGAGCCGTTCACGACCCACGAGCCGTCGCGCAGCTCGGCTGTCGTTCGCGTCGCGCCGGCGTCCGAGCCGGCGCCGGCCTCCGTCAGGCCGAAAGCGGCGAGGCGGCGACCCGAGGCCAGATCCGGGAGCCAGCGTTGCTTCTGCTCCTCGGAGCCGTAGAGCAGGATCGGCATCGTCCCGAGCGAGGTGTGCGCCGCGACCGTGATCGCGACGGACGAGTCGACCCGCGTCAGCTCTTCGATCGCGATCGCGTACGAGACCGTATCGCCGCCCGCGCCGCCGTACTGCTCCGGAATCGGGAGCCCCATCAGGCCGAGCTCGCCGAGCTCTGCCACGAGCTCGTAGGGGAAGCGCCCGGTGAGATCGAGCTCCGCCGCGACGGGTTCGACGCGATCTCGCGCGAACGTCCGGACCGTCTCGCGAATCAGCTCCTGCTCGGGAGTCAGGTCGAAGTCCACGCCGCGCGGATGGTATCCGCGCGATAGGCTCCGGCCGTTCGTCAACGAGGAGGTGTGAGCGAGAGATGCCGACCGCACAGGAGTTCTTCGAGGCCCTTCCGGGCCGCGTCACCCCCGATCGAATCGAGGGAATGAACAACACGTACGTCTTCGACATCGAGGGCGCCGGCGTCTGGAGAGTCGCCGTCGCGGACGGCGCGATCTCGGTCACGGAGGGCGCGGGAGACGCCGACTGCACGTTCTCGGCGAGCGAGGAGACCTTCGAGAAGATCGCCTCCGGCGAGCAGAACGCGACGACCGCCTACATGACCGGCAAGCTCAAGATCAAGGGAGACATGGGCGCCGCGATGAAGTTGCAGAAGATCTTCTAGCGCCAGGGCTAGCCGCCGGTACGCCGTGATCTGGATCGCGCTCCTCGTTCGCTGGGGGATCAACACCCTTGCGCTGATCGTCGTCGACTGGATGTTCAGCGGCGTCACGATCGGTGTCTGGGGCTCGCTTCTGCTCGCGGCGGCGATCCTCACGATCGGCAACACGATCATCAAGCCGATCCTCGCGATCCTGACGCTGCCGCTGATCGTCCTCACGTTCGGCCTCGCCTACTTCGCCATCAACGTCCTCATGCTCGCGCTGGCGGAGTGGATCACGCCGGACTTCTCCATCGACGGCTTCTGGACGTACGTCGGCGCGACGATCGTGGTCTGGCTCGTGAACGTCGCCGTCGGCTGGTTCCTCGACAGGATCCGCGCGTAGCGACGACCTAGGACTCGAGCTCGACGAGCAGTGCGCCGCCGGCGACCCGATCTCCTGCGGCGACATGCACGGCCTTCACCGTCCCCTCGAACGGCGAGTGCACGGGGATCTCCATCTTCATCGCCTCGAGAACGACCAGCGGCTGACGCGCTCGCACCGATTCGCCCGGAGCGACTTCGAGTCGGATGACCGTGCCCGGCATCGGCGCGGTGATCGAACTGCCTCCGTGGATCGCGACCGATCGGTGCGCCTCGTCGTCGATGTCGGGCGGAGGCGCGGACGCCGGCGGCGGAAGGTTGAGCCGCCACGGAGTGGCGAATGGCGCAGGGACCCGTACGAGCGGCGGCGCGGAGAGCGGGGGGTGCTCGACGAGGAACGCCGTCGTGGCTTCGGCCGCACGAACGACGGGGTGGACGACGAGCCACCGAAGGAACGGAAGGTTCGTGGTGACGCCTTCGACGATCGTGTCCGCCAGCGCGGCCGAGAGCGCATCGAGCGCTTCCGCACGAGTGGGCGCGTGGGCGATCACCTTCGCGATCATCGGGTCGTATGCGAGCCCGATCTCGTCGCCCTCCTCGACTCCCGCGTCGACGCGAATCGAGTCCGAGTGCGGAAACCGGAGTCGCTCGATACGGCCTGCCTGCGGGAGGAACGTCCTCGAGTCCTCGGCGTAGAGCCGAACTTCGACCGCATGTCCTTCGGCCTCGTGCCGGCTTGGGGCGAGAGCCTCGCCCTCGGCGATCCGGATCTGGCGCTCGACGAGGTCGAGGCCGGTGACGGCTTCGCTGACCGGATGCTCGACCTGGATCCGACCGTTGAGCTCGAGGAAGAAGAACTCGTCGCCGTCGACGACGAACTCGACCGTTCCGGCGCCGCGGTAGCCGACGGCACGCCCGAACGCGACCGCGGCGTCGTGGAGTGCCGTCCGAAGCGCTGCCGACAGGGCCGGAGCGGGCGCCTCCTCGAGCACCTTCTGATGGCGCCGCTGCACGGAGCAGTCGCGCTCGCCTATCGCGACGACCGAGCCGTGCGAATCCGCGAGAAGCTGCACCTCGACATGGCGCGGACGCTCGAGGTAGCGCTCGCAGTAGAGCGTCCCGTCGCCGAACGCGCCGACGGCCTCCCGACCGGCGGCAGCGAGAGCCTCTTCGAGCTCGGCCTCGGAGCGTACGACGCGCATCCCGCGTCCGCCGCCTCCCGCCGCAGCCTTCACGAGGAGTGGGAAGCCGATCTCCTCGGGCGTTCCGTCGGCCAGCACGGGGACGCCTGCCTCGCGCGCGATCTGCTTCGCCGCGAGTTTGTCGCCCCCGAGCCGCAGCGCCTGCGGCGGAGGGCCGACCCAGGTCAGGCCTGCGGCTTCGACCGCCTCCGCGAAGTCGGCGTTCTCCGCCAGGAACCCGTACCCCGGGTGGATCGCATCGGCGCCCGAGTCGCGCGCCGCACGAACGTGCTCCTCCGCCTGCAGGTAGCTCGTGATCTCGACGGAGTGATCGGCCGACGCGCGCGTGCAGCGACGTGCGGTCGTCGGGCGCGACGACAGCCACGGTCTGGATACCGAGCGTCCGGCACGTGCGGAAGACGCGCACGGCGATCTCTCCGCGGTTCGCGACGAGTAGCCGCTCGATCGGCACGCGCGCACTCTATGCAGGCACGACGCGAGGCTATAGGCTGCGCCGCGTGATCCGGTTCCTGGTTCGCACGGCCATCGCGCTCGCGGGCAACGCCGTCGGTCTGATCGTCGCCTCGCTGGTGTTCTCCGACTTCGAGATCGACGTGACCGGATTCATCGTCTCGCTGATCATCTTCACGGTCGTCGTCGCGCTGATGACGCCCTTCCTCGCGAGCACGTTCCGGCGGAATCAGTCCGCGTCGGCGGCGCTCGGTGGCGTCGCGCTGATCTCGACGTTCGTCGCCCTGCTCATAACGGAAGTCTTCACGGACGGACTGTCGATCAGCGGGATCGGAACCTGGATCGGCGCAACCGTTGTCGTGTGGCTCGGCTCGCTGCTCGCGGTGTTCATCCTGCCGTACCTCGGGCTCAAGAAGTACCTCGCGGAAAACCCCCGCTAGTCGTCTCCCTCGATCCAGCCGGGCGCACGACGGTCGAGAAACGCGCGAAGCCCGTCCTGACCTTCCTCGCTCGTTCGCCGCGCCGCCGCGATGCGGGCCGTGTCGACGCCGACCGGTTGTTCGCGTACGAGCTCCTTCGCCTCGCGCACGGCGATCGGCCCACCCGCGAGGATGTCGCGCACGATCTCCTCGGCGCGCTCGCCCGCGTCCTCCGCCACCTCCGACACGAGTCCGATGCGCAACGCGACGTCGGCCCCGAACCGCTCGCCGGTCACGAAGTAGTGGCGAGCGGCACTCCCGATCTTGGCGAGGACGAACGGCGAGATGACCGCAGGGATGATCCCCAGCCGGACCTCGGTGAAGCCGAAGATCGCGTCGGGCCACGCGACCGCGATGTCCGCGCACGCCACGAGCCCCGAGCCGCCCCCGAGCGCGAATCCGTGCACGCAGCAGACGACAGGCGCCGGGCAGGAGTCGATCGTCTCGAGCATCCGGTACAGGCGCATCGCGTCTTCGACGTTCTCGTCGTAGGAGAGGTCGATCGCGGCTCGTTGCCACGCGACGTCGGCCCCGGCGCAGAAGGCCGGGCCTTCGCCCTCGACGAGCACGGCTCGTGCGTCGCCGACGTCCGAGAACGCCTCGGTGAGCTCGGCGATGAGGGCAGCATCGAACGCGTTGCGCCGCTCCGGCTTCGCGAGGGTGACTCTCAGAACGTGTCCGTCGCGGACGACCTTCAGCGCGCCCATCTCCGCGCAGCTTAGAGTCACGCCATGCTGAACGGAGCTCTCGCCGCCTCGATAACGCCGCTGCGCGAGCACGGAAGCGCGCTCGACGACGACGCCTTCGGGCCGCTCGTCGACTTCTTCGTTCGTGAGGGCCTCGACGGCATCCTCGCGCTCGGAACGGCGGGGGAGGGGATCTTGCTTCGCGTCGAGGAGCGTCGGCGCGTCGCCGACCTGTTCCTCCAGGCTTCCGACAAGAGGCTTCAGGTCGCCGTCCACTGCGGTGCGCAGACGACCGCCGACACCGTCACGCTGGCGGCACACGCGGCCGAGGTCGGCGCCGATGCGGTGGTCGTCATCGGTCCGCCGTACTTCAAGCTCGACGAGCAAGCGCAGTACGGTCACTTCTTCGCCGCCGCGACCGCGTGCGCACCGGTGCCGTTCTACATCTACGAGTTCGCTGCGACCACGGGGTACGCCATCGCGCCTTCCGTGCTCGAGCGGCTTCGCGACGACGTGGAGAACGTCGTCGGGCTCAAGGTCTCCGACACGCCGTTCGAGGCGTTCGAGAAGTACCTGCTCCCGGGCTTCGACATCTTCGTCGGCCCGGAGGTGCTCATCGCGGACGGAATGGCGCGCGGCGCGCGCGGCGCGGTCTCGGCGCTCGCGTCGGCGCTCCCGCGCGAGGTTGCGGCCGTCGTGCGCGACCCGACACCCCAGGGAGCTGCGCGCCTCGGCGAGCTGCGTGCGTTCGTCGAGCGATTTCCGCGGCAGGCTGCGCTGAAGCGGCTGTTGGCCCTCCAGGGCGTACCCGTCAGCGAGGACGTCCGCGGCCCGCTCCGCACCATGACGCCTGAGGAGCGCGACGAGCTCGACGCGTGGGCGGAGGGTGTCGTGACCCGCTCGGCTAGCGGCGTCGGTCAGTAGCTACGACGCGCCCGCAACGCGGGCGCCTTCAGGGATCTGCCGGCGTTCGAGAATCCGCTCTGCGGATTCTCGAACTGCTGACTAACAGTCGAACTCCTCGTAGACGTCAGGCTCGCCGCCGACGAGATCCTGCGCCCAGCCGACCGCCTCCGGAAGGTCATCGGCAAAGCTGAGCACGCCGAACCGCTCCGTGACCTCGTTCCAGATCCAGCGGCTCGGCGGCTCGAGCTCCGGCAGGGACTCGCGTAGCTCGTCGATCGTCGTCTTCGACTCGGCGACGTTCCAGATGAGCAGGCGGACGAGCACGCCTAGAAGGGGCCTCGAGGCTCGTAGCTTCCTCGCCTCGCACCGATGCCGATCATCGTCATGCCGTCCGGCCCCGCGATCGGAACGCGCGTCGTGCCCGGGTCGAAGCGGAGGAACGACCCCACCCGTACGGGTACGAGCTCGCCGTCGATCCGATACGCACCCGAGCCGGCGACGATGACGTTGACCTCCTCCTGACCCGACGCGGTCTCGTCGTGCTCTCGCCCCTCGGCGTTCGGCGGAAGCTCGAACCAGTTGATCCCGAACGCCTCGACCCCGAGCTCGCGACGCACGAAGCGAACGGCTCCGCCCGGTCCGGCCGGCTCGATCTCGTCGACGTTGATCATCGAGTAGCCCATCACACCACCTACATCCGGAAGACGCCGAAGGTCGTCTCGGGGACGGGCGCGTTCGCCGCTGCCGCGAGGCCGAGCGCGAGCACGCGGCGCGTGTCGAGCGGGTCGATGATGCCGTCGTCCCAGAGGCGCGCGGTCGAGTAGTACGGATTGCCCTCCGCCTCGTACGTCGCGCGGATCTCATCCGGATCGGCGTCGCCGACCATCGTCAGCACGGTCGCTGCCTGCTCGCCGCCCATGACCGAGATGCGCGCATTCGGCCACATCCATAGCTGTCGCGGCTCGTAGGCGCGGCCGCACATCGCGTAGTTCCCCGCCCCGAACGATCCGCCGGTCACGACCGTGAACTTCGGGACGTCCGCGCACGCCACCGCCATGACGAGCTTTGCGCCGTCGCGCGCGATGCCGCCCTCCTCGTACTCCTTGCCGACCATGAAGCCGGTGATGTTCTGGAGGAAGACGAGCGGGATGCGCCGCTTGCATGCGAGCTCGACGAAGTGCGCACCTTTCTGCGACGACTCTGCGAAGAGGACGCCCTGGTTGGCGAGGATCCCGACGGGGTAGCCCTCGATGCGCGCGAAGCCGCACACGAGCGTCTCGCCGTACAGCTCCTTGAACTCGTGGAAGCGCGAGCCGTCGACGATGCGGCCGATCACCGCGCGTGCGTCGAGCTCGTGGCGGAAGTCCTCCGGTACGAGGCCGTAGAGGTCGGCCGGGTCGAGGACAGGCTCCTCGACCGGTGCGAGCTCCCACGGGCTGGGGAGGGGCGGCTCGAGATGCCGGACGATCTCGCGCGCGATCGCGAGCGCGTGCTCGTCGGATGTCGCGTAGTGGTCGGCGACGCCCGAGCGCCTCGTGTGGACGTCGGCGCCGCCGAGCTCCTCCGCGGTCACGTCCTGGCCCGTCGCCGCCTTCACGAGCGGAGGCCCGCCGATGAAGATCGTGCCGGTTCCGCTGACGATGACCGTCTCGTCCGACATCGCCGGGACGTAGGCGCCGCCGGCGGTGCACGAGCCCATGACGACGGCGATCTGGGGGATCCCGAGCGCCGAGAGCCGCGCCTGGTTGAAGAAGATGCGCCCGAAGTGGTCACGGTCGGGGAAGACCTCGGCCTGCAGCGGGAGGAACGCGCCGCCCGAGTCGACGAGGTAGAGGCACGGCAGCCGGTTCTGGCGCGCGACCTCCTGCGCGCGCAGGTGCTTCTTCACGGTGAGCGGGTAGTACGAGCCGCCCTTCACCGTCGCGTCGTTCGCGACGATCACGCACTGGCGGCCCTCGACGATGCCGATGCCCGTGACGATCCCGGCCGACGGCGCGTCGCCGTCGTAGAGCTCCCAGGCGGCGAGCGCGTTCAGCTCGAGAAAGGCCGTTCCCGGGTCGACGAGGCGGTCGATCCGCTCCCGCGCGCGTGAGCTTGCCGCGTGAGCGGTGGCGCTCGACCGCCTTCGCTCCACCGCCCGCCGCGACCAGCGCCGTCCGCTCACGTAGCTCGGCGACGAGCGCCTCCATCGACGCGCGTCGGCGCTCGAACGTCTCGTCGGGCACGACGTCGGACGTGAGCACCCCCATGCCCCGGACCCTAGCGCTCCCTACGCCGACACCTTGGCGCAGACGACGTAGGCGGTGAGTCTCCAGGCGGAAGCCGACGCCGTGGGCTCTATTGCAGACGCCCTCCAGGAGTCGGTGCCGGACGGGATGGAGGCCGTCACGGCAGCGACCACGAAGAGGTCGACGCCTGCACCGCCACCGATCGCCACCTTGCCGGCAGGACACGTCGCGGTGATGCTCCTGAAATCGGTCGAGTCGCTGGCGGTCGAGGCCGAGACCACCTCCCGTGCGGAGAGCCCGGGCGGCCCCTGATCGCCCTTCTCTCCCTTGTCGCCCTTCGGGCCTTGCGGAATCTGGCCCGGCTTGAAGTCCGCAGTCAGGAGTGAGCCGTCGAGCACGTGTCCAGTGCGGATCGCGTTCGGCGCGACCTTTGCAGGGCCGACGGCGTTTCGCTTGAGTTGCAGCGGGCCGACGCTGTTGCGCGGGACCTGCGACGCGAGCGCGTGCCCGACCGGTGTCGAGCTGAGTACCGCGACGACGAGCGCAGAAGCGGACATTGCCAAGGTGAGACGAGCCGACATCACGACCTCCCTGCCGTTGTGGATGGGCGCAGAATACGACCGGGTGGACGCGGTATCGGCGGCCAGCCAGACTCAACGGGTAGCCGCCAGCGAGGGAGAGGAGCATGAGATGTCCGACCAGGTGAAGTACGTCCTCGACGAGAGCCGGCTTCCGGAGGCCTGGTACAACATCGCGGCCGACCTCCCGGCACCGCCTCCGCCCGTGTTGCATCCGGGCACGGGGCAGCCGATCGGGCCGGACGACCTCGCGCCGCTGTTTCCGATGGCCATCATCGGCCAGGAGGTCTCGACGGATCGGCTGATCGCGATCCCGGAGGAGGTGCGCTCGGTCTACCGACAGTGGCGGCCGACGCCGCTCTACCGCGCGCGCCGCCTGGAGCGCGCGCTCGAGACCCCGGCGCGCATCTACTACAAGTACGAGGGCGTCTCGCCGACCGGCTCGCACAAGCCGAACACGGCGGTCCCGCAGGCGTACTACAACAAGCAAGAGGGCGTGAAGCGCCTCACGACAGAGACGGGCGCCGGCCAGTGGGGCTCCTCGTTGGCATTCGCCGGCGGGATCTTCGGACTCGAGGTCGACGTGTGGATGGTGCGCATCTCGTACGACCAGAAGCCGTACCGGCGCGGGCTCATCGAGGCGTTCGGCGGTCGCGTCATCGCGAGCCCGTCCGAGGAGACGAATGCGGGCCGCGCGATCCTCGCCGAGCATCCGGACTCGACCGGGAGTCTCGGCATCGCGATCTCCGAGGCGGTCGAGGCGGCAGCTCCGCGCGAGGATACGAAGTACTCGCTCGGCTCGGTGCTCAACCACGTCCTCATGCACCAGACCGTGATCGGCGAAGAGGCGCAGATGCAGATGGACGAGACCGAGGACTACCCGGACATCCTCATCGGCTGCACGGGCGGCGGCTCGAACTTCTCGGGGCTCTACGTTCCCGTTCATCGGCCGAGCGCTTCGCGAGGAGGCGACGATCCGCGTGATCGCAGTCGAGCCGGCCGCGTGCCCGAGCCTCACGAAGGGCACGTACGCATTCGACTTCGGCGACACGGGGCACCTCACGCCGCTCGTGAAGATGCACACGCTCGGCTCGACCTTCGTCCCGCCGCCGTTCCACGCGGGTGGCCTGCGGTACCACGGCATGGCCCCGATGGTGAGCCACCTCCACGAGCTCGGTCTGCTCGAGGCGCGCTCCTACACGCAGACCGAGGTGTTCGCGGCGGGCGTCGAATTCGCGCGGATCGAGGGAATTCTCCCGGCGCCCGAGGCGAACCACGCCGTGAAGGCGGCGATCGACGAGGCGGTGCGCTGCCGCGAGGAGGGCGTGTCGCAGGCGATCCTCTTCAACCTCTGCGGCCACGGCCACTTCGACATGCAGGCGTACATCGACTACGCCGCGGGCAAGCTCGACGACCACGCGTACGCGGAGGAGGAGGTCGCGCTGGCGCTCGCCGGGCTACCCGCCGTGGCAGCGGCCTGAATCAGGCCGCACGACGATCGGACACGCGGATCATCGCTGCGACGTCGCGCACGCCCGGCACCTTGGCGACCCGCTGAACGAGGGCGTCCGCGCGCTCCGGACCCTCGACGGAGCCCTGCAAGGTCGCGACGCCGTCCTCGACCTCGACGTCCACCTCGCTCGTCGACACGCCGGCAGCGCGGAACGCGTCGCTCCGGATTCGCTGAGTCACCGTGGCGTCGTCGGTGGCGACGACCCGAGACTCGAACGGCCTGCGGGACGAGGCGGCGAGGCCGCGAGTGCGGCCCGCGACGAACTTGACCTTGCCCAGAGCCTTTCGCTCCGCTCGCCGCGCGACGCTCCGTGACCGGTCGCGGAGCACGCGGCGCCGGCGCCGACCCTGGGCCGGATCGAAGAAGTACGCGCTGCTGATTCCCAAGACGAATGCCTTCGTCGAACGCATGAGCATCACCCCTCGCGTCGTTTACTGGCGGCTCGACTTCGAGATCTCCAGGGTGCCGACGCTTTGTAAAGAGCGTGTGAGGTTCGCCGGTCTGCCGAAGTCGCGGAGCCGAGGAAGTCCACGAACGGTCACGAACTCACGACCGTGGCGACTCCGGAAGCTCGTGTCGTGAACCTGCGTCCGCAGACGATCTTCCTGGTCCTCGGCATCGCTGTCCTCGTCGGTCTCGCGCTCGTGCTCGTCTACCTCGCGTGGAACGTGCTGTCGTGGATCGTGATCGCGATCCTCCTCGCGATGGCACTCAACCCGGCTGTCGAGGCCTTCGAGCGCCGCGGGATGAAGCGCCTCTGGGCCGCGAGTCTCGTCTTCGCGATCGCCCTCCTCGTGCTGAGCGGGATCGGATTCCTCGTGATTCCACCGCTCGTCGCCCAGGTGGCCGACTTCGTCGACACCGTGCCGGACTTCGTGGACGATCTCACCGCCGGCGAGGGGCCTCTGGGGTGGCTGCAGGACGAGTACCAGATCGTCGATCGCATTCGGGAGGCGATCGAGAAGCAAGGTGCGGGCGGTGTGCTCGGCCTGAGCGCCGGCCTGCTCGACGTCGTTCGGAGCGTCCTCACTGCCGTGGTCGGCGCGATCACCATCATCTTCCTGACGTACTTCATGCTCCTCGAAGGCCCGCGGACGATCGACGGGATCCTGCGTGCGCTACCGGACCGCGTTCGCCCTCGCTACGAGCGCGTCGGACGCGACATCTACCGGGCCATCTCCGGCTATGTGACGGGCAACCTGCTGATCAGCCTGCTCGCCGGTGTGCTCGCGACGATCGTTCTCTTCCTCGTCGGGAGCGAGTTCGCGATCGCCCTCGGCCTGCTCGTCGCGATCCTCGACCTCATCCCGCTCGCGGGGGCGACGCTCGCGGCGATCATCGTGTCGACGGTCGTGTTCATCGAGACGGACTGGGTGCGCTGCCTCATCGTGATCGGCTTCTTCGTGGCGTACCAGCAGTTCGAGAACCACGTCGTGCAGCCGCTCGTGTACGGGAAGACGGTGCAGCTCTCGCCCCTTGCCGTGCTCTGCGCGGTGCTCATCGGGGCGCAGCTCGCCGGGATTATCGGCGCCCTGCTCGCGATCCCGGTCGCAGGCTCGTTGCTTGCGATCGCCCGCGAGATCCTCCATGACCAACAGGAGACCGCGGCCGAGGCTTCGTAGCTCTCGCGAGAGCACAGATTGTTCGCCGTCAGCCTCGACAAGGGTCGCCTACGGGTCGGCGACCGTGCCGTCGTGACGGCGGTGCGCGCTGCCGATGGTGACTACCGCGACTGGGGCGAGATCGGAGCGGAGGCGCGTGGCATCGCGACCACGCAGAAGGGAGAGACAGGGGCGACAGGGATCGAACCTGCGACCTCTGGTTTTGGAGACCAGCGCTCTGCCAGCTGAGCTACGCCCCTCGGAATGCGCCGGGCAATGGTACCGCCATCGCAGGTGGCACCATCTCGCTCGTGCAGCGTCAGCTTCTCGGGCTCCTCTTCGCCGTGCTCGCGGTCGGGTTCGGGCTCGTGGCGGTCTTCTCCGGGCTCGAAGGTGGCAGAGCGTGGATCATCGCGCTGGCCGCTGCAGCCCTGGGCTTCTGGATGGCCGACCTCGCCCGGCGCGCACTCGTTCGCCGTCGCGCCTGAGGAGTCCGCCTGCCCACGGCGTATTCTCTTGCCGTGACTGCGGCTGATCAGACTCAAGCGCTCTGGCAGGAGTTCCGGCGTACGAAGGACCAGGAGCTTCGCGACCGGCTGATCCTGACCTATGCGCCGCTCGTCAAGTTCGTCGCCGGACGCGTCGGCGCGAGCCTCCCGGCGCACGTGGACGAGCAAGACCTCGTCTCCTACGGCCTCCTCGGGCTCATCGGGGCGATCGAGCGCTTCGATCCCGACCGCGAGATCAAGTTCGAGACGTTCGCCATGGCTCGCATCCGTGGGGCGATCATCGACGAGCTGCGCTCGCTCGACTGGGTCCCTCGTTCGGTGCGCACGCGGGCCCGCCAGATCGAGCGCGCGATCGCCGGTCTCGAGAAGGAGCTGATGCGTGCGCCGACCGACGAGGAGATCGCGAAGAAGCTCGGCGTGACGGAGGAGGAGCTCGACGACAGTCTGCTCGAGATCTCGCGCTCGTCTGTCGGCGCGCTCGACGAGCTGTGGTCGCCGTCCGGCGGTGGTGACTCGGTCGCGTTGATCGACACGATCGAGGACGAGTCGGGTCCGGATCCCGAGGTCTCCCTCGAGCAGTCCGAGGTGCGCGAGGCGCTCGCGGAGTCGATCTCGGAGCTTCCGGAGCGCGAGAAGCTCGTTGTCACGCTCTACTACTACGAAGAGCTGACCCTGCGCGAGATCGGCGAGGTGCTCGGCGTCACGGAGTCGCGCGTCTCGCAGCTTCACACGAAGGCGATCCTGCGCTTGAAGGCGCATCTCTCGGGCGGTACTCGGGAGCCGGCCGAGACGTAGCCGTCGCTGACGGCTCAGCCTTCGTCGATCACGATCTGGCCACGCAGCTCGCCGCGCGGATTGCGCTTCGTGTGAACATCGACGTACGCACCGAGGATCTGCATCGTCTTGACGAAGCCGGCGGGGTACGTATCGTACGTGTGCCGAGTCGATTGCAGCGTCCGCCGTAGCAGAGCTGAGGAGCACGGGTCCGTTCCGACCGGGCGCGCCCGTGTGAATGTGCGCGGTGAGCGCGGGGCCGGTCAGTCGACGTGTGGCCAGGCGGTGGTGCGCGATCTCCCAGCCCTTCCTGAACGGCAGGAAGCTTCCCGGAGAACGTGCCGCCTGCCCCGGCGCGGACTCCCGGACGGCTTGTGACGTCAGCTCGGCCGGCGTGAGACGTGCGGTCAACGAAACCGACGGACGGGCACTCGATGCCTGGGACATCGTCGTGAGGACGAGCAGGGCCGTGAGGGCGACGACCGAAGCGGCGGTCCTCACCGGAGCTCCACCTGCCCACGCAGCTCGCCGAGGGGATTCGCGGCCGTACTGATCTCGACGTAGAAGTCGTGCCTGCCGATATCACGCACGCCTGCCGGCGCGACGAAGGTGCCGCGGAGGATTCCGTGCCGTGCTCGCGGGCAGTCGCCTCGACCCTCGTAGCGACTGCACAGTCGATGCCAGACGTGGCCCGACTCCCCTGGGCTCCCGAACCTGATGACGATGTCCGTCGGGACTCCCGTCAGGTGAGTGAACGACAGGCGATACGCGGCCGAGCAGCCCGAGATACAGCCACGTCGCAGATGCCCGGAGAGACGGCCGCGTGCACGAGGAGTGACGCCGTGCGGCGCGGGTATCACGAGACTCGGCTCCAGAACGGCGGCGACGTCGCTCGTCGGTTCCGACCGCGCGTCCGCAGACCCGCCAGCGAGCGCTGCGAGCAGCCCGAGTGCCAGTGCGAGGGTGGCGGCAAGCCTCATGACGGCTCCTTTCCGAACGCCGAGGGCGGAAACCGCACTGTCATAGGTGCTTTGGGCAGGGCCGACAATCGTCGTGGTGGACGCTTCGGCATCCCCCAAACCCTTCGAGGTCGGGCTCGCACCGCACTCGCAGATCGCTCAAGCGGGCTTTCGGCGATGCGTCAGAGGTGCTTTGCTACGCCTGTGACGAGGGACGACGGCGTCATGGAGCTCCGGATCCTCGGTCCACTCGAGATCCGCGTTGCCGACGAGACGCTCCCGCTCGCCGGCGCGAAGCAGTACACGGTGCTCGCGACGCTGCTGCTGAGAGCGGGGAAGATCGTCTCACTCGATCAGCTCGTCGACGAGGTGTGGGGTGACAGTCCGCCCGCATCGGCGTCCCACACGCTCGAGGTGTACGTCTCCCGGCTTCGGCAGCTGTTCAACGGACACGGGCCGTCGCTCGTGCGCCGAGGTGGTGGATACATGCTCGAGCTCGGAGGAGCGACACTCGATGCCCGCGAGTTCGCCGAGCTCGCAGAGGTCGCTTCGGCGGCGGCAGACGCGGGTGATCACGAGCTCGTCGTCGAGCACGGCTCGGCGGCGCTCGCGCTCTGGCGGGGACATGTGCTTGCAGACGTCAGGCTGGGCGCTTCGGGCCGAGCCGAGGCGGAGCGTCTCGAGGAGGTCCGCCTCCGGACGATCGAGCGCCGAATCGACGCGGAGCTCGCGCTGGGCGCGCACGAGGAGGTCATCGGCGAGCTTCAGTCGCTCGTTGTCGTGAATCCCTACCGGGAGCGCCTCGTCGCGCAGGTCATGCTCGCGCTCTATCGGTCGGGGAGGCATGCAGAGGCACTCGAGGCCTATGAGCAGACTCGCCGGCGCCTCGACGACGACCTCGGGCTCCAGCCGAGCGCCGACCTGCAGCAGCTTTCGGCGCAGATCGTGCGTCAGGAGCCGACGTTGCAGGCCCCGTCGCCCGCTCTCGAGGAGGCGGCTCGTCCGACGAGAGCGCGGGATCGTGCTGGACGCTTGTCCGGTCTGGTCGCGGTCGGCGTCGCCGTCGCGGCGGTGATGGCGCTCACGGCCGCCGGCGGTGCGCGCCAGCTCGAGTCAGCGCCCGACCGATCGACTACTCGCGTCGCGCTGGTGCTGCAGAGCGTTCCGGCCGAGGATTCGTACGTCAGCTGGCGTCGCAACGAGCTGACGGATGCCGTCGAAGGCCTCGCGTCTAGTGCCGATGTCGAATCGCAGTTGTTCGACGTCGCGGACGATCTGCGGCCGTCAGACGTGGAGCAGCTCACACGACGTCTCACGGAAGGGCAGTTCGATCTCGTCCTGTTCGCCGTGAACACCGACGGGGCTCGCGCGCTCGCACCCCGCGCGCGCCGGCTTCCTCACACGCGGAGCGTGTTCATCGACGCCTCGTTGTCGGAGCTCGCGCTCCGAGGAATCCCCAACGTTTCGGCTATTCGCTTCGCGACCGAGGGACCTGCGCAGCTGGCGGGCGCGCTCGGAGGTCTCATCCGGCCGCGTGCGGAGACGAGCCGGCGACCCGACGTCGTCTCCGTCGTGGCGGGAGAGCGGACACCGGAAGCAACGCGTGTCGTGGCCGCGTTCAGGCTCGGCGTTGCACGGGCGCTGCCGCACGCCACGGTCCTCGTGGACTACACGCACGAGACCGTCAACCCGACGGCATGCGAGCGGACCGCCAATGCCCAGATCGATGCGGGCTCGGATGTCGTCCTCGTCCACAGCGGGAGATGCGGTACGGGCGCGTTGGCCGTTGCGAGAGCACGCGGCGTGTGGGCGATCAGCGGCGACGGCGTCGGTTCGCCCGAGGGCAACGTCGTTGCGGCGATCTTCAAGGACTGGGACAACGCGGTGCACACAGCGGTCGGCGCGTTCACCGACGGCACGCTCCCGGCGGGACGAGATGTGGTGCTCGGCCTCGACGGCTACAACGTCGGGCTCGACATGAGCGCGACGCTTCCGCCCGGGATCGCTTCGAAGGTCGTACGCCTCTGCTCGGATGTCCGCGTGCATTCCGCGCGGACCAGCATCGAGACGCGTGCGGAGCCGTAGGGCGGCGCCGATCTCGGCGCCGCCCTACTCGCCTGACGCTACGGCCGCGTCGTCACGTAGATGTCGCCGCTTCCTTCAGGCCCGGGCGAGCGGCCGAAGAGGAGCTGCTTCCCGTCGCGCGACAGTGACGGACGCGTCTCCGCGGCGGTCGTGTTTACAACCGAGCCGAGGTTGACGGGAGCCGACCACGGATCGCCGACTGCGGCGCGCGTCGCGGCCCAGACGTCCTGGGCACCGAGTCCGCCCGAACGGCTGGAGCTGAACACGACCTCGAGCCCGTCGGCGCGGACGTTCGGCTGGATGTCGTTCGCCGCCGAGTCGTTCAGCCCGGCGACGGCCGTTGCCGGCCCGAAGCGAGCGCCGCTCTGCCGCTCGCTCACGAAGATCTCGCCGGGGACGCTTGGCGTCACGGAGCTCCGCGAGAAGTACAGCGCTTTCTTGCCCCGGAGCTTTCCACTCATATCGACCCACGACGGACCCTGCTCGTCTAGAGCCGAGTTCGGCCCTGCCGGGGCGCACAGGAGCCGCTCCGGCTCTGCCCAGGTCGATCCCGTGCGATGGGCGAAGTAGATGTCGCCCTGACCGCACGCGCCGGGGAGCGCTTCGCGGCTGACGAAGAACAGGCCGTTCTTCCCGACAGGTGTCGGACAAAAGTCGTCCGCCGCCGAGTTCACGGGTTCGCCGAGGTTCTGCGGAGCTCCCCACGGAGCGGTCGTGCTCGCACGGGTGGCCATCCAGATGTCGAGTCCTCCCTTGCCACCCGGGCGGTTCGAGGCAACGTAGAGGCTCAGGCCGTCCGGAGATTGGATCGGGCAACCGTCCTGAGATGGCGTGTTGATGTCGGCGTGGTTGCCGCCGATCGTGTCGATCTTCTGCGCCGGGCCCCACGTCAATTGCATGGCGGACGCAACAGCGACCAACCCCAGGAGCACAGCGGTTACGAGGGTGACGACGAACCCACGTGACAAGCCATTCATCCGAGTTCCTTTCGTTCACGGTTTGTGTGCAGCTCGAAGCGGCCTATCGCAGCCGCCCCTATCGACCTGTGAAGAGGCCCTCGTAGCGCACGAACCAGGCCCCATTTGCGCGGTTGAGGCCGGCCGAGGCGCTCCGCCCGCTCGCGGCGATCCGCGCGTACGCGCCCGTCCCGCGAACGAGCTTCCAGGTGCCGGTGCCGATGTACGGCCCTCCGGCGTCGATCCACTCGACACGCTCGCGAACCGTCAGACTCCCGCGCTTTCCCACGAGTGTCCAGGTGTTCGTCCAGATCTCGACCTGCTGCCCCTCGCGCATCACGACGCTCGGGCCGGTGAGGGAAACGCTGGTCGAGCCCGAGTCGGGCTTGACCACTCCGGTCTGGAGTGGGGTCACGAAGAACCTGCCGTCCGGCAGATCCTTCATCACGATCGCCACCCGTTGGGTCGCCGCCTCAGGAACAGCTGCGGCCACCGACGTCAGCGTGACCGCAGCTGCGAGGGCGACGAGTACGGCGTAATACGCCTTCATGCCTGCCTCCTTCTTGGGAGCAGCTCGATGTGGCCACCCCTGATCCTCGGAGGGTCGTGCGGGCGGCTTGCACCTCGCTCGGAACCGGCTCGATACGCCTTGCAGCGCGCTTGCATCGGGCTCGAACCGGCTTTCAATTGAGAGTCCGAAGGTGCTTTGCTACCGATGTGACGAGCGATGTCATCGAGTTCGGGATCCTCGGTCCACTCGAGGTCCGACTCGCAGGCGAGAGCCTCACGCCCGGTGGAGCAAAGCAGCGAGCGGTCCTCGCGGCCCTCTTGCTCCGCGACGAAGAACTCGTATCGGTCGAGCGGCTCGTCGACGAGGTCTGGGGCGACGACCCACCACCGTCTGCGGCTCACACGCTCGAGTCATACGTCTCTCGCCTTCGGCAGCTCTTCAACGGTCATGGGCCGACCCTGGTGCGGCGAGGCGCCGGGTACTCGCTCGAGCTCCACGGTGCGACGCTCGACTCGCGGACGTTCGTTGCTCTGTACGAAAGCGCGACGTTGGCCGCGGCGGCGGGCGAACCCGAGAGCGTCGTGCAGCATGCGAGCGCGGCGCTCGCGGTCTGGCGCGGTCCCGCTCTAGCGGACGTCGCACTCGCGTCAGCTGGCCGTGCGGAGGCCGAGCGCCTCGAGGAGCTTCGCCTGCGAACGTACGAGCTGCGCTTCGAGGCGGATCTCGCTCTCGGGCGCCACGAGCAGGTCGTGAGCGAGCTCCAGACCCTCGTCGGTCAGAGCCCGTATCGGGAGCGGTTCGTCGCGCAACTCATGCTCGCGCTCTATCGCTCCGGTCGGCACGCCGAGGCGCTCGAGGCATATGAGAGGACACGCACGGCGCTGGCTCACGACCTCGGGCTCCGCCCGAGCGAGGAGCTCCAGCAACTCTCGGGGCAGATCGTCCGCCAGGAATCTCAGCTCCGCCAACCCGAGTCGACTCCCCGAGACGTCCATCGTCGACACGCGCAGAGGCCCTCGCAGCCACGAAGGGTTGCCGCTCTCGTGCTCGCCGGCGCGGCGACGGCTGTCGTCATGGCGTTCACGGCCACCGGCAGCGCGTCGTCTTCGCAAGCGAGTCCGGCTGTGGCCACACCGGCCGAGACCGGCGCGCGTGTCGCTCTCGTCGTGCCGAGCGACAGTCGGTACCCGCAGCTCGTCCCATGGGATACGGGGTCGGGATTCTTCCGGACGTCCGTGGCGCGCTGGGGTTTCGAGACGAAAGTCCTGATGGGGTCGGACGCGGGGTTGAGGCGCGGCGTCGAAGAGGGCGGCTTCGACCTGGTGCTCGTCGTCGGACGCGCTCCGGCGCAGGCTCTCCGGCAGTCCGTGCGCGAGATGCCGGAGATGAAGTTCGCGTTCCTCGACTCATCGCTGGCGGACCTGTCGCTCGCCGGGGTTTCGAACGCGAGCGCGATTCGCTTCGCGGATGAGCAGACGAGCGAGCTTCAGGGGTACGTGAGCGCTCTCGTGCCACGGCGAGGCGGCTCGCCAAAGGATCGCGTCGACAAGGTGTCTGTCGTCGCCGGTCCGGACTCAGCTCACGCACGACGAGTGGTCGCAGGATTCAGGCGGGGCGTCGCGCGAGTCCGGGGACGCAGTGTCGCAGTCCGGGTCGACTACGTCGGCGGCTCGAATCTGACCGCGTGTGAGCGGACCGCAAACGATCAGATCGACGCAGGATCCGATGTCGTGTTCGTGGATGCCGGGCACTGTGGTCTCGGTGCGCTCGCCGTGGCACGGCTCAGAGGGGTGTGGGGGATCGGCAGCTACGACGACGGCGTCAACCGGAGAGCCCGCACATCCTGGCGGTCACGTACAAGGACTACGCGCACGCGACCATCGACATCGTGCTCGAGGGCTCTTGCGCTCGGTAGCTTCCGTGCGGGCGAGGATCACACGTTGGGCCTGAACGACAACTACGCGGTCGGAGTCGAGGACGTCGACCGCGTCGAGACCGTGCGTCGCGATTCGATCTGGTCGAAGGTCGCGAGCCTGTGTTCGAGGATCCGGGCGCACTCGCAGCGGCGACGCTCCCTGAGTCGGCGTCGCGCGTTCGCTGACTAAGCTTCTCGGCCGGAACCGCAAGCGCCGAGAAGGAGAGCCAGCCGATGTCCGAGCCCGCAAGGATCCGCAACGTCGCCGTCGTCGGCCACCGCGGGACCGGAAAGACGTCGCTCGTCGAGGCGCTCCTCTTCCAGACGGGCAAGATCAACCGACTCGGCACGGTCGAAGCGGGGACGACGGTCTCCGACGCCGACGAGGACGAGCACAAGCGCCAGCTCTCCATCTCGATGTCGCTCGAGCACACCGAGTGGCAGGACCGGAAGGTGAATCTCGTCGATGTTCCCGGCGATCCCGCATTCCAGGGCGAGCTGCGCTGCGCCGCGCGTGTCGTCGAGGGCGCGCTCGTGACCGTGTCTGCGGTGATGGGTGTCGAGGTGGGAACGTCACGGGCCTGGAAGCTCGCCGACGAGCTCGGCCTCGCCCGCGTCGTCTTCGTGAACATGCTCGACCGCGAGCGCGCCGACTTCTTCCGAACGCTCGAGGCGCTTCGGAACCAGCTCTCGACGAAGTGCGTCGCCGTGCACATCCCGATCGGCACCGAGCACGAGCTCACCGGGATGGTCGACGTGCTGCACATGTGCGCGTACACGAGCCCCGAGGGCGACAAGGAGGGCGAGCCAGGCCCGATCCCGGACGAGATGACGGGTCTCGCCGCCGAGTACCGCGAGAAGCTCCTCGATGCGGTCGTCGAGACGGACGAGGCGCTCATGGAGCGCTACCTCGAGGGACAGGAGCTCGATGCGCACGAGGTCGCGGCCGCGCTGAAGGCGGCTATGACGAGCGGCGACGTCTTCCCGGTCGCGTGCGGCGTTGCAACGAAGAATCTCGGCACGCACGCACTCCTCGACCTGCTCGTCGAGGGCGTTCCGTCACCTGCGAAGAAGGGCTCGTCGATCGACGTCGACGGCGCCGCCATCGCGGCCTTCGTCTTCAAGACCGTCGCCGACCCGTTCGCCGGCCGCATCAACTTCTTCCGGGTCCTCAAGGGGACCGTCACCGCCGACACGACGCTCGTGAATCTCCGCTCGAAGGGGAAGGAGCGAATGGGAACGCTCCTCGACGTGCAGGGGAAGGAGCATCACGCGGCACTCGACTTCGGCGAGGGCGATCTCGGCTCGGTCGCCAAGCTCAAGGATGCGCAGACAGGCGACCTGCTCGCCGACAAGGAGGTCGCGGTCGAGGTTCCCGAGTTCGGGTTCCCGGAGCCGGTGATGAGCTTCGCGATCACGCCGAAGTCGAAGGGCGACGAGGAGAAGGTCGCGACGGCGATCCGCCGCCTCGCGGAGGAGGATCCGACCCTGCGCCTTCATCGCGATCAGCAGACCGGCGAGGAGATCCTCTCCGGGCATGAGCCAGATGCACGTCGAGGTCGCTCTCGAGCGGGCGAAGCGCCGCTTCGGCGTCGACGATCGAGCTGCATCCGCCACGCGTCCCGTATCGCGAGACGATTCGCCGCGAGGCGCGCGCGCACGGCCGCTACAAGAAGCAGACGGGCGGGCGCGGGCAGTTCGGCGACTGCCACATCGTCATCGCGCCGACCGGCGAGAACGAGTACGAGTTCGTGGACAAGATCGTCGGCGGGGTGATTCCGCAGAGCTTCCGTCCGGCAGTCAACAAGGGCATCCAGGAGGCGATGCACCATGGCGAGCTCGCGGGCGCGCCGGTGCAGGGCGTGCGCGTCGAGCTCGTCGACGGCTCGTACCACACGGTCGACTCGTCGGAGATGGCGTTCAAGATCGCCGGCTCGATGGCGTGGAAGGAGGCGTACATGAACGCCGAGCCAGTCCTTCTCGAGCCGATCATGGAGCTCGAGGTGAGCGTGCCCGACGACGTGGTCGGCGCCGTGAACGGCGATCTCAACTCGCGGCGCGGCCGCCTCCAGGGCATGGAGCCGCTCGGCGGGATGACGTCGATCAAGGCGGAGGTGCCGATGGCCGAGCTCCTCACGTACGCGCAGTCGCTCACGTCGATGACGAGCGGGCGCGGCGACTATTCGATGCACTTCCTGCGCTACGAGGAGGTGCCGACGCACGTCGCGCAGAAGATCATCGAGGAAACGAAGCGCGAGCGCGAAGCGGCGAAGGTCTGAGCCCGTTCGTCCACAGGCTGTGGACAACTGATCGACCGCTGCTAGGGTCCGCACCATGCGCGTCACGAAGGCGAGCGTCCGCCGTGTGTGTGCGGTGTGCGAGCGATCATTGCTCCAGGGGGAGTACGCGTTTCGATTTTCCCCGGACGGCCTCGAGTTCGTCGACGTGTGCCCCCTGTGCCAGGACGCCGCGCTCGACTACGGGTGGGTGCGCGAGGGTGGCCCAGTCTCGCCGGCGCTCTCGCCGCGGGCGCGCAAGAAGCGCACGCGCTGGTCACAGCTCCTCGGCGTTCCGAACGGCGATGCACAGCCCGTCGTCCCGGAGCCCGTGCTGCGACGTCTCACCGACTCGGAGGCGGCGCTCGTCGAAGCGGCGGATCTCTTCAATGCGAGCCTCTTCCGTCGCACGATCGAGGGGGTATCGCGCGCGCTCGGCGCCCCGCTCATCTCCATCGTGCCGCTCTCGGGTGTGAACAGCGAGCTCGTGCTGACGTTCGCCTGGGAGATCACCTGGTACCAGTACCGCGTGCTTCCGGAGGCCGGTCAGCCGATACGCCTCGCGGACCGTGGAGCGGACCTCGCCGAGATCGAGGCCGCGTTCACGGACTGGAACGCGACGCTCGGAGACGATGGCCGCGTCGTCCCGGACGTAGCTCGTTAGGCCGCGACGCCGCCGATAGGCTGCGGCCATGGCGATCACACAGGCACGCACTTTTCAGAACTACATCGGCGGCGAGTGGGTGGACGCCGCTTCCGGCGAGACCTTCGACTCGACGAGCCCCGCCGACGGCGAGCTGATCGGAACGTTCCCGCGCTCCGGCGCCGAGGACGTCGACCGCGCGGTCGCCGCCGCCAAGGCAGCGTACGAGGACTGGCGGCTCGTCCCCGCCCCGAAGCGCGGCGAGATCCTCTTCCGCTTCGCGCAGCTCGTGACCGACGCGAAGGCCGAGCTCACCGACCTGATGACGCACGAGATGGGGAAGGTCAAGGCCGAGGCGGGCGGCGACGTTCAGGAAGCGATCGACATGAGCTACTACATGGGCGGCGAGGGCCGGCGCCTCTTCGGGCAGACGACCCCGTCCGAGCTCAGGAACAAGTTCCAGATGTCGGTGCGCATGCCGATCGGCGTCATCGGCGTCATCACGCCGTGGAACTTCCCGATCGCGATCCCTTCGTGGAAGATCGCGCCGGCGCTCGTCGCGGGGAACACGGTCGTCTTCAAACCGGCGACCGACACTCCCGCGCTGGGGCAGCGGTTCGTCGAGCTGCTCGTCGAGGCGGGGGTTCCGAACGGCGTCGTCAACATCGTCCACGGCGGCGGTGGTGCCGTCGGCGATCGTCTGGTGCGCCATCCCGACGTTCCCGTCATCACGCTCACGGGCTCGCGCGACACCGGCGTGAAGGTGCTCGAGGCGGCAGCCGAGCGGCTGAAGCACGTCCACCTCGAGCTCGGAGGGAAGAACGCGATCATCGTCATGGACGACGCCGATCTCGATCTCGCACTCGACGGGATCCTCTGGTCGGCGTTCGGCACGTCGGGGCAGCGCTGCACGGCGACGAGCCGTGTCATCGTCCACGAGAGCCTCTACGACGCGCTCGCGGCGCGTCTGGTCGAGCGCGCCGAGGCGCTGCGACTCGGCCCCGGCTGGGAGGACGACTCGGACGTCGGTCCCGTCATCAACGGCGCCGCGCTCGAGAAGATCCATTCGTACACGCAGATCGGGAAAGACGACGGCGCGACGCTCCTGACCGGCGGCGAGATCGCCGACGAGGGCGACCTCGCGAAGGGCTTCTACTACCGCCCGACGATCTTCGGCGACGTCCAGCCGGACATGCGCATCGCGCAGGAGGAGATCTTCGGTCCGACGCTCTCGCTCATCCGCTTCCGGGACGAGGCCGAGGCGATCCGGATCTCGAACGGGATCGCGTTCGGCTTGTCCTCGTCGATCTTCACGCGTGACGTCAATCGCGCCTTCCGCGCGATGCGCGACCTCGAGGCCGGCATCACGTACATCAACGCTGGCACGACCGGCGCGGAGGTGCATCTCCCGTTCGGCGGCACGAAGCAGACCGGGAACGGCCATCGCGAGGCGGGGCAGGCAGCGCTCGACGTCTTCACGGAGTGGAAGTCGGTGTACGTCGACTACTCCGGAACGCTCCAGCGCGCCCAGATCGACAACGAGTAACCGGGAACGTTCTGTCGGTCGGTGTCGTTCGAGTCCGCGTGAAGCTCGGGCTCCTGCTGCTCTACGTCGAGGACTTCCCGACGATGCTCGCGTTCTACCGGGACGTTCTCGGCCTCGAGCCGACGGACGTTGATCCGGGCGCGGGGCACACGCCCGGCGTGAACTGGGCGCAGCTCGCAGGCGACGGCGGAACGATCGAGCTCTTCGACCACGCCGACTTCGGAAAGAGTCGCGAGTTTCCACTTCCGAGGAGGAACGGCATCGTGATCACGTTCCGCGTCGACGACGTCGATTCGGCCGTCGAGAGCCTGAGAGCGGCGGGTGTCGAGGTTCCGCGAATCCACCGCGCGGAGTGGGGCGCGGCCGCGCACTTCTTCGATCCGGAGGGGAACGAGCTTCAGGTCTTCCACGCCAGCTGAGAAGATCGCGGAGTGAGTCATGTGAAGCTCGTCTGGTTCGTCCCTGCCAGCGCGCTCGAGGCAACGCGGGCTGTGGTCTTCGAGGCGGGTGGGGGTCGCATCGGCGATTACGAGCGCTGCTCCTGGTACACGGCCGGGACGGGCACGTTCCTCGGCGGCGAGGGAACGTCGCCGGCGATCGGCGAGAGCGGGAGGGAGGAGCACGTGCCGGAGCTTCGAGTTGAGACCGTCGTACCCGCGGGACGTGTCCGAGACGTCATCGCCGCCCTGCGCCTCGCGCACCCGTACGAGGAGCCAGCGTACGACCTCTACCCGCTCCTCGATCAGTGAAGGCGAAGCTCTTCACCGACGGCGGCTCGCGGGGCAATCCCGGCCCGGCGGCGTACGGCTTCGTGCTCGAGGCCGAGGACGGCACGGTGCTCGACGCCCGAGGCGAAGCGATCGGGGTCGCGACGAACAACGTCGCCGAGTACTCGGCGCTCGTCGCCGGACTCGAGCGAGCGATCGAGGCGGGCGTCGACCAGCTCGAAGTCGTCTCGGACTCCGAGCTCCTCGTGAAGCAGATGCGCGGGGAGTACAAGGTGAAGAACCGCGCGCTGCAAGACCTCTTCATGGACGCTTCGCGCCTCGCGCGGAAGCTCGACCGGGTGACGTACACGGCCGTCCGCCGTGAGCACAACGAACTCGCCGACAGCCTCGTCAACGAGGCGCTCGACCAAGCCGGGTCCTGAGCTCCCGGGGCCGCGGGAACCCGCGGCTATACTCCGCCCCTTCGCGGATGTAGCTCAGTTGGTAGAGCGTCTGCTTGCCATGCAGAAGGTCGACGGTTCGAGCCCGTTCATCCGCTTCAACAAGCCCCGCTCAAGTGGGGTCTTTTGTTGCCTCCGCAGTAGCCAGCACACGCTCTCCCTCATCGCATGCGCCCATTTTGTGACTAGGGCAACGGTCAAGCCGCCCGGGAGGGATGGAGCGACGCATTCTGCAAAGCCGCTGAAGTCAGCTGACAAAGTCATGCCGCGTCCGTAGAGTCGGTCGCATGAGAGTCGTCGTCGCGTTGCTGGGTTCGCTTCTGCTCACGGTTCCGGCGCACGGAGCGCCTCGCTCGGACACGAAGGTGATGACCATCCGCGTCGTCTCAGTCACGGTCGCCGGAAAGACGATCGTCGACAAGAAGCCGAAAGGAGTTCTGAACATTGGCGACGTGCTCCAGGCGAAGTCGAACCTGCGCAACGAACGACCGCAGTTCGGCAGGCCGAAGGGTGCTCTGGTGGGAAGCGACGTGGCGACCTTGATCATCGAGTCCGAGACCATGGGCGCCGCCAGGGTGACGGCGAAGCTTCCCGGTGGCACGATTCGATCGTCTGGTCGGGTCACCCACGGAGGAGATGCAAAGGCGGAGATTCGGGTGACGGGCGGAACGGGCGTCTTCGCCGGGGCTCGAGGCACCGTATCCTCGAGGCAGCTCACGCGGGAACGCGACCTCAACATCTACCGGCTCCAACTGCCGTAACTCGCGCCAACCGCGGTTGACGTCTCTGTCCCCGCGATCCGTGCGGCCGAAATCGGAGGAGCTGGATTCGTACCGCTGTACTCGTCAAACCGTCTATTTGCGGGTGTTTCGTCCTGCTCGATGGCAACATCCGCTCCGTGCTCGTCTACGCCGTCGTCGACGACGTCCTCTCGCCGAAGGAACGTAGCGGCCGCTTGAGGGAGTCAGTAGTCGAGGCCCTTTCACCGATACCCGATATGTGCGTGAGTTGATACGCATCTCGTTGATCGGGCTCGTCCTCGCGACGCTGGTCGCGCTGCCCGCCGGTGCGACCAGCGTCGATCCGGAGAAGCTCGTTGCGCAAGACGCAGACGTGCCAACCGGCTGTCGGCTCGTCAAGGCCGACAGTGGGCGCCGAACGAATCAACGCGAGGCAAAGTCGAATCCAGCCATCGCTCGAGTGGAGGCTCGGGCCGGGCGCATCGACGGTTACGTCGCCGTGTATCGCGACGGCGCGGGACGTCGTGTCAACTCGAGGGCCGACCTCTACCGACGACAGAGCGGTGCACACGATGTACTGGGATTCGCCGACGCCGAGTTGAGGAAGGCCGGGATCAAAGGGCTGCGGCGGTCACGTGTCGAGATTGGCTCGGAGGGGTGGATTTACTGGGGCGGCTCGGGAGACTTCGCTCTCGCTGTCGTTGCATGGCGCCACCGTCGCGTCTTTGCGTCGATCGCCACCTCTGGTCTCTCGCGGAGCACCACGCTCGCGATTGCCAGAAAGCAACAGCGTCGCATCGCAGCTGTCGCTCCGTAAGCGGCGAGCGGGGAGCGACGACTTCCGGCTGCACATGTCCGGTCGCTTCACCGAAAGCCCCGCCAAGAGTGCGACCGGATCGTCGTTCACAGAATTGCATCCCGGGCAACAACGTGAGACCCTTACTCCCACCGCAGCGGCGGGGGCAGCGCAAGTCTCGTCAGACGCGGAATGTGACGTCCGAGAGGGAGGCAGGGATGAACTCTAAGAGCATGGCCGGGTGGATCGGCTTCGCCGGCATTCTGATGGTGCTCATCGGCGGGATCGACTTCTTCCAGGGCTTGATCGCCCTGTTCGAGGACGAGTACTTCGTACCTACGGGGTCGGGCTTCCTCGTCTTCGACCTCACGGGCTGGGGCTGGACGATGCTGATCTGGGGAGCGCTGCTCGTTCTCGCAGGCTTCGGCTTGATTGCGGGGCAGGGGTGGGCTCGCTGGTTCGCGATCATCGTGGTCAGTCTGAACTTCATCGCCCAGCTCGGCTTCCTCGGCAACACGCAGTACCCGCTCTGGTCACTGACTGTGGTCGCGCTGAACATCATCGTGCTCTACGCGCTGACCGCACGGTGGAGCGAGAGCCAGGCCGAGAGACCGTTCGAGTAGACAGGCGCTCTGGGGGCTAGCCGCTGCGCACGCAAGCGTCGTGCGCAGCGGCTTCGTCGGCGAGGAGCGACGGGGTGGAATGCGAGCGCACCTCGACTCGACGTGCCGGCGGGTGGGTTGGAGCGGCGCGTCTATCGTGAGGTCGAACCGTAGAACACATCGAGGAGGAGTCCGCCAATGCCACACATCGATCTGCCCGAGGGTGTGCCGGGGATCCGGAGTGCGATGCAGTTCCGACCCGAGACCGCAGTGCATCTCAACGCTCTCGCAGAGCAGCTGCTGCGGGCCGAGAACACGTTGTCGCCAGGTGACCGGGAGCTGATCGCGGCCTACGTCTCGAGCCGCAACAAGACCGTGTTCTGCGAGCACTCGCACAGCGCCTTCGCCGCCGTCCAGCTCGACGGTGGAATCGATCTGGTGGAGCAGGTCAAGAGCGACCCCGACACCGCGCCGATCGATCCAAAGCTTCGCGCACTGCTTCATATCGCCGGCAAGGTCGCCGTCGATGGCAAGAGCGTCACAAGCTCAGACGTCGAAGCAGCGCGAGCCGAGGGTGCGACCGATCTCGAGATCCACGACACCGTTCTCATCGCCGCAGCCTTCTGCATGTACAACCGCTACGTGGACGGCCTCGACACCTGGCAGCCCGCCGACCCGCAGGTGTACCGGGAACGAGCGCACCTGGTCGTCGAACAAGGCTACGGCGCCCCCGTGCCTGCGTCTGCGTAGCCGCGATGAGCGGCGGCGGGCCATCCCGCCGCTTCGACGGGCGAGGCGTGGCGTGCAAACCTACGCAGGGTGAGGACGGGGACGGCTCCGTGACCGAGGTTCGCGAATCCAGCGCGCCGACGGTTCCGGCCGTCGACAACCCCGAGGCGTACATCCCCCGCGACCGACGGCTCGCCCTTGCCGCAGGTCGCGAGATGCCGGATCGCGTCCTCGGCGCCGCACTCTTCGCCGACATCTCGGGCTTCACTCCCTTGACCGAAGCCCTCGCGTCCGAGCTCGGACCACAGCGCGGCGCGGAAGAGCTCACGGCAACGCTCAACCGCGTCTTCCACGCGATCATCTCCGAGCTCGATCGCTTCGGCGGGGATGTCATCTACTTCAGCGGCGACGCGATCACGTGCTGGATCGACGGGGACGACGGATCGCGGGCTGCCGCGTGTGCCTTGGCGATGCAGACGACGATGGATCGCGTCGGAGAGGTCCGCACGCCTGCGGGTATCACCCTTGCGCTCGCCATGAAGATCGCGATCGCCGTCGGCCCGGCCCGGCGGTTCGTGGTCGGCGACCCGGACATCCAGCTCATCGACGTCCTCGCGGGAAGTCTCATCGACCGTCTCGCAGGCGCCGAGCACCTCGCCGAGCAGGGCGAGATCGTTCTCGACGAATCCGCGCTCGAGTCGCTCGGCGACCGGGCCGAGATCGGCGAGGTGAGGATCGACGAGGAGGCAGGTGGAACGGTTGGAGTGCTCGCCGGGCTGAATGTCGTGGTCGAGGAGGTTCACGTGCCCGAGCCGAGCCATCCGCTCTCCGACGACCTCGTTCGCCCGTGGCTGCTGCCCGCGGTGTACGAACGCCTGAGAACGGGCCGTGGTGAGTTTCTCGCAGAGCTCCGCCTCGCCATCCCGGTGTTCGTGCGCTTCGGGGGGATCGAATACGACGAGGACGGCGATGCGGCCATGAAGCTCGACGCGTTCGTTCGCGCCTCACAACGCGTCTTCGCCGCGTACGGCGGCAACCTCCTGCAGCTCACGATCGGCGACAAGGGCGCGTACCTCTACGCGATCTTCGGCTCACCCCTTGCGCACGAGGACGACGCCGCGAGGGCCGCGGCGGCGGCTCTCGAGATAGCGGGGCTCGAGGAGACGACCGAGGCGACCGAGATCCAGGTCGGCATCGCGTATGGCCGGCTCCGAAGCGGCACGTACGGGCATGCGATGCGGCGAACGTTCGTCTGTCTCGGAGACGCTGTGAACCTCGCCGCACGGCTGATGGCGAAGGCTCCTCCTGGACGAATCTTCGTCGAGGAGTCGGTCCGGGAGCTTGCGGGCGAGGGGTTCGTCTGGGAGCGGCTCGACGACCTGCAGGTGAAAGGCAAGTCGGCTCCGATCGCCGTCAGCGCGCTCACCGGCGTTGCGCGCGGCGGCGTGCGACGTCAGACGCGGTATCAGCTCCCGATCGTCGGCCGTCAGGCCGAGCTCGAGGCGCTCGAGGCCGGGCTCGCTCAGGCGCGAGGCGGCCGTGGATGCGTCATCGGAATCTCGGCAGAGGCGGGTCTCGGGAAGTCTCGGCTCCTCGCCGAATTCGTGCGTCGGGCGCGAGACGAGGCCACGTTCGTCGCGTTCGGTGAGTGTCAGGCGTTCGGAACGAACACGAGTTACGGCGTTTGGCGCGAGATCTGGCGGCGCATGCTGAACGTCGACGACGACCGTACGGAGCACGAGCAGCTCGTCGGGCTCGAACGGGAGCTCGCGGCTATCGACCCCGTGCTCGTTCAACGCGCACCGCTGCTCGACCGTGTGCTCGGGCTCGCCATCCCGGACACCGAGCTGACGCGCTCGTTCGACGCGGAGCTGAGAAAGACGTCACTCGAGGCTCTCCTGGTCGGCTGCTTGCGCGCACGAGCCACGGCCGAGCCGCTCGTTCTCGTGCTCGAGGACTGTCACTGGATCGACCCCGTCTCGCGCGATCTGCTGGAGAGTCTCGTACGCGCATCGGGGTCGCTTCCGGTGTTGTTCCTCCTGGCGTACCGCCCCGCATCGGATCCCGGCGGCGGTCTCGGCCTCGAGCGTCTCCCGCATTTCTCGGAGACCGGGCTCGACGAGCTCGAGCCCGGCGACGCCGCACTTCTGATCCGGTCGAAGCTCGAGCACCTGACCGGCACCGGCATCGATGCGCCCGATGCGCTTGTCGACCTCGTGACGACACGCTCGCAGGGCAACCCGTTCTACGTGGAGGAGCTCCTCAACTACATCCAGGCGCACGGAGTCGACATCCAGGACGCCGCCGCACTCGCCTCGCTCGAGCTCCCTGGGAGCCTGCACAGCCTGATCCTGAGCCGCGTCGACACGATTCCGGAGGCGCCCCGGCGCACACTCAAGGTCGCGAGCGTGGTCGGACGCTCGTTCGTCGCGCCCGACCTTCCCGGGATCTACCCCGAGCTCGGGTCACTCGGGGACATCCGGAGCCATCTCGACGAGCTCCGTGGCGCAGATCTCGTCACGATCGATCGCGAGGACGACGAGTCGTACATCTTCAAGCACGTCGTCACCCAGGAGGTCGCCTACGAGAGCATGCCGTTCGCGATCCGGTCCGATCTCCACGAGCGCGTCGGCGGGTACATCGAGGAGACCAGGCCCGACGCGATCGAGCGGAACCTGGATCTCCTCGCGCATCACTTCTGGCACAGCGAGAACACGCCGAAGAAGCGCGAGTACCTCGTGCGGGCGGGAGAGGCCGCGCAGGCGGGGTACGCGAACGCCTCGGCCATCGACTACTTCGAACGAGCGGCCCCCCTTCTCGAGGGTGCGGATCGCTGGCAGGTGACGCGTCGGCTGGGGGACGTGCTGGAGATCACCGGCGACTGGCCCGGGGCGGAGGCCGCGTATCGCGGTGCGCTGTCGCTGGCCGAGGACGTGGACGACTCGTCGGCCGTCGGGTGGACGGATACCTCGCTGGCAGATCTCGCGCGCAAGCGCGGCGACTACGACGAGGCGACCGTGTGGCTCGATGCGGCGCAGGGTCACTTCGACGAGCTCGGAGACAAGGTCGGTCAAGGGCGGGTCCTGCAGATCGCCGGGACGGTCGCGGCGACACGCGGCGATTTCGACACGGCGCGCGAGCGGTTCGAAGCAAGCCTCGAGATCAGGCGTGAGCTCGGCGACAAGGCTGCGATGGGCGCTCTGCTCTCCAATCTCGGCGTGATGGCGGAGTACGAGGGGGACTACGAGCGCGCGCGAGCGTTGAACGAAGAGGCGCTCGCCCTCCGAGTGGAGGCAGGCGACAAGAATGCGACGGCGCTCTCGCTGATGAACCTCGGCAATGTCCTGCTGAAGGCGGGGAACGTGGCCGAATCTCGTGCACGTCAGGAGGAGAGCCTCAGCCTCAGCCGGGAGACGGGCGACCGGTGGCTGAGCGCCCTCGGAGAGCACAACCTGGGAATCCTCACGCGAGCCGAGGGCGACCTCGACCAGACCCGGAGCCTCTTCGCCAGCGCGCTTCCGGTCTACCGCGACCACGGGGAGAAATGGGCGCTGGCTTTCATGCTCGAGGACATCGCGGTTCTCGGTGTGCTGCTCGGCGAGATGGAGCTTGCGCTGCGACTGGCGGGTGCAGGAGCAGAGCTCCGCGACGAGATCGGCGCTCCCCGAGGGGCAGCCGAGCAGGTAGAGCTCGATGCGCATCTCGCGCCCGCGCGGGACGCGCTCGGCGAGCGTGCGCTCGCAGTCTGGGAGCTGGGGCGCGAGGGTGGTCTGGAGGATGCCGTAGACCGCGCGCTCGCTCTCTGCCAGCAGGGCTAGCACGACCAATTGCGTTCGCAGGATCTGGGGCGTAGGCTGCGCAGCGAGTGACCGGGAGAGGGTTGCGGACAATGGGGACTCTCGGGCGCTGGTCAACCTTGACAGCGCTCGTCCTCCTCGTGCTGGGCATAGCCGGCGCGCAGTCGGCCCCGCTCGCCACCTTCACGGTCACGAACACGGACGACTCGGGCGAGGCTCGCTGCGGCAGGCGATCATCGACGCGAATGCGACTGGGCTCGGACACATCACGTTCGCGATCTCGCTCGGGTCTCACACAATCCAACCGCTCTCGGCGCTGCCATCGATCACCGGTCCTGTGTGATCGACGCGGCGACGCAGCCGGGCTTCGCGGGTACACCGATCATCGACTCGACGGTGTCACCTCGACGATCTCGGACGGCTTCGTCGTCAACGCGAGTGGCGCGGCCACGATTCGTGGATTCGTGATCGACCGATTCGTCGCGGAATCGACCTCCAGGGTGCACAGTCCGTGACCATCAAGGCAACTACATCGGGACGACGCTCTCGGGACAGCCGCTGCTCCGAACAGCAACGCGAGGGATTCTGCTGAACGTCGCGTCGAACAAGACCATCGGTGGTTCGGGTGCGGGTGAAGGGAATCTCATCTCCGGAAACGGGGCAGTCGGGATATCGATACAGGCCGGAGACGCGAACGTGGTTCGAGGCAATCGAATCGGGACCAATGCTGCTGGAACCGCCGCGATCCCAAATGGCATCGGGGTTCAGGTCTTGGGGGGCACGACGATCGGCTCGTCCGACAACATCATCGGTGGCGGTTTCGCCGGCGAGGGAAATCTCATCTCAGGGAACTCCTTCAGTGGGATCCTCCTCAACACGTTCGCCGCAACACCGGGTGTCTCGAACACGCGCGTCGAGGGGAATCTCATCGGCACGGATGTCACGGGCACAGGAGCAGTTCCGAATGGCGGAAGCGGTGTGTCGCTCTCGAGCGCCGGCGGCGTCCGCACATCGACGATAGGCCGCGTCACGTCGGGGTTCGGCAACACGATCGCGTTCAACACAGGACATGGGATCGAGATTTCGGGCGACACCGGGAACATCTCGAACACGATTCGAGGAAACTCGATCCACGACAACGGGACTCCTAGGCCTGGATCTTCTCTTCGGCGGAGTAACGGCGAACGATGACTGGCGATGCCGATACAGGTGCGAACGCGCTGCAGAACTTCCCGGTCGTGAACGCGGGAACGACGGCGACGACGGCATCAGGCGCATTGGACGGTGCCGCCAGCCAGACGCATCACCGTCGACTTCTACTCGAGCCCCAGCTGCGATCCGAGCGGCAACGGCGAAGGCGACCTCGCTTGTCGGCTCCTATCCGGTCGGGACGGACGGTGCAGGACATGTCGACTTCAATCTGGCGCTGCTCGCCGAGTGCGTCACGGGTACGTCACCGCGACGGCGACGGACTCCATCGGGAACACGTCCGAGTTCTCGGCGTGTCAGGCGATCGGCGGTGGCGGCGGTGGTGGCGCACAGCCAGGCCCGACGTTCACGGTCAATTCCAACAGCGACACCCAGCCGTTCAGCGACGTGGGCTGCACCACGACCGAGTGCACGCTGCGCGAGGCGATCCTGGCCGCGAATGCCCAGTCCGGTACGAACACGATCGAGTTCGACATCGTCGGCGATACACAGGTCGCGGTCCAGGGAAGCGCGCTGCCCGAAATCACCGGCACGGTCGTCATCGACGGCACGACCCAGGAGGGGATCTCGATCAACGGTGACGGCGTGAGCGGTGCCGCCCAAGGTCTCTTCCTCGGCGCTGACGCCGACGGCTCCACGATCGAGGGCCTGGAGATCCGCGACTTCGGAAATGCCGGCGCCGCCGGAATCCGCGTCCTCTCGCCGAGCAACACCATTCAGGACAACCACCTCTGGGCGGTGACGAACGGCATCGTCGTCGGCGCGGGAGAGAGCTCTGGCGTCACCGGCAACACGATCGGCGGCGATGACGGCGCGGGCGAGGGGAACCAGATCTGGGACTTCGATAGCGTCGGAGTACGGCTCGACGGGGCAGGCGTGGGCAACAAGGTGCAGGGCAACACGATCGGGCTCGACCTCGGCGACGACCCTTCCGCAGGCAACACCGGCATCTATGTGGGCAACACGCCGGACGCAGTGATCGGCGCGGTGGCCGACCCCGATGATCTCGACATCCTCGACTACGACTTCGGCAACGTCGTCGTAGGCATACCCCTCGGCGAAGGCGGCAACGGTGTTGCGATCACCGGCGGCACCACGGGAGCCGTCGTTGCTGCCAACTTCATCGGCGTCGATCGTGAGGACGGGCAGATCGGCAACGTGGCGATCGGGATCCACGTCGCGGGCTCGTCGAACAATCAGTTCGGCCCGGGAAACACCATTGCCTACAACGAGGGCGGTGGTGTCCAGGTGTCGGACGGCGACGGCAACCGCATCGTCGCAAACTCCATCCACGACAACGGCGACCCCGGCATCACGCTCGGCGCGGCGAACGTGGACGTCGGCGAGCCGACGCTGACGGAGGCGACGATCTCAGGCGCGAGCACGACGATCTCCGGGACGGTGTCCAGCGGGACCACCCAGACAGTCCACGTCGAGCTCTTCGCCAACGCTGAGTGTGACCCGAGTGGCTTCGGGGAGGGCGAAACGTACCTCGGGTCCGTGACCGTGGATCTCGCCGATAACACCATGCCGTTCGAGCTGGTCACCGACATTCCGTCTCTGGGCGAGGTGATTACCGCCACGGCGACCCACGCCACGAGCGAGAGCACGTCGGAGTTCTCGAACTGCGTCACGGTCGAGGCGGGCGGTGGCGGGACCGGTGGCACGCTGTCGGGTGCCCTTGCGACTCCGACCGGCAATGCCAACCTCACGACGTTTGGAACGCAGGACTGGGCGGTGTGGGGTTACGCCGGCGGTGGAACGAGCACGTCGCTCGCACCAGACGTTCGCAAGTCGGGCGGGGCCGCGATCAGCAACCTCACCGACATCGACGCCATCCCCCTTGGCGCGCCACGACGCGGGCTCGGTCAGTTCGGGCCCGCCGGACTCGAGCTGCCGTTCACGTTCGACTGGTCGAACGGGTCGGGGCCGGCGAGCGCCACCGGGGCGTACGTCGGGCTTCAGCACGACGGCCAACCCATCGGTCTGGGCACGCTCGGCGACGGATTCTCCTTCTCGGTTCCGCCGATACGACAACCCGAACCCTGCGCGTCTGGGTGTCGGCGCACTCGTGCGACGGGCCGACTTCGCGCGACGCTGTCCGACAGCAGTGCTCCTCTCTATCAGGACACCGGGCTTTCGGGTCCTGTGAACGGGGCCAACATCGGAGGCCTGTACACGATCACCTACGCCGCTGCGAGCGCTGGCCAGACGCTGAACGTGCAGTGGATCGAGTCGATCCGACCGGGTGTCGGCTCGGACTTCAGCGCCGACAACGTCCCGATCTACGCGGTGGCGCTCCAGGGCCCGGGCGGGGGAGGGGCTGGAACCCTCGATCCGCCGGTGCTCTTCGGGGCAGTGCCGGACGCGACGCCCGGGACGCTCGGCGTCGCCGGTGTCTGGGACAGCGGCCTCCCGGTGGCAGGCTCGCTCTTCAGCGTCTCGTTCTACTCCGTGCCGAACTGCACGCCGGCGGCGCCGAAGACGCCGCTCGGAATGCGCACGAACCTCACCACCGACCCGAATGGTGTGGGGGCGTTCGCGATCGACGGTCTCACGAACGTGACCCCGGGAACGCTCGTCGTGGCGACCGTGGACTCCCTCGGTGACAGCTCGGACATCTCGAACTGCGCCGTGGCCGATCGCAACAACACGTCGTGGCCCACGGCGTTCCAGCTCGCCCCGACGAGCAGCGGCAATACCGGCTCTCTGCGCTCGGCAGGTGAGGCGCGCTGGTTCAAGGTGCCGATCGTCCCGAACAGCCGAATCGACTTCACGCTCTCGAACCTGCCGGCCGACTACGACATGGTCGTCTTCAGCGACATCCAGGCAGGCCTACGACAGGCTCGTCGGCGAGGACTACGTCCCGCAGAACGGGCCGAACCTGGCGCTCGACGATCTCCAGAGGCAGGGCGCCGAGACGCCGACGAACGATTTCAACACCTCGCAGTACAACCCGTCGTCCTGGGATCCGACGAACTGGGATCCGACCCTCAACACGGCGGGGTTCAGCCCGTCGGCGTGGTCTCCGTCGGCGTGGTCTCCGTCGGCATGGAGCTCGTCGCAGTGGTCTCCCTCCGCGTGGAGCCCCTCTGCGTGGTCTCCGTCCGCGTGGTGCTCCGTCCGCGTGGTCTCCTTCGGCGTGGTCGCCTTCCGCGTGGAGCGCGTCGCAGTGGTCTCCGTCCGCGTGGTCGAGCTCGAACCCATCCGATCCGAAGGCGTTCTCGTCCGCGCAGACCGCGAGCGTGGTCGCCGTCTCCGGTGGCACCGGCACGGGCAACGAGAGCGTCTCGGTCAACACCTGGAACAACACGGGGAACTTCTACGTCCGGGTCTCGGGCAAGAACGGCTCGTTCGATCCGACGAAGAACTTCACGCTCGACGTCGCACGTCAGGGCAATCCGTGTGCGGGCGTGAACGACGTGGCGAGCACTCCGACGGCACCGACCGGGGACCGGAACACGCTCATCCTCGTCGACAACAGCCGACTCACGCTCGGCACGTCACCCACCGCGACGCTGAACACGTTCGCAGCGCGACCAGAGGTCAAGGGCGTCGTCGTCAACGTCGGCGCCGACACCGCGGTGAGCGCGCTGAACGCGCAGGCGAACGGCAAGCCGGGATGCCCGTATGCGAAGAACCTGGTCGCCTCGGCCATCACGCGGATCGTGAACGCCTACCGGAAGACCAACCCGATCAAGTACGTGGTGATCGTCGGCGGCGACTCGGTCATCCCGTTCTACCGCTATGCGGATCCGGCGCTTCTCGGGAACGAGAACCTGTACGTGCCGCCCGTCCTCGACAACACGGCATCGCAGGCGAGCCTGCGACTCAGCTACGTGCTGAATCAGGACGGGTACGGCTCGAGTGAGAGCATCTCGCTGCACGGGACACAGTTCCCGATCCCCGACCTTGCCGTCGGACGCCTCGTCGAGACGCCGACCGAGATCCAGGGGATGCTCGCCGCGTACCTCGCGACCGCGAGCGGTGTGACTCCGACGCCGTCGTCCTCGCTCGTCACCGGGTACGACTTCCTGCAGGATGCAGCGGCAGGGGTCAACGGGCACCTGAGTCGGGGTATCGGCACCAGGACAGCAACGCGAACAGCAAGACCCTGATCACGCCGCAGACGACGGCGCCCGCCAACAGCTGGACCGCCGCCGATCTTCGACGCGAATGGTTCAACTCCGGGAGACGTGACCTCGTCTTCCTCGCCGGCCACTTCAGCGCGAACGACGCGCTGGCGGCGGACTACGCGACCAACGTGCTCTCCACGGAGCTGCCTGCGACCACGGTCAACATGCAGAACACGATCGTCTTCAGCGCCGGTTGCCACACGGGCTACAACATCGTCAACGGGGACGCGATCACGGGGGTCACCGAGCCGCTCGACTGGGCGCAGGCGTTCGCACGCAAGGGTGCGACGCTCATCTCGGGGACCGGATACCAGTACGGCGATACCGACTTTCTGGCGCACAGCGAGCGGATCTACGTCGAGTTCGCGCGTCAGCTCCGCGTCACGACCGGCGCAGGTCCGGTCCCGGTCGCCGTGGGAAGCGCGCTCCTGCGCTCGAAGCAGATCTTCCTCGAGAAGACGCCCGGATTGACGGCCCTGGACGAGAAGGCGTTGCTCGAGACGACGCTCTTCGGACTCCCGATGCTGAGCGTGAACCTTCCGCAGGGACGCATCGTCGAGTCCCTCGACGGAACGGTCGTTCCGGGTCTGAGCAGCGTGGGGACGGGGCCGGGGGCAGACCTCGGCCTCAAGTTCGCGAACCTCGGCGTCGGCTCGAGCCTCACCCCGAACCAGAAGCAGCTCAAGGAGGGAACGAGCCCAGGCCCGCTCGCGACCTGGCTCTCCGGGCCGGGCGGCGCCGTGGCCGTGAGGCCGACGCAGCCGATCCTCCCGCTCGAGAGCCTGAACGTCACGTCGCCCGTCGCCGGGCTAGCGCTCCGTGGGGTCGGCTTCCGGGGAGGCAGCTACACGGACACGCCCAATGTCGTCCCGCTGACGGCGGCGCCGGCAACGGAGCTGCGTGGCATTCATGCGCCGTTCTTCACCGACGTCTTCTTCCCGACGCAGCCGTGGACGACGAACTTCTTCGGCAACCTCGGGGGGAGCGGAGCCACGCGTCTCGACGTGACGCCGGTGCAGCATCGGTCGAACTCGCCGACGACACGTCGCGCTTTCGGGAATCTCGACTTGCGCCTCTTCTACAGCGGGAACACCTCGTCGTACTGCCCCGGAACGAATCCCCTCGCGCTTGCACCGTGTACGGGAACAGCCGTCGCTCCGGCGCTCGCGGCACCACCGTCGATCTCCGGTGTCGAGACGTCGTACGACGCTGGTCTCAACGAGCTGACGGTCAGGGCACACGTCGTCGGCGATCCCGTCGCCGGCATCCAGTCGGCCTGGGTCACGTGGACGGTTCCCCCGGGCGCGGGAGGCGGTTCGGGTGGCTGGCAGTCGTTCGATCTCGTCCAGGACGAGGACGACCCGACGCTGTGGGTCGGAGTGCTCGGGGGTGTCGCGAACGCGGCGTGCCGTGAACTTCGTCGTGCAGGCCGTCAACGGCGTGGGCCGTGTGACGATCGACGACAACCTGGGCGCGTTCTACCGCTTCGGGTCGATCCCCGGTCCCGGCGATCCGGGTGCAAGTCCGCCCGATCCGACGACGATGACGTTCGTGACGCCGCCGCCCGGCTCCGTGAAGTACGGCCAGGAGTTCCAGGTGAAGGTGGAGCTCAAGAAGGCCGGCGGCACCCCACTTTCCGGCAAGCTCGTCCGCATCGGGATCGGCGGGAACGCGCTCCCCGACACGACGAACGCGAGCGGCGTCGCGACCGTGACTCTCCGTGCCGCCCTCACGCCAGGCGGCTATCAGGTCACCGGAAGCTTCGCCGGCGACGCTGCCGACGCGGCATCGGACGTTTCGGCCAACGTCAATGTGCAAGCGCAGCCGACGACGCTGACGCTGAGCGGCACGCTCGGCACGGCCGTCCCGCTTGCGGTAACGCTGAAGGCCAACACGAGCCCGGCCACGCCGCTGGCGCAGCGGGCCGTGTTCGTGATCATCAAGGGCGGAGGTGTCACGAAGGTCTTCTCGGGCAAGACCGATCCCCAGGGACGGGTCGAGCTTCCCGCGTCGCTCCTGTCCTCGCTGCCCGCTGCGACGTTCACCGTCGACGGCTATTTCAACGGTGTCAATGCGCCGCCGACGCTCACGCTCCCGCCGGATGACGTCGACTACGGGCATTCCGAAGCCCACACGAACCTCACGCTCTGGGCGTTCACCGGATTCTTCGATCCGGTCGACAATCCGCCCATCGTGAATGTCGTGAAGGCGGGCCTCGCGATCCCGTTCAGATTCAGCCTCGGGGGCGATCGCGGGATGAACATCTTCGCGAACGACTACCCGAAGGTCACGGCGATCACCTGCCCGCCCGGGGACAACCGACGACATCGAGGAAACCACCAACGACGGGAAGAGCGTCCTGCTCTACGTCAAGCTCACGAAGCGGTACTGGTACATCTGGAAGACGCCGACGTCGTACAAGAACACCTGCCAGAAGCTGACCATGAGGTTCGTCGACGGGACGGAACGAACGGCACTCTTCAAGTTCAAGTAGCCCATCCTCGTCTCGCTGAACGTCGAACGCGTTAGAGTCGCTGTAGGGGAGTACGAACAGAACTAGAGGGGGTGGGGAATGAGCGCTTTGACTCGCGGATACGTGTGGGTGCGTATCGAGCTCACTCGGCTGACCGATGCGGTCAGGCAGTACTGGAAGCGCATCCTCGTCGGCGCCTTCATCGGGTGGATCGTCGCCGTCGTGGGCGGCGCGTTCGCCCTCGTAGGGCTCGAGAAAGAGGGGCTGCTCTCGCAATCGACGTCGGACGAAGCCGGCATCGTCATCGTCCTGTACTGCGTCGGGATCGGAGCTCTGAACGCGTACGTGTTCAGACCCGCGCGCGAGCGTTCGCGAGCTCCGTCGTCGGAGGCCCGGAGGCGGTCGGGCTCGCAGTAATCCGGTCTAGCTTTCGGCGCTGAAGCGCGAGAAGCCCTTCCAGGGCCCCATGTAGACGGCGTGCCAGCCGTCGAGGATCTCGCGTGCAGCGGGGCTGGGGTCGCCGTAGACGACGAGGCTGTCGATGACGAGGCAGCCCGTGAAGCGGGCGGCCCACTTCTCGAGGAATCCGTTGACGTGCGAGATCATCGCGTCGGAGTCGGCGTACTTCTCGAACCCGTGAAGCGATCCCTGATCGCCCGAGAGGTACCACTCGTACGCCAGCGTTGTCGGCTCTGCGCTCGTCCCTTCGACCATCTCGTCGAGGAGCTCCGTAAGCGCTGCGAACTGACCGTCCTTGACCGTGCACTCGATGATCCAGGCGACGTGGCCTTCCATCATTCCTCCGTTCGTCTTGGCGTGCGCGCCGCGCGATCCTACTCGCCGACGAGCCAGAGGTCGCGCTGCGGGGTCGAGAGCCATTCGATCCCGTCGGCGGTGACAAGCACGTCCTCCTCGAGACCGATGTAGCCGCGGTTCGGTACCGCCGTGCCGTACTCGAGCGTGAAGACGTTCCCTTCTTCGACAATGCCGAACGGCGCCGCGCCGTAGCGATCCCAGCGCGGTGCGAGCACCGTGCCGCCGTCGTGTGCCGAGCGCCCGAGCTGGTGGCCGAGCGCGTACATCGGCTCGGGATAGCCCGCCGCGACGAGGCTCTCGCGAGCCGCCGCATCGACCTCCCAGCCAACGACTCCCGGGCGAAGAACGGCCGCACCTGCGTCGACCGACGCCCACACGGCGTCCCACGCACGCACGACGTCGTCGGGCGCACTCGACTCGCCCTCGTCGAGGAAGTACCAGACACGCTGCAGGTCGCTGCAGTAGTCGGTGCGCGAGACCCCGAAGTCGACGTGGAGGAGCTCGCCACGCCGCGTCCGCAGGGTCCCGGGTGCGCTGTGACCGACGTCCTTCTCCGGCCCGGCATTGACCGCCGGACAGTGATCGCGTCCCCAGGCGTAGCCGAGGCCGCGTCGATCCACCTCTGCATGCATGAGATCGGCAATCTCGAGCTCGCTCAGATCGGGACGAAGCGACGCGCTGACGCGATCGAAGATCTCCTCCGTCTCGCGCATCGCACCTCGTATGCGCTCGATCTCTTCTGCGGACTTGCGTCCACGGAGCGCATTCACGATCGCCTCGCTCGAAACGAAGCGGTCGGCGAACGGCGTCTCCGCGAACGTCTCCTGCAGGATCGCGCCACAGACCGTGCGTCAGCCCGTCCGCCGCCGGATCGCTCTCCGAGTAGTTGAGCGCGATCGATCGCGGAGCCAAGCGTTCCACGGTTTCGAGGAGCGCAGGACGAATGCTCTCGTCGTATGCCACGACGTCGTACGCGCCGATCTCGCCGACCGGAGACGCGTCGAAGCGGCCGACGATCGCGATCCTCTCGCCGGAGGCCGAGACGAGGAAGGCGCCCTGCCAGGCGCAGTAGGTCCCGGCCAGGAGGTCGAGGCAGGGATCGCTCGTGAGCAGCGTCTCGCGCACGAACGTGAGCCAGAGATCGACCTCCTGCTCGCGGAGGATCTTCTCCGCCTGGTCGAGCTTCTCCCGCACGAGCGTCTCTCCGGACGACATGGCGCGTGACGCTACCAGGGGTGCGATCAGCGCTCGACGACGAGCTCGAGCGCGTAGTAGCCGAGGATCGGGACCTTCGGCGCGCGGAGCGCACGGAGGAGACGAGGGTGCGCTGCGAGGCCCCCGCCGAACCGGAAGAGCAACGGGTCGCCGACGGGAAACCAGAGCAGATTGCGCTCGAGCGCGACGACGCCGCAGACCCGCGCTCTGCCACGAGTTCCCGAAACGGCGCGAGATCCGTGTACTCGCGGAGGTGCGACGTATCGAGAACCGACTCGCCGTCGCGCTTGCGGAAGTACCACGCCCACGGCTTCTTGAAGACCGTCGTCACGTACGCGCGGCCGTCGGAACGCAAGACGCGCCGGATCTCCGCGAGATAGGCGTGCTCGTCGGGTACGTGCTCCATGACCATCGTCGAGACGACCGCGTCGAGCGAGCCGTCCTGGATCTCGGATACGGCGTCGGCGGACGCCACGACCGTCCGGATCCAGGGGAATCGGGCGGTGACGTGGGCGAGCCGCGCCGGCCTCGAGGTCGACGGCGTACACCGGCCGCGTCGCGTCGATGTACCCCTCGCGCGCAAGCGCCGCGAAGTGCGGGCCGTCGCCGCAGCCGAGGTCGGCGAGCGCGAGCGGGCCGCGCGGAAGCCAACGCGCCAGCAGCGCAGGCAGGCGCTCGACGTCGAAGTGGACGGCGGTCTCCGTATAGCGCTCGCTCACGAGGTCGACGCTACGTGTCTCTGCAGTCGCCCGTCTCGCCTTCGCAGCAGCCGATCTTGAACCGACACCGAGGGCACTGAAACGTGCCGTGCCTCCACTCCATGATCGCGCTGCAGCGCAGGCAGATCTCCACGATCTCGCGGACGGGATCGGCAGCCACGCAGCCACCTTAGGCGGCAGGGAGGACGGCTACGATGGCCTGTCCGGCGCCGTGGCCGAGTGGTTAGGCAGAGGCCTGCAAAGCCTCGTACAGCGGTTCGAGTCCGCTCGGCGCCTTGAGGCCACGTCGTGGTGCGGTGTGCGGTTCGGCTCGTTCGAAGGAGCGCGATGCAAGGCGGGCAGTACGCGACCCTGTCGCGAAACAGACGTCGGCTCGGGTCGGCCTAACCACCTCTTGAGGGGTTCCGTCGAGCGACGCGAGATGCCACGCTTGATGTTCGCCGAACGTCGCGACGGTCTCGCCGCGACGGGAAGCGCTCCACCATGCCGCCGACTGCCACCTCTCCCACCGACTTCGAAGTGATGCAGTCGCTCGCGCGTGCCCTCCGAGCGCACGTCGACGCCCTCCCGGATGGGCCTGAGATCGTGGGAACCATTCGGGCAGAGGTGGAGCCCGCGCCCCAGCCGGAATCTCCCTCGAGGCAAGGCAGCCTTGTCGCCGCCATCCTTGAACTGCTGCGGACACCAGAGTTGTCGCCGGAACAGTCGGCCACGCTACGGGAGAGCTTTTTCGGCGCTGAGTAGGGAGGGGCGGTCAGTGCGTCGAGACCACCTCGGCTTCGGCGAGCTCGCTTTCTCGGTGCTTTGTCGACGACGCCGCTCACGACAAACCGGGGAGCATGCCGCTAGGGTCGAGGGATGGCGACCGCGCCGATCGTCCTCGTTCCCGGGTTCTGGCTCGGCGCGTGGGCATGGGACGAGGTCGCCGCCTCCTTGCGCGAGGCCGGCCACGACGTCACGGCGTTGACGCTGCCAGGTCTCGAGTCTGCCGACGCCGACCGGTCCGCGATCACCTTGTCCGATCACGTCGATGCGATCTGCGAGGCGGTGACGGCGGCGGGCGCTCCCGTCGTGCTCGCCGTGCACAGCGGCGCCGGAGCCTCCGGCTACGCGGCCAGCGACCGCATTCCGGAGCAGATCGCGGCGATGGTGTACGTCGATTCCGGTCCGGCGACTGGTGCGCTGGACCCGGACTTCGACGCCGTCGAGCTGCCGCTGCCCTCGCCCGAGGAGCTCGAGGCGGAGGAGAACCTCGACGGACTCACCGAGGAACAGCTCGAGACGTTCCGGCAGCGGGCCGTGCCCGAGCCGGGCGCCGCCTTGCGCGAGGGGCCTGAGCTGACCAACGACGCACGCCTCGACGTGCCGAGCACCGCCATCTGCACAGGGTTCACGTCCGACGAGTACAAGGCCGCAATCGAGCAGGGCTATGCGTGGCTCGGCGGGTTCGCCGACCTCCGCGACCTCACCTGGGTCGACCTCCCGACGAGCCATTGGCCGATGTGGTCGCGCCCGCGGGAGCTCGCCGGGATCATCGGCGACGTCGCGCAGAGTCACGCCGGCTGATCCGCCGGCGCCGTTCCGCGGCGCGCTGACGGCGGAGGCCGTGCTGCGGATCTCGGGTCACCGATGGAAGACGGAGCGCTGTATGACCGTCTTGTAGGTTGGGTATCGACCCGAGGAGGATCACATGCAGGTCGTTCAGGCACACGCAACGTTCGTCACGTCCGAGACGATCGACGAGTCGCTCACCACGATCGTCGCACGCAGCGTTCTCGAGGCGGCGTTACAGGAAGACGACTCCGCCGAGCTGTGGTTCGAGCTCGGAAGCGAGGACTCGGAGAACGTGAGCAGGCTGTCGATAGACCTCTCGCACACGGACATCGAGGAGCTCCTCGGACTCTCGTCGGAGGACGAGATCGCCCTGTCGCTCGACGGCGAGACGATCGAGAGCCTGTTCGGCGACGCAGACGTCGAGGCGCATGGACTGAAGGGTGCGATCGCGATCGCCGTGACGAGCGCCGCCATCCTCGCTCCTGCAGGTCAGGCCGCTCTTCCGCAGTCGGTCGGCACGGCGGCGACGCAGCAGGCGAAGATCCAGGCGACCACCCAGGTCGGCACGGCGGCCACGGCCCAGGTCTCGAGCATCGCGGCGAAGACGCAGGTCTCCAGCATTCAGTCCAAGGCGCAGGTCAAGAGTCAGGTCGCGAAGCTGAGCGGCTTCAAGCTTCTCCGGAGCGGGCTCGCGCGCTAGGGGCGAGAACCTTCGACTGCAACGCGCTGAGGACAGAGTCTGCGCCCTCGGTGAGTAGGGTTCCGGGTCGATGACGGCTGTCCGAATCGACGGGAAGGAGCTCGCGCTGAAGGTGCGCGCGCAGGTCGCCGACGACGTGCGCGCGTTCGGGCAGCCGGTGTGCCTCGCGACCATTCTCGTCGGGGACGATCCGGCGTCGCACGTCTACGTCGGATCGAAGCACAAGGCGTCGCACGAGGCCGGCATCGACTCGCGCGATCATCGCTTTCCGTCGGACACCGCGGAGAGCGAGATCCTCGACCTCGTCGCCGAACTGAACGCCGACGATGCCGTCGACGGGATTCTCGTCCAGCTGCCGCTGCCCGAGCACATGGACGAGCCGAGGGTGTTGCGCGCGGTGGATCCGGCCAAGGACGTCGACGGCTTCCACGTGCAGAACGCCGGGCTGCTGTACCTCGGTGAGCCATTCCTCGTTCCCGCGACGCCGTCGGGCGTGATGGTGATGCTCGCCGAGCACGGGGTCGAGCTGAACGGCAAGGACGCCGTCGTCATCGGACGCAGCGAGATCGTCGGCAAGCCGATGGCGATGCTGCTTCTCGCGCAGCACATGACGGTCACGATCTGCCACTCGCGGACGGTCGACCTCCCGAGTCACACGCGCCGCGCAGACGTTCTGGTCGCGGCCGTGGGCCGACCCGGGCTCGTGACGCCCGACATGGTGAAGCCGGGAGCGACCGTCATCGACGTCGGCGTGAACCGCACGGTCGACGGGAAGCTCGTCGGCGACGTCGATCCTGCGGTGTTCGACGTCGCAGGTCTCATGACCCCGGTGCCGGGAGGCGTAGGCCCGATGACGATCGCGATGCTTCTGCGCAATACGTTGACAGCTGCGCAACATCGTCGCTCCGCAGTTGCGGTTTCCGGTTCGTAGGCGCTAGCGTTCCGCCCGTTGTGACCACCGGTGCCGGCCGTCGACGGTCGGTGCCATCGCAGTAGGAGGACGTACGTGGAGCAGGGCACCGTCAAGTGGTTTTCGAACGAGAAGGGCTACGGCTTCATCGAGCGCGAGGGTGGGGACGACGTCTTCGTCCACTTCTCCGCGATCACGATGGACGGCTTCAAGACCCTCACCGAAGGCCAGCGTGTGGAGTTCGAGGTCGTCCAGGGTCCCAAGGGTGCCCAGGCCGCGAACGTCTCGGCAGCAGCGAGCTGACCGGACGCACATGAACGTTGCGGCGGGCTCCCGAAAGGGAGCCCGCTCCGTTTGAGAGGATCGATACGGATGGCGATATCCAGAGACGAGGTACTGCACGTCGCGCGGCTCGCGCGGCTCGCGCTGACCGACGACGAGATCGAGCGGCTGACGAGCGAGCTCGGCGCGATCCTCGAGGCAGTGGGAGTCGTCGCCGAGCTCGACCTTGTCGACGTGCCGCCGACCTCGCATCCCCTCGACCTCGTGAACGTGTGGGACGAGGACGAGCCTCGCGAGTCGCTCGCACTGGACGACGTGTTCGCGAATGCGCCTGCTCGTGACGGCGACCACTTCCGGGTTCCTCCGGTGGGCGAATGATCGACACGCTGCGTCTCACCGCGGAGGCCGCCATCGGGCTCCTCGAGCGGGGCGAGGTGTCCGCACCCGAGCTGCATGCGGCGTACCTCGATGCGATCGCGGAGCGAGACGGCGAGCTCCACTGCTACCTGCGCACGTGCGAGGAGCCGAGCGGCGCCGGCATCCCGATCGCACTCAAGGACGTCATCTCGACGAAAGGCATCGAGACGACGGCCGGATCGAAGATCCTCAGCGGATACACGCCCGTCTTCGACGCGACGGTCGCCGCGCGCGTCAAAGGCGCAGGGCTCTCGGTCCTCGGCAAGACGAACACCGACGAGTTCGCGATGGGCTCGTCGACCGAGAACTCCGCCTGGGGGCCGACGCGGAATCCGTGGGATCCGGCGCGCGTCCCCGGAGGCTCCGGTGGCGGGACGGCGAGCGCCGTCTCCGCTGGTCTCGCGCCGTGGGGTCTCGGCTCGGATACGGGCGGATCCATCAAGCAGCCGTCCGCGCTGTGCGGGAACGTGGGACTGCGCCCGACGTACGGCACGGTGTCGCGCTACGGAATCGTCGCGTTCGCGTCGAGCCTCGATCAGATCGGGCCGGTCGCGAAGACGGTGCGCGACGTCGCGCTCCTCTACTCGATCATCGCCGGCCGCGATCCGCTCGACTCGACGACGGCGGAGCTGCCCGAGACGGTTCGCCTTCCGGATGACGACTCGCTCGCCGGAGTGCGGCTCGCCGTTCCCAAGCAGGTCGAGGCGCTCGACGCGATCGAGCACGGTGTCCGTGCGGCGTTCGAGCAGTCGCTCGAGCGCGCACGCGAGCTCGGCGCCGAGGTGGGGGAGTGCGATCTGCCGCTCTCCTACAGGTACGGGATGCCGTGCTACTACCTCGTCGCTCCGGCTGAGGCGTCGTCGAACCTCGCGCGGTACGACGGCGTTCGCTACGGGCCGCGCGTCGAGGGTGCGACCTACGGCGAGATGGTCGATCGCACGCGCGACGCAGGCTTCGGCCCGGAGCCGAAGCGCCGCATCATGCTCGGCACGTACGCGCTCGCCGCGGGGTACTACGACGCCTTCTACGGCCAGGCGCAGAAGGTGAGGACGCTCCTGATCCGCGAGCATCGCGACGCGCTCGACGGAATCGACGCGATCGTCACGCCCACCTCCCCGACCGTGGCCTTCCCGATCGGCGACAAGGCCGCGGATCCGCTCGCGATGTACGCCTGCGACCTCCTCACGATCCCGTCCTGCCTCGCGGGACTGCCCGGCCTGTCGATTCCGTGCGGGCTCTCCCAGGGGCTGCCCGTCGGTCTGCAGCTCATCGGCCGGCAGTTCGGCGAGAACGGGCTGTTCCGCGTGGGGCACGCGCTCGAGCAGACCATCGGGTTCGACACGGTTCCGGAGCGGCTTCGATGAACTGGGAACCGGTGATCGGGCTCGAGATCCACGTCCAGCTCAAGACGCGGACGAAGATGTTCTGTCGCTGCCCGGTCGGCTTCGGCGCGGGAGAGAACACCCAGACCTGTCCTGTGTGCCTCGGCTTCCCCGGCGCCCTGCCCGTGATGAACCGCCGTGCGATCGAGTGGACGATCAAGCTCGGGCTCGCGCTCGATTGCTCGATCGCCGAGCATGCCGTGTTCGCACGGAAGAACTACTTCTACCCCGACCTGCCGAAGGGATATCAGATCTCACAGTACGATCTACCTTCTTGCGTTAATGGGAAAGTGCTACTACCAACTGCGGAAGGCGATCGTGTGATCGGGATCGTGCGCGCGCACCTCGAGGAGGATGCTGCCAAGACGGTGCACGTCGGAGGCCGCTCGGGCCGGATCGGCGGCGCCGACTCGTCTCTCGTCGACTACAACCGTGGCGGTACGCCGCTGGTCGAGATCGTGACGGCGCCCGACATCCGCTCGGCGGACGAGGCGAAGCGGTTTCTCCAGCTCCTGCGCCAGACCATCGTGGAGCTCGGTGTCTCCGATGCGGAGATGGAGAAGGGAACGCTGCGCGTCGACGCCAACGTCTCGGTGCGTCCCGCCGGCTCGGACGAGCTCCGCACGCGCACGGAGATCAAGAACATGAACTCGTTCAACTTCGTCGCACGCGGGATCGAGGCCGAGATCGAGCGCCAGATCGGCGTCTGGGAGGCGGGCCGCGAGGTCGAGCAGCAGACCTACGACTTCGATGCGGCGACGGGAACGCTCACGGCGCGCCGCTCGAAGGAGGAGGCCGACGACTATCGCTACTTCCCGGAGCCCGACCTCGTGCCCGTCGAACCTCCGCCGGATCTGATCGACGCGCTTCGCGCCGAGCTGCCCGAGTCGCCGGCGGCCCGCATTCGCCGCATCGAGCCGTCTCTCGACCTCGAGCGCGCCTCCGTCCTCGTCACGGGAGGACTCGATCGCTTGTGGGACGAGACGGTTGCCGCCGGCGCGGACGGCACAGCTGCCGCGAACGTCATCGCCAACAATCTCGTCGGCGCCGGCGTCGATCCGGCGGAGGTACCCGCGGCCGAGCTCGCGAAGCTCGTCGAGGCACGCGACCGGATCCCGCGGGCTGCGCTCGACGAGGCGGTTGCCTCGCTGACCGACGAGGGCTTCTCTGCTGCTCCGTATCTCGCACAGGAGGCCGTCTCCGACACCGACGAGCTCGGCCCGATCGTCGACCGGATCCTCGAGGAGAACGCCAGCCAGGTAGCTGCCTATCGCGGCGGCAAGGAAGGACTCCTCGGCTTCTTCGTCGGGCAGGTCATGAAGGAGACGCAGGGGAAAGCGAACGCCCGTGTCGTCTCCGAGCTCGTGCGCGAGAAGCTCGCCGGCCCCTAGCTCTTCGGAATGTCGAGCTCGCGACCGACGTAGAGCCCGGAGCTTTCGGCCTCGACGAACGGCGCCATCGCGCGCTGGCGCTCCGCCTCGACGTCCGAGAGGCGGTAGCGCTCGCGTGACTCGAACGAGTCCCAGACCGAGATGCCCACCACCTCGTTGCGCTCCTCCGAGAAGCACTCGTACGCCTGCACCATCCCGTCCGGGAAGTCGCGCGGGCGCCACGCTCTGCGAAAGTCGTCGTACGTCCCCGGCCTGATCGTGCGGGTCGTGATCCAGACGACCGACTGATCCCACTCCATCGCCCTGGAACGTACCGAACTGCTCGGCCTGGCGCGGCGACCGGCCCGACCCGCGAGGCCACGCGACCACGAGCCGCCGTCGGCATCGGGAACCACGCTAACCTGCGCGCCGTGGATCGCCGACGATCGATCGCTGCGGCTTCTGCTGTGATCGCGCTGTTCGCGGCCGGCTTGCTGCTCGCGTCGTGCGGTGGCGACGACGACGAGTCGGCAGGAACGACGACGACAACGGCTGCGACGACGACGAGCACGAGCGAGACGACTACCACGACCGAGACGACCGAGCCGCCGGCCGGGCCGACCGTCGTACGGATCGTCGTCGTCGATGGTGCGCCGAAAGGCGGCATCGTCCGTGAGACGGTCGAGAAGGGCGACAAGGTCGTTCTCGTCGTGACGTCCGATGTCGCGGACGAGATCCATCTCCACGGTTACGACATCTCCCGCGACGTTGCCGCCGGCGGCACGGTGCGGCTGCCCTTCAAGGCGACGATTCCGGGGCGCTTCGAGGCGGAGCTCGAGGACCGCGGCGTGCAGATCGCGGACATCACCGTCAACGCGTGACCCTGATCGCCCACGGGATCGGCGTCGTTCGCGACCTTCCGATCCCCGCGATCTACTTCTTCATCGGGGCCGTCGTCGTCCTCGGCGCGTCGTTCGTCCTGCTGTTCCTCCTGTGGCGGGATCCGGTTCTCGAGAAACACGCCGACGGCCGGAAGCTGCCTGCCGTCCTCTCGCGGCTGCTGCTTTCGCGCCCCGTTCGCGTTCTGCTCGGCGCGTTCTCCGTCGGACTGCTCGGCCTGACCCTCGCGACCGCGCTCTTCGGGACGACGATCGAGCTGCTCAACTTCGCCCCGACGTTCGTCTACGTGATCTTCTGGCTCGGGATCCCGCTCCTGTCGATCGTCTTCGGGAACGTGTGGAGCGTCCTCAGCCCGTGGCGCGCGCTCGCCGACGCGGCGGTCTGGGTCATCGAGCTCCGCGGACGGGAAGCCCGTCCGGTGCTCGCGTGGACGGGACGTTGGGGGCGATACCCGGCAGCGGCTGCGCTTTTCTCCTTCGTCGCGCTCGAGCTTGCGAGTCCGCGGCAGGCGTACCCGCGGACGCTGGGGATCGCGACTGCCCTCTACACGTACTGGGCGCTCGCGGGCATGTCGGTGTACGGCCGCGACGTGTGGACGCGGTACGGAGAAGGCTTCGCCGTCGCGTTCGGACTGCTCGCGCGCATTGCGCCGTTCGCCGCGCGCGACGGCTCGGTCGTCGTGCGCTGGCCCTTCACCGGGCTCGGCGGCGACGACCGCATTCGCGGCACGCTGCTGTTCGTCGCGGTCATGCTGGGCTCGACGAGCTTCGACGGGTTCAGCCGGACGAGCAACTGGCAGGACCTGATCAACAACGTTCGCATCGATCTCGTCGACTCGTCGCAGCGGGTCGTCGACCTCGCGACGACGTCGCTGAACCTCGGTGGGCTCGTGTTCTTCGTCGGGGCGATCCTCGCGACGTATCTCGCGGCCGTCGCGGCCGCGGAGAAGCTCGGGCACGTCGATCGGTCTCTCGTGCCCGACTTCGTCCTGCCGCTCGTGCCGATCGCGGCCGCGTACATGATCGCCCACTACTTCTCGCTGTTCTTGGTCCAGGGGCAGTTCATCGTCACGCTCGTCTCGGACCCGTTCGGCCGCGGGTGGGACCTGCTCGGAACCGTCGACTTCGCCCCGAACCTCGCAATCGTCTCTCCTGAGACGGTCTGGTACGTGCAGGTCGGTGCACTCGTTATCGGCCACGTCGCGGGACTGGCGATTGCGCACGACCGCGCCGTGGCCGTGTTCCAGGGCCGGCGCACCGCGCTCGAGGCGCAGCTCCCGATGCTCGGCCTGATGGTGCTCTACACGCTCGGTGGGATGTGGCTCCTCACGCGTGGCTAGCGCACGGGGGCGTTCCGGGCGCGATCATCGAGGCGTCGATCGTGCTCGCCGTCGTCGCCGTGCTCGTGTGGGCGTGGCTTCGCGAGCGGCGACGGGGCGACGAAGCCGGCATAGAGGAGGATCGCAGCGGCGGCGATCGTCGGGGCTAGAGCCCCGACGCCCAGTCCGGCGAGCCCGCTGCCGATCGCCGCGACCGTGATTCCCGCGAGAATCAACGTGTTTCCACGTGGGCGCGAGCGGAAGGTCGCGATGGCAACGACGATCACCGCGAGCGTGCCGAGCGAGTTGCCGAGGATCGCGAGCACGCGTGCAGGCCACATGTCGAGCACGTCTTGCGCCTCGGGGATCTCCGTGCCCGAGATGCCGGCCGCCTGAAGTGGCACGGCGATGGCCACTCCGATTGCGAGCCCCGTGTAGACGAGCGCGACCGGCGTGACCCACCGACGCCCGACGAGGAGGAGCGAGCCGACGCCGAGCAGCGCGGCGGTCAGGAGCGCGCCGCCGAGGTAGTAGACCCGAAACGCCGCATCGCTCCAGCCTGCGGCCGCGCCCCACGCGAGTGCGCCCGCTGCGACGGCGTACGCCGCGAGACCGACCGCCCAGGCTGCCAGCTCGGGGCGCCGCCGGGTGCGCCAACGGCGCACGAGATCACCCGAGAGGCGTAGTGCGACGAGCGCTGCGCCGAACGCGAGGAGAGCATCCACGGAGTGGACAGTAGTGACTCGCCTTCGCTGTACCATCCGCACGTGTTCCGCCGCCTCGTCGCGCTTCTCGCGACGCTCGTCGCAGCGTCGGCGGTCGTTCTCACGCCCATCGACGCGGCTCCACGAGCCGACCTCGCAGCGTCCGCGTGGACCATCCTGCCGCCGGGCGAGAACGGCAGCCTCACCTTCGACAAGAACACCCGTGATCAAGCGAGGCTCTACGACGCGCTGACACCGCTCCTCGGTTCCGTCACGGCCAAGGACATCCGGCGGAATGTTCAAGCCCGCGCCGCTCGGCGCTCCGCCTGCAGCCGGCGACAAGCGCGAGAGCCCGCGGCCCGGCGTGAAGATCACACGCGACGCGTTCGGCGTCGCGCACGTGAACGGGAAGACCGAGGCCGACGTCGCTTACGGCGCCGGCTGGGTGACGGCGGCCGATCGCGGCCTCCTGCTCCAGCTGATCCGCGGCCCGGCGCGCGTCGCTGCGCTCGACGTTCCCGGCCTCGATCCGCTGGAACTCGCGCTCACCGGCAAGAGCTTCGTGCCAAGCCCCGAGGCCGAGGCTTTCCTCGCCAACCAACTCGACGCCGTCCGCTCGCAGCGCACCGTGGGGCCGAAGATCCTCGCGCTCGTCAACGCCTACGCGGCGGGGATCAACGGGTACTACCGGTCGAAGGGCATACCGGCGACTCGATTCACGGCGAACGACGTTGTCGCATCGGCTGCTCTCATCGCGGCCCGCTTCGGGACGAACGGCGGACAGGAGGCGCAGAACGCCATGTTCCTCGATGCGCTCGAGGAGCGCTTCGGCGCGGCGGATGCGCGGCGCGTGTTCGCGGATCTGCGTGAGTCGAACGATGTCGAAGCCCCCGTCAGCGTGCCGGGGTCATTCCCCCAACAGAGCCCTGCGGCGACGCCCGCCGGGAGCGTCGTCCTCGACGACGGCAGCTTCACGGGAGCACCGCCCGTGCCCCCGGCCGTCGCCTCGAACGCACTGCTCGTCGGCGCGAAGCGTTCGGAGACGGGGCATCCGCTCTTCGTCGCAGGTCCGCAGGTCGGGTACTTCTTCCCGGAGTTCTTCGCCGAGATGGAGCTCGCGGGTGCTGGATTCGCGGTTCGCGGAGCCGTGTTCCCGGGACTTCCCGTGGTCCTCGTCGGCCGCGGCCCCGACTTCGCCTGGAGTGCGACGTCGTCGCAGGCGGACAACCTCGACCTCTTCGTCGAGACGCTCTGCGACGACGACGGGCACTACCTCTATCGCGGTCAGTGCGAGCCGATGCGGCGGTTCTTCGCGGGAACGCTCAAGGCGCAGGGGCAGGCCGATCAGGAGATCTCCTACTACGAGACCGCCCACGGCCCCGTCGTTGGATATGCGACGGTCGCCGGAAAGCGCGTCGCGATCTCGGTGCAGCGCTCGACCCGCGGCCGCGAGCTGCTCTCGACGCGTGCCTTCTACGACCTCAACACGGGTCGGGTGGACTCGGCCAAGGACTTCGTCTCGACGATGAACGGCGTGGAGTTCAGCTTCAACTGGTTCTACGCGGACGATCGCGACATCGCGCTCTTCTCCAGCGGGCGGCTCCCGATTCGCGCCGTCGGAACCGATCCTGCGCTGCCGACCATGGGAACGGGCGACTACGACTGGCGCGGATTCGTCCCCTTCGCCGGGCATGCGCAAGGCATCAATCCGCCGTCCGGGACGATCCTGAACTGGAACAACAAGCCCGCCGCGAACGTCGGCGCCGCCGACTCGAACTTCGCGTACGGGTCGGTGCACCGAAGCGATCTTCTCCGGCTCGCCGTCGCCACCCGGAAGAAGCACTCGCTCGCGACGCTCACGGGCGCGATGAACAAGGCCGCGACGCAGGATCTGCGCACCGTTCGGGTATGGCCGGTCATCCGCGCTCTCCTCCAGACAGGCCCGGCGCCGAGCGCTCGCGCCGAGGCGGCCGCAGCGCTCCTCGACAACTGGCGCGCGTCCGGCGCGAGCCGACTCGACCGCGAGCTCGACGGGAAGGTCGACGATCCGGGCGCGGCAGTGATGGACGCAGCGTGGCCACGACTCGCGAACGCGGTGATGTCGCCGGTCCTCGGCCCGCTCGTCGGCCGACTCGCCGCGCTGCATGGTCGAAGCGACGACGCGGGTCCGGGCGGCTCGGCGTACATCTCCGGCTGGTACGGGTACGTCGAGAAGGATCTGCGCGCGCTGCTCGGGCGCGACGTCCGCGGTCCGTACTCACGGCGGTACTGCGGAGCAGGCGTGCTCGCGTCGTGCCGCGAGGCGCTCTGGGGGGCGCTCGACGCAGCGGCCGCAGAGCTCGAGGTGGCGCAGGGGCCTGCCCCCTCGACGTGGAGAGCCGATGCGACGGCCGAACGCATCCGCTTCACCTCCGGCGTGCTTCCCGACACGATGCGCTGGACGAACCGACCGACGTTCCAGCAGCTGATGTCGTTCTCGTCGCACCGACCTCGCTCCTAGCTACGCTCGCCGCGTGAGAAAGCGCTACCTGATGGCGCCCGGGCCGACGCCCGTACCACCCGAGGCGCTCGCGGCCGGTGCGGCGCCGATCATCCACCACCGCGGCCCCGACTTCCGCGAGCTCATGCTGCGGACGCTCGGACGGCTGCAGGAGGTCTGCCGGACGGAGAACGACGTCCTCCTGTTCACGGCATCGGGTACGGGTGCGTTCGAGTCGGCGATCGTGAATGTGCTCTCGCCGGGCGAGCGCGTGCTCGTCGTCACGGCGGGAGCGTTCGGCGATCGCTGGTGCGCGATGGCAGCTGCCTTCGGCGCGGATGTCCATGAGCTCCGGTACTCCTGGGGGGAAACGCCGCAGCCGGACGATCTCCGCTCGCGCCTCGCCGAGACGGGAGCGGAGGTCGTCGTCGTCGTCCACTCTGAGACGTCCACCGGCGTCGTCGCGGATGTGCAGGCACTCGCGGGAGCCGCACGTGAGGCCGGTGCGATCGTCGTCGTGGATGCTGTCTCGAGCCTCGGCGCCGTTCCTCTCGAGACCGACGCATGGGGGCTCGACGTCGTCGTCGCCGGTTCACAGAAAGCGCTCATGACGCCGCCTGGGCTGTCCGTCGCGACGGTGTCCAAGGATGCCTGGGAGCGGTCGACGCGCTCGACGATGCCGCGCTACTACTTCGACTGGGAGCGCATGCGCGCTGCACTCGAGGGCGGCTCGACGCCCTTCACGCCTGCCGTGACAGTCGTCGCGTCGCTCGACGTCGCTCTCGGGATGCTGCTCGAGGAAGGGCTCGACGCCGCATTCGCGCGCCACGCCGCGCTCGGCCGAGCCTGCCGCGAGGGCGCGAAGGCGATGGGGCTCGAGCTGTTCTCGCCCGACGAGGAGCGATCGGCCGTCGTCACGGCGATCCTCACTCCGGACGGCGTCGACGCGAAGGCACTCGTGCTCGAGCTCCGCGACCGATTCGGCATCACGGTTGCCGGCGCGCACGGAGACCTCGGTACGCGGATGTTCCGGATCGGTCACATCGGCTACTACGACGTGCTCGACATCACGACGGCGCTGATTGCGGTCGAGACGCTCCTGGTCGAGCGCGGCGCGCCGATCGAGGCAGGCGTCGCCGCCGGCCGTGCGCTCGAGGCGTACCACGACGCCGCGCGTGTCTGACCGACCACGCGTTCTCGTTCGCGAGCCGATTGCGGACGCCGGCCTCGAGCTTCTTCGACGTCGTTTCGAGGTGGTCGAGGACGCCGACTCCGATCTCGCGTCGATCATCGGCGACTTCGACGCGATCGTGATCCGCTCTGCGACGACGCTCGATGCGGCGCTCATCGACCGCGCCCCCCGGTTGAAGGTGATCGGGCGAGCGGGCGTGGGGATCGACAACGTCGACGTCGATGCAGCGACCCGGCGCGGGATCGTCGTCGCGAACGCAGCCGAGTCGACCGTCGACTCGGCTGCCGAGCACGCGATCGCGCTTCTCTTCTCTCTCGTTCGTAACGTGCCGCAGGCACACGCGGCGCTGACGGCAGGTACCTGGGATCGCCAGCGCTTCACGGGAGTCGAGCTCGCCGGGAAGACACTCGGAGTCCTCGGCCTCGGGCGGATCGGCCGCGAGGTCGCACGTCGCGCTCTCGGGATAGGCATGCGCGTCGTCGCCTACGACCCGTTCGTGGCGGCCGATCGCTTCCGGGAGCTGGGCGTCGAGGCAGCCACGTCGCTCGACGACGTGTTCGCGGAGGCCGACGTGATCACGCTGCACCTCTCGCTCAACGACGAGACCCGCGGACTTCTCGATGCCGCGGCCTTCGCACGTATGAAGGACGGCGTGCGGCTCGTCAACGCCGCGCGCGGTGGGCTCGTGGACGAGGCGGCGCTCCTGGACGCGATTCGCTCGGGCAAGGTCGCAGGCGCCGCGCTCGACGTGTTCGAGACGGAGCCGTACACGGGGCCGCTCCTCGGTCTGCCTCAGGTCGTGGTCACGCCTCATCTCGCGGGATCGACGATCGAGGCACAGGACCGCGCCGGGCTCGTCATCGCCGAGCAGGTTGCGGCAGCCCTCGACGGCGAGATCGTCCGGACCGCGGTGAACATCCCCGTCGTCGATGCGCGCGAGCTGGAGGTGCTCGGCCCGTTCGTACCGCTCGCGTCGAAGTTGGGTCGGCTCGCGCTCGCGCTCGCCGGTGCGTGGCCCGCGCGGGTGACCATTGCGGTACACGGTCCGCTCGCAGAGCACGAGACGAGGATCCTGACCGCGGCCGCGTTGAACGGCGCGTTCCAAGGTCGTGTGGACGAGGCCGTGAACGAGGTCAACGCGCCGCTCATCGCAGCGGAACGCGGCATCGAGGTCTCGGAGCAGCGCTTCGCTGCGGCACAGCACTACACCAACCTCGTCCGCGTCGTCGTCGGTGCGCGCGGTGAGGAGGTGGAGGTCGCGGGCACGATCGTCGGGCCCGAGCACCGCCTCTTTCTCGCCGGTGCGCTCGGCTTCTCGATCGACATCGAGCTCGGACCGCACATGGCGTTCCTCTCGTACGACGACGTTCCCGGCGTGATCGGCAAGGTCGGGACGCTGTTCGGGGAGGCGGGTGTCAACATCGCGAACATGGCCGTCTCGAGAACGACGGAGGGAGGAAAGGCGCTCATGGCGTTCTCGATCGACTCGGCCGCGCCCGCGGAGCTCGTCGAGCACGTGGAGGCGGCGGGGTTCGACGACGTCAGGTTCATCGACCTTGGTTGAGGTCCCCCAACTCGGCGCACGTGGCGGCGGCTGGGTCGTGCTGCAGTTCGTGCTCATGGCCGGCGTCGTCGTGCTCGGCGTCGTCGGGCCGGGGTGGCCCGAGTCCGGACGCTGGTGGCTCAAGGGCGTGGGCGTCCTCCTCGTCCTTACCGGCGTCGTGGTCGTCGCGATGGCAGGGCGCGCGCTCGGCTCCGGGTTCACGCCGTTCCCGCGACCCGCAGAAGGAGCGGATCTCGTCGAGGGAGGGCCGTTCGCGGTCGTCCGCCATCCCGTCTACTCGGGCGGGATTCTCGTGTTCGCCGGAGTCTCGCTGGCGCTGTCGCCGTGGGCGCTCGTCGGAACGGCCGCACTCGCCGTGCTGTGGGCGCTCAAGGCCCGGGTCGAGGAGCGCTTCCTCGTGGCGCGGTATCCGAACTACTCCGAGTACTGCACTCGCACGCCACGCAGGCTCGTTCCCTTCGTCTACTGAGCGAGAGCTAGGCTGGGTGGGTGGTCGGGGCCTGGCCAGAGCCGGTCGAGCGGGTGTCCTCCTTCCTCCGCGAAGCGGGGGTCGAAGCGCGGATCCACGAGTTTCCAGACGGCACATCGACCGCGCAGGACGCCGCCGACGCCGTCGGTTGCGAGCTCGGGCAGATCGTGAAGTCGCTCGTGTTCGTCTGCGACGAACGCCCAGTCCTCGCGCTCGTGCCCGGCGATCGACGTGGCGATCCCGCGAAGGTCGCGCGCGCCGTCGATGCGACTGCAGCACGCGTCGCGAAGGCGCAGGAGGTGGAGGACGCAACCGGCTTCTCGCCCGGCGCCGTCGCGCCATTCCCGCTGCCGAAGATCGACACGGTGCTGATGGAGCGCGAGCTCTACCATCACGAGATCGTCTGGGCAGGCGCCGGCTCGCACAAGCACGTCGTGGGCATCAGCCCGGCGGACCTGGGTCGCCTCGCCCGCGTGCGGCCGATGGACGTCATCTCGGATCAAACCTAGGATTCGTCGAGACCAAAGGAGACGGGAGCCCATGCAAGAGACCGAGAAGATCTGGATGAACGGAGAGCTCGTCGACTGGGCGGACGCGAAGATCCACGTTGCGTCGCACGGACTCAACTACGGCTCCGGCGTGTTCGAGGGGATTCGCTGCTACGACACGCCGAAGGGTCCAGCCGTCTTCCGTCTCGCGGAGCACCTCGCTCGCCTGGAGAACTCGGCTCGGCTGCTGTACATGGATCTTCCGTACACGATCGAGGAGCTCCGCGCCGCGACGCACGAGGTCGTGGCGGTCAACGGCAACGCGTCCTGCTACATCCGTCCGCTCGCGTTCTACGGCTTCGGTGAGCTCGGCGTGTCGTCGGTGGGGAATCCCGTCGACGTCGTGATCATCAGCTTTCCGTGGGGTGCGTACCTCGGCGAGGAGAGCCAGACCAAGGGCATCACGACGAAGATCTCGAGCTGGGAGCGCGTCGGGCCGAACGTCATCCCGCACGTCGCGAAGGCCACCGGGATCTACCTCAACTCGATGCTCGCGACGATGGAGGCGCGCCGCGGCGGCTACGACGAGGCGATCATGCTCTCGCACGACGGGTACATCGCGGACGGGCCGGGGGAGAACATCTTCGTCGTCAAGGACGGCATCCTCTCCACGCCGCCGCTCTCGATGTCGATCCTGCCGGGGATCACCCGCGACACGGTCATCACGATCGCGAAGGATCTCGGGTATCGCGTCGAGGAGAAGCTCCTCATCCGAACCGACCTCTACCTCGCGGACGAGGTGTTCATGGTCGGAACCGCTACCGAGGTCGCCCCGTTGCGTGCGATCGACGACCAGGAGATCGGCGTCGGCCCCGTCACGCGGGAACTGCAGAAGGCGTACCTCGCGGCGGTCAACGGGATGGACGAGCGCTGGCTCGAGTACCTCGACGTGGTCGAGCTGACGTCGACCGTCGCGTAGTCGAATGGCGTCCGTCCGGACGATCCCGCTCTCGAGTCCCTGGCTCGACGAGCGCGAGGAGGATCTCGTCGCCGACGTTCTCCGCTCCGGGCGGCTCTCGCTCGGGCCGACGATCGACCGCTTCGAGGAGGCGTTCGCGGAGACGGTCGGCGCGCCGTACGCGGCCGCCGTGTCGAGCGGAACGGCCGGTCTCCATCTCCTGTGCATCACGGCCGGCGTCGCGGCCGGGGACGAGGTGATCACCTCTCCGTACTCGTTCGTCGCGTCGGCGAACTGTGCGATCTACGAGGGCGCGACACCGGTGTTCGCGGACATCGATCGGCAGACGCTCAATCTCGCACCCGCCGCCGTCGAGGCTGCCATCACGGATCGGACGCGAGCTGTCGTCGCCGTCGACATCTACGGCTATCCGTGCGAGCTCGACGAGCTACGGTCTCTCTGCGACGCGCACGGGATCGCGCTGATTCAGGACGCCTGCGAGGCGCTCGGCGCGCGCTACAAAGGCGAACCGGTCGGCTCACACGGCCCAGCGGCCGTCTTCGCGTTCTATCCCAACAAGCAGATCACGACGGGCGAAGGTGGGATGGTCACGACGCACTCGGAGAGCGAGTGGCGTCTCCTGCGCAGTCTTCGCAACCAGGGCCGAGCCGACTCGGGCGGCTGGCTCGAGCACGCGCGCCTCGGCTTCAACTACCGGATCGACGACGTGCGGTCGGCGATCGGGCTCGGCCAGCTCGAGAAGCTCGAGGACATCCTTGCCGGGAGGGCTGCTGTCGCGCGGCGCTACTCCGAGCTGCTCGCCTCGATCGAGGGCCTCGAGCTTCCGTGCGAGGACGACGCCGACCACGAGCGCTCGTGGTTCGTCTACGTCGTCACGCTCCCAGCCCGCGCGGATCGGGAGGCCGTGATCGCAGCGCTGACCGAACGCGGTGTGCAGACGGCGCGCTACCTCCCGTGCATCCATCTCCAGCCGTACATGCAGGAGCAGTTCGGCTACCGCGTCGGCCTCTGTCCCGTCGCGGAAGAGCTGGCGTCGCGGACGCTCGCGCTCCCGTTCCACGCGCGACTCGGCGAGGACGACCAGGCGTACGTCGCCGACGCGCTACGCGCTGCGCTGGAGTAGTGGCGCGCCGGCCCTCCCAAGGCGAGGCGCTTCTCACCTGGGGGATCTGGGCCACGCTGATCGCGGCAGTCCTGGCCACGTACAGCCGGGTGGACCCCGGCGAGACGTACCACGTCTCCCGCGACGGTCTCGCCGGCGGTCTCAGTCGTGCGCTGACGCTGATCAACTTCCCGATCGCGCTCGTCGCGGTCGCGCTCGTGCTCATCGCGATGGCGGTGCTCCCGGCCACCGCCTGGTGGGCCGGCGGTCTCGCAATCGGACTGTGCGCGACGATTCCGTGGTTCGTCGACCAGGACAATCTCGACGCGCGCTGGGTAAACGTCATTCCGGCGCTCGGCGTGCTCGTCGCGCTCACTCTCACGGTCGCCGCCGCCGGGCGCGCCGGAGCATCACTCGCACCGCGACGATCGTGGGATCGCTGGCGTATCGTCGTCGCGGCGTTCGTCGTCCTGGTTTCGCTCCCGTGGATTGCGGCCGAGCTCGGGTTTCACTTTCCCGGCGATGTCTTCATGGGCGAGGAGCTGGGTCGCGAACAGGACGGCACACTGATCGCCGCAGTGCACCTCGGGCATCACCATGGCACGGACGGCGCGTTGCTCGTCCTTACGGCTCTCCTTCTGTCGCGAGTCGCGATCGAGCGCGGGGCCGTTCGCGTCGTCACGTTCGCGTACCTCGGTCTGATGCTCGCCTACGGCGGCGTCAACTTCGTGCAGGACGCGTGGGGCGAGCAGGTCGTGAAGCGCGGGTGGACCGACACGGGCATCCCGTCGGCGATTCTCCCGAGCGCGAAGCCCATCTGGCTCGTCGTCATCGGACTGGCCGTTCTCGCCACCTTCGTGCTGCTCCGCGAGGACAAGCGCGCGTCATACTCCGCCTCATGACGCGGATGGTCTTCCTCGGTTTCGGGAAGTACGCGCGCGCGGACAAGATCTACGCTCTCGAGCCGATCACCGGTGACGATCGAGGAGGCGGCCGGCGTACGCGCGTGTGGGTCGAGGGCGTCGGCGAGCCGCTCGTGGCCTCGCGGACGGAGCGCACGATTCTCCACGAGATGGGCCACGAGGCCGGCGACTCCGCGCTGCTCGACAGCGCGCTCGATCTGGCCGAGCGTCTTGCTGCGGCGGCGGAGGAGGGGCGCGTCGATCTTGGGGATCTCGGGCGCCGTGCGCGCAAGGTCCTGGCGGCGACGGCGAAGCCCGCCGAGACCGACCCGCTGTTCTGACTCCCGCGTCGGCGTTCTTCGCCCGCGCCGCAACGGACGTCGCGCGGGACCTCGTCGGCTGGACGCTTCTCGTCGCCGGCGTGGGTGGACTGATCGTCGAGACCGAGGCGTACGAGCCAGACGATCCTGCGAGCCACTCGTTCGGCGGCCGGACGCGGCGCAACGCGACGATGTTCGGGCCGCCCGGTCGGCTCTACGTCTACCGGTCGTACGGTATCCACTGGTGCGCGAATGTCGTCTGCGCGGACGAGGGAGTCGGCGCCGCAGTCCTGATTCGCGCGCTCGAGCCCACATCGGCCGTCGACGTCATGCGCGCACGGCGACGCGTCGACGACATCCGTCTGCTCGCTGCGGGTCCCGGGAGGCTGACGCAGGCCCTCGGTATCTCGGATGCGCACGACGGGCTCGATCTCGCCGATCCGCCGTTCGAGCTGCGACCACCGTCCCGACGTTCCGAGGTCGTGACGTCACCGCGCGTCGGCATCACACGCGCCGTCGATCGTCTGTGGCGCTACTCGCTGTCCGGCTCTACGTTCGTGAGCCGTCCCCGACCACGACCCTGACGCGCATGCCGGGTGCGATCGCGACGCTCGGCTGGGGCACTTGTCGGAGAACCGTTCCCGCACGGCCTGGAACGGTCTTCGCCCGCAGGCGGATCTTGAGGCGCTTCGCCTCTCGCTGAACGTCGCGAACGCTGGAGCCGACGAAGTTCGGGAGCAATCCGTGCTCGGCCTTCGACACCCAGATCGTCACCGTGTCGTGGGCGGACAGCCCGCCTCGTCGGGGCTCCTGGCTGACGACGAGACCCGGGAGCCTGCCCGCCTTCGCCGGTGCGTAGGCAACGTTCGTCTCGAGCGGTTGGGCGGCCAGGGTGGCCTCGGCTCCTGCCTTCGTCATGCCGACGACCAGCGGCACCGAGACCTCGTTCGGCTTGCAGTCGGCCTCGGTGTCCGGCGCCTCTCCGGAGAAGTACGCGATCAGCCGCGCCCCGCGGCAGTAACCGTTGTCGAGCTGCCATTCGCCGTTCCGCCGCACGACCCACGTCGACGAGCCGCCGAGGTAGGGGGGCGAGTCGAACGAGCGATCGTCGTCTTCCTCCACCGTCTCGACGAACGCCCTCCAGATCATCGCGGGGATCGTTCCGCCCGCGACCGGCTCGCCGTTGAACTCCGTGCGCATCGGCGTGAGCGAGTCCGGGTATCCGACCCACACCGCGACGACGAGCTCCGGCGTGTAGCCGACGAACCACGCGTCGCCGTAGTTGTCGGTGGTGCCCGTCTTGCCGGCGATCTCGCGTCCGGGGATGGCGGCCCGCTTTCCGGTCCCCGATTGGACGACGTCCTCGAGGATGTCCGTGAGGAGCTCGGCGTGGCCCTCGTCCATGACCTGCTTGGGCACCGGCGCGTTCTCCTCGACGCGTCGAGAGCGAATGCGCTCCACGGACTCGACGACCCGCGGGCGGTTCCCGAACTCGGAGCCGTCCACGCGACGTCCTTCGTTTGCGAGCGTCGCGTACGCCCGCGCCATTTCCAGCGGGCTCACGGCGACGGACCCGAGGCCGATGGAGAAGTACGGCGCGAGACGGCTCCGAATGCCGAGGTCGTGCGACGTCTTCACGATGGCCTTCGGACCGACGAGGTCGGTGAGCTGCGCGTACACGGAGTTGTCCGACGAGACGATCGCGCGCGAGAGATTCACACGTCCGAGGTACGTGTGGTCGTAGTTCGTCACCTTCCAGATCCGATCACCCGCGTCGATCGACACGGGCTTCGACTCGAACGTCGTGACGGGTGAGATGCCTGCATTCATGGCGGTCGCGAGGACGATCGGCTTGAACGCCGAACCGGGCTGACGCTTTGCCTGCGCTGCGAGGTTGAACTGGCTCTGGCGGAAGTTCCGCCCGCCGAACATCGCTCTCACGGCACCCGAGCGCGGATCGATGGCGACGAGCGCAGCAGCAGGGCCATCGGGATTGCGCAGCACCTCCTCGATCGCGGCCCGCGCCTTGCGCTGGAGGTCGAGGTCGATCGTCGTCGTGACCTTCAGCCCACCACCGAACACGCGGCCCGCCCCGTACCGCGCGACGAGCTCGTCCTTCACGTAGTTGACGAAGTACGGCGCAGGCCCCTGCGTTCCGGGGAGGCGGATGTCGTCCGGGGTCGGAAGGTCGGCCTTGTTCGCCCGCTCGAACTGACGCTGGGTGATCTTTCCCTGCTCGAGCATCATGCGGAGCACGTGGCGACGGCGCAGCGTCGCGCCACGCGGGTTGATGGCAGGGTCGTAGAGCGAGGGATCGGCCGGAATCCCTGCGAGGAGGGCGGACTCGGCAAGCCCGAGCTCCTTCGCGCTCTTCTTGAAGTACGCGCGAGCTGCCTGCTGGACACCGTAGGCGCCGTGGCCGAAGTAGATCGTGTTGAGGTAGGCGGTGAGGATCCGGTCCTTGCTCCAGAGCTGCTCGAGCTGCCAGGCCAGCGCCGCCTCGCGCACCTTGCGGGCGAGCGTGCGCTCGTTCCGGATGTACGCGTTCTTGACGAACTGCTGCGTGATCGTCGAGCCACCCTCGACGATCCCCTGCTGGCGGACGTCCTGCCAGAGCGCACGCGCGACGCCACGCACGTCGATGCCGTTGTGCTCGAAGAAGCGCTGATCCTCGACGGAGACGATGGCCTGCCGCATGATCGGGGCGATGTCCTGCGTTCCGACGAGGACGCGGCTCTCGTCGCCACGCAGGACGGCGAGAACACTCCGGCCGTTGGCCGCATAAACGACGGTGTCGACCTCCGAGCGCTGCGCTGCCGGGTCGAGCGCGGGAACCTCGCTCGCGACGGCGCGGACGAGGCCGAACGTGAAGGAGAGCCCGGCCGCTACGACGAGGACGGCCAGCAACGCCGCAAGCCGACGCTTGCGAACCCGGCGCCGCGGACGCGGCAGCCCCTTCTCTCTCCGAACCCGCAAGGGGGCAGAGTCTAGCTCCGGGCGGGCGAATTCCCCGCAAAGGCTGCGTTCAGACGGGGGCCGACGCGACGATCGGGGCGGTGGTGAGCGCCGCTGGCGTCCTCGATCTCCACTGCTCCCTCTACGACGATTCCGTCAAGGCCAGGATCTCGAGCGCCGTCACTCCATGTCGCTGCCCTCGGCAGGCTCACCGCTCGTACCTCTCGCGGGGTCGCCGCGAAACGCCGTGTGGGGTGGCTACTATCGCGCCATGAGTCGTCGGACGGTGGCGTGGTTCCTCACGGTTCCGTTGGCCGTCGCGGGCTCGCAGCTCGCACACGAGAGCGCCTATCGTCTCGTCTCGCCGACCGCGCACATACGCGCCCACGAGTTGAGCGCGTCGGGTCACGCGTACATGGCGTACCTCCCGCTCGTCGTCGCCATCGGACTCGTTCTGGTTGCGGTTGCACTCCTCGCGGAGATTCGCGCGCTCGTGGCTACTCCTCATGGGCGCGACGCTCGCGCGGGCGCCTTGACGTTCGCGGTCCTTGCGCCCGCTGTCTTCGTCTGCCAGGAACACCTCGAACGGCTCGCGCACGACGGCGTCTTCCCTGTTGGCGCAGCGCTCGAGCGAACGTTCCTCGTCGGGCTTCTGCTCCAGATCCCCTTTGCGCTCATCGCGTACGTCGCTGCGCGACTGCTGCTTGGAGCTGTTCGGGCGCTCGTCTCGTTGCTTTCCGCTCGATCGCGCGGACGGCGAGCCGGATCGGGTCAGGGATGGCACCCCGTCCGGCTGTCGCTTCCTCGCCTCCGGGTACCCGCAGTCGGGTACGGATCGCGCGGGCCACCCGCCCTGCTCGCTGCCTGACGTTCATGCGGGCGGCCACGTCGTCGCCTGCTTCGACGAGCAAGGAAGGAGCTCGGCCATCACCCGACCGCGAATGAAGGTCGCGAACGGGGTGTTGACGGCTGCTGCGCTCTTCGCACTCGCGTTGGTCGCACCGTCGTCGGCGCTCGCGCACGCGAGCCTCGTAAGCACGACCCCCGACCAAGGGGCGGTTCTCGACCGCTCTCCGGGGGAGGTCGTGCTGCGCTTCAGTGAGGCGGTCTCGACCGTTGCCGGCTCGTTGCGGGTCTACGACAGCCAGGTGCAACGCGTCGACGAGGGTGATGTGAGCAAGCCGAGCTCGGAGGAGGTCGCGGTGAGCCTTCCGAAGAGACTGCCAACGGACACCTACACGGTTGCGTGGCGGGTGCTGTCCTCGGACTCGCATCCGATCCACGGAGCGTTCGTGTTCTCGGTGGGCAAGCGTTCCGCGGGTGGCTCCGGCGTCGTCGACGAGGTGCTCGCCGCGGAGGCCGGATCGCCGGCGGTCGACCTGTCGCTCGCGGTCGTCCGGTTCATCGGGCTCTCGCTGATCCTGTTGTGCGTCGGCGGTGCGGCCATCTTGGCGTTCGTCGCCGATCCCGGCGAAATGCGGACGAGGACGCTCTGGATCGTTCTCGCGGGTGCTGCTGGGGTGCTGGCCGTGGACTCGCTCGCCTGGATCGGGCTGACGGGTGCCAAGGCGGCAGGGTTCGGTCTCGACGCCGTCGTCAGATGGGCGCCGGCTCGTGATGTCATCGAGGCAGGATTCGGGCAGGCGTTGCTCCTGAGAGCGCTCCTTGCTCTTGCCCTCGCTGTGGTCGCCATCCTCGGCGCGCGAAGCCGATCGGAGCGCTGGACCGTCCCGATCGTCTTTCTGGCGTCGGCGATCGCCGTGACTCCTGCCCTCGTAGGACACGCACGGGTAGATGGGTCGCTCGCTGTCGCGGCCGACGCGATTCATGTCGTCGCGGCCGGAGTCTGGGTCGGCGGCCTCCTCTTCCTTGCTCTCTTGCTCGTCGAAGCAGGCGGCGACCGCTGGTCGCTCGCCGCGAGTGTCGTTCCTCGTTTCTCGACCCTCGCAGTCGTATCGGTGATCGCACTGGTTGCCGCTGGAGTCGTGAGCGGCTTTCTCGAGGTCGGCTCCTGGGACGCGCTGTGGCACACGACCTACGGGCAGCTCCTGCTCGTGAAGGTCGCGTTGCTAATGCCGCTTCTCGTGCTGGGGGCGTTCAACAACAGGGTCTCGGTGCCGCGCCTGAGATCGGCGGCAGCAGGCCCTCGAACGCGGCGTCGTTTCGTCGGGTCGGTGGCAGTGGAGCTTGCGCTGATGGTCGTGATCGTCGGCGTCACTGCTGTGCTGATCTCCGAGCCGCCTGCCAAGGCACAGGCGGTGATCGCGGCCGGCCCCATCTCTCGAGAAGGCAAGGTCGGTCCGTACGACTTCGCGATCACGGTCGATCCGGCTCGCGTCGGGTCGAACTCGATTCACCTCACGTTGCTCGACTCCACCGGCCAACTCGCCGCGGTCGACGAGATTGGACTGTCGGCCACGCTTCCCGCAGTCGACGTCGGGCCTCTCCGGTTCGAGGCGACTCCGGCGGGACCTGGCCACGTCATCAGTCGGGCCGAGTTCCCGCTCGCGGGCGACTGGCAGCTCGAGATCGACGTCCGCAAGGGCGAGTTCGACGAGTGGAGGGCTTTTGTCGATATTCCGATTCGAAAGGACTGAATGATGCGTAGAGCAGTTGCATTGGCTGCGTCCGCCGCCGCGGCCCTCGTGGCGGTCGGGGTCGCTGCCGCACACGTCGAGCCGACCCCGGAGGAAGCGCCAGCCGGGGCGACGAGCAACATCGGGTTCAACATCGGTCACGGCTGTGACGGATCGCCAACCCGCTCGGTGACGATCCAGATCCCGGCCGGCGTGACGTCTGCCCGGCCACAGCCGAAGGCCGGCTGGAGGATCTCGATCACGCGCGGGACACTCCCGAAGCCCGTGAAGGACTTCGAGGGGAATACCGTCACGAAAGGCGTCCTCGCGGTCACGTGGACGGGTCGCCTCCCGGATGCGCACTTCGACACGTTCACGCTCCGGCTCGGCATGCCGAACACGCCCGGGAAGATGCTCTACTTCCCGACCGTCCAGCGGTGCACGAAGGGTCTCTATCGCTGGATCCAGATCCCGAAGGCCGGCCAGCCCGAGCCCGATTCACCGGCTCCCGGCGTCAAGCTCGTGAAGTCGAGCGGTCACCACGACTAGCCGTCGATGACGGGACGACTCACAACGGTCGGAACCGGCCTCGTGGTCGTCGTCCTCGCCGTTTGCTCCACCGCCGCCGCGCATGGCGGCGGTGGAGCGCTCGGCTTTCGCTCGACGGTGACTGCCGTTGAGCCTGCTGCCGCCGGACTGTCCGTGACGATCCTCGACTCGGACGACCGCATCCTGCTCCGCAACGAGACGGGAGAAGAGCTCGTCGTTCTCGGCTACCAAGGCGAGCCGTACCTCGCGTTCCGTGACGGGCGCGTGTATCGCAACGCGAGCTCGCCTGCGACCTATCTGAACGACGACCGCTTCGGCAACGTCGAGCTACCGGCCGAGGCGGACCCCAAAGGAGAGCCGCGCTGGGTCGAGGTCAGCCAGGCGGAGGCCTACGAATGGCACGACCATCGCATCCACTGGATGAGTAAGGAGCTTCCGCCGAAGGTGAAGGCGACCTCCGACCAAGCGCAGCACGTCTTCGACTGGAAGGTGCCGGCCACGCTCGACGGGCGCCCGCTCGTCATCGCCGGGTCGCTCGACTACGAGCCACCGCCGAGCGGCATTCCACGCGTCCTGCTCGGGGCGCTCGTCTGGTCGGAGTCGGGGGCGCACTCGCTCTCTTCCTCCGTCGCCGCCGAAGGTAGACGGGCCGCGTCGAGCTCACGATCGGCTCTCCTGTCAGGAGCAGGGCGACCGCGAACGGCGGCAAGTGCGCTCCTGCCAACGCGGTAGGCTCCGCGACCGTGGAACAGCTTCTCACGGTCGACGACGCCGAACGTCTCGCCGAGCACGCGGTCACGCCCGAGGCGTGGAGCTACATCTTCGGTGGTGCGGGCGACGAGCGCACTCTGCGCTGGAACCGCGAGGCGTTCTCGCGCTTCCGCTTCCGGCCGCGCGTCCTGGTCGACGTCTCGAACGTCTCGACTGAGACGACCGTGCTCGGGACGCCGGTGTCGATGCCCGCGCTCGTGGCGCCGATGGCCTTCCAGCAGATCGCACACGAAGAGGGCGAGGTCGCGATGGCGCGCGGTGCCGCTGCGGCTGGGACGCTCATGTGCGTCTCAACGGTCGCGACCGCGACGCCCTCAGAGATCGCGGAGGCTGCCCCAGACGCGCCGCGCTGGCTCCAGATCTACGTCTTCCGCGACCGTGGCGTGAGCGACGAGGTCATCGAGCAGGCACTCGAGGCCGGCTTCTCCGCTCTCGTGCTCACCGCCGATCTGCCCGTCTACGGGATCCGGCATCGCGAGGTCAGAACGGGCTTCGAGGCGCCGGAGGACGACGTGCCGGCGCTCGTGGCGGCACGCGAGCGCGGCAGCGAGACGGACGAGCAGCACACACTCACACTCGGCATGCTCGAGTCCGGACTCGAGTGGGACTACGTCGCCGAGCTCTGCGAGCGCTGGAAGGTTCCCGTGCTCGTGAAGGGCCTCGTGACTGCCGAAGACGCGATCCTCGCCTGCGAGCACGGCGCCGCCGGTGTCGTCGTCTCGAACCACGGCGGTCGTCAGCTCGACGGCGCCGTCTCGTCGCTCGAGGCGCTACCCGAGGTCGTCGCCGCCGTCGGCGACCGCGCCGAGGTCTACCTCGACGGTGGTGTTCGGCGGGGTACCGACGTCGTGATGGCGCTCGCGCTCGGGGCCCGCGCGGTCCTCGTCGGCCGGCCCGCGCTCTACGGACTCGCCTTCGGTGGCTCGAGAGGCGTCGAGCAGGTGCTCGAGATCCTTCGCGAGGAGACGGAGAACGCGCTCGCGCTCCTCGGGTGCCGCTCACCCGCCGAGGTGACCGCCGCGCACGTCAAGTCGGCGTAGCACCATGGGTGTCGCGGAGCTCACGCGCAACGCCGTTCACGTTCTTCCCGCCGGCGGCCTCGAGGCGAAGCTCGCGCTGGGGCGGCCGCTCCGCGTCAAGCTCGGGATCGACGTCACGTCGCCGGACATCCATGTCGGCCGCGGGATTCCCCTCCAGCGCATGCGGGCGTTTCAGGACGAGGGACACGTCGGCGTCCTCATCGTCGGCGACTACACGACGCGCATCGGCGATCCGTCCGGCCGATCGACCGAGCGGCCGATCCTCTCGGACGACGAGATCGACCGCAACGCGGAGACCTACGTGGAGCAGGCGTTCCAGATCCTCGTGCCCGACCGGACCGAGGTTCGTCGGAACAGCGAGTGGCTCGCCGGCCTGAGCTTCGCGGACGTGATCCAGCTGACGCGGATGATGACCGTCGCTCAGATGCTCGAGCGTGACGACTTCGCAGGGAGATACGCGGCGGGGCAGCCGATCTCCGTCTCGGAGCTCCTCTACCCGCTCATGCAGGCGTACGACTCCGTCGCAGTCGAGGCCGACGTCGAGCTCGGCGGGACGGATCAGCTCTACAACCTGCTCGCCGGGCGCGAGGTGATGCAGGCCTACGGGCTGGAGCCACAGGTCGTTCTCACGACGCCGCTGCTCGTGTCGTGGGACGGGGAGAAGATGAGCTCGTCGGTCGGCAACAACATCCCGCTGACCGCCGCTCCCGAGGAGCAGTTCGGACGGACGATGCGTATCTCCGACGATCTGCTCGAGGACTGGTACCGGCTGGTCGTCGAGGGGCCGGTGCCGCCGGGAGACCCGCTCGATGCGAAGCTCGCGCTTGCGCGCTGGACCGTGACGCGCTCACACGGCGAGGACGCGGCGAGGTCGGCGGAGGAGCACTTCACCCGTGTCGTGCGTGAGGGCCGCGCGCCGGACGACGTACCCGAGCTCGAGCTGCCCCCCGGCGACCCCGTCCACCTTCCTGCCTTGTTGGCCACCGCGTTCGGTCTCTCGACGAGCGAAGCGCGGCGGCTGATCGCCCAGGGCGCGGTCAAGATCGCCGACGTGCCCGTCTCCGAGCTCGACCTCCCGCGCGCCGCGCTCGAGGGCGCCCTGCTGCAGGCCGGCA
>CAWHYV010000012.1:0-103606 GCA_963833725.1 uncultured Gaiellaceae bacterium
CGCCGGTGGACGAGCGTGAGCATCCACGTGCTCGCCTTCGCGCGCTCGGCCCGGAAGGTGGCCGCGCTCCGCCAGACCTGGAGGAACGCCTCCTGCACCGCGTCCTCGGCGTGGCGCTCGTCGCGAAGTACGCGCAGCGCTAGCCCGTACGCGATGCGCCCGATCCGCTCGTACAGCTCCGCCAGCGCGTCCTCGTCGCCGCGTGCGACGAGCGCCACGAGGGCCTCGTCGGAGAGGTGGGCGTGATGCCTGCGCATGGCGAAGCGATCCTGCGACGCGGGCAACGCTAACACGATGGACGCGACTGCCTCCATGGCCGTGCTTCGCTCGCGGTTGCGTTCCGGTTCCGATCGAACCGACTCGTGCGCCACCGCGAACAAGGGCCGTTCTCGGCGCCATCGAGAGAGGAGTGCAGATGCACAGAGGGATCATGGGCGTCGCCGTCGGGCTGCTCGCAGCAGCCGCCGCCGTCGGGCCACCACGCTCGGTCCTGGAAGGGTACGGCGTCGTCGGCACCGCGAGGCACCGCTGATCGCGGAAGATCCGTCAGCCGACCTCACGGACCTGTACGCGTTCCGTAGCCCGGACAAGCCGAGCACGGTGACGATCCTCGCCAACGTCGTTCCGCGGCGAGGATCCGGCCGCCGGGCCGAACTGGTACACGTTCTCGCCGAACGCGCGGTACAACCTCACGGTCGACACGAACGGCGACGCGCGTCCGGACGTCACGTACCGGTTCCAGTTCCAGACGAAGACCGGCCCGTTCTTCCTCGGCGACACCGCACAGCCGTTCACGGTGACGCGTGAGTCGGGCAAGGCGCAGGTCGTCGCACGCGGGACGACGCCGCCGAACAACATCGGGCCTCGCTCGACCCCGAACTATCGCTCGCTCGCCGCGAAGGGCGTTGTCTCCCTCGCGGGCGGCGGGAAGGCGTTCGCGGGCCAGCGGGACGACCCGTTCTTCGGCGACATCGGCGCGATCTTCGACCTCGTCGCGATCCGCAAGGGCACCGGCAACATGGGCGGCGGGAAGGATTTCTTCGCCGGCTGCGAGTCCACACGTTCGGCGTGCAGGTTCCCATCGCGGGACTGCGCGCGAAGAACAGCACCATCGGCGTGTGGTCGTCGGTCGACCGCCGCACCGTCACGCGTCGCGGCCAGTCACGCGCAACTCCGGCGCGTGGGTGCAAGTCGACCGCCTCGCCAACCCGCTGGTGAACGAGGTCGTCATCCCGACGGGCCTCAAGGATCAGTGGAACGGGCTCGTGCCATGGCAGGAGAGCAGGTTCGAGAAGTACTACACGACTCCGATTCTGGCTGCGGTCATCAACAAGCTGTACAAGCTCGGCGCTCCCGAGAACGGCCGTGACGACCTCGTCGCGGTGCTGCTCACCGGCGTTCCGAAGCTGAACTTCACCGGCACGCGGCCGGCGGAGCTGCTGCGCCTGAACCTCTCCATCCCGATGACGAAGAACCCGAGCCGGATGGGCGTGCTGGCGGGAGACAACCAGGGCTGGCCGAACGGCCGGCGGCTGTCGGACGACGTCATCGACATCGCCGAGCAGGCGGTCGGCGGCTTCCTCAAGGGAACGAAGCTACCGCTTGGAGACGGCGTCAACGGAGACGACCGCAACCTCCTGCCGTCGTTCCCGTACATCGCGGATCCGCAGAGCGGGTTCGACAACACGAAAGGCAAGTAGCCGTCCGCTTCGGACAGGTCAGGGTCAGACACCGGTCCGACCCCTGACCAGCCGAACCGGCCGTCCTCCAGGCGAATGAGACGCGTGAGATTGCTGCCGCCGCGGTCGCTCTGGCCGTCGGTGCGCTGGCCCTCGCGGCTCTCGCTTCCGCGCATCCGCTCGGCAACTTCACGACGAATCGCTACGACGAGGTCGTCGCGTCGGGCGACCGCTCTACGTCCTCTCCGTCCTCGATCTCGCCGAGATCCCGACCTTCCAGGCGAAGCCCGCCGTCGCGGCGCTCGGACGCGCCGGCTACGCGAAGTCGATTTCCGGGACCATCGCCGACGGTGTGGCCCTCTCGGTCGTCGGGCAGCGGAGACAGCTGCGTGAGCTCCGCCACACGCTCGTCTTCCCGCGCGGCGCCGGTGGGCTCCACACCACGCGCCTCGAGGTCGTCTACGACGCAGGCGCCGCGCCGGCGAGCGGGACGGTCGACCTGCAAGACGACACGTTCCCCGGGCGCATCGGCTGGCGCGAGGTCGTCGTCGCCTCGACAGGGGCGCGACGCTCGATTCCTCCGATGCTCCCTCGCGGAGCGTCAGCGACCGCCTCCTCGTCTACCCGAAGAACATGCTGACGAGCCCGCTCGACGTCCGCTCGGCGTCGTCCAAGGTGCGCAGCGGGACCGAGGCCGGTGCGCCGCCCGCTCTGGGACGGGCGACGACGGCACCGTTCGTGCGAGGAGCGGCTCGGGAAGCTTCGCCTCCCTGATCGCGCGCGATCACTCGAGCGTCGGCTTCGTCCTCGTCGCGCTCGCCCTCGCGCTCTTCTGGGGATCGGCACATGCGCTCACGCCGGGACACGGCAAGACGATCGTCGCCGCCTACCTCGTCGGCTCCAGAGGACGTGCGCGCGACGCGCTCGCGCTCGGCGGCATCGTGACCGTCACCCACACGATCGGCGTCTTCACGCTCGGCCTCGTGACGCTCGCCCTCTCCGAGTTCGTCGTCCCCGAGGACCTGTATCCGTGGATGAACCTCGTCTCCGCGCTGCTCGTGGTCGGGGTCGGGATCGGTGCTGCGGGACCGCAGCCGGTCTGCGCTCGCGTCGCGGGTGCACGGCCCTTCCCACGACCACGCGGCGGCCCCTCACGACCACGACCATGTCCACGAGCACGGTCACCACCACGACGACATGACCGAGGAGGAGCACGCACGCGCCCATCTTCCCCCGCAGGGGACCGGATTCCGCGGCCTCCTCGCCGTAGGCGTGTCGGGTGGGATTATCCCCTGCCCGACGGCCCTCGTCGTGCTGCTCGCGGCGATCTCGCTCCACCGCGTCGCCTTCGGCCTGGTGCTCATTCTCGCGTTCTCGATCGGCCTCGCGTCGGTCATCTCGGGCATCGGCCTCGTTGCCGTCGTCGCGCGCAGCACGTTCCGGCGCCTCTCGTTCGAGGGAACGCTCGTGCGCGCTCTTCCCGCGGTCAGCGCGGTGCTCGTCCTCGCGATCGGCATCGTGATCACCGCACGGGCACTCCCGGGTCTCCTCTAGACGAACCGGTCGGCTCGACCTGGCGAACAACGGGCGTGTTCGGGCTCGACGACTGGATCGCAGGCCTCTCGAACGGCGCGTCCATCGGCGTCGTCCTCCTGGTCGCCGTGCTCCTCGGACTTCGGCACGCGACCGATCCCGACCACATCGCCGCCATGACGAGCCTCGTCGCCTCCGGGCGCGAGCGCGCCGCTCGGTCGGCTGCGCTGCTCGGCGCCTGGTGGGGGGTCGGCCACGCGACGACCCTTGTGCTCTTCGGGATCCCGTTCTCGTCGCCGGGCGGTACCTACCCGAGCGCGCCCAGCAGGGCGCCGAGACGGCCGTCGCCGCCCTCATCGTGTTTCTCGCGCTCCGGCTGATCGTCCGCTGGCGCCACGGCTACTTCGATCTCCATCCGCACCCGCATCCCGACCAGCGGCACCGCCATCACGTGCGGACGCCCGTCGGCGCGCTCGCGGTCGGCCTCGTACACGGGATGGGCGGCAGCGCGGAGTGGCGGTGCTCCTGCTCGCGGCCATCCCCTCCGAGACGCGTCGCCGTCGCGTCCTTGCTCCTGCTCGCGGCCTTCACGGCCGTGTCGATGACCCTCGTGACGTTCGGCTTCGGCGCGACTCTCGGAACGCGTCGGGTCGCGTCCGCCACGGGGACGCTCATCCCCGTTCTCGGCGTCTGCAGCCTGGCGTTCGGGCTCTGGTACGCGGCGGCGGCGTGGGCGGTCGTCCCGTACCCCTTCCACGCCCCTCGTCCCGGCGCTCGCACTCGCGTGCGCGCAATCGATGAGCCCGGTCGTCTCCGCGAAGCTGCAAGGCTCGAACGAGGCGCCCGTGAAGGGCGATCCAAACGGCAAGGCCCTCTCGGTCATCCACCTGAACGCCGCCAAGAGCACGACGTGTTGGTCGTTCAAGGGCGTCACCGGCGGGTGCGCTCCGCGGCCAGCTCGTCGCCGGCAGGGAGGGCTGAGGGCTCGCGCCCGCAATCCGGACGGAGGGAGGGGCCGCCTCGTCGGGCTGCGCTCACTTCTCCGCCTAGCCGAAGGTGAACGCGTAGCCCTCGACGTCCGGCGACAAGCGTAGCTCGAGCAGGCCGCGCTTCTCGGCGTGGAAAGCGGGCGATCGTGTAGAGCCGCGGCGTCCAGAGACGGCAATCGTCCTCGGCTGGCGGCCGTCGACGAAGGAGCGCACCTGACCCGATCCGGCAAGGACGAGGTAGATGTTGCTCGCCTGGAACCGAAGCCGTAGCCGCGCGTTCGCGCCGGCGACGATGCGCGAAGGCTCGACCGTCCAGCGCCCGGCATAAGCGAGCCGGTCCTGCGCGAGCCGCTCGGGGAACCGGTAGTCGGATTCCGCGTCGAAGGCGGCGGCGCCGTTCGCGAACCGGTCGAGGCGCGCATAGCCGAGATACGACTCGGGCGTCGTGATCTGCTTCGGCGTGGCGTCCGCGACGGACGTGCGCGCGACGCGCGCCTTCTCTCCGAGCAACCGTCGGATCGCGCTCTCGGTCTCGCCGTACGAGCCCTCGCCGTAGTGCTCGTGGCGAACGTGCCCTGACTTGTCGATGAGGTACTCGCGCAGGCCAGTAGTCGTTGGAGTAGGCGCGCCAGGTCGCGAAGTCGTTGTCGAGCGCGACCGGATACCGCACGCCCAGGCGCCGCACGGCTGAACGCACGTTGTCCGGACACGCGTTCGAACGAGAACTCGGGACTGTGGACGCCGACGATCGTGAGCCCGGCCTTGCGGTACGCGCGATCCCAGGCCTCGAGGTGCGGAAGCGTGCGCAGGCAGTTGATGCAGGAGTACGTCCAGAAGTCGACGAGCACGACCTTCCCTTTGAGCTTGGCGAGCGAGAGGGGAGCCCCTTCGGGCGTGTTGATCCAGAGCTTGATTCCCTCGAAGTCCGGGGCTCGCGGCTCACCGCCCTGTGCCGCAGCGGAGCCAACGCTGCCCGATCCGTTCAGCTTCTCGATCTCGGCCCGAGCCGTCGAGCTGCGCTCGATCCGATTCTGGAGCGACGCCGTGTAGCCGGGAAGAGCGGTAGTGAAGCGCTGGTCGGCTCCGAGCGCGATTGCGATCGCCGTGACTGCCGACGACGACCCCGGCTGCTTTTCGCGCCGCGCCCGCATGCGTGCGCACGACCTTCATCCCCGACCCGAGCCGCTGACCGCCGATTGCGATGGCGAGCATCGGAATCGCCACGCCGATCGCGTACGCACCTGTGACGAGGACGATCCGGAATGTGACTTCGCCGCTCGCGGCCAACGCCGTCACTGCCGCGAGCACAGGGCCCGCGCAGGGCACGAACACGAGGCCCACACTCAGTCCGACGAGGAAGCCGTTCGAGTCCTGGCCAACGCGCCGGCGGGTGAGGAAGAGGAACGGACGCTCGAGCAGCCCACGCGACCCGCTGAGACAGGAGGCTCGCGGCGAGGACGAGGAGCGCAACGATCGCGATGTGCGAAGGAGGTCCTCCGGCAGCCCGAGGGCGCTGAGCAGCGCAGCGCCGACGAGCGTGAACGCGGTGAACGACACGACCAGACCGGCGACGATCGCGTACGGCCGCCGTCGATCGGTACTGGTCGCGCTGCCGGCGAGGAGGATCGGGAGCACCGGGAGAACGCACGGCGAGATGGCCGTGATGACTCCTGCGAGGAAGGCGATCCCGAGGAGGAGCGAGCACGTGCGAAAGCGTAGGCGGCGGCCTCATTACGGAGGCGTGAAATCCGCGGCAATCGAGGCGCGGCATCGTCTAGGCTCCGCGACCGTGGAGCAGCTTCTCACGGTCGACGACGCCGAACGTCTCGCCGAGCACGCGGTCACGCCCGAGGCGTGGAGCTACATCGTCGGCGGCGCGGGCGACGAGCGCACGCTGCGCTGGAACCGCGAGGCGTTCTCGCGCTTCCGGCTTCCGGCCGCGCGTCCTGGTCGACGTCTCGAACGTCTCGACGGAGACGACCGTGCTCGGGACGCCGGTGTCGATGCCGGCGCTCGTGGCGCCGATGGCCTTCCAGCAGATCGCGCACGAGGAGGGCGAGGTCGCGATGGCGCGCGGCGCCGCTGCGGCCGGGACGCTCATGTGCGTCTCGACGGTCGCGACCGCGACGCCCGTCAGAGATCGCGGAGGCTGCCCCAGGCGCGCCGCGCTGGCTCCAGATCTACGTCTTCCGCGACCGTGGCGTGAGCGACGAGGTCATCGAGCAGGCACTCGAGGCCGGCTTCTCCGCTCTCGTGCTCACCGCCGACCTGCCCGTCTACGGGATCCGGCATCGCGAGGTCCGAACGGGCTTCGAGGCGCCGGAGGACGACGTGCCGGCGCTCGTGGCGGCACGCGAGCGCGGCAGCGAGACGGACGAGCAGCACACACTCACGCTCGGCATGCTCGAGTCCGGACTCGAGTGGGACTACGTCGACCGAGCTCTGCGAGCGCTGGAAGGTTCCCGTGCTCGTGAAGGGCCTCGTCACTGCCGAGGACGCGATCCTCGCGTGTGAGCACGGCGCCGCCGGTGTCGTCGTCTCGAACCACGGCGGTCGTCAGCTCGACGGCGCCGTCTCGTCGCTCGAGGCGCTGCCCGAGGTCGTCGACGCCGTCGGCGACCGCGCCGAGGTCTACCTCGACGGTGGTGTGCGGCGCGGTACCGACGTCGTGATGGCGCTCGCGCTCGGAGCCCGCGCGGTGCTCGTCGGCCGGCCGGCGCTCTACGGACTCGCCTTCGGCGGCTCGAGAGGCGTCGAGCAGGTGCTCGAGATCCTCCGCGAGGAGACGGAGAACGCGCTCGCGCTCCTCGGGTGCCGCTCGCCCGCCGAGGTGACCGCCGCGCACGTCAAGTCGGCGTAGCACCATGGGTGTCGCGGAGCTCACGCGCAACGCCGTTCACGTTCTTCCCGCCGGCGGCCTCGAGGCGAAGCTCGCGCTCGGGCGGCCGCTCCGCGTCAAGCTCGGGATCGACGTCACGTCGCCCGACATCCACGTCGGCCGCGGGATTCCCCTCCAGCGCATGCGGGCGTTTCAGGACGAGGGACACGTCGGCGTCCTCATCGTCGGCGACTACACGACGCGCATCGGCGATCCGTCCGGCCGATCGACCGAGCGGCCGATCCTCTCGGACGAGGAGATCGACCGCAACGCGGAGACGTACGTCGAGCAGGCGCTCCAGATCCTCGTCCCCGACCGGACCGAGGTTCGTCGGAACAGCGAGTGGCTCGCCGGCCTGAGCTTCGCCGACGTGATCCGGCTGACGCGGATGATGACCGTCGCCCAGATGCTCGAGCGCGACGACTTCGCAGGGCGATACGCGGCGGGGCAGCCGATCTCGGTCTCGGAGCTCCTCTACCCGCTCATGCAGGCGTACGACTCCGTCGCGGTCGAGGCCGACGTCGAGCTCGGCGGGACGGATCAGCTCTACAACCTGCTCGCCGGGCGCGAGGTGATGCAGGCCTACGGGCTCGAGCCGCAGGTCGTTCTCACGACGCCGCTGCTCGTGTCGTGGGACGGCGAGAAGATGAGCTCGTCGGTCGGCAACAACATCCCGCTGACCGCCGCGCCCGAGGAGCAGTTCGGACGCACGATGCGCATCTCCGACGATCTGCTCGAGGAGTGGTACCGGCTGGTCGTCGAGGAGCCGGTGCCGCCGGGAGACCCGCTCGAGGCGAAGCTCGCGCTCGCGCGCTGGATCGTGACGCGCTCGCACGGCGAGGACGCGGCGAGGTCGGCGGAGGAGCACTTCACGCGTGTCGTGCGTGAGGGCCGCGCGCCGGACGACGTACCCGAGCTCGAGCTGCCCGCCGGCGACCCCGTCCACCTTCCGGCCTTGTTCGCCGACCGCGTTCGGTCTCTCGACGAGCGAAGCGCGGCGGCTGATCGCCCAGGGCGCGGTCAAGATCGCCGACGTGCCCGTCTCCGAGCTCGACCTCCCGCGCGCCGCGCTCGAGGGCGCCCTGCTGCAGGCCGGCAAGCGGCGTTTCGTCCGCCTCGCGGACTGAGCTGACCGCCCCGAGAACGGCTTGGTTGACAGGAGAATCCTCTGTGCTACCATCCCTCGGCCTTCCGCGAGGAGGGTGCAGGAAGCCTGTAACTCGACAAGGAGAAAGCCTTCGAGCGAGCAGATACGACTCTTGTCTGTTCCGTCCTCGAAGGCCTCTGGTGCGAGTCAGAGGTTTTTTGTTGCCGCAGAGCCGGCGTGGTCTTTGAAAACTCAACAGCGTGAAACGTCGAGACCTCTCGTGAGCGTCAGCTTGCGAGGGGACATGAACCCGTCTTCTTTTCTTTGGAAGACGATCGAGCATCAGCTCGAACTGATCAGACTTGCCTTCGACTCGTTCGAAGGCGACAAGTCTCTTCACGGAGAGTTTGATCCTGGCTCAGGACGAACGCTGGCGGCGCGCTTAACACATGCAAGTCGAGCGAGAACCAGGGCTTCGGCCCTGGGGACAGCGGCGAACGGGTGAGTAACACGTGGATAACCTGCCCTCGGCACCGGGATAGCCCGGGGAAACCCGGATTAATACCGGATAGCCATTCCGGCTCTCGAGTCGGTCTGAAAAGGTAGCTTCGGCCTCTGGCCGAGGATGGGTCCGCGGCGGATTAGCTTGTTGGTGGGGTAATGGCCTACCAAGGCTTCGATCCGTAGCTGGTCTGAGAGGACGATCAGCCACACTGGGACTGAGACACGGCCCAGACTCTTACGGGAGGCAGCAGTGGGGAATCTTGCGCAATGGGCGAAAGCCTGACGCAGCGACGCCGCGTGAGGGAGGAAGGCCTTCGGGTTGTAAACCTCTTTCAGGAGGGACGAAGCTACTCGGGTGAATAGCCCAGAGGGTGACGGTACCTCCAGAAGAAGCCCCGGCTAACTACGTGCCAGCAGCCGCGGTAATACGTAGGGGGCAAGCGTTGTCCGGATTTACTGGGCGTAAAGAGCGTGTAGGCGGCCAAGCAGGTCCGTTGTGAAAACTGGAGGCTTAACCTCCAGACGTCGACGGAAACCGCGTGGCTAGAGTCCGGAAGAGGAGAGTGGAATTCCTGGTGTAGCGGTGAAATGCGCAGATATCAGGAAGAACACCAATGGCGAAGGCAGCTCTCTGGGACGGTACTGACGCTGAGACGCGAAAGCGTGGGGAGCGAACAGGATTAGATACCCTGGTAGTCCACGCCGTAAACGATGGGTGCTAGGTGTGGGAGGTGTCGACTCCTTCCGTGCCGTAGCTAACGCATTAAGCACCCCGCCTGGGGAGTACGGCCGCAAGGCTAAAACTCAAAGGAATTGACGGGGACCCGCACAAGCAGCGGAGCATGTTGTTTAATTCGATGCAACGCGAAGAACCTTACCAGGGCTTGACATGCACTGGAAATCCGTAGAAATACGGTCCTCCTTCGGGACCAGTGCACAGGTGGTGCATGGCTGTCGTCAGCTCGTGTCGTGAGATGTTGGGTTAAGTCCCGCAACGAGCGCAACCCCTGTCCCATGTTGCCAGCGAGTAATGTCGGGGACTCATGGGAGACTGCCGGTGACAAATCGGAGGAAGGTGGGGATGATGTCAAGTCATCATGCCCCTTATGTCCTGGGCTACAAACGTGCTACATTGGCCGGTACAAAGGGCTGCAAACTCGCGAGGGTGAGCGAATCCCAAAAAGCCGGTCCCGGTTCGGATTGAAGGCTGAAACTCGCCTTCATGAAGGTGGAGTTGCTAGTAATCGCGGATCAGCAACGCCGCGGTGAATACGTACACGGGTCTTGTACACACCGCCCGTCACACCACGAAAGTCGGCAATACCCGAAGCCGGTGAGCTAACCCCTCGGGGAGGCAGCCGTCGAAGGTAGGGTTGATGATTGGGGTGAAGTCGTAACAAGGTAGCCGTAGCGGAAGCTGCGGCTGGATCACCTCCTTTCTAGGGAATATCGGAGCTCTTACTCCGATAGGCGTCCGGACTCGTTTTGATGGCCTCGGCCGTCCGATGTTCCGGGCTCGCCTGGAATACGTCGACCTCGATCCTGGCTCTCGAGTCAGGTCACGCTGTTGAGTTTTGAGAGACCCGCCGCTCTGTTCGATTGAGAGCGTAGGCGGTTCTTCTCGTGGGCGACCGAGCTCACGCGTACCTTGAAAACTCCATAGCGGCAGTAAAACGTGTTCTTTCGAATCAAGAGAACAAGGGCACACGGTGGATGCCTTGGCGCCAAGAGCCGATGAAGGACGTGGGCGGCTGCGATAAGCCTCGGGAAGGAGCTGACCATCCGTTGATCCGAGGATTTCCGAATGGGGAAACCTACGCGTGGTAATGCGCGCGTACTCCTGCCTGAATCCATAGGGCAGGAAGAGGCAAGCCGGGGAACTGAAACATCTTAGTACCCGGAGGAAAGGAAAGAAACCTCGACTCCCTGAGTAGTGGCGAGCGAAAAGGGAAGAGCCCAAACCCGTGCGATGTGATAGGCGGCAGCCGTTGTCGCATGGGGGTTGTAGGGCTCGTCTGGATCCGTCTGCCGGCGGGTCGGGAAGTTACAAAGTTGCGTGTTAGTCGAACCAGCTGGAACGCTGGACCACAGCGGGTAATAGTCCCGTAGGCGAAAACGCGCAGCCTTCCTGGACGAGTACCTGAGTACGGCCGGGCACGGGAAACCCGGTCGGAACCCGCGGGGACCACCCCGCAAGGCTAAGTACTCCTTGGCGACCGATAGTGAACTAGTACCGTGAGGGAAAGGTGAAAAGTACCCCGGAAGGGGAGTGAAATAGCACCTGAAACCGTGTGCTTACAAGCGGTCGGAGCAGGCTTGTCCTGTGACGGCGTGCCTTTTGCATAATGAGCCAGCGAGTTGCTCTTCGACGGCGAGGTTAAGGAAACGGAGCCGTAGCGAAAGCGAGTCTGAACAGGGCGTTCAGTCGTCGGAGGCAGACCCGAAACTGAGTGATCTACCCATGGGCAGGTTGAAGCGGGGGTAAGACCCCGTGGAGGACCGAACACACGTCGGTTGAAAACGGCGGTGATGACCTGTGGGTCGGAGTGAAAGGCTAATCAAACTCAGAGATATCTGGTTCTCCCCGAAATATATTTAGGTATAGCGTCACGTGTTCACTGCTGGTTGTAGAGCACTGTTTGGTCTAGGGGGCCTACCAGCTTACCGAAATCAGGCAAACTCCGAATGCCGGCAGTTTAGAACGTGGCAGTCAGACTGCGGGGGATAAGCTCCGTGGTCGAAAGGGAAACAGCCCAGACCGTCGGCTAAGGCCCCTAATTCCAGGCTAAGTGGGAAACGATGTTCGATTGCCCAGACAACCAGGATGTTGGCTTAGAAGCAGCCACCATTTAAAGAGTGCGTAACAGCTCACTGGTCAAGTGGTCGAGCGCGGACAATTCAACGGGGCTCAAGCCTGGAGCCGAAGCTACGGACTTCTGCGCAAGCAGGAGTGGTAGGGGAGCGTTCCCATGCCGGCGAAGCGGCGGCGTAAGCCAGCCGTGGAGGCATGGGAAGTGAGAATGCTGGCATGAGTAACGAAAGAGGGGTGAGAAACCCCTCCGCCGAATGTCCAAGGGTTCCTGAGTAAAGCTAATCTGCTCAGGGTTAGTCGGGACCTAAGCCGAGGCCGACAGGCGTAGGCGATGGCCAACTGGTTGATATTCCAGTACCACGTACCCACCGCTATCACCGATGGCGGGACGGGGTAGGATAAGGGATCCCAGGCGATGGTCGACCTGGGGCAACCGCGTAGGGCGGGCGATAGGGAAATCCGTCGCCCATTCAGCCTGAGACGGGAAGCCGACCCCAGAAATGGGGGAAGTCTCTGAATCCATGCCTCCTAGAAAAGCGTCTAGGGAGGTGGGGCGTGCCCGTACCAAAACCGACACAGGTGGACAGGTAGAGAATACCAAGGCGATCGGAAGAACCCTCGTTAAGGAACTCGGCAAAATGGCCCCGTAACTTCGGGAGAAGGGGCGCCCCATTAGGGTGATCGGATTTACTCCGTGAGCCTGAGGGGGCCGCAGTGAAACGGCCCAAGCGACTGTTTACCAAAAACACAGGTCTCTGCTAAGTCGTAAGACGACGTATAGGGGCTGACGCCTGCCCGGTGCTGGAAGGTCACGAGGAGAGGTTAGCCTTCGGGCGAAGCTTTGAATCCAAGCCCCAGTAAACGGCGGCGGTAACTATAACCGTCCTAAGGTAGCGAAATTCCTTGTCGGGTAAGTTCCGACCTGCACGAATGGCGTAACGACTTGGGCGCTGTCTCAACGAGGGATCCGGTGAAATTGTAGTCTCGGTGAAGATGCCGAGTACCCGTGGCTGGACGGAAAGACCCCGTGAACCTTTACTGCAGCTTTGCGTTGAAGTTCGGTATACGTTGTCCAGGATAGGTGGGAGACTGTGAACCGGGGGCGTCAGCTCTCGCGGAGTCACCCTTGGGATACCACCCTTCGTGTTCTGGGCTTCTAACCCGATTCCGTTATCCGGGTCGGGGACAGCGTGAGGTGGGCAGTTTGACTGGGGCGGTCGCCTCCTAAAATGTAACGGAGGCGCGCAAAGGTTCCCTCAGCACGGTTGGAAATCGTGCGTAGAGCGTAAAGGCATAAGGGAGCTTGACTGCGAGACTGACAAGTCGAGCAGGGACGAAAGTCGGCCTTAGTGATCCGGCGGTGGAGAGTGGAATCGCCGTCGCTCAACGGATAAAAGGTACTCCGGGGATAACAGGCTTATACTTCCCAAGAGTCCACATCGACGGAAGTGTTTGGCACCTCGATGTCGGCTCGTCGCATCCTGGGGCTGAAGCAGGTCCCAAGGGTTGGGCTGTCCGCCCATTAAAGCGGCACGCGAGCTGGGTTCAGAACGTCGTGAGACAGTTCGGTCCCTATCCGCCATGGGCGTTGGAGGTTTGAGAGGAGTCGTCTCTAGTACGAGAGGACCGAGATGAACAGGCCTCTGGTGTCGCAGTTGTCCTGCCAAGGGCACCGCTGCTTAGCCACGCCTGGATGGGATAACCGCTGAAAGCATCTAAGCGGGAAGCCCACCTCGAGATGAGACCTCCCATCCCCTAGAGGGAGTAAGGGCCGTGGTAGACGACCACGTTGATAGGCGGCACGTGTACGCGCAGCAATGCGTTCAGCGGAGCCGTACTAATTGCCCGAGGTCTTGATTTTGAACACCGACGACTGCTGCTATGGAGTTTTGAGGGTGCGCGATGCTCATCGCCGCCTCCCGCGACCGTACGGCGGGAGACGCGGCTGCAGCACGACCTCGACAATTTGGGCGGTCATAGCGACGGGGATACACCTCTTCCCATTCCGAACAGAGAAGTTAAGCCCGTCAGCGCCGATGGTACTCGGGGCGCAAGCCCCCGGGAGAGTAGGACGCCGCCCACCTTTTCCGCAGATCGGAAACCCGCGAATGCGGGTTTCCGATCGCGAAGATCCCTAAAGGCGTCCGCTGTCGCGGCCGCATGCCGTGCACTCAGAATCGCGTCGTTGTTCCTAGACTGGCGGCGTGGAACTCCGCGACGGCGACCTCGTGTTGCGCTCGTGGACGGAGGACGACGTGCCGGCGCTCGTCGCGGGGTGCAACGACGCGCAGGTTCGACGCTGGCTCCCGACCATTCCCGTGCCGTACACCGCCGAGGATGCGTTGGCGTTCGTCCGCGGCGAGGTGCAACCCGACGAGCAGACGCTTCGCGATGACCCTCGACGGGTCGGTCGTGGGCTCGGCATCGGACTCACCGCGAACGGGCACCGCGGGACCATCGGGTACTGGGTTGCAGCGGAGTGCACGTGGTCACGGCATCTGCACGCGCGCGCTGCGCGTCTGTCTCGCTTCGCTCTCGAGGAGCTCCAGCTGCAACGTCTCGAGCTGATCACCGATCCCGACAACGTCGCCTCGCAGCGCGTCGCCGAGAAGGTCGGCTTCCAGCGCGAAGGCGTTCTGCGCGCGCACCTGCGGCACCCGCGACGGCCGCGTTCGCGACTCGCGTGATGTTCTCGCTGCTACCCGGCGAGCTTCGAGAGTGACGACTCGGACACGCGACCGTTCTGACCCGCGCCGAGCTCGCGGAGGCGCCGTACGCGTGTCTCCAGCGGCGGATGGGTCTTGAACATGCGCGCGATGCCGTCCGGCTCGAACGGGTCGATCGGATAGAGCGGCTCGGTGGCGGGTGAGGCCGCGAACTCGACGAGCTCGGCCGCGCGGTCGAGACGCATGAGAGCGTCGGCGAGATCGTGCGCAGTGCCCGTCGCGGTCGCCGCGAGCAGGTCCGCATGGAGCTCGCGCCTGGGCGAGAGAAGGACGTGGACGAACGCCGCGCTCAGCGGCGCGAACACGTACAGCAGAAACCGTGAAAACCAGCCGCCGACCCTGCTCAGCTCGACGAAGGTCGCAGCGAAGAGGACGACGAAGGTCTGCACGAGGACGTCGCGACGCCGCACGTGAGCCATCTCGTGTGCGATCGCCGCCTCGAGCTCTTCGCGGCGCAGCGACCGGAGCGCCCCCACGGAGACGGCGAGCGCGGAGCTCGACGGCCCTCGCCCGACGGCGAACAGGCGCGGAAACCCGTCGTCGATGAGGTAGAGCTGGGGCGGGCGGACGCCGAGCTTCGCAGCGACCTTGTCGGCCCCTGACCGCAGAACCGGATTCTCGGCGAGCGCGAACGGCCGCGCACCGAGCATGCCGAGGAGCGCACGGTCCCCGTAGCGATAGACAGCTGTGGCGGCGAGGAGCGAGCAGAACGCGAAGAGGAACGCCGGGGTCGTCCCGCCGATGAGCCAGCCGAGGCCGCCGGAGAGTGCTGCGAGCACGACAACGAGCAGCGCTGACTTGATCAGGTTCAGCGCGACCGCTCGCGCCACGGGCTACGAGTCTCCGGTGTCGTCCTCGATGAACCCGCGCGGCGGCCAGTCGGGCTCGGGTGCGTCGCAACGGCTGGAGCAGTGGAGCGACGCGACGTTCTGGAGCGGGATGAGGATGTGCCCGTTGAGCTCGACGTGTGGGACGTCCTCGAACGAGCAATACGACGTGAGGACCCCTTCCTGGTACTCGCCGCCGAAGAGGGCCACCTCGACCTGCTCGCCCTTGTACTTGTTCGTGTAGTCCTCCACGGTCGGGAGGGTAACCGAAGGCCGCATTGCTACGTGGTCGTCCCTACGGAGGCCCAGCTCTCAGCCGGGTACCGCCCGAGCCACGGCATCTCATCCGACGTGCGTGTGAGGCTCCCGGCCAACATCGACGAAGGAGGAGCTGCATGCCCTTGGCCTTCAGCCAGTGGTACCTGTGGGGAGGATTGCTTGGCCTCCTCTGGCTCATCTGTTTGGTTTCAGCCGGAGTGCTGACGTGGAAGAACGGGCACAAGATCCTGTTCTTCATCGGATTCCTCCTGCCGCTGCTCTGGATCGTCGGGGCGATCATGAGCAAGAAGCCCCCTCCGTATCAGCCGGGCTTACGACCTTAGGGCAGGCCCCTTGACGTGGACGCCAGGTCGAGCACCTTTCGTCACCCTGGTGGTGCCCGACGCTCCGCCTCGAGTGCGCCGTCCCGGATCTCGAATCGGAAGACCGCGCAATTCTCGAGCGGTCCGATCAGCGGACGGGCATCGTCGGACGACAGCTTCATCGAGGCAGCGATCGCGGCTCTCAGCGGGCCTGCGTGCGTGACGGCGAGGACGTGCCCGCCGCCGTGTCGCGAGCCCAGCTCGATGAGCGCTGGGACGACGCGCTGCTCGAGCTCGTCGTAGGTCTCGCCGTCCTCCCAGCCCGACCGCCAATCCTGGTCGGCCCGATCGGGATACCGCTCGCGAACCTCGTCGACGGTGAGACCCTCCCAGGCACCGACGTCGATCTCGAGCAGCGCGTCGAGCGTGCGTGCCTCCAAGCCGAATCCAGTGGCGAGAATCTGCGCAGTCTCGCTCGCCCGCCGGAGCGGGCTCGTGTACAGGGCCGTCACCGGCTCGTCGCGCAGGCGGCCGGCGAGCTCGCGGGCCTGGCTTCGACCGGCGTCGTTGAGGGGCTGGTCGGCGTGACCCTGGAACCGGCGCTGGCGGTTCCAATCGGTCTCGCCGTGTCTGACCAGCACGAGTGTCGTCGCCACGGTGGATACGGTAGAGCCCATGGATCTGGGACTCGCGGGGAAGCGGTGCCTCGTGACCGGTTCGACTGGCGGGATCGGGCTCGAGGTCGTGCGTCAGCTCGTCGCCGAAGGTGCGCTCGTCGCGTCGTCTGGGCGGCGTGGTGCGCCCGGGGTGGGCGAGCAGGTGCACGTCGTGACGGACCTCGCGCGAAGCGGGTGAGCCCGAGCGTGCGGTGGGCGAGGCCGTCGGCAGCGCTCGGGGGTCTCGACGTCCTCGTGAACAACGTGGGAATCGCGCGGCAGGCGCGGTTCGAGGACGTCGCGGATGCGGAGTGGGATGCCTACTGGCAGCTCAACGTCATGAGCTACGTGCGCGCGATTCGAGCTGCGCTCCCGGCGTCTTCGCGACGGCGGCGCGATCGTCAACGTCTCGTCCAGCGCCGGGAAGAGGCCGTCGACCGGTATGCCCCACTACTCCGTCACGAAGGCCGCGGTTCTCTCGCTCTCGCGACTCATCGCCGACCTCTACGGGAGCGATGGCATCCGCTGCAATGCCGTCACGCCAGGCCCGACAGCGACGGAGATCTGGATCGCTGACGGAGGGCTCGCCGATCAGCAGGGCGGCGATCGGGAGGAGGTGCTCGCGAAGGTAGGGGCGGGGAGGCCGCTCGGGCGGCTCGCGCAGCCCGAAGAGATCGCAGCGGTGATCGTCTTCCTCTGCTCCGAGCGCGCCTCGTACGTGACGGGCGCCGCGTGGAGCGCCGACGGCGGCACCGTTCCGATCATCGTGTGATGCGCGACGGGCCGCGCGCGGTCGGAATCGCGTTGCTGTCGGCACTCGCCGCGTCGCAGGCTGCACTCGTCGTCCTCAACCCGCTGCTTCCGGATGTCGCGAGCGATCTCGACGTCTCGATCGCAACTGCGGGTCAGCTCCGGACGGTGTCAGGACTCGCGGCCGGCGCGTCAGCGATTGCGACGGGACTCCTGGCGGCTCGGATCGGCCTGCGAGGGCTGATGCTCGGTGCGCTCGTCACGCTCGCGTGCGGCTCGCTCGTGAGCGGCGCGGCGCCTGATTTTCCCGTGCTCGTCGTCGCGCAGGCGATCGTCGGTATCGGTATCGGCGTGTCGTACTCGGCGGCGATCGCCGCCACCGCGGAATGGTCCACGCCGGACGACAGGTCCCGCGTGCTTGCCCTGACCCTTCTCGGACCGCCTCTCGCCTGGATCATCGGGATGCCGCTCGTGGGACTGCTCGGCGAGATCGACTGGCGGCTCGCGTGGCTCGTCGTCCCGGTCTCGATGGCGGTCGTCGCGACCTTGCTGTTGCTTCGACAGCGTGCGACGCCACCGGCCGCCGCCCGAGCGGGGCTTCGATCGGTGCTGATCTACCCGGGCGTGGCGCGCTGGTCGGTGGGCGAGCTGTTCGCCTTCTCGGGATGGGCGGGAGCATTGGTCTACATGGGTGCGCTGCTCGTCGAGTCGTACGACCTCTCGATCGCGGCGACCGGGTTCGCGCTCGGGTTCGGCGCGCTGATCTACGTGCCCGGGAACTTCCTGTTTCGCCGCTGGGTCGATCGGCACGGACGCCTTCTGCTCGTCGCTCTCGCCCTCTCGGCTGCGGTCACCGTGGCCCTGCTCGGAGCGCTCCGTCCGTCCGTCTGGGTCAGCGTCGGGCTCTTCGCGCTTCTGTGCTTCATCTCCGGTGGGCGGACACTCGCCGGCAGCGCGCGCGCACTGGGACTCGCTCCGGAGCTACGGCTGGGAGTCACCGGCGTAAGGGCCGCGGCGATTCAAGCCGGGTACTTCGTCGGAGCGGCGGTCGGCGGCGTCGCGCTTGCGGCCGGCGGCTATGCGGCTGTCGGGCTGGCGTTCGCGGCCCTGTTCGTCGGCGCCGCGATTCCGCACCTCGTGCCTCTACGCTGATCGTGTGAGCTTCGAGGAGACGATTCGTTCGCGGGAGGCCGGGCTGTCGCCGTTCGCGGTGCGCTCGCTCGAGACGCGCGGACGCGAGCTTCCCGAGCCGCCCTGCGGTGTACGCACGGAGTTTCAGCGCGACCGTGACCGCATCGTCCACTCGAAGCCCTTTCGACGGCTGAAGGGGAAGACGCAGGTGTTCATCGACCCCGAGGGCGACCACTACCGCACGCGGATGACCCACACGCTCGAGACGACCGCGATCTCGCGCGTCGTCGCGCGCGCGCTGCGGCTCAACGAGGATCTGACGGAGGCGATCGGCCTCGGGCACGACATGGGGCACACGCCGTTCGGACACGCCGGAGAGGACGCGCTCGACGCGGCCGTGTCGGAGCACAGCGGTGCGGCGCTTTCGCCACAACGAGCAGTCGCTGCGGATCGCGCGCTCGCTGAACCTCACGCACGAGGTCTGCGACGGGATTCTCACGCACACCGGCGAGCGGGAGCCCGAGACGCTCGAAGGGAAGATCGTGCGGCTCGTCGACCGTGTCGCGTACATCAACCACGACATCGACGACGCGGTGCGCTACGGGCTGCTCGGCGAGGACGACCTGCCGCATGAGGAGATCGCGATTCTCGGCGACTCGGGATCGAAGCGGATCGACAGGCTCGTCCACGACATCGTCGAGTCGTCGGACGGCGTCGACGACATCAAGCAGTCGGCCGAGGTGGGGGAGGCGATGCTCTCGTTGCGCGCGTTCATGTTCGAGCGGGTGTACCTCGGGCCGCAAGCTGCGCCGGAGCACGAGAAGGCGCACGAGGTGATTCGGGCGATCTTCGACCACCTCGTGGAGCGCGGAGACGACGTCGACGAGATCGTCGACTACATCGCCGGGATGACCGACCGCTTCGCGCTGACCTACGCCGACTCGCTCTGAGCTCCGGCGAGCGCGCTTTCGATCTCCGCGACGTAGGCCGACGCGTCGACCGAGCGGTAGAACGCTAGAGCACGCTCGAGCTCGATCTCAGCAGCGGCTGCTTCCCCGGCGGCCAGCATCCGCATGCCCGCGTGCTTGCGGAGATTTGCCTCGCTCATGACGTTGCCCCTCGACCCCATGACGTCCGCGGCCGAGTTGAGCTCGCCCGCGAGGATGTGGTCGATCACGCTCTGCCAGAAAGGCAATCTCGGGCCAGCTCCGGCGGCGACGGCAGCGCGGAGCTCATCACCGATGCCGAGCTCGTCCGCGAACGGCCCGAGCCGCGTCAGCGCACCGTGCAGCCCGACCTCGCGAACGAGCGGCGGCACCTGCACAGCGAGAGCGTGCGCTTCGTCGAGCTGACCCAGCTCGGCGTACAGCGCAGCGGTCACTGCGAGCGAGCCGACTCTGTGAAATCGCTCGTTCCTCGTCTGCCCTTGCTCGAACGATTGGAGCTGTTCGCGAAGTGCAGCGTCCTGATCCCCGCGGGCGAGCCAGAGTGCCGAACGCACTTCGCGAGCCATGTACTCGAGCGTGTGCGGTGATCCCGCCTCGCATTCGGCGATGAACGTGTCCGCTGACTCGAGCGCGCGGTCCCAGCGCCCGAGAAAGAAGTCGAGAAAGAAGCGGTTGCCGCGGACGAAGCGGACGCTCGCGGCGTCTCCGTAGCGCTCGGCGAGGCGCATCGCCTCCGAGTAGAGCTCGTCCGTGCGTCGAAAATCGCCCGCAAAGATCCCGTAGACGGCGAGGTTGTTGACGATCGTCGAGGCGACCGGAGCGTCGGACGCCAGAGCGATCTCGAGGGCACGCTCCATGTCGGCGATGCCCGATCCGAAGTCGACGTCGTTCTTCGCCATGCCGATCGTCGTGAGCGCATGGGCACGGAGCTCATCGAGCCCGAGCTCGGTCGCCATCGCGAAGGCGGCCTCGGCTAGGCGTCGCCCTTCGTCGTGCTCGCCTGCGATCTCGCGAATGCGGCTGGAGAACGCGAGAACTCTCGCCGTGGCGATAGAGATCGAGTCGCCGGCGAGGGCTTCCGCACGTGCGAGATGCTCCCGGACGAGATCGTGCTCACCCCGCTCCCAGCAGGTGCGCGCGAGGTACGACTCCGCCTCGGACGCTCGCTCGGTGTCCCCGACCGCCAGCAGTGCGTCTCGGGCGGCTTCGAGCGCCTCCTGCTGCCGCGCCTCGTCGTAGGATCTGTGGAGAGCAACGGCCAGTTGGAACAGGAGGGCAGGCCGCTCGGCGTCGTCGGGCCAGAGAGCGAGCGCGTCGTCGTACTGTGCCGCTGCGACGGCGAAGCTGTTGAGCGCAAACGCGCGATCCCCGGCCGCACGGAGTGCGCGTCGCGTACGCTCGACCAACTCGTCGTCGTCGCTCCCGGAGGCCCGCACGAGCTCGAGTGCGGAGCTCCAGTGGTACGCGAGCATCTCGGCGTGGTCCTCGGGTCGCCCGAGCCCGTCGATCCACTCCGCGACGGCGCGATGCCGCAGGGAGCGATCAGCGCGGGGGATCTGGCCGTACGACACGTCGCGAACGAGCGCGTGCGCGAACGCGAACTCACTCTCTCCTTCGAGGGACGATCGTCGCTGACGGCGGACGAAACCCTTGCGCTCGAGCAAATGGAGCGAAGCCGTCGCGGCATCTGGACTGCGACCTATCGAGCTCGCCCAGAACACCTTGCCGACGACGGCGGCGTCCTGGAGCAGGCTCTTCTCGGAGTCGGGGAGCCCGTCGAGGCGGGCGGCGATGATGCCCTGCAGCGTCTCCGGGAGTGTGCAGCTCGTCGGTCGAGCCCTGCTCCGTGTAGAGCTCGACGAACTGCTCGGCGTACAGCGGATTACCGCCCGCCCGCTCGAGCAGGGTCTGCTGAGCGTCGGCTGCGAGCAGTGGCCGCGCCAGAAGGCGTCCGATCAGCTCCGCCGTCTGCTCGTCGGAGAGTGGCGGCAGCGCGAGCGTGGTCGCGTTGAGCTTCCCGCCGCCCCAACCGGGGCGGCGCTCGAGGAGCTCCGGGCGCGCCGTCGCGACCACGAGCAACGGGACGTCGGTCACCCAGTCGACGAGCTCGTCGAGAAAGTCGAGGAGGCTCTCGTCGGCCCAATGGATGTCCTCTACGACGATCACGAGTGGGCGTTGCTCCGCGAGACCCTCCAGGAAGCGACGCCATGCTGCGAACGCCTCGTTCCGACGGTCGCCTCCCAGCTGTGCTTCGCCGGCGAGGCCGAGGAGCGCGAGCAGGTGGGACTCGACGCGTGCCTCGTCGCCGGTGCCCGCGAGCGTGTCCTCGATGGTCTCGTGGACCTTCGCCGCGATGTCCTCGGGCGTGTCCTGCTCGAGGACTCCTGCTTGGGCCTTGACGATCTCGCCGAGTGCCCACATCGTGATTCCGTCGCCATACGCGAGGCAGCGGCCCTGACGCCACGTGATGAGCTCCGGATCGGCGTCGACGAGCTGTTGGAGCTCGAAGACGAGGCGGCTCTTGCCGATACCCGGCACGCCGACGAGGGTGAGGAGCTGCGGCGTTCGCTCGTGTCGCGCTCGTTCGAAGGCGTCGTTCACGACGCTGAGCTCGCGCTCGCGCCCGACGAGCTCGGAGCGAGCTTCGTGGGCGACGTCGACCCCGAAGCGGGAGTGGGCGATCATGGCCAGCCAGACGACGATCGGTTCGGACTTGCCTTTCGCTTCGACCGGGTCGGCGTCCGCAAAGTCGATCGCGGAGCGCGTCGCTCGGTAGGTCGTCTCGTCCACGATCACGCCGTTCACCGGAGCAGCGCTCTGCAGTCGAGCAGCGGTGTTCACGACGTCGCCCGAGGCCATGCCTTCGCCAGCATCCGGCCGGGCGTCCAGCGAGATGAGCGCCTCGCCCGTCGTGATCCCGACTCGCAGCTCGAGATCCTCTTCGACGGCGAAGTCGCGGATCGCCAGTGCCGCTCGAACGGCGCGTTCAGGATCGTCTTCGTGTGCGGTCGGTGCACCGAAGAGCGCCATCACCGCGTCGCCGATGAACTTCTCCACCGTGCCGCCGTGGCGCTCGAGCTCGGCACGAACGCGCTCGTGGTAAGGCCGCAACAGTGCCTCGACGTCCTCGGGATCCATCGACTCCGCTCGTGCGGTGAACCCGACGAGGTCGCAGAAGACGACCGTGACGACCTTGCGCTCGCGACGCGCTGCGCTCATCCCGTCGCCACTTCTCCAAGGAGCCGCTCGCCCCACTCGACGAACAACGTCGCACCGATCGGCCGGTAGAAGGCCAGCGCCTTCTCGAGCTCCGCAGCTCCTTCCGCAAGCCGGCCTTCGGCGACGAGTTGGTCTGCGTGCCGAAGATGCGACTCGGCCTCGAAGAGCAGATAGCCGGCCTCGCCGTACAGTCGAGCCGAATCGCCGAACCTCCCGTCGACGACGGCGAGCATCGCGCTGGCGATTGGCGACGGTGGCCACTGTTCGAGGATCCGGCGAGCCCACGCCGTGTCTCCGAGCGAGTACGCGAGCTCGCCGAACGTCCACCACTTCGTGAACGGCGTGGCCTCGACGTGCGGCATCGCCTCGGTGAAGAGCGCGCGCGCTTCCTCGCGTCGGCCCAGCCACAGATTCGCCCAGGCGGTTCGAATCAGCGTAGGCGCCATCGTCGAAGGATCGTCCGGCGACTGCCGTGCCAGCTCCAGCGCTATCGCGAGCTCTTCGAGCCCGCTGTCACCATCGCCTCTCGCCACCCTGATCGCGCCACGAAACGAGCGAGTAGGCCCCTCGAGGACATGGGGGGAACCCAGCTCGCACTCTGCGATGAACTCGTTCGCGGCTCTCATTGCGTCGTCCCACTCGCCGAGGAAGAAGCTCAGCGAGATGAGATTGCCTCGAGCGAATCGCGCAAGGTTGGCCTCGCCGAACCGCTCTGCCTCCACGAGCGATTCCCGGTGAAGGCGCTGCACGAGGAGAGCGTCGAAGGAGTCGACCACGACCCCGAGGTTGTTCAGAGCGCCTGCGACCAGTGCCGAGCCCGCCGAGCGACCGATGTCCACTGCGAGCTCGAGATCGCCCCTTCCGCTCATGTCCCCCAGGTTTGCCTTGGCGGTGCCGATGGTGGTGAGCGCGTGCACGCGCAGATCGTCGAGTCCGCCGATCTGTTCCGCGATCGCGAGGACGGCCTGCGCGCGTCGTAATGCATCGCGTTGGTCTCCGAGATCACCTGTGAGCATCTGCTGGCGGGCGGACCACGCGAGAACTCGAGCGACGCCGAGTGACGGCTGTTCTCCTTCGACGAGGGCCTCTGCCGCCCGGAGATGCACGGACATCTCTCTGTGCTCGCCCCGATACCAGTAGAGGCGTGCGAGGAGTGCCTCGGCCGATGCGGCGCTCGGCCTGTCACCGCTGGCCAGAAGCGCGTCCCTCGCACGCTCGAGTGCTGCGGCCGCGCCTTCGTCGCCGATGTTGAACAGCGCCTCGGCTCGCTTGAAGAGGAGCGCCGGATCGTCGTTGCCCGCGAGCTCCAGGGCGCCGGCGTAGTGGGCCGCCGCTGTGGCGTATGCGTTGAGAGACGCGGCGCGATCGCCGGCCAGTGCGCTCGCCCTTCGAACCTGCTCTTCGAGTCGCGCGTCGGTGCCGCCGCTCGCCCTGACGAGCTCGAGTGCGGACTGCCAGTGGTACGCGAGCATCTCGGCGTGGTCCTCGACCCGGCCGAGAGAGTCGATCCACTCGGCGACGGCTCGGTGCTTCGTGGCGCGCTCGGCGCGCGGGATCTGCCCGTACGCGACGTCCCGGACGAGGGCATGGCGCGAACGCGTACTCGCTCTCGTTCTCGATCGACGTGCGCCGCTCGCGCCGGACGAAGCCCTTTCGCTCCAGTGCATGCAGCGTGGTGACCGCCGTCTCCGGCTCTCGTCCGAGCGAGCCGCTCCAGAAGACCTTGCCGACGACCGCCGCATCCTGGAGGAGCTCCTTCTCGTCGCCTTCGAGGCCGTCGAGGCGGGCGGCGATGACGCCCTGCAGCGTCTCGGGCAGTGGAAGGTCGTCCGCGGAGCCTCGTTCGACGTAGAGCTCGGCGAACTGCTCCGCATACAGCGGATTGCCACCCGCGTGCTCGAGCAGCTTCTGCTGCGCGTCTGCGAGCACGGGGCGTGCGAGCAGCCCGCCGATGAGCGTCGCCGTCTGCTCGTCCGACAGGGGTGACAGCGCCACGGTCGTCGCGTTGAGCTTCCCCCCGCCCCAGCCAGGTCGGCGGGTGAGCAACTCAGGGCGAGCGGTTCCGACGACGAGAAGCGGAGCGTCGGTCACCCACTCGACGAGCTCGTCGACGAAGTCCAGCATGCTCTCGTCCGCCCAGTGGAGATCCTCGACGACAAGAACGAGAGGTCGCTGGTCGGCGAGCCCCTCGAGGAACCGACGCCAGGCAGCGAAGGCTTGTCCCCGCCGGTCGCCACCGAGCTCGCTCTCGGCGCCCTGGCCGACGAGCGCGAGCAGCTGCGGCTCGATCCACGCCGCGTCCGATGATCCGGGAAGAGCGTCTTCGACGGTGCGGTGGATCTTGGCCGCGACGTCGTCGGGCGAGTCTCCTTCGAGGATTCCCGCCTGCGCCTTGACGATCTCGCCGAGCGCCCACATCGTGACCCCGTCGCCGTACGCGAGACAGTGGCCTTGTCGCCACGTGATGATCTCCTCGTCGTCCTCGACGATCCGGCGCAGCTCGTAGACGAGCCGGCTCTTGCCGATTCCGGGGACGCCGACGAGCGTCAGCAGCTGCGGCGTTCGGTCGTGGCGCGCCCGGTCGAAGACGTCGCGAACGATCCCGAGCTCACGGTCACGACCGACCAGGTTCGTCCGAGCCTCGTGTGCGATGTCGACGCCGAACCGGGAGTGCGCGGCAACCGTCTCCCACACCGGAATCGGCTCGGCCTTGCCCTTGGCCTCGACCGGCGAAAACTCTCGGTAGTCGATCGCGTGACGCGTCGCACGCTGGGTCGTCTCGTCCACGATCACGCCGTTGACGGGCGCCGCGCCCTGCAGGCGCGCAGCCGTGTTGACGACGTCCCCTGACGCCATGCCCTCGCCGGCGTCGGGTCGCGCATCCAATCTGACGAGGGCCTCTCCGGTCGTGATCCCGACCCGGAGCTCGAGGCCGTCCTCGACTGCGAAGTCCCTGATTGCGAGCGCCGCGCGGACAGCCCGCTCGGGATCGTCCTCGTGCGCCGTCGGTGCGCCGAAGAGAGCCATCACCGCGTCTCCGATGAACTTCTCGACGGTCCCGCCACGGCGCTCGAGCTCCGCCCGGACGCGGTCGTGGTACGGCGTCAGGAGCGCCTCGACATCCTCTGGATCGAGCGCTTCCGCGCGTGACGTGAACCCCACGAGGTCGCAGAAGACGACCGTGACGACCTTGCGCTCGCGGCGCGACGTGCCCCCCGACATGGGTAAGAGAGTACGGCGTCGGCGGCCAGTAGTCTCAGCCGATGGCGCGGATCAAGGACTCGTCGGTGCGCGACGTCGTCGCGGCGGCCGACATGGTCGAGGTCGTGTCCGGGCGGACGCAGCTCCGGCGTGCCTCGGGATCGCGCTTCACGGGCCGTTGCCCGTTCCACGAGGAGAAGACGCCGTCGTTCTCGGTCAACCCGGTGGACAAGCTCTACTACTGCTTCGGCTGCGGCAAGGGGGGCGACATCATCTCGTTCGTTCGCGAGACGGAGAGCCTCGATTTCGTCGGCGCCGTGGAGTGGCTCGCCGAGCGGTTCCGCGTTCCGATCGAGGTCGAGGAGGCGTCTCCTCGCGTGGAGCAGGAGCGGCGCCGGCGCGAGCGCCTCTACGCCGTCCTCGACCAGACTGCTGCGTACTTCGAGCGGCTCCTCTGGGACGGTGACGCGGGCGCGCCCGTGCGCGAGTACCTCGCCGGGCGTGGCCTCGGCGAGGAGATCGCCAAGGAGTTCAGGCTCGGCCTCTCGCCGGGCAAGGGCCTCGCCGAGAAGGCGAAGGAGCGCGGCTTCACGGTCGACGAGCTCAAGTCCGCGGGGCTCGTGACGACGCGGGCGACGGACTACTTCCCGCAGCGCCTGATGTTTCCGCTCGCCGACGCGCGTGGCCGCGTCCTGGGCTTCCAGGCGCGAAAGCTCCGCGAGGACGACCCGCTGCGCGGGAAGTACGTGAACTCACCGGAAGGGGACTTGTTCCACAAGGGATCGATCCTGTACGGGCTCCATCTGGCGAAGGCCGCGATCGGCAAGCAGGACTTCGCAGCGATCGTCGAGGGGAACACGGATGCGATCGCGCTGCGCCAGGCGGGCTTCGAGCCGGTGGTGGCGTCGATGGGTACGGCGCTCACGGCGCAACAGCTGCGCGAGCTCGGGCGCATGACGAAGAAGCTCTACCTCTGCTTCGACGCGGACGCCGCAGGACAAGAGGCGACGCTGCGCGGGATGGAGCTCGCGGCGGCGCAGGGTTTCGACGTCAAGGTCGTCACGCTTCCGCGCGGCCAGGATCCGGCGGACGCGCCCGACGGTTTCGCGGACCGGCTGACGTCCGCCGAGAGCTATCTCGTCTATCGCGTGCGTCTGGAGATCGAGCGCTCAGCCGACCGGCAGGAGGGGTTCGTCCGCGCGCGCGAGGTGCTCGCCAAGGCGGAGGACTCGCCGGAGCGGCAGGAGGCGCTCCGGTTGCTCGCGGATCGGCTCGATCTCCCGCGGGAGACGCTCTCCGGGCTCGCGCCAGCGCGTGGAGGCGGGGGACGCCGCGAGCACGCTGATGCGCCACGATTACTCGACGCGGGCGACCGGCTGGAGCGGGACGTGCTCGCCGCCTGCGTTGCGTATCCGTCTCTCGTCCGAGGTCTCGCCGAGCTCTCGGCCGATCACTTCGACTCCGAGTCGAATCGGCGGTTCCGCGACGTGCTCGTCAGCGGTCGCGACGATCCGGAGCTCACCGCGCTCCGTGCCGAGCTCGATGCGCGCGCCGCACAGGAGGCTCTCGACGAGCGAACGGGCACGGAGCTCCTGCTCCGGCTCCGCGAGCGAAAGCTGAAGCGCGACCTGTCCGGCGCCGACCTCGCGCGGACGACGGAGCTGCAGGCGCACCTTGCGAAGGTGCGTCAGGCGCTGGCCGAGCTCACGTAGCCGAGCTCGCGGAGGAGCGAGCCGGCTTCGGCTTCGACGTCGGCGAGCTGCTCGGTCGAGAGGTCCGTGCGATAGCGGCCGACCGATGAGTCGTGGGCTCGGGTGAGAGCGACAGCGAGCGGGCCGGGTGGTGCGTCGAGGAAGCGCGCGAGCTCCTGGCTCACTGCGGCCGGATCCGCTGTCAGCTCCTCGTACCGGATCTCGAGCTTGCGCTCGGCATCCCGCGCGGCGGAGAGGTAGCACCTCCACACCCAGGCGGCGCGCCGCGCGTCGCTCGCCGCCGCGAACTCGTCGCGGCGATCGGGCTCGACCCAGAATCGCGCGTACGCCCCGTAGGGCACGCCGGCGTCGTCGGCTCGCGCTTGCGCACGCTGTAGCCATGGCTTCTCGAGGAGCGAGCAGACGACGTCACGGCCGTCGCGGACCATGTGGATCACGCGTGCGTCGGGGTACGCAAGTGGGATCGCATGGACGAGAAAGGCCATCTCCGGCGTTTGTTCGACGGCACGCACCGCGCCGACGAGGCCGACGCGCCGCGCGACGGCGAGAGTACGTCGCAGGCGACCCGCTGCTTCCGCAGGGTCGAGCGCGGCGAGGTCGGGTACCGCTGCCTTCACCGGGGCCACCTCGCCGAGGTCGACGAACCCGGGGACGGACCCGATCGCGCTCGCGAGAAACGTCGTCCCCGAGCGCGGCGAGCCGAGGACGAAGACCATCCGCCCGTCGAGACGCCCGAAACGCTCGCTGAACGATGCATCGCGTCGCGGGGCGAGTCGCTTCGCGACACGCAGCTGATTCTTCGTCGTCTCGAGGATGCCGCCCACATGCGCGATTCTCGCAGCGGCTCTGCGTCGAGGTTGACAGGATCGGGTGCACGGTCGAGAGTGCAGCCACGTCTCGCGAGCAACGATCCGTCGTAGGCATGCGGTGAGACGCCTCCTCGCGGGCGGTGTCGTCGTGGCGATGCTGCTCTTCGTCGGCGCGGCCCTGGCCGCACGAGGCTTCGCGGACAAGAGCGGGGACGTCAACACCGCGCCGGACATCACGTCCGTCGATCTCTCCGAGGCAGTGGCAGGCGTGCTCACGATGAAGGTGAGCGTCGGCAACTTCCAGGCGCTTCCGACGCGGAGCTGGATCAACCTCTGGTTCGACCTCGACTCGAACGACCAGACGGGCGATGCCGGCGACGAGGCGCTCGTTCGCTACGTCTCGACGGGCGAGGTCGAGGTGTATCTGTGGGATGGCTCGCGCTTCGTGACGGGAGAGGCGACCGGCATCTCGGCGAACTTCACCGCCGGTGCGCTGACGCTCTCGATGCCGAAGAGCTCGATCGGTGCGACCGGTGCGTTCGGGATCCTCGCTGTGACATCTCGCGCGCAGCTCGTGGGCAACGAGGAGCTCATCGCCTCGGACTACGCACCGGACGCCGGCCGCTCCGCGTACACGGGGACCGCCCTGACCGCGTTTCCGGATCCCCTGAACGACCACGACGCGGCGCCCGACATGACGTCGGTCCGCGTGACGGACGCGAAGAGCGGCTGGGTGACGTTCTCGATCAAGACTCCCAACTACGCAACGTTGCCGGCCGAGTCCGGGATCGTGCTGACGATCGACGCGGACGACAATGCGCGGACCGGAGACGCCGGCGCCGAGGTGCGGGTCACGACTCTCGGCGGAGAGATCTCGCTCGAACGCTGGAAGGTTCGTGGCCGTGAGTGGGTGCCGGACGCGCTTCCGACGCGTGCGCGGTACCGAAACGCCGGTGGGGTCGTAACGATCGAGGTCAACCGCTCGGAGCTGGGTACTGCCCGGCGGCTCCGCTTCTCGCTCCTCAGCGTGGACCTCAACTCGGCGAGCCAGGAGGTTCTGGCCGTCGACTTCGCGCCGGACGACGGCGGATTCTGGCGCTACACCTTCGTGAACAAGTCGAAGCGTCGGTAGCGCGGGCTCTCCGGTGCGCCGGAGGACGGACGTGAATAGATCACCATCGCGTGTGTCATGCGCAGGTTCTCGGTGCCGATAACGTCTCTACTGTCATGAGTCGGAAGTACGAAATTCTCTCAGGGCGCCGGAAGGTGTCGACGCAACTCTCGAGCAGCCCGTTGCAGGCTGCCATCGATTACGTTCGCTCGTTCGGCTGTAGCGCCGACGAGATCACGATTCTCGGTATCGACACAGTCGCGTGGCGGGGTGCTCGGTTCAGCGCAGCGCCGGTTCCTGCAGAACCTCCGTTCAGCGCAGTGCCGGTTCCTGCAGAACCTCCGATCAGCCCCTGACTCCGCAAACGACCCGGTCGACCCGCGCCGACGGTTCGTGCCGAAAAGCCGGCCAGTCGTAAAGGTGCGGTGAAGATGTGGCACGAGAGTCTCTGAAGTCGCTACGTCCCAGGCACACTCGAATAGATGGACGCCGTTCTTCTCTCACTTCTGCTCGCATCACCCTGGCTCCTCGCGATCGCGTGGACGTGGTCGCGCGCGCCGCGCATGGAAAGCGTTGTGCCGTCGCTTGGCGAGCGGGCTCGCCAGCGGCTCACGACGATCTAGCGTCGCCGCGCTCCAGTTTCTGTCTGCGTAGGGCGGTTCTCGAACCCGCGAGCGGTAGAACGTTCGGTGGAAGGCGAGGGCGCCCCACCAGGCGCCCTCATCGGTTCTCCCGACCTTGCGGGAGCTTCGCGACTCCCCGGGTTGGACTCGAACCAACAACCCTCCGGTTAACAGCCGGATGCTCTGCCAATTGAGCTACCGGGGAAGGCAGCCGCGGGATTGTAGCCGGGTGCCTCGGGTCGCTCGGTGGGGAGGATGGGCTCTGCACGTGGCGAAACGGGGGCCATGCGTCGCTTCGCCGTGATCGGCGTCGCGGTGTTCATTGGTGTCTTCGTGTTCGCTCCCAGCGGGCTCGCGGCCAGTGCTCGCGTCGCCGCTCTCCAGGTCGGGCTCCGGGCTCACGGCTTCGACGCTGGTCCGGTCGACGGCGTCCGCGGTCCTCGCACGACGAACGCGCTCATCGCGTTCCAGCGCGCGCGCGGAATCCGAGCGACCGGTCTCGTCGGACGTGCAACGAGACGGGCGCTGGGCACGCGCGGCCGCCCATTGCTCGGCCAACGGGAGCTCGGGACCGGATCCGTCGGCTGGGACGTGGCGGTGCTCGAGTTCCGGCTCCGGCGGTACGGGCTCCGCCCCCGCGCCGTCGACGGGAGGTTCACGCGGAGCACGCACGTCGCGCTGCGGCGCTACCAGAGTCGTCGAGGCCTCATCGCCGACGGGATCGCAGGCCCGAGGACGTACCGCTCGCTCGCCGGACGCACGGCCGCAGCTGCGACCGTGTGGCACGTCGTCGAGCCGGGGGAGAGCTTCTTCTCGATCGCTGCGCGCTACCACGTCAGCCCGTGGCGGCTCGCGCGCCGCAACCGGCTCGCGTTGACGCACGTGATCGTCCCGAACCAGCGGCTCGCGCTCCCGAAGGGGGCACGGCTCAAGGCCTCGCCGAGCGCAGGCCCGCCCGCCAGTCGTGACGCGGTTCGTTCCGCGATCGACTACTGGTCCCGCGTCTACGGCGTCGATCCGTCGCTAGCGCGCGCGCTCGCGTGGATGGAGTCCGGTTTCCAGCAGGACGTCGTCTCGAACGTCGGTGCGATCGGCGTCATGCAGCTCCTGCCGGAGACGTGGGAGTTCGTCGACGTCGTCCTTCTCGGTGTGCGGACGCCGCGGAACTACCAGGGGAACGTGCGTGCCGGTGTGCGCTACCTCCGTTGGCAGCTCGACGAGTTCGACGGGGATCGTCGGCTCGCGCTCGCCGGTTGGTACCAGGGTGCGCGCGCCGTTCGCGAGCGGGGCCTGTTCGACGACACGCAGGAGTTCGTTCGGATCGTGCTCATGCTCTACGGCACGATCTGACTCAGAGCCGCGAGACGGCGGCGAATGCTCGTCGGGCAGCCTCGTCGACCGGAAGCGCCCAGAACCCGTCCGGCGTCGAGAAGATCTCGACGTCGAGGTAGCCATCCCAGCCGGCTGACCGCAGGGCCGCGACGTGCTCGGCGGAGCGAATGCCGCCCTCGCCGGGGAGGACGCGATCCATGCGGTCGGGCTCGAGCGGAACGTCTGCGACGTGGAGGCCGGTGACACGGTCGGCGATCGCGGCGAGAGCCCCGGGTGACTCGCGCCACAGGTTGTAGGTGTCGGCCATGAGCCCGACGTCGGGGAGGCCGGCCTCATCCAGGAAAGCGAGGGTGTCGGAGATCCAGTTGACGAACGAGACGGACTCGTGCTGCGACGGGTTCGCCGGCTCGAGCCCGAGCCGCACCCCGGCGTCGGTTGCGGCGGCTGCGATCTCGTGCAGACCGGCGATGACGACCTGGCGCGAGCTCGAATCGATCGCCGGGCCGGTCAGGACGAGCACGCACTCCGGGTCGTACGCGGCGAGGCGGCCCATGCTCGCGCACAGGGCATCGACACGCTCGCGCGGCTTGGAAGGACCCTCCATGCCCGGAATGCGGAGCGGCAGGATCGACGGCACCGCGGGTACGCAGTTCGCGACCCCGAGGCCGGCGGCACGCAGTCGCTCGATGTTCGACGCATCGTCGTCAGGCAGCTTCATCTCCCAGATCCCGATCCCGTCGAATCCCGCGGCGGCGTATGCCGCCACGTCCTCCGCGAAGGAGGCATTCACGGTCGAGATCTCGGAGAGCGAGAGCTTCATCGCGCCACAGCCTGGCGCAGGCGTTGCCCGACGAGTGGGAGCCGGCCCAGCGCACGGGCCGGAAGGGCGGCCTTCGTGAGTTCCTTGTAGACGAGGTAGCCCGAGCCGGCGCCGAGGCCAGGGCCGGGGTGTGTGGACGCGCCGATGTGCCACAGGTCGTCGACCGCGGTGCGGTGCCCGGGTGCCTGCGGGAGCGGGCGGAAGAGGAAGTTCTGGTCGAGCGCGCACGAGCCCCCGTAGATGTCGCCACCGACGAGGTTGACGTTCAGCGCGGCGACGTCGGTCGGCGAGAGGACGACACGTTTCTGTGTCGCGCGCTCGAGGTTCTGGATGTGGCGGCCGAGCCGCGACGTGATCCTGTCGGCGTAGGCCTCGCGGACCTCCTCCGTCCAGGACCCGTCGCCGACGTCGATCTCGCTCGACGCGTCGCCCTTGATCCGTCCCGCCGGGAGCTCTTGAAGCTGGAGCCAGAGGATCCACGAGCCGTCCGGCGCGCGGGATGGGTCGACCGCCATCGGCTGACCGCAGACGATCGTCGCCTCGGCAGGGAGGAGCCCGCGCTCGGCCTCGTTCACGGCGCGCGAGACACCGTCGAGCCCGGGCGTGACGTGCACGATCGCCGTTCGTGCGAGGCGCTCGTCCCCGTACCAGTCGGGGAGCTCGCTCAAGGCGAGATGGATCTGCATCTCGCCGCGCCCGTAGCGGTATCGCTCGTGCCGCATGCGTCACGTCGGCAGGCGCGTCGCCCGCGCCGAGGAGCTGGCCATAGAGCTGCGTCGGCGTGACGCCGGCGACGATGGCGCGATCCGCGCGAATCGTCTCGCCGCCCGTCAAGCGAACGGCCGTGGCCCTCCCATCGGAGACGAGCACCCGCTCGACCTCCGCGCCGGTGCGTACTTCGCCGCCGCAGTCGCGGACGATGGAGGCGAGTCCGTCGACGAGCGCGACACCTCCTCCCTTCGGCACCGGCATCCCTCCGAGTTGGAGCGCGCAGGCGATGACCTGGGTCATGAAGCCGGAGGTCGCCTGGTCGGGGCCGAGGCCGGTGTGGAGCACCCACGGTGCGAGAAGGCCGTGTGCTGCCTCGGACTCGAACGTGTCGCCGAGCCAATCGCGGCAACTCGTGAGAACGCCGCCGACGTACTCGAGGAGACCGCGACGGCCGAAGCGCCGGAGCGCCTGGCGCCCGAGCCCGAGACCGGCGGGTGACCAGAGCTCGGTGCCGAGCACACCGAAGGAGAGGTCCGCATTGGCCATGAACCCGTTGAACATGGCCTCCCAGGCGGGTCCGTCCGCCGCAGCGTGGCCGGCGAGCTCGGTGATGTTGTCCTCGAGCGAGGTCGTGAGGAACGCTGCGGAGCCGTCCGGGTAGGCCGACGCGGTCGGGAGCTCGGTGTTCAGATACTCGAGCCCACGACGGTCGAGGTCGGGCTTCAGCTCGGCGTACGCAGGCGAGCCGGTGAAGAGCGGGTGCCAGGACGCAAGCACCTCGTGGGTGAATCCGGGAACGGTGAGATCGGTCGACGTCCGGATGCAGCCCCCGAGCGCGTCGTCGCGCTCGAGCACGCAGACACTCCACCCGGCTCTCGACAGCAGCGCCGCTCCGGCGAGGGCGTTGATCCCCGAGCCGACGAAGACCGCATCGAATCCCGCCACGCGCGGACCGTAACCAATGCGGTACACGCTTGACATGTCACGGCGTCGTGTGACTGAATCTCGCCATGCTCCTGCGCGAGGTCGAGTACGCACGCCCGGCCACCGTCGAGGAGGCGATCTCGGTGCTCGCGACCTATGACGGGGCTCGCCCGCTCGCCGGCGGACAGACGCTCGTCAATGTGATGAAGGCGCGCGCCGCTGCGCCGGACGTGCTCGTCGACCTCGCAGACCTCGACGAGCTACGCACGATCGGCTTCTCGTCGGATGGGCTCCTCGAAATCGGCGCGATGGTGACCTACACGCAGCTCATGGGCTCGTCCGAGGTGGAGGTGGCGCGTCCGATCCTGGCGGAGGTGGCCGCGACGATCGCCGACGTGCAGGTACGCAATCGCGGCACGGTGGGCGGGAATGTCTGCGTCAGCGATCCGACGAACCACCTACCGGTGCTGCTCGTCGCACTCGACGCGACGTTCACGATCCGCAGCCAGGACGGCGAGCGGACGGTGCCTGCGGACGAGTTCTTCCTCGGCGTGTACATGACCGCGGTCGGGGAGGGCGAGCTCCTCACGAAGGTCAACGTCCCGCCGTCGAGCGGGGCGGGCGACGGGTTCGCCGGGCTCACGATCGGCGCGCACGGGACGTACATCGTCAACGCGGCGGCCACGGTCTCGGGTGATGCTGCGCGAATCGCGATCGGCTGTGTTGCGGCCGCCCCGGTCAGAGCGACGGCGATGGAGGAGCGTCTTGCAGGCGGGGACTACTCCGAGGACGGCGTACGTGCTGCCGCCGAGGGACTCGGAGCCACGCTCGATCCGCCGTCGGACGTCCACGGATCCGGCGACTTCCGGCGCCATCTCGCGGAAGTCTCGGCCGTGCGCGCGGTGCTGCAGGCCGCGGGGAGGACGAAGTAGTGGCGACGCCCGTCACGAGCCGGTCGGTCTCCGTCGAGGTGAATGGGGAGCAGATCGAGCTCGAGGTGCCGACCCGCAGACTCCTCGTCCACTTCATCCGCGACGACCTGGGGCTCACCGGGACGCACATCGGCTGCGACACCGGCAATTGCGGCGCGTGCACGGTTCACGTGAACGGCGAGGCGGTGAAGAGCTGCATGATGCTCGCCGTCCAGGCCGACGGGACGAAGATCTCCACCGTCGAGGGCCTGGCGGCAGACGGCGAGCTGACCGCGCTCCAGCAAGCCTTCAACGAGCACCACGCGCTCCAGTGCGGGTACTGCACGCCCGGGATGCTGATGAGCGCGACCGCACTCCTCGCGCGCAACCCACACCCCTCGGAGGACGACGTGCGTGTCGCGATCCAGGGAAACATCTGCCGCTGCACCGGCTACGTGAACATCGTCGAGGCCGTCGTCGCAGCCGGAGGGAAGGCATGACGACGACGATCACCGAGCAGCCTGCGAAGACGCTCGAGAAGGGCTTCGTCGGACAGTCGATCCCGCGCAAGGAGGACCGGCGGCTCGTCCAGGGGCAGGGCACGTTCTTCGACGACGTGCGCAGGCACGGAATGGGGTACGTCCACTTCGTCCGCTCGCCGTACGCCCACGCGAAGATCATCTCGATCGACGTCGTCGAAGGCACTCGAGCTCGAGGGCGTGTACGGGACGATCACGGGTGACGAGGTCGCGATCCACACGGATCCGTTCTTCGAGATGTCCGTCGAGCCGGGCGGGAACATCACGGACTACGCGCTCGCCGTGGGACGAGTTCGGCACATGGGCGAGCCCGTCGCGGCTGTCTGCGCTGCGACGCGCGAGCTCGCGCGCGACGCCGCGGAGCTGATCGAGGTCGAGTACGACGAGCTCCCGGTGCTGGTGGACGCGGCCGAGGCGCTGAAGGACGAGGTCGTCCTTCACGACGACGCGGGCTCGAACGTCGTGTGGTCCGGTGTCTTCGACTGGGGCGACGTCGACACGGCGCTCGCCGAGGCGGATCACGTCGTGAAGATCGACAAGCTCCACTTCCATCGGTTCTCGTCGACACCGCTCGAGTGTGCGGGTGCGCTCGTCGAGTACGACAAGGGCACCGGCGAGTGGACGCTCACCTGCAACCACCAGATGCCCGGAGTCGGCGCGATCTGGATGGCGCCGGCCCTCCGCACCGGTATCGACAAGCTTCGCTTCGTCACGCACGACATCGGCGGTGGCTTCGGCAACAAGATCTGCCTGCACCCGCAGTACGTCGTGCTCTGCCTCCTGGCGCGGAAGCTCGGGCGTCCCGTGCAGTGGACGGAGTGGCGCACCGACCAGCACACGGCCAATGCGCACGGCAACGAGCGCTGGTTCCTCGACGTCGAGGTCGGCGTGATGGCCGACGGGACGATGACCGGCTTCAAGGTTCGAGCACTCGACGACTGCGGCGCGTTCCCGCGCTACGAGCCGCTCGGCTGCATCATCTGGGCGCAGGTGACACCGGGTCTGTACGGCTGGAGGAACATCCGCGTCGACTTCACGCAGGTCTGCACGAACAAGTCGCCGGTGTCGCCCAACCGCGGCTACTCGCGGATGCAGCACCTGTGGCTCACCGAGCGCATCATCGACATCGTCGCCACCGAGCTCGGTTTCGATCCGGTCGAGATCCGGAAGCGCAACTACGTCAAGGCCGAGCAGATGCCGTACGAGACGCCGAACGGCTGCTTCTACGACTCCGGTGACTATGCGGGCGCGCTCGACATCGCGCTCGAGCTGATCGACCACGGGTCGATCGAGGAGCGGCGCGCGGAAGCTGCATCACGCGGAAAGCTCCTCGGCCTCGGGATCGGGTCGACGCTCGACTCCGGGACGAACAACTTCGGGCAGTCGACGCTCCTCAATCCCGATCTCCAGTTCTCGGGCAACAACGAGGCGGCGTCGGTGAAGCTCGACATCTTCGGCGAGGTCGTCGTCACGCTCGGCACCGTTCCGCAGGGACAGGGGCACGAGACGACCGCGGCGCAGGTCGTCGCAGACATCCTCGGCTGCTCGCCTGACCAGGTGAACGTGCGCCGAGGACACGACACCTGGTTCAACTCGCACGCGGGCTTCTCGGGCACGTACGCGAGTCAGTTCGCGTTCACGGGGCTCGGAGCAGTGAAGGGCGCCGCCGAGCTCGTTCGCGGGGAGATGATCGAGCTGGCCGCCGCCGTCCTCCAGGCGCCCTCGGAGGCGATCGAGCTGTCCGAGGGCTTCGCTCGCATCAAGGACGGACCGCCGGAGGCGGCGCTTCCGTTCATGGCGCTCGGCGCGATCATCAACGCGAACAACGCTTTCCTCCCGCCGGAGTTCAACCCGACCCTGAACCATCGCTACGTCTGCCGCCCGTACTTCGGGATGGTCGACACGGAGAAGAAGACGGGTCAGCTCACGCTGACGTACGCGACACAGATCCATGCCGCGGTCGTCGAGATCGATCCGGAGACCGGCGAGGTGGACATCGTCGACTACGCGGCAGTGGACGACTGCGGTGTTCGGATCAACCCGCAGATCGTCGAGGGGCAGGTACACGGGGCGACGGCGCACGCGATCGGTGCGGCGCTCCACGAGGACTTCGTCTACGACGAGGACGGAACGCTCCTCACGGCCAACTTCTACGACTACCACGTGCCCCACGCGATGGACATGCCACCGCTCAAGACGGGTGCGATGGAGTCGCCGTCGCCCGTCGCGCCGCTCGGCGCGAAGGGGATGGGCGAGGGCGGCGGCGGTGGGATCCACTGCATCTGCGCGGCGATCCAGGACGCGCTGCGCGCGGCGGGCGGCGCCATCGTCTACGACAGCTGCAACCCAGCGCATAGGGTGTGGTCGATGCTCCAGGAGCCGGAAGCGACGCGCGCGAACGTCTCGGTGACCTCGAAGTGATCGTCTCCGGGACGAAGGAGCTGGCGGCCTCGCGCCCGACCGTGTGGAGCGTCATCAACGAGCCGTCCGAGATGGCGAAGCTCATGCCCGGCGTCGAGAGCTTCGAGATCCAGGACGAGAAGCACTGGACCGCCAAGGTGAAGGTTCCGCTCGGCCTCGGCGGGCTCAAGATGACGATGAACTTCGAGAAGCTCGAGGAGCGCGAGCCGGAGTTCGCCTCGATGCGCGCCAAGGGCCAGGGCGTGGGCGCGCTCATGGACATGACGACCGCGTTCACTCTCTCCGAGACGGGTGAAGGGACGTCGATGGCCTGGGAGGCCGACGTCAAGATCGCCGGGCCGGTCGGTGCAATGGGTCAGCGCGTGTTGCAGCCGATCGTGAACCAGCAGGTCACGCAGGTGCTCGAGGCGCTCGAGAAGCGCGTCGAGACGGCGGCGTCGTAACAACCGGTGTCAGACACTGAGCGCCGACGAATTCGACATGGCGCTTCTTGACATGACGGGTCTGGGCACGGCGCTAGACCGCCGTTCGGCGTGGGTGCTGGGCGAGCGCTGTGGAGAGGTTGTTACGACATCGTTGCTGGTTGCTCTTGACACGAATCAGTGTCTGACACCGGGTTGGCGGTCGCCGTGACGGTGCCGTTCCGCGTCGGCGTCATGCAGCTGACGATGGAGCCGCTCGACGAGATGCTCGAGTCGGCGCGCGTGATGGACCGCGCCGGGATGGACACGATCTGGCTCGCCGAGGCGTACCCGTGGTGGCGAAAGCACGGGATGGAGGCGCGCTCGTCGACCGTCGTCTCCGCGCTCATGGCGCGCGAGACGCAGCGACTGACGATCGGCTGGGGGATCATCTCTCCGTTCACGCGTCACCCGGTGCAAGTTGCGATGGATGCAAGAGTCGTGCAGGAGGCCGCCGGGCCGGGACGGTTCCTTCTCGGCTTCGGGACGTCGAAGATCTTCCTGAACAACATCCGCTCGCAGACCTCGAAGACGCTCGGCCCGATGCGCGACGCGGTCACGATCGTGCGCGGCGTCCTCGGCGGCGAGCCGTTCTCCTACGAGGGCGACACCTGGAGCGCGGACGTGCCCGGCCTGACCGCCGATGCGCACACGCCGCGCGAGGTTCCACCCGTCTACGTCGCCGCGACTGCCCCGAAGATGCAGGCGCTCGCCGGCGAGATCTCGGACGGGTGTCTGACACCGTCGATCACGACGCCCGCATTCGTCCGCTACACACGCGAGAACGTCGCGGCCGACATCGACATCGGCTGCACGGTCGTCGCGTCGATCCACGAGACGGATCGGGATGCAGGACGCGACGGCGCGCGCGAGATCGCGGGGATGTACCTCGCGAACAAGGTCCAGAACATCCAGGGGTCGGCGGATACGCTGCTCGATCTGGCCGGCCTCGAACAGGACGAGATCCGACCGGTTGCAGAAGCGATGGAGCAGGGCGGGAGACTTGCGGCGAAGGCGAAGGTGACAGACGCGATCCTCGACAAGTGCAAGCCCATCGCGGGCACACCGGCCGACTGCATCGCGGCGATAGAGGAGTACCGCGAGGCCGGCTGCACCCACGTGATGCTCGAGCTCTGGGGCGACCACCGGCACGATCAGATCCGGCTCTTCGGCGAGAAGGTCCTGCCTCACGTCCGTGGCTGACATCCGCATCGATCAGGAACGGCTCGTCGAGTGGGCCTCGCGGGCCATCGGCGTGCCCAGCTTCACGGGCTCGGAGGAGGCGATGGCCGAGCTCGTGCGCGAGACCTTCCTCGGCATGGGCCTCCAGGTTCAGTGGCAGCAGGTGGAAGACGGTCGCGCGAACGTTCTCGGGACGCGCGCCGGCACGGGCGGCGGGCCGAGCCTCATGTTCAACGGGCACATGGACACGTCGTACTCCGGCCGCGAGCCGTGGCTGGCGCACGTTCCCGGCTTCCAGCCGAATGCGTTCGTCGAGGACGGGCGCCTGTACGGCCTCGGGATCTCGAACATGAAGGGCGCGCTGGCCTGTTACGTCGAGGCGCTGCGTGCGTTGACCGACGCAGGCGTTCGGTTGCGCGGCGACGTGATGATCGCTGCGGTTGCGGGGGAGATCGAGAAGACGCAGTACGGGGACGCGCAGGGCGCCGAGTACCGCGGCTACGCGGCCGGCTCGCGCTATCTCGTCTCGCATGGCGGCGTCGCCGACATGTGCATCCTCGGCGAGCCGACGGAGTCGAAGGTCGTGCTCGGCCACTTCGGCTCGCTCTGGCTCCGGATCTCGACGCAGGGGCCGTTCATCCACACGGCGTTCAGCGAGGGGAAGCGCGACCAGAACTCGATCGTGCGGATGCGCGACGTTCTCGACGCCGTGCTCGAGTGGATCCCGACGCTGGGAGGACGATCCGTCGAACGCGTATCGCGGCGCGAAGGCGATCGTCAACGTCGGCGCCGTCGAGGGCGGGTTCGGATGGCGTGTGTCCCGGACGCCGCATCGAACCGATCTCTTCCTCGACGTGCGCGTGCCGCCGACGAAGGAGATGTCGGTCGCGCGCTCGCAGGTGCTCGAGATGGTGCGCGGACTCGCCGAGCGCTTCCCCGAGCACGGGATCGAGGGCGAGGTGTACGTCACGGCACCAGGCGCCGAGATCGCCGAGGATCACCCGCTGGTCGGCGCGCTCGACACGGCCCACGCAGAGGTCTTCGGAGCGACGCCCGAGCGGGACGTCACGCGCTGGTTCTCCGATGCGTCGGTCCTGACCCGGTACGGCATCGCGACCGTGAACTACGGCACGTCGACCGGCCTCCTCGACACCGTCAAGGGCGAGAATCTCGAGATCGACGGGCTCGTCAAGACCGCCGAGGTGTACGCGCGTGCCGCGATGAACGTCTGCGGGGTCGCGTGAGCCTCTACCAGCTCCCGGCGGACCTTCCCGTTCCCGTCGACGACGGCGCGACCGATCACCTCGTCGGCTTGGAGATACCGCAGCTCGTGCTCGACTCGTCGGAAGGGCCAGTCGATCTGGCCGCACTTGCTGCGCAGCTCGCGGTGCTCTACGTCTACCCCGCCACGGGCGTCCCCGGGCGACCGACCCCCGACGGCTGGGACGCGATCCCCGGCGCGCGCGGGTGCACGCCTCAGTCGTGCGCGTTCCGTGACCACGCGGGCGAGCTCGCCGAGCTCGGCGCTCACGTCGCCGGACTGTCCGCGCAGCCTCTCGACCAACAGATCGAGTTCGCTCAGCGCGAGCACATGCCGTTCCCGGTGATCGCCGATCCGCGGCTCGAGCTCGGCGATGCGCGTCGGCCTGCCGACCTTCGAGTTCGGCGGAGTCACGCTCTACAAGCGGGTGACGCTCGTGCTCGAATCAGGCCGCGTGACGCACGTCTTCTATCCGGTCTTCCCGCCGGATCGCAACGCCGCGGATGTCGTCGCGTGGCTCCGGATACGTGCGGGCGCGTCGTGACCGTGCATGACAGACAGGCGCAGCCCGTGGCCGCCGATGACGTGAAGCTCGATGTCCTCCAGAAGCTGGTCGATGGCTTCAACGCTCACGACATCGACGCGATCATGAGGCTCTTCGTGGACGACTGCGTGTTCGAGTCTCCGCGTGGCCCCGACCCGTGGGGTCGCCGGTTCGAGGGTCGGGACGCCGTCCGAGAGGGTCTCGGCTCCCGGTTCACGACGATTCCGGACGTGCATTACGGCGACGGCAGTCACTTCGTCTCCGGCGACCGTGGCGCCTCCGAGTGGACGCTCACCGGGACCACCGTCGAGGGACAGCAGCTGGAAGTGCGGGGCTGCGATCTGTGGACGTTTCGCGGCGACGAGATCGTCGTGAAGGACTCCTTCTGGAAGATCGTCGAGTCGTGAAGCTCGTCACGTTCGGCGAGGACCGGCTGGTCGGGCATGCTCGACGGCGACGAGATCACCGTGCTCGACGTTCCCTCGATGCGTCGAGCTCTTCGAGGACGGAGGCGCCGACGACACGGGCGAGCGCATCGCGCTCGAGGACACGAACGCTGCGCGCCCCGATCGTTCCGAAGAAGTTCTTCCACACCGCGGGGAACTTCCGCGAGCACGAGGAGGAGTCCAAGCAGGTCGACTGGTCGCACGAGATCGCGCCGTGGATCGTCTTCTTCCAGAACGTCGACGCGATCGTCGGGCCTGACGAGCCGGTCGTCTATCCGGAGCATCTCACCGAGGAGCTCGACTACGAGCTCGAGCTCGCGGTCGTGATCAAGAAGGACGGGAAGTGGTTCTCTCCCGAGGAGGCGCACGAGTACATCGGCGGCTACGTGATCTTCAACGACATCACCGCGCGCGACATCCAGCGGCGCGAGATGCGCTCGGGCGTCTTCAGCTTCTGCAAGGCGATCGACACGTTCTGCCCACTCGGACCGTGGATCGTGACGCCGGACGAGATCCCGAACCCGCACGACCTTGCGATGGAGCTTCGCGTCAACGGCGAGGTGCGCCAGACCTCGCACTCGGGTCGCATGAGCGTGACGATCCCGGAGATCCTGAGCCACTACTCGGCACTCGGCTACTCGGCCGGCGACGTCGTCTCGACCGGGACCGTCTCCGGCGTCGCAGGGCTTCTCGCCGGACGCGGCGTCGCTCTACCTCAAGCCGGGCGACGTCATGGAGTGCGAGATCGAGCGGATCGGCGTGCTTCGCAACCCGGTGATCTCCTGGCAGGAAGCGCACGGCGAGCCGGCTCCGCCTCGCGTTCGCTGGTAGCGTCGGCGACGTGAACGACGAGGTTCGCGTCGAGGTCGAGCTCGACGATGCCGACCAGGCCTCTGCGTTCCTCCAGCGCTTGCGATCGCACGAGCTCGACGACGAGGGTCGCGAGGGTCTAGGCCGAGGTGTGATGGTCAGTCGCGATGGATCGCGGCTCTTCCTGTACACGGCGACCGACGCTCAGGCCCGGTCGGCGGAACGCCTGGTTCGAGAGCCTCGCCGCGGCCGACGAGCTGAGGGCGACGATCGCCGTGACCCGCTGGCACCCGGTGGAGGAGGCATGGAAGGACGCCTCGCTGCCCCTTCCGCGCACGCCCGAGCAGGAGGCGGCGGAGTATTCCGCGCGCGAGGCGGCCGAGGTGCTCGAGGCGGAAGCCGAGGGCCGGTACGACTGGAGCGTCGTTGCCCATCTCCCCGAGCGCGAGCAGGCGGTCGAGCTCGCGGAGCGACTCGCTGCTGAAGGAGTGCCTGTGAGTCGACGCTGGCGTTACGTTGTCGCCGGCGCGGTGACGGAAGAGCGCGCGAACCAGCTCGCCGATCGCCTGCGCGCCGAGCTCGGACCCGACGCGGACGTGCGGATCGACGTCGACCTCTCCGATGTTCCTCGGTCAGGCCTGCAGTTCTTCCAGTTTCTCCCGTTCTGACGCATGGGGCCGCGGCGATGAGCTGGGCGCGAGACGACGCGAAGCTCGCGCGCGTTCGCGAGCTCATGGTCGAGCACGAGCTCGACGCACTCGTCGTGCGCGCGCCCGACAACGTTCTCTATCTCACGAACTTCTGGGGCATGAAGGGGTACGACGCATGCGTCTTCCCGCGCGAGGGCGAGCCGGTGCTCATCTGCCTCGAGGCCTCGGAAGAGGACGCGCAGCGCATGGCCTGGACGGACGACGTGCGCCTCTTCAAGGGCTACGACCCGGTCGATCCACGACCACCGATCGCCCGTGTGCTCGAGCTCGCGCGCGAGGCCGCGAGCGAGTACGGTCGCGTAGGGCCTCGAGCTCTCCCTCGGAACGCAGGCGACCGATCGGATGGTCGGCGAGCCGACGACGTTCACGAGCGAGTGGTTCACCGCGTTCGGCGAGGTCGCGGACGCGACGCCGCTCCTCGCGTCGGCACGCGCGCTCAAGACGGAACAGGAGATCGAGCGCATGCGGCTCGCGAACGAGATCGCCGCAGCCGCGATGGAGCACTGCAAGCTGATCATCGAGCCGGGTATGAACGAGGCGCAGATCGCGGCGGAGTGGGAAGGCTTCGTCCACGGCGAAGGCACGGGGTGGAACGGCAAGGTCGAGCTCGCGCTCGGGTTCTCTCTCGTCTGGTCCGGCCCCGGGATCAAGACGTTCAGTGCGACGACTTCTCGACCCGTCGTCGAGGGCGAGCCGACGCTCTTCGAGATCTGGGTCTGCGCCGACGGCTACTGGTGCGACCATACGAAGAACCTCGTCGTCGGTGAGCTCACGCCGCAGTACCAGCGAGCTCGAGGCAGGTCTCATGGCGGTCTACGACGATGCGATCGCGTTCGCGCGTCCGGGGGCGAGCCTCGCAGAGCTCGACCGGCGGATTCGCGCTGGGATCGACGCGATGGGCTTCCCGGGCCAGCCCTCGCATCCGATCTGCCACGGCGTCGGAGCACGCGCCCACGAGCCGCCGTATGCGCATCAGGCCGGACGGGGTGAGATTGCACGCCGGCATGGTTCTTGCAATCGAGCCAGGATGCTATATAGAGGGCGGCGGTGGTCTCCGCGTCGAGGACAACTTCCTGATCACGGAGAACGGCGCAGAGAAGCTCTCGGCTTTCCCGGATGGGATAGTCCGGGCATGACGCTCGATCGCTCGAAGGTCTGGACGGGAGATCTCAACACGAAGGCGCTCGAGCCGCAGCCGCGCGTGACCGTCGGCCTGTACGACACGACACTCCGCGACGGCGAGCAAACGGTTGGAGTCGTATTCTCACCAGAGCAAAAAGTAGAGATCGCAAGCGCACTTTCCGCAGCGGGAGTCGATCGGATCGAGGCGGGCTTTCCACGCGTGTCCGAGGACGACGCGAAAGCGATCTCGCTCATCCTCGAAGCGGGGCTCGAGGCCGAGATCTGGGGGTTCTCCCGTGCGGTACAGGCCGATGTCGAAGCGCTCGTCGAGCTCGGGCTGCAGGCCTCGGTGATCGAGAGCCCGATCTCGGACGGCAAGCTCGCCGCGCTCGGGGTGTCCCGCGAGACGATGCTCGAGCGGATTCGCGCCGCGGTCGTCCTTCGCAGTCGAGGAAGGGATCCGGGTCGCCTTCTTCGGCGTCGACTCGACGCGGGCCGATCTCGAATTCGTGCGCCAGGTCTACGAGAGCGCGGTCGAGGCGGGCGCGCAGGAGGTCGTCGTCGTCGACACGCTGGGCATCGCGACGCCCGAGGCAGCTGCGTTCCTCGTCAACGAGGTCGTGGAGCGGCTCGACTACGAGGTACCCGTCCACTGGCACGGGCACGACGACTTCGGCCTTGCCACCGCGGCTGCGGTCGCCGCGGTGCAGGCCGGCGCGACGTGGGTTCAGGGAACGGTGAACGGCATGGGCGAGCGGGCGGGGAACGCGGATCTCGTCGAGATCGCCCTCACGCTCGAGGCCCTCTACGGGATCCCGACGCGCCTCCGGCTCGAGCAGGCACGCGCGCTGAGCGGACTCGTGCAGGAGCTGGCGGGCACGCCGCTCGCTCCGTGGAAGCCGGTGACCGGGGACAACCTCTTCACGCGCGAGTCGGGCGCCGTGGCTGCCCAGTTCCACGATCCGCCTGCGATCGAGCCGTACGCCTCGGAGCTCGTCGGCGCGAAGCGCGGGATCGTCCTCGGGAAGAAGAGCGGGCTCGACTCGATCCGCATCAAGGTCGCCGAGCTCGGTCTCGACGTGCCGGAGGAGCGCTACCCGGCCCTTCTGGAGTCGGTCAAGCGCGCGGGAACCAAGAAGCGCGGTCTCGTCACGGACGCCGAGTTCAGGCGGATCGCCTCGAGGGTCAAGACCGCTCGCGGTTGACTGACATGTCACCGCGCTGAGATACTCGCAGCGCAGCGTGGAACGGGTCTGCATCGTCGGAGCGGGCGTCATCGGGAGCCTCTTCGCGGGTCATCTGGCCCGCGTCTGTGAGGTCTCCGTGCTCACGCGACGCCGCGAACATGCCGACGCGCTGAACGATCACGGGCTCCGTGTCAGCGGGAAGACGGACTATCAGGCTTCGGTAACAGCGACGCACGATCCCGCGGAGCTCCCGGCGTTCGACGTCGCGATCGTCGCGACGAAGGCGTCCGGGCTCGATGCAGCGGCCGCGCGCGCTCGAGGGCCGCTTCCCCGACGCGACGATCGTGACGGTCCTCAACGGGATCGGCGCCGAGGAAGTCGTCCGCGCGCACGGCGCGTGGCCGATCGTCTCCGGCGTGACGTTCATGAGCGGCACGCGCCACTCGGATACGCACGTCGAGTACATCCTCGACACCGAGACGTGGCTCGGCCCGTACGAGGACACGTCGTTCGCGGTGGTGCAGGACATCGCGGACACGATCGTCGCCTCCGGCCTGAAGGCCGAGGCGCTCCCCGATCTCCGCCCGGCGCAGTGGTCGAAGCTCGTCTTCAACGCCGCGGTCAACCCGACCGCAGCGCTGACCGGGCTTCCGCACGACTTCCACTTCGCGCAGGAGGCGGAGCCGGGCGACCTCGGGCACCTCGTGCACGGGCTCGTCGACGAGGGGAAGGCCGTCGCCGCGGCAGCAGGGATCGAGCTCCACGACGACCCGTGGGAGATGAACGTCCTCGCGACGCAACGCGGCTCGGCGCACTACCCGTCCATGCTGGAAGACGTGGACGCGCATCGGCAGACCGAGATCGAGCTCATCACCGGGTCGCTCGTCCGCGAGGCCGAACGGCACCGCGTGCCGGTGCCGTTGCACTCGCTGCTCTACGGTCTCGTCAAGGGCAAGGAAGCATCGTGGCAGGTACACGCAGGAATCAACAGGAGGGCAGAGATGACGAAGGTAGGAAAGGCGGCGCTCGCACTCGCCGCAGTCGCAGTAGCGGCGGTCGCCGTGGTCGGCGGTGGGTCGGCGGCGTCGGAGCAGGCAAAGACCGTCACCATCGGGTGGGCCTACGACGGCATCGGGAACATGGCGCCGTTCGACGGTCCCGCGCTCGCGGCCGCGCAGACACACGTCGCTGCGGTCAACAAGCTGAAGTCGAACACCACCAAGCTCAAGCTCATCACCTGCAACACGCAGGGCAACAAGGCCGCGATCGCCAAGGCGTGTGCGACGAAGCTCCTCTCGCAGGGGGCGGACATCATCATGACCACCTGCGACGTCGACTACGCCGCGCCCGTCGTGCAGACGGCCATCAATGCCGGAAAGCTCACCGTCGCGGCGTGCATCGGAACCGATCAGATGGGACCGAAGCGGTTCGGGCCGAAGGGCCGGCTCGCCTTCTCGTACGGGAACGTCGCGCAGGACGAGGGCTCGGCCATGGCCGAGTTCGCATGGAAGCGAGGTTGGCGCACGGCATCGCTCGCGACGGACACCGTGATCGTCTACTTCCGCAACGTCGTCCAGGCCTTCAAGGCACGGTGGCAGCAGCTCGGCGGCAAGATCGCAGCGGAGGAGACCTACCAGTCGGCCGGCGGGAGTCAGGCATCGTGGACGAACGTCGTGACGCGTCTGAACAACGAGGACGCGGACGTCATCGTCACGTCGACCGCCGCAGCGTTCGGCGCGCAGGTGCCGATCCTCAACGGCCTCCGGACGCTCGGAAACAACACGCCGTTCCTCAATTCATGGGCCGGCGACGGCAACTACTGGTACACGCCCGAGCCGAAGATCACGAACTACTTCTACGTGACCTTTGCTTCCGCGTTCGGCAACGATCCGGTGGCCGCTGTCAACGCGCTCGCGAAGAGGAACGCGGCTGCTATCGCCAAGGCCGGCAGCACCGGCGGCTTCATCACGGGTCCCGCAGCGATCGACGGCATCCTCGTCGCGTTGAAGCGGACGGGAGGCAACACGAATGGCGCCGCACTCGCTGCGCAGATGCAGAAGTTCAAGAACGTCCCGACGCTGTCCGGGCTCGTGAGCTTCTCCAGCCAGTTCCACACCGTGTACGGGCGGACGTACCGGGTGATCAGCGTGCAGAACAACACGCCACGGGTCATCGGAACGATCAAGGCCAAGGTCGTCCCGAAGATCTAGGCCGGATTGTCGGACACGCAGCCTGAGGAGACACGGCGGTCCGGAGCTTCGCTCCGGGCCGCCGACGTCTCGCGTGCATTCGACGGCGTGCAGGCGCTTCGCGACGTCACGCTCGAGCTCCATCGACACGAGGTCGTGGGCCTCATCGGTCCGAACGGGGCCGGGAAGTCGACGCTCGTGAACGTGCTCACGGGCTTCGACTTTCCGGACGAGGGCTCTGTCGAGCTCGAAGGAAGGGATGTCACGCGCTGGCGGCCGCATCGGCGCGGGCGAGCTGGCCTGTCGCGCACGTTCCAGCACAGCCGTTCCTTCCGCGAGCTATCGGTGCGGGAGAACGTCGAGGTGGCGGCGCTCGGCGTCGGGGCGGCGCCGCGAGAGGCGCGACGTCGCGCCGACGGCCTCCTCGAGTCCCTTCAGCTCGGCGCGTACGCGGACGCGCCGGCCGGCTCGCTTCCGCACGGCGACGAGCGCCGCCTCGGTGTCGCGAGAGCGCTCGCCACGCGAGCCGCGGTTCCTCCTCATGGACGAGCCGGCCGCAGGTCTCCCGGAGGCGGAGGTGCCGGCCTTCGCCGACGTCGTGCGCTCGGTGCGCGACGAGCACGACGCGGGCGTGCTCCTCATCGACCACAACATGGCGCTGATCATGGACGTCTGCGATCGGATTCAGGTTCTCGATCAGGGCCGCACGCTGGCCGAGGGCTCTCCGGGCGAGATCCGCGGCAACATCGACGTCGCGGCTGCGTACCTCGGAGAGGCCCCCGTGCACGAGGCAGCGGAGTGACGCTCGAGCTCCGAGATCTCGAGGTCGCGTACGGCGGCGTCGTCGCGGTCCGCGGCCTGTCGCTCGACGTTCCTCCCGGCGAGATCGTCGGGCTCATCGGCCCGAACGGCGCGGGCAAGTCGACGACGCTGCACGCGATCATGGGGCTCATCCCGGCTCGGAGCGGCGAGATCCGCCTCGGCGAGCGCTCGCTGCGAGGACGCTCGCCCGAGTCGATCGCCCGCAGCGGCATCTCCCTCGTGCCGGAGGGCCGCCGACTCTTCGGAGAGCTCACCGTGGAGGAGAACTTGCGTCTCGGCCTGGCGGCGCGTGCGCACTCGGAGGGCGTCGCGGAAGATCTCGCCGAGGTCTACGAGCTCTTCCCCGTGTGCGAGGAGTTCCGGCACCGACATGCAGGTGCTCTGTCGGGCGGCCAGCAGCAGCAGCTCGCGATCGCACGCGCGCTGATGGCGAGACCGTCGATTCTCCTGCTCGACGAGCCGTCGCTCGGTCTCTCGCCGACGGTCGTCGATCTTGTCTTCTCGACGCTTCGGACGATCGCCGAGCGCGGGATCGGCGTCCTGCTCGTCGAGCAGCGCGCGCAGCGGACGGTCGCGCTCGCCTCGCGGACGCACGTGCTGGCGAACGGCGAGCTGCGTCTGACCCTGACTCCCGACGACGCGGCCGACACCGATCGCATGGTCGCTGCCTACCTCTCATGATGCTTGCTAGCGGCATCGGCGACTTCGTGGGCGACGCCCTCGACCTGCAGGTGCAGGTCGACGCGATCGGCCTGGGGGCGATCTTCGCGCTCATGGCGGTCGGAATCGGTCTCGTCTTCGGTGTGATGCGGCTCGTGAACTTCGCGTACGGGCAGCTGATCATGGCCGGCGCGTTCGCACTCGCATTCGCATCGGACCGCGACTGGCCCGTCGGTGTCGGCATCGCGCTCTGCTTCGCCGTGGTGCTCGCGCTCTCGCTCGCGATGGAGCGCGTCGTCTTTCGCCCGCTGCGGACGCAGTCGGCGGCGGTCATGCTCATCGCGACGTTCGCCGTCGCGTTCCTCCTGCAGTCGATCGCGCTTCTCTGGTTCGGCCCGCTCGGGAAGACGGCGACCTCGCTCGTCCAGCTCAACCGTCCCGTCGAGGTCGGCGGCGTCGACATCCGCAAGATCACGATCGTCACGATCGTCACCGCGGCGGTCTGCCTCCTGCTCATCGTCGCATTGCTGAATCGCACGTCGATCGGCCTCCACATGCGCGCAGCCGCGATGGACGCCCAGACGGCGCGTCTCCTCGGCGTACGCGCGAACCTCGTGAGCACCGTCGCCGTCGTCATCGCGGGCGCGCTCGCGGCGGTCGTCGCGGTGATGCTCACCGTCCAGTACCCGACGGTGACGCCCACCTTCGCGTTGCAGGAGACGATCCTCGTGCTCGCGGGGGTCGTCGTCGGGGGAATGACGCGGTTGCTGTCCGCGACCCTCGGAGGCTTTCTCATCGGGTACGTCTCCGGGCTCCTCGGCGGGGCTCTGCCCTCGAGTCAGAGCCAGTACCTGCCGTCGCTCGTGTTCGGCCTGGTCATCCTCGTCCTCCTCGTGCGCCCGGACGGGCTCTTCGCGCGGGGTCGGGGCCTCGTGGAGCGCGTGTGAGAGCGCGTCGAGAAGCCGTCGAACTGGCGGCGCCCGTGCTGCTCGTCGTCGCTGGCCGGGATCGTGGGCGCCTTCGTGTCGCAGACGACCGAGATCTACTTCATCACCGCGCTCATCTCGGTGTCGACCGTCGTCGCCATCTACGTGTTCGTCGGGAACTCCGGGGTGCTCTCGTTCGGCCACATCAGCTTCTTCGCCGTCGGCGTCTGGGCTGCGGGCGTCCTCTCGATCCCCGAGCAGGAGAAGCCGGCGACGATGCCGTACCTCTTCGACTTCCTCAGCTCGACGACGGTCGGGAACGTTCCCTCGCTCCTCATCGCAGCGGTGGTCGGCGGCGTGTTCGCGCTGCTCGTGGGGCTCCCACTCATGCGCCTCTCCGGCCTCGCCGCCGGGATCGCGACCTTCGCCGTGCTCGGGATCACGAACAACCTCCTCCGCTACTACGAGAAGATCGGGCCAGGCCTGAACACGTTCTCGTCCGTGCCGGAGACGACGGACGTGTTGCAGGCGGCGGTCGGCGCGATCCTGGTGATCGTGGCCGCGTACGCGTACCAGCGAAGCCGACTCGGACGGCAGCTCCGCGCTGCGCGTGAGGATCCGCCCGCCGCGCGCGCCGTCGGCGTCTCCATCTACCGGCAGCGCCTCGCGTCGTTCGCGCTCTCGGGCTTCCTCGCCGGCTTCGCCGGCGGCCTCTACATCCACTTCATCCCGATCAACGTCGACGCCGTCTACCTCGACCTGACGTTCATCACGCTCGCGATGCTCGTGATCGGCGGGGCGACGAGCCTGTGGGGAGCAGTCGTCGGCGCGCTGTTCGTGAGCGCTCTCGACTCGGTGCTCGCGGAGATGGAGGACGGGATGACGCTGCTCGGTCGGACGATCGATCTCCCGTCCGGGTCGCGGATCGTCGTCGTGAGCGCGGTCATGGCGCTCGTACTCATCGTCCGGCCGGGTGGTCTGACCGGCGGCCGCGAGTTCTCGCTTCCGAAGCTGCGTCCCGCGGTGGTGAAGTGAAGGTCTGCGTGGTCGGGTGCGGCGCGGTCGGCTCGCTCTTCGCCGCGAACCTTGCGCGGCTCGACGACGTCGAGGTCTGGGCCTACGACGTCTCGCAGGCGCACGTCGACGCGATCAACGCGAACGGGCTCAGGCTCACAGGAGCCGGCGACGTTCTCGGCCGTCCGACCGCGACGACCGACGCGTCGGTCGTGCCTCCCTGCGACGTCGGGATCGTGGCCACGAAGGCGATGCACACGGAGGGGGCGATCGCAGCGACCGCGCACGCGTTCGCGGACGGCGCGGTCGCCACCGTGCAGAACGGCGTCGGCAACGAGGAGGTGATTGCGCGCCGCGTCGCGCGTGTCATCCGCGGGACGACGTTCCCGGCGGGGAAGATCCTCGAGCCCGGCGTCGTGCAGTGGGACGTGAAGGGAGAGACGACACTCGGCCCCTTCGAGCCGCAGCCTGCTCGCGCCGACGAGATCGCGCGCCTCGCCGACGCGTGCACGCGCGGCGGCATGCCCACGTCCGCCGTCGACGACGCGCGCCCTGCGCAGTGGCGCAAGGTCATCTTCAACGCGTCGACGAACCCTGTCGGAGCGCTGACCGGGCTCACGCACGGCCGTGTGTGCGAACGACCAGACCTCCGGGCGATCGTCACGGCTCTCGTCGACGAGGGAAAGGCGGTCGCAGCGGCACAGGGGATCGTGCTCGACGCCGATCCGGAGGAGCTCATCGACCACGCCGCGAAGCCGGAGGTCGCGTACGACCACAAAGCGAGCATGCTCCAGGACGTCGAGGCCCGACGCCCGACGGAGATCGACTTCCTCAACGGAGGGATCGCGCGGTTCGGACGCGAGCTCGGCGTCGCGACGCCGCTCAACGACGCAATCACTCGACTCGTCAAAGGACTGGAGGCCTCATGGGAGCAACGCTGAGCGCAGAGCTGCAGCGGCGGTACGCGAACGTCCGCGCCGCGATGGCGGCACACGACCTCGACGCGCTCATCGTTTCCGGAAGCGAGTACTCCGGGTTCGAGGGCGCCGTGACGTACATGTCGGGCTTCCAGATCGTCCATCGCTACGCGTACGTCGTCGTCCCCGCGGACGGCGACGCGTACGTCGTCTTCCCGTCGGAGGCGCGCTATGTCGGTGAGCACGGCACGTCCGAGCTCGAGCAGGTCTTCCACGACCGTCCGGGCGAGCTGATTGCGTCAAGAGCGAGCGATGCGGGCTGGCGCCGCATCGGCGCGTTCGGGCTCGACTACATCATGGCGGTGCGCGACTATCGCGCACTCGACGGCCTGGACCTCGTCCCGTTCGACCAGGAGTTCGACCTTGCGCGCGCCGTGAAGAGCGACTCCGAGCTCGAGTCGGTGCGCGACTCCGTGCGCATCAACGAACGAGGCTTCGAGATCTTCTTCGAGGCGTACGCGCCCGGAGCGACAGCCGCTGAGGTGATGGCTGCGGCCGAGAAGTGGTTCGTCGCCGAGGGCTGTGGTCGGCTGACGATGAACATGGTGCTCACGGGCACCGACACGTTCGCGCGACCCGAGTTCAAGATTGCGCGACGCGACGAGGTTCTCGGCGCGTTCGTGCTCCCGTCGCTCGAGGTCGCGGGTCCAGGGATGCACTGGGTCGAGGTGTCGCGCGCGATCGCCTCGAGCGACGCCGTGCTCTCCGACGACACGGAACGGATGCTCGAGGCGTATCTCGAGTACTACGAGGCGGCTCGCACGGCAATGCGACCCGGTGCGAGCTGCCACGACGTGCATCGTGCCGTCTCAGCCGGATTCACGGAGCGCGGCTACCACCTCGGGCATGTCACGGGCCACTCGATCGGAATGACGATGATCGAGTTCCCGAAGGTCGGAGAGGGCGTCGAGACCGAGCTTGCCGAGAACATGGTGTTCTCGATGCACCCGCACGCAATCGCGGCGAACGGCGAGGATTGCCTGTACATGCAGGACACCTGGCTCGTTACCGCGGACGGCGGAGTTCCGCTCGCAAACCTCCCGATGCAGGTCTTTCGTAGCTCGGTTTGACAGCGCCGCGTAGAATCCGACCGTGAGCTGGCCGTGGCTCGTGTTGATCGTCCTCGCGGCTCTTCTTGCCGTCGCGGTCGAGAAGCCGCGCCTGGAGAGGCGCTTCGGATCCGCGGCGCGGCGCGATCGGGATCGGCAGCAGCGCAAGAAGCAGCTTCGCGTCGTCACGCCCGACGACGAGAGCGAGGATTATTCGCTCCGTGCAGCGCGACCTCGACGCCCTTCCCACGATCGAAGAGCGCGACCGCAGGACATAGCTGTCGCGCAGATCGGCCGGCGTGAGCCGGGCTACGGACTCTCGCCGAGCTCGTCAGCTGGCCGTGAGCTCGTGTTGCGTGTCGTCGTCGCGGCTGCACTCGCGGTCGCGGTCGGAGACGCGAACGCGCAGCTGGAGCGTCCAGTTCGGCGAGCGCGAGCGCGCAAGGATCGAGACCGGCAGAAGCGCAAGAAGCAGCTTCGTGATGGTCTACGCCGGACGACGAGAACGAGGAGTTCATCCGCTCCGTCCAGCGCGACCTCGACGCGCTCCCGACGATCGAGGAGCGCGACCGGCAGAAGTAGCGCCGCGCCTAGCGCACGCTGACGGTGGCGGTGAGCCAGCGCGTGTTGGGCAGGATGCGCGCGACGTTCTCGGTGTTCTTCGCCTCCTGGTAGTCGGAGACGCGCACGCGCAGCCGGTGCGTCCCCGGCGCGAGCCCGTGTCGGGATCGAGAGGACGCCGTCGCGGGAGTCGAGCGCGGTCGATGCCGTCGACGGCCGCGATCGAATCCGGATAGACGCCTGCTCCCGCGTCGACTGCCCGACCACGGCCTGCCCCGCGCGGACGATCTTGGTTCGAAGCCGGACGGTGGGGGGTGTGACGTCGTTCATCCAGTACCGGAACGTGAACGATCCCGCGCCGGCTCGAGCGGCGCTGTCGAAGACGACCGCGTACTCGCCCGGCAGTGGCGATAGCACCCCCGCCGCAGGCAGGAGCTCGCGGAACTCGTCCATGTACGGGTTGTGGTTCAGCGGGAGCGCCGCGTAGCCCGTGAGTCGGTTCTCGTCGAGCCCGGCGACGATCCGCGGTTCGACGCGGCTCCCGCGTTGGCGCTGCGTGATTACGACGCCGACGTTTGCGACGCGCTTGCCGATTCGGAAGCTGAAGACACGCTCGGGACCTCGTAGCGTGGTCGTGACTCCAACGCCGCTCGGTGTCTCCGGATAACGGTAACGCGTCACGAAGGAGCCCTGCCGAACGGTCGTGCCGCGGTAAAGCCCCGGCTTGTCCAGAGCCAGGGTCTTGTGTCGCGCGAGCGCTCCTGCGCTCACGCGTCCCCAGACGGGCACCCGCCTGACATCGGAGCCGCGCCTGAGCTCGACGTACGCGTCCAGGTCTCCTGGCGCTGAGCCGCGACCCACGTATGTCGACACGGTGAGCTCGCCGGGAACGGTGACGGTCGTCGGGAGCGATAGTCGCACCGCTCTGCCGCTCGGTGTGTTGCGCACGACACGAGCGACGCTCCACGTTCCGGCGCCGCCTCCGGCGTCGTCCAGGCCTACGGTTCGCGTCGCGTCCTGCCCCCGCGCTAGCAGGCCGAACGAGACCGCAGTCGGCTCGGCGAACAAGAGCGGGCTGATCGGCGCGCTGGAGCGCAACGACGCCCCCGCCCTGGAATCTCGGGCCTACGGCACGGTCTCGCTCGTCCACCGCGTCGACACCGGACTGGACGAGGGCGGACTTGAGCTGCTCCACGGTCCAGGCGGGGTGGCGCTGGCGCAGGAGAGCAGCTGCGCCTGCGACGTGCGGTGAGGCCATGCTCGTACCGGAGGCGCTCGCCCAGCCGCCTCCGGAGATCGACGAGAGGACGTCGACGCCGGGCGCAGCGACATCGGGCTTGAGCCTCAGCGAGATCGTCGTCGGTCCGACCGACGAGAAATCCGCGTGTGTCCTCTCCGCCGGGCTGCCGCCGATCTCGACGGCGCCGACGGTGATCGCGCGCTCGGAGTTGCCCGGCGACGAGACCGAGCCGGCGCCGAAGTCGTTGTAATCGTTCCCCGCGGCGATCACTGGCACAACGCCGGCCGCAGCGGCGGCGTCGAGGGCGAGGGCCACGATGTCACGCCGCGGTTCGATCTCCGGCTCGCCGCCCGAGAAGTTGATGACGTCCATCCCGTCCGAGACGGCGGCCTCGATTGCCGCGACGATCGCGGGTGAGTTCGCATTCGGGCTCAGGCCCGTGTCGGTCTCGACGAACACCTTGTAGTTGCCGAGGTATGCCCGTGGGGCGACTCCGGACACACGGCCCTGGCCGGTCGGCGTGTCGGCGTTGCCGGCCGCGATGCCCGCGACATGTGTCCCGTGACTCGAGTCGTCTTGGCTGAACGCCACGCGCGCGGTCGGCGCCGTCGCACTCTTGGGGGCGAACACACGCGCGACGATCACCTTGGCGGTCGTGAACTGCTGTTGGCCTCGTGGGAAGCCGGCCGGCATCGCGTATCCGGACGGATCGAAGAACGGGTGGTCGGGGTCGATGCCCGAGTCGATGATTCCGATCTTGACGCCCTGTCCGGCGGTGTCGAGCGTCGTGCCCCACAGCGCGGGGGCGCCGATCTGCTGCGGCGACGTCGTGAGCTGCGGCTCGTAGCTTCCGGCCGGCAGGACAGCACGGACGCCCGGAAGACCCTCGAGGCGCGGTACCTCGCCGTTCGGGAGCGTGAGCGAGAAGCCGTTCGCGACGAGTCGGTACCGCCAACCGATCCGTGCGTCGGGAAGTCTGGACGCAAGTGAGCTCCGAAAAGCACGCTGCTCGAGCGCGATCGTCGCAGCGGATCCCGGTGCTCGCGCGAGCGGAGGTGCGTCGAGCAGCACGACGACCTCGGCCTGTGCGCCGTCCGCGGTTGGTATCGACGGGCTCCCGACGGCGAGCAGGGCTGCGAGGGCGGCTACGGCTAGTGGGGCGAGTCGGGTCATCGAGGAGTGAGACGACACGAAGCTAGAATCGTCCGGCCGCGCGGATGTGGCGGAATTGGTAGACGCGCACGGTTCAGGTCCGTGTGCCCGTAAGGGCGTGGAGGTTCAAGTCCTCTCATCCGCATCGCCACTCGGAATTGTGGCGATGCCGTGGATCCCTCGTTCGAGGGACTGCGCGCGAGTCGTCACCGACGACGACCAAAGAGTGGACGCCTTCGTGCTCCAGGTTGGTCTTGCCGTGCTCGCGCTCGCGGTCGCAACGTGGCTCGCACTCTCGCTTGCGATCATTCTCGGCCGCCTCCGGTATGACCGGCGGCTTCGACAGCCGCGCTCGGCGGCGCTGAGTCAACGTGCCGCCGATCGCTTCATTCGCCGCGTGCGTCGTCAGCCGCGCACGGAGTGGGGCCGTTGGCGTCGCGCGACCGCGCTCCAGCGCCTCGGCCGTGCTCACCATCCCGCCGTCCCACTGCTGATCCGCTTCGTGCTCGACGATCCCGATCCCCGGATCGCGATGGTGGCCATCCGCACCCTCGGCGACGTCGGCGACGATTGGGCAATCGACATCCTGATCGACGTGCTGCGCGGTGGAAGCGGCTCGCGCTCCCGCGTCGCGGCCGCGCTCGAGGAACTTGCGCCTGCGCCAGGAGACCGCACGTCTCGTTGCTTCGCGACTGGAACCCGGCAGTTCGCTTCTGGGGCGCCACGTTGCTCCACGCGTATCCGGACCTCGGCGAACGCACGCTCATCGAGCTGACGTGGGATCAGGATCCCGATGTGCGCGCCGCGGCCGTCGAGACGCTCGGCACGCGTCACGGGAGGGAGGTCGGCTCGGCGCTCGTTGCGCGCCTCGACGACAGCGCGTGGTTCGTCCGCGTGCACGCGGCACGTGCCGCAGGGCGCGTCGTCGGAGTAGGTGCCGCGCCGTCCATCGCACACCTCCTCGCCGACGAGCGCTTCTGGGTGCGGACGGCCGCGAAGGACGCGCTTCGCGGGCTCGGAGCCGACGCCGTGCCATCGCTCCTGCCTGTGCTGGCCCACGACGATCGCTTTGCTCGAAACGGCGCGGCCGAGGTGCTCCAGGACATCGGGTTCGTCGACTTCCTCGCGCTCGACGACCCGCGCAGTCCTCTCCTCGAGCGCATCTACTCGGCCGGCGGGGAGCGGTACCGCGATGCCGCCCAGGCTCGGGTCGACGAGCTGAGCGAGATCGAGGAGGCACGCGTCGCATGAGCACTGTCCTGACCGTCGTCGTGCTCGCGTGCTTCGCGTACCTCCTGCTCGTCAATATCGTGGCCGCGGTGTTCCTGGTCGTCGGCGCGGTCGAGAACGCCGTTCGGCGGCACGAGGAGGAAAACACCGACTACGAGACGCTCGGGGCGTCACGGTTCACCATCCCGGTGAGCGTCATCGTGGCCGCCTACAACGAGGAGACGGTGATCGAGTCGACGGTCTCGTCGTTCCTGGCCTTCGACTATCCCGAGTTCGAGGTCGTCGTCGTCAACGACGGCTCGTCCGACGACACCCTCGAGCGTCTTCGGAAGGCGTTCGACCTCGTGCCCTACGAGGTCTTCGTCCGCCACGTGTTCCCCACACAGCCCGTTCGCGCGATCTATCGGAGCGCCACCCATCCGAATCTCGTCGTCGTGGACAAGGAGAACGGTGGCAAGGCGGACGGCTGGAATGCCGCGCTGAACGTTGCCCGGTATCGCTACGTCTGCGGCGTCGACGCCGACACGATCTTCGATCCGACTGCGCTCCTGCGGGTGATGCGATTCCCGATGACCGACCCGGCGCGCGTAATCGGAGTGACGAGCCAGATCGCGACTGCCGCGGAGCCGGAGAAGGTGCTCGCGCAGCCCGTCGGCAAGCGGCGCGTGGATCGCCATCTCCTCGGGGTCTACCAGCACCTCGACTTCGTCCGCTCGTTCATCAACAACCGTCTCGCCTGGTCACGGCTCGGATTCATGCTCTGCTCCCCGGGCGGATTCCAGATCTGGCGCCGCGACGTCCTCGAAGAGATCGGCGGCTACTCGACGACGTTCACGTGCGAGGACATCGAGCTCACCTTTCGCATACACGAGAAGTTCCGTCGGGAAGGTCGCGACTACACGATTCACTGTCTCCCCGACACGGTTGGCGTCACGGAGAGCCCGAACGCCGTCGGCAAGCTCGTGTCACAGCGCGAGCGCTGGCAGCGCGTCATCAACGAGACGGTCTTCGAGTACCGGCGTATGTGGTTCAACCCGCGCTACGGGTCGGTCGGGATGGTCGGTGCGCCCTTCTACCTTCTGACGGAGGTTCTCTCGCCGGCGATCGAACTCGTCGCGCTGGTGTCGCTGGCAGCTGCCGTCGTTCTCGGGATCTTCGACCTCGAGGTGTTCCTCGTCGTCGTCGCGGCCATGGCGTTCGTGAGCGCTGCGCTCACCGCCGGAGCAATTCTCCTCGACGACCTGCAGTCGCGTCTCTATCGCGTCCGTGACCTCGCGCGGCTGCTCGTCTGGGCGCCGTTCGACCTCGTCCTCTACCGCCCGATCATCACGTGGGCTCGCCTGAAGGGCTCGTGGGGATTCCTCCGCGGGGACAAGTCCTGGAACAAGTTCGAGCGCAACGCGCGCGCTCCGCGAGCTACGGGAGCGCGGCGAGCACGTCGTCGGCGTGGTCGGCCGGTTTCACCTTGCGCATGACCTTCGCGATGTTCCCGTCCGCGTCGACGACGAACGTCGAGCGCTCCATGCCCATGTACGTCTTGCCGTACATGCTCTTCTCGACCCAAGTGCCGTAGGCCTCGGCGACCTCGTGCGCCTCGTCCGAGAGGAGCGTGAACGGGAGACCGTACTTCTCCCGGAACTTCACGTGCTTGCGCGGGCTGTCCGGGCTGACGCCGAGGACGACTGCGCCCCTGCGCTCGATCTCACCCCACACGTCGCGGAGCCCGCACGCCTGCGCCGTACAGCCCGGTGTGTCGTCCTTGGGATAGAAGTACAGAACGACCGGGGTGCCTCTGAACGATTCGAGCGAGACGTCCTCGCCCGCATCACCCGGCAAGGTGAACGTCGGAGCCGGTTTGCCCTCCTGGATCATGAAGGCGCATGCTAGTCATGCGGTCCGTCAGGAGATCGCGAGAGGCGGCGTGATGAGGAAGAGGGCTGTCGGAGGATGATTCTGGGCGCACCAGAGCGCCCACGTGCCAGGCGTCACGGTCGAGACGAGCGTCCCCGTCTCACCGCTCGCCGCCTGAGCTCGAGCGCCGAGCGTCATGAATGCCGGCGGACCGGCGACCTCGAGGCCGTCGGCGAGTCTCTGCCGCTCGGACTCCACGTACGCCTCGACCTCGGCGAAGGTGTGGCCGGGGTCGATCCGCCCGATCTCGAAGGCGCCGAGCTCGGAGCTCTCGTTCACGATCTCGGCCTCGAACGTCTCGGTCGACGAATACGTGTCGCCGCCTTCGTACGTGCAGTCCGTGTCGGTCAGGGTGAGGCGCGGCGCTGCTTCGTCGCCCCGGCATGACGCCAGAAACGCCACGCCTACGCTCGCGATCAGGGCGGCAACGCACGTGCGGCACGTCACGCATTGAGCGTACAACGACGCTCGGTAGGGTGCGCGCGTGCTGTCCGTGCACATCGCCCTGGGCGTTGCTGTCATCGTCGTGTGCGTGGCCTCAGCGGTGCTCGGCTTCGTCGCCTACCGGCGCCGAGGGAGCGGAGGGGCGTTCGTCTCGCACGCGCTCGTGCTCGCGCAGACGCTCCTCATCGCGCAAGCTGCTGTCGGCCTGCTGCTCCTGTCGGACGGACGTCGCGCGCCGGAGAAGCTCCACTACACGTACGGCGCGCTCGCGCTCGGGCTCGCTCTCACTCCGTGGTTCTACGCGCCCGGTGTGGGGCCGCGGCGCCTCCTCTGGTTCGCGGTGACGACGCTCGTCGCCGGCGCGCTCGCCGTACGCGCTTTCATGTCGGGGTCATGAAGAGGCTCTGGGGTCGCGTCCCACCGCTCGCCCGCTCGCTCGGGATCGTCGCACTCATCGCACTGGTCGTCGTCGTGCTCTCGCTCGAGGCCGTCGTCGCGACCGTCGGCGGAATTCTCCAGATCGCGTTCTTCCTCGCAATCGCACTCTTCCTCTTCCTGGTCTGGAGAGAGCGGCGAGGCGACCTCGAAGCATGGTCGGAATGGAGTCGAGCCCTCTTCTACGCTGCCGTCGTCCTCGCCGTCGTCGCGATCGGGTTGGCGATCGGATACGGGCTACCCGGGAGCCGCGACGCGTTCGCTCTCGTCGTCGTCATCGGTGCCTGCGCGTACGTGATCGTGCGCGTCTGGCGCATCGAGCACCGCTACTAGGGCAGCGCGAAGCCCGGGCCTTGGCGCACCGTCGCGGGCGCGGGGTTCACGGGGTGGATCAGCCGAATCGTGTAGCGATACGTTCCCGTCTTCAGTCGGCGCGTCCCCAGATCGACCTGGACGAGCTCGCCCACCTCGGCGGATCCACGCGCGTCGAGCTTCGTCGAGTGCGTCACAGCGTTCTCGAGGCGCACCCAGTAGCGGCAGTCGAGATCGCAGCGGAAGCTCACCCGGAAGACGCCGCGCCGTGCGGCGGAGCGGGTCCCGAAGCGGAGATACGACGCGCGTACGGGAAGCTCGACACCGGGGCAGCGCGTGATCGATCCGCCCGCCGTGCGGTCGAGCGACTCCGTCACGCGTGCGCGACTCGTCTTCGGCGTGCCGTCGACGTAGTGGATGCCCGATTGCCAGCCCGGTCGCGCGCGCTCGTCGCGCGAGAGGAAGAGCAGCATGCCGTCGACCGTGGGCTGGCAGAACGCGAGCGCAAGCGCCGCCTCGTAGTAGGCAGCCTGCGTCGACTCGTTCACCGGCCTCGTCGTCGCCGGCTCGGCTCCCGTGTAGAGCGACGCCTTGCCTGCCGGAATCTCCGACTCCACGCCGAACTCGCCGTAGAAGATCGGAAGCTCCGAGCCCGGCTGCGCAGTTCCGTCGAAGGCCTGGCCGAGGAGCGCGACGAGCTTGCCGTAGTCGGCGATGCCGATCGTCGTGGTGTTCGGATGCGCCGTCGCCGGAGACTGGCTCGAGTTGTCGGCGTACGGGTGGATGACGAAGGCGTCCATCACGGGTCGGTCCCGACCGCTCGCCCGGTACGCGACGCCCAGCTGCTGGATGAAGACGGTCGGCGAGTGCGTCGGCCTCGCGCCGCCGGGGCGGTCGCTCCCGCGCGGCGAGAGGGCGCCGCCGTAGACGCGTACGTCGCTGGACACCGCCTTCACGGCGTCGTAGGTCTGTGCGAGGAGCGCGAGGTACGCACCGGGCGCGGCGCTCGTCCCGTCGATCCCGAACTGGGGGAGCCAGAAGCGGTTCAGGTTGGGCTCGTTCGCGACGATCACATGCTCGAGCGACGGCACTGCGCGAACGATGGCCGCCGCGTAGGAGGCGAACTCCGCGCGCGCCTCGTCCGTGACCGGTGTGGTGCGCGAGCCGGGGCTCATGACGGTGACGTAGACGCGTACGCCGTTCCGGAGCCCTGCGTCGCCGACGTTGCGGAGAACGCGCAGCTCGTCGTCGGTCGGCCGTGTCAGGCCCGGCGTCCAGTAGCTCGTCACGCGCACCGCGCGGAAGCCGGAGACGCGGAACTCGGTCATGCGCGCCTCGGCCTCGATGAGCGTCGGCGCGCGCACGTCGTCCTCGACGGCACCGACGACGAGGCCCGGCCCGGCGGTTGCGAGACCCGGCGCTACGAGTGCCGCGACGGCGCTGAACGCGGCCAGGAGCCACAGACGCATGGGGATACGCTAGCCCGAGAATGCGAGAAAACCTTGAAGGGAAGCTCCGAACGCTTCCACGCGGCCCGGGCGTCTACCTCTTCCGTGACGAGGCCGGCGACGTTCTCTACGTCGGGAAGGCGAAGTCGCTCCGCTCGCGGGTGCGCAGCTACTTCCAGCGTGGCGACGGACGCATGGGCGCTGCGCAGCTCGTGGAGCGCATCCACGACATCGAGGTGATCGTCACGCGCACCGAAGCCGAGGCTCTCCATCTCGAGCAGAACCTCGTCAAGCGCCACCGCCCGCCGTTCAACATCCGACTCCGCGACGACAAGTCGTTCCCGTACATCGCAGTCACGCTCACCGATGAGTACCCGCGCGTCATGTTCACGCGGGAGCGGCACCGGCGCGGGACGGTCTACTTCGGGCCGTACGCCAACGCGAAGAAGGTCCGCGAGACGCTCGATGTACTGAACCGCGTCTTCCGCTTCAGGCCGTGCGAGGGCCCGCGGCCGGGGCGCCATTCCGGGATCCCGTGCCTCGACTTCCACATCGACCGCTGCTTCGCGCCGTGCATCGACGCGATCTCGAAGGAGGGCTACGGCGAGGTCATCGAGGGCGTCATCGGCTTTCTCTCCGGGGACACGCAGACGATCCAGGAGGAGCTCTCCGAGCGGATGCGCGAGGCCGCGTCGGAGGAGCGCTTCGAGGAGGCCGCGCGCTACCGCAACCGCCTCTTCTCGATCCGGCATCTCGCGGATCGGCAGGCGGCGGACCGGCGCGACGTCGGCTCGGTCGACGTCATCGGGCTCGCGATCGGCGGCGACCAGGCAGCCGTGCAGGTGTTTCCGCTCCGCGACGGCAAGATGATCGACCGTTACGGGTTCCATCTCGAGAACGTCGCCGGGGAGGATCCGCAGTCGATCCTGGAAGCGTTCGTGCTCGAGTACTACGGCGCGGCGCCCAGTGCGCCGCCCGAAGTGCTCGTCCCGGCGGCGATCGCCGACACGGCGGTCCTGGCCGAGTTCCTGAGTGAGCGGCGTGGGTCGCGTGTAGTCGTGCGCACACCGCTTCGCGGCGAGAAGCGGCGCCTGGTCGAGCTGGCCGCGGAGAACGCCCAGCTCGCGCTCGAGGCGGACTCTGCGATGCGCGAGGCCGCGCGCTCGAGGCGAATCGCCGCGCTCGAGGAGCTCCGCGAGGTGCTCAACCTCGAGAGCCTGCCGATCCGGATCGAGTGTTTCGACATCTCGAACATCCAGGGCGAGTCGATCGTGGCCTCGATGACGGTCTTCGTCGACGGCAAGGCGCGCAACGCGCACTACCGCACCTTCGCCATCCGCGGGCTCGCCGGCCAGGACGATGTCGGAGCGATGAACGAGGTGATCTCGCGCCGCTTCGCGCGGGCGCGCGCGGGCGAGCCGGACGAGAGCTTCTCGCGCATGCCGAACCTCGTCGTCGTGGACGGCGGGAAGGGTCAGCTCGGCGCCGCGCTCGCGGCGATGGACGAGCTCGACCTGCCGCGTGTTGCGGTCATCTCGCTCGCGAAACGCGAGGAGGAGGTGTTCGTTCCGGGATTTCCCGTGCCGATCGTCCTCGACCGCTCGTCGCCCGCCCTGCAGCTCCTGCAGCGGATCCGCGACGAGGCGCATCGCGTCGCGCTGCGCTACCACCGGCGCAAGCGGAGCGCGCGGTCGATGGAGACGATCTTCGAGGGGCTCCCGGGGGTCGGGCCCGTACGTCGCCGCGCGATCATCCGTCACTTCGGCTCCGTCGAGCGCTTCCTCGACGCGTCGCAGGAAGAGCTGGAGGGCGTACCCGGCCTCCCGCAGAAGACGGCGCGCACGCTGTACGCGCAGCTGCACAAGGCCGGTCCTTCCTAGTCCTCGGCCAGCACCTCGCGGATGAGGTGTCGCGCCACGGCGGCGAAGCCCGGGTTCGTCTGCTTGTAGTACGGAAGCGCGACGAGCCCGATGGACAGAGCCCAGCCGCGTCCGCGCGACCAGGTCGCCTCGTCGACACCGAGCTCGTCACGGAAGCGCGATCGCGACGACCCGGGCAGGACGCTCCATGCGACGACGAGGTCGCAGGCTGGATCGCCAACCCCGACGAGCGCGAAGTCGAGGACGCCGGTCAGACGTCCGTCGCGCACGAGCAGGTTCCCGGGCAGGAGATCACCGTGAATCCACATTGGCGGACCCGACCATTCGGGTGCGCGCAACGCATGCTCCCAGGCTGCGGCTGCGGCGACCACGTCGATCTCGGAGTCGAGCTCGCCGAGAGCGGTTCGAGCGGCTTCGTCCTGCACCGTCAGCGGCAACCCTCGTCGGGAGGACGGGCCGTCGATCTCGATGCGACGGAACGCCTGGATCAGGCACGCGAGGTCACGTGCGAGGAGATCGGGTTCCGCGCGCCGATCGAGCGTCGGATTCGCACCACCGAGCCACTCGTACACCGCCCACGGCCAGGGGAACCCCGCCGCTGGAGATCCGGCGGCGAGAGGCTTCGGGATCTCGATCGGCAGCAACGGCGCGAGCGTCGGTAGCCACTCGAGCTCCCGCACGAGTCCGGAGACCGCCCACTCGACGCGTGGAAGCCGCACGACCATGTCGTCACCGAGTAGGTACAGGGCGTTGTCGGTGCCCGACGAGGGAACGCGCTCGATCGGCAGTGACGCCCAGTGCGGCAGCTGCGACGCCAGCAGCCGACGGACGAGCGCCGCGTCCGTGGGCAGCTCGTTCGCGTGCATTCGCGCAGTCACGAATCCGCCTCTTCGTCGATCGGAGCGAGCGCCTTCTTGAAGCGGACGGTCCGAAGTGTCAGTGCGATGGCAGTGAACCCGGCGACGACGTTCGTCAGCGTGATGGTCAGCTTCGCGCCGACGCTGAACGCGAGCAGAACGGAGGCCGACGCGACACCGTTCAGCACGTACAGCAGGAACGCCTGCTCCGTGCCCACGCCGGCCGGCGTGATCGGGAAGAGCGTCGCGACGCTGGTGGACACCTGCACGAGCCCTGTGTTCTCGAGGGTCTGCGGGATGTCGAACGCGTCGAGGAGGAACCAGATCGTGACGAGCCGGAGCGCCCAGTCGGCTGCCTGCCAGGTCGCGACTCGCCCCAGGTACCGACTGGGCGGCGACATCACCCGAAACGCCTGGGCGACGCGCTCGCGGAAGTTCGCGACGTGACCGGCGATCCAGAAGGCCGCGAGGCCGAGCAGGACGATCGTCGTCGCGATCGAGAGATCGAACAGCAGCGGTCGTGCGAGGATCCACGCGAAGTCGAAGCTCTCCAGTCGAGAGAGCACGTCGAGCCCCGGAAGCTTGTCGAGGCTGATCGCCCAGCCGAGGACGAGCGTGGCGGCGAAGATGTCGAAGAAGCTCAGAACGAGCGTGCTCGAGACGACCGTCGTGTAGGTGCTTCCGCGGATCGCCCGGTGGGCGAGGACGATGCGGACGGCGTCACCGGCCCGTGCCGGGATGATCGCGTTGATCCCCACGCCCGCCAGGTACGCGCCGTAGATCGAGAGCCACGGCACGCTGCTCTCCGGATACGCGGCTGCGAGGACGTTGCGCCACGCACGGCTCGTGCACGCCATCTTCAGGAGGTGGCAGCAGACGGCGAGTCCGAGGGGGAGGAAGTCGACCGAGCCGAGCTGGTCGAGGAACGCATCGATCCCGTCCAGGACGCGGACAAACACGCCCGCGCCTCGTCCCTACTTCTCGTCGGGAGCCAGGAACGGGTACCGGTAGTCGGTCGGCGGCACGAACGTCTCCTTGACGGTTCGCGGGGACACCCAGCGGATGAGGTTCCACATCGAGCCCGCCTTGTCGTTCGTCCCGCTCGCCCGCGAGCCGCCGAACGGCTGCTGACCGACGACGGCGCCGGTCGGCTTGTCGTTGACGTAGAAGTTGCCGGCCGAGTACCGGAGCTTGTCGTGCGCGTCCTCGATCGCGGAGCGCTCCGTCGCGAACACCGCGCCGGTCAGCGCATATGGCGCCGTCTCGTCGACGAGCCGGAGCGTGTCGTCCCACTTGCGTTCGTCGTAGACGTACGTCGTGACGATCGGGCCGAAGAGCTCGTCGCGGAGCAGCCGGAAACCCTTGTCCTCGGTCGCGATCACCGTCGGCTCGACGAAGTAACCCTCGGAGTCGTCCGTCGAGCCACCTGTGAGGATCTCGGCGCCCGCCGCCTTCGCCTCGGCGATCGCGTCGGTATGCGTCTTGAACGCGCTCGCGTCGATGACCGCGCCCATGAAGTTCTCGAAGTCGGCGGGGTCGCCCATGCGGATCGTCCCGACGTCCTCGACGAGCCTCTCCTTCACCTCGGGCCACAGGTTCGACGGGACGTAGAGGCGGGAGGCGGCCGAGCACTTCTGACCCTGGTACTCGAACGAGCCGCGCACGACCGCGGTCGCGACTGCGTCCGCATCGGCGGACGGGTGCGCGAGGATGAAGTCCTTCCCGCCCGTCTCGCCCACGAGCCGCGGGTATCCGCGGTAGCCGCCCGCTGCGACGTTCTTCCCCACGGTCTCCCACATGCTGTTGAACACCCCGGTCGAGCCGGTGAAGTGGATGCCGGAGAGGTCTTCGTGCGCCAGCGCGGCGCTGCCGATCGTCGAGCCCGAGCCGTAGACGAGGTTGATGACGCCGTCGGGAAGCCCGGCTTCCTGCAGGAGTCGCATGTAGTAGTACGCCGAGAGCGCGGCGGTCGACGCGGGCTTCCAGACGACCGTGCAGCCCATGAGCGCGGGCGTCGAGGAGAGGTTCGCGCCGATGCAGCTGAAGTTGAACGGGCTGACCGCGAGCACGAAGCCCTCGAGCGGCCGGTACTCCATCCGGTTCCAGACGCCCGTCGGGGAGTGCGGCTGCTCCGCGTAGATGCGCAGGATGTAGTCGACGTTGTAGCGCCAGAAGTCGACCATCTCGCAGACGGCGTCGATCTCCGCCTGATGCGACGTCTTCGACTGGTTGAGCATCGTCGCTGCGTTCAGCGTCGATCGCCACGGCCCGGCGAGGAGCTCGGCGGCTCGAAGGAAGACGGCGGCGCGCTCGTGCCACGGCATTCGCGACCAGTCCCCGTGCGCCGCGTTCGCGGCGGCAATTGCCTGCTCGACGTGCTCCGCGCCGCCCTTGGCGACGTCGGCGAGCACGTGACTCTTGCGATGCGGCATGACCGCCTCGAAGGTCTCGTCCGTGTGGACGTCCTTGCCGCCGATGACCATCGGGATGGAGATCCGCTCGCTCTCCATCGCGCGTAGGCGAGTCTGCAGCTCGGCACGCTCGGGAGTGCCGGGGGCGTAGGACTTCACGGGCTCGTTGTCGTGCAGGGGCGGTGTGAAGAAGCCGTGTGCGCTCATGGGCGCGAGTGTAATCGGTCGAGTCCCACCCCTCGGGCGGGCTCCGGCGCGGTCTCGCGCTCTACAGTCCGCGCGGTGGCGGTCGTCGAACGGCGGTACGCGGTGCCGGACTGGGGCGTCGGCGAGCTCTGGCTCGCGGACGGTGTCATGCTCGCCCACGACTTCCGCTTCGAAAGCGTCGCCGCAGCCACCGAAGCGGGTTCCGACGCAGCCCCCCGTGAGGGGGCGCTCGGCCCCCCAACTGGCACGGTAGCGGCGAAGCAGTCACGGAACGTCGACCTTTCTGCGTCGAGTTCGCACCGACACGCGTCCCGCCTGTCCGACGACATCGTCGAGCGTGTCACGTCCTTCCTCGCCGGCGAGGCGGTCGAGTTCGGGGACGTCGAGCTCGATCTCGACTGGGCGACGCCGTTCCAACGTGCGCTCGCAGAGACGCTCCGAGCCGTACCTCGAGGAGAGATCGTGTCGTACGGCGAGCTCGCGGCGCTCGCCGGACGTCCCGGTGCGGCGCGCGCATCCGGGGCCTTCTGTGCGGCGAATCGCTTCTCGTTCGTCGTCCCTTGCCACCGCGTCGTCGCCGCCAACGGCCTCGGCGGCTACGGCACCGCCGGCCTCGACGTCAAGCGTCGGCTGCTCGCACTCGAAGGCGTCGTGGCGTGATCACCTCGGAGGATGTGCGAGAAGAGCTCGCGACGATCGCGCCGCAGCGCGAGTGCGATCGGCGCGCCGAGCTCTCTGCACTGTTCCACGCCGCAGGAAGCCTGCATCTCCGAGGAGCGGGAGACTGGGCGCTCCACCTCGACCTCGGAAGCGGCGCGGCCGCCCGTCGCGCATTCACGCTCCTGCGCGAGAGCGGGATCCACTCCGAGATTCGCACCTATCGGCGCCGCGCGTTCGACACGTCGACGCGGTACCAGCTCCATGTTGCAGGGGACGACGAGGCGTTGCGTGTCCTCGCGGCCGCCGGCGTCGTCGACCGACGTCACGGGCCGCTCGACCGTCCTCCGCGGCGTGTCGTCGCGCGCAGCTGTTGCCGCGCCGCGTACCTCCGCGGCGCGTTCCTCGGCGCAGGCTCCCTGTCGCTCGGCCGCTCGCCGCACGTCGAGCTCAGAACGGCGTCGAGCGAGTCAGCAGCCCTCCTCGCTCGCCTCTCGCGCGCGGAGGGCGTCAGCCTCGCGGTCGCCGAGCGCGAGTCGCATGCGCTCGCATACGCGAAGAGCTGGGAGACGATCGAGTCGCTGCTCGCCCTCATGGGCGCCGCCGAGACGGTGCTTGCGCTCGAGGAGCGCGCAGTGGTCGCCGAGACTCGCTCGCGGGCGAACCGACTTGCGAACGCCGATCACGCGAATCTCGTGCGCACGAGCCGCTCGGCGCAGCGCCAGCTCGCTGCGGTCGAGCGGTTGCGCCGCGGCGAGGAGCTCGCCGGGCTTCCGGATCCTCTGCGCGAAGCTGCGGAGCTGCGACTCCGGCATCCCACCGAGTCGCTGCGCGAGCTGGCCGCCCGCACCGATCCTCCCGCGACGAGGGCGGCGATGCACCGGCGGCTTCGGACCCTGGAGGAGCTTGCCGGGGAGTCGGGCTAGACTCGACCACGGATCGGGCATCGAGACACGGAGGAGAGATGGGCATTCGCGTCGGCATCAACGGATTCGGCCGCATCGGGCGGAACTTCTTCCGCGCGCAGCACTCACTCGGCTCCGATCTCGAGATCGTGGCGCTGAACGACCTCGGCGACGCGAAGACGATGGCGCATCTCCTGAGGTACGACTCGACGCTCGGGCCCTTCCAGGGTGACGTCGAGTTGGCCGACGGCGTGCTCCGCGCGGCCGGCGAGGAGGTCAAGATGCTGTCCGAGCGCGACCCGGCAGCGCTCCCGTGGGGCGATCTCGGCGTCGACGTCGTCCTCGAGTCGACGGGATTCTTCACGGACCGCGACGGCGCGCAGAAGCACCTCTCCGCCGGTGCGAAGAAGGTCGTGATCTCGGCGCCTGCCACGGATCCGGACATCACGATCGTGCTCGGCGTGAACGACGACCAGTACGACCCGGACTCGCACCACATCGTCTCGAACGCCTCCTGCACGACGAACTGCGTCGCACCGCTCGCGAAGGTGCTCGACGACCTCGGCGGGATCGAGTCGGGCTTCATGACGACGATCCACGCCTATACGCAGGATCAGAACCTCCAGGACGCGCCGCACAAGGACCTGCGCCGGGCGCGCGCGGCCGCGGTCAACCTCGTCCCGACCTCGACGGGCGCTGCCAAGGCGATCGGCCTCGTCCTGCCCGGCCTCAAGGGCAAGATCGACGGCGTCGCGGTTCGCGCACCCGTGGCGACAGGATCGCTCACCGACCTCGTCGTCTCGCTCGGCCGCGAGACGTCGGCCGATGAGGTGCAGTCCGCCTACAGGGATGCTGCGGCGGGCCTGCTCGCCGGGATCCTCCAGTACTCCGAGGACCCGCTCGTCTCGACGGACATCGTCGGGAGCGCCTACTCGTGCATCTACGACAGCGGGCTGACCATGGTGCACGGCAGCACCGTCAAGGTGTTCGGCTGGTACGACAACGAGTGGGGCTACTCGTGTCGCCTGGTCGATCTCATCGGCAAGATCGGCTGAGGATGCATCGCCCGCGCTCCGTTCGCGACGCGGACGTCGCGGGCAAGCGCGTTCTCGTCCGAGCGGACCTGAACGTCCCGCTCGAGAACGGGCTCATCGCCGACGACACGCGCATTCGAGCGTCGCTACCGACCCTGTACGACCTCCTGCACCGGGGCGCCGCGCACGTCGCCGTCTGCTCGCACCTCGGCCGGCCGAAGGGCCCGGATCCGGCGTTCGCGATGGCCCCCGTGGCGGCGCGGGTTCGCGAGCTCCTGCCGGACGATCGCGTGGAGGTGCTCGAGAACACGCGCTTCGATCCCGGCGAGACGACGAACGACCCGGAGTCGGCACGACGTCTCGCCGACGGCATGGACGTCTTCGTGAACGACGCCTTCGGCTCAGCGCACCGCGCGCACGCGTCCACCGAAGGCGTTGCGCACCTCCTGCCCGCCTACGCCGGCTTGCTGCTGGAGCGGGAGCTCGAGATGCTCGGCCGGCTCCTCGGCGACGTGGAGCGCCCGTTCGTCCTCGTCGCAGGCGGGGCGAAGGTGGACGACAAGGTCGGCGTGCTCGTGAACCTCGGACAGCGCGCGGACGCCGTGCTCGTCGGAGGCAAGATGGCCGAGCAGCTTCGCGAGGACAACCCCTTGCCATACGCCGCCGAGCTGCCGAGCGACGTGGTCGCGGCGGCGGCCTTCGAGGCAGACGCCGAGAGCCGGATCGCCCCGTACGACGAGCTACCGGAAGGCTGGCTCGGCCTCGACATCGGGCCCGCGACCCGAGTCGACTTCGGGGAACGGATCCGCTCCGCGCGCACCGTCTTCTGGAACGGCCCCATGGGCGTCTTCGAATGGCCGCGCTTCGCAGAGGGGACGAAGGCGATCGCGCAGGCCGTCGCGGAGGCCGAGGCATTCACCGTCGTCGGGGGCGGGGACTCGGTGCGGGCGATCTCCGAGCTCGGCCTCGCCGATCGCGTTTCGTGGGTCTCGACCGGCGGCGGCGCGTCCCTCGAGCTCCTCGAGGGCAAGGAGCTCCCGGGCGTTGTCGCGATTCCGTCATGCTAAGTCGATGAGACCGGGAACGTGGCGCCGCAGAAAGTCGCGCGCGATCCCGACCTGACGCACCTTCTCGTCGACCTCGAACGATGCGTGGCCCGTCTCGTAGACGACCACCTCGTGCGGATGCTCGCGCGCGGCCAGCCTGTCGACGTAGGCCATCGCCTGTCCGTACGGGCAGCGTGAGTCGTTGCGCCCGATGAAGAAGAGGACCGGTGCGCGGACGTCGTCCGTGAAGTTGATCGCGTTCCTCTCGCGCATCAGGTCGGGGAGGTCCTTCGGTGTCGCACCGCCCAGGAGCGCCCTGTCGTACGCCTGCAGGAGCGGCGAGAGCTCCTCGTAGCCGGCCTCGTAGTCGCCGACCGGCACGCCTGCGATTCCGCAGCACCACAGATCGGGATGCTTGCCGAGCTCGAGGAGCGTCACGTAGCCGCCCCACGAGTAGCCGGCGATCACCGCGCGCGCCGGATCGGCGAGACCGCGCGACGACGAGGTCGCGCAGGCCGGCGTTGACGTCCTCGAGCTCGGGCCCGCCGATGTTCGCGATGAGCGTGTCGCGCCACTCGCGGCCGTAGCCGATCGAACCGCGGTAGTTGACGAGCCCCACGACGAAACCGAGGTCGACGTACGCCTGGACCTCCGGCTGCCAGCGGTCGAGGTCGAACCAGGAGGGACCGCCGTGGACGAACATCATCACCGGGAACGGGCCACCGGAGTCGTCGGGTGTGACGAAGAAGCCGTGAACCCGGTGCCCGTGCTCGTTCGCGAAGTGCCACGACTCGTATGGCCGTGCCGCCGGCGCGGTGGCGCCGAGGCTCACGACTTCGGCACCCGTGTCGTCGAGGACGAGGCGCTGCCTCCGTCCTTGCTCGTGGAGGAACCAGACACGGCCGTCCGGCCGTACGCGTGCCTTCGAGATGTAGCCCGGCTCAGTCGGGATCGGCGAAAGGGCACCTGTATCGACCTCGTAGCGATAGAGGTAGCCGCGACCCTCGAAGGTGTTCACGAGGAGGAGGGCGGATCCGTCCGGCCACCAGTCACCGACGGTGACAGCTCCCTCGAGGTCGACCACGAGATCGGTGCGCGTCGCCGGTCGCGAGGTTCCAGATCCCGGGCCGGTCGTCGCCGCCGCGCTCGTGCCTGAACGCGAGTCGCGCGTCGCCCACGACCGGAGACCAACACCGCGCCTCGAGTGACATCCCCTCGTCGAGCAGGTCGCCGACGACGGAACCGCTGCGTGGATCGACAACGCGCAGCGCGGGGTGGATCAGGTCGCCGTGCTCGGCATGCTCGAGGCAGAGCAACCGTCCGTCGGGCGACAGCGCTCCGCGGAGGAAGCCTCCGTCGTACGCGCCTCCGAGCGACACGGACTCGGCTGAGCGGTACAGCTCGTGTGCCGGAGCGCCGTCGAGCGACACATGAACCGCGAAGCCGTCGCGGTCCGAGATCGCGGCGACGACGATTCCCGGCGCCTGTGCCAGCCCGTCGCTCCAGCCGTGCGGCACGCCCTCGAGGAACGGCCTCGTCTCGCCGCCGTGAAACGGCTGCGCCAGCCAGCGGCCCGACTCGTCGCCGGTCTCGTCCTGGAACCAGAGCACGTGCTCGCCGTCGAGAGACGGCACCGCGTCGACGAGTCCGACCGGATGGTCCGTGACCTGCCGGGTCATGCCCGTGTCCACGTCGAGCGTGTGGATCTGCCAGGTACCCGACTCACTCGATGCGTAGACCGCGTGCCGTGGCGCCGCCGGCGACCACTCGGGAAGGTACGAGACCGGAGCTCGGAACCGCTGCTCCCACGATGGCACGCGCATCGCGGGCGAGGCTACCAAGCTCGCGCGTGGCCTAAGATCGACGGCGTGCTGGTCGCGGGGAACTGGAAGATGTTCAAGGGCGCCCACCAGGCGCGCGAGTTCGCCTCGCAGATCCGGAACGTCGCAGCGGCGGCGCCAGGCGTCGACGTCGTCGTGTGTCCGCCATTCGTCTCTCTCGAGGCGGCGCTACAGGGGCTCGGCCCCGACAGCGGCGTCCGCGTGTACGCGCAGAACGTGCACTGGGAGCTCGAAGGCGCGTACACGGGCGAGGTGGCGGCGCCGATGCTGCTCGAGCTCGGCGTCGCGGGTGCGATCGTCGGGCACTCCGAGCGGCGACAGCTGTTCGGCGAGACCGACGAGACGGTGGCGATGCGTGCCGAGGCGGCACTCGAGGCCGGACTCCACGTCATCGCCTGCGTGGGTGAAACCGAGGCCGAGCGCGAGGCCGGTGAGACCGAAGCCGTGCTCGAGCGGCAGGTCGGCGTCATTCCACGCCATGAGCGCCTCGTCATCGCCTACGAGCCCGTGTGGGCCATCGGCACCGGGAAGACGGCGACGCCGGAGATCGCGCAAGAGGCGCATGCATTCGTCAAGTCGCTCCATCCGGCGGCGGTTCTCTACGGTGGCTCGGTGAAGCCCGACAACGCTCATGTCCTTCTTGCGCTGCCGGACGTGGACGGTGCGCTCGTCGGCGGCGCCTCGCTCGACGTGACGTCGTTCGAGGCGATCTGCAGCGCAGCCGTCGACGCTTCGTGAGACCCGTCGTCCTCGTCATCCTCGACGGCTGGGGCATCGCGCCGCCCGGGCCGGGGAACGCGGTCTCTCTCGCCGACACGCCCGTGTTCGACGCACTCTGGGAGCGGTACCCGCACGGAACGCTCGCCGCGTCCGGGGAAGCTGTCGGCCTGCCACCCGGCCAGATGGGCAATTCCGAGGTCGGGCATCTCACGATCGGCTCCGGTCGGATCCTGTTCCAGGATCTGGCGCGCGTGAATCAGGCCGTCCAGGACGGCTCACTCGCCGAGAATGCCGCGCTCGTCGCGGCGTTCGGACGCGCCCGCGAGCGCGGCGGCGACGTCCACCTGCTCGGACTCGTGTCGCACGGGGGCGTCCACTCCCACATCGACCATCTCCGCGCGCTCCTCGGTCTGGCCGAGCAGGAGGGGATGGCCGAGCGGACCTGGATCCACGCGTTCACCGATGGCCGCGACGTCTCACCGCATGCTGCCGTGAAGGATCTCGCGGAGCTTCCCGCCGAGCGCATCGCCACCGTATGCGGGCGCTATTACGCGATGGATCGCGACAACCGCTGGGAGCGAACCGATCGCGCCGCCGCTGCCATCCTCGCGAGCGAAGGCGCCCGCGCCACGGATGCCGTCGCCGCTGTGCGCGAGAGCTACGAGCGAGGCGTGACCGACGAGTTCGTCGAGCCGATCGTGTTGGCGGGTCGGCCGCCACTCGGTACGCGTGACGCTGCGATCTTCTTCAACTTCCGACCCGACCGAGCGCGTCAGCTTTCGCAACGTCTCCTCGAGGCAGGGATCGACCTGACGACGATGACCCGCTACCGCGCGGACTTCCCGTTCCCGGTCGTCTTCGACGAGCAGGAGGTTGCGAACACGCTTGCCGAGGTGCTCGCGGCCAACGGTCTGCGCCAGCTCCACGTCGCCGAGACCGAGAAGTACGCACACGTGACGTACTTCTTCAACGGCGGAGAGGAGTCCGAGTGGGAGGGAGAGACGAGGATCCTCGTTCCGTCACCGCGCGATGTGCCGAGCTACGACCTGAAGCCCGAGATGTCCGCTGCGGAGGTTGCAACGCGACTCTGCGCCGAGATCGGCGACGGCTACGCGTTCGCGGTCGTGAACTTCGCCAATCCGGACATGGTCGGACACACCGGGTCGATCCCGGCGGTGACGGCGGCGGTCGAAGCGGCAGATCGCGAGCTCGGCCGGGTCGTGGAGTGCGTGCGGGCGCTCGGCGGCGCGTGTCTGATCACCGCCGACCACGGTAACGCCGAGGTCATGCTCGAGGCGGACGGGGTCAGCCCACACACCGCGCACACGACGAATCCCGTGCCGCTGATCGTCACGGACGAGCGACTCGACCTCCGACCGGAGGGTCAGCTGTCCGATCTCGCACCCACCATTCTGGGGATGCTCGGTGTCGACGTTCCTGTTGACATGACAGGGAATCGGCTCGCAACGCCGTCGTAACTGACCTCCGTCTCAAGCCTTTACAAATAGGCCCCTATACTCCGCGCGCACATGTCGCTGCCCCAGCCAGATCTCGGCGTTCTGCGAAAGGCCCAGCGGGGCGACGAGCGGGCATTCTCGATCATCGTGCGAACGTACGAGCAGCCGGTTTTCAACTACGTGCTGCGGCTCACGGGCGACCGGAGTCTGTCCGAGGATCTGACGCAGGAGGTCTTCCTCCGTGTGTTCCAGGGTCTTCCCAGCTTCTCGCTGCGCTCGCGGTTCACCACGTGGCTGTTCCAGGTCACGAAGAACCGTGTGCTCGACGAGTTGCGCGCGATCGAGCGTCGTCCGCGCGCGGTCGTGAACCTCGACGACGCGCCACCACTCGAGGTCGTCGATGCCCCGGCGGAGCGAGCCGAGACGATCGACGCCCTCTGGCGCGCGGTGGAGATCCTCAACCCCGATCTGAAGATGGCGCTGCTCCTTCGCGATGTCGTCGGGCTCTCGTATACGGAGATCGCGGAGACGCTCGAGGTCACGCTCGCGACCGTGAAGTGGCGGATCTACAAGGCACGTGAGGAAGTGCAACTCGCGCTTCATCGCGACGGAGTCGTGGTGCCGATCTCGGCCGCGCCGTCCGCGAAGAGCCGATAGCCCCAACGCGGCGAGTCGTCCGGCTACGCGGGCTGTAGCGACCGCGAGCCAACGCGCCGCTTACGATGCTGGGGATGCGCGATCCCCGCTACTGGCATCGCTTTGCCTACGCGCAGGTGGCGTTCGTGCTCGTTCTCGTGGTCGGGACGATCGGGTTTCAAGTCCTTCTCGGCGAGGGCTGGGTCGCGTCGTTCTATCGCGCCGTCGTCTCGACGACGCTGACCGGTCTCGACTCGGCGCCTGATACCAGCGCGGGCAAGATCTTCACTGTCGTCCTGCTCTTCGCGGGCGTGGCAGTCTTCTTCTATATCGCCGGAGTGATCGTCGATGTCATTACGCGGGGCGTGTTTGCGGACGTGCTCGGCGAAAGAAGGAGGAAGCGAGCGATCGAGGACTTGCAGGATCACGTGATCATCTGTGGCTATGGGCGCGTCGGGCGCAGTGTCGCGGCGGAGTTTCGCGCGACGGGAACGCCCTACGCGGTCGTCGACATCACGCCCGAGTCGGTCGAGCGCGCCGCGGCCGACGGGGCACCGGTCGTCCACGGCGACGGTACCGAGGACACCGATCTGCAGCGGGCTGCCATCGACCGCGCGCGCGGGCTCGTCGCATCCGCCGACTCGGACGAGAAGAACCTCTACATCACGCTGTCCGCACGCGCGCAGCGCCCAGGCCTCGTGATCGTGGCGCGCGCGTCCAACGAGGCCGCCGCTCGCAAGATTCGCCTCGCCGGCGCTGATCGTGTCGTCCAGCCGTACGCGCACGCCGGCCTGCATCTCGCAAATCTCGTGGTGAAACCCCAGGTTGCGGACTTTCTGGACATCGTCACGACCGCGGGCGGTGAGATGCCCGAGCTCCGCTTCGAAGAGCTCGTCGTGTCTCCCGACTGCGAGCCGTGTGGCAAGTCGATCGCGGAGCTGCGAATTCAGGAGGTGACGGGCGCTCTCGTCGTCGCTGTCCGGAAGTCCACCGGCGGTTTCGATGTGACGCCAGGCCCGGACGCTGTCCTCACAGCCGGGGACGTGCTGATCGGCGTCGGCACGACGGAGGAGATGGCCCGGCTCGAAGTCCTCTTCGCCGCACGCGAGGCACCGGTTGCCTGATCCCGTCGCACGTCTCGCCGGCGCGCTCACCGAGATCGCCGGCGCTCCCGTCACGCTCGAGCGCCCGGCCGACGGCGCGCACGGCGACTACGCGACGAACGTCGCGCTCAAGCTCGCCGGCCTCGAGAGGCGGCCGCCGCGCGAGATCGCCGAGGAGGTCGCGTCGCGTGTCGTCGAGGCGGAACTGGCCGTTCGCGCCGAAGCCGCAGGCCCGGGCTTCGTCAACCTGTGGCTCCCCGACACGTGGCTCGCGGACGGTGTCGGCGAGATCGTGGAGCGGGGCGCGACGTTCGGCTCGGGCTCTGCAGTCGAGCCGGAGCGGATCCAGGTGGAGATGGTCTCGGCCAACCCGACGGGGCCGGTCACGGTCGCGACGGCGCGCAACGGTGCCTATGGCGACTCCGTTGCGCGCGTGCTGGCGTTCGCCGGGCACGACGTCGAGCGCGAGTACTACTACAACGACGCCGGTGCGCAGATGGAGCGCTTCCATGCGTCCGTCGAAGCCGTGCGGCGCGGCGAGGAGCCTCCCGAGGACGGGTACCAGGGCGAGTACGTCGCCGAGCTCGCAGCGCTCTCCGGCGATCCCGTTCCCGCCATGCTCGAGCGAATCGAAGCGACGCTCGAGCGCTTTCGCATCCACTTCGACACGTGGGAGCGACAGAGCGCGGTCGAGGTCGAGATCCCCGAAGCCATCGCGCTCCTCGACACGTTCGAGGAGGACGGCGCCGTCTGGGCGCGGACGAGCGCGCATGGTGACGACAAGGATCGCGTGCTGATGCGCTCCGGTGGTGAGCCCACGTACTTCGCCGCGGATGCCGCCTACGTGCGGCGAAAGTACGCGCGCGGTTTCGACCGTCTGATCTACGTGCTCGGCGCCGATCACCACGGTTACGTCGCGCGGTTGCAAGCGCTCGCCGAGATGCTCGGTCACCCGCGCGAGACGCTCGAGGTCCTCGTCTACCAGCTCGTCCAGCTCGTCGAGGGCGGCGAGGCGAAGAAGATGTCGAAGCGGCGCGGTGACGTCGTGTTCGTCGACGAGCTGCTCGACGCGATCGGGGTCGATGCGGCTCGCTGGTACCTCGTCTCGCGGGGACACGACCAGACGATCGATCTCGACGTCGACCTCGCGAAGGAGCGGTCGAACAAGAACCCCGTCTACTACGTCCAGTACGCGCATGCGCGCATCGCCGGAATTCTGCGGAATGTCGACGGGGCACGTCCGGAACCCGCCGCCGGAACGAGCTCCGGGGCACTCGCGGTGGAGGAGCGTGAGCTCGTGAAGCGGCTCCTCGAGTTTCCGCAGGTCGCGCGCGAGTCGGCGGAGCGGAGAGCGCCGCATGCGATCCCGATCTTTGCGATCCGCGTCGCCGACGACTTCCATCGCTTCTACCACCAGCACCGCGTGCTCGAATCCGAGCAGGAGGCCTTCCGGCTCGAGCTCGTTCGTGCAGTGCAGATCGTCATCGCCCGCTGCCTCGATCTCGTCGGAGTCGATGCGCCGGAACGGATGTAGGATCGACTGACGTGAGCGAGGTACCGGACAGGAATCTCGCGCTCGAGCTCGTCCGCGTCACGGAGTCCGCCGCGACGTTCGCGTCACGGTGGATCGGGCGCGGGGACAAGAACGCCGCCGACCAGGCGGCGGTCGACGCGATGCGTCTGATGCTCGACACGGTCACGATGCGCGGCGTCGTCGTGATCGGCGAGGGCGAGAAGGACGAGGCGCCCATGCTCTACAACGGCGAAGCGGTCGGGGACGGAACCGGGCCTGAGGTCGACGTCGCGGTCGATCCGCTCGAAGGGACGCGGCTCACGGCGCTCGGCATGCCGAACGCGATCGCCGTCATCGCTGTCTCCGAGCGCGGGACGATGTTCTTCCCCGGTGCGGCGCTGTACATGAACAAGATCGCGGTCGGCCCCGACGCGGCGGACGCGATCGACATCGAGGCGACGCCGACCGAGAATCTCGAGCGCGTCGCCGACGCGAAGCACTGCGCCGTCAACGATCTCACCGTTGTCGTTCTCGAGCGCGATCGCCACGACGACCTCATTGCCGAGCTCCGCGAGGCCGGAGCGCGCGTGAACCTCATCCGCGACGGCGACGTCGCTCCTGCCATTGCCGCGGCGCAAGCAGGGACGGGTGTGGATCTCCTCATGGGCATCGGCGGCACGCCCGAGGGCGTGATCTCGGCTGCCGCGATCAAGTGCCTCGGCGGCGCGATGCAGGGAAAGCTGTGGCCACGGAACGACGCCGAGCGCGCGAGCCTGGTCGAGGCGGGCTTCGACATCGATCACGTCCTGACCGCCGGCGACCTCGTCAAGGGCGAGGACGTCTTCGTGGCGGCGACCGGCGTGACGAGCGGTGCGCTGCTGCGCGGCGTCCGCGTCGTCGGCGATCGAGTCGAGACCGAGTCGATCGTGATGCGCTCGCGCTCCGGCACCTTTCGGCGCATCGTCGCGTCGCATCCACTCACGAAGATCCAGAGCCTGATGAAAGGAGCGCGCTAGATGGGAGCGCACGAGCTACACGACACCGCCCGCGCCATCGTCGCGGGTCACAAGGGCATCCTCGCCGCAGACGAGTCGACCGGGACGATCAAGAAGCGCTTCGACGCGATCGGCGTCGAGTCGACCGAGGAGAACCGTCGCTTCTACCGGCAGCTGCTCTTCGCCGCGCAAGGGATGGAGGACGCCATCGGCGGCGTCATCTTCTACGACGAGACGATCCGCCAGTCCGCCGACGACGGCACGCCGTTTCCGGAGCTGCTCTCGGCGAAGGGCGTCGTGCCGGGTATCAAGGTCGACACGGGCGCACACGACCAGGCCGGGTTCCCGGGCGAGAAGGTGACGGAGGGGCTCGACGGGCTCCGAGGGAGGCTCGAGGAGTACCGAGCCCTCGGCGCGCGCTTCGCGAAGTGGCGCGCTGTCATCACGATCGGCGAGGGGATCCCTTCCGTCGCATGCATCCGCGCCAACGCACACGCTCTCGCACGCTATGCCGGGCTCTGCCAGGAGGCGGGAATCGTGCCGATCGTCGAGCCCGAGGTGCTCATGGACGCCGACAACACGATCGAGCGCTGCTACGACGTGACGTCGCGCACGCTGAAGTGGACGTTCCACGAGCTCGTCGTCCAGGGCGTCGATCTGCGCGGGACCCTCCTCAAGCCCAACATGGTGATATCCGGCAAGGGCTGCCCCGAGCAGGCTCCGCCGGCCCGGATCGCGGAGCTCACGGTCGACTGCTTCATGACTCATGTGCCCGCGGCGATACCCGGGATCGTCTTCCTCTCGGGCGGCCAGTCCGAGGTCGAGGCGACGGAGAACCTCAACGCCATCAACCAGATCGGCGGGCCGTGGCCGCTGTCGTTCTCGTACGGGCGCGCGCTGCAGGCCTCGGCGCTACAGGTATGGGCCGGGGACGCCGCGAACACGGCGGCCGCGCAGGCGGCGTTCGTGCACCGCGCGCACATGAACGAGCGTGCAGCGGCGGGCGAGTGGAACGCCGCGATGGAGCAGCCGGTCGCCGCGTAGGGCGAGGCTCGCTTCGCCCCATGGCCACCGTCTCCCACGTCGATCTCGATCCGCTCGAGGCGCATCTCCTCGATGCTCTGAGGGCGCTCGAGCCGAGCGGGGCGCTCCGCTCCGCGCCGCCCGAGGTGGAGGAGATCTGGCGTGCACAGGTCGACAGCCGGCAGGCCGACTACGCCGCTCGCTGGCTGCAACAGCACGGGCGAAGCTTCTACACGATCGGGTCGGCGGGGCACGAGTCGAATGCCGCCGTCGCTCTGGCGCTGCGGGTCGACGACCCTGCGCTCCTGCACTACCGCTCGGGGGCCTTCTACCTCGCCCGTGCGGCGCAGGCGGAGATCGACGGTCTCCGGGACATCATGCTCGGCGTCGTCGCTGCGGCCGTCGAGCCGATCGCGGGAGGCCGTCACAAGGTCTTCGGGCGAAAGGAGCTCGCCGTGCTCCCGATGACGTCGACGATCGCGTCGCAGCTCCCGCGCGCAGTGGGGATGGCGCTCGCGATCGACCGTGCTGCGCGGCTCGGCGTAACGAGCCCGTGGCCCCAGGACGCGATCGTCCTCTGCTCGTTCGGCGACGCCTCGCTCAACCACGCGACGGCACAGGCGGCGCTCAATACGACGGCACAGATCGCATTCCAGGGCCTCCCGCTGCCGCTCCTCTTCGTGTGCGAGGACAACGGACTCGGCATCAGCGTCCCGACGCCGGCCGGCTGGGTCGAGTCGGCGCTCACTGCGCGATCCGAGATCCGGTACGAGATCGCGTACGGGAACGATCCTGCCGAGGTGCTCGGCGTGGCGACCGAGCTGGCGGGATGGGTACGCGAGCGTCGGCGACCGGCTGTGCTCCACCTCCGCACGGTGCGGTACCTCAGCCATGCCGGCGCCGATGCCGAGATCGCCTACCGCACGCCGCAGGCCATTCGCGCCGACTACGAGCGCGACCCGATCCTCGGGACGGCGCGGTGGCTCGTCTCGGCGGGACGCGCGACGGGAGACGAGCTCGCGAGCGACTATGTCGCCGCGGGCGAGGAGGCGCGGGAGATCGCGCTCGAGGCTGCCGGCCTCCCGCAGATGACGACCGCCGAGCAGGTCATGGCCCGCTCGCGCCTCGCTCGCCCGGAGTCGTCGCCGAGAAGGCGAGCCCGCGTCAGGCTCGACGTGGACGGGCCGCTGACACTCGCGCAGTCGATCAACGCGGGGCTCGCGGCGATCCTCGAGCGCCACCCGAATGCGCTCCTCTTCGGCGAGGACATCGCCGCGAAGGGAGGCGTCTACGGGGTGACGCGCGGGCTCCACGCGAGGTTCGGAGCAGGGCGGGTGTTCGACACGCTGCTCGACGAGACGTCGATCCTCGGGCTTGCGCTCGGCGCGGCGGTGAGCGGCTTCCTGCCGATCCCCGAGATCCAGTACCTCGCGTACCTCCACAACGCGGAGGACCAGCTACGCGGCGAGGCCGCGACGCTGCAGTTCTTCTCGCAACGCGCGTACCGCAACGGCATGGTGATCCGGATCGCCGGCTACGGGTACCAGCGCGGGTTCGGGGGCCACTTCCACAACGACGACGCGGTCGGCGTGCTGCGGGACATCCCGGGGCTCGTGATCGCATCGCCGGCTCGCGCTGACGATGCGGCGGCGATGCTCGTGACGTGCGCCGAGGCAGCGCTCGTCGACGGAACGGTCTGTGTCTTCCTCGAGCCGATCGCCCTCTACCACGTGCGGGACCTGTACGACGAGGGCGACGAGGGCTGGGTCGCGCCACTGGCTGACGACCACGTGCCCGTTGGCTCGGCGAGGACCTACCTCGACGGGGACGACCTGACGATCGTCACCTGGGCGAACGGCTTGCGCCTCTCGCTTCGGGTTGCTCACCGCCTCGCCGAGCAGGGAATCCGCGCCCGCGTGGTCGACCTTCGCTGGCTCGCGCCGCTCCCTGTGGAGGACATCCTGCGAGAGGCGGCTGCGACGGGCCGCGTGCTGGTCGTGGACGAGACCCGCCGCACCGGCGGCGTCTCCGAAGGCGTGATCGCCGAGCTCGTCGACGCCGGCTACGAGGGGCGGCTCGCGCGCATCGCGAGCAAGGACTCGTTCGTCCCGCTCGGCGACGCGGCGACGCTCGTGCTCGTCTCCGAGGACGAGATCGAGGCCGCCGCGCTCAAGCTCGTGCGCTGACGGGGATCGTTGCCTCCCCGTCGGGGCGAGATATATCTCGCCCCTACTGGAACGTGGTCGTCTGGTACCGCGACTTCGCGGCGCGAGCGCTGTAGGTCGCGATGTCGGCGGCGAAGCCGAGCGCGACGACGAGCCAGCCCAGGCCGCTCACGGCATCGATGGGACCCCAGGCCAGGACGTATGCCAACGTCGTCCACGGCAGGAAGATCAGGCCGAGGAGCGGCCAGATCCACGTGTCGAACGCGAGGTCGACCTTGTCGCCGAAGATCCACCACAGGAAGAGGGCAATCCGGGGGCCGAGGAAGCCGGCGGTCAGGGCGAGGCAGCACATGCGGCGTTAACCCTCTCGCGCCGGGCGTCCGAAGTCAAGTCGGCTCGGTGTCGTCGGGTTCGTCGTCCTCGCTCTTGCGGAAGCGGTGGAGTCCGGTACGACCTTCGGCGGCCCGCGCCTCGCGCTTCGCCTCCTTCTTCTCGCGGCGGTCCTCGCTCATCTCGTCCTTCTTCACCTTGGCGTCGTCGTATGACTCCTTGACGAGCTTCGATCCGCCCTGCCAGCCGAAGACGAGGCAGATGAGCAGGATCGCGAAACCGACGTTGAAGGCCGTCGTGATCAGCTGCTGACCGAGTGAGTAGGCGGTCGCCGTCGTGGCCGACGTGTAGCTGTCGAGCGCGAATGTGTTGAACGCCTGGTTGACGCCGAGCCCGCCGGGCGTGAACGAGAGGAGGTTGGCCAGCTGGTTCGACCCGAGCACGCTCATGACCGAGCCGAACGTGACCGGGATGCCGTAGGCGGCGAGGAAGACGATGATCACCATGACCTTCGCCGCGTAGCCGCCCATCTGCGGAAGGAGCACCCACTTCACGTACGCGCGGCCGTCACGGAGGACGGCGGCGCCCTGCACCGCTTTCGCCCACATCTTCTTGACCCAGGCCCAGAAGATCCGGAGGAGGATGGCGACGAGGAAGATCGCTCCCGCGATGATCCCGAGCGTCAACACGGGATGGTTCGAGATCGCGTCCTGCTCGTTGCCGAACTGGAAGTCGAACGAGCCCGCGACCTGGCTGAACAGGTAGAGGTAGATCAGCGTCCCGATGACGAGGTAGAAGATCTTCTGGACGACATACCCGCCGAGGACACCCGGGAACGTCGCGCCCTGGACGATCGCGACGAACATGAGGAGCATGACGAACGTGCCCATGTTCGCCGGCACGAAGTTGTTGAGGGCGACGCCGGTCGCGTACGCCGCGAGCACGGGCATGTACGTGACGCCTCCGGGATAGGCGTAGCGCAAGATCCCGTACCAGCCGAGCGCCGTGAGCACCGTCTGCAGGCCCTGGAAGAAGCAACCCAGGATGATGTAGCCGATCGAGATCTCCGTGAGCGTGTCCCACAGGTCCTCGAACCAGCCGATGACGTCGATGCCAGCGAGATGGAGCGCTCCGAGGATGACCAGCGTGCCGACGATCCACGCGGCGATCCGAAGGATCTTGCGTCGCCGTGGATCGACCTCGTGCGGTTGCTGCGCGACTGCGACGTCAGTCATCGAGGCACGAGCCTAACGCGCTATCCGGCTGCGATGTGCGGCGGAGACGACGACACCCATGGGACGTCGCCGTCTCCACAGCAGGGTTAGCCGGCGGCCAGCGCCTTGGCCTTGAGGGTGTCGAACTCGGCCTGCGTGATCGCGCCCGAGTCGAGGAGGCCCTTGGCCTTCTCGATCTCCGCCGCACTCCCGCCGGATACGGATCGGATGTAGTCGTCCGTCGCGGCCTGTTGCTTCTGCATCTGCGCGATGTTGCGGTCGGCCATCCCGTCGTGGTTCGCGATCAGGTAGACGAGAACACCGAGATATGGCAAGACGATCACGAAGATGATCCAGAGCGCCTTCGACCCACCGCCCACGTCCTTGCGGCGGAAGATGTCGGCGAACACCGTGATCAGGATCCAGATCCAGATGACGAACAGGAAGAAGATGAACATCGTCCAGAGGATGTCGAGGAACGGATAGTCAGCACCGAGCAGCATTCACAGCCCTCCTGGTTGCAGGTTTGAGCTGAATACATATCCTCTTTGGCCCCGGGCCACAACAAGAACCGCCAAATCACCCGGGTGAAGCGGCTGCAGTGGCGGTCGCAATTCGTCAGAGTGGTCTACCAACACGAACGAGAAGGAGGACAGGTATGGAAGAGATCGGCCCAGTCGACTACGCGATCATCGGGTTTCCCGGAAACAAGTTTCGGGGGGAGATCGCACCGGCGCTCGGCGACCTCGTCGACGCCGGAACCATTCGCATCATCGACATCGCGTTCGTCGGCAAGGACGCGGACGGGAGCATCGTCGCGATGGAGATGACCGAGCTCGATCCGGACGTGCAGGAGGGGCTCGCGAGCCTGGGCATCGAGGTCACCGGCTTGTTCAGCGACGAAGACCTGATCGGCGCGGCAGAGGAGCTCGAACCGAACTCATCGGCCGCACTTCTGATCTGGGAGAACGTGTGGGCGCGCAACGTCGCCCAGACGATGCGCGACGCAGGTGGGGTTCTCCTCGCGTTCGAGCGGATTCCGCACGACCTCGTCCAGGAAGCACGCGAGCTGGCGCTCGAAGCAGCCAACGCCTAACGAGAACGAAGAGGAGAGCTCACATGATGCGACGAAGGGGTATGGGAGTGGTCGGCACCGCGGTCGTGGTCGGCGGAGCCGCTCACTACGGCACGAAGAAGGCAAACCAGGCGGCAGCGTCTCAGGAGCAGGCCCAGCAGGCCGCCTACGAGCAGGGTCTGGCCGCCGCGCAGCAGCAAGCACCTGCGGCGCCCGCTCCGGCCGAGGACGACACCATGGCGGAGATCACGAAGCTGGCGCAGATGCACGCCGCAGGCATGCTCACGGACGACGAGTTCGCTGCCGCGAAGGCGAAGGCGCTCGGGATCTGACTCAACGCGAGGCGGGGACGGTCGCTCCGGCCGTCCCCGGCGCGACACCGTGCGATGATCGGCGCCACTTGCGATGACTGCACGCGCCGACACTGATGCGACGCCGAGCTCGGTGAGCTCCAACGCTCCCGGGCGATCCGGCATCGTCCTCATCAGCCTGATCCTCGTCGCGGCGGTCGCGAACCTGAACCTGTCGGTCGCGAACGTCGCTCTGCCGTCGATCGGGGAGGCGTTCGACTCCTCGCAGGTGATGCTGAACCTGATCGCGGTCGGGTATTCGCTCGGGTTGGCGGCCTCGGTGCTCTACCTCGGTGCCCTGGGCGATCGGCACGGACGCAAGATGATGCTCGTCCTCGGCACGGCCCTTGCGATCCCGATGTCGCTGCTCGCCGCCTTCGCGCCGTCCGACGAAGTGCTGTTCGTCGCCCGCGTCGGCGGAGGTCTTGCCGCAGGCATGGCATACCCGACGACGCTCGCGCTGATCACCGCACTGTGGTCGGGGCCGGCGCGGACGAAGTCGATCGCGCTGTGGTCGGCGCTCGGTGGCGCGATCGCCGCGCTCGGGCCGCTCGTCGCAGGCGCGCTGCTCACGGAATTCGAGTGGGGATCGGTCTTCCTGATCACGCTCCCGCTCGCCGTCGTCGCCCTCGTCATGGCGTTCCTGTTCGTGCCGAGCCACGTGAACGAGACATCCGATCCGGTCGACAATCTCGGCGGGATTCTCTCCGTCGTGCTGGTCGGCGCGCTCATCCTCGCGATCAACTTCGTACCTGTCCCGAATGAGGGAGCGCTCGTGCTCGGCCTCTCGGTGATCGCGGCCGCCGCGCTCGGTGCGTTCTACCTTCGCCAGCGCCGTGCGAAGAATCCCCTGTACGACCTGAACGTCGCCGGTCGCCGGATCTTCTGGGTCGCGGCCTGCGCCGGCATCATCGTGTTCGGCTCGCTGATGGCTGCCATGTTCGTGAGCCAGCAGTACCTCCAGAACGTCAACGGCTACTCGACGCTCCAGGCGGGAGCATCGATTCTCCCCGCGGCTTTGGTGATGGTCGTCGTCGCTCCGCGGTCGGCGAAGCTCATCGAGGCGCGAGGTTCCCGCTTCACGCTGCTCTTCGGCTACGTGTTCCTGTTCGCCGCATTCCTGTGGATGCTGTTTCTCTGGAATGAGGGGTCGCCGTATTGGCAGATCGCGGTCGCGTACATCTTCATCGGCGCGGGAGTGGGTCTCGCCGGAACGCCGGCGTCGCACTCGCTCACCGGGTCCGTACCGGTGACGCGCGCCGGGATGGCGTCCGGGACGGCTGATCTTCAGCGAGACCTCGGCGGCGCGATCATGCAGTCGATCTTCGGTGCGCTCCTGACCGCCGGCTACGCAGCGTCCGTCTCGGCGCAGATCTCGGCGTCGGACCAGAACGTCACCGACTCGACGCAGGCGGCGCTGACGAAGTCCTTCGACAGCGCCGAGGCTGTGGCGGCGCAGCATCCTCAGTACTCGAGCGCGATCATCGCCGGTGCGAAAGAGGCCTTCCTCGACGGTGATGACTGGGCGTACACCGCGGGCGTGATCGCCATTGTCCTCGGCGCCGTGCTGGTCTACTTCATGTTCCCGAAGCACGAGGACGAGACGCAGCTGCTTGCGGAGTACCACACGCAGGACACACAAACGGCCGGAGTATGAATCCGCCGGTCCACTTCGGCGCCGTTGCGCCCCACCGGGGCTGACGCGCCGAACGGTCGAAGTGCAGGGGCATCCGAAGAAGCCGTACGCATGACCTGGAGCGTCGCGTTCCGGCTCCGCCGCTACCTGCGGGAGAGCCTGTGGGTGGTCCCGCTGGTCGGCGGCGTGCTCGGTTGGACCTTCGGTCTCGTGTCGGCGGACGTCAGCGCGGTCGTCGACGTCAGCACGCGCTGGCAATACTCGGCGTCGACGGCCGAGGCCGTGCTGGCCGCAGTGGTCGCGGCGAGCGTGAGCCTCGTCGGCTTCGTCGTCACCGTCAGCGTGCTGATCGTGCAGATGGCCACGGGAACGTTCTCCGCCCGCTACATGCGGATCTTCTACCGCGACCGGACGTTCAAGGCCGTACTTGCGGTCCTGATCGGCACGTTCACGTTCTCGTACACGTTGCTGCGGCATGTCGAGGCGGACCAGGTGCCGAACGTCGGTATCACCCTGGCGGGAGCATTCCTCGGGCTGGGCATTCTCCTGTTCGTCATCTTCCTGGATCGTGCGATCCACCGACTGCGGCCGGTCGCGGTCGCCGCCCTCGTCGCAAAGGCGGGGCGAAAGGCGCTCCATCAGGTGCTCGAGGAGGCGGCGCGGCCGGATGCTCCGGCCGTCGTCGCTGCTCCGTACCGCGCGCCCGGCGACCCCGTCCTTGTCGTCCGGATGCTGCGTGGCGGCGCGATCCAGGCGGTCGACATCCGCGGATTGGGGAAGTGGGCGCATGCGCACGGAGGCCTCGTCGTCCTTCGGCACCCGATCGGCGACTTCGTCTCCGCCGGGGCTCCGCTGATCGAGGTGTACGGGCCGGAGCCGGGAGCGGATGCCGAGAATCGCCTGCGCGCGATGGTCGCACTGGGGGTCGAGCGAACGATCGAGCAGGATCCGGCGTTCGCCGTGCGGATCATGGTGGACATCGCCATCCGCGCGCTCTCGCCGGCCGTCAACGATCCGACGACCGCCGTTCAGGTGCTCGATCACCTGGAGGATCTCCTGCGGCTCGTCGGCCAGATCGATCTCTCGGACACGGCCGTGCCGCTCGAGGAAATGGAGAGTGGGCTCGTGATCCCGGTGAGGCGCTGGACGGACTACCTGACGCTCAGCGTGACCGAGATTCGCGAGTACGGGGAGACGTCGATCCAGGTCGTTCGTCGGCTGCGAGCGATGCTCGAAGAGCTCTCCGAATCGGTGCTCCCGGAACGCCGGGACGCAGTTCAGCTCGAGCTCGAACGCCTGAACGCCGCCGTCACGCGCAGTTGGGGGGAGACCGTCGACTTCGACCTCGCAGGCCGGCCTGATCGGCAGGGCATCGGCGGCCCGTCGGCGCGCGGCTAGATGAGCCGCCTCGTCACCGACTGGCCGGGGGCGCTCCTGGCCGCCGAGCTCACGCGGGAGGAGGCCCGCTCGCTCGCCCTCGTCTTCCTCGCGACGACGCTCGGGGCGGTCCTCTCACGGTGGCACATGCGCCTCGTCCTTCCGACCGTGGTCGTCGAGATCGTGCTCGGCATTCTCATCGGCCCGGAGGTGCTCGGGATCGCCGAGGTGAACGACTTCATCTCGTTTCTCTCACAGTTCGGCCTCGCTCTGCTCTTCTTCTTCGCAGGGGTCGAGGTGATCGAGCACCATGTTCCGAAGGACACGCTGAGGCGGGGGACGATCGGCTGGGGCATCTCGATCGCGATCGGACTGGTGTTCGGACTCGTGCTCGACCGGCTCGGCGTCGACGTCCAGTGGTGGCTGCTGGCCGTTGCCATCGCGACGACCGCGCTGGGCACGCTCGTACCCATCCTCTCCGACGCGCGCCTGCTACCCACGCCGCTCGGTCGTGCCGTGCTCGGCACCGGGGTCGCCGGCGAGTTCTGGCCGATCATCTTCATCTCGGTCTTCCTGACGAGCGTCTACGGCGCGGTGACCGAGGTGATTCTCCTCCTCCTCTTCGGCCTGCTCGTCGCGGGCGCGGCCCGTATCGCGCTGCAGGCTCGGCCGCCGCGACTGCTCCGCATCCTTCAGGACACGCTCCACACGACCGGGCAGGTCGGCGTTCGCGCGTCGATCTTCCTCCTCGCCGTCCTCGTGTTCCTCGCAGCCGATGCGGGCTTCGAGTTCGTCCTCGGCGCGTTCGCGGCCGGCCTGATCGTCGGGCTGGCGCTCGACTCGCCGGAAGGGAAGATCGTGCGAGTCCGGCTGGAGGGGATCGGGTTCGGATTCCTGATTCCCGTGTACTTCGTGGTGACGGGCATGAACTTCGACCTCGACAGCCTGCTCACCGTGGAGGGTCTCCTGCTCGCGGGTCTGTTCCTCGCGCTGTTCCTGGCAACGCGCGGTGCGTCGGCACTGCTCTGGCTGCGTGACCTCGGTCGGCGCGGGACCGTGAGCCTCGCCTTGTTCGGAGCCACGGGACTCCCGCTCATCGTCGCGATCGTCGGCATCGGGCAGCAGAACGGCGACATCTCCGACGCCGTGGGCGCTTCGCTCATCGGCGCGGGGATGATCTCGGTGCTCGTCTACCCGTTCCTCGCGGTGCAGCTCGCCGGGCCTGTCGAACAGGACGACGATGACGTCCCCGTCGAGCGAGACGCGTACGACTACTAGGGTGTCGGCATGACCGCGCCAGATGCGACCTCGCGCTTCTTCGCCGAGCTCGCAACGCGTGACGACGAGCCGTTGCTGCGGAAGGCGACGGGCGCGACCCGCTTCGAGATCCGTGACGGCAAGAAGACGCGGCAGTGGGTGGTTCGCGTCGACAAGGGGACGATCGACGTTGCAGCAGGACGCGGCGGATGCTCAATGCGTCATCCGCGTCGACAAGGCCGTGTTCGACAAGGTTGTCACGGGGCGCCTCAATGCCGTCGCGGCGGTCCTTCGCGGGGACATCGCCGTCGACGGTGACTGGCGCCTCCTGGTGCGCATGCAGCGCCTCTTCCCGGGGCCGCCCCGGAAACGAAGGGCCGCGGCGTGAACGACGGCCTCGTCAAGATCCTCGACGGGAACACGTTCGTCGTGAGCGACTCGCGCGGCGACATCGAGGCGTCGCTCACCGACCCCACCGGGTCTCTTCTCGTTCGACACGCGCTTCCTCTCGCGCTGGGTGCTCACCGTGAACGGCGAGCGGCTGAACCCGCTCTCGGTCGACGACCTCCAGTACTTCGAGACGCGCTTCTTCCTCGTCCCCGGAACCGGCACCGTCTACATCGACGCGAAGCTCTCGGTCATCCGGCAGCGCGCCGTCTCCACGGGGTTCCACGAGGAGCTCACCATCCTGAACCACGCGGACAAACCGGTCGCCCTGTCCGTCCGCATCGATGCCGGCTGCGACTTCGCCGACCTCTTCGAGGTGAAGGACGCGCTCGCCAAGAAGGGCCGATACTCGTCCAAGGTCGAGCGGCGAAAGCTCACCCTCGGCTACGAGCGTGGTGCGTTCGTGCGTGCCACGGCGATCACCGCCAGTGCTCCGGCTCGCTTCGACGCAGACGGGTTGACCTTCACGGTGAGGATTCCCGCGCACGGCGAGTGGACGACGCGATATCGACGTCGTCACGGAGCGCACCGGCGCGGGCCAGGCGCCGCTCGAGCCGCAGGATCCGAAACGCGTACAGGCCCGGATGCGGAAGAACCTCGAGCGCTGGATCGACGAGGCGCCTCGCGTCGAGTGCGACTGGGACCCGCTCAAGGCGACGTACCACCGGAGCCTCGTCGATCTCGCCGCGCTTCGCTTCTCGCCGCCGATCGCGGGTGGACGCGCGCTGCCCGCGGCGGGCTTGCCGTGGTTCATGACCATGTTCGGCCGCGACAGCATCTTCACGAGCCTGCAGGCGCTGCCGTTCACGTCCGAGCTCGCCGCGACGACGCTGCGATCGCTCGGGGACTGGCAAGGCGTCCGGAGCGACGACTTCCGCGACGAGGATCCCGGCCGGATTCTTCACGAGATGCGGTACGGCGAGATGACGGCGTTCGAGGAGCGTCCGCATTCGCCGTACTACGGCTCGGTCGACGCGACACCGCTCTACATCGTGCTCCTCGACGAGTACGAGCGCTGGACGGGCGATCGCGCGCTCGTCCGCGAGCTCGAGGTCGAGGCGCGCGCAGCGCTCAACTGGATCGACGAGTACGCGGATCTTCAGGGCACGGGCTACATCTGGTACCGCCGCCGCAACGAGGTGTCGGGCCTCGAGAACCAGTGCTGGAAGGACTCGTGGGACTCCATCTCGTTCCGCGACGGCTCGCTGCCCGGCTTCCCGCGGGCGACGTGCGAGCTTCAGGGGTATGCCTACGACGCGAAGGTGCGCGGTGCGCGGCTGGCGCGCGAGATCTGGAAGGACGCCGCGCTCGCGGACAAGCTCACCGCCGATGCGGCGGATCTCAAGCGGCGATTCAATCGGGACTACTGGGTCGAGGACGGGGAGTACTTCGCGCTCGCGCTCGATCAGGACGGTCGGCAGGTGGATGCGCTCGCGTCGAACAACGGTCACCTGCTCTGGAGCGGAATCGTGGACAAGTCGAAGGCGAAGGCGATCGCTCGGCATCTGCTCGGCCCGCGGTTGTTCTCCGGGTGGGGCGTTCGCACGCTCGCGGTGGGAGAGGGGCGCTACAACCCGATCGGCTACCACACCGGCACCGTCTGGCCGTTCGACAACTCCTTCGTCGCCTGGGGTCTTCGCCGCTACGGCTTCAAGGACGAGGCGGCGGAGATCGCGGCCGGCATCCTCGACGCGGCGGAGTTCTTCGACGGTCGCCTCCCGGAGGCCTTCGGCGGGTACCCGCGAGAGCAGACGAAGTACCCGGTCCAGTACCCGACCGCGTGCAGCCCGCAGGCCTGGTCGACCGGCACGCCGCTCCTGCTCCTGCGGACGATGCTCGGCCTCGACCCGCTCGGCGAGCATCTCGTCGTCGATCCCGTGCTCCCGCGCGAGATCGGACACCTCGAGCTGCTCGACATCCCCGGGCGCTGGGGCAGGATCGACGCATTCGGGCGAGGCCGCTTCGACGCGCGGCGCTAGAGGCTTGATGTGAAATTGGCGCGACGTCGGGGAGGCTCACGACCAAGCCGGGCGACGCCGGCACGTCTCGTGCAGGCTTGAAGCCTGTGCGAGACGCGACGGTGGCGATCCGGCGCAGTGTCGTGAGCGCCAGCCGGCCCGCGGGAATTTCACATCAAGCCTCTAGCTCGCGGAGATCTCCTTCGATTCCGGCTCACCGGGGCCGGCGTCGCTCTGCGGCGTCACGCTGATCGTGTGCTCGGCGTCGTCACAGGGGACAACGAGGTTGGTCGAGCCAGTCGGTCCGAAGCCTGCCGGGTTGATCCCGTCGACGTTGATCTCGACGGCGGTGGCGTTCGCGGTGTCCCAGGTCACCTCGACAGGCGCGGTCGTCGCGCCTCCGCAGGTCAGCTCGCCGACCTCGAGCGACGTCACCTCGGCGAGCGAGGCGGTCGTCTCCGTCGTCTCCGTGTCCGTCGAGGCGGGACAGCTCGTGTCGTCGAGGGTGCCGTCCGTCCGCGTCGTCCCGCAGAGGGTTGCACCATCGAGATTCGTTCCGGTGATCGTCGCGCCCGTGAGGTTCGCGCTCGTGAGGTCGGCGTCGGAGAGGTCGGCGTCGACGATCTCCGCGCCGGTCAGGTTCGCTTCCGTCAGGTTCGCGCCGCTGAGGTTCGTACCGGTGAGGTTCGCCCCCGGCAGCGACGCGCGGGAGAGGTCGGCGCCCGCGAGATCGGCGCCGGAGAGATCTGCCCCCGGGCATTCGGTCGACGGCTCGATCATGCAGCCATTGACGGTTTCCGTCGAATCCGAGCCGCCGCAGCCTGCGAGCGCGACGGCGGCGAGCACGATGGTCGCGCTGCGTAGGGGTCTCACCTCGGTTTCCCTTCCTCGTCGAGCTCGGTCGGATGATGATCATGACGTGTGCCGCGCGAGGATGTGGGCGTGACCGGCGTCGTCCAGGTGACGTTCCTCGTCGACGTCGACAACACGCTGCTCGACAACGACCGGATCCGCACCGACGTCGAGCAGCACTTCGTCAGGGCCTACGGCGAGGAGGTTGCCGCGCGGTACTGGGCCATCCAGGAGCGCCGGTTCGTCGATCTCGGCTATCGCGACTACCTCGGTGCCGTGCAGGAGTGGTGGGAGGGGGAGGGACGCGACCCGCAGCTGCTCGACGCGGCGCGCGTCATCCTCGATTACCCGTTCGCCGAACGTCTCTACCCGGGCGCCCTCGACGTGCTCGCGAGGCTTCGCTCGGTCGGGCCGACCGTGGTGCTCACGGACGGAGACGCCGTCTTCCAGCCACGGAAGGTCGAGCGTTCGGGGATCGCACGCGCGGTCGGCGGGCACGTTCTCGTCTACGTGCACAAGGAGCTCGAGCTCGGCGACGTCGAGCTGCGATACCCGTCCGAGAGCTACGTGCTCGTCGACGACAAGCCGCGGATCCTCGCGGCCGCGAAGCGGTTCTGGGGCGAGCGGGTGACGACCGTGCTCCCGCTGCAGGGGCAGTTCGCGAACCATCCGGAGGCTCTGACGTCACATCCGGCGGCCGACGTCACGGTCGCGGCAATCGCCGACGTGCTCGAGCTCGACCTCTAGCGCGACCGCGACCGCTTCCGCTTCGGTGCGCGTTCCTTCGCCTCGTGGTACGACGAGGCGACGAGCGCCTTTCCGCCCGCCCAGCCGAACACGACTGCGACCAGGAAGACGGCGAGCCCGACGCTCCAGGCGGTCGTGATGAGCTGCTGCCCCGCGGAGTACGCGAGCACGGTCTCACGCTCGGGGTGGAGGACAACGATCACGAGCCCTGCGGCCGCAACGACCGCGATCGCGCGCGCGAACCGCTTGGTCAATCCTCGATCCAGAGGCGGAACCCGCCGAGGAACGCGTCCTCGTTGTGTCCCAGGCGGCAGTTCGCGGGGAGGTCGCCGAGTATCCGCGCGTTGCCGCCGCCGAGCACGACGTAGTCGGGGAGAAGTGCGGCGGTGAGGTGCTCGATGGTCTCGAAGACCGCCTTCTTCCAGCGCTTGTTCCCGTCACGCTCGAGAGCGGCCTCGCCGACGTAGTCCTCGTACGTCGCCTTCCGATAGGGGAGGTGCCCGAGCTCCATGGGCGCGATGACCCCGTCGATGATCAGCGTCGTGCCCAGCCCGGTGCCGAGCCCGAGGAACAGCATTCGCCCCCCGTCGTAGCTTCCGAAAGCCTGCATGGCTGCGTCGTTGACGACCTTCGTCGGCTTTCCGAATGCCTTCTCGAAGTCGAACCCCACCCAGCCCTCGCCGAGGTTGACCGGCTCCCGGACGACCTTCCCGTCGACCACGGGCGCCGGCACACCAACCGATACGCCCACGTATTCCCAGTCGGCCGTTTGTTCGAGGACGCCCTCGACCATCTGCGCGGCCGTCAGCTTCTCTCCCGACGCGAAACGGCGTCGCTCGTCGACGCCGTTCAGGAGCTCCTTGACATTGGAGCCGCCGACGTCCACTGCGAGCACGGTCGGCGCACGAGGCTCGACCGGGTACTTGCGTGCTTTCTGCTCGCTCATCTCGCGGATCCTGCCGCAGCGGCGTCGGCGAGGACGAGTGCGTTCGTCGTTGCAACCCAGCCTGCCGGGATCGACTGATCGCCTGCCCGCAACCTGCGCAGCGCATCGACCTTGTCGTCGCCCGTCACGAGCCAGAGGATCTGCCGCGCGCGGTTCAAGGAGGGGTAGGTGAGCGTCATCCGCCTGCGGCCCTGGTAGACGTCGGTGACAGCGACGTCGCGGTCCAGCATGGCGAGAACGGGATCGCCGGGCACGAGAGACGCGGTGTGCCCATCCGGGCCGAGTCCGAGGTGCACGAGGTCGAGCTGATCGGGAAGTGCCTCCGCGTACATCGCGGCAGCGGTGTCGAGATCCTCGGCCCAGACGGGCATGGGGCGCACGTCGGCGGCTCCACCAGGTGGCAGGGAGCGCTGGAGCTGCGTGAGGTTTCGCTCCGGGTCGCCGTCGGGCGCGATGCGCTCGTCGACCTGGAAGATCGTGACCTTGTCCCACGGCAAGCGCCCGTAGAGGCTCGCGAACATCGCCCACGGCGTGCGGCCGCCCGAGACGGCGAACGTGAATCGATCGCGCGTGGCGATCGCGACTGCCGCAGCCGCAGCGGCGACCTGAGCGCCGCGTTCGGCGACCGCGTCCGCGTCCGGCAGCACCTCGACCTCGAGAGCCACCCGCTACGCCTTCTTCTCGTCGTGGCCGCCGAACTGCTTGCGCATCGCCGACAGGAGCCGGTTCGCGAAGTCGTCCATGTCGCGGGAGGCGAAGCGCGAGTAGAGCGCCGTCGTGAGGACCGGCGTCGGGACGCCCTCTTCGATGGCCGCGATCGACGTCCAGCGTCCCTCGCCCGAGTCCGAGACGCGGCCGGCGAACTCCTCGAGCTTCGGCGACTCCTGCAGTGCCGCAGCCGTCAGGTCCAGAAGCCACGACCCGACGACGCTTCCCCGTCGCCACACTTCGGCGACCTCGGTCGTGTCGATCTCGTACTGGTACAGCTCGGGACGCTCGAGGGGCGCGGTCTCGGCGTCCATGTCGCGCTGCCGCTTACCCATGTCGGCGTTCGCGATGACGTTGAGCCCTTCGGCGTACGCGGCCATGAGCCCGTACTCGATGCCGTTGTGCACCATCTTCACGAAGTGGCCCGCGCCGTTCGGCCCGCAGTGGTAGTAGCCGTGCTCCGCCGGGCTCGGCTCGCCGGTCCTGCCCGGCGTCCTCGAAGCGGCGTCGAGCCCTGGCGCGACCGAGGCGAAGATCGGGCCGAGCCGTTCGACGACCTCGGTCTCGCCGCCGATCATGAGGCAGAAGCCGCGCTCGAAGCCCCAGACGCCGCCGCTCGTGCCGACGTCGACGTGGTGGATGTCCTTCGCGCGGAGCTCGTTCGCGTGTCGGATGTCCTCGACGTAATGCGTGTTTCCGCCGTCGATGATGGCGTCGCCAGGCTCCAGCACCTCGGCGAGCGCCGCGATCGTCTTGTCCGTGATGTCGCCGGCGGGCACCATCACCCATACGGCTCGTGGCTTCTCGAGCTTCGCGGCGAAGTCCTCCAGCGACGACGAGCCGGTCGCGCCGTCGGCCTCGAGCGCCGCGACGGCGTCGGGGTGGATGTCGTAGCCGACGCAGTTGTGTCCGTCGCGCATGAGCCGGCGGACGATCCCTGCGCCCATCCGCCCGAGTCCGACCATTCCGAGCTGCATGGGAGTCTCCGTGGGCATCTCGCTAGCTCCTTCCTTCGAGGATGAACCGCTCGACGGCGTTCGCGAAGCCGTCTTCGTCGTTCGTCGTCGTGACCTGCCGCGCGGCGCGCTGCACGTCCTGAGACGCATTGCCCATCGCGATCGACAGGCCCGAGCGCGCGAACATGAGCACGTCGTTGGGCATGTCCCCGATGGTGGCGATCTCGTCGCGCGAGACCTCGTAGCGTTCGGCGAGGAACGTGACGACGTAGCCCTTGTTCGCCTGTGGGTGCGTGACGTCGACGTAGTAGGGCTGCGATCTGGAGGCGGAGACCTGGTCTCCGTGCTCTGTACGCGTCGCCTCGGCGGCCGCCGCGACGGCTTCGTGGTCGTCGCTGACGCCGACGATCTTCGCGACGCCGTGACCGACGTCGTCGAAGCTGTCGACGACGGTCGGCTCGAACTGCACGGTGTGCGACTCGCGCGCGACGTGCGGGCCGCTCGGGTCGCGGACGAGCCAGTCGGCTCCCACGGTAGACCCAGACGGAGAGCGCGAACGACTCGAAGAGCTCGATCGTCGACCCGACGAGGTCGTCCGCCAGTGTCCGCTCCTCGAGCACCTCCATCTCGGGCTCGACGACGAGGCCGCCGTTGAACGCGGCGAGCGGCGTCGCGAGCGCGAGCGGCTCGACGAGCATCTCCATGCCCCGCGGGGGCCGGCCGCTCGTGACCGCGAAGTGGATGCCCGCGTCGTGCAGCGCGTGGACCGCGTCGACGGTGCGTTTCGACAGCGACTTGTCCGGGCGGACGAGCGTTCCGTCGACGTCGGAGAGGAGGAGGCGGATCACCTCAGCGGACCGATAGCGCCGGATGAGCGCGTTCGTCGACGAGTCGTGTGCGAGCTCGGGCTCGGCCTCGCTCGTGAGCTCCGGGATGATCTTCTGCGCGAGCGCCTTGCCGAGCTCGACGCCCCACTGGTCGAACGAGTTGATGCTCCACACGGTGCCCTGCACGAACACGCTGTGCTCGTAGAGCGCGACGAGCGCTCCGAGCGCGAACGGCGTGAGCTTCTCGGCGAGCAGGACGTTCGACGGGCGGTTCCCCTCGAAGATCCGATGGGGGACGACGGCGTCCGCGGTCCCCTCGGCGCGCACCTCCGCCTCGGTCTTCCCGAACGCGAGCGCCTCGGCCTGCGCGAAGACGTTCGACATGAGGATGTCGTGGTGGTCGCCGAGCGGGTTGAGCGTCTTCCCGAAGCCGATCAGGTCGACGGGGATGAGCTTCGTCCCCTGGTGGATGAGCTGGTAGAAGCTGTGCTGGCCGTTCGTTCCCGGCTCGCCCCAGAACACGGCGCCCGTCTCGTAGTCGACGGCGCGGCCGTCGAGCGTCACGTGCTTTCCGTTCGACTCCATCGTCAGCTGCTGGAGGTACGCGGGAAAGCGCTTCAGATACTGGCTGTACGGCATCACGCCGACCGTCTGGGCGCCGAAGAAGTCCGCGTACCAGACGCCGAGGAGCCCCATGAGCACGGGGAGGTTTCGCTCGTACGGCGCCGTGCGGAAGTGCTCGTCCATCGCGTGGAAGCCGGCGAGCAGATCACGGAAGCCGTCGGGCCCGATCGCGAGCATGGTCGAGAGGCCGATCGCGGAGTCCATCGAGTAGCGTCCGCCGACCCAGTCCCAGAAGCCGAACATGTTCTCGGGGTCGATGCCGAACTCGCGACCTCCGTCCTCGTTCGTCGACACGGCGACGAAGTGCTTCGCGATCGCGCTCTCGTCACCGAGTGCGGCGAGTGCCCAGACGCGCGCGGAGTGGGCGTTCGTCATCGTCTCGAGCGTCGTGAACGTCTTCGACGAGATGACGAAGAGCGTCTCGTCGGGCGCGAGATCGCGTGTCGCCTCCACGAAGTCGGTCGAGTCGACGTTCGAGACGAAGCGGAAGGTGAGGTCGCGACGCGTGTAGTGGCGAAGCGCCTCGTAGGCCATCACCGGACCGAGGTCGGAGCCTCCGATCCCCACGTTCACGACGTTGCGGATCGGCTTGCCGGTGTGGCCCTTCCACTCACCCGACCGGATGCGCTCGGAGAACGACGCCATACGGTCGAGCGTCTCGTGCACCTCTGCAACCACGTCGACACCGTCCACGACGAGCGACGAGCCCTTCGGCATCCGCAGCGCGATGTGCAGGACCGAGCGGTTTTCCGTCGTGTTGATGCGGTCGCCGCGAAACATCGCTTCCGTGCGCTCGGGGAGGCCCGACTCCTCGGCGAGCCGGCGGAGGAGAGTCAGCGTCTCGTCGGTGACGCGGTTCTTCGAGTAGTCGAGGTAGATACCGGCGCCTTCTGCCACGAGTCGCTCGCCGCGCGTCGTGTCCGCGGCGAAGAGCTCGCGCAGATGGAGCTCTCGGATCTCCTCGTAGTGGCGTTCGAGCGCCGTCCACGCGGGACGCTCTCGAAGCGGGGTCACGCGAGCACCTCACGGGCCACCCGGCTCACGGCGTCGGGCGTGAAGCCGAACTTCTCGACGAGCTGCTTGAGCGGAGCCGAGGCGCCGAACGTGTTCATCGCGACGATCGCACCGCCGTCGCCGACGTAGCGTGCCCAGCCGAGGGCCGAGGCCTGCTCGATCGCGACCCGCGCCTTGACGGCCGGCGGAAGCACCGCGTCGCGGTACTCCTGCGACTGCCGGTCGAAGAGCTCCGAGCACGGCATCGAGACGACGCGGGCGCCGATGCCCTCGGCGGCGAGCTCCTCGCGCGCCTGAACGGCGAGTCCGACCTCCGAGCCCGTCGCGATGAGGATCAGGTCGGGCACGCCGTCCGTGTCGAGGAGCACATACGCCCCCTGCGCGACGCCCGAGGCGGGGGCCGTCACGGAGCGGTCGACCGTCGGCAGCGCCTGCCGCGACAGGACGAGGACAGCGGGCTCGTGGTGGAGCTGCATGACGTAGCGCCAGGTCTCCGCGACCTCGTTGGCGTCGGCCGGTCGGAACACGAGCAGCCCCGGCATCGCGCGCAGTGAGGCGAGCTGCTCGACGGGCTGATGGGTCGGGCCGTCCTCGCCGACGCCGATCGAGTCGTGCGTGAAGATGTGGATGACGGGGATCTCCATGAGCGCGGAGAGCCGGATCGCGCCACGCGCGTAGTCCGAGAAGATGAGGAAGCCCGACCAGAACGGGCGCAGCTTCGAGAGCGCGAGCCCGTTCGCGATCGCCGCGGCCGCGAACTCGCGAACGCCGAAGTGGAGATTCCGGCCACTCCGGTCAGCCGGCCCGAAGTCACCCGCGCCGTCGAAGGTGAGCCGCGTCTTCGTCGACGGCGCGAGATCGGCGGCGCCGCCGACGAGCCACGGAACCCGCTCGGCGATCGCGTTCAGCACCTGTCCGGACGAGTCGCGACTCGCGAGCCCCTTCTCGTCGGCCGGGAAGTCCGGGATGCCCACGTCCCAGCCGTCCGGCAGTTCGCGGCGCTGCATTCGCTCGATCTCGTCGGCGAGCGTCGGGGAATGCGGCTCGGTACTCCTCGAACAGCGTCTCCCACGCCGCGCGAGCCGAAGCACCGCGTGCGCCGATCCCGTCGGCGAAGTGCTCGACGACGTCGTCGGGGACGAGGAACTCCGCGTCCTCCGGCCAGCCGTAGAACCGTTTCGCAGCTCGGACGCCATCCGGCCCGAGCGGCTCGCCGTGCGCCTTCGGTGTGTCCTCGACCGGCGTGCCGTAGCCGATGTGGCTGTGGACGACGATCAGCGTCGGGCGCTCGTCCTCGGCCCTGAACGCGTGGAAGGCCCGCTCCGCCTGCTCGAGGTCGTTCGCATCCGCGACGGTCTCGACGTTCCAGCCGTACGCGGCGAACCGCCCCGCGACGTCCTCCGTGAACGTGAGATCGGTATGCCCCTCGATCGTGACGCGGTTCGAGTCGTAGATCCAGCAGAGATTCGAGAGGCGCTGGTGCGCGGCGAACGAGGCCGCCTCGGACGCGACGCCCTTCCATCATGCAGCCGTCGCCCGCCTGCGCGTAGACGTCGAAGTCGAAGAGCGTGAACCCGTCGCGGTTGTAGCGCGCGCCGAGCCACTGGCTCGCGAGAGCCATGCCGACCGACGTCGCGACGCCCTGTCCGAGCGGGCCGGACGTCGTCTCCACGCCGCTCGTCCAGCGGTACTCGGGATGGCCCGGGCACTTCGAGCCGAGTTGCCGGAAGCGCTTCAGGTCGTCGAGCGAGACGGCGGGGTCGCCGAGCACCTCGTAGTCGGGGTCGACCGCGCGAACGCCGGTGAGATGGAGCAGTGACCAGAGGAGGGCGGAGGCGTGTCCGGCGGAGAGGACGAACCGGTCACGGTTCGGCCAGATCGGATCTGACGGATCGAAGCGGAGGAAGCGCTGCCAGAGCGTGTACGTGACGGGCGCGATCCCGACCGGCGTCCCGGGATGCCCCGAGTTCGCCGCCTGGATCGCGTCGATGCAGAGCGTCCGGATCGTCGCGACGCACCTGTCGTCGAGGTCGCGGATCTCGACCGCGGCACCCGTCACGCGGAGGGCTCTTCGAGCATGCGGTCGCCGTTCTTGACCCAGCGCTCCTGGATCTCCTCGAGCGAGTGGCCCTTCGTCTCGGGCACATAGCGCCAGACGAAGACGTACGTCACGACGCAGAGCGCCGAGAAGATGAAGAACGTCGTCGACTCGCCGATCGCGTCGACGATAGAGAGGAAGAACTGCGCGACGAGGAACGCCGCGAACCAGTTGACCGCAGTCGCGACCGAGATCGCCCGGCCGCGCACGCGGTTGGGGTAGATCTCCGAGATGAGCGTCCACACGATCGGCCCCATCGAAAAGGCGAACGATGCGATGAAGACGACGAGCGCGAGGACCGTGACGATGCCTCCGACCGTCGTCGCCTCGCCGTCCGGGGTGTTCTCGAGCGCGACGAACGAGAAGCCAACCGCGGCGAGGCTCACCGCCATGCCGACGAGCCCCGTGAAGAGCAAGGGGCGGCGGCCGAAGCGGTCGACCCAGGCAACCGCGATGAACGTCGCGAGCACGTTGACCGCACCGACCGCATAGAGGGTCGCCTTCGCCTGCTCCTCGGCGGTCGTGAATCCCGCCTCGGCGAAGATCTCGTTCGCGTAGTAGATGATCGCGTTGATCCCGGTCACCTGCTGGAAGACGGCGAGCCCGATGCCGACCCAGAGCGCGCGTCGCAGACCCGGGCTGAACACCTCGCCCCAGCTGGCCTGACCCTCGAGTGCCTCCGCCTCGAGGTCGGCCTCGATCGTCGCGAGCTCCGCGTCCGCGACGTCGGCCCCGTCGACCTTGACGAGGGAAGCGCGCGCGTCGTCGCGCCGGCCCATCTTCAGGAGCCAGCGCGCCGACTCCGGCATCACGAGGAATCCGACGACGAGCGCGGCGCCCGGAATGACGGCGAGCGCGAACATGAGGCGCCAGCGATCCGAGCTCGTGAGCGCGTCGTCGACCAGGTAGGCGAAGAAGATGCCGACCGTGATCGCGAGCTGGTACGTCGAGACGAACCGGCCGCGGAGTCGCTTCGGCGCCATCTCGGCCGCGTACAACGGGGCGACGACCGACGCGAAGCCGACGCCGAGTCCGGTGATGACGCGTCCGACCGTGAGCATGGTCGCATCGGGTGACACGGCCTCGACGAGCGCGCCGACCGCGAAGAGGATCCCTGCGATGACGGCCGTCCAGCGACGCCCGATCCGGTCGGCCGTACCACCTGCGACGAGCGCGCCGAAGAGCGCGCCGAGCGTCACCCAGCTCGTGACGATCTCGCTCTCGAGTGTCGAGAGGTCGAGGTCGGCCTGCAGGAGCGGAAGCGCCCCCGAGATGACGCCCTGGTCGTAGCCGAAGAGAAGTCCGGCGAGGAAGGTGACGACGCCGACGCCGTACATCCAGGGGTCAGCTTGTGTGTCACGGCAGCCATGGGTTCCTCCATCCTCCGTAGTCGCTCGTGAGCTCGTCGGCCGACGCGGGCCCCCACGACCCGGGCTCGTAGACCTCGACGGGTGGGGGCGAGTCGATGAGCGGCTGGACGACGCGCCACGTCTCCTCGACCGCGTCCTGCCGCGCGAAGTGGCGCGACTCGCCGCGCATCGCGGCATCGAGCAGAACCTCGTACGGTGTCGGCCCCTCGCCGCCCATGCTCGCGAACTCCATGTCGAGCTGAACGGGGCGCAAGCCCGACGCCGTCCGCCTCCTTCGCCTGCATCCGCATCCGCGCGCCGGGCCGCGGGCCGATGCGCAGCACGAGCTGGTTCGGCTCCGGCCGCGGTGTCTCCCGCGGGACGAATCCGAGCCACGGCGTCGTGTTGAAGACGACGCGCACCTCGGTGACCGTGACGGGGAGCGACTTGCCCGCGCGGATGAAGAACGGGACGCCCGACCAGCGCCAGTTGTCGATCTCGAGGCGCATGGCGCAGAACGTCTCCGTCTGCGAACCGGGCGCAACTCCGTCGACGTCGAGGTAGCCGGCGTACTGACCGCGGACGTACCGGGCCGGGTCGGCCTCGGCCATCGCGACGAAGACGTCGCGCTTACGGTCGTTGATGACGCCTACACCCCGGCCGGTCGGAGGCTCCATCGCGACGAGGCTCAGAACCTGGAGCAGGTGGTTCTGGACGACGTCGCGCATCGCGCCGACCGGGTCGTAGAAGTGCCCGCGGTCGGCCACGTCGAAATCCTCACCCATCGTGATCTGCACCGACGAGACGAACTGCCGATTCCAGACGGGCTCGAGGATCGTGTTCGCGAAACGCAGGTAGAGGATGTCCTCGACCGACATCTTCCCGAGGAAGTGGTCGATCCGATAGAGCTGCGACTCGTCGACGATCGCGTGCAGCTCCTCGTTGAGCGCGCGCGCGGACGGGAGATCGTGGCCGAACGGCTTCTCGACGACGACGCGTGCATTCGCCGTGAGGCCTGCCTTCGACAGTCCGCCGACGACCGTCCCGAAGAGCGACGGCGGAACTTCGAGATAGAAGACCGGGAGCTTCGCATCCCCGAGCGCCGCGGCGACCTCCGTATAGGTCGCAGAATCCGTGAAGTCGCCGTGGACGTACGAGAGCCTGCTCGCGAGCCGCGAGAAGACGTCGTCGTCGAGATCCTCGCCGGTCGCGACGATCGATTCACGTGCATGCGCGACGAGCTGCTCGAGCGTCCAGTCGTCGAAGGCGACACCGACGATGGGGCAGTCGAGGAGCCCGCGTTCCTCGAGCCGATAGAGCGAGCGGTACGTCATGACGCGCGCGAGGTCGCCCGTGATCCCGAAGATCACGAGAGCGTCCGCGCGCGCAGCGTCGTTCGCGCCCGCGTGGAGTCCGCCCGCCCCGCTCACGCGCGGATCATCCCACGTGCTGCCGGTCCGATGAGCGGTCAGCCGCGTGCTGAGTACGCTCTCGAGAAGAGAACGCGACGGTGACCCGAGCTTGCGCGACGGAGGGCAGATGACAGATCTCGAGCACGCACCGGAGACCACCTGCCCACGAAGAGCCCGACGTCGCCATCGCGGCCTCGCCCGATCTCAGAGCCGTTCCTCACTTCACTCCGTCCGAGCGGCTCGCGCGCGGGCGGGCAGCGCGTGCCGAGCTCCCGAGATCGGCTCACGCGGCTGGGAGCCCGCTCCGCAGCGACGCGACCCGGTCGATCTCCTCGAGGAGCAGGCGCGGACGCGACTCCCCGAGCTCGTCCCGATTCGCTACGGGCGCATGCTCGAGTCGCCGTTCGCGTTCTACCGCGGCGGCGCGTACCTCATGGCGGCCGATCTCGCCGC
>CAWHYV010000013.1:0-154243 GCA_963833725.1 uncultured Gaiellaceae bacterium
CGAGCGCGTCCTCGATCTTGGCGATCGTGGCGGTCTCGTCCTCGGTGACGCCGCCCTTCGCCTCGGCAACATGGGTCGCGGTGCCGCGCACGAGCTCCCGGTAGGCGTCGACCTCGTCGGGGGCCTTCGCGCCGAGCGTCGCGATGCTGCTGCGAAGCGCCTCGAGCGTCCCTGCTTCGACCTCCTGCGGTGAGTCCGTCATACCGAACCCCGTGCCACGCGCATGCGCGATCTCGCGCATCAGCTCGCTCGCGTTGTCCTTCTGCTGCTCGGTGAGGTGCTTCGCGAGTGCGGACGCCTCGCCGAAGCTGTCGGTGAAGTCGCGGTCGCTCACGGAGACGAGCGTCCCTGCGCCTGTCACGCCTCGTCTGCAGCGCCTTCCACTCGTCCTCGGTGAAGTCGGCTTTCGTTGCCATGCCTGCTCCTTTCGGGGGTCCTATCCGATGTCTCCAATGGCGGCCAGCCGGAAACCGAGCCACGGATAGACCCGCGCGATGGCCGGATCCTGCGGGAAGTAGCCGAAGGCCGAGATCGCCACCTGGTACGCCGGCGCGTTGGCGACACCGCCGTGGTAGTAGCGCCACTCCCGGAGGAAGTTGTAGCCCGCAGGCTGCGGCGCGAGCGTGTCGAGGACCTCGACGACGTTGCCGCCCATGTCGTACGTGCCCCAGGGGGAAGGCGTCTTCGCCTGGCCGACCGTGCTCACGTTCGCCTGGTAGACGTCCTTGTAATCGACCCCGGCGGTGAGCGGGAGGTTGAAGGGGGTGACGGTCTTGCACGCCTTCTCTCCCACTTGCGACGGACACCAGTTCGGCGCCGCTCCGGGCGGGGCACCAGGTGTGTCCACGGTCGAGGTGGGGTCGTTCGGGTTGTAGGTCGCGAGCGGCTGGTCGTCCGAATTCGTGACGTCACCCGTGGCCGGATCCAACACCGAGACGTTCGGTTGGTCGAAGGGACCCGTTGGGTACACCCAGTACGACTCCGTCCCGCCTCCCTTGGGGTCGTAGTACGCGGCCTTGATCCACTCGTCGTTGTTCGCGACGACGAATCCCTCGTCAGTCGTGCGCGTCGGCGTCTCCTCCGCCATGTCGTACGCGCCCTTCTCGGTCTCCGGCGAGAGCCGTACCTCGTAGACGTCGTACGTGAAGCCGCCGGACGTTTCTTCCTTCTTCGAAAGAACGTCTCCGTTGGTCAGTGAGTTGGCGAACCGCGCTCCGCGACGGAAGTCCCCGAGATTGAACGGCTTCTGCGCCCACTGCGGAAAGGCGACGGTGTAGTGCTCGCCCGTATCCGCGTCGCTCGAGAAGCTGATCGCGCCGTACCGCGCCCAGACGGTGGGGCTCATGTTGTCGAGGTAGAGCTCGCGTTCGTTCCTGCCCTCTGGGTCGACCGTGTTCAGGAACGTGACGTACTGCTCGACGGTGACCTCGTACTCGCCGATGCCGTACTCGTAGTCGACCCCGCCGACGGTGAGACACGGCGGCGGTGCTGCCGGCGCGTCGTCGCACGTCTTGTAGATCCCAGTGCCCTCGGGCGGGTCGATGAACTGCCCACTCGGTCCTCCGAACGTCTGGACCACGCCGACCGACTTGTTGCCGGGGTCGCCGACCTTCGCCATCCGGATCGTCACGACACCGCGGTTCTCGACAGGGAGAACCGCCCCCGAATCGGTGGACGTCGTCGTGTCGCTCGACGTTGTGGACTCCGAGTCGCTCGAGCACGCGGTCATGGCGACCGACAGCACGAGAACCAGACCTACGAACGCCAACCGGTCATGCAGCATGCGGCTTCTCCTTGATCGAGCCCCTGAGCCGCTCGCCGATCGTCGGCTGTAGGTAGAGGTGGGACGAGGCGATCGAGTCTACTCCGGCGGAATAACGGCTGCGGCTTCGCGGTCGCTCAGATCGAGCGTCGTGGCCCGCTCGAGAAGCTGCTCGCGCGTCGAGACGCCGAGCTTGGTCCTCGATCTTGGCGATCGTGGCGGTCTCGACCTCGGTGACGCCGCCCTTCGCCTCGGCAACGTGAGTCGCGGTGCCACGCACGAGCTCCCGGTAGGCGTCGACCTCGTCAGGTGCCTTCGCGCCGAGCGTCGAGATGCTGGTACGAAGCGCCTCGAGCGTCCCCGCTTCGACCTCCTGCGGCGAGTCCGTCATGCCGAACCCCGTACCACGCGCATGCGCGATCTCGCGCATCAGTTCGCTCGCGTTGTCCTTCTGCTGCTCGGTGAGGTGCTTCGCGAGTGCGGTTGCCTCGCCGAAGCTGTCGGTGAGGTCGCGGTCGCTCACGGAAACAAGCGCCCCTGCACCTGTCACGCCTCGTTGCAGCGCCTTCCACTCGTCCTCGGTGAAGTCGGCTTTCGTTGCCATGCCTGCTCCTTTCGGGGGTCCTATCCGATGTCTCCAATGGCGGCCAGCCGGAACCCGAGCCACGGATAGACCCGCGCGATGGCCGGATCTTGTGGGAAGTAGCCGAAGGCCGAGATCGCGACCTGGTACGCCGGCGCGTTGGCGACACCGCCGTGGTAGTAGCGCCACTCCCGGAGGAAGTTGTAGCCCGCAGGCTGCGGCGCGAGCGTGTCGAGGACCTCGACGACGTTGCCGCCCATGTCGTACGTGCCCCATGGGGACGGCGTCTTCGCCTGGCCGACCGTGCTCACGTTCGCCTGGTACACGTCCTTGTAATCGACCCCGGCGGTGAGCGGGAGGTTGAAGGGGGTGACGGTCTTGCACGCCTTCTCTCCGACTTGCGACGGACACCAGTTCGGCGCTGCTCCGGGCGGGGCACCGGGCGTGTCCACGGTCGAGGTGGGGTCGTTCGGGTTGTAGGTCGCGAGCGGCTGGTCGTCCGGATTCGTGACGTCACCCGTGGCCGGATCCAACACCGAGACGTTCGGCTGGTCGAAGGGACCCGTTGGGTACACCCAGTACGACTCCGTCCCGCCTCCCTTGGGGTCGTAGTACGCGGCCTTGATCCACTCGTCGTTGTTCGCGACGACGAATCCCTCGTCAGTCGTTCGCGTCGGCGTCTCCTCCGCCATGTCGTACGCGCCCTTCTCGGTCTCCGGCGAGAGCCGGACCTCGTAGACGTCGTACGTGAAGCCGCCGGACGTCTCTTCCTTCTTCGAAAGAACGTCTCCGTTGGTCAGTGAGTTGGCGAACCGAGCCCCGCGACGGAAGTCCCCGAGATTGAACGGCTTCTGCGCCCACTGTGGGAAGGCGACGGTGTAGTGCTCGCCCGCGTCCGCATCGGTCGAGAAGCTGATCGCGCCGTACCGCGCCCAGACGGTGGGGCTCATGTTGTCGAGGTAGAGCTCGCGCTCGTTCCTGCCCTCGGGGTCGACCGTGTTCAGAAACGTGACGTACTGCTCGACGGTGACCTCGTACTCGCCGATGCCGTACTCGTAGTCGACCCCACCGACCGTCAGACAGGGTGGCGGGGCTGCCGGTGCGTCGTCGCACGTCTTGTAGATCCCTGTGCCCTCGGGCGGGTCGATGAACTGCCCGCTCGGTCCTCCGAACGTCTGGACCACGCCGACCGACTTGTTTCCGGGATCGCCGACCTTCGCCATCCGGATCGTCACGACACCGCGGATCTCGACAGGGAGAACCGCCCCCGAATCGGTGGTCGTCGTCGTGTCGCTCGACGTTGTGGACTCCGAGTCGCTCGAGCACGCTGTCATGGCGAGCGACAGCACGAGAACCAGACCTACGAACGCCAACCGGTTGTGCAGCATGCGGCTTCTCCTTGATCGAGCCTTGAGCCGCTCGCCGATCGTCGGCTGTAGGTCGTGGTGGGACGAAGCGATCGAGTCTACTCCGGCGGAACGGCTGCGGCTTCGCGGTCACTCAGATCGAGCGTCGTGGCCCGCTCCAGGAGCTGCTCGCGCGTCGAGACGCCGAGCTTCCGATAGATGCTCCGGCGGTGCGTCTTCACGGTGTTCGGTGAGAGGTAGAGCTCACGGGCGACATCGCCGAGCGATGCGCCCGAAGCGAAGCCACGAAGCACCTTGAGCTCGGCGTCGCTCAGCTCGTCGCCGAGGTACCCCTCTCGGCGCGAGCGGTTTGCAAGGTCGGCTTCGGTTGCGCGAAGCAGGTCGCCGAGCATTCCCACGTCAGGCAGCTCGTCCAACTCTGCGCGAGCGCGTGCCAGCGTCGCGCCCGCGCCCTCTCCGTCGCCGAGCAGGTGTCGGGCGGCCGCGAGATGGATCAGCGCGTGCACGTGCCAGTACGGCGAGTCCAGGGGCGCGGTCAACTCCACCGCGCGCTCGAGATGGTCGATCGCGGCATGCAGATCGGGTCCCTGCATCAGAGCTCTTCCGAGCGCGAGATGCGGGTTGGCCGCAGTGATGTCCGACGAGTGGCCGTTCTCCCCGGCGAGCGCGAGCGCGTCGCGCGCAAGCCGCTCGGCCGAGGCGGCATCGCCATCGGTGAGCTCGATCAGCGCCTGATATGCCATTCCGACCGAGGTCGAGGCGAGACGCTTCGCACCTGGGAGTGCACGCGCCTCCGCAAGCGGTGCTCGTGCCTCCTCGTGGCGGCCCTGGAGGAACAGCGCCTGGCCGAGCGGCACGAGGCCTGCGTACCGCCACGGGCTTCCGTCGGGCTCGTGTTCGAGCACGAATCGCGCGCCACGCTCGGCCTCGGCGACTCCTCGCGTCAGGAACAGCGATCTGATCATTGCGACCGCAGAACGAATCGACGAGATCCCGTTTGCGAGCGGGCCGACGTCCTCTCCGCTGCCAGCGACGCCGAGCCAGCGCTCGATCTCGTCGCGCCCCCGCCCGCTCATTCCCGCGGCGAGCGCGCGTGTGATTCCGAGTTGCGCGTCGGTTTCCGCGGCCGGCCACGACAGCGCCTCGAGCCAGCGATTGACCGTCGCGCCGCGACCGACGGAGATCAACGTGACCGAGGCGTGCGTCACGAGCGTGCTCGCTCGATCGACGTCCCTGCTCTCGATCGCGTGCATGACGGCCTGCTCGACGTCCCCGTGCTCCTCGTACCAGTGAGATGCGCGTGTGTGGAGCTGCGGAACGGCGGCGGCGTCCGTTGCCTCGAGCTCTCGCCTGAGCATCGCGGCGAAGAGCTGGTGGTAGCGGTACTCGGAACCGGTCTCGTCGAGTCTGGCGAGGAAGAGGTTCAGCCGGGAGATTTCCTCGAGGGTTGCCGCGGATCCGGAGGTCTCGAGGACGGCGTCGCAGAGGTGCGGTGAGAGGCGCTCCAGCACGGATGTCTGCAGGAGGAACGAGCGAATCTCGGGAGGCGTCGCGGCGAGCACGTCCTGCTGGAGGTAGGCGAGGACCTGGCTGGTGTCGCCCGTGAAGCGAGCGACGAACGCGTCCGGATCGGCTGCATCCCGGAGTCCGAGCAGCGCGAGGTAGATGCCCGCGAGCCACCCTTCCGTCCTCTCCGTCACACGGCGGGCGTCGTCGAGCTCGATGTCCACGTCGGCCGCCCGGAAGATCTCGAAGGCTTCCTCCGGCGAGATCCGGAGCTCGCGCGCGCGGATCTCGGCGAGCTCGCCGTGTGCACGGAGTCGTCCGGTTGGTAGGCGCGGTTCCGAGCGGCTCGAGACCACCACCTGGACGGCGGTTGGCGCGCGTTCGACGAACTCGATCAGCGTCGCATCGCAGAGCGGGTCCTGCACCAGATGCCAGTCGTCGAGGACCAGGACGAGCGGTGGCGCATCGTCGAGCTCGTCGATCAGGAGCGGGAGCGTCGTCGCCGACAGCACGCCCGGGCCGGAGGTGAGCGCTGCGAGACTCTGTTCACCGACTCGCGGATGGACGCTCTGGAGCCCCGCAATCAGGTGTGTCCAGAGCCGCACCGCGTCGGCGTCGTGGTCGTCGAGCGAGAGCCAGACGAACGGCGTGCGGTTGCGATCGGCAGCGTGCCACTGGGCGAGAAGCATCGACTTCCCGTATCCGGCCGGCGCGCACACGAGTGTGAGCTCGCGGTCGCGCCCCTCTCGCAGCCGATCGACCAGCCACGGCCTGTCGATGAGCTGCCCGTGGACGACGGGAGGGCGGAGCTTCGTCGCAACGAGCGGCGCGGCCGCTGGGCTTGGAGGTCGAGAGGAGGCCACTGACCGCGTCTCTCAGCCGGGCTGCGGTGCCGAACTCACCAAGCGGTGCTCGCACGCGAATGCCGGTGCTCGGATCCCCACATCGCGGCGGATCCTGCCACAACGATTCACCCGGATGATTGCGGTCGCGAGCGCCTCGTCGGCGCGCTCCGCAGTGCATCCTGGTTGCGTGCCCGCGCCGCCGAGGAACCATGAGGCTACGACGTACGAGATCCGGGTTCGCGGAACGGTCTCGCAGGACGTCGCGGAGGACATCGGGGCGCAGCGCTGCGAGGCTTCCGACGGGAAGACGGTCGTCGTCGTCGACGTCCTCGACCAGTCGCATCTCCAGGGCATCTTCGACCGTCTCGGCGACCTCAACATCGAAATCGAGAGCGTGAATCCGGCGTGAGGACGCAGCACCCGACGATCATCCTGGGTGAACGACGCCGTCTGACTTGCAGACGCAGGCAGAACGTGGGAAGATCGCCCGACGCGCTCTTTCGTGCCGTGACCGAGCAGGCGCTTGTCGGCACGCGACCGCGGCTCGAACTCGAGGGACAGAAGGGGTGGAACGATGAGCGACGGAACGATCGACCGTACGGTGCTCCCGATCCGGCGTCCGCCGTTCGCGGGCGAGACGAAGAGGACCCTCGAGGGCTCGGTGCCCGACTGGAATCAGGCGGCGCAGGTCAACCCTCCGGACGGCGCCCCGAACGTCCTGGTCGTGCTCATCGACGACGCCGGCTTCGGCAACCCGAGCACCTTCGGCGGCGCGATCGAGACTCCGAACTACACGCGCATGGCGAACGAGGGGCTTCGCTACAACCGCTTCCACGTCACCGCAGTCTGCTCGCCGACGCGCGCAGCGATGCTCACCGGGCGCAATCAGCACCGGGTGGGATTCGGCCTCGTGGCCGAGTTCTCAGGTCCATTCCCCGGCTACAACGCCACCATCCCGCGCGACTGCGCAACGCTTCCTCGGATCCTGCAGGAGAACGGCTACATGACGTCCGCGATCGGCAAGTGGCACATGACGCCGGACAACCAGCAGGGCGCGAGTGGCCCCTTCAACCGCTGGCCGTCCGGGCTCGGGTTCGACTACTACTGGGGTTTCCTCGGCGGCGAGGCGGGCCAGTACGACCCCGTCATCACCGAGAACACGAAGGTCCAGGGCGTTCCCGAAGGGCAAGGACGGCAAGCCGTACTACTTCCCGGACGACATGGCCGAGAAGGCGATCGACTGGCTCCATCGCGTCCGCGCGGAGCGTCCCGAAGCCCCGTGGCTCATGTACTACGCGACTGGCTGCAGCCACGCGCCGCACCACGTGCCGCGCGAGTGGTCGGACAAATATGCCGGCAAGTTCGACCATGGCTGGGACGTCGAGCGCGAGGAGACGTTGGCGCGCCAGAAGCAACTCGGCGTCGTTCCGGCTGGCACCGAGCTGCCGACGAACGACGCGTTCCCGTCGTGGGACTCGCTGAGCGAGACGGAGAAGCGGCTCTACGCGCGCCAGATGGAGACGTACGCCGGCTATTCGGAGAACGCCGACTGGAACGTCGGACGCGTCCTGGAGGCGATCGAGGATGCGGGCGAGCTCGACAACACGCTCGTGATCTGGATCTGGGGCGACAACGGCGCCAGCATGGAGGGCACGCTTTCGGGCACGTTCAACGAGATGACGACGCTGAACGGGATCCCACTCACCACCGAGCAGCAGCTGGGGCTCCTGTTCAAGCATGGCGGGCTCGAGGCCTGGGGCGGCGAGCTCGTGGCGCCGCACTACGCGGCGGCGTGGGCGTGGGCGAGCAACTGCCCCTTCGACTGGGGCAAGCAGGTCGCCTCACACCTCGGCGGCACACGGAACCCGCTCGTCATCCGCTACCCGAGCGCCATCTCCGACCCCGGCGCAATACGCAGCCACTTCACCCATGTGATCGACATCGCGCCGACCGTCCTCGAGCTCGCCGGGATTCCGGCACCCACGCACGTCGACGGGATCGAGCAGGAGCCGCATCACGGGTTCACGTTCGCCGACTCGCTCTCGGATGCAGGCGCGCCCGAGCGGCACACACAGCAGTACTTCGAGGCCGTCGGCAACCGTGCGATGTACAAGGACGGCTGGTGGCTCGCGATGCGCCTTCCGCGCATTCCCTGGCTGCTCGACCCCGAGGCACTGCGCCACTTCGGCCCGGGTTGGAACCCCGACGACGACCCGGTCGAGCTCTACTACCTCCCGGACGACTTCTCGCAGGCGAACGACCTCGCAGGCGAGAATCCGGAGAAGGTCGCTGAGCTCCGTCAGCTCTTCTGGGAGGAGGCCGAGCGCTATCAGGTGCTGCCGATCCTCGGCGGGCTCTCGTCCTTCTACGGGATCGTGCCGCCGATACCCAAGGTGTCGAAGTTCACGTACCGCGGTCGGATCGAGAACGTGGCGGCCGGGATGATCCCGCGCATCTACAACCACTCGTACACGATCAGCGCCGACGTCGTCGTGCCCGAAGACGGCGTCGAGGGCGTGATCGTGGCCGCGTTCGATCACCTCGGAGGGTTCGCGCTCTACGTCCAGGACGGAAAGCTGAAGCACCACTACTCGATGCTGGGCGTGCTCGAGTACACCCAGGCTGCTGAGGCTCCTCTCCCGAGCGGCGAGGTCAGCGTCGAGATGGTCTTCGCTGCCGACGAGCCGAAGCCGGCCACGGGTGGTGAGGTCACGCTGCTCGTGAACGGCGAGCCGGTCGCCTCGGGGCGGATGGAGCACACGGTGCCGGCGCGCTTCTCCGGCTACGCCGGGATGGACATCGGCTGCGACAACGGACTCGTCGTCGACCGTAGCTACGCGGACAAGGCGCCCTTCCGGTTCACGGGTGAGATCAAGCAGGTGACCTTCGACATCGCCCCGCATCTGAGCGAGGACGACCGGCAGGCGCTGCACGAGCACGCTGCGCAGGCGCTGGCAGCCCACGCTGCGAGCGCGTAGAGGGCGAGGGAGGAACGATGAGCGACCACGACCAGCTCGATGTTCTGATCAGCGTCTACCTCATCCCCGAACTCGCGAAGCAGGACTTCGACGCGTTCGTGGGGCTCGCCGGCGAGGGGGCGATCACGACCGACGGGGTAGTGCTCGTCACCAAGGACGCCGACGGGGAGGTGACCGTCGAAGAGACGGGCGATCACCTCGGGAAGAAGGGCGCCGTCGCGGGGGGTGGTGTCGGGCTCGTGCTCGGCCTCTTCGCGCCGCCGCTCCTGGCCGCGACGGCGATCGGCGCCGGCCTGGGTGCCGTCGCGGGAAAGTTCGCACGCAAGCGACTGGAGTCCGGGATAGGCGAGAAGATGGACGATGCGCTACCGCCAGGCTCGGCGGGCATCATCGCCATCTACGAGCACGACGATGCCGAGAAGGTCACCGAGGCGCTCACGAACTCCATCCGCTCGTCGATCGCGCAGATCGACAAGGCGTCCGCGAAGGAGCTGAAGGCGGGTCTGGAAGAGGCATCCGCGGGGCTCGGGGGCTGAGGTGGGTGCAAAGACCGATCGTGGATACGTCGTCGTCACGGGGACGTCGACGGGCATCGGAGAGGCAACGGCGCTCCACCTCGTCGAGCAGGGGTTCCACGTCTTCGCCGGCGTCCGGCAGGAAGCCGACGGGGATGCACTCCGAGTGCAGGCGCCGAAGCGGCTGACGCCGCTCATCGTCGATGTAACGGACGAGGCGGCGATCGCAGCCGCGGCAGCTTCGGTCACGAAGACCGTGGGCAACCGCGGGCTAGCTGGCCTCGTCAACAACGCCGGCATCGGCGTGCCTGCGCCCATCGAGTTCCAGCCGATGGCCGACTTTCGCGAGCAGCTCGAGGTCAACCTGTTCGGCCCGGTCGCGATGATCCAGGCCTTCTTGCCGCTCATCCGTCGCGGTGGCGGAAGGATCGTGAACGTCGGATCGATCGGCGGGATGCTCGTCCTGCCGATCAACGGCGCCTACAGCGCCTCCAAGTTCGGCATGCGGGCGATCTCGGACGCGCTCCGCCTCGAGCTGCGCCAGTGGAACATCCACGTCTCCCTGATCGAGGTCGCGCCGGTGAAGACGGCGATCTTCGGCAAGTCGTTCGCAGGCGCTCGACGAGCTCGAGCAGACGATCGGGAAAGAGGGCTTCGCGCTCTACGAGAAGCAGATCGCCGCGATCCGGAAGGCCGTGGAAGACGCGGCGGAGAGCGCGGATCCGCCGCTCGTCATCGCGAAGGCCATCCATCACGCCTTGACGTCGGACAAGCCGAAGACGAGATACTTGGCCGGCCACGGCGGCAAGCAGACCGCCGTCGCCGCTGCGCTACCCGATCGAGCGCGCGATCGCGCGCTCGTGCACGAGCTCGGGCTTCCGAAGCCGGGATAGCCCGCGGAACCAATTGGGATCGAGAGGAGAGAGCGTGAACGGAGAGACGAAACCAAAGGTGCTGATCGTGTACTTCACGCTCACCAAGCAGTCGGGTCGGGTCGCCGAGGCGATGGCGCGCGCACTCGAGGCGCGGGGCTGCGAGGTCGCCGCGGCAGGCATCGAGTACACCGACGAGCGCTGGACGCCGAAGCTCAAGGAGTTCCCGATGAAGCGTCCCTTCCTCAACCTCGTGTCGGTGCTTCCGGCGCAGCTCCGCCACAAGACCGGCGAGATCGGCATTCCACCGGAGGCGCAGAGCGGCGACTACGACCTGGTTCTGCTCGTCTCGCCGACCTGGTGGTTCCAGACGAGCATGCCGATGCGCTCGTACCTCGAGTCACCCGAGCGCGAAGGCGGTGCTCGAGCGGCAAGCCGTTCGCGTGCGTGTCGATCTCTCGCCGCTACTACGGCAGCAACCTCCGGCAGCAGAAGAAGCTCGGCGAGCGCAACGGCGGGCGCTGGGTCGACAAGACGCACTTCGTCTCCGCAGGCGGCCAGGTCAAGTCGATGCTCGCGTGGCTCGGGTACATGAAGCACGGCGAGCCGCAGGAGCGCGTCTTCGGACTGACGATGTACCCGCCGAACCTCAAGGCCGACTACGAGGAGCAGGCACGCACGTTCGTGGACGGTGTCTACGACGAGGTCTTCGGGCAGCAGTCTGCCGCCGAGACCGTCGCCGCCGAGCAATCGACGCAATGAGAGGGAGCGCGCTATGACAACGACATCCTTGGACGAGCTCGGACCCGTCGACTACCTGATCGTCGAGTTCCCGGCCGGCGCGAGCAACTTCACGGGCGAGATGGCCGCAGAGTTGGTCAGGCTGGTGGACGCCGGGACGATCCGCGTGATCGACATCCTGATCCTCACGAAGAACGAAGACGGCACGGTCGACGCCATGGAGCTCTCCGACATCGAGGACCTCGGTCCGCTGCAGACGATCGAGGCCGAGCTGGCCGAGCTGCTGGCCGAGGAAGACGTCGAGCACCTCGCCGCTGCCATGGATCCGGGAAGTACGGCCGGAGTCCTCATCTGGGAGAACCTGTGGGCAGCACCGTTCGCTTCGGCTGCGCGTCGTTCCGGTGGTCAGCTGATCGCGACGGGGCGCATCCCGATCCAGGCGATCATCGCCTCGATCGAGGCTGATGAAGTACTCGCGACGGAAGGAGTCTGAGAATGCCTCTTCGACCAGCACGTGTCGGACGCGTCGGCGTGGTGGGCGCGCCGGTAGCCAAGACGGCAGTCGTGGCGAAAGCCGTTACACCCGGCCCCTCGCCGGTGGCGAAGACCGCAGTGGTGGCTGCCGCAGTCACGCCAGGACCGGGGGTCGGGCGCCGACGGCGCATCTAGCCAGTCACGCCTCAGCCACGTTCGTCGGTCCTGGTCTGGTCGCCGCCCGCCTGCGACGGCGTCGCGGTCACGGGCTTCGCATCTGCGACCGGCGGTTTCACCCGGATGAACAACCTGTCTAGCCTTGTAAGCCAGCGACGAGCCGACCAAGATCGCTGGAGCTCCTCAACGACCGGAGGTGGTGCATGCTTCTCGCTGCAAACGGATGGTGGCTCTGGACGATCCTCGCGCTCGCGATCTGGATCGCGATAGCGTTCTGGCCGGCTCGTGTTGCGGCTCGGAAGGGCCACAGCTTCATCGGCTACTTCATCTTCAGCTTGATCTTCTTCCCGGCAGCCCTGATCGTGGCCTACGTGGTCTCGGATAAGACCACCGCAAGTGGCTACTGAGAAACCGACACCACCGAGAACGAGTGCGCGCCATGAACCGACGCCTCTCCTTCCTCGCGGGGCTGATCGCCGGAATGGGGCAGACTCGCCGCAGGATCGCTGCCGTTGGGTTCCTCGCGGGCGTGGTCACAGGGATCGGTCTTGGGATCGGTGCTGGGATGGGACTTGGGATCGGTCTACGGAAGAAGACCCGCGAGGCGTTGTCGGGGTCGCACTCCGTCAACGGAGCGGGCACGAACACGCCCCCGCTCGTCCGCGAAGGCAGTCGAGACGCCGAGCCGACCGACGAGGCCAAGGCATGAGCTTGCGCCGCCTCGTCCTCATAGCGCTCATCGTGGTGGTGGTCGGGTTCATCCACCGCGGGCGTCGAGATCGCCACGAGGGGGCGAAGAGCGCCGACGTGGTTGACGTTGATCCCTCATCGGTGGCGACGCCCGCGACGTAGACGCGCATCCCGGGCAGCTACAGCAGGAGGCTCAGCGCGTCGAGGATCAGCATCCCGGCCACCGCTAGCACTGCGTAGACCTTCACTCCCGGCTGACGCCGCGCGAGTCGCTGCTGGGCGCGCGTCATGACTCCGACGGCTCGGTCTCCGAGAAGCACGTAGACGATCACCGGCCCCCAGACGAGCACCGTCGCCAGCGCGCAGTACCAGACGACCAGTGCGGCCTCTCCTGCGTCGCGCACGCTGGCGGTGGTGATTGCCGTGGCGGCAAGCGCGGTGAGCAGCAGGCGCTTAGGGCCGCCGATCCCGAGCAGAAAGCCTGCGAACGACGTGGTGAGGAAACGCATGCGACTGAGCCGCTCGAGCAGCGCCTGCGTACGCTCGCTCGAGCCTTCAGTCTCGACCGGAGGCGCTCGCCGGAGCCGAAGCGCGACCACGATGAGGAACAGCGCGAGGAGCAGCTCGAGCGTGGCGAGCAACGCCGAGTGCGGCCGCTTGCTCGCGCCCGTGACGACGACACCCAAGATGACGAAGAGCGAGCAGGTGAGCAGCTGGCCGATGACGAACCCGGTGCCGAACCCGAGCGTCTTCAGCCGGCCTGTCTGCATGACCGCGATCGTCGCCGCGAACGCGAGCGCGCTGAACCCAGCGAGCAGCGCATACAGAAGCAGCTGAATGGTCGCGTGGATCATCGATATTCGAGTCCTGGTGCGGGTGCAACGCTACGCCAGTGACTGTCGCAGGTTCGATCTCTGCCCGCGCATGAGCGAACGCGCTTCATCCGGGGTGATCGTGATCCGCGACGCCATGGTTCGAAGTCGGAGTGAGATACTTGGCGCGGTCGGTCGTTGACGAAAACTCGGTGCGAACTGGGAGTGTGGACAGCCATGTGGGCGCGAATCGCGACGCTCGATGAATAGCCTCGCCGTCTCGACCGTCGACCTCGCGCGCACGCAGTTCGCGATGACGTCGCTGTACCACTTCCTCTTCGTCCCTCTGACGCTCGGGCTCGCGCCGCTCGTCGCCGTCATGCAGACGAAGTGGTATCGCTCGGGCGACGAGGCGTGGCTCCGACTGACGCGCTTCTTCGGCACGCTCATGCTCATCAACTTCGCGATCGGGGTCGCGACCGGCCTCGTGCAGGAGTTCCAGTTCGGGATGAACTGGTCGGTCTACTCCGAGTTCGTCGGCGACGTCTTCGGCGCTCCGCTCGCGATGGAGGGGCTCGCGGCGTTCATGCTCGAGTCGACGTTCCTCGGTCTCTGGATCTTCGGCTGGGATCGACTCTCGAAGCGCGTCCACCTCGCCTGCGTCTGGATCTTCGCGCTCGGCACGTGGCTCTCCGCGCTCTTCATCATCGTGGCCAACTCGTGGATGCAGCGCCCCGTCGGCTCGGACGTCGTCAACGGTCGCGCCGAGCTCACGAGCATCTGGGATCTCCTCACCAACCGGGTCGCGATCTGGTCGTACGGGCACGTCGTCATGGTCGGACTGACGACGGCGGCGGCAGTGATCTTCGGCGTCTCGTGCTGGCACATCTTGCGCGGGCGAAACGAGGATCTCTTCCGCAAGGCCGCGAAGCTCGCGCTGATCGTCGGCGTCCCGATCTCCGCTCTCAATCTCTGGTGGGGAAGCCACCTCGGGATCGTCATCACCGACTACCAGCCGATGAAGATCGCCTCGACCGAGGCGCAGTGGGACACCTGCCAGCCGTGTGGCTTCTCGCTGTTCCAGATCGGAGGCTTCACGGAGCAGGACCAGACGCCGAGCTTCGACATCGTGATCCCGAAGCTCCTCTCGTTCCTGGCGACCGGGTCCTTCAACGGCGAGGTCCAGGGCATCACACCGCTTCAGCAGCAGTCGGAGCGCGAGTTCGGGCCGGGGAACTACAAGCCGCCCGTGGAGACGACGTACTGGGCGATGCGGGCGATGGCCTATCTCGGCAGCCTCGTGTTTCTCGTGTTCGCGGTCGCCGCGTTCTTCTCGTGGCGCGGCACGTTCGAGCCGAAGCGTTGGCTGCTGTGGGCCGGCGTCTTCACGATCCCGCTCCCGTTCATCGCCGCGCTCGCCGGCTGGGTGCTCACGGAGTCGGGACGACAGCCGTGGATCGTCTGGGGACTGTTGCAGACTGCGAATGCCAACTCGCCGAGCGTGTCGACGACGACGATCGTGTTGAGCCTCGTCGTCTTCGGCTTTCTCTACCTGATACTGACCGTTCTCAACTTCGTCCTCCTGCGGCGCTACGCGCGCCTCGATCCGCCCGAGGTCGGCGGTGAGGGCGACGAGTTCAGCGTCCCGGCGGTCGCGTACTGATGGATCTCGAGACCTTCTGGTTCGTCCTCATCGCCGTGCTGTGGTCGGGGTACTTCGCCCTCGAAGGATTCGACTTCGGCGTCGGGATGCTCCTGCCGTTCGTCGGCCGCGACGACGAGGATCGCTCGACGATGCTGCGGACGATCGGGCCCGTCTGGGACGGGAACGAGGTGTGGCTGGTGGTGGCGGGCGGCGCGACCTTCGCGGCGTTCCCGGCCTGGTACGCGACGATGTTCTCGGGCTTCTACGTCGCCCTGCTCCTCATCCTCGTCTTCCTCATCGTCCGGGTCATCTCGTTCGAGTGGCGTTCGAAGAGCGAGAGCGCGGGTTGGAGAGCGTTCTGGACCTGGTGCAACACGATCGGGAGCGCCGGAGCGGCGCTCATCTGGGGCATCGGGCTCTCGAACCTCGTGAGCGGCGTGCCCATCGACTCGGACGGCGACTACGCCGGGAACTTCTGGGATCTCTTCAGCCCGTACACGGTCGTTCGCCGGTCTTGCCGTCGTGCTCCTCTTCGCGTTCCACGGCGCGACGTTCCTCACGCTCCGGACGGTCGGTGACCTTGCCGGCAGGGCTGAGCGGGCGTCTCGGCGACTCGCGGTGCCCGCCGCGCTCGTCGCCGCCCTGTTCCTCTCGTGGACCGTCGCGGTAGCGATGGATCGCAATGACAAGGATCTCTTCCCGCCAGTACTCCCGGCGATCATCGGCATCGCGGCGATGCTGCTCGCGGTCATCTTCATGCGGTCGGGCCGGAACGGGCGCGCATTCGCGATGACCGGGATCGGCGCGATCTCGGTCGTGGCGACGCTCTTCGTCAGCCTCTATCCGCGCGTCATGGTCTCGAACCCCGACTTCGGCAACAGCCTGACCGTCGACGGCGCCGCATCGTCTCACTACGCGCTCCAGGTGATGAGCATCGCAGCGCTGATCTTCGTGCCGCTCGTCCTCGCCTACCAGGGCTGGACGTACTACGTCTTCCGCCAGCGGGTCGGCGGAACCAAGCCCGAGCCCGACGCGGCCTGAGTAGCCTCTCGCGGGTGCGCGTCCTCGACCCGCGCCTCTACCGTCGAGCGCGGGCGGTGCGCTCGCTGCTCGTCGCGGACGCGTTGCTCGGCCTCGCGATGGCCCTCCTGGTTCTGGCGCAGGCGATCCTCCTCGCGCGGGTGGCGGCCCGCGGCTTTGCTGGTGCATCACTCGATGAGGTGGCGTGGCCGCTCGCTTTGCTCGTGGCCGTCGTCGGCGCCCGGGCGCTCGCGGCGTGGGGCTTCGAGGTAGCAGGCCGCCGGGCTGCAACAGGCGTCATCTCCCAACTGCGGCTCGATCTCGTGGCGACGAGGCTGCGGAGCCGACCAGCCGCACTCGACGGTGTCCAGAGCGCCGAGGTGGCGACCGCGTCGGTCTCGGGCGTCGATGCGCTCGAGACGACCTTCGCAAAGTACGTGCCGCAGGTCGTGCTCGCCGTCGTCGTTCCGGTGGCGGTCCTCGTCGTCGTCGCAGCTATCGACCTCATCGCGGCCGGCGTCATGCTGCTGACGCTGCCACTCGTCCCGCTGTTCATGTGGCTCGTCGGCCGCTACACGCAGCAGCGCGCGCGAGAGCGCTGGCAGGCACTTGCTCTGCTGTCTAACCACTTCCTCGATGTCGTGCGCGGGCTGCCGACGCTACGCGCGTTCAACCGCGGGCAGGCACAGGCGAAGCGCATCGAGGAGGTCAGCGACGAGTACCGCCGCACGACGATGGGGACTCTGCGAATCGCGTTCCTCTCGGGCGCGATCCTCGAGCTGGCGGCCACTCTTGGCATCGCACTCGTGGCCGTCGTGGTCGGTGTGCGGCTCGCCGAAGGGGGAATCGGCTTCGAGGCTGCTCTGACGGTGCTCGTCCTGGCACCGGAGCTGTACCTGCCGCTACGCAACCTCGCCGCACAGTTCCACGCGAGCGCCGACGGGGCCGCCGTTGCCGAGAGAATGCTCGACCTCTCCGAGCTCCCCGACGCAGCGAGCGGCTCTCTGTCGCCGCCGAGTCCCGCCGCCGCGCCGATCACGTTCGAGCGCGTGTCGTTCGCGTACCCGGGTCGCGAGGTCGACGTCCTGTGCGCTGTCGATCTCGAGCTTCGTCCAGGCGAGATGGTCGCCGTCGTCGGGCCGAGTGGAGGAGGCAAGAGCACGCTCCTGTCGCTCCTGCTTCGGTTCGCCGAGCCCTCCTCCGGGCGGATCCTGGTCGGGGGAGCCGATCTCGCGACGCTCGACGTCGCTGCGTGGCGGAGCCTCTTGGCGTTCGTCCCGCAGTCACCCACTCTCTTCCGCGGGACGATCGCCGACAACGTTCGGCTCGGTGACGCCTCCGCCGACCATGCGCGTGTGCGGGCTGCGGTCGAGCTGGCCGGCGCCCACGACTTCGTCGCCGCTCTGCCGCAGGGGTACGAGACGATCGTCGGCGACGGGGGTCGCGCCGTCTCCGCCGGTCAGCGGCGGCGGCTGGCGCTCGCGCGAGCATTCCTACGGGACGCTCCACTCGTCCTGCTCGACGAGCCGACCGCGGACCTCGATCCGGAGAGCGCCGCCGTCGTCGGCGACGCGATCGAGCGGCTTCGCGTCGGCAGGACGGTGCTCGTCGTCGCTCACCGCCCCGAGCTGGCTGCGCGGGCGGATCGGATCCTCGGGCTGGAAGGCGGCCGTGTGATCGAGATCACGGCCGAGGTCGCATGACGTCGACCGTCCGTCGTCTCGTCGCGCTCGCGGACGTGCCGCTGGGTCGCGCCCTCGTCTCCCTCACGCTGGGGGCGCTCGCCGTGGGCTTCGGCGTGGCCCTCATGGCGACAGCCGGGTATCTGATCTCCCGTGCCGCCGAGCAGCCGGAGATCCTCACGCTGACGACCATCATCGTCACCATCCGCTTCCTGGCGCTCGCGCGGCCGCTGGCCCGGTACCTCGAGCGGCTCGCCTCTCACGACCTCGCGCTGCGTGCTCTCGGCCGGATCCGCTCGACCGTCTACGAGCGCATCGAGCCGCTCGCCCCGGCCGAGCTCGATGCGTTCCGTCGTGGTGACCTCGTGAGCCGCCTCGTTGCCGACGTCGATGCGCTCCAGGGCCTGTATCTACGCGGGCTCGGCCCGCCGATCATCGCCGCCGTGGTGGGGACGCTCTGCGTGATCGCGATGGCGATCGCCCTTCCCGCTGCCGCTCTCGCTCTTGCTCTCGGCCTGCTCGTGGGCGGCCTCGCGATCCCGCTCCTCGCGGGACGGCTCGGCCGGTTCGTCGGACACCGCCAGGCAGCGGCCCGCGGTGAGCTGTCGGGCGAGCTCGTGGAGCTCCTGCGCGGCGCTCCCGAGCTCGTCGCGTTCGGCCGAGAGGAGGAGACGATCGCACGCGTGCGTGCCGCAGACCGCGAGCTCGTCGGACTCGCTCGCCGCGACGCACTCGTGGCCGGACTCGCGGACGCGTCGCTGGTGCTCGTGACCGGCTTGACGACCGTCGCCGTGCTCGCGATCGCCGTCGCTGCCCACGACGTCGGCAGCCTCGACCGCGTTCTCGTGGCGACGCTCGCGCTCCTCGCGCTGTCGTCCTTCGACGCGGTGGCTCCGCTCCCCGCGGCGGCGCGCGAGTTCTCCGGGACGCTTGCATCCGGGCGGCGGATCTTCGACCTCACGGACCGCGCTCCGGCTGTCAGCGATCCGGCTGATCCGTCACTCACTCCGTTCACGGATGTCACGGTCGCGCTGGAAGGAGTGACGGCCCGCTACCCGTCGGAGGAGCTTCCTGCTCTCGAGGGGTTCGACCTGCGGCTCGAGCCGGGAAAGCGGGTCGCACTGGTCGGGCCGAGCGGAGCAGGGAAGACGACGGTGACGAACCTTCTCCTCCGGTTCCTCGACCCGGAGGAGGGCCGCGTGACGATCGGCGGTCGCGACGCGCGCGAGCTGCGACAGGAGGACGTGCGTCGCATGTTCGCGCTCGCGGGCCAGGACGCGCACGTATTCGACTCCACGATTCGCGAGAACCTCAGGCTCGCGCGCCCCGAGGCCACGGATGACGAACTCCTCGGCGTCCTCCGCCGCGCGCGGCTCGACGAGTGGGTCGCGAGCCTTCCCGACGGGCTCGACACGCTCGTCGGGGAGGACGGGATGCGGCTCTCGGGCGGACAGCGCCAGCGGCTGGTCGTCGCCCGGGCACTCCTCGCGGATGCGCCCGTCCTCCTCCTCGACGAGCCCACTGCCCACCTCGATGAAGCGACGGCGCAGGCGCTCGTCGCCGACGTGCTCGATGCCGCCGACGGGCGCTCGGTTCTCCTCATCACTCACCGCCCGGAAGGCCTCGACCTCGTCGACGAGGTGATCGTCCTCCCTGCTGGTTAGCGCTCGTCGGACGCGCGGAAAGACGCGATCCAGCCGCAGCTCGGGCATGCGAACACGGCGACGAGCAGCCCTCCGAGTCGCGTGCTCGCCTCGCCTTCCTCGCGGTTCGTCGGCTCCACGAGTTTGTCGGCCTGATGATTCATCTCCGCGCCGCACTTCGGACACGTCATCGACCTGGTCACACGGAGGCTCCGAGCGGGACATGCTCGCGTCCGTGGCGCAACGTCTCGGCCATCCAGAGCAGCTCGTCGAGGAACTTGTCGATGGACAGGAACGAGTCGTCCACGAGTGCGCCGGACTCGTCGAACCGGCTGCGGACGTTGTTGACGTTCACGTCCCAGAAGATGGTGACCAGACCGAGCTCTCGCAGCACGGGGAGGAGATCCTGGATCATCCGCGCGCCGCCGAAGATCCCCGCGGACACTCCGACGACACCCGCCGCCTTGTGGATGTACTCCGGGAGGTTCGTGTCGAGGACATGCTTGAGGATGCCGGGGTAGCCGTGGTTGTACTCCGGCGCGACGATCACGAGCGCGTCCGCGCGATTCATGGTCTCGGCGAACTGCGGATCCTTCGCGCCGGCGCCCGCGTCGTCGACCGTGATGGGGAGCGCGGCGACGTCGACGAGCTCCGTCTCGACACCAGGCCGCTTCGCGACCTGCGTGTAGACGAGCCTCGCGGCGTGCTCGCTCATCCTCCCGTTCCTCTGAGTGCCGAGGATGACGGGGACGAAGAGCGGCCTGGTCGGGTTGCGGACCATCACCTGACGCTACAAGAGCGCACCGTCGCGTATCGGCGTTAATCTCCCACGCCGTGGCCGAGATACTTGCGCTCGTCGCCGCCCTCTGCTTCGCGCTCGCGGCGACCCTTCAGCAGAAGGGCGCTCTCGGTATGGGCGACATGCTCAGCTCGGCGAAGTCGTACCTCCAGCTCGCGAAGCAGCTGTGGTGGGTCATCGGGACGCTCGTGCTCCTTGCCGGATATCTGTTCCAGGCCGTCGCGCTCGACAACGGGCAGCTGGCGGTGGTGCAGCCCCTCCTCGTCACGACGATCGTCTTCGCGCTGCCGCTCGGGTATCTGCTCACCGACCAGCAGGTCAACCGCATGGAGGTCGGAGCGGCGGCCCTCGTCGTCCTCGGACTCGCCGCGTTCACGATCTTCGGGCAGGAGGACACGGGTCGCAGCGATGCGCCATCGCAGGAATGGGCTGTTGCGCTCGGCGCTTTCGGCGTCGTCGCCCTCGTCCTCGTCCTTATGGGAAGGCGCGGTGACAGCAGGCGGAAGGCCGCGCTGTACGGCGCTGCAGCAGGCGTCCTCTACGCGCTCTCGGCCTCCATGTGGAAGCCGACTGCCGACGCGTTGAATGCCGGCGGCCTCGAGGGCATGCTCTCCGACTGGGAGTTCTACGCGTTCGCCGTCGCGGGTCTTGTCGCCTTCGGCGTGCAGCAGATCTCGCTTGCCACGGGCCACCTCGCGTCGTCGGTGGCGACGGTCTCGGTCTGCAACCCGATCGTCAGCATCGTCATCGGCACCCTCGTACTGGAGGAGAGGCTGTCGCCCCCGATGTGGCACAAGCTCATCGCATACGGAGGACTCGGCGTTGCTCTCTACGCAGCGGTCCTGATCACGAGCGCCACCGAGGGGCGGAAGGAGCCCGTTGAAGGCACCGACCCCGGCACCGCTGTCCCTGCACCAATCTCGGCAACGTAGCGGCGCCCGTCAGGCGAGCGACCGCCTTGGCGGAGCCGCTTCGGGAAGGAGAAGCACGGCGCCCACGAGAAAGCACAGTCCACCGAGCGCTGTGAAGCCGTTCGCGGCGGCCAGGTCGAGTGCGCTACCAGTCGACGGCACGACGTACGCCCCCACGGCGGAGATCCCGAAGGCGATGCATCCGACGAGGTTCACGGCCGCGATCCGCCAGGCGAGGCTGCGTCCCCGGCACGCCCAGGTGCCGCAGACCTCCATGTACGCGAGGTAGCCGGACACGAGGAAGCACACGGAGCCGAGTGCGTCAGGCGCCCACACGACTCGGTCGTACGCTGGGTTGTCGAGCGCCGTGTCGAGCGCGCGGAAGGTCGTCGCGTTGAAGAAGAGCGTCCCGACGAACTGGACGACGCTCGACCACCAGTCGATCCGGTGCGGGTCGAACGCGACGACGCGGAAGCGGCCCGCGGCCCCAGCACCAGGCACACGATCGGCATTGAAGGTCTCGAGGCACTGCAGCCCCGCCGCGGTCGTGAAGAAGATCGAGCCGACGAAGAAGACGGTGGCGTCGGCGGTGGCGCCGACCAGCTGGGCGAACCCCGGCAGAGGCCCGACCATGAAGCAGGTGGCGCCGATCGAGAACAGGACGCCGATCCACCACGACGCGCGCCGCGGCGCCCACCATGTCCCTTCGTCCTCCGCGGGCCGCGAGAGCCGCGACGCGTGCTTTCGGTGAGCACGCGACGACCACTCCAAGACCACGCCGTCCGCGTCGCGAAACGTGACATGCGTCGTGAACGGTCCTCGCCTGCGGTGGCGAACACGCGTCCAGCCGGACGGCGTCTCGGGATACACGTCGATCAGGCCGGCGGCTGCGGCGTGAAGGGGAGAAGCTCGTCCTGCCCGTCCTGGATCACACCGTAGTGCGATTCGGGAACCTCGTTCCACGCCCCGGCGAGGTCGCCAAGGGGCTCGGAGACGACGAGCCGCGACTCGTCCGAGAGCTCGTGGAGGACAGCGACCTCGGGATGCTGCTCGCGCAGCGTGTCGACGCGGGTCGAGTAGAAGAGCGAGCGCGACTTGCCCTCGCTCGAGTAGCGGAACGCCCACAGACTCGAGCCGTTGGTCGTCGCAACCGTCCCCTGGAAGGGATGCTCGACTCCTCCAGCGCGCCCGACGTGCTCGATGAGCCCGACCGCTCGCGCGACCGCACCCGGCGGGTCGTCCTCGAGCCCGAGCGTGAGCGCGAGGAAGAAGAAGACCTCCGAGTCCGTCGATCCTTCGATCGACGGGTAGAGCTCCGGGTCGACCGCGAGAACGAGCTCCCGCTTGACGTCATGGAAGTCGATGATGAGCCCGTTGTGCATCCACAGCCAGTTGCCGTGGCGGAACGGATGGCAGTTCGTCTGCTGCACCGGCGATCCCGACGACGCGCGGATGTGCGCGAACACGAGCCCGGAGCGCAGATGTGCGGCTACGTCACGAAGGTTGCGGTCGTTCCAGGCAGGCTCGATCGAGTGGAAGGTGCCGGGCGTGTCCTGGGCGCCGTACCAGCCGATCCCGAACCCATCCCCGTTCGTCGCCTCCGCACCCATCGTCGAGTGGAGGCTCTGCTCGATGAGCGAGTGCTTCGGTGTGTAGAGGAGATCCTCGATGAGTACGGGCGATCCCGAGTAGGCGAGCCAGCGACACATCAGTGCGCGAAGGCGCTCCCGGACGCCGCGTCGTGTACTGGAATCGGCTGCTTCTGGAGGCGCGGAAGCTGTCGCTCGAGGTCGGCGACGAGCATGTCCGCCATGTCGTGGCTGAAGCCGCGGCGTACGACGACGCGCAGCGCCGCGAGGTCGGTGCGGTTCTCCGGGAAGGTGTACGCGGGGAGCTGCCAGCCCCGCTCGCGCATGGCGTTCGAGACGTCGAACACCGTGTAGTTGTCGACGTCGTCCTTCAGCGTGAACGCGAAGACGGGCAGCTCGTCGCCCCGTGTGAGGAGCTCGAACGGTCCGAGCTCCGCGATCTTCCCTGACAACCGGGTCGCGACATCGCGGGCATAGCCCTGCACGCGCCGGAACCCGTCGTAGCCGAGCCGGAGGAAGTTGTAGTACTGCGCGACCACCTGCGCGCCCGGTCGTGAGAAGTTCAAGGCGAAGGTCGGCATGTTGTCGCCGAGGTAGTTGACCCAGAAGATGAGGTCGGCCGGAAGTGCGTCGGCGTCGCGCCAGACGACCCACCCGACGCCCGGATAGACGAGCCCGTACTTGTGCCCGGATGTGTTGATCGACGCGACGCGGGGGAGACGGAAGTCCCACTCGAGGTCGGGGTCGAGGAACGGCGCGATCATCGCGCCCGAAGCCCCGTCCGCGTGCACGGGCACGTCGATCCCGGTCTCGGCCTGGAACGCATCGAGTGCGTCGCAGATCTCCTTCACGGGCTCGTAGGCGCCGTCGAACGTGGAGCCGAGGATGGCGACGACGCCGATGGTGTTCTCGTCGCAGAGCTTCACGGCTTCCTCGGCCGAGAGCGTGAAGCGGTCTCCCTCCATGGGGACGAGCCGCATCTCGACGTCCCAGTAGTTCGCGAACTTCTCCCAGCAGACCTGGACGTTGATGCCCATCACGAGGTTCGGCTTGTCGATCGGCTTGCCCTCGGCCGTGCGGCGCTGCTGCCAGCGGCGCTTGAGCGCGAGCCCGCCGAGCATCGCCGCCTCGCTCGAGCCCGTCGTCGAGCAGCCGGTTGCTTCGTCCGCATCCGGCGCGTGCCAGAGGTTGGCGAGGATGTTGACGCAGCGCGCCTCGATCTCGGCGGTCTGCGGGTACTCGTCCTTGTCGATCATGTTCTTGTCGAAGCACTCGGCCATGAGCTTCTCGGCCTGAGGCTCCATCCACGTCGACACGAACGTCGCCACGTTGAGCCGTGCGTTCCCGTCGAGCATGAGCTCGTCGTGGATGATCTGGTACGCGACGTCCGGGGGCATCTCGCCGTCCGGGAGCGTGTGACGTGGGATGGTCTGCGTCTCGAGGCTGAAGTGCGGCGCGATCGCAATGTCCGCAGTGCTTCGTTCTCCTGTCCTTGGGTGCTTGAGTGTCATGAGGCCTCCGTTGGCTGTCATGTCGAGTATCTCGCGTTCGGAAGCAAGCGGCAGGGGGTTCATCCGGGTGAACACGCTGGACGCCGCGCGCAAGGGATTGCGGGGGTGGGGGCGAACGCCAGGGAATGCCGTTCGGCTTCCTTGATCGGTTCCGCCGTCACGCTGAGCCGAAACCGGCAACGGCGGGACCCGCAGCCGATCAGCCGACGATTGTGCAGATAGACGCGAGCGCCCTCTCCAGGGTGTTCTCGGCACCGGTCTGGGTGCGCGACCTCGGCCTGCTCGCGTGGTTCCTCGTCGGTGTGGCGATCCTCTTGGTCGGGTTCACATGGCTGCTGGCGCTGACCTCCACGATCACGATCCCGGTCGCCGTCGGAGCGATTCTCGCGACCGTCACCGGCCCCCTTGTCACGAAGATGCACGCCCGCGGAATCCCGCGGATCGTCGGTGCGATCCTCGTGCTCCTCTCGTTCGTCGCTCTGGGCGTGCTGATCTTCCTCATGGTCGTCGGCGGCATCTCCGAGCAGTCGTCGGAGATCAAGACGTCCTTGAACCAGGCGGCGGACACGATCGAGGGTTGGGCCAAGGACGCGGGAGTCGACAGCTCCAGCACCACCGACAACGCCACGAGTGGGACCGCGACGACAGGGAAGACGCTCCTGCAGGGCGTCGTGAACGGCATCCAGGGACTGACCTCGCTCGTCTTCTTCCTGACGTTCAGCGCCTTCGCAACCCTGTTCCTGCTGAAGGACGGCCCGGTCGTGAGGGACTTCGTCAACCGGCATCTCGGCGTCTCACTGTCCGTGGCGAACGTCATCACGGGCAACGTCATCCTGTCATTGCGGCGCTACTTCCTCGGCGTCACGATCGTCGCATCGTTCAATGCCATCGTCGTCGGCCTTGCCGCTGTTCTACTGGATGTGCCGCTCGCGGGGACGATCGCCGTCGTCGTCTTCGTCACCGCATACATCCCGTTCATCGGCGCCTTCATCTCCGGCGCCTTTGCCGTCCTCCTCACGTTGTCGTCCCAGGGGACCACCGCCGCGGCGATCATGCTCGTCGTCGTCATCCTCGCGAACGGCCTGCTCCAGAACATCGTCCAGCCGATCGCGTTCGGTGCGACGCTCGACCTGAACCCGCTCGTCGTCCTGATCGTGACGATCGGGTTCGGAAGTCTCTTCGGAATGATCGGCATGGTGCTTGCCGCACCGCTCACGTCGGCAGCGCTCCACATCAGCAAGGAGCTTGCTGCAGCGAGAGCCCAGGAGGCGTCGGCGGACGCCGAGCGAGCCCCACCCGAGCCCGCGGTTCAGTTCCCTTAGCTCGCCGTCTAGATCGGCAGGATCACCGGCTGCGTTGCGAGCCAGATCACCGTGCCCACGAAGAACAGGTAGCCCAGTCCGAGAAGTGTCGCGCGCAGCCTGAATGTGTGTAGGCGCGTGCTGAGCGCTGCGAAGAACAGCGAGATCGAGAAGAGGACGACCGCGAGGACGTAGTCGTTCGCGCGCTGGATGTTCGTCTCCACCTCGCCTGAGTAGTCCGCAGCCTTCGCCTCGAGGCGGTCCGCCTCCGTCGACGCCGCAAGCCGGTACTGCGGCATTGCGAACGGCGACAGAGGCGCTTTCGGGTTCTGGAGCGGCTTCGTCGCGACCCAGGCCTCGAATGCCGGCGTGAACTCGTCCCGGAAGCGCTTCCGATAGAAGTCGATGAGCTCGGTTTCGCGGTGTGCATATGCGTCGATCCACTGCGTGAAGAGCGAGAGATCGACCTGAGCCTGGCGATTCGCCACGCTCGCCTGCCTCGTCGATTCCACGCGCGCAGCGATGGACGCGCTCTGGGCCTCGGCCTGCTTCCCGCGCCAGGTCGCCGATTGGTAGCTCGCCCACGCCGTCGCGATCGCCGCGAGCGCGAGGAGCAGCGTCGCAGCGAGTTCGACCAGATGATCACGCCGCTCGTCGGTCAAGACGTGCTCACGTTGCCTTCTGCGTCGCACGGGATATGAGCTTCGTCGTCGAGGGCGGCACGAGCCGCGTCCAGGACACGCAGCGTCCGCTCCATCGCAAGCGGCCTGATGCTCCCCAATCCTGGGCGGTACGGGTTGTCGAGGGCGTAGATAGCCAGCACGGTCACGACGACGACCGTCGTCGCGGACCCGATGAGCATGGCCTGCGAGCGTTTCATCTCCGCGCTGTCGGCGAAGAAGAGCATGTAGGCGAAGATGACGCCCGCGCTCAGTAGCAAGACGATCCAGAGCGTCGTCGGTGTGATTCCCGCCGCACCGTGCACGCGGTCGCGCCGAGCTTCTTCCCGATCGGACGTCTGGTCGAGCCACTTCGAGAAGGCGGCCTGTTCGTTGGGCGTGGTTGTCTCGGCGCTCTTGATGGTCCTGAAGAGAGCGACCGACCAGGGATTGAGCGTGTCGCCGAGATCACCGGCCTCCATACGCGGCCACTCCTGCGCGACGACGGAGCGGCTGTAGCAGACGAGCTCCCCCGTCAGGCGGTCACGGGTCTCCGGGGCGAGGAACTGCGCCGTCTCGAACTGCTGGACGACGGTGAGCGCCTCGGCCTCGGCCCCTGCGAGTGACTGGTCGTAGGTCGTGAAGGCGAGGAAGATCACGAAGCCGGCGAAGATCGCGAAGCACGTTGCGAGCACGCCGAAGACACCCGAGGCGCGATCGCCGTCCGTGAAGAAGCTGCCCTCGGGCGCTCGCCGGCGCACGAACAGCATCGCCGCGATCGCGATCGCATCGACGACGATCACGATGACGATGCCCCAGAGAAGGCTCATTCGGCGTCGACTCTACTCGCGGCACGGAGCAGCCTAGAGCGGCATCCGGTCATGCCCTGCAGCGCGGTCGCTGGACCCGGTGGTCGCTTAGGCGGCGCCTTGAAGCTGCTGACGCCAGCCTCGCAGGAGGCCGTGCACAGCGGCAGCTCCGATGATCGGTGCGTCTGGCGTCGTCAGCTGACGACGGATAGAGGATGAACGGTCGCGTCTGTGGTCCACCCAGCCCGCCGTGGAAGCAGATCAGCTCCTCGAATGCGCAGCCCTCGTCGAGCTGCGGGTCGTAGAAGCTCCCGACCATGATGTCGGCGACGTCGGCGAAGCCGTCGGTTCGGCGCAGGTGCTGAGCCGCGGTCGGGGAGAAGTGCGCGAGCGGATCCTCGCCCTCGATGCGGTCGTCGGCGAGGTAGCGCACGCCGGCGCCGCCGAGCGCCACCGGCCCGTCCTTCTCCGACCGTACGAGCAACCAGCCGACGTGTGGGTGCTCGCGAAGCGCCGAGATGAGCGCCGGGTGTCGCTCGTCGATCTCCTCGAGCGTCATGCGTCGCCGTTCCTCCATGAGGTAGATGAGGCCGAGGTTGCCCGACCCCATGACCACGACGTGCCGATCGGACACGTCGTTCTTCGGCTTCTTCTTGGACGCGTCCCCACCCGTCGCCTCGCTCACTGCGAGCCCGACCATCGCGTTCTGCTCGTCTCCGTCCGCGAAGCCCGTGACCTTCCCGGAGGCCAGCGACCGCTCGACGAGGTCCTCGAGCCCGTAGCCGTTCCGCTGCTTGAACGTGGCTCCCTGGGTCTGACCGTGATCCGAGAGCACGACGATCTCGTACGGGCGTGACGCGTACTGGCGCGCGCGATCGATGCGACCGAACTGCTGATCGAGCTTGCGCAGCGCCTCGAGCGTGTCCGCTCGTTCGAGCCCTGAGTGGTGGGCGACCTCGTCGTAGCTGGAGAAGGTCGCGTAGATCGCCGGCCGGCCCTTGAGCATGTCGGAGAGGACGCCGTACACGATGAGGTCTCGCACGACGACGCACATCGCGGCGCGCATGAAGGGGTAGAGGCCGCTGCGATGCCCACGTGGACGGACGTCGCGACGGACCGCACGGAGTGCCGCTGTCCACTCGAGGAAGACCTCCCAGACGAAGAGCACGAGCACGCGCGTCACGTTGAAGCCGTTCGAGAAGAACGCGCGGTAGCCGGGGTTCGCGCCCTTCTCGGCTTCCATGCGGCTCACGGTGAGGATCACGTGCTCTGCCTCGCCCGAGAGGAGGTTTCCGCGGCTCGCGCCCCCGTCCGTGAGCAGCCCGACGCCGGTGGCATGACGACGCTCGAGCTCGGCGCAGTCCGCAGGTGCGGAGCACGCCATCGTCGTCGCCGTCGCCTTCTCGACCCAGCGGAACGCCGGGATGTTCTCGTTCGAGCCGAGGAGGATTCCGGCCTGGCTCGCACCGGTCTGCGACGAGAGATCCGGCTCCCACTCGGCGAAGCGATGGTCGCCGTCGGCGACCCAGCGGGCCATGTTCGGTGCGTTGCCGTCACGCATGGCGCGCTGGAGGACGGGCAGTGCGAGCCCGTCGATCTCGAGGAACACGATCCCCGGTACATCGGTCTCCACGCGCTCGCCCGACCGGCGCGCGATCCGCTCGATCACGCGCAGCGTGTACGTGTCGTCGTCGTTCGTCCCGAACAGGACGTCGAGGACGACCGTGACGGCCGAGGCGATGAGCGCCGTGAGAAGCGCCCACCAGAAGCTGTCCACCTCGATCGCGTTGTCCGTGAGGGCAGACGCCGCGAGAAGCATGAGCGCATCGAGGACGAGGACGATGAGGAAGCCGAGAACGAGCGTCAGCGGCAGCTTGATCGCCGCGACGACCGGCATGACCAGCGCGTTCAGGACGGCGATGACGAGGGAGACGACGACGGCTCCCAGGAAGGTCTGGATCTCGACGTGCGGCACGATCCACGCCGCGACGAAGAGTGCGGCGGCTGCGACGAGCCAGGACACGAGGAGCTTGAAGGGCTTGATCTTCGGCCGGACCATCCGCTGCTCCAGCGTTGTAGCTCGCGCGTTCAAGAGGCTCCTCTCGATTGATGACGTGGTGGCCCGCGAATACTGACGCCTTCACGGTGCACGCGTGTACGGCTACCGGTGTCTCAGGGGTTGAAGGCCCGCTCGTGGTGGTTCAGCGAGCCGTCTGCGACTGAAGCCTGCCCTACCCGGACTGCGCTCGCGCGTTGATCTCCTCGACGACAGTCGACTTCGCGTCGGCGTAGTTCTGCACGTACTTCCATTCGCGCGCTGCAAGCTCACGTTTCGCGTTGAGATACAGATCGCGGTCGTCGTCGTTCGTGCGGAGCCAGTTGCGGAACGCGACCATGCGCTCGACCTCCTCGCAACCGGCGGAGAACGTATGCACGTTCACGTTCGTGTCCGGCCCCTTGAACAACCGGTGCTCGAACCAGTCCGGTTCGCGGATGCGCAGGACGTACCCGGCGGCCTCGAGAAGAGGGACGTACGCTTCCTCGTCGGAGGAGTCGGCGACGACGAGATCGATGTCGATCACCGGCTTGGCTGCGAGCCCGGGTACCGATGTCGAGCCGACGTGCTCGATCCGAAGCGCCCGGTCTCCGAGCGCCTCGCGAATCCGCGTCGCCTCGCGTTCGAAGAGCCGCGGCCACTCGGGGTCGTACTCCGCCAGATGGATCGTCGCGTTGTGTTCCCGCAGTTCGCCGATCGTGAAGGCGCGAATCTCGTCGTCGGTGAATGGCTCGTCGGGCATGGCGTTTCAGGTGGGCTCAGGGATGCCTGCGCGGGGGGAAGTACTCGCGCTCGAGTTGAGCCGCCTGCGCAGACGAGAGCCTCGAGCCGTCGAGGAGCGCGTAGATCTCGTCGGCGAGTCCTTCCTGACCTTCCGGAACGTCCGGGACCTTCGGATTCCAGTAGAGCCGTGCGCGAACGTTCGAGTCGATGTCGGAACCGCTCGTTCCGAGCTTTCTGACCGCCGCGCGGAGACGATTTGCGTCCGCGACCATCGTCGCGAACTCGTCGTCTGGAACCACGAGGCCGAGCATACGGGCGGGAGAGCGTGAGCGAGCGACTCCTCACCGCAACGCTCGCTTGGCCTGGGGCGGGCGGCGTGGTATGCAGTGCGCGTGCAGGACGAGATCGTCTTCCGCTTCCCCGACGAAGGAGTCGCCGCGTCGGCGCGGCTACTGCGAGAGCAGGCGCCGGAGACGTGCCGCGCCGTCCTGGACGCGTTGCCCGCCTCCGGATCTGCGCGTCACGGGATCTATTCGGGAAGCGAGGTCTACCTCGTCCTTCCGGTGCTGCTCTGGCCACCCCGCGAGCATGCGACAACGATCGTCGGGCCTGGCGATGTCGCGTTTCTCACGGTCGAGAAGGGCTCGGGTTATGGCATCGACGAGGACTATTCGGAGGTTTGCTGGTTCTACGATCTCGACGCGACGCCCTCGATGCCCGAGGGGCCGATCGCAGTGAACGTCTTCGCGCGGCTCTACGACGCCGACGCCTTCTTCGCCGTTTGCCGACGCATGAGGCTGGAGGGCGCGAAGAGGGTCGAGATCACCCGCGCGTAGGCGGGACTCGCGGCTACGAGTGGGCCAGGCCTGACGCAGCGTCCTAACGCCTGATCTCGTTGTGAATCTCGAAGATGTCGGGGTCGCCGGAGAACTCGATACCGATGGTGCTGAGAATGGGCATCAGCCGTTCACCAAACGCCAGCAGTTGCTCCCGCGAGTCCCAGATCTCGCTGACGTGCAGGTCGTTTTCCGACCCGAACAGAACGTGGTAGCCCAGGCCGTCGGGGGGCCATTCGCCGGTCTCCTTGAGCCGCCGGAGGCTTTCGTCGTACATCTCCTTCGTGAGGTTCGTGGGGTTGAAGCGAACGACGATGCTCATGCGGTGATCCTTCCTGATCGGAGTAACAGCGGACTAGAGCGCTTCGACGATTTCGGGATCTTTCGGAGTTCGCAGCCTGTGGAGACGGCGAAGGGCGCCGACATGCTTCGCGAGCTGTTGGCGCTCATCACTCAGCCTCCGCAGCTCGCTCATCTCCATCTTGCTCAGCGCCGGCCAGCGCCGGAAGAGGGTCGACATGCGAGCGTCGCGACGGTCCCTGGCACGTCGAAGCTGCGCCTTGGTGAGCGCTGAAAGGTGCTTGGGCAGGCTTTCGATCATGACGCGATGCCCGCGGGCTACCGTGCCCCATGGCCGTACGGGGCCTTGACCGAATCCCTGCCGAGAAGTCCCAGCCACCTGCGGATCTTCGCTCGCAAACTGCGCGTGACCTGCATCGGTACCTCGCTTCCGCCGCCCTTGGCGCAGTGGCCACGGCGGTCAAGGCGGAAAGAGAGGATAGGTAGGCCCCCATCCTACGCTCTATCTGCGGATCGGGAAGAACGGAGACGCGATGGCGGGTGAATGTGCGACTCCAAGCCGCATCGATCCTGGAAGCGGACGACGGGATTCGAACCCGTGACCTTCGGCTTGGGAAGTCAGTCATTCAATCCCCAGGAGGTATCAGGAGACGCAGAACGATGGGGTATCCTGCGGCTCCTGCGCGGGCGTAGCTCAGTTGGTAGAGCGTCGGCTTCCCAAGCCGAAGGTCACGGGTTCGACCCCCGCCGCCCGCTTGCTGACGGATGCTCCGAGAGCACGAGTGGCGGGTGCGCGAGGGCTTGGTATGAACCTACGGCGAGGGATGCCGTCCTGGGCCTGCTCGACCGATGACGTCCTCTGACCATGAAGTGGCTCACTCCGATGCTGATCGGCGCCCTGCTCATGGCGATGCCGGCAACAGCGGCGCAGCCGCGAACGCAGACGATCACGCTCGTATCGAAGACCATGAGCGTCCGTGCGCTAACGGACAAGGCGCCGAAGGGGACGCCGAGCAAGGGCGACGTCTTCCTGGAGAGATCCGAGCTGCGAAACGGCGTGGCCCAGTTCGGGCGGCCGAAGGGTGCGCTCGTCGGGTCCGACGTCGCGGTCGCCACGCTCCTCGACACGCCACGCTTGCGCATCACGATCACGGTCAAGCTCCCGGGGGGAACCATCCGCGCCGGAGGTGTGATCTCTGTCGTCGGCCAGAAGATTCCTGTCGTCGGAGGGACGGGCGCGTTCGCGGATGTACGCGGATCGTCCGAGGTACGTCGTCTCGACGGCGATCTGGCGCTCAACATCTACCGCCTGCGGCGTCCGTAGCAGCGCTGCTACGCAAAGAGCACAAGCGGGTGCGTGCAGGCTTGGTCTCCTATGATCGAAGCTCCCCACTCGAGGAGGCCAGGATGGCCGTTGCTTTCGTTCAGGAGTTCGCAATCGGCGACCGTTCGACAGAGAACTACGACTGGGTGGCGAGCAAAGTCGGCGATGGGCCGATCGACGGCCTGGTAGCTCACTCCGCCGGTTTCGACGACGAGGACGGCGTCTTCCGCATCTTCGACATTTGGGAGTCGCAAGAGCAGGCTGAGCGCTTCATCGGCGAGAACCTGGCGACGCTCGCGCCCGAGGACTTCCCAAACCAGACGACGGCCGCGGAGCAGCCGAGCCGCCAGAGCTTTTACGAGCTGCACAACGTGGTGCGCGGCAACGGATAGGACGCGTTCCCACTTTCGCGCCGCTGAAGGCGTCCGCCGTCGAGCCTCGTCGAGGGTCTGCTCGGGCGGCATGGCTTGGGAAGCCAGTGCTCTACCAACTGAGCTACGTCCGCGCGCCGAGGATCTTAGCCAGGTAGCTGGAATCGGCCTCCGCGGCTCGCCAGTTGTAGAGCTCGTTCGCACGCGCCACGACGTGCCACGTCCGGGACGGCCGGTTCGACCCGAGTGCGCAACGGGCCGGACTCGCCCGGCGTGTGTCGCTCTCCGACTTGGAATCGTCACCCCAACCGAGGCCGCCAACATGCGATTGCGCGCTCGGCTGGTGGCCGAGATACGACTGCTCGCTCTGTCGGCGCCCGCAGGTGAGGAGCGGGACAGTCACGCCGACTCGCAGTCGTCTCGAGGTACGCCTACCGGTCTTGACATCGTCCTCATGGCGCGCCCGTACAGTGGCCGCGTGGGACGGATCGCGATCTGCGCATTGCTGGCCGTGGCAATCGGTTCGATCGGTGTCACACGGGCGCCAGCGGCGGAACGTGACAGTGCGTCCGTCTTCGGCGGCCTCGGAACCTGGGTCGACATCTACGACGGGCCGCTGTACGCAGCACCGGAGAGAACGGCGCAGCGCATGACCGCACGGCGTGTGAAGACGGTCTGGCTCGAGACCGCGAACTACGGCGCGTCGGTCGACGTCGTGGATCCCGTCCGTCTTGGACGACTCGTCGACGCCTTGCACGCGCGCGGAGTCCGTGCCGTGGCCTGGTACCTGCCGGGTCATGTGAAGCCGGCGCTCGATCAACGACGCGCGCTCGCGATGCTTGCGTTCCGCACGCCCTCCGGCGGAGCTTTCGACGGCGTCGCGCTCGACGTCGAGTCGACGGCGCTGCGCAACGTCTCGCTGCGCTCGCGCCGGGCCGTCGCACTGGCGCGTCAGCTTCGTGACGCAGCCGGCGACACGCCCACGGCCGTCATCCCGTTCAATCCGCGCGGTCTCGAGCGGCGTCCGGCCACTTGGCCGGGATTCCCGTGGAGGGAGCTCGCCGAGACGACGGACGCCTTCGTGCCGATGGTCTACACGGGCGGCAGCATCAAGGGTTTCGATGCGACGTACGGGTACGTCACGCGTGCGCTCAGGCTCCTTCGGGCGAACACCGGCAACCCCGACGTCCCGATCCACGTCGCCGGAGGCGTGGCCGATCGACTGGGGCAGGAGGAGCTCGATGGCTTCGCGGCGGCGGTCTCGGACGACGGCTCGACGATCGGCGTGAGCCTGTACGACTGGATGACGACGCCGCCGCGCGCCTGGAAGGCTCTCGCGCCGCTCGGCCGCTAGCTAGCCGGCCACGACTCGCGAAGCCGATCTCGCGTTTCCAGAAGGTGCTCGGGAAGCACCTTGACGTCGGCGAGCACGGGCATGAAGTTCGTGTCGCCGCCCCACCGTGGAACGACGTGGAGATGGATGTGGTCGGCGATGCCCGCGCCCGCGATTCGCCCGAGGTTCCAGCCGAGGTTGAAACCTCCTGCCCCGTACGCCTGCGTCAGGACGTCGATGGCTGCTGCGGCGAGACGGTGGATCTCCAGCGCCTCGTCGTCCTTCAGCTCTCCGAGCGACCCGATGTGGCGTCGTGGCGCCACCATGAGATGCCCGGAGGAGTACGGGAACTTGTTCAGCAAGGCGATGGCCGTCTCTCCCTCGTACACGCGCAGCGACTCGGCCGCGTCGAGGGCGCCCTCCGCCTCGAGGCAGAACACACAGCCGTCCTGCTCGTCGGCCTGTGCGATGTACTCGAGCCGCCACGGCGCCCAGAGAGGTTTCGTCACGTCGCGTTTCTACCACCTTGCGCGCCGGGTGCTCGCCCTCGTAGACTCGCGAGAGGATGAGCTACGGATTGAAACTGGCGGCTGCGGCGATCGGGATTCTCATCCTCGGTGTGGTTGGGATCCTGATCTTCGACGCGATCTGGGTGAGGACCGGGCTCGGAGCGGCGATCGTCGTGGTCTGCGGAGGCCTCCTTCTGTTCGCGTGGCTGACGGATCGCAAGGACAGGGCCAAGCGGGCCGGTCTCGACGACCTGCCGAACGTTTGAGCTGAGAGCGCTCGCCGGCGTCCTGCTGGCACTCGCGGTCGTCGGCTGCGCGCCGGCACACGACAGCTCTGGGCGCGAACGCGCGATCGTCGCACGCGTCGGGGACGGCGACACGCTCGATGTGCGCTCGGGCGACCGCATTCGTCTCGTCCAGATCGACGCTCCCGAGCTCGGAGAGGGCGAGTGCTACGCGCGTGAGGCGCTGAGGGAGCTCGAGCGACTTGCTCCGCGCGGGACCGCCATCGAGCTCGAGAGCGACTCGCGTCTCGACGACGCTGATCGATACGGTCGGCTGCTGCGGTACGTCCACGCGGCCGCTGTCAACGTGAACCTGGAGCTCGTTCGCCGCGGTGCGGCGACGCCGTACTTCCACGGCGGTGACGAGGGCGCGTACGCAGACGATCTCCTCGACGCGGTCGCTGAGGCACGCGACGACCGGCGCGGTATGTGGGGCCGCTGTCGCGTGGCGTGGGAGCCCGATCGCGCCGTCGTCACCCGTCCGAGGTAGGGCCTCCCTCGTCCGAGGGAGGCCCTCTCCGGCAAACCGGACCTTCGGCGCGGCGACGCTGGACCTCAAGCGGGCGCTGTCGCGAACCGATGACGCTGAACTGTGACCCTGTAGACGAAGACGACGAGGGAGGCGGCGCGTGACTGCGGCCCAGTTCGAATTGATCGACGAGACGGAGGCAGAAGCGATACTCCGGTGGCGCTTCGAAGAGCTCGTTCGCTCCGGATACGACATCGGATCGGCGCTCGTTCTGGCCTCCCATGTGGAGATCGATCTCCACGATGCGTCTTCCCTGACGCACCGCGGCTGCCCGCCCGAAACGGCACTGCGGATCCTTCTCTAGCGAGTGGTGGCACCAGGGCCGGAACCCCGATGCGGCGGGGGTTCCGGCCTTCACTATGCTCGGGCGGTGATCCCCGAGACCCCGCTGGAACAGACCGATGTCGGACTCACGCCCGCCGGAGCTGGGTGGTTCGTCGTGAACGCCCGCGACGCCCGCTGGATCCATCGCGACGGGCGCGGTGAGCTCCTCCCGTTCACGGGCTGGTGGGAGCAGGAGGCATCCGCCGAGGTGATGTTCCCGCAGTTCGGCGTCAACCTGTTCGTGCTCGGGCCTGGGGAGCCGATGAGCGTGTACCACGGAGAGGACGCGCAGGAGGGCTTTCTCGTGCTCGCGGGTGAGTGCGTGCTGATCGTCGAGGGTCAGGAGCGTCGCCTGGGACAGTGGGACTTCGTGCACTGCCCGCCGTGGACCGACCACACGATCGTCGGCGCCGCCGGCGGGTCCTCCGTCGTGCTCGCGATCGGGTCGCGGGGAGGCGACGGCATCCGCTTCCCGCTCGACGCCACGGCGACGAAGCATGGTGCGGGAGCGCTCGACGAGGACGGCGACGAGCCGTACGCGCGATTCCCCGAGTCCCAGCCGACGCGTTATCGCGACGGCTGGCTCCCTTCCTAGAGCCAGCGCCTCCAGCGGAAGAAGCCGAGCGTCGCGGCCGAGATCACGAGCAGCGCGACGACGATGACCCAGAACGCCTCGTGCGTCCCCTCACCGGGAAAGAGGACGTTCATGCCGAAGAGCCCCGTCACCAGCGTCAGCGGGAGGATCGTCACGCTGATGACGGTGAGGAGGCGCAGCACGTCGTTCTGGCGATGCGCGAGCACGGACTCGTTCGTCGACTCGAGCCCGTCGACGACCTCCTTGTAGTTGTCGAGGAGGTCCCAGATCCGCTCGGCCGAGTCGACGATGTCGTCGAAGTAGTCCTCGAGGTCCTCGGGCAGGAAGGCTTCGATGCGGCGCTCGAGCACGCGGAGCGTCGAGCGCTCGGGCTTGATGATCTTGCGGTACGAGATGATCTCCTGCTTCACGTTGGAGATGCCGCGGACGACCTCCTGCGAGCGCCCTTCGAACATCTCGTCCTCGATCCCGTCGAGCTTGTGGGCGATCTTGTCGAGGATCGGGAAGCAGTAGTCGAAGAGGTCGTCGAGGATCTCGTACAGCAGGCGTCCCGAACCACGGGCGAAGAGCTGCTCGCGGAACTGCTGGTCGTCCTCGCAGCGCGCGAACAGCCGATTGACGGGACGGAGCTCGCGGTTGGGGATCGTCACCACGTAGTCGTGGCCGACGAAGACGTCGAGCTCGGCGGCGTTCAGCCGCTGGACCTGATTGTCGTAGAACGGGAAGTGCAGGACGGCGAAGAGGTAGCCCTCGTCCTCGTAGTCGTCGATCTTCGGGCGCTGGCGCTTCGAGACGATGTCCTCGACGTCGAGCGGGTGCCAGCCGAAGCGCTCGGCGAGCTCCTGCGCGATCTCGACGTCGGGCGAGACGACGTTGACCCAGGTGAGCCCGCTAGCGGCGAGCTCGTGGACGATCGGCGCCGGCGAGATGACCGGCGAGCCGCCACGGGCGCGCAAACGACGGATGCGAGGGAGGCTCGGCATGGGTACTCAGCGGGTCGTCCTTCGTCAACGCCATGTTCTTGATTGTAGCCCGCGTGCCTGCCTCGTCTACGTCGCGGCGACTGCGGGCATGGGAGTTCGCCTCGCGCGTACGGGGAGCGCGCCTTCGACGAGGAGCGTGCATGCGGCGCCGATCGCGCAGAGCGCCGCGGCCGCGATCCAGACCCCGTTCGGCGAGACAGCGAGCCCTGCGCCGCCCAGAGCAGGACCCAGGGCGAATCCGACCTGCCACGAGAGGGCGTTGAGTGCCATGTACCGACCCATGAGGCGCGGCTCCGCGAGGTCGGCTGCAAGCGGACCCGCGACGGCTCCGTGGAGGCACTGGCCGATCGCGAACACGACCATCACGACGACGAGGACGACGAACGCCGTCTGCGAGGTCGCGGCGCCGGCGATCGGTACGAGGAGCCACGCGCCGGCCCAGAGGAGCCCGAAGAGCGCGAGCGTCGGCATCCGTCGACGGCCCCGTGCGAGTCGGGCGATCGGGAGCTGTGTGAAGACGATGACGAGCGTGTTGACGAGGAACAGGAGCCCGATCTGCGTCTCGTCGAGACCCGCTTCGTTCTTCGCGTACACCGGGAGCACGTCGAACCCGGAGAAGCCGGCGAAGATGAACAGCGCATTGAGGGCGATGACCGCGACGAAGGGTCGATGCCGCAGCACCTCGCGATACGAGCCGCTGCGGCCGGCACGACCGCCGTCGTGGAGGTCGGGCTCGGGCACGAGCGCGTACATCACGCACGCGTAGACGAGGAACGTCACCGCATCGAGCAGGAAGAGGGCGCTGAAGGTGCCGGGTGAGTCGGTCGTCGCGATGAGGCCGCCGGTGAGCGCGCCGAGGCCGATGCCGAGGTTCATGACGACGCGCTGCATCGCGAATGCGGATGGACGTTGGTCGGCGGGCGTGAGGCCCGTGATCAGCGTCGACTGCGACGGCCAGAAGCCCCCGACGCCGATCCCGCTGACGATCGCGACGAGAAAGCCCTGCCATGGCTCGTGGACGAGCGCGTAGCCGGCGTATCCGACGGTGAGGATCGCGAGCGACAGGGCGAGCATCCGCTTCCCGCCGAAGCGATCGATCTGCGATCCGAAGACGGGACCGGCCACGAGGCTCACGACCGCATGCGTCGCGACGACGAGCCCGGTGACGCCGAGCGCGATCCCCCGCACGTTGTGGAGGTAGATGAACATGAACGGGATCACCATCCCGTTGCCGAATGCATTGATCAGGCCGCCCACCTGGAGGGTCATCACCGAACGCGGAAGCGGCGGAAAGTACGTCGAAAGGAGTCCGCGCACCGTGGGACACTAGCCGGGCATGCGTGAGGGCTTTCTCCTCGACCCGGAGGTTTCGTACTTCAATCACGGCAGCTACGGCGCATGCCCGGTCGAGGTCTTCGACGAGTATCAGCGGCTCCAGCGGGAGCTCGAGCGCGAGCCCACGGACTTCTTCGTCCGTCGCTTCGAGAAGGCGATGCTCGCTGCCCGCGCCGCCCTCGCCGACTACGTCGGCGCGCGCGTGGACGATCTCGTCTTCACGCAGAACGCGACCTCCGCGCTGAACGCGGTGATCCGTTCGTTGCGCATCAGGCCGGAGGAGGAGATCCTCACCACGAAGCACGAGTACGGCGCGATCCTGCGGACGCTCGGCTTCATCCGCGCGAACGTCGTGCTCGTCGAGCCGGACGAGCTGATCGCAAGCATCGGAATCCGCACGCGGGCGATCGTCGTCTCGCACATCACGTCGCCGACGGCGCTCGTGCTCCCGGTCGAGGAGATCTGTGAGGCGGCGCGGAGCGCGGGTGTCCTCTCGATCGTCGACGGCGCGCATGTCCCTGGCCACGTCGCGCTCGACGTCGAGGCGGTGGGCGCGGACATCTACGCAGGAAACTGCCACAAGTGGTTGTGCGCGCCGAAGGGCTCGGGCTTCCTGTGGGCACGGCCCGAGCACCAGGAGTGGGTCGAGCCGCTCGTGATCAGCTGGGGGTATCGCGAAGACGCCGACTTCGGAGAGCGGCACGGCTGGCAGGGAACGCGGGACCCCGCCGCGTATCTGGCCGTGCCGAAGGCGATCGAGCTGCACGAGTCCTTCGATCTCGGTCGCGCGCGCGACCTCGCCGACGAGACGGAGAGCTTGCTCGCCCCGTACGGACTCCGCCCGCTCCGCGGCGCACGCGCTCCGCTCATGCGCGCCCTCACGGTGCGTACGTCCGATCCTCTCGAGCTCGCGCGTCGGCTCTACGAGGAGCACCGGGTGGAGGTGCCCGTCTACGAGTGGGAGGACACGACGCTCCTCCGCGTGTCCATCGGGCCGTACAACGACGAGGCGGACGTCGAGCGCCTCGTCGACGCTGTCAGGGACACTCTCGCCCGACCGTGATCCAGGCTGCGATTCAGACACTCCTCGACGGCCATGACCTGCGCCGCGAGGAGGCACGCGGGGTCATGGGCGAGATCATGGCCGGTGAGGCGACATCCGCGCAGATCGGCGGCTTTCTCGTCGCGTTGCGGGCAAAGGGGGAGACGGCGGACGAGATCGCGGGCTGCGCCGAGGCGATGCGCGCGCACGTCCTCGAGGTGCGGCCCACACGGACGGACGTGGTGGACGTCGTCGGCACGGGGGGTGACGGCGCGCGGACGTTCAACATCTCGACGACCGCGGCGATCGTGGCCGCGGCTGCAGGCGCAGCCGTCGCGAAGCACGGCAATCGCGCAGTCAGCTCGGTGTCGGGATCCGCGGATGTGCTCGAGGCGCTCGGCTTCACGCTCGAACAGCCGCCCGAGCGGATCGCCGAGTCGATCGACACGCTCGGGTTCGGATTCATGTTCGCGCCGTCGCATCATCCGGCGATGCGCCACGCCGCGCCGGTTCGGCGTGAGCTCGGAACGCGCACGATCTTCAACGTGCTCGGCCCGTTGACGAACCCGGCAGGAGCACGCGCGGGCGTCTTCGGGGTGTACGCGCCCGACGTCGCGCGCACCGTCGCGGACGCTCTCGCCGTGCTCGACGCGCGCCGCGCGTTCGTCGTGCACGGCGCCTTCGGCATCGACGAGCTCTCCCCGGCCGGTCCGAACCTCGTCTTCGAGGTCGCGGAGGGCAACGTTCGCGAGCGCGTCGTCGATCCGGCCGATCTCGGGATCGCCCGGTGCGATCCAGCCGAGCTTTCCGGGGGCACGCCGGACGCGAATGCGCGTACGGCGCACGAGGTGCTTTCCGGAGCACGTGGGGCAACGCGTTCTGCGGTCGTGCTCAACGCGGCTGGAGCCATCGCTGCTGCGGGCCACGCCGCGGATCTCCGCGAGGGTCTCGCCGTGGCCGAAGAGGCGATCGACAGCGGGCGGGCGGCGGCACGACTCGATGCGCTGGTCGCGTTCTCGCGAGAATCCCCGTGATGGGACGTTTCGAAGATGCGCTGCGCCGTCCCGGGCTCGGCCGCGATCGCCGAGGTCAAACGTCGGTCGCCGTCTGCGGGCGACCTGCGACCCGACGCGGATCCGGCGAAGATCGCGGCTGCGTACGAACGTGCCGGCGCGGCGGCGGTGTCGATCCTCGTGGACGAGCGCTTCGGCGGGACGTGGGACGATCTGCGTGCCGCACGAGCATCTGCGTCGCTGCCGCTTCTCGCGAAGGGCTTCTTCTCGACCGAGGCGGATCTCGCAGACGGCACGAGAGGCCGGCGCGGACGCGGTGCTTCTGCTCCTGCGCGACCTCGACGACGATGTCGGTCCGACGCTTGCTCGCCGCAGCTGCCGACCTCGGACTCGAAACGCTCGTCGAGGCGCACGACGCCGACGAGCTCGACCGCGCGGTTGCTCTCGGCGCCCCCGTGATCGGGGTCAACGCACGCGATCTCTCCACCTTCGACATCGATCGTACGGAGCAGCTCCGGCTCGTCGCACGGGCGCCGCGGGATCGCGTCGTGGTCGCCGAGAGCGGGATCGAGTCACGCGCTCAGGGTGCCGCCGCCGAGCTCGCCGGGGCGGACGCGATCCTGGTCGGCTCGACGCTCATGCGCGCGCCTGATCCCGCCGCGAAGCTCGCGGAGCTCGTCTCGCGGCCGCTCGTCAAGGTTTGCGGATTGACTCGGGAGGAAGACGTGGCGGCTGCGGCCGAGGCCGGCGCGGACATGGGCGGCTTCGTGCTCGTCGATGCGAGCCCGCGTCGAGCCCCGGCCGTTCTCGCGGTGCCCGACACCATGCTGTCCGTTGCGGTCGTGGTCGGCACGCCAGAGGGGGACGCCGACCTCGTCCAGCTCTACCCGGCCGAGGGCGGGAAGGTTCGCGGCCGCGACGGCGTGCTCCTGCGCGACGGTCAGCGAGGTCGCCCGCGTCGTCGACCTGCCGTGGCGAGAGGCCGACCCGACGCATCTCGACCGCGCCCGCAAGGTGGAGGGACGGCTGATGCTTGCCGGCGGTCTCGGTCCCGAGAACGTCCGCGAGGCGATCGAGACGGTTCGCCCGTGGGCCGTCGACGCGAGCTCGAGCCTCGAGGTCTCGCCGGGCGTCAAGGATCACGAGCGCATCCGCGCCTACGTGGCGGCTGCGCGATGACGACCGAGACCTACGGGGCGTACGGCGGCCGCTACGTCCCCGAAACGCTGATTCCCGCGCTCGACGAGCTCGAGCGCGGGTGGGCCGAGGCGACGGCCGACCCCGCGTTCCGCGAGGAGCTCGACCGCCTCGGCGAGCGGTACGTCGGACGTCCGAGCCCGCTCTACGAGACGGAGCGCTTCGCACCGAAGGGCCGGCGCATCGTCCTCAAGCGCGAGGACCTGAACCACACCGGGGCGCACAAGATCAACAACGCGCTCGGGCAGATCCTCCTCGCATCGCGCCTCGGAAAGCGGCGGATCGTGGCCGAGACCGGCGCAGGACAGCACGGCGTCGCGACGGCGACCGTATGCGCGCGCTTCGGGCTCGACTGCGTCGTCTACATGGGCTCCGAGGACATGCGCCGGCAGCACCCCAACGTGGAGCGCATGCGCTTGCTGGGTGCCGAAGTGTCAGCCGTCGAGTTCGGCACGAAGACCCTCAAGGAGGCGACGAGCGAGGCGATTCGCGACTGGATCGCGAACGTCGAGACGACGTACTACCTCATCGGCTCGTGCGTCGGGCCGGCGCCGTACCCGAGCATAGTGAGAGAGTTGCAAGCGGTGATCGGCCGCGAGGCTCGGTCGCAGATGCTCGCTTGCTACGACCGGCTCCCCGACGCCGTCGTCGCCTGTGTGGGCGGAGGATCGAACGCGATCGGCCTCTTCGCGGGCTTCCTCGACGATGCGGAGGTGCGGCTCGTCGGGGTGGAGGCCGCCGGCGCCGCCAGCCTCGGCTCGGGACGGCCCGCGGTGCTGCACGGCGCGCGCTCCTCGGTGCTCGCCGACGAAGACGGTCAGGTGCTCGATGCGCACTCGATCTCCGCGGGCCTCGACTATCCGGGAGTCGGCCCGGAGCACGCGGCGCTGCGCGACTCGGGTCGCGCCGAGTACGTCACGGCGACCGACGAGGAGGCGCTCTCGGCGTTCCATCGCCTCGCGGAGACCGAGGGCATCCTGCCCGCGCTCGAGCCTGCGCATGCGCTCGCTCGCGCACTCGACATCGACGCCGAGCTCGTCCTCGTCGGGCTCTCCGGCCGCGGTGACAAAGACCTCGCCGAGGTGCTCTCCCACTGAAGAAGCTCGTGATCTATCTGATGGCCGGCCCTGACACGCCGGGCCTCGCGCGTGCCGCGGAGGAGGGCGGCGCCGACCTGATCGAGGTCGGCTTCCCGTTCTCCGACCCGCTCGCAGACGGCCCTGTGATCCGGCGCGCAGCCGAGCGGGCGCTCGCTGCAGGGATGAGGACCACCGAGTGCCTCGAGAATCTCCGCGCGATCCGCGAGCGCGTCGCCGTGCCGCTCGTGCCGATGACCTATGCCTCGCTCCTCGAGGCCTACGGCTGGGATCGATTTGCCACCGATGCCAAAGCCGCCGGTGCGTCGTCGCTCATCGTCGCCGACCTTCCCGTCGACGTCCATTCCGAGATCCGGCGCGTGCAGTTGGTCGCGCCTACGTCGACGGACGCGCGGATCGCGCTCGCCGCACGGGAGACGGACGGCTGGCTCTACCTCGTCACCGTCGCGGGCACGACCGGCGCCCGGGCGGAGCTCTCACCCGCGCTGGCTCCGCTCGTCGAGCGGGCACGCGCGCACACGGACGTCCCGCTCTACGCCGGCTTCGGGATCTCGACTCCGGAGCAGGCGGCGGCCGCGGCCGAGCTCGCGGACGGCGTCGTCGTCGGCTCGGCCGCCCTGCTCGCAGCCGAGGAGGGGCCGGCGGCGCTCGAGCGCTTCGTCGCTCAGCTGCGCGCGGCGATCGCCTGAGCGATCAGCCAGTCGCGCGCCATGTGCCAGGCGTCCGACCCGGCATCGATGTGCTCGAAGTGACCGGTACCGGAGAGGATGCGGAGCTCGCACGGGTCGCCGGCCTCCCGGGCAGCCGTCGCGTAGCTCGTCGCGATGCGCATCGAGACGGCGTCGTCGCGGTCACCGTGGAGCACGAGCTGCGGGATGCCCAGCGGTAGCCGCTCGCGGGGCGAAGCGAGCACGTAGCGCTCGGAGTGGTCGGCCGGGTCGCCGAGCAGCGCCCGGGTCGGTGCGGACGACGGCATGAGATCGGCGGCCAGCGTGAGGTCGAGGATCCCGGCCTGCGAGACCGCGGCTCGGATCGGGACTCGAGGATCGGCGCCGGGCGCGTCGGCTGGCAACGTCGGCCGTGCTGCGGCCCAGAACGCGAGGTGGCCTCCGGCCGAGTGGCCGACCGCGAGCACGTGGACGAGATCGAGCGACGCATCGATGTCGGCCAGCGCATCGATCCCTGCGGCAACGTCGAGAAAGGTCGCCGGCCACCCACCACCGGCGCCGACGCGGCGGTACTCGAGATTCCACGCCGCAAGGTCGTGCGCCGCCAGGTCGGCGCAGAGGTCGTCCATCAGCGAGCGGTCGTACCTGGCCCGCCAGTACCCGCCGTGCACGACGACCGCAACGGGATGCGGCCCGGGGCCGGAGGGGAGGAAGAGCTCCCCGAACTGGCTCGGATCCGAGCCGTAGGCGTGCGTCGAGCGGGTCATGCGCCCGGCAGGATTCGAACCTGCGACCTCGCGCTCCGGAGGCGCGCGCTCTATCCCCTGAGCTACGGGCGCGGGGAGAGGCCAGTGTACGCTCGCGAAATGGACGTGGATGCCCGCATCGTCCGCCTGCAACTCGCCGAGACGTTCGTCATCGCACGTGAGGCGGCCGATTACGCGGATGTCGTGCATGTCGCCCTGACCCACGAGGGGGTCACGGGCTACGGCGAGGCGGCGCCGATCGAGCGCTACGACGAGTCGGCGGAGTCGGCGCTCAGGTTCGTCGACGACCACGGCGGGCTCGTCGGCGAGGATCCCTTCGCGCTCGAGGACATCGGCGAGCGTCTCGCGGCGATCCCGGGCGAACAGGCCGCGAAGTCGGCCCTCGACGGCGCGCTCCACGATCTCCAGGGGAAGCTCCTCGGTGTTCCGGTGTTCAGGCTCCTGGGGCTTCCGCGCACCGGCCCGCCGACGTCGTGGACGATCTGGCTCGGCGACCCCGACGACATGGCCAGGCGAGCCGAGAAGGCGGCGGGGTCGTATCGCAGGCTCAAGCTGAAGCTCGGCGGAGGCGACGGCCACGACGTGGAGCGCGTGCGTGCCGTCCGCGGCGTCACCGACCTCCCGCTCATGGTCGACGTCAACGAGTGGTGGTCGCTCGACGAGGCGTTCGACGCGCTCCCGCAACTTGCCGAGATCGGTGTCGAGTACTGCGAACAGCCGCTTCGCGCCGGGGACGAGGGAGGGGCGGCGTTGAAGGACCGCTCGCCGATCCCGATCTACGTCGACGAGGACTGTCACACGCTCTCCGACGTCGCGGCGTGTGCGGAGATTGCGCACGGCATCAACATCAAGCTCGGGAAGTCGGGCGGCATCCGCGAGGCGACCCGCATGGCACATGCCGCACGCGCCCTCCGGATGGGCGTCATGCTCGGCTGCATGCTCGAGTCGGGGCTCGGGATCGCGGCGGGGTGCTGCGTCGCGCCGCTCTGCGACCACGTCGATCTCGACGGGAACCTTCTGCTTCGGGAGGACCCGTGGCCCGGCGTCGAGCTGGTCGACGGCGTGCAGACGCCATCGCTCACACCGGGGCTGGGAGTCGCCGCACGGTCATGAGCCGTCCGCGTCGGATCCTCATCCTCGGGGAGGGGTTCTCACACGACCCGCACTACGGGAAGACGATGCGCGGGATCATTCGCTACGGGCCTGATCCGGTCGTGGCCATCGTCGACTCGCAGCGGGTGGGAGAGAGTCACGAGGGGATCCCGATCGTGGGCACCGTGGACGCTGCACTGCCGTTCGAGCCGACCGTCGCCGTGGTCGGCGTCGCGACGCAGGGAGGACGGTTTCCACCTGCCTGGCGTGAGCTGCTGGAGGCGAGCATCACTGCAAACCTCGACGTCGAGAGCGGCCTCCACGAGTTCGTCTCGGACGATCCGGAGCTGGCCGAGCTCGCCCTCGCCCACGGCGTCGTGCTGCGCGACCTCCGCAAGCCGCCGGTAGGCCTGAATGTCCCGACCGGCGCGAATCTCGAGGTCGCGGCCGACATCGTCCTCACCGTGGGCTCGGATTGCGCGATCGGGAAGAAGACGGTCGCGGTGGAGCTCGATCTCGAGGCGCGCAGGCGCGGACTCGCCTCGGTCTTCGTTCCGACCGGCCAGACGGGAATCGCGATCGCAGGCTGGGGCATCGCAGTCGATGCGGTCGTCTCCGACTTCCTCGCCGGAGCAGCCGAGCGGCTCGTGGTCGAGGGTGCTCGGCGTGGCGGCGAGCTTCTGTTCGTGGAGGGGCAGGGCTCGCTCGTGCACCCCCTGTACTCGGGTGTGACGCTGGGGCTCATCCACGGCGCCACGCCGCATCTCCTCGTTCTCTGCCACGCCGCCGGGGCGACCGAGATCGAGGGGTGCCCCGGCCATCCGATTCCACCTCTCGCCGACCTCGTCGAGCTGCACGAGCGCATCGCCCTGCCGGCGCGGAAGGCAGCCGTGGCGTGTGTCGCACTCAATACGGCGAGCATCGCGAGCGACGACGATGCGCGTCACGCGATCGCTGCTGCTGCCGAGGAAACGGACCTCCCGGCGGACGATCCGGTCCGGTTCGGGGCGCAGCACCTGCTTGACGCACTTCTCGCTCGCCTCTAGCCTCCGAGTTCGCTGCGGGCAGTGGGGAGCCCGCGTTGGGAACTGGGATGCGGATCCTCGCTATAGCAACGGTTGTCACCGTCGCGCTCCTGGCCGGAGCGTCGGTCGCCGTTGGCGCCGACGTGGGTGCGAACGACGACTCCGCCAAGTTCGCCGACGACGGCGGCGCCGCGCTGTATGCCGAGATGGCGGGGCTCGGCCTGCGCCAGACGGTCATCGGCGTGCGCTTCGTGCCGAGTCAGTCGGTCGTCATCCAGGACAAGCCGCTCCTCGACCGCGCGATCGCGAGTGCCGAGGCGGCGGGCATCCGCGTCATCCTCGCGGTCTACCCGTATCCGCCGCGCGAAATCGAGGCTGGCCTCGCGTCTCCGAGCATGTTCGCGTCGTACGTCGGCGTGCTTGCGTCGATCTACCCGGAGGTGAAGCAGTTCGTCATCGGGAACGAGCCCAACCAGCCTGCGTTCTGGCGTCCGCAGTTCGACGCCTCGGGTCAGATCGCATCGGCTCCGGCGTTCGGGCCGTACCTCGCCGCCGCCTACGACACCCTGAAGGCGGTCGATCCGCAGATCTCCGTCGTCGGCGTCGGCCTGTCGCCGCGTGGAAACGATCGTCCGACGGCCAGGAACAACATCTCCACGTCGCCCGTCCGCTTCCTGCGCGCCCTCGGGGAGTGGTATCGCCGCAGCGGCCGTACGCGCCCTCTCATGGACGGTTTCAGCTTCCATCCGTACCCGAACGAGGCGACCGACCCGCTCGAGCGCGGCTACGGGTGGCCCAACGCGGGCTTCGCAAACCTCGACCGCCTCAAGCAGGCACTCTGGGATGCCTTCGAAGGTACGTCGCAGCCGACGACGCTCGACGGCCTGCGACTTCATCTGGATGAGGTCGGCTGGCAGGTGGACACGGCCGGGCGACCCGGGTACCGGGGACTCGAGAACGTCCCGGTGACGGACGAGGTCATGCAGGCGGCGATCTACGGCCAGCTCATCCGCGAGGCTGCATGTGATCCGGACGTCGCATCCCTGAGCTTCTTCGGCTATCGCGACGACGGTCTTCGGACGGGGTTCCAGGCCGGACTCGTGCGGGCGGACGGGTCCGTCCGACCGTCTGCCGCGGCCGTGCAAGCCGCGATCGAGGCGTCTACCTGCGCGGGTGATCTGCGCACGTGGTCGCCCGGCGTCGAGGTCCTCGGCACGAAGGTGGCCGTCGGCGGAGAACGCGCAGAGGTCACGACGCGCATCGGTGCGGGGGAGGACGCGCGCGCCAAGGTGTGCGTGCGCTCGGCCGATCTGTGGCAGCCGGGTCGGCGTTGTCGCGCGGTCGCCGTCGCGGGGCTGCGGGCGCTGAACGTCGCGCTTCGACCGCCCCTCGGAGCGCGGCGAGTCGAGGTGACCGTGGAGTTCGCCGCGGAGGCGAACCGCACGCGCCGCACGGTCGTCGTGCGGCAGGCGCTCCTGCGACGCTGAGCCCACCTTGACACCGAACACACGTTCGTGTCATAGTGCGAACACGTGTTCGCTCGTGTCGTCATCGTCGTCCTCGTCGCGGTTCTCGTGTGGGCGGTTCTCGCCCGCGACACGGGGGCCGGGCCGACGCCGCATGTTCATCGCGTGCAAGCGGGAGAGACGCTGTGGTCGATCGCGGCCGAGCGATACGGCGGAGATCCACGCGCAGGCGTGTGGAAGCTCCAGGAGGCGAATGCGTTGAGCGGCGCAACGATCGTCGCCGGCCAGCGGCTGCTCGTTCCGTAGCTGCGGCGTCGACCCGGCGCGGGTGGTATGAAGGACCGCGATGGCCTCGGATCGCATCCTCGAGCTGCTTCGCCGCCCCGTCGACGGCGACGAGTACGCGGAGATCCGGGAGCTCTGGAAGACCCACTCGATCGCGGAGGACAACCGTGACCTCCCGGGGCTCATCTCCACGCTGACCGAGGACTGTGTCTACGAGGTGATGGGCACCGGAGCGCGCTGGGAGGGCCACGAGGGCGCGGCGCGTTTCTACACGGAGCTCCTCACGGCGTTCCCCGACATCCACTTCGATCTCGAGTACATCGTCATCGGCCCGCAGGGTGTGAGCGAGGAGGCGCGCGTGACGGCGACGCATCAGGCTCGCTGGCTCCAGCACGAGCCGACGGGCGAGCGCCTCGAATGGCGCAACGCGATCTTCTTCCCGTGGGATCCGGCGGCGAGGAAGTTCCGCGGCGAGATGGTCTACACGGACCTCGCCTTTCCGGCGTAGCGCGTCAGCTCGCGACTGCGGCGGTCACCGGCGGTACCTCGGGGGGCGTGATCTCGGCCGGGCGCCTGCGCGCGACGGTGAGGAATGCATCGACGACTGCGGGATTGAACTGCTTGCCTCGAGCCGCGCGGATCTGCGCCATCGCCTCGTCCATGCCGAGCGCCGTCGCATACGGTCGATCCGTCGTCATGGCATCCCAGGCATCGGCGATCGCGATGATCGCGGCCTCGATCGGAACGTCCGTCCCGGTGAGCCGATCGGGGTAGCCGAGGCCGTCCCAGCGCTCGTGGTGGTGCCGGATCGCGGGAACGGAGTCCTTCAGCGACGAGATCCGGGAGACGATTTCGGCGCCGCGCGTCACATGCTCGCGCATGATCGCCGCCTCGGCCCGGTCGAGCTTCTCCGGTTTCGTGAGGATCGAATCGGGCATGCCGATCTTCCCGATGTCGTGGAAGAGGGCGCCGGTGGCCAGGGCCCCGAGCTGCCTCGTCGGCAGCCGGAGCTCCCGGCCGATGGCGAGAGAGACGCGCCGGACCCGTTGCGAATGGCCGGCGGTGTACGGGTCGCGCGCCTCGACGGCGGCGTTGAGCGTCTCGATGGTTTCGAGGAGCGTCGCCTCGAGCTCGCGCGAGGACTCGACGAGGTCATGCGAACGGGCGGCGAGGTCGTCCGTGTTGCCACGGAGCCGCTCCGATGCACCGCGGACGAGAAGTGCCAGCACGAGCCAGAGGACGCCGAACACGAGCGCCACGGCGAGCCAGATCGTTCGCGTCGCCTCGTCGATCATCGCGTTCACGACGTCGTCGTCGAGTGCGACCTCCGTTGCGCCGACGACGCGCCCGCGAGCCGAGTGGAGCGGCGCCCATACGCGAACGACGGGCGGTGCCTTCCCCGGCGGGTCGACGATCTCGGCGGACGGCGCGTCCGATGCGATGGTTCGTCTCAGATCAGGGCTCGTGCGCCGGCGCCCGACGCGCTCGGGGCGTGTGGTCGAGAACGCGAGGCGGCCGTCACGCGAGTACACGTTCAGCCCACGCACGTCGTTCGGCAATCGCACGGTTCTTCGGAGGCGACGCAGCGCGGCAGGCGTTACGACGACCTTGCCTCCGCGAACCACGGTGGGGGCGAGAACCGCCTCCGTATACGCAGCGACGTCGAGGGCGTTGTCCTCCAGCGCCGCCTCGCGCAGGTCGCCCGAGAGCGTGGAGGTAAGCGCGATCGCGCCGACGACGAGAACCGCCGCCGAGGCCACGAGAAACGCCCGGAGCAGCGTCAGAGAACGCCTGAGCCCGGGGGAGCTGTAGGCACGCAGGTGCCGCATGGGATCTGTATCGGCTCGCACAAGCGCGTCTTTGAGTCGACGACGACTAGACTCGGCCGCCGTGGATCTCGACGTCGTCTTCCTCGGGACGTCAGGCTCCATGCCGACGGCGAGACGCGCGCTCAGCGCGACCCTTGTGCGCCGCGGCGGAGATCGGCTTCTGTTCGATTGCGGCGAGGGAACGCAGCGCCAGCTCCTGCGAAGCGACGTCGGTCTCGCCGAGCTCGAGGAGATCTTCCTGACGCACTTCCACGCCGACCACTACCTCGGGCTTCCGGGGATGCTCAAGACGTTCGCACTCCGTGGACGGGAGATCCCGCTCACGATCTACGGGCCGCCCGGGCTCGACGAGCTCGTCGCGACACTGCGGCGCATCTTCGGGCGGCTGACGTACCCGGTCTCGACCGCGATCCTCGAAGGGGGCGCGCGGCTCGAGCGGGAGGGATTCGCCATCGAGGCGATCCCCGTCGAGCACGGTGTGACGGCAGTGGGATACCTCCTCGCCGAGGACGAACGTCCGGGACGGTTCGACGTCGACGAGGCAACGCGACTCGGGGTGCCGGACGGCCGCGAGCGCGGAGCGCTCCAGCGCGGCGAGAGCGTCACGCTCCCCGACGGGCGGATCGTCACGCCCGGCGACGTCCTGGGCGAGGCGCGCGCGGGGCGCAGGATCGTTCTCACGGGCGACACCGCGCCTGCTGCGTCCGTCGTCGAAGCAGCTGCGGGGGCCGACCTCCTCGTCCACGAGGCGACGTTCCTCGCCGACGAGCGCGAGCGGGCGCGAGAGACCGGGCACTCGACCGCGGGTGAGGCGGCCCTCGTGGCACGGGAGGCGGGCGTCAAGCTGCTCGCCCTCACCCACGTCTCGACGCGCTACTTCGGGCACCAGGTGGTCGAGGAGGCGACGCAGCTCTTTCCGGCCACCGTCGTGCCCCGCGACTTCGACGTCGTGACGATCCCGTTTCCGGAGCGTGGCGAGCCGGAGCTCGTCCGCTCGGGCGCGCGGACGCGGCGCGCGCCCAGCGCTGCGCGCGAACGAGATTCACAGGAAGAACTGGGGTAGCGGCACCGGCGGGTACACTGCCGCGGCGAGTCCTTTAACCCGGTCCAGCGAGGCCGGAAAGGAGCGAGATGACGACGCACGTCCCGGAAGACGCCACGGCGAGGCTTCTCCTCGACGGTGAGGCGATCGCCAAGGCGCTGTCCCGTATCGCGCACGAGATCATCGAACGAGCTGCCGAGCCAGCCGCGCTCGAGGACGTTGCGCTCGTCGGGATTCAGTCACGAGGAGCGCCGCTCGCATCGCGCCTTCGGCGCCTCGTCGCGGAGCGAAGCGGCACCGAGCTTCCCGTCGGCGCGCTGGACATCACGTTCCACCGCGACGACGTGCACGTTCGGGACGGCGGGCGTGCTCCTGGCCGGCAGCCGATCGTCCGCGCCACGAGCATCCCCTTTCCGATCGAAGGCATGACGGTCGTGCTCGTGGACGACGTCCTCTACACCGGCCGGACGATTCGTGCCGCCATCGACGCGCTCTTCGAGTTCGGGCGCCCGTCACGAGTGCAGCTCGCCGTCCTCGTCGATCGAGGTCATCGCGAGCTCCCCATCAGGCCCGACTACGTGGGCAAGAATCTTCCGACCGGACGCGGCGAGCGCATCCAGGTCGAGCTCCTCGAGATCGACGAGCGCGACGGCGTGTACCTCGTCAGCGAGTCCGAGGACGGCACGAGTGGCTGAGCTGCGCCTGCCCGTGTCGCCGAGGCGGCACCTCCTCTCGATCGGCGACCTCGAGCGTGATGACGTCGAGCGCATCCTCGAGACGGCGCAGTCGCTCGCAGCCTCGCTCGACCGCGAGATGAAGAAGCTACCGACGCTCCGGGGCCGCACCGTCGTGAACCTCTTCTACGAGTCGTCGACGCGCACGCTCTCGAGCTTCGAGCTCGCCGCCAAGCGGCTCTCGGCGGACACGATGTCGCTCCGCTCGTCCGGGTCGTCCGTCGACAAGGGCGAGTCGCTGAAGGACACGGCATTGACGCTCGCGGCGTACGAGCCGGACGTCATCGTCATCCGTCATCCGTCGATCGGCGCGCCGCAGCTCGTGGCGCGCCTGACGGACGCCCACGTCGTGAACGCCGGCGACGGCAAGCACCAACACCCGACCCAAGCCCTTCTCGACCTCTACACGATGCGTGGCGCGCTCGACCGCCTCGAGGGTCTCCACGTCGCCATCGTGGGCGACGTCCTCCACTCGAGGGTCGCCCGATCGCTCGTCCAGGCGCTCGCGCTCGTCGGCGCTCGAACGTCGCTCGTGGGGCCGCCGACGCTCGTTCCACGCGGCATCGAGGCGCTCGGTTGCAGCATCTCGTACGACATCGAAGCGATCGCGGATGCCGACGTCGTGTACGTCCTGCGCATGCAGCACGAGCGCATGGCGGACGCGTTCGTGCCGTCGCTGCGCGAGTACACGGCGCTCTACGGCATCACGCCGGCACGCGTCCGAGACGGGCAGTTCGTGATGCATCCGGGGCCGATGAACCGAGGGGTCGAGATCGATCCCCGGGTCGCGGACTCCGACGCAGCTCTCGTCACCGACCAGGTACGTGCCGGGCTCGTGGTTCGGATGGCGGTGCTCTACGACGTGCTCACGGTCGCCGCCGTCGAGTCGCGCGCACACGCGGAGATCGCGTGACGCTCGTCGTCCGGAACGGCCGCGGCGACTCCTTCGCGCTCGAGGGACGCGTGGTGGCTCCGGTGCAGGGCATGGACGAGAGCCTGCGGATCACGGTCACGGACGGTGTGATCAGCGCGATCGAGCCCGGCTCTGCACGCGCGCTGGTCGTCACACCGGCCTTCGTCGATCCGCATGTCCACCTGCGCACCCCGGGTCGCGAGGACGAGGAGACCATCCGATCGGGAACCGAGGCCGCCGCGGCGGGCGGGTACTGCGCGATCCTCGCGATGCCGAACACGGAGCCCGTCGTCGACTCCGCGTCGGTCCTCGGAGCGCTCGTCGAGCGTGCGCGCGAGGACGCCGTCGTACCGACCGGGTTCATGGCTGCGATCAGCAAAGGCCAGCTCGGCGGCGAGTTGACCGAGATGGCCGAGCTCGCGGCGACGGGTGCGGCTGCGTTCACGGACGACGGCCGGCCCGTCGTCTCCGCCGGCCTCATGCGGCGCGCGCTCCAGTACAGCGCGCTCACCGAGTTGCGGCTCGCGCTTCATTGCGAGGAGCCTTCGCTCTCGCGAGGAGGTCACGCGCACGAGGGGCGGGTCTCCGCCGAGCTCGGAATCGGGCCGTATCCGTCGGCGGCCGAGAGTGTCATGGTCGAGCGTGACCTCTCGCTCGCGGCGTCCGAGGGGCGTCCGATCCATCTCATGCATCTGTCCGCGCGCGAGTCCGTTGCTGCGCTCGACGGCGCGCTCGCACGTGGGGCGCTTGCGACCGCAGAGGTCACGCCGCACCACCTAGTTCTCACCGACGAGGCCGTCCGCTCGCTCGACACGAACACGAAGATGAACCCGCCACTTCGGGCGACGGAGGATCGTGAAGCGTTGCGCGATGCCCTTCGCCGCGGCGCGATCTCGTGCGTCGCGACCGATCACGCCCCTCACGCACGGCAGGAAAAGGACGTGCCGTTCGAGGAGGCGCCGTTCGGCGTGACCGGTCTCGAGACGGCGTTCGCCGCGCTGCACACGCACCTCGTCGTTCCCGGACTCATCTCGCTCGAGACGCTGCTCGAGCGCATGTCCGCCGGCCCGGCCAGAGCATTCGGCCTCGACGAGCCGAGGATCGAGGTCGGCGCACGCGCGAACCTCGTGGCGCTCGATCTCGAGGCGGAGTGGACCGTGTACGAGGACGGCTTTCGTTCCCTCTCCGCGAACTCGTGGCTCCTCGGCGAGACACTACGCGGCCGCGTCGTGAAGACGATCGCCGACGGAAGGCTGGTGTTCGAGGCGTGACCGGGGGATACCTCGTGCTCGAGGACGGCGCCGTCTTCCGCGGGCGGTCCGTCGCAGCGGACGGTATCGCTCTTGGCGAGGCGGTCTTCACCACGGGAATGACCGGCTACCAGGAGACGGTCACGGATCCGAGCTACGCAGAGCAGCTCGTCTGCTTCACGGCGGCGATGGTCGGGAACTACGGCGTCGCCGACGAGAGAGGCGAGTCCCCGACTCCGCACGCGCGCGCAGTGCTCATGCGCTCACTCGGCGGAGAGGACTGGGCGCACTGGCTTCGTGCGCACGGCCTCGTCGGCCTCGACGGAATCGACTCGCGCTCGCTCGTCCTCCGACTGCGCGACTCCGGTGCGATGCGTGCAGCGGCGGTCTCCGACGAGAGCGTGCTCGGCGTCGCCGACGCGCTCGAGCAGGTTCGCGCGCTGCCGAGCATGGAAGGTCAGGCGCTCGTCGCGCACGTCTCCTCGCCCGCGCGGTACGTCTTCGCCGAAGGTGGATCGCCGCACGTCGCGGTCGTCGACTACGGCGCGAAGCGGTCAATCATGCGCCGCCTCGCCGGCGCCGGCGCCGCGGTCACGGTGATGCCGCACACGGCGACGGCGGACGAGCTGGCGGCGTTCGACGGCGTCGTCCTCTCGAACGGCCCGGGCGACCCCGAGCCGTTGCACGAGGAGATCGAAACCGTTCGTGAGCTCCTGGGCCGCGTGCCCATTCTCGGCATCTGCCTCGGCCACCAGCTCCTCGGCCTCGCGACCGGTCACCTGACCTACAAGCTCCCCTTCGGCCACCGCGGCGCGAATCACCCGGTGCTCGAGCGTGCGACCGGCAAGGTTCTCGTCACGAGCCAGAACCACGGCTTCGCCGTCGAGTCGTCGGAGAGCGCCGAGGCGTCCTACGTGTCGCTCTACGACGGCACGGTGGAGGGCTTCGACTTCCCCGATCTCGATGCGCGGTCGGTGCAGTTCCACCCAGAGGCAGGTCCCGGGCCCCACGACGCCTGGCCTATCCTCGAAGGCTTCGTCGAGGAGCTTCGTCGCTAGTGCCGCGGCGCGACGACATCGAGTCGATCTGCCTCATCGGCTCGGGTCCGATCGTCATCGGCCAGGCCTGCGAGTTCGACTACGCGGGCTGTCAGGCGCTCAAGGTCCTGCGCGAGGAGGGCTACCGCACGATCGTCGTCAACTCGAATCCTGCGACGATCATGACCGACCCCGGCTTCGCCGACCGCACGTACATCGAGCCCCTCGATCTCGACGGTGTCGGCTCGGTGCTCCGGCGCGAGCGCCCCGACGCCCTGCTGCCCACCCTCGGCGGGCAGACGGCTCTCAATCTTGCCATCGAGCTCGCCGACGACGGCGTCCTCGACGAGCTCGGCATCGAGCTCATCGGCGCCTCGGTCGACGCGATTCGCCGCGCAGAGGATCGCGAGCTCTTCCGCGAGGCCGTCCACTCGTGCGGACTCGACGTCCCGCGCTCGACGATCGTGACCTCGCTCGCCCAACTCGACGACGCGCTCCTGCCGGCGGTCGTTCGCCCCGCCTTCACGCTCGGCGGTCACGGCGGGGGCTTCGCCGAGGATCACGCGACTCTCGCGTATCAGGTGGAGCGCGGACTGTGGGAGTCGCCGATCGGCCAGGTGCTCGTCGAGGAGTCCGTGCGCGGCTGGGACGAGTTCGAGCTCGAGGTGATGCGCGATCACGCGGACAACGTCGTCATCGTCTGCTCGATCGAGAACCTCGATCCGATGGGCGTGCACACGGGCGACTCGGTGACCGTCGCTCCCCAGATGACCCTCTCGGACGAGGCGTACCAGGAGCTGCGCGACGCGGCCGCCGCGATCATCCGCGCCGTCGGTGTCGACACGGGCGGCTCGAACATCCAGTTCGCGCGAAGTCGCGAGACCGGCGAGCTGCGCGTCATCGAGATGAACCCGCGCGTCTCGCGCTCGTCGGCGCTCGCCTCGAAGGCGACGGGCTATCCCATCGCGAAGGTGGCGGCCAAGCTCGCGGTCGGCTACACGCTCGACGAGATCCCCAACGACCTGACGAAGACGACGCCGGCGAGCTTCGAGCCGACGCTCGACTACGTCGTCGTGAAGTTCCCGCGCTTCGCCTTCGAGAAGTTCCCGGGCGCCGACCAGACGCTCGGCACGCAGATGAAGTCGGTGGGTGAAGCGATGGGGATCGGGCGGACGTTCTCGGAGGCGCTCCTCAAAGCGCATGGCTCGCGAGAGCTCGAGCGCGGAGCGCCGACGCCGTGGCCGAGCCTCGCCGACGAGGACCTCCCCGAAGATCTCCACCCGTGGTTCCGCAAGGAGATTGCGAAGGCTCGCGACGAGCTCGCGAGTGGCGACCTCGTCCGTGCGAAGCACGCGGGGTGGGGGGACGACACGCTCGGAGAGGTTCTCGGTCTGACCGGAGCCGAAGTACGCCGACGACGCCACGCAGTAGGTCTGCGCCCCGTCTTCCGTCGCGTCGACTCGTGTGCGGGCGAGGTCGAGGCCGCTTCGAACTACTTCTACTCGACGTGGGGCGAGCACGACGAGGCTCCTCCCACGGGAGCCGCGCCGCGTGTGGTGATCCTCGGCTCGGGGCCTAACCGCATCGGTCAGGGAATCGAGTTCGACTACTGCTGTGTCCACGCGGCCCAGACCTTCCGCGCGCTCGGATACGAGGCCGTGATGGTGAACTGCAACCCGGAGACCGTCTCGACGGACTACGACACGTCGGATCGCCTCTACTTCGAGCCACTCTCACCCGAGGAGGTGCTCGCCGTCTGCGATCGTGAGCAGCCGGTCGGCGTGGTCACGCAGTTCGGCGGACAGACGCCGCTCCGCCTCGCCCGCGCGATCGAGGAGGGTGGCTACCGCATCCTCGGCACGCCGCACGAGGCCATCGACCTCGCCGAGGACCGCGAGCGCTTCGGACTTCTCACCGAGGAGCTCGGCATCCGCTGCCCACCGTGGGCGATCGTCTCCGATCTCTCCGGGGCGCTCCTCGCGGTCGAGGAGATCGGCTACCCCGTGCTCGTCCGGCCCTCGTACGTGCTCGGGGGCCGGGCGATGCGGATCTGTTACGACGCCGATCAACTCGAGACGGCGATGGCGGCCGTGTCGGGCAAGGTTCTCCTGGATCGGTTCGTCGAGAACGCGATCGAGCTCGACGTGGACGCGCTTTGCGACGGCGAAGAGGTGTACATCGCCGCCGTCATGCAGCACGTCGAGGAGGCCGGAGTGCACTCGGGAGACTCGGCGTGCGTGCTCCCTGCACCGTCGCTCACGCTCGCCGCGGCGCTCGAGGTGGAGCACGTCGTGAAGCGGCTCGGCCCTGCGCTCGGCGTGGTCGGGATCCTCAACGTGCAGCTCGCGATCGCCGACTCGGCGGTCTACGTGCTCGAGGTGAATCCGCGCGCGTCTCGGACGGTTCCCTTTGCAAGCAAGGCGATCGGCATCAATCTCGTCGACGCCGCATGTCGCTTGGCCGCCGGCTCGACGTTGCGCGAGCTCGCCCTTCCGACTCCGCGGCCCACTCAGGTGAGCGTGAAGGCGGCAGTGCTTCCGTTCGCGCGCTTCCCCGGCGCCGATCCCGTCCTCGGGCCCGAGATGCGCTCGACGGGCGAGGTGATGGCGAGCGCCGGAGACCTGCCGACCGCGCTCGCGAAGGCCGAGCGTGCAGCAGGAAGACCCCTCCCGACGTCCGGCACCGCCTTCCTCTCCGTCCGCGACGAGGACAAGCCGGCAGCCGTCGCCGTGGCGGCGGCGCTCGCCGGGCTCGGGTTCGAGCTCATCGCGACGGAGGGCACGACGCGGACGCTCCGCGCCGCGGGGCTCGCGATCGAGGAGATCGCGAAGGTCGCGGACGCCGACGGTGGGGAGGAGACCGTGGTCGACCTGGTTCGGAGCGGTCGCTGCGATCTCGTGATCAACACGCCGCAGGGGAGCGGCGCCCGCGCCGACGGCTATCTCATCCGCGAGGCGGCGCTCGCCGCTCGCGTCCCGTGTGTCACGACGATCTCCGGCGCAGCCGCGGCCGTGCATGCGATTGCCAACGCGCGGGCCGAGTCGGCGCTCTCGCTCCAGGAGCGCATCGGAATCGAAGCGTGATCGTGCCCGCTCACACACTCCCGATCGCCGGCCGTGCGGCGCGACGCGAGCGCTGTGTCGTAGCGGGGACGCAAGCGATCGGCCCGTACACGCTCCTCCGGCTCGAGCGTGGCGCGCTCGAGCCTGGAGTTCCCGGTCAGTTCTTCATGCTCGAGGCGCCGGGTCGCCTCCTTCCGCGACCAATGAGTCTCTGTCAGGCGCCGCCGCGCGAGCTCGCGTTCCTGATCGACGCGATCGGACCCGGCACGCGGGCGCTCTGCGGGCTCGCCGCCGGCGATGCGATTCACGTCCTCGGGCCGCTCGGCAACGGCTTCGACCTCGAAGTCGAGCGCCCACTCCTCGTGGCCGGAGGCATCGGGATCGCTCCGATGCCGTACCTCGCCGAGAAGCTCGGCGACCCGCCGGCGATTCTGGGATTTCGGAGCGCGCACCATGCCGCCGTCGCCGCAGCGCTCCTCCCCGACGCGAACGTGGTCGTCGAACCGAGACTCGTGACCGAGCTCCTGCCCGACGATCCCGGCAGCGTCCTCGCGTGCGGGCCGGAACCGATGCTGGAGGCGCTCCGCGCGCGCGTGCCCGGTGCGCAACTGGCCTGGGAGGCGCCCATGGCATGCGGCTACGGAGCCTGCTACGGCTGCGTCGTCGAGCGTGACGGGCACTACGTCCGGCTGTGCATCGACGGCCCCGTGCTGCAGGACGCGGCATGACTCCGATCCTCAACGCGTCGGGGTGTCTGGACGCATTGACGGCGCCGAGCGTCGCCGAGAGCCTCGACGCCTTCGTGACGAAGACGGTGACGCCGCTCCCGCGGGAGGGGAACGAGCCGCCGCGCATCGCCGAGACCGAGGCCGGGATGCTGAACTCGATCGGCCTCCAGAACCCGGGAGTCGACGCGTTCCTCCGCGACAACCTGCCGCGACTCGCCGAGCTTCGGGTTCCGGTCTGGGTGTCGGTCGGCGGATTCTCCGCCGCCGACTACGCGCTCGTGTGCGAGCGCCTGGACGAGCATCCGGAGGTGCACACCATCGAGCTCAACCTGTCGTGCCCGAACGTCGAGGAGGCTCCCGAGACGGCGGCCGAGCTCGTCGCCGCCGCCCGCGCGGTTACCGGAAAGCCGCTCTATGCGAAGCTTTCGCCCGCGACGTCGAACATCGCCGAGTCGGCGCGCGCGGTGGCCGCGTCCGGTGCCGACGGGCTCTCCCTCGTCAACACGATCCGGGGACTTGCCTTCGAACCGCAGGCTGCTCGACCCGTTCTCGCGCGCGGTGCCGGCGGGTACTCGGGTCCCGCACTTCGACCGATCGCCCTGGCGTGCGTCTACGCCTGTGCCCGTGCCGTCGAGCTGCCCATCGTGGGCATGGGCGGAATCGCCAGCGGCCGCGACGCACGCGACTTCGTGTCGGCAGGTGCGAGCGCGATCGCGCTCGGAACGGCGCTCTTCTCCGATCCATCGGCGCCCGACCGGGTGCGTGCAGAGCTCGGTGTCGGGATGACCGAACCGACGCAATCCATGCGCGATCACGTACCCGAAGCGGTGTCCTGACGAGCGTGTTTCCAGTTGCGCAAACAATAAAAGTCCTGCAAATAGGCCAAAACGGTTCAGCTTGACCGGGAGAGCAAGCTTGGTAGACTCGTCCGGCTCATGGTCACGACCAAGTCGCACGCGCAAGCGCCCGCACGCTCCCTCGACCAGAGGATGGAGGCGCTCCAGCGGGCGAACGACGTCCGCGTCCGCCGTGCGCAGCTCAAGCGCGACCTGAAGTCGGGTCGCGAGAGCATCGAGACGATCCTGCTCGATCCGCCCGAGTGGGTCGAGACGGCCAAGGTGTTCGACATGCTCATGGCCGTTCCGAAGTTCGGCCGCGTGAAGGCCGCGCGGCTCCTGAACCAGTGCCGGATCAGCCAGTCCAAGACTGTCGGCGGTCTCTCCGAGCGCCAGCGAACCGAGCTCGTCGACCTCTTCAACCACCGCGGCTAGCGCTTGGTCGTGCCGTCCGCGCGGCCGGTCTTCGTCGTCACCGGACCGTCGGGAGCGGGCAAGGGCACGCTGATCAAGGGCTTGCTCGACCGTGTGCCCGGTCTGGAGATCGCAGTCTCCGCGACGACGCGCCCGCAGCGTCCCGGTGAAGCTCACGGCCACGACTACTGGTTCCTCTCCGACGACGAGTTCACGCGCAGGGTCGAGGCCGACGAGTTTCTCGAATGGGTGCCGTACGTCTCGGGTCGTCGTTACGGCACGCTCCGCTCCGAGATCGACCGGGTCGCGGGCGACGACGGCGTTTGCGTCCTGGAGCTCGAGCTCGAAGGCGCACTCAAGGTGCAGGACGAAGTCCCCGGCAGCGTGACGATCTTCATCGCAGCGGACGTCGACGAGCTCGAGCGGCGTCTCCGGGAGCGCGCGACCGAGAGCACGGGCGAGATCGGAGAGCGGATCACGCTTGCGCGCACGCAGCTCGAACGTGCACACGAGTTCCGGTACATGGTGCGAAACGACGACATCGAGCGCGCCACGGCCGCCCTCGCGGCGTTGGTCGAGTGCGAGCTGAGCGGCGAAACAAGGGCGGACGCGATGCGCCCGCAAAGTGGGCGCCTTTAGGGATGTGGCGGGTGGACCTTCACGCGAGTGAAGTTCCGCCCTTGCGAAAGACCTGTACCATGGCCCGCCGATGATCTATCCACGACTCGACGATCTGCTCGCCCAAGTCGACGGCTCGCGCTATGCGCTCGTGCTGGTCGCGGCGAAGAGAGCCCGGCAGATCAACAACTACCATCACCAGCTCGGTGAAGGCATCGGCTTCGACGAGGCGCCGCCGCCGCTCATCGAGTCCCGCTCGAAGAACTACCTGACGATGGCGATGGAAGAGATCGCGAGCGGGAAGATCAGGCACCTCACCCCGTCCGGCTGAGCGAGGGCGCGTGGCGCGCATCCTGCTCGGAGTGACCGGCGGGATTGCGGCCTACAAGGCGTGCACGCTCGTCCGTTTGCTCGTGCGAGCGGGACACGAGGTGGAGCCTGTCGTGACGGCCGGAGCCGAGCGCTTCGTCCGTGCCGAGACGTTCACTGCGCTCGCCCGAAGGCCGCCGAGCACCGACCCGTATCCCCATCTGGGTCGCTGGGACCTGATCGTCGTCGCCCCGCTCACGGCGAACACGCTCGCGCGGATGGCGCACGGCCTGGCCGACGACGTCCTGTGCGAGGCACTGCTCGCACACGCCGGGCCGGTCCTCGTTGCGCCCGCCATGAACACGCGCATGTGGCTGCATCCCGCGACGCAGGCGAACGTGGCGACGCTGCTGGCACGCGGCGTCGAGCTCGTCGGGCCGGCCGAAGGCGAGTTGGCAGAAGGCGAGGAGGGCGTCGGCCGCATGGTCGAGCCCGAGACGATCTTCGCCCGCGTCCAGGAGCTTCTCGTCCCTTCCGAAGGAACCCTGAAAGGCAAGACCGTTCTCGTCTCCGCCGGCGGAACGCGGGAGCCGCTCGACTCGGTTCGCTACCTCGGGAACCGGTCGTCCGGCCGCATGGGCGTCGCGCTCGCCGAGGAGGCCCGAGCGCGGGGGGCGGCCGTGACTCTCCTTGCGGCCAACCTTGCCGTCCGCGCGCCGGACGGCGTCGAGGTCGTCGAGACGCCGACGGCTGCCGACCTCGAGCGCGAGGCGCTCAGCCGCTCCGAGGCGGACGTCATCGTCATGGCGGCGGCCGTTGCCGACTACCGAGCGGCGACGCCCTCGTCGACGAAGCGAACGAAGGACGGTTTGCCCTGGACCGTCGAGCTCGAGCCGACGATCGACGTCCTTGCCGCCATCGGGAGCGCCCGTCGTCCCGGACAGGTCATCGTCGGGTTCGCGGCCGACGAAGCAGAAGCCGGACTCGATCGCGCACGCGAGAAGCGGCGGGCCAAGAACGCCGATCTCTTCGTCTACAACGACATCTCGCGAGCGGACATCGGTTTCGACGCTGCCGAGAACGAGGTCGTCGTCGTGTCGGAGAACGGCGATCGCGTCGTCGCGAAAGCGTCGAAGCGCGCCGTGGCAGCGGCTGTTCTCGACGAAGTGGAGCGGCTACTCTCGAACGCATGACGGACGCCGCGCGCGCGGAGAGGCCGGTCGCACCTCCTTCTGCTGCCGATGTCGTCGAGCGCGTCGTCGAGAATCTCCAGCGAGCCGTCCGAGTGCCACGCGCGACCCTCGAGCTCTGCGTTCTCTGTCTCATCGCGGAGGGGCATCTGATCATCGAGGACTTCCCCGGAGTGGGGAAGACGGTGCTCGCGAAGTCCGTCTCCCGCTCCCTGGAACTTTCGTTCTCGCGGCTGCAGTTCACGCCGGATCTCCTGCCCACCGACGTCACGGGCGTGAATGTCTTCAGCCAGCGGACCGGGGGGTTCGAGTTCCGGCCGGGACCTGTCTTCGCCAACGTCCTCCTCGTCGACGAGATCAACCGCGCGTCCCCGAAGACGCAGTCCGCGCTGCTCGAGGCGATGCAGGAAGCGCAGGTGACGGTCGACGGCGTGACGTACCCGCTCGAAGAGCCCTTCTTCGTCGTCGCGACGCAGAACCCGATCGAGTACGAAGGCACATACCCGCTTCCCGAGGCACAGCTCGACCGGTTCACGGCTCGACTGTCGCTCGGCTATCCGCCGTTCGGCGAGGAGGCGCGCATGCTCGCCGAGCAGACGACCGCGCCGCCGCTCGACCAGCTCCAGGCGGTCGCGGACCGCGACGATCTCGTCGGCGCGATCGCGGCGGCCCGCGCCGTCTACGTCGAAGAGAGCGTCGGCGAGTACGTCGTCACCCTCCTCCGCCACACGAGGGAGAGCTCGCTGCTCGCACTCGGTGCGAGCCCCCGCGCCGGGATCGCGCTTCTCCGCATGTCGAAAGCCCGCGCCGCCGCGCACCGGCGGGACTACATCGTCCCCGAGGATGTGCAGGCCGTTGCGAGCACCGTTCTCGCGCACCGTGTCATCGTCGCGCCGGAGGGACGCGCCGCCGGCGTGCGCGGTGCAGACGCCGTCGAGCGCGCGCTCGCCGAGGTGACGACTCCGAAGTGACCATCCGGCGCGGCGGTGTGACTCTCGGGGCGATCGCCCTGATCGCTGCTGTCGCGACGGGATCGCGGGCGTTGGGGGTGGTCGGTGTCGGCTTCCTGCTCGCAGGCGGCGTGACCTGGCTCTGGAGCTGGCTCGCAGACGGTTCGGTGGTCGTCGCGCTCGACGTCACTCCCGCCACGGTCGTCGAGGGTGACCGCGTACAGGTCGGAGTTGCCGTCCACCGCGGCTCGCGCGTACCCCTTGGCGGAGCGATGGTCCGACTCGAGGCGGGCCGTCTGGGCGAGCGGACATGTCCACTGCGGACGCAGGGCCGAAGCGCAGCAGGGGAGATCGACCTCGGCCGGCTCCCACGCGGCGTGTTCCGTCTCTCCGACGTCGAGGTGAGGTTCAGCGACCTCCTCGGCCTCGTGACGGTTGTCCCGCGCGTCGTCTACGAGCCCGCGACCGTCGTCGTCCGGCCGCGGCTCACCGCATTGGACGGCCTCTTCTCGGACGCGGGTCGATCGGGCGGCGACGGACGTCGAACACTGCTCCGGCGATCGGCCGGCTTCGACTTCCATTCGGTGCGCGAGTACGAGCAGGGCGAGTCGCTGCGTCGTGTGCACTGGCCTTCGAGCGCTCGCCGCGGGCAGCTGATGGTGAAGGAGCTCGAGGACACGGCGCACGACGGGGTGGTGGTGATTCTCGACTGCGATTCGCAGGGCGCCGTGGGCGATCCACCGAGCTCCAGCTTCGACACGGCCGTGCGTGTCGCGGGTTCGCTCGTCCAGGCGCACGCGGCCAGGGGTCGCCTCGCCACGCTCGTGTCGACCGGTCGCGCCAACCTCGTCGTGTCCGTGCGCTCGGCTGCGGTCGACCTCGACGGCGCTGTCGGCGCTCTCGCGGCGGCGGAGCCGGACGCCCTCGACGGGCTTGCGCGGTTTCTCGCGGGAGACCACTCGTGGGCGTCGAGCGGAGAGATCGCAGTCGTGACGTCGACGACCGATCCCTCGGCATTCGCCCAGGTGCTCGCGCTCGGTGGGCGACGTCTCGTCTCACTGGTCTGGATCGACGCTGCCAGCTTCGCGTCCCGTCCGACACGCGCCGAGCCGGGCGTGCTCCGGCTGGCTGCGCACGGTGTCCCGACGGCGGTCGTCAGGCGGGGGGATGATCTCGCGGAGGCTCTCTCGGGTCAGCTGCTGAAAGCAGCCATGCGTGGCTAGGACGCTTCTCGCGTCGCTCCTTCCGGCCATCGCCGTCACGGGCGCGTGGCTGAGCCTGGAGGACCCTCGGCGCTGGCGGGAGGGCATCGCCGTGGCAGCGCTCGGTCTCGGCGCGGCGCTCGTACGTGGACTCGTAGCGCGCCTCGTGGCGATCGCCTTCGCCGCAACGAGCGTCGTGTGGATCGCATTCGGCGCGCAACCGTGGGAGCTCGCACCGTTCCGCGACGAACGAGTCCTTGCCCCGGTGGTGGGGGACGCCGTTCGCGGCTTCGTCGACTTCTACGCCGTCTTCCTGCCCTTCGACACGGGGCCGAACGTCGAGATGCACTCGCTCGTTTGCTGCGCGATCTTCGGGTTCGTCCTCGCGACCACGCTTCTCGTCGCCTCGCGTCGCCCGCTCGGTGCTGCGGCGGTCACGGTGGCCGGGGTCGGCTGGCCGGCGACGCTCCTCGGTGGCAAGGCAGTTGCGGCAGGAGCGCTCGCCCTTGCCGCTGCGCTTGCCATTCCGTTGATCCTGCGTGCAACGTCCGTTCGGATCGCGCTCGTCGGAGGTCTCGTCGGCGCGGTCGTCGTCGCCGGCGCTGCGTGGACGTCGTCGGCGACGACGCTGGCGGGTCGCTCGGCCCTCGGCTGGGAGACGTGGGACATCCGGAGCCCGCAGCGCCAGGCGAGCGAGGTGCGATTCATCTGGGACTCGAACTACTCGGGCATCACCTTCCCGGCCAAGGAGACGGTCGTTCTGAGGATCGAGGGACCGACCACCGCCAACTACTGGCGGACGACGACTCTCGACCTCTTCAGCGAGGATCACTGGTTCGAGCATCTCTTCTGGCTCGATCAGGTCGACCACGACGCGCGTCGTCTCCAGCTTCCCGCCCTCGTTCCGCCGCGTGCGCGGGACCCGGACGACTGGCTCGAGCAGCGGGTGCGCATCGAGGCGCTCGTGGACGACCACCTCGCGGCTGCAGGGACGCCGGTCGCGCTGGACGGCCGGAGGCTCGGGACCGTGTTCCTGCTTTCGGGCGGTGTTCTTCGTGTGCGCGACTCGGTCGGGCGAGGTGAGACGTACCGCGTGTGGAGCTATGCGCCGGATCCGAGTCCCGGCGCCCTCGCAGATGCCGCGCCCCGCTACCCGTCTGCGGCCGATCGCTTCCTCGAGGTGGACGGCCGCGTGTTTCCGCGTTTCGGAGCGTCGCAGCGGGAGCGCAGTGTTGCGCGCCTCTTCGCCGACCCCTCGTACGCGGGATGGGAGCGATATCGGCCGCTGTACGACGTCGCGAGGCGCGTCGCCGGCGGAGCGGACACGCCGTACGCGGCCGTCCTCGCCCTCGAGTCCTGGTTCCGTCAGACCGGAGGCTTCCGGTACGACGAGTCACCGCCGCGCGCACAGGGCGCACCGCTCGTGGCCTTCGTGACGCGCACCAAGGCCGGCTACTGCCAGCACTTCGCGGGGGCGATGGCGGCCATGCTTCGGATGCTCGGCATCCCGACACGGGTCGCCGTCGGGTTCACGAGCGGCCAGCTCGAGGACGGCACGTGGGTCGTCACCGATCACGACGCGCACGCGTGGGTCGAGGTGTGGTTCGCGGGTCTGGGCTGGATCCCGTTCGATCCGACGCCGGGCCGTGGGACGCTGGGGGGCGAGTACACGTTCGCGTCCGGCTCGCAGGCGGCGGTCGCGGCGCTCAGGCGCGGGGAGCTCGGACGGAGGACCGCACCCAACCTACGGACGCGTGTACCCGACACGAGTGACCTGCTCGGCGCCGACGCCTCGACCGACCGCGGGCAGGCGCCCTCTCTCGTCGGCATCGGACTCGTCCTCGCGGCATGCTGGGTCGCCGTCCTCGGCCTGGGGAAGGCGATCATCCGACGCGCGCGCTACCTCTCGCGCGACCCGAGACGCGTTGCGACTGCGAGCCGGCGCGAGCTCGAAGGCTTCCTCCGCGATCAGGGAATCGACGTTCCTCCGACCGCCACGCTCGAGACGCTGCAGCGGCTCGTGGAGCAGGACCTGGGCCTCGACGGCAAGCCGTTCGCGAGCGCCGCTCGCCGCGCACGCTTCGGCCCGCCCGCGGCGCGCCAGAGCGGCGCCGTGGCCGCGCGGCGCGAGGTGCGGCAGCTCCTGCGTGCGGCCCGAGAGCAGCTCTCGCTGTGGGCGCGCTTCCGGGGGCTCGTGTCGTTGCGGTCGCTCCGGTCCGCGAGTGGGTCGTGAGCGACACCTACGACCTCTTCCAACTCGGGCGCAGCCACCTCCGGAGCGGTCGGCCGGCCCAGGCGACCGTTTCGCTCGAGAAGGCGAAGCGGGCGGAGCCGACATCGCGCTCGATCCGCGAAGCGCTCGGGATCGCGTACTTCCGGATCGGACGCTGGCAGGAGGCAGAGGCGGAGTTCCGCATGCTCGTCGAGCTCGACCCATCGGACGAGTTCGCGCACCACGCCCTCGGCCGTGCGCTCGTGAATCAGGGGCGGCGGAAGGAGGCGCTGCCACACATCAAGCTCGGCCGCGCTCTGCGTCCACGCGCTCCGAACGACGACGCGCTCACATAGCGGTGCGCACGGTCGTTCAGCGCGTCCGGAAGGCGTCGGTCACGGTCGACGGCGTCGTCGTCGCGGAGATCCATGTCGGCGTGGTCGCGCTCCTCGGTGTCGCTACGGGCGACACCGAGGCTGATGCGGAGTGGCTCGCGGGGAAGGTCGCGCGACTGCGAATCTTCGAGAACGAGGAGGGCCGCCTCGACCGTTCGCTCCTCGACGTCTCGGGCGACGCCATGGTCGTGAGCCAGTTCACGTTGATCGCGGATACCCGGAAGGGACATCGGCCGAGCTTCGCCCGCGCAGCCGATCCCGAGAGCGCCGAGAGGCTCTACGCGCACTTCTGCGCCTGCCTCGAACGGGAAGGCGTGCGTGTCGCGCAGGGCTCCTTCGGCGCCCGCATGCAGGTCGAGCTCGTCAACGACGGCCCGGTGACGATCGTCCTCGAGACGCCGTAGGACCCGCAGGACGCTGCTATCCTTCGCGAACCACATTTCACCGGCTTCACGAAATGGGCGCGTCGCGCCCATTTTTGTTGAGGAGGGTCGACAGACCGAGCGATGAGCACCATGTACGCCAGAGAACGGACGCTGCAGGACGAGATCGCACCCGCGGTCGAAGCCCGTGTGCCCGGCGTCGAGGTGCTCGCGGTCGAGATGCTCTCTCCGAGCCGCTTCTGCGTCTACATCGACCACGCCGACGGTGTGGACCATGCGCTGTGCGAGCGCGTGACGCGCGCACTGGACCCGTACCGCGCCGACTACACGATCGACGTCTCGTCACCCGGACCGGAGCGTCCGCTCCGCAAGCCCGAGCACTTCGCCGAGGCCGTCGGCACCCACGTCGTCGTCCGTCTCGACGGCGGCAAGCGGAACCGCCATCGCGGGGTGCTGATCGAGGCCGGTGACGAGGCCATCACACTCGAGGCCGGCGGCGCCGGCGAGATCCGCATCCCGTACGAGTCGATCGTGCGGGCAAATCTGATCGACGAGGGGTTGACGACATGAGCCAGGAGATCATCGAGGGTATTCAGCTGATCGAGAAGGAGAAGGGCATCGAGGAGGGCGTCCTCATCACCGCCCTCGAAGATGCGCTTCGCGCCGCGTACCGCAAGACGCCCGACGCCGTCCGGCATGCGGAGGTCAAGCTCGACGGCGAGGGCGAGTTCCGCGTCTTCGGGATCGAGATCCCCGAGGGCATCGAGACACGGCTCGTCGAGGAGGCGCGCGAGGCGCGGATCATCGAGCTCGAGCAGCTCGAGGAGGAGACCGGCGAGCGCCAGCACACCCTCATCACGGACGAGGATCTCGAGCTCGACTGGTCGCAGGTTCCGCCGGATCAGATCCAGCGCACCGACGTGACGCCGGACAACTTCGGCCGCATCGCGGCGCAGACCGCGAAGCAGGTCATTCAGCAGCGCATCCGCGAGGCGGAGCGGGCGATCATGTACGAGGAGTACGTCGACCGGCAGGGCGAGGTCGTGACGGGGATCGTCCAGCAGGCGGGCGACCGCAACAACGTCCTCGTCGACCTCGGTCGGGTCGAGTCGCTGCTCCCGCGCTCCGAGCAGGTCGACGGCGAGCGCTACGAGCAGGGAAGCCGCATCAAGGCGGTCATCGCCGAGGTGCGCTCCGGGACGAAGGGGCCGCAGGTCATCCTGTCGCGGCGCGATCCGGAGCTGATCCGCGCGCTCTTCGAGCTCGAGGTGCCGGAGATCGCGGACGGCCTCGTCGAGATCCGCGGTGTCGCCCGCGAGCCCGGGTACCGCTCGAAGATCGCGGTCGAGTCGCACATGCAGGGCGTCGACCCGGTCGGCGCGTGCGTCGGGCCTCGCGGCTCGCGCGTGCGCATGGTCGTCTCGGAGCTGCGTGGCGAGAAGATCGACATCATCCCGTGGAACACCGAGCCGGCGCGATTCGTCGCCAAGGCGCTCTCACCGGCGCGCGTGCGCGAGGTGTACATCGACGACGACACCCGCGAGGCCACCGTGATCGTCCCGAACGATCAGCTCGCACTTGCGATCGGCAAGGAGGGCCTGAATGCGCGGCTCGCGACGCGCCTGACGGGTTGGAAGATCGACATCCAGTCCGAGCAGGAGTTCGCGCAGGCCGAGGCCGAGGCCGCGTACGGCGGAGCCGAGGACGGTGAAGAGTTCTCCGGCCGTTGTGCCGCGGTGCTCTCGAACGGCAAGCGCTGTCCGAACGCCGCACTTCCCGGCTCGCGCTTCTGCGGCGTTCCGGCGCATCAGGAGCTCGTCAACCAGCCCGCGGCGGCGGAGGACGGCGGCGAGCCGGAGGAGACGGACGAGGAGCTCGTCGAGGAGGCAGCCGAGATCGCAGCGGTCGAGGAAGAACTCGAGGTCATCGCAGTCGTCGAGGAGACCGCCGAGATCGAAGCGGTCGAGGAGGAGCTCGAGGTCGTCGCCGTCGCCGAAGAGGCTCTCGTAGACGAGGAGGAGAACCGCGAGGAGGCGTGAGCCTCGCGAGTTCTAGACTGGACATCCATGGCTGACGGACGCAAAGGACCCAATCGCCCGATTCGTCCCCGCGGAGGATCCGGGGGGCGAAAGCGGCGCGTCGTCATCGACGGCGGCGGGGGACAGAGCCGCGGGCGTCAGGCGCGCGACCGCTCGAGCGCTCCGCAGCAGCCGCGGCAGGCGCCCGCACCGCCTCCGACCGGCCCGATCACCGTCGAGTCCGGCGTCACGGTCAAGGATCTCTCCCATTCACTCGGCGTCCCGATGCCCGAGCTGATCAAGATCCTCATGGGTCTCGGCCAGATGCGCACCGCGACGCAGTCCTTGTCCGACGAGGAGGTCGAGGTCATCGGGACCGAGCTCGATCGCGAGATCACGATCAAGCACGCCGCCGAGGAGGAGCTCGAACCGGCGTCGTACGACGACAGCGAGGAGGATCTCGCGCCGCGCCCGCCCGTCGTCACGATCATGGGCCATGTCGACCACGGCAAGACGACGCTGCTCGACGCGATTCGCGAGGCGGCTGTGGTCGAGACCGAAGCCGGCGGGATCACGCAGCACATCGGCGCGTACCAGGCGGAGGTCGACGGCAGGCGCATCACGTTCCTCGACACTCCCGGCCACGAGGCGTTCACCGCCATGCGAGCCCGTGGGGCGAAGGTGACGGACATCGCCGTCCTCGTCGTCGCCGCGGACGACGGGGTCATGCCACAGACGAAGGAGTCGATCTCGCACGCACGCGCCGCCGCGGTGCCCATCGTCGTCGCCGTGAACAAGATGGACATGCCCGACGCCAATCTCGACCGCGTGAAGAGCGAGCTCGCCGCCGAGGGCCTCCAGCCCGAGGACTGGGGCGGCACGACGCAGTTCTCGGCCGTCTCGGCGAGGGAGAAGGAGAACATCGGCGACCTCCTCGAGAAGATCCTGCTCGTGGCGGATGCCGAGCTCGACCTCCGCGCCAACCCCGGCGCGGATGCGTCGGGAGTCGTCGTCGAGTCGCGCCTCGACGTCGGGCGCGGACCGGTCGCGACCGTGCTTGTGCACCGCGGCACGCTCCGCGTCGGCGACGCTGCCGTCGCCGGCGACGCGTCCGGCAAGGTTCGCGCGCTCTACGACTATCGCGGCGAGAAGGTCACCGAGGCGAAGCCCGGCGAGCCGGTCGAGGTGCTCGGCTTCGACCATCCACCCGCCGCAGGCGAATTCGTCCGCGTCGTCGAGCACGAGCGTCAGGCGAAGCATCTCGCGAACGTGCGCTCGGAGCGGCTGCGTCGCGAGCAGCTCGCGCAGCGCCCGCGCCGCCGCGTCTCCCTCGAGACACTGCACGACGACCTCCAGGCCGGCGAGGTCCAGGATCTCAACATCGTCCTGAAGGGCGACGTGCAGGGCTCGGTCGAGGCGCTCCTCGGAGAGCTCCAGAAGATCCAGCACGCCGAGGTGCGCGTGAACGTGATCCACACCGGCGTCGGTGGGATCACCGAGAACGACATCAATCTCGCGTCGGCTTCGGACGCGCTCGTGGTGGGCTTCAGCGTGCGTCCGAGCGCCGACGCGCGCCAGCTCGCCGAGCGCGAGGGCGTCGACATCCGTACGTATCGCGTGATCTACCAGCTCACCGAGGACATCCAGAAGGCACTCGTCGGCATGCTCTCGCCGGTCGAGACGGAGGAGACGCTGGGCGAGGCCGAGGTGCGCGCGCTCTTTCGGGTGTCCCGGCTCGGCACGATCGCAGGCTGCATGGTCACGTCCGGCGTCGTGCGGCGCAGCGCGCAGGTCAGGGTCATTCGCGACGGCACCGTCATCTACGAGACGTCGATCGCGCAGCTCAAGCGCTTCAAGGACGACGCGCGCGAGGTGACCGAGGGCTTCGAGTGCGGCATCCTCCTCGACGGCTTCAACGACGTGAAGGAAGGCGACGTCCTCGAGGCTTACGAGACGCGGGAGGTCGAGCGCACCGACCTCCACCAGGCGCCGAGTGCCGCGCCGCCTGCGTCGTCCGACGACGACTGACGACGACCGCACCGTGGCCACCGGCTACGTCGGCATCCTCACCGTCGAGCTCCACTTCCCCGAGATCGGGCTCTCTGAAAGGGAAGCGCAAGTACGTGAAGTCGGCGAAGGCGCAACTCCACGACCGCTTCGGAGCGTCCGTCGCGGAGGTGGATCACCACGATCTCTGGCAGCGCTCGACCCTGGCCGTCGCGTGCGCGACACGGGAGCACACCGAGCTGCAGTCGCTACTCGATGCCGCCGAGCGGTATCTCGGCTCGCAGGAGTGGGAGCTCCTGCGCGTGGAGCGGGAGGTGGTCGTCCCTGGCGAGCGCTGAGAGACGGCGGAAGGTGAACGAGGCGGTTCGGAAGGTGATCTCCGAGGCTCTGCCGACGTTGAAGGATCCCCGGATCGGCTTCGTCACGGTGACGGGCGTCCGAACGACCACCGATCTCGCCGAGGCGACCGTGTTCGTGAGCGTCCTCGGCTCCGCGAAGGAGCAGGAGCGTACGCTCGACGGTCTGCGGTCGGCGCACGGCGTTCTGCAGACGCAGGTCGCACGCGAGCTCGGCACGCGCCGGACACCCGTCTTGACCTTCGAATACGATCCCGCGATCGAGCGTGGCGTGAGGCTCACGAAGCTGATCGACGAGCTCGCTCCTGCGGAGCCCGATGAGGAACCCTGACATCCAGGCGGTCGTTGCCGCCCTCACGGAGAACGACCGCTTCGTCGTCACGTCGCACGAGGCGCCCGACGGCGACGCGCTCGGCTCCCTGCTCGGAATGGGGCTCGCGCTGCAGGAGCTCGGCAAGGACGTCGTCATGTTCCTCGGTGGGCCGGCACCGCTTCCCGGCGAGTACCGATTCCTCGAGCTCGAGAAGCGCGCACTGCTACGGGAGCGACCGCAGGACCACGCCGAGCGCGTTCTCGTCGCCGTCGACTGCGCGAGCAAGGACCGGGTCGGGGCGGAGCCGGGTGTCGTCGACGCGGCGCGCTTCACGGTCAACATCGACCACCACCACGACAACCCGCGCTTCGGCGACGTGAACCTCATCGTCCCCGACGCGTCCTCGACGGGAGAGGTTCTTGCCGACGTCATCCAGGAACTCGGCGTCGCGCTCACGCCCGCGATCGCGGAGGCGCTGTACATCGCGCTCGTCACCGACACGGGGAGGTTCCAGTACGCGAACACGACGCCGAAAGCGCTCCGGCTCGCGGCCGATCTCGTCGAGGCCGGCGCCGACGTGCACCGCGTGTTCCAGGGGGTCTACGAGAACGTCCAGTTCGCGAAGCTCAAGCTGCTCGCGAAGGCGCTCGAGCGCGCGCACGTCCTCGAAGGAGGCGAGATCGTCGTGTCGCACCTTCTCCGCGGTGACTTCGAGGAGGTCGGTGCCACCGAGCCGTACTCGGAAGGAATCATCGACGTGCTCCGCTCCGTCGAGGGCTCGCTCGTCTCGGCGCTGATTCGCGAGCCTCCGCGCGACACCGGGCCCGTGCGGAAGGTATCGCTGCGGTCGTCCGTCGACGAGGTCGACGTGAGCGCGATCGCGCGCAAGTCCGGAGGGGGAGGGCACCGCGAGGCGGCAGGCTTCTCGAGCGACCTCTCGGTCGACGAGATCACGGAGTTCATCGTGCGCGAGGTCGTGGCGCAGGTCGGGTCGGCAGCGGAGCGGTAGTGCCGCCCCGCGCACTGCATCCCAGCGGGATCATCCTCGTGGACAAGCCGGCTGGGCCGACGTCGTTCGCCATCGTGGCCGCCGTCCGCCGGAAGACGCGCGCTCGGACGGGACACGCAGGGACCCTCGATCCCTTCGCCACGGGCCTTCTTCTGCTCCTCTCGGGCGCCTCGACGAGGCTTCAGCCCCGGTTCGTCGGGCTGACGAAGCGCTACCAGACGGAGATCGATCTCACGGCACGGACGTCCACCGGAGACATCGAAGGTGAGCGGATCGACGAGCACGACGCACCCGGTCTCGGTGAGCTCGAACTCTCGCTCGACGAGCTCCGAGGAGCGGTCGACCTGCCGATTCCCGCGGTGTCCGCCGTGAAGATCGACGGCGAGCGCGCGTATGCCCTTCATCGACGTGGCGTCGCGGTCGAGATGCCCGTGCGCACGATGCACGTCCACGAGCTCGCGCTCCGGCGCTACGCGGACGGTGTCGCGGAGCTCGACCTGCTCGTCTCCTCGGGGACCTACGTCCGCGCGATCGCCGACGCGCTCGGTGGCCATTGTGTGTCACTGCGGCGAAGCGAGATCGGTCCGTTTCGCGTGGACGAGTCGGACCCGGAGCGAATCATCTCGCCGGACGAAGCGCTCGCGAGGCTCACGTGAGAGTGGTGCGTGTCCCCTCCGAGCTCGAGCCCGGGCGGCGGGCTGCGGCCATCGGCAGCTTCGACGGTGTGCATCGCGGCCACCTCGCCGTGGTCGAATGCCTCCGCGCCACCGGTCTCGAGCCGACGGTCGTCACCTTCGACCCACACCCACGCATCGCTCTCGGCAACAAGGTCGAGCTCCTGACGACGCTCGACCGACGGCTCGAGCTACTCGACGAGGCCGGCGTCGGTGCCGTGCTCGTGGCGGCGTTCACGCCGGAGCTCCAGACGCTCGCGCCGGAGGACTTTGCGGAGCGCTACCTCCGCGCGATGGGCGTCGAGACCGTGGTCGCCGGAGCGGACTTCAGGTTCGGCGTTCGCCGTTCCGGCGACCTCGAGCTCCTGGAGCGGCTCGGCTTCGAGGTGGTGGTCGTGCCCGAGCTCCCTGGCGTCTCGTCGACGGCGATCCGAGCGGCGCTCGCCGAGGGCGATGTAAGGAGCGCAGCTGCGATGCTCGGTCGGCCGTTCGAGCTCGACGGCGTCGTCGTCGCGGGCGATCAGCGCGGTGGAACGCTCGGATACCCGACGGCGAACCTTCGCCTCGAGCCCGACCTCGCGTGCCCGAGGTACGGGATCTATGCGGGCTTCGGCCTCGAGCACCGGGCTGCGATCTCCGTCGGCACGAACCCGCACTACGGCGGGACCGAGCGACGCATCGAGCCATACCTCCTCGACTTCGACGGCGATCTCTACGGAAAGCGGCTCGTCGTGGAGCTCTGGGAGCGGCTCCGTGACGAGGCGGTCTTCGAGAGCGAGGCTGCGCTGGTCGAGCAGATCGCGCTCGACGTCGAGGCCACGCAGCGGGCACGGCGGCCGACACCGGATAACTAACGTAGGCGCGCGATGAGCTCGAACGGCCAGCCGCTGATCCAGGCACGCGAATCTCGTCAAGCGCTTCGGCGACTTCGTCGCCGTGGACGGGATCGACTTCGATCTCCAGCGCGGCGAGGCGTTCGGCTTTCTCGGCCCGAACGGCGCGGGAAAGACGTCGACGATGCGCATGATCGGCTGCGTCTCGCCCGTGACGGACGGGTCGCTCAGCATCCTCGGACTCGATCCGGCGCGCGACGGCGTGAAGATCCGCGGACGCCTCGGCGTCGTGCCGCAGCAGGACACGCTCGACATGGAGCTGACCGTTCGCGAGAACATCATCATCTACGGCCGCTACTTCGGGCTCGCGCGCAAGGAGCTCGGGGCGCGAGCGGACGAGTTGCTCGACTTCGTCGAGCTCGCGGAACGCGCCAACGACAAGGTCGAGCCGCTGTCGGGCGGAATGAAGCGTCGTCTCACGATCGCGCGGTCGCTCGTGAACGATCCGGAGGTCCTGCTGCTCGACGAGCCGACTACCGGCCTCGACCCGCAGGCGCGGCACGTGGTCTGGGATCGCCTCTATCGGCTGAAGCGCCAGGGCGTGACGCTCCTTCTGACGACGCACTACATGGACGAAGCCGAGCAGTTGTGCGATCGCCTCGTCGTCATGGACCACGGGAAGATCGTCGCGGAGGGCTCGCCGCGCGACCTCATCGAGCGCTACTCCACGCGCGAGGTCGTCGAACTGCGTTTCGCCGACGGCAGTCAGCCAGACGATCTCACGTACTGGACGGAGGGACTCGTCAGCCGCATCGAGCCTCTCCCTGACCGGGTGCTCCTCTACGCGGACGACGGCGACGCCGCCTCGCACGGGGTCCACGAGCGCGGACTCGTCCCTGAGAGCGTCCTCGTCCGCCGAAGCACGCTCGAAGACGTCTTCCTGCACCTCACCGGAAGGACGCTGATCGAGTGAGCTCTGCCGCTCTCGTCCTCCGTCCGTTCGAGTTCTTCCTTACGCAGTACAAGAACGTCTGGCGCGGCTCGGCGGTGACGACCGTCGTCACCCCGATCGTCTACCTCCTCGCGCTCGGCGTGGGGCTGGGCGTGTTCGTCGACCGCTCGGCCAATCTCGAAGGGGGAATCTCGTACCTCGAGTTCGTCGCACCCGGCCTCATGGCGGCGACCGCGATGCAGATCGCGTCGTTCGAAGCGAGCTGGCCCGTGCTATCCGCGATCAAGTGGGACCGCCAGTACCACGCGATGCTCGCGACGCCTTTGCGCGTGCGCGACGTGATGCTCGGCCACCAGGCGTACTTCGCGTTCAGGCTCTTCCTGATGGCGACGATCTACCTCGTCGTCATCACCGCGTTCGGCGCAGTCGACTCGCCGCTCGCGGTGCTGGCGATCCCGGTGACGGTGCTCGTCGGCCTCTCGTTCTCGGCGCCGATCGCGGCCTGGGCGGCTCACGCGCAGAACGAGGTGTCGTTCGTTGCGATCTTCCGCTTCATCATTCTCCCGATGTTCCTGTTCTCGGGCACGTTCTTCCCGATCTCGACCCTGCCGGCCCCGCTCGAGGTCGTCGCGTGGTTCACGCCGCTCTGGCACGGGGTCACGCTGTGTCGCGACCTCACACTCGGCGACGTCTCGCTCGGCCCCGACCTCATGCACCTCGCGTATCTCCTCGCGTTCGTGACGGCGGGTCTGTTCGCCGCACGAATGACGTACCGCAAGAGGCTGGTCGTATGAGCGAGCTCGTCGCACGCGCACGACTCACGACGCCTACGAAGCCGACACTCGGCGGCCTGCTGATCATCGAGCGCAACGTCATGGTGTACCGCCGGACGTGGATGATCCTCTTCTCGGGCTTCTTCGAGCCGCTCTTCTACCTCTTCTTCTTCGTCTACCCGCTCCAAGAGTTCATCGGGGACGTCACCTTCGAGGGCGAGGCGATCGAGTACGCGGCCTTCGTCGCGCCCGCGCTCCTGGCGTCGTCGGCGATGAACGGTGCCTTCTACGACGCGACCAACGTGTTCTGGAAGCTCCGCTACGGGAAGGTCTACGAGTCGATTCTCGCGACGCCGATCGGGCCGAAGGATGTCGCGGTCGGCGAGACGATCTGGGCGGTCGTGCGCGCGATGCTCTACTCGACTGCGTACCTGCTCGTGATCGTCGCCCTCGGGCTCGTCGAATCGCCGTGGGCCATCCTCGCGCTCCCGGCCTGTTTCGTCATCGGCTTCGGCTTCGCCGGCGCGGGCATTGCGGCCGTCACGTGGATGCGGACGTGGAAGGACTTCGACCTGATCTCGCTGATCATGCTGCCGATGTTCATGTTCTCGGCGACCTTCTATCCGATCAGCGTCTATCCGGCGGTGCTCGAATGGATCGTCCGCTGCCTCCCGCTGTACCACGGGATCGAGTTGATTCGCTCGCTGACGACGGGAACCGTAGGCCCGTTCCAGATCGTCAACGTGGCCTACCTCACGACGATGGGCCTCGTGGGCTTGTACATCTCGTCACGCCGCATCGACAAGCTGCTGCTGAAGTAGCGACCGCCGGGCGCGTTCAGAGAAGCCATGCGGCGCCGTCGCGGCGCGGATCTCCCGCGGCACCCGCACGGCCGACGCAACTGACGCCGCCGAAATAGTGATGGAGGCGATCCCAGCGACGAACAACGCGTCCGCTCTCCTCGAGCGCCGTCAGCGCCGCTTCGTCGACGCCCGGCTCGGCGTCGACGACTGCGAGCGTGGGGTGGACGCGCGGGAGGTCGACGGCGGTCTCGGAGTCGTGGCCCTCGTCGAGGATCGCAGCAAGGACCGTCGTGAGCGCCGTTCGCAGTCGCGTGGCGCCGGCGGATCCGATCGCGAGCTCGAGCCCGTTCGCATCGAACGCGAGGCTCGGCGCCATGCGGCTCTCCAGGTGGTCACCGGGACTCGGCTCACCGTGGGCGATGTCGGACTCGCCGAGGAGGTTGTTCAACTGCGTGTCGAAGCCGGGAAGCCAGACTCCCGCGCCGACACCGAGCGAGTGGGTGAGGACGCAGGCGCGTCCGTGTGCGTCGACGGCCACGATGTTGGTCGTGTGCTCACCGCCTTCGGTCTGTGGATCGAAGGCCTCGACGAGCGCGAGCACGCGCTCGGTGGCTGACATCCCGGCCAGCCGCGGGAGGCGTGGAAGGAGCTGCGGGAGACCCGACAAGCCTCCACGCGTCGCGATGCGGCGGCCCGCGTAGTCGACGACGATCGGATCACGCCAGAGCGGGCGATAGCCCGCCAGGTCGTCCGCGCCGAACACGACGCCCTCGACCTGCAGGAGCGCCTCCGCGATCGATCCTCGGTAGACGCTTGCGGCACCCTCTTCGGCGAGCGCTTCCAGGGTCTGCGTGAGTCCTGGCTGGTCGAGGACCTCGCCCTCGTGGAGCGTGCGACCGTCACGCGTGAACAGGTCTCCTCCGCGCCCGAGGGCGAAGAGGTCGCCCAGCATCTCGAGCGTGCGCGCGTGCATCTCCGGGACCGGAACACCCGTGCGGGCCAGCTCGAGGGCCGGCGCGCAGAGTCGCCTCCACGGAAGCCGGCCGAGACGCTCCGAGAGCTCGCCGAGAGCGCCCGGAAGCCCCGGAACCGCGCAGGATCCCGGGCCGATCGCGTAGACGACGAGCTCGTCGCCGAAAGCGATCGGCAACTCGACGAGCTCGCCGATGCCGGATGGCACCGCAGCGAACCCGTCGAGGTTCATGACGCGCGAACCGTCGAAGGCGATCGCGTGGCATCCCGCCATGAGGCCGCTCATCACCGTCTCGGTGACGCACGACGCGAGGGCCATCGCGACGACGGCATCGGCTGCAGTCCCGCCGTCCGCGAGGATCTCCAGGCCGGCGGCGGCGGTGCCCGGATGGCCGGCTGCGACCCCGGCCTTCATGGCGTCCTGCAGCCCGGGTGACAGCGCGTCACAGCGAGCCTCGGCCGCAGCAAGCGCAGGATGGGGTCAGCCGCAGTCGATCTTGCCGGGCGGTGCGCCGGAGCCCTGGCCCAGCCGGAACGTGATGTCGCGCACCGGCCAGAAAACGGCGAACACTCGACCGAAGATCGCGTTCCCGAGCACGGGCCCGAACGTGCGGCTGTCGACGGCGGCCGAGCGGTTGTCACCGAGGAGGAAGTACTGCTCGTTGGGAACGGTGACCGGTCCGAATGGAGCGGTCGTGATGTCGTCGAACTTCACGTTGTTCACGAAGACCGTACCGGCGCGGCCGACGATGACGTCTCTTGGGACCGGCCGCGACGCGCAATACGAGGGTCCGATCGTCCGCGTCGCGGTCGGGAACGATGGCGCCTTGCGGCGTCTCGGCGGCGTGCACGGCGACAACCTGCTGGGGACTCGGATCGAGAAATCTGCCAAGGAATCGATACGTGAAGCCCTGCGCGAGGACACGTCCGTCGCAGGCGGGGATGGTGTCCGCCATGGAAGCAGTGTCGTCGGGCTCGACCGCGACGAAGAGCTCCGCGAAGTCGAGGACGACCAAGACCGCAACGGCCATCACGCCGAGTGCGAGTGCGCGAATGATCCAGCGGAGCATGGCTGCTACCCTTCCGCGAGCCGCAGTCGCGGCCCCGGCGTGCTTCTTCCTTCACGCGGGGCGGGGATTGCGGAGTCGTCAACTAGGAGGAGATGCATGAGCCTCACCAAGGAAGTCAAACTGGAAATCGTCGAGAAACACGGTAGGGGACCTGCCGACACTGGTTCTGCAGAAGTACAGGTTGCCCTTCTCACCAGACGGATCAACGACCTGACCGAGCATCTGCGGACGCACCCGAAGGATCACTACTCGCGGCGCGGCCTCCTGAAGCTTGTCGGCCAGCGACGCAGGTTTCTCAACTACATGCAGCGAAAGGACATCGAGGGCTACCGCGCCCTCATCAAGGAGCTCGGCCTCCGCCGGTAAGGCTCCAGCACGAGAACAGAAGACAGGGGAGGTGGAAGTTTGAGCGAGCCCCCGTACGAGAGGGCTGACTCAAACCTCCACCTTCCGAACAACGAAAGGTGAAGGGATACCTCACATGAGTACAACCACAGCCGGGCAGATTGCCTCGGTTTCCGTCGACGTGGGCGGTCAGGAGATCGTCTTCGAGACGGGCAAGCTCGCCAAGCAGGCAGACGGCGCCGTCGTCGTCCGCTCGGGCGACACGATGATTCTGGCGACAGCGGTCGGCAGGCCCGACGCGCGGCCGGACGCCGACTTCTTCCCGCTCACGATCGACGTCGAGGAGAAGATGTACGCCGCCGGGAAGATCCCGGGCGGCTTCTTCAAGCGGGAGGGCCGCGCGACCGAGCGGGCAACGCTCACCGCGCGCATGACCGACCGCCCGATCCGGCCCCTCTGGCCGAAGGGCTTCCGCAACGAGGTGCAGGTCATCTGCACCGTCCTCTCGGCGGATCTCGTGACGCCGCACGACATCCTCTGCATCAACGGCGCGTCGGCGGCGCTCATGATCTCGCCGCTCCCGTTCCTCGGCCCGATCGGCGCAGTGCGCGTCGGCCGCGTCGAGGACGAGTTCGTCCTGAACCCGACGCTCGAGCAGCTCGAGGATTCGACGCTCGACCTCATCGTCGTGGGCACGAGCGAGGCGCTGACGATGGTGGAGGCGGGCGGAGACCAGATCCCCGAGGACACGATCCTCGAGGCGCTGGAGCTCGCACACGCCGAGGTCCGCAAGATCTGCGCAGCCCTCGAGGGGCTTCGCGAGCAGGTGGGCAAGCCGAAGTGGGTCGACGTCGCTCTGACGGCCGATCTCGAGGCAGCCCATGGCGATACCGTCCGGGCCGCGATCGCCGAGCACGGGATCCGCGAGGCCGGCGCCGTCGTCGACGCGCTCGTCGAGGAGCTGTCGCCGGCAGTCTCGATGGCGTCGACCGAGGACGACATGACGAAGCGGGCGCAGATCCGCGCGAGCTTCGCCGCGATTCTCGAGAAGGCACGGCTGGCAGCCGTCGAAGGCCCACTCCGTGAGCAGTTCCTCTCGAGCCTCCGTGAGCTCACGGATGCCGAGCAGGACTCGAAGGAGCTCCGCTCGGCGAAGCGCGATCTGCTCTACGGCCGCATCCTCGAGGAGATCGAGCTGCCGTTCCCGGTCGGCGCTGCGCCGGCCGAGGGCGAACCGGCGGTCAAGGACTCGCAGACGAAGCAGTTCGTCAAGCGTGCCTCCGAGGCCGTCTACAAGGACCTCGTCCGCAAGAAGATCGCGGTCGACAAGCGCCGCCCGGACGGACGGTCGGAGGAGGAGATCCGGCAGGTCACGGCCGAGGTGCAGGTCAGCCCGCGCACGCACGGCTCCGCGCTGTTCACCCGCGGCCAGACGCAGATCATGACGCTGCTCACGCTCGGGACGATGAAGGAGGGGCAGCGGATCGACGATCTCTCGCTCGAGCAGAACCGCCGCTACATGCACCACTACAACTTCCCGCCCTTCTCGGTCGGGGAGACGGGCTTCATGCGCGGCCCGAAGCGACGCGACATCGGCCACGGCGCACTCGCGCAGCGCGCACTCGAGGCGGTCATCCCGTCGCTCGAGGACTTCCCGTACACGATCCGCCTCGTCTCCGAGACGCTCGAGTCGAACGGCTCGTCGTCGATGGGCTCCGTGTGCGGCTCGACGCTTGCGCTCATGGACGCCGGTGTCCCGATCGCAGCGCCTGTCTCGGGCATCGCGATGGGCCTCGTGAAGGAGGGCGACGACTACGTCATCCTCACCGACATCCAGGGCGCCGAGGATCACCTCGGTGACATGGACTTCAAGGTGGCCGGCACGCGGGACGGGATCACCGCCCTGCAGATGGACATCAAGATCACGGGCGTGACGCAGGAGATCATGCGCTCCGCGCTCGAGCAGGCGAAGCGGGCCCGCGTGGCGATCCTCGACACGATGCTCGCCGCGATCCCCGAGCCCCGCTCGCAGATGGCCGATCACGCACCGCGCATCTCGACGATCAAGATCGACCCGGAGTTCATCGGGATGGTCATCGGGAAGGGCGGCGAGACGATCCGTGCGCTCGAGGGCGACTACGACGTGCAGATCGACATCGAGGAGGACGGAACGATCCTCGTCTACTCGACCGAGGGGACGAAGGGCGAGGCCGCGATCGCCGCGATTCACAACCTCACGAAGTCCCCGGAGGTCGGCGACACGTACACCGGCAAGGTCGTGAAGACGACCGACTTCGGTGCGTTCGTCGAGCTCAAGAAGGGCACCGACGGGCTGTTGCACGTCTCGAACGTCGGCCCGGGTCGCGTCGCTCACATCCAGGACGTCATGGATCGCGGCGACGTCGTCGACGTCATCGTCCAGGAGGTCGACAAGGATCGTGGCCGGATCGGGCTCAAGCTCGTGGCCAAGCACGAGAACGGTGGCCTCGTCACGCCCGAGGAGCTGATCGAGCGGGCGAAGGACGCTCCGCCGCGCGAGCCTCGCGAGGAGCGTCCGCGCGGCGGTCGCGACCGCGGCCGCTCACGCGAGCGGGCGTAGCCACAGCGTTGGTAGGGGCCGGGCATGCCCGGCCCCTACACTTCCGCGGCATGTCGAAGCACCAGCTCACGGAGCTCGCAACGGGCGAGCGAGTCATCTCCGAGCGCGTTCCCGGTGTGCGCTCGATCGCTCTCGGCTTCTGGATCGGCGCTGGCTCTCGCGACGAGCCGGAGGCGCGCGCCGGCGTCTCGCACTTCATCGAACACCTGCTCTTCAAGGGGTCGTCGCGCTACTCGGCACAGGAGATCGCGGAGATCTTCGACGAGCTCGGTGGGGAGTTGAACGCGGCGACATCGCGCGAAACGACTGTCGTGTACGCACGGATTCCGGACGTGGGTCTCGAGCGGGCGCTCGACGTCATGGCCGACATGGTGTTCCGACCCTCGTTCACGGACGTCGACTCGGAGCGCGAGGTGGTCCTGGAGGAGATCGCAATGGTGGAGGACACGCCGAACGATCTCGTCCACGACATCGCCGCGGAGGCCGTGTTCGGGGGACATCCGCTGGGACGACCGGTGATCGGTCGTGCCGACGTCATCTCGACGGTCTCCCGGCGTGCGCTCGCCGGATACCACCGGCGCGCGTACCAGGGGCCGAACATCGTCCTCGCGGCGGCAGGGAACCTGCGCCACGACGAGCTCGCGTCGCTGATGTCCGAACGGCGGAATGGAGCGGCGGCGGGTCCCGGGCTTGCCGTCCGCAAGCCGGCTCGTACGACTGGCAAGCCGGGCATTCGCTTCCAACGGAAGGACACGGAGCAGTACCACGTGTGTCTCAGCGCGCCCGGCATCTCGAGGCTCGACGATCGCCGGTTCGCGGCCTCGCTCATGGACGCGATCGTCGGCGGATCGGCATCGTCGCGTCTGTTCCAGGAGATCCGCGAGAAGCGCGGGATGGCGTACTCGGTGTACAGCTACTCGTCGCAGTACGCCGATGCCGGCCAGATCGGCGTGTACGTGGGCACGCGCGAGGACAACCTCGCCGAATGCCTCGAGATCGCCGTCGCGGAGCTCTCGGACATCGCTCGCGGCAACGTGCGTCCGGACGAGCTCGCGCGGGCGAAGGAGAACCTCAAGGGCCGCATCCTGCTCTCACTCGAGTCGACGTCGGCCCGCATGACTCGACTCGGAAAGTCGACGATCACGGATACGCCATTGCTCGAGCCCGAGCAGATCGTGAAACGGCTCGAGGCCGTCGACGCAGGCGAGATCGCCGAGCTCGCGGAGGCTCTCCTCGCACCCGAGCGGCTCTCCGTCGCCGGGATCGGCCCGGACGAGGCCCGGTTCGCCGACGCCGTGCGACGCGTCAACCCGGCGCTCGCCGAGCAGGCGGCCTGATGCGCGTCGCGCTGTACGGCGCGTCGGGAAAGGTCGGAAGGCTTCTCGTTTCGGCGCTCGAGGAAGCCGGGCATGAGATCGTCGAGGCGCGATCCGCCGGACCAGACGGATGTGACGCGGCGATCGACTTCACGCGCCCGGATGCAGTGATCGCGAACGTGGAGGCATGCCTCGGCGCGCACGTTCCGGTCGTGATCGGGACGACGGGCTTCGACCTAGAGGCGGTCGACGCGGCGGCGAAGGAAGCCGCCGTGCCGTGCTTCTACGCGCCCAACTTCGCGCTCGGTGCGGTGCTCATGATGCGCTTCGCAGAGGAGGCGGCGAGCGTCTTCCCGCGCGCGGAGATCATCGAGCTGCACGCCGAGACGAAGCGAGACGCGCCTTCCGGCACGGCGAGCGCCACCGCTGAGCGCATGGGGACGGATCCCACGATCCACTCCGTGCGCCTGCCCGGGCTCGTCGCGCACCAGGAAGTCATCTTCGGCGGACCGGGCGAGACGCTCACGATCCGGCACGACACGACGTCGCGCGAGGCGTTCGTACCAGGCGTCCTGCGCGCGCTCGAGAAGGTGCGCGCGCTCCCGCCCGGCTTGACCGTAGGCCTCGACGCGCTCCTCTAGCGCTTCAGCCCTTCGAGCGCCGCGAGCAGCTCCTGGTGGCGGCGCTCCTCGTCGCTTGGCCCATCGGCTGAGGCAGCTGAGCGCGTTCGGATCGCATCGATCGGCTTCACGACGAAGAAGAAGATCGCCGCAGCTGTGGTCACGAACGTGATGGCTGCCGTGAGAACCGCGCCGTAGCGGAAGACCGCGTCGTTGATCGTGAACGTGAGGTCGCTGAAGTCCGGCTTGCCGATGATCATCGCCACGATCGGCATGACGAGTCCATCGACGAACGACGTGACGAGCGCGGCGAATGCGAGACCCATCACGAATGCGACGGCGAGCTCGACGAGGTTGCCGCGCATGAGGAAGTCGCGGAATTCCTTGAGCATGGAAGGTGCCTGCCTTTCGGTCTCGTAGAATCGTCTTGTGCTCGGCGAGATCCTGACCGCCATCGTGACCCCCTTCAAGGCGGACGGCGCGGTCGACATCCCGGCGTTTCGCAGGCTCGCGGGACACCTCGTCGCGAACGGCTCGGACGGCCTGGTGGTGACGGGAACGACGGGGGAGTCGCCGACGCTCTCCGACGGCGAGCGCTTCCAGCTCTACGAGGCGGCGCTCGAGGAAGTGGGGGACCGAGCGACCGTCGTCGCCGGAACGGGGACGTATGCGACCGACCATTCGGTCCATCTCACCGCGCGTGCGCACGAGCTCGGCGTCCACGGCTTCCTCGTGGTGACGCCGTACTACAACAAGCCTCCTCCGCGAGGGATCGTGCGGCACTTCGAGGAGATCGCAGCGGTCTCGGACAGGCCGATCGTCGCGTACAACATCCCGGCGCGGGTTGTACTCAACCTCGAGACCGAGACGATCGGCGCATTGGCGGAGATCCCGACCGTCCGTGCCGTCAAGCAGGCGTACCCCGATCTCGAGCAGGCCCGCGCGATCGTCGAGTCTCGGGCTCGATCTCTACGCCGGCGACGACGACCTGATCTTCCCGTTCCTCGAGGTCGGGGGTCGGGGTGGCGTGTGCGTCCACACACACGTCGTCGGTCCGCAGGTCAAGGAGATGGTGCGTCTCTATCGTGAAGGAGACATCGACGGCGCTCGCGCGATCGACCAGGAGCTCGTGCCGTCGATCGACCTGCTGCGCGTCGTCGGGAACCCGATTGCGATCAAGTGCGCGCTGAACCTCCTCGGCCACGAGGTCGGCGGTCACAGGCTCCCGCTCGTCGAGGCGACGGACGAGGAGCGTGACGCGGTGCGCGGCTGCCTCGAGCGGCTCGGCCTGCTGGCGTCGGTCGCTGCGTAGCGTCTCGCACGCGGCACGTCCGTAGACTCAGTCGCGATGAGCGACGTCCTTCGGATCATCCCGCTCGGTGGCCTCGGCGAGGTCGGCAAGAACATGACCGTCTTCGAGATGGGAGACGAGATCGTCGTCGTCGATGCGGGACTCGCGTTCCCGCGCGACGAGCACCTGGGTGTCGACCTCCTGCTGCCGGACATCGGCTATCTCGAAGGACGACTCGTGCGCGCGGTGATCCTCACGCACGGCCACGAGGACCACGTCGGTGGACTGCCGTACCTCCTGAGAGAGGTCGACGTCGAATCGGTCATTGCGACGCCGCTGACGCTCGCGCTCGTGAAGTCGAAGCTCGACGAGCACGGGCTCGCGCAGAAGGCCGAGCTCGTCGCCGCGTCGCCCGGCGATGCTCCGCTCGAGCTCGGCCCGTTCCGTGTGGAGCTCGTTCGGGTCGCGCACTCGATCCCCGACTCCGCGGCCCTCGTCATCGAGACACCGGCGGGGCGCGTCGTGCACACGGGCGACTGGAAGCTCGATCACACTCCGGTCGACGGCCTCAAGACGGACGTCGGGACGCTCGCAGAGATCGGGAACCGCGGCGTCGATCTCCTCCTCGGCGACTCGACGAACGCCGAACGGCCGGGCAATACGGGGTCGGAGCGGCTCGTCGGCGAGGCGTTCCGCTCGATCTTCCCGCTGCGCCACGGGAAGATCCTCGTCGCGTCCTTCGCGTCGAACATCCACCGCATGCAGCAGGCCGCCGACGTCGCGGTCGAGTGCGGTCGGAAAGTCGTCGTCGTGGGCCGATCGATGCGCAAGAACCTCAACATCGCGCGCAATCTCGGCTACGTCTCGTTCCCGGAGGACGCGATCGTCAATCCCGACCAGGCCGCGCAGCTCCCGCCCGAGCAGCTGCTCGTGCTCTGCACAGGGAGCCAGGGCGAGCCGATGTCGGCGTTGACGAGGATCGCGTATGGCGATCACAAGGCCGTGTCGGTGGAGCCGGGTGACACCGTGATCATCTCGGCGAAGCCGGTTCCGGGGAACGAGCTGCGCGTCCATGACTCGATCAACCAGCTCGCGCGGGCAGGTGCGGAGGTTCTGCACGAGGAGATCGCGGCCGTCCACGTCTCGGGTCACGCGTGTCAGGAGGAGCTCCGGACCATGCTCTCTCTGCTGCGACCGCGGTACGTGATGCCGATCCACGGCGAGTACCGGATGCAAGCTGCGCACGCAAAGCTCGCGCGCGAGGCGGGAGTGCCCGCAGGAGCGAATTCTGATCGCCGAGAACGGCTCGGTCATCGAGCTCGCACGCGGCGGCGCGCGAATCGTCGACAAGGTCGACGCGGGCGTCACGTTCGTGGACGGGCTCCGGGTCGGAGACGTCCAGGACGTCGCGCTCCGCGACCGGCGCAAGCTCGCCGACGACGGCGTCCTCATCGTCGTGACGACACTCGCATCCTCCGACGGAGGCGAGATCGCGCCGCCCGAGCTCATCGCGCGTGGATTCGCGGAATCGGACGAGCTACTGGACGAACTGCGCCAGGAGGCCGATCGTGTGGTGCGTGAGCTCGCGGCGGTGCACATGACGGAGATCAAGCTCCTCCAGGAGCACATCCACGACGCGGTCGGCCAGGTCGTCTACGACCGCACGCGGCGCCGGCCCATGATCCTGCCCGTCGTGATCGAGATCTGATGGCCGGGTGGCAGGCGGTGATCGAAGGCAACGCGGCGAGCGAGCTCAGCGCGCGGCGCCTCGTCTCGCAGCTTCGCGCGTGCGAGGCGTCCTCACTCGCGTTCTGCCGCCTTCTCGAGCGGTGGGGGAGGGGAGACGCCATGCCGGCGACGCCGGGTGGGAGACAGGCAGCCCTCCGACATGCCGCCGATCGTGTGGAGACCGCGCTTGCGGGGCTGGAGGGCCCGCTCTCGCAATACCTCGTCGAGCTCGAGCCGGAGCGGGCCGAAGGGCGATCGTGGTACGCAGGCCCCGGAGCGGGCGAGCTCGTGGAGTGGCGTCCGGTGCTCGATCGCGCAGGAGTGCGCGCCTGCCCGAACCGGGTTGCGGCCGTCTACCTCGAGCTTGCCGTGCTCGTGCGCGCGCTCGAGGGTCTTGCGACTGCCGCGAGCCTCGATGCAGCTCCGGATCGTTCGTCCCTGTGGGCCGGCCTCTTCGATCTCCAGGACACGCTCCTGGGGTCGACGGTGGACGACCTCCGCGCTCTCGCGGCTTGAGACCACGCATCGTCGTCGTCGGGTCGATCAATCTCGACCTCGTCGCGCGTTGCGAGCGGCTCCCACGACCGGGAGAGACGGTGACGGGCGCGACCTTCGCGCGCTACCCAGGCGGGAAAGGAGCGAACCAGGCCGTCGCGTGCGCACGCCTCGGCGCGGACGTCACGATGATCGGCGCCGTCGGCGCTGATTCGTTCGCCGACGAAGCACTCACGGGCTTGCGAGCGGCCGGAGTCACGCTCGACCTTCGGGAGTCGGCGTCGCCGACCGGGGTCGCCGTCATCCTCGTCGATGCCGCTGGTGAGAACGAGATCGTCGTCGCGCCGGGCGCGAACGTCGACGTGGGCGAGGTGAAGCTCGCCGATCACGATGCCGTGCTGTGTCAGCTCGAAGTCCCCGATCCGACGGTCGAGAGTGCGTGGGAGGCGTGCTCGGGGGTGTTCTGCCTCAACGCGGCACCCGCGCGATCCGTGAACGTCGACCCTGACCTGACGATCGTCAACCGCTACGAACTCGAGGCGCTCACACGCCGCGACGGGCTCGTCGCGGTGACGCTCGGGGAAGAGGGAGCGATCCTGCTCGAGCAAGGCGAGGAGCTCGCCCGCGCCGCGCCGCCGCCGATCGAGGCAGTCGACGGCACTGCCGCGGGCGACGCGTTCAGCGCCTGTCTGCTCGTCGCTCTGCTCGAAGGGCGCGAGTACGACGAGGCTCTTCGGCGAGCCTGCGCGGCTGGCGCACTCGCGGCCTCGCGGCATGGCGCGCAGCCGTCCCTCCCGACCGCGGCCGAGATCGACGAGATCGTCGAACCGTAGGAGCGAGATATGCCTCGCCCTTACGTCCTTCCGTCCAACTCCGCGACGAGTCGCTTCGGCGCCACGATGCGGTAGCTCTCCTCGACCCAGTCGCGCAGCACGGCGATCGACACGCCGTCAGCGCGCAGAGGCACCGTCACCCAACCCGCCTTGCCGAGCCCGTAGCCCGTCGGCTGCGACCCGTCGATCGCGAGGGCGTGAGCGTGCGACTCCGCGAGCTTCACCGAGATCCGCCGCGAGCCGGCTGGATCCCACGAAGACGAAGATCTTTCCACGAGCCTTGACGACGTCCTCACCCCACGGATGGTCCTCGACGGCCTCCGGCAGTGACAGCGCGAACGCGAGCACCTTGTCCCGTGTCCCTGCCACGGCGCCGACGATACTGGCGTGATGCCGATCCCCGTCATCCTCGACTGCGACCCCGGCCACGACGACGCGATCGCACTCCTGCTTGCGGTAGCGAGCCCGGAGCTCGAGATTCTCGGCATCACGACGACGTACGGCAACCAGACGCTCGAGAAGACGACCGCGAACGCGCTGCGCGTCCTGGAGCTCGTCGACCGCAGCGACATCCCCGTCGCCGCCGGAGCGGACCGACCGCGCGAGCGCGAGCTCGTCGTCGCAGCACACGTCCACGGTGAGAGCGGACTCGACGGGCCGGCGCTGCCCGACGCGGCGACCGCGCCGATCGCGGAGGACGCGGTGTCGTTCATCGCGTCCCGCGTCAGCGCTTCGCCCGAGGCCGTGGTCGTCGTTGCAACAGGCCCGCTGACGAACGTCGCACGCTATCTCGCAGCGCATGGCCCGGAGGGAGTCGCGCGGATCGTGCTCATGGGCGGCGCGATCGCGGAGGGGAACTTCACGCCGGCGGCGGAGTTCAACATCTGGTGCGATCCCGAGGCTGCAGCAGCCGTGTTCGCGAGCGGCCTCGACATCAGCATGATGGGCCTCGACGTCACCCACCGGGCGCTTCTGGGCCGGGACGTCGATGAACGACTCCGCGCTGTCGGGCGCGTCGGGTCGTTCGTCGCGGACCTGAACATCTACTTCACGCGCTACCACCGCGAGACGTACGGCTGGGATGGCGCGCCCATCCACGACGCCGTCGCGGTCGCACACTTGATTCGCCCCGACCTCGTCGAGACGCGGCATCGCAATGTCGAGGTCGAGCTCGAGTCCGAGCTCTGTCGCGGTCGAACGGTCGTCGATCTCTGGCGTCGCACGGAGAGGCGTCCGAACGCGCACGTTGGAGTCGATCTCGACGTTGCCGCGTTCTTCGACCTGCTCGTCGAGCGCATCGCGACGCTGGGCTAGCAGGCTCAGCGTCGTCGAGCCCGTCGAAGGAGCACGAACCGGCACGTCGAATCGGCCGAGCATGGCTGCTCGCAAGAAGAAGCGGCCGCTTCGGCCACGCGTCCCCTCGCGCGTGAAGAAGCGGACGGCAAGGCCACGCTCGGAGCACGAGAACGAGTTGCTCGGGCTCGCGCTGCTCGCGCTCGGTCTCGTCCTTGCAGCGATCCTCTATCTCGGGCTCGACGGCGGCGCCGTGGGCTCGTGGCTAGCAGATGCCCTGACCGAGGTGATCGGGAACGCCGCATACGTCCTTCCGCTCACCTTCCTGGCGCTCGGGGCGCTTCTGCTCGCACGCAGTGACCTTCTCGAGGTGCGTCCGTTCCGTCTCGGAGTGGGGGTGAGCTTCCTCGGACTCATGACGCTGCTCGGCAAGGACTCGGGTGGGTGGATCGGCATGGCGCTCGGTGGAACGCTCGCCGCGCTGATCGGGACGACGGGTGCTGCGATCATCGGTGGAGCGCTCCTGATTGCCGGGTTGCTCCTCGTGACCGGCGCGTCCACCGGCGCGATTCTTCGACGCACCGGACATGTCGTCCGTCGAGCCGGAACCGGCGCGAAGCGCGCATTCGAGTGGCCGTCCGGCGAGTCGCAGACCGGGGAGGACGTCGATCGCGCCGTACCTACGCCCGCGCCGGTCGCCATCCAACACCGCCTGCTCGACGGCGCCGAGGCCTACCCGGACGTGGTCGGACCGACCGCAAGCTCGGAGGAGGCGGCGGCACTCGTGCCCGACGAGCCCGAGCCGGACCTCGAGAGCGTCGAGTCCGCCTTCGAGATGTCATCGGAGCACTCCGAGTACCGCCTGCCGGATCGTGACCTCCTGCGCTCGTCTCCGGCGGGCGCGACGGCGAAGAGCGACACGAGCGCGAAGACCGCCGACCTGCTCGTGCGCACGCTCTCGGAGTTCGGCGTCGACGCGACCGTGCTGGGCCAGATCTCGGGGCCGCGGGTGACCCGCTACGAGCTGCAGCTCGCGCCCGGAACGAAGGTCTCCAAGGTCGCCGGGCTCAAGGACGATCTGAGCTACGCCCTCGCGACCACGGAGATCCGCATCCTCGCGCCGATCCCCGGCAAGCAGGCCGTCGGCGTCGAGGTTCCGAACCTCTCGCCGAAGCTCGTCACGCTCGGCGACATCTTCGGCGACCTGCCCGCAAGTGCCAGCCCGCTGTCGGTCTGGCTCGGCAAGGACATCTCCGGGAATGCGATCTGGACCGACCTCGCACGCATGCCGCACCTCCTGATCGCGGGCACGACCGGATCGGGCAAGTCCGGGTGCATCAACACGATCCTCACGTCGACGCTCCTTCGCTCGACACCGGACGAGGTGCGCATGATCCTCATCGACCCGAAGCGGATCGAGCTCGGCTACTACGAGTCGATCCCGCACCTCCTCACGCCGGTGGTCTCGAACCCGAAGGAGGCGGCGGTCGTTCTCATGAACGTCGTCCAGGAGATGGAACGCCGTTACGAGCGGCTTTCGTTCGTCCGTGCTCGCAGCCTTCCCGAGGCCAACCGCGCATTCCGTGCGCGCGGAGAGGCGCCACTTCCGTACCTGCTCGTCGTCATCGACGAGCTCGCGGATCTCATGATGGTCTCGCCGCAAGCGGTCGAGGACTGCGTCATCCGTCTCGCCCAGAAGTCGCGCGCGGTCGGGATCCACCTCGTCCTCGCCACGCAGCGCCCCTCGGTGGACGTCATCACCGGGATGATCAAGGCGAACGTCCCGTCTCGCATCGCCTTCGCCGTGTCCAGCCAGACCGACTCGCGCGTCATCCTGGACGGGGCGGGCGCAGAGAGCCTCCTGGGCCAGGGCGACATGCTCTTCAAGCCGCTCGGAACCTCGCGCCTGCAGCGTCTGCAAGGGGCGTACGTCAGCGAGGAAGAGGTCGCTCTCGTCGTCGAGCAGTGCCGCTCGCAACGCGGTCAGGATCTCGACGAGTCCTTGCTCGAAGCACCAGAGGCCGCCTATGAGGAGCCGGCCGAGGACGGCGAGTTCGATCCCGACGAGGATCCACTTCTCGACAAGGCGATCGAGATCGTGGTGCAGACACAGACCGCTTCCGTTTCCCTGCTCCAGCGCCGTCTGCGCGTCGGGTACACGCGCGCCGGGCGCCTCATCGACATGCTCGAGCGCCGCGGCATCATCTCTGGCTACGAGGGCTCCAAGCCCCGCCGCGTGCTCGTTTCCGAAACCGAGCTTCACACGGTCTGATCTCGCGCGACGCGCTAGGCTTCGGCGCCGTGATTGTTCTTCACGAACCTGTGAGGAAATCCAACTTGCGGTTAGATCAAGCGTCCAATCAGGGCGGCAGGCTCATTCGTAAGGAGGGCAAGTGAAAGAACGTAGATACGCGGCCGCGGTACTCGCGGCGCTCATTGCCACGCTCGTGGCTGTACTCGCTGTGACCGCCGGCGCCGGGACGGCGTCGTCGCAGCAGGTGCTTACAGCGGCACTGGTCTCGGATGTCGGCAAGTTCAACGACAAGTCGTTCAACCAGAACCAGCTCGCAGGGCTGCTTCGGGCGAAGAAGGTGCTCAAAGTCGGTGCGCTGCCGCTGCAGTCGAACTCGGACGCGGACTACATCCCGAACCTGACCACGGCTCTGCGGCGTGGCTCTGGCGCCATCGTCTGCGCAGGGTTCCTGATGGCCGACGCGTGCTCGAAGGTCGCGGGATCCGATGAAGGCCAGAAAGTGCAGTTCGCGATCACGGACTACCCGGTGCAGATTCCGCCGTTCTCCGATGCCAACGGCAAGCTGCTTCTGACGAACGTCACCGGTCTGACCTACGCATCACAGGAGTCAGGCTGCCTCGTGGGTCACATGGCGGCTCTCATGGTCAAGAGAGCAGGCGGGCCGCAGGTGATCGGGGCCGTCGGTGGTATCAAGATCCCGCCGGTTGACACCTGGATCGCCGGGTACAAGTTCTGCGCCAAGCGCGCCAACAAGAAGATCAAAGTTCTCGTCGGCTACTCGCAGGACTTCGTCGCGTCGGACAAGTGCAAGACGGTTGCGGAGAATCTGATCGCACAGAAGGCGAAGGTTCTCTTCCAGGTCGCCGGTGGCTGCGGGCTCGGCACGCTGAAGGCCGCAGACGAGGCGAACATCTGGGGGATCGGCGTCGACGTCGATCAGTACAACCTCGGGAAGAACATCATGACGAGCGGCATCAAGCGCGTCGACACGGGCGTCTTCAACTTCATCAAGGCGGTCAAGACAGGCCAGCCGCTCGGTAGAGGCAACCTGTACTTCGACCTCGCCAACGGAGGGATGGATCTCGGCAAGGTCAGCCCGAAGGTGCCGAAGTCGATCGTCGCGAGCACCCTCGCGTTGAAGAAGCTCATCATCGACGGCAAGGTCAACCCACCGCTCGCCATCCCGAGCTAGCCGACACGTGTCTCGAGCGAAGGGCGGGCGAGAGTCCGCCCTTCGCGTTTCTCGGAGCAGACGAGCGTCCTAGAATCCCGCGGCATGGCAGACACAACCGTTCTCGAGATGCGCGCGATCGTGAAGCAGTTTCCCGGGGTGCTCGCCAACGACGACGTGAGCTTCGATCTCGCGCGCGGCGAGGTGCATGCGTTGCTCGGCGAGAACGGTGCCGGGAAATCGACACTCATGAACATCCTCTACGGGCTCTACAAGCCCGATGCGGGCGAGATTTTCGTCTCCGGGAAGTCTGTGAGCTTCGGCTCGGCGAAGGACGCGATCGAGGCAGGCCTCGGAATGGTGCACCAGCACTTCATGCTCATTCCGGTGATGACCGTTGCGGAGAACATCGTCCTCGCGACCGAGCCGACGGAGGGGCGCGTCCTGCTCGACTACGACGCAGCTCGCGCGCAAGTACGGGAGCTGGCGCTCCAGTTCGGCTTCGGAATCGACCCCGACGCGAAGATCGAAGACATCTCGGTCGGGCAGCAGCAGCGCGTCGAGATCATGAAGGCGCTCTACCGCAGGGCGGACATCCTGATTCTCGACGAGCCGACGGCGGTACTGACCCCGCAAGAGGCCAGTGAGCTCTTCGGGATCCTCAAGGGTCTTCAGCGCGAGGGCATGTCGATCATCTTCATCAGTCACAAGCTGAACGAAGTGCTCGAGATCGCCGATCGGATCACCGTGCTGAGGCGCGGTCGCAAGATCGACACGGTGCCGCACGCCGGAGCGACCGAGGAGGGGCTCGCACGGATGATGGTCGGCCGTGAGGTTCTGCTCCGCGTCGACAAGCCACCTGCGACACCGGGCGAGGTCGTGCTCGAGCTCGATGACGTCCACGTGCGCGACGACCGTGGAATCGAGAAGGTGCGCGGCGTGTCGCTTCAGGTGCGGGCAGGCGAGATCGTCGGCATTGCGGGCGTCGACGGTAACGGGCAGACCGAGCTCGTGGAGGCCATCACGGGTTTGCAACGGCGCGAGAGCGGGCGTGTGATCGTCGACGGTCGTGAGATGTCGTCGCACTCGACCCCGCTGAAGATGCTCGAGGCGGGCGTCGGGCATATCCCGGAAGACCGACATCGCTACGGGCTCGTTCTCGACTTCACGCTGGCGGAGAACGCTGCGCTGCACGACTTCCGGTACCCACCGGACTCGCGCTTCGGCTGGCTTCGCCCCAAGGTGCTGGTCGAGCGTACGCGCCGACTCATCGAGGAGTTCGACGTACGAGGAGGCACGCCGTACACGAAGGCGCGCAACCTTTCCGGCGGAAACCAGCAGAAGCTCGTCGCCGCACGAGAGGTCGATCGTGACCCGCGCGTCCTCGTCGCCGCACAGCCGACACGCGGTCTCGACGTCGGCGCGATCGAGTACCTCCACCGCCGCCTCGTCGTCGAGCGCGACGCCGGGCGCGCGATCCTCCTCGTCTCGCTCGAGCTCGACGAGGTGCTGTCGCTCTCCGATCGGATCCTCGTGATGTACGAGGGAGAGATCGTTGCCGAGCACACAGCAGGCGTCACCGAGGAGGAGATCGGCATCGAGATGCTCGGTGGTCAGCGCGAGGCGGTCGCGTGACGGAACAGGCCGATCGTCCACCGCCCGAGCAGGGCGAGCCGACCACTACTGCGGGAAAGCTCCGGCTCCGCCAGAAGGCAGGTGGAATCATCCCGCCGCTCCTCACGGGACTCCTCGCCTTCTTCATGGGCGGGCTCGTGATCCTCGCCTCGGGCCACAACCCGATCGACGCCTACGCCGGAATTCTCGAAGGCGCGGGCATCAACTGGTTCTGGGATCACTTCGGAAACACGGACGTCTTCGATCTCACGACCTTCAACCTGACACAGACGCTTCTCCGCACCACGACGTTTGCGCTGACCGGCCTCGCGGTGGCATTCGCGTTTCGATGCGGCCTCTTCAACATCGGCGGCCAGGGTCAGTACACGATGGGCGTCGTCGTCGCCGTCTGGGTCGGCGCGTACTGGGGAAACGCCCTGCCGAACGGCCTGCACGTCATCATTGGGATCGCGCTTGCCGCCCTCGCTGGCGCCATCTGGGCCGGTATCGCCGGCATTCTCAAGGCGACCGTCGGCGCCCACGAGGTGATCACGACGATCATGCTGAACTGGATCGCGTTCTGGTTCGCGAGCTACTGCTTCGGCCAGGGTGGGCCGCTCCAGAACACGACTCCCGGCCAGGAGTCGGTTCCGATCTCGGACGACGTCTACGACCAGTCACACGCGATCATTCCCATCCTCTGGGGCGACCAGGGCCTGCAGGCGCTCCACTACGGAATCTTCCTCGCGATCGCGGCGCTGATCGCGTTCTGGATCATCCTGAATCGCACGACCCTCGGCTACGAGGTCCGGGCCGTCGGATTCAACCCCGAGGCGGCTGCCTACGGCGGAATCAGCGTGAAGAAGAACTTCTTCCTCGCCATGGCGATCTCGGGGCTCTTCGCGGGGCTCGCCGCCGCGGTGGACATCTTCGGCTGGAAGTACAGGGCCGGTGTCCTGGACGTCCAGGCCTCGGCTGTCGGCTTCGTCGGTATCGCCGTGGCCCTCCTGGGACGCTCGACGGCAGTGGGCGTCGGGCTCGCCGCACTCGTGTTCGGCGCCCTCGACTACGGGACGACTCGCGGCCTCGATCCCGAGGTCTTCGACCCGTCGCTCGCGGGCAACCTGAGCCTCATGATCCAGGGTCTCGTCGTCCTCTTCGTCGGCGCAGACCTTCTGATCCTCTACCTCTGGAGTCTTCGCAAGAAACGCTTCGCTTCGCCGCGCATGTCGGGGAGAGGCGCATGACCACCGCTCGCCTCCGGCTCGCGTTCGCGGGGGAAACCATGTTTCCCCCGCGTGCCCCCTTCTTCCTGAGATCGTGGGGAACCTCCCGGTTCCCCACACCCCTCCCCGCTCATGAGCCGAAGGTCGGCGCATGACCACTGTCGTGGCAGAGCCACTCAGCGCCTCGTTCGTCACGCCGAAGCGCGTCGGGATCGCGGGACTCGTTCTCGGCATCGCGACGTTCTGGGTCGCCCTCCCACCCGTTCACGTCCGCAGCCTCGTGGTGCCGGCGATCCTTGCAGCTCTCGCCTTGGCCGCAGGTATCTACGCAGCGCGTTCGGGCTCGGTGCGCGTGGGGTGGAGCGCCATCGTCATCGGCACCATGGGTCTCGGGCTCGCTTATCTCGCGACTCGCTCGAGCCTCGACCACCTGCAGATCGTCTTCACGTGGTCGACGCTCATCGCATCGATGCTCGTGTTCGCGACACCGCTGATCTATGGCTCGCTCGGCGGCATCTTCTCGGAGCGGAGTGGTGTCGTGAACATCGGCCTCGAGGGGATGATGCTCATGGGGGCGTTCTGGGGTATCTGGGGCGCCGACGCAACCGGGTCATGGGTCACCGGCGTCCTCATCGGCATGGCGGCCGGTGGCCTGCTCGGGCTGCTGCATGCGTTCTTCTCCGTCAACCTTCGCGCCGACCAGATCGTGGGCGGGACGGCGGTCAACCTTCTCGCGCTCGGGATCACCGGCTACGCCTTCGTCCAGCTGTACGGACGGGAGAACATTCCGGCGGGGGTCTCCGAAATCCCGCGCGTGAACCTCTCCTTCCTCGACAAGATCCCGCCGGAAACGCTCGGCAACTTTCTCTACGGCGCGTTCGGACGACTCAGCGCGATGATCTGGATCGGGTTGATCTTCGTTGCGATCGCCCATGTCGTTCTCTTCAAGACGCCGCTCGGGTTGCGGATCCGGGCGTGTGGAGAGCATCCGCGTGCCGCCGACACGGTCGGCATCAGTGTCTACGGCATGCGCTACTTCGGGGTGACCCTCTCCGGGATACTCGCCGGGGCAGGCGGGGCGTTCCTCTCCGTCGGTGTCATCAGTGGCTTCAACGAGAATATGACGGCGGGTCGCGGCTTTATCGCGCTCGCGGCGGTGATCGCTGGTAACTGGCGACCGCTCGGCTCGCTCGGGTTCGCGTGCCTCTTCGGTTTCTCGACGGCACTCGCGTTTCGCCTCGGCGACGCCTACCGAGACTCCGTCGCCGGCATGGACGTCCTCGCGCAGATGTTCCCGTACGTGCTCACGCTCGTGATCGTCGCCGGCGTGATCGGGAAGTCGATTCCGCCGGCAGCGGTCGGCAAGCCGTACACGAAGCAGTAGGGTGGAGCCGCAGACGTCAAGCGCCGCGTGGGGCTCGCTCGTGGCGGGCGTCGCCTCGTGCGTGACGTTGCCACTCGCAGTCTTTCTCACGCGCTTCCGGACAGCTACGACCTGCTCCATGCGGGGTTCGCGATTCCCATCGCCGCGGCACTTGCAGTCGTCGCCCTCGGACTCGCTCGGCGTTCGCGCGTGCGCACGAGCGTCTCTCTGAACAGGAGTGGGGGAGCGGGCATCGCAACAGCCGGTCGCGTTCTCGGCGTGATCGGTCTCTGCATGGCCGCCTCAGCGCTCGTCGCGCTCGGCGTGTACGGCCTGCTCGAGTACGTCGGCTCGCGCGAGTAGGTCGTGGAGTTCGATCCCACCGCACCCGAGTTCCTCGCCGACCCGTACCCCGCGCTCGCCGAGCTTCGCGAGGCGACACCGGTGTTCCACCACGACGCGCTCGACCGGTGGTTCGTCACCCGTCATGCGGACGTGCGGTCATGCCTGCGCGATCGCCGCCTTGGCCGGAACTACCGCCACATCGGCACTGACGACGAGTTCCACACGAAGCCGCTCGATCCGCGCTGGCAGGCGTTCTGGGATGTCGAGCGCTGGAGCCTGCTCTGGCTCGAGCCGCCCGACCACACGCGCATCCGCAAGCTCGTCGCCTCGGCGTTCACCCCGAGGAGCGTCGAGGCGATGCGCGAGCCTGCTAGCCGCCTCGCCCACACGCTTCTCGATCCGCTGGTCGAGCAGGGCAGCATGGATCTCCTCTACGACTTCGCGCAGCCGTACTCGATCGGTCTCATCTGCGAGTGGCTAGGCGTTCCGGCCGACAATCAGCGCGACCTCCTCGACTGGTCGCATGCGATGGTGAAGATGTACGAGCTCGACACGCCCACGGAGCAGGCCGTCGCGGCGAATGCGGCAGCTTCGGCGTTTCGTGACTACACGCTCGAGCTCATCGCCGAGCGGCGCCGGTCGCCGCGCGACGATCTCGTGTCGGGACTCGTCCAGGCGCGAGTCGACGGTGGGTATCTGAGCGACGACGAGATCGTCTCGACGGTGATCGTCCTCCTCAACGCCGGACACGAGGCGACCGTGAACACGCTGGGAAACGGCCTCCGCGCCCTCATGCATCACCGTGGCCAGTGGGCCAGGCTGGTCGACGGCTCGGTGGCGATCGACAACGGCGATCGAGGAGCTTCTCCGGTTCGATCCGCCGCTGCAGCTCTTCGAGCGCTGGGTGCTCGAGCACGGCGTCGAGATCGCTGATGTGCCGATTCCGCGGGGTGAGCGAGTCACGATGCTCTTCGGCGCCGCGAATCGCGACCCGCGTCTCTTCGTCTCACCGGACGAGTTCGACGTCGGTCGGGCGAACGCCGCCGAGCACATCGGTTTCGGCGGCGGCATCCACGTGTGCATCGGCGCACCGCTCGCCCGCATCGAGCTCGAGATGGGCCTGAGTGCGCTCGTCGAGCGCTGCCCGCGTCTCGAGCTCGCGGCCGAGCCGCGGAGGGTCCCCGCGTTCGTGATCTGGGGTCTGGAGTCGCTGGAGCTTTCTGTCGGGTAGACGTCGATTCGCACGTCCGCACGGGGGCCGAACGAGGATTCGGCGACGAGCGTCTACAATCCGGCGCTCATGTTCGACATCGGCTCAAGCTTGCGCGAGGCGCGTCTTCGCCAGGAACTGGACTTCCCGGAGCTCGAGGAGCGCACCAAGATCCGTCCGAAGTACCTCCGCGCGCTCGAGGACGAGCAGTTCGAGATCCTGCCGGCGCCGACGTACGTCCGCGGTTTTCTGCGCTCCTATGCCGAGTCACTCGGCCTCGACGGGCAGCCGTTCGTCGACGAGTACAACTCGCGCTTCACGGTGGGCGAGGACGATGCGCCGCTCCGCGCGCGCCGCGCTCCGATCCAGCGCCGCGACCGCGGGCCTCGCGAGTCGCGAATGGCAGTCGCCGCACTCCTCGCGATCGCAATCGCGACGGCGCTCGTCATTGCGGCGTGGAAGTTCGGCGGTCCTGAGAACCCGAGCGTCCCCGGGCTCGCTGCGCAAGGCCCCGGCACCGCAGCACAGGCGTCGAAGGCGAAGGGCACGGCGCACCTCGTCGTCCGTGCGACAGAGGGAAGCTCGTGGATGGAGGTGCGGGCGCTCGCTCCTGCGGCCAAGCTCCTCTACAGCGGAACGCTCGAGCCGGGGCAGCGGAAGTCGTTCGACGGGAAGTCGTTCCAGCTCGCCCTCGCGGAGCCGGATAACGTCCTCGTCCGGGTGAACGGCAACCTCGTCGATCTCCCTGCCGGCACGACGTTCCGCGTTACCGCTCAGAGGGTCACCCGGGCAACCGCTTGAGCCGTCCGAGGGCGGCGATCGTCGTCACGGGCTCCGAGCTCGTACGCGGCGACCGGCAGGATCGGAATGGGCCGTTCCTCGCGGCCGAAGCGGTACGGCTCGGTCTCGACCCGACCCGCATCACGATCGTGGGAGACGGGGTCGAGGGGCTCGCACGCGCCTTCGAGGAAGGTTTCGAGTCGGATGTGTGCCTCGTGTCCGGAGGTCTCGGCCCGACGCACGACGATCGAACGGTCGAGCTCGTCGCGCGGGTCGCAGGTCGTGCGCTCGTGCTCGACGAAGGGCTCGAGCGCGAGATCGGATCGATCTCGCAGAGGATCGCTGAGCGTCTCGGCCGCCCGTATGCCGAGTTCTCGACCGGCGTCCGGAAGCAGGCGACACTCCCCGAAGGGAGCATCTCCCTCGGACTCGCGGGGACGGCGCCCGGCATCGTTCTCGACACGGGGACATGCGTCGTGGTCGTGCTGCCGGGGCCACCACGCGAGCTCCAGCGGCTCTGGCCGCGGGCGTTGGAGACCGAGCCGGTTCGGCGTGTGCTCGCGGGCGTTCCCGCGCGCGACCATCGCGTCCTGCGATTCTTCGGCACGCCGGAGTCCGCTGTCGCCGAGGCGCTCGCCGTGGCGGGCGGCGAGGTGGACGGCGTCGAGGTCACGATCTGCGCGCGCGAGTTCGAGATCCACGTCGATCTCTTCGCCGAGCCCGCCGCCCAGGAGCGCGGCGAGCAGATCGCGGACTCGCTGCGCGCGTCGCTCGCGCCGTTTCTCTTCGGCGAGGACGAGCGGACCATCTCCGAGATCGTCCTCGATCTCTGCCGCGCACGGGGTCTCACGCTCGCCACCGCCGAGTCGTGTACTGGCGGGATGGTTGCATCGCGGCTGACGGGCGTTCCTGGCGCCAGCGACGTCTTCGTGGGCTCGGTCGTCGCGTACGCGAACGGCGTAAAGGAGACGGGGTTGGGGGTTTCTGCCGAGCTCATCGCGAAGCACGGTGCGGTCTCGGAGGAGGTCGCCGCGGCAATGGCAACCGGCGCGCGGGAACGGCTCGGCGCCGACGTCGCGGTGGCCGTCACGGGGGTCGCCGGGCCGGGAGGCGGGACGCCGGAGAAGCCGGTCGGCCTCGTCTTCGCACACGCCGTCGGGCCGGACGGGACGAAGACGGTTCGAACGGAGCTCCCCGGCGACCGCGAGATGATCCGCGGCCGTGCGACGGCGGCTTCGCTCCACCTCGTGCGACGATTGTTGGAGAGTCGACACACTCCTCCGTGACCACGCCGGATACCGTCGAGGGCGATGATCGTGTCAGGCTCTTCCTCGCGCTCGAGCTTCCCGAAAACGTCGTCGCGGCCATCCTTCGCTGGGGAAAGCACCACCTGGTCGGCGGCCGGCCCGTGGAGAGCTTCCACGTCACGCTCGCCTTCCTCGGAGCGCAACCTCGTTCCGCCGTCGAGCCGATCGTCCAGATCCTCCGTCGGGAGGCAGCGGCGACCGAGCCATTCGAGCTCGCGCCCGTGCGGTATCGAGAGACGCGCTCGGTCGGCATGGTCGTGCTCGCCGATCCGAGCGGGCGCGCGACCTCGCTCGCCGATCGCGTGCAGGACCGTCTCGAGCGGCTCGGCGTGTACGAGCGTGAGAAAAGGCCATGGCTGCCGCACGTCACCGTGTTGCGCTTTCGCGAGCGGCCGGGGCTCGATCCTCCGCTGCCGACGATCGGCGCGTTCGCTCCGTCCGGAGCCGCTGCTTTGCTTTCACGCCTGCATCCGTCAGGGGCGCGGTACGAGGTACTGGGGTCGTGTTCGCTAGGTAGTGCCGAATAGGAGGATGAGATGAAGCGCGAGGAAGCACTCGATGTCGCACTCGGCCAGATCGAGCGGCAGTTCGGGAAGGGCTCGGTGATGCGGATGAGCGATCGTCCGCAGGTCTCGATCGGCGCGATCTCCACCGGCTCGCTCGCGCTCGACATGGCGCTCGGCATCGGCGGGCTCCCTCGCGGTCGCATCGTCGAGATCTTCGGCCCCGAGGCATCCGGCAAGACGACGCTCGTGTACCACGTCATCGCCGAGGCGCAACGACGCGGCGGAATCTGCGCGTTCATCGATGCGGAGCATGCGATGGATCCTCAGTACGCGCGAAGGATCGGCCTCGACATCGACGGACTCCTCGTTTCACAGCCCGATACGGGCGAGCAGGCACTCGAGATCACCGAGCTCCTCATCCGCTCCGGTGCGCTCGACATCGTCGCGGTCGACTCCGTTGCCGCCCTCGTGCCCAAGGCGGAGATCGAAGGGGAGATGGGCGACTCCCACGTCGGCCTGCAGGCACGGCTGATGAGCCAGGCGCTGCGCAAGCTCGCCGGCACGCTCAACCGCACCGACACGATCTGCATCTTCACGAACCAGCTGCGCGAGAAGATCGGCGTCATGTTCGGCAACCCGGAGACGACGCCCGGAGGTCGTGCGCTGAAGTTCTATTCCTCCGTGCGACTCGACATCCGCAGGATCGAGACGCTCAAGGACGGCGCCGAGGCGTTCGGCAACCGCGTGCGGGTCAAGGTCGTCAAGAACAAGGTCGCGCCACCGTTCAAGCAGGCCGAGTTCGACATCATCTACGGCCAGGGGATTCCCTGGGAGGGGACCGTGCTCGACGTCGGGCTCGAGCAGAAGGTCGTCCAGAAGGCCGGCTCGTACTTCAGCTTCGGCGACGAGCGGCTCGGACAGGGCCGTCAGAACGCGACGAGCTTCCTCACCGAGAACCCCGACCTCGTCCAGCAAATCCTCGCGCAGATCCAGGCGGAGGCACCCGAGGACCAGATCATCTCCGCGCGGCTCCTTCCGTCGCAGGCTCCCGCCGAGCAAGTGATCGAGGTCGACGTCGAAGAGGCAGTTCCCGTCGAGAGCTGATCGCGTGCAACCTGCTGGCGATCAGGCCGTCGACGCGGCTCTTCGAGCACTTCGGCACCGCGACCGCAGTGCCGCGCAGATCGAGAGACATCTCGAGGCGCGTGGAATCGCACGCGGCGCTGGCTCGGAGGCGCTAGCGAGACTTGCTCGTACCGGGATCGTCGACGACAGACGCTTCGCCGAGCGACGGGCCGCCGCGCTTGCCGATCGCGGAGCCGGTGACGCGCTGATCCATCACGACCTGGCCGGTGCCGGTGTCGACTCCGAGCTCATCGACGACGCCATCGGCGGGCTCGAAAGCGAGTCGGCACGCGTCGACCGCATCGTCGCGCGGCGAGGAGCCAGCGCGAAGACCGCCCGATACCTCGCCGCGAAGGGCTTCGCCGCAGACGTCGTACACGCCGTCGTTGCGCGCGGCGAGGACGAGGCGTTAGGATGACCGGGCTATCACTCGACGTTTTTCCTGCACGCACACGTTTTCTGAACCCTTGACTTCGAAATCCTTTCCCATGAGCCGATTTATCCGTCGAATTCGGCCCGACGACAGGGGATGTACGACCACCTGAGGTAGACGTCCGGGCACAGTCCGGCACCGACCGTGCAGGTCGGCGGCCGAGTGAGAGCACCCGCGGCAGCCCCGCGGCCAACGACACCCTCCAACGGAGGCCCCATGCTCTCGGCCGGCGCAGCGCTCATCGGAATCATCCTCGGGGCACTCCTCGCCTCCGTGGTGCTCGTCGGCTGGTCGCGCTCGCGGGTCAGCGTCGCGCGATCCGAGCGGGAGCGTCTGCTCGCCGATGCACAGCGAGAGGCGGAGGCGGTCCGGCGCGAGGCACAGGTCGACGCGCGCGAGCAGGCCGTTGCGCTCCGTGCCGACATCGAGCGCGAGGTTCAGGATCGGCGAGTCGAGATCGCCAAGATCGAGGAGCGCGTGCTCCAGAAGGAGCTGGAGGTCGAGGGACGCCTTCTCGAGCTCGAGCGCCGGGATCAGGGACTCGGCGACCGCGAGGTCCACATCAAGGCACTCCAGGAGGAGCTCCGCGACGCGCACAAGGACGCCCTGGGGGCGCTCGAGAAGGTCTCCGGCTTGACCGTCCACGAGGCGCGCCAGCAGCTGCTCGAGCGCTCGAAGGACCTCGTTCGCCACGAGCTCGCCCGCGAAGTGCGGCAGATGGAGGAGGAGGCGCGATCCGATGCCCGCCGCCGCGCCCGCGCACTCATCGCCGATTCGCTCCAGCGCGTCGCCGCCAGCCACACGGCCGAGGCCACGGTGACGGTCGTCGAGCTCGCATCGGACGATCTCAAGGGCCGCATCATCGGCCGCGAGGGTCGGAACATCCGCGCGCTCGAGCACCTGACGGGCGTCGACTTCATCATCGACGACACGCCGCATGCGGTGGTGCTGTCCTCGTTCGACCCGCTCCGCCGCGAGATCGCTCGACTGACGCTCGACAAGCTGATCGAGGACGGGCGCATCCACCCGGCGCGGATCGAGGAGATGTACTACCAGGCGAAGGCGGAGCTCGAGGAGCACGTGCTGCAGGCCGGCGAGCAGGCCGTCTTCGAGGCGAACTGCGGTGAGTTCCACGAGGAGCTCGTGCGCATGCTCGGCCGTCTGCGGTATCGCACGAGCTACGGCCAGAACGTCCTCAAGCACACGCTCGAGGTCGTCCATCTGAGTGGGATCATGGCGGCCGAGCTGAAGGCGAGCGTGAAGACGACGAAGCGGGCTGCGCTGCTCCACGACCTCGGAAAAGCCGTCAGCCACGAGGTCGAGGGCTCTCACGCCGCCATCTCGGCGCAGCTTGCCCGCAGGTGCGGCGAATCCGAGGGCGTGGTCCACGCGATCGAGGCGCATCACTACGAGGTGCAGCCGCAGACGGTCGAGGCTGTGTTGCTCATCGCCGCCGACGCGGTTTCCGCGTCACGTCCGGGCGCCCGCGGTGAGAGCCTCGAGAACTACATCCGCCGACTCGAAGCGCTCGAGGAGATCGCAACTGCGAAGACGGGTGTCGCGAAGGCGTACGCGCTCCAGGCGGGCCGAGAGATACGCGTCATCGTGGAGCCGTCCGAGATCGACGACGATGCCGCAGTCCTCCTCTCGCACGAGATCGCGCGCGAGATCGAGGATCAGCTCGAGTACCCGGGCCAGGTGAAGGTGATCGTGATCCGCGAGAGCCGCGCGATCGAGGTCGCGAAGTAGACGCGCACGCCGCAGCTCGCGCCTGGATCGACGGCTGGTCACACGCCTGGCCGACACGCGACGCCGATGCGATCGCCGCGCTGTATGCGGACGACGCGACGTTCGTCTCTCATCCCTTCCGCGAGGCACAGCAGCCGCGTGAGTACGCGGCATGGGTCTTCGAGGATCAGGAGGGTCTCGAGGCGAGGTTCGGTGAGCCCATAGCGAACGCCGACCGCGCGGCGAGTCGAATGGTGGGCAGTGATCACGACCACTTCCGGCGACGTCGAGACGCTCGCGGGGGTCTCACTCCTGCGGTTCGGTGCGGACGGCCGTGTCGTCGAGCAGAGAGACGTGTGGGCGATGAGCCCAGGGCGAGTGGAGGTGCAGCACTGGGCCTGCTAGCCGCACGGGTTACCCTTCGCCAGCGATGAGGCGATATTACGTCACGACGTTCGGATGTCAGATGAACGCTCACGACTCCGAGCGGATCAAGGGCATGCTCGAGTCCCTCGGGCTCGGTGAGGCGACGACGCCGGACGACGCGGACGTCCTCGTGTTCAACACCTGCACCATCCGGGAAAAGCCAGACACGCGTCTTTCCGCCTACCTCGGAAACGCCGGCGCGCGGAAGCGCGAGCAGCCGGACGTCGTCGTAGCCGTGGGCGGCTGCTACGCCGAAGCGCAGCGCGACCGGATCTTCGAGCTGTATCCCTTCGTCGACGTCGCGTTCGGCCCTGGATCCATTCCGCATCTGGGCGACTGGATCGCGGACGGCGGTTTCACCGTCGACCGCGGTCGCTTCGGGACCCACGAGCACTTCGCCGCCGATCTCCCGATCCGAGGCGAGCGACGCTTCCAGGCCTGGGTGCAGGTCTCGATGGGCTGCAATTCGGCATGTGCCTACTGCATCGTCCCGGCCGTCAGAGGGCGCGAGCAGAGCCGCCGCCCCGGCGAGATCCTCGCGGAGGTCGCGGACCTCGCTGACCGCGGCGTCCGCGAGATCACGCTTCTCGGACAGAACGTCAACTCCTGGGGACGGGATCTTCTCCCGGATGTTCGGACCGAGTTCGGCGAGCTCTTACGCGCGTGCGACGCCGTCGCCGGGATCGATCGCATCCGCTTCACGAGCCCGCATCCCAAGGACTTCCGCGCTCCCGTCGTCGCGGCGCTCGCCGAGTGTCAGAGCGTCTGTGAGCACGTCCATCTTCCGGCGCAGTCGGGATCGTCGCGCATCCTCAAGGCGATGCGCCGAACGTATGACCGATCGCGTTACCTCCGACTCGTCGAGACACTCCGCGAGGCGGTGCCCGACCTTGCGCTCGGCACCGATCTCATCGTCGGGTTTCCCGGCGAGTCGGACGCCGACTTCGAGGAGACGTTGTCGCTCGTAGAGGAGGTGCGGTTCGACAGCGCATTCACCTTCATCTACTCGCCGCGGGCAGGGACGGAGGCCGCCGGGCTTCCGAGCCAGGTGCCGGAAGACGTGAAGCACGAGAGGCTCGAGGTACTGGTCGAGTGTGTGCAGCGCATCGCCGGAGAGCGGAACCTGGAGCGGGTCGGGCGTGTCGAGGAGGTTCTCGTCGAGGGGCCGAGTCGTACGGATCCTTCGCTGCTTCGCGGCCGGACGAGGCGGAACACGACCGTCAACTTCTCCGGCGCTGCCGATCCGGGCGACCTCGCGGAAGTGCTCATCGAGACCTCGACGTCCACGACGCTCCGCGGGCGCAGTGCGTCGCTCGTCGCGGCCTGAGCAGCACCCGGTTTGCACACTCTCGCAACCACTCGTGACACGCCCGTACGGACTTCCTCGTTACGACCGCAAGACGTGGTCGGCCTTCCACTGGTCGTGAAGACTTCGGCCTACGAGGTCGTGGCGATCTTCGGGCCTACGGCCGCCGGAAAGTCCGCCGTCGCCCAGCGCGTGGCCGCCGTCCTCCGAACGGAGGTCGTGTCAGCCGACGCCCTCCAGGTCTACAGGGGGATCCCGATCCTCACGAACCAGCCGGCCGAGCCGACCAGGCTCGTCGCAATTCGCGACGTCGCCGACACGATGTCGGTCGGTGAGTACGCGGCTCTCGCACACGAGACGATCGACGAGCTCGTCGAAGCGCACTCGGTCGCGGTCGTCGCGGGTGGTACCGGTCTCTATCTGCGCGCCGCGCTCGCGGAGCTCGAGATTCCGCCCGCCGCCGACCCGGAGGCTCGCGAGCGCCTGGAGCGGATCTACGACGTCGACCCCGGGTCCGCATTTGCTCGCTTGATCGACCTCGACCCTGCCGCGGCGACATCGGTTCACGTGAACGACCGGCGCCGGGTCGTCCGTGCGCTCGAGCTCGCCGAGCGCGGCTCCACGCTCACGCCGCCCGAAGATCGGCTCTGGTCGATCGCTACCCGTCGACCGTCCCTCGTGGTCGGTCTCGATGTCCCGGTGCAGGAGCTGGAGCGCCGGATCGTCGCCCGCACGGACGAGATGATCCGGAGCGGCGTCGCCGATGAAGTCGCGGCCGCACTCCGCGGGCGTGTCTCGCACACGGCACGGAAAGCTCTCGGCCTCGACGAGCTGGCAACGCTCCCGCTCGAGGAAGCCCGTGAGCGACTCGTGGCGCGGACGCGTCGCTACGCCGCGTATCAGCGCAAGTGGATGCGCCGCATTCCGGGCGTCGTGCTGATCGACGCCGACCGGCCGACTGAAGAGGTGGCCGATGCAGTCATCGGTCTGGCGCGCGGCGGGTAACACGTACGTCGTCGTCGCGGCGCTCGCCGCGCCGTTGACGGCCCACGATGCACTGCAGCTGGCCGGAGACACGGATGGTGTGCTCGAGGTTCTGGATGCCTCCGACGATCGCATCGAGATCGCCATCTGGAACCCCGACGGCTCGCAAGCCGAGCTCTCGGGTAACGGTACGCGGATCGCGGCCGCGTGGCTCGCTGCCGGCTCTGGCGCCGGCTGCATCGAGGTCGTCGTCGGCGAGCGTTCCGTCGCGACGCGGGCTCTCGAGGGCGGCGAACTCGAGCAGGACGTCGGTGAGGTCGTCGTCGGCCCCGTGGAGACGATCGACGGCATCGAGTTCACGCCGGTGTCGGTCGGGAACCCGCACGCCGTCGTCATCGGAGATCCCGCTTCGGTCACCGAGGTCGGTCCGTTCCTCGAGACGCACGCACGGTTTCCGAATCGCACGAACGTCCAGGTCGCGAGGATCGATGCCGACGGTGAGGTCACGGCGCGCGTGTGGGAGCGTGGCGTGGGGGAGACGGCGTCGTCCGGGACGAGTGCCGTGGCGATCGCAGCGGCGACGCATGCGCACGGTGATGTGGTCGTGCACTTCCCCGGTGGCGACCTGCGCGTGCGCCTCGACGGGGCACGCGCGCTGCTCTATGGCTCTGCGGAGCGCGTTACGTGAGTCACGCCTGCGTCAGCTCGACCAACCGCCCGTCAGGGTCGCGGAGGTACGCCGACCGACCCCACGGGTAGTCGCGCGGATCGACGAGAACGTGCGCGCCGTTCTCGGCGAGTGCCTCACATGCTCGGTCGAGGTCATCGACGGAGAGCGCGAAATGATCCTCGTTCGGCGGCCCGTCGCTCATCGTCGCGGCCTTCTCGTGCACGAGCAGCTTCCCGTCGCCGACGGAGAAGATCGCGCCGCCCGGCCATTCGGAGACGGGAGGGGTTCCGACGAGACTCTCGTAGAAGGCGCGTGTGCGGGTGACGTCGTCGGTGAAGAGCGCGATCTCCGCGAGAGTCGTCATGTCGCGATCTCGAACTCTCTCAGGACGTCGTTCAGCGAGGTCTTGAGGTCGGTCGACGCGCTGCGCGACCCGACGATGAGTGCGCACGGGAGGTCGTATCGACCCGCCGGAAAGTCCTTCGGTCGAGTGCCGGGAAGAACGACCGAGCGCGGCGGAACATGACCTCGATGCTCCACGGGCTCCGGGCCGGTCACGTCGATGACCGGGATCGATGCCGACAACACGACGTTCGGTGCGATGACCGCTCCTTCCCCCACGACGACACCCTCGACGATCACGGCGCGCGATCCGACGAACGCCCCGTCCTCCACGATGACGGGCCGGGCCTGCGGCGGCTCGAGCACGCCTCCGATCCCGACGCCGCCGGACAGGTGGACGTCGGCCCCGATCTGCGCACACGAGCCGACCGTCGCCCATGTGTCGACCATCGTGCGCGGTCCGACCCAGGCGCCGATGTTGACGAACCCCGGCATCAGCACGACTCCCTCGGCGAGGAACGCGCCGTAGCGGGCCACGCCGGGAGGGACGACGCGCACTCCCCGATCTGCGTAGTCGGACTTCACCGGGATCTTGTCGAGGAACTGCAGCCCGCCGACGTTCATCGGCTCGACCTTGCGCATCCGGAAGTAGAGGAGGATCGCTTTCTTCAGCCACTCGTTGACCACCCAGCCGTCTTCGCCGGGCTCGGCGACGCGAACGTCGCCACGATCGAGTGCCGCGATGGCATCCTCGACGACCGCCGCCTCGATCTCATCCGCTTCCCACAGCTCGTCGATGCGTTGCGCGAGATCCATCACGGCGCATCTTCTCGCATCGGCTGCGTGAGGAAGCGATGGAGCACCTCGTAGGCAGTCACGAGCGCGTCGATCGAGACGTGTTCGTCGGGATGGTGAGCAAGCGCCGTGTGTCCAGGCCCGAAGTTCACCGCATCGAGGCCGCGCGTCGTGAAGTCGGCGACGTTCGTCCACGCCTGTTTCGGGCCGATCGCGAGCTCGCCGGCTCTCTGGAGCGCACGGACTGCGTCGGACTCGACGACCCGCGCTGGCGGAGCGTTGCTCACGATCTCGAGCGTCGCGTCGCCGGGTACGAGTCCGGTGAGAAACGCCTCGGCCTCCGCCGGCTCCCGATCCGGTGGATACCGCAGGTTGAGCGTCGCGGTCGCCTCACCGGGAATGACGTTGTCCGCGATTCCCGCCTGCAGGCGTGTGACCGAGATCACCTCGCGAAACTCGAGCCCGTTCACGACCGCGGTGCGAGCCTCACGCTCGAAGAACGGCGCGAGCTCGCGTACCGCCCGCTCGAGCGCGCTGTCGGCGAGCCACGGACGGGCCGCGTGACCGCTCGTCCCATGGAACGTGAGCCGCGCGACGACGTTTCCGAGGCACCCCGCCTGGATCATGAGATCGGTCGGCTCGAGGACGATGGCGAGCGTCGCGTCGTGCACGAGAGAGGAACCGTCGAACAACGCCGGCAATGGGTTGTGCTCGGACGGAAGCTCCTCGCGACCGAAGAGCAGAAGGCCGAGATCACACGATGCCGACGCCAGCTCGAGGTCGCGTGCGAGCTCGAGTGCGACGGCCAACCCGCCCTTCATGTCGCTCGCGCCGAGTCCGTAGACGACGCCGTCCTCGATCCTGCCCGGGATGTTCCCTTGCGCAGGAACGGTGTCGTAGTGGGCCGCGAGCAGGATCAGCGGCACGGCCGGACGGCGGGCCGAGGCGAAGAGGAATGCCTCGTCTCCCGCGTACTCCGGCGAGAGGGTCGCGGGAATCAGTGTGAGCACGTGCTCGCGTATCGCGGCTTCGCTCCCGCTCTCCGACGGGATGTCCACGAGTTCCAGCGTTCGTGCAGCGAGGCGTTCGGCGAGTGTCATCCGGGAGACACTAGTCAGGTCACCGCCACGGGTCTCGTCGTCGAGCGACGTCGGGCACGCACTCGACTCACGGCATAATCACGCGGTGACTGCGCGCCAGCCCGATCCCGCACCAGGGGCGGAGCCGGAGCGTGCATTCCTCGTCGGTGTCTACCCCAAGGGATCGAGCGGGAGCGACGAACTGGCGGAACTGCGCGAGCTCGCCCGAACCTCGGGTGCCGTCCCCGTCGGCGAGATCGTCCAGCACCGCGCGCGCGCGGACATGCGCACGTTCGTCGGCAAGGGCAAGCTCTCGGAGCTCAGGGCCGAGTACTCGGGAACGTCGGCCGAGGTGCTGCTCGCCGACGACGAGCTCAGTCCGACACAGCAGCGCTCACTCGAGGACGAGCTCGGAACGCGTGTCGTCGACCGGACGCAGCTCATCCTCGACATCTTCGCCCAGCACGCCAGGAGCTCCGAGGGCAAGCTCCAGGTCGAGCTCGCACAACTCGAGTACAACCTCCCGCGCATGCGCGGAATGTGGAAGCACCTGGAGCGCCTCGGCGGTGGCGTCGGCACACGCGGACCGGGGGAGAGTCAGCTCGAGACCGATCGTCGGCTCGCGCGAACGCGGGTGTCGCTCCTGAAACGAAAGCTGCGCACGCTCCAGGCGCAGCGCTCCACACGCCGCAAGGAGCGACTACGCGCAGCCACCCCGACGATCGCTCTCGCCGGGTACACGAACGTCGGGAAGTCGACGCTGCTGAACGCGCTGACGGGCGCCGACGCATCGGTCGACGACCGGCTGTTCGAGACGCTCGATCCCACGACGCGAGGGTTCGAGCACGACGGGAGGCGATACCTCGTCACGGACACGGTCGGCTTCATACGCCGGCTCCCGACCCAGCTCGTCGAGGGCTTCGCGGCGACGCTCGAGGAGACACTCGTCGCCGACCTGATCCTTCATGTCGCCGACGCATCCCTCCCGGAGGAGCGACTGATCGAGACGATCGCCGCCGTCACGGGAGTGCTCGTCGAGATCGGCGCAGACGAGATCCCGACGGAGCTCGTCCTGAACAAGGTCGACAACCTCGATGCACCGGCCCGACGACGGGTCGAACACGCCTTCCCACGTGCGCTCCTCGTTTCGGGGCAGTCGGGCGAGGGCCTCGATGCCCTCAAGCGACGAATCGCCGATCTGTTCTCCGATCGGTTCGAGGACGTGCGACTGCTCGTCCCGTACGCGGACGGTCGCGCGTTGACCGCGCTCTACGAACTCGGCGCGCCGATCGCCGAGCGTCGCGACACCCCCGACGGAGTACGCGTGCGGGCACGGCTTCCCCGCGCTGAGGCTGCGCGGTTCGCCCGGTACCTCGTGGACGACGCACGGGAGCTCGAGGCGTCGGCGACATGATCGACCTGGCTGTCCGTCGACTGCGACCCGATGCGCTCGTCCCCGAGCAGGCGTACGAGGGCGACGCAGGGTTCGACCTCGCGGCATGCGATCCGGTGGTCCTCGAACCTGGACAGCGCGCCGTCGTGCCGACAGGGCTCGCCGTCGAGATCCCCGAGGGTTACGCGGGGTTCGTCCAGCCCCGGTCGGGCCTCGCGGCGCGACACGGGATCGGCATCGTCAACTCGCCCGGGCTGATCGACTCCGGCTATCGAGGAGAGATCTGCGTGGTGCTTCTGAACACCGCGCGCGAGCCGTTCTCCGTCGAGCCGGGGATGCGCATCGCGCAGCTCGTGATCATGCCCGTGGCGTCCATTCGTCTGATCGAGGTGGACGAGCTCGAGGTGAGCTCGAGAGGCGCGCGGGGATTCGGATCGTCGTCGAGCTGAAGGTGTGATGGAGCCACGGATCCGCGTTTCGGCGATCCTGCGGTGGCAGGGACGAATACTGCTGCTGCGCCACGAGAAGCCCGCGGGCGAGGTCTGGCTCCTCCCTGGCGGCGGTGTACGGCTCGGAGAGAGCCTCATCGCGGCGTTGCGCCGCGAGCTCTGGGAGGAGACGGGACTCTTCGCCGACGGCGACGAGGTGCCGCTCGAAGGCCCGGTCGCGATCGTCGACTCGATCTCGCCCCCGTCCGCCGACTACCGCAAGCACGTGGTGCACGTGATCTTTGCCGCGGACGTGACGGGGTCGCTCGAAGACGTCGTATCTCGGGACGACGCGGTGCGCGGCCACCGCGCGTTCTTCGTGCATGAGCTCGACTCGATCACGCTCCACCCGCCGATCCTTCGGTTTCTGCAGCGCTGGCAGCCGGGCGACCCGGCGATCTATCTCGGCGAGCTGTGGACGCCGTGACGACCGACGAGATCGTGACTCTCTCGTCACGGTTTCGTGCACCACACGTCGCGATTTCCTCGTTACGATCGCAGTGGGTGGTGGGATGGGGTGCCCCTCGAGAATGTCGCATTTAGCGACGGCCGCCCCGGCTCCGCGCCCTTCCGGCAGCAACGCGAAACGCATCGGCCTCGAGCTCGTCGGTGAGTGGTGCGAGGTCGCGCGCGTCGCCGCCCGCCAAGTGTCCGAGCGCATGGGCCAGCAACCAGTCGGCGAGCCAGGGGTTGCGGGGTAGAAGCGGCCCATGGAGGTACGTTCCGATCGCGCGCCCGAGGCGGCAGCCCTCGTAGCCCGACGAGCCGTCGTTCCCGAAGCCGTGCACGACCCGCCCGAGCGGCTCCGCACCGACGTCCAGGATCGTCCGGCCGGCGTGATTCTCGAAGCCGGCGACCTGCTGCTTCCGCCCTGGATCGAGCTCGCAGTCCAGTAAGACGTCACCGATCATCCGAGCGTCTCCCGCAACGGTTTCGTGCGCGAAGAGACACGCACCGGGCATGAACGAACCGTCCCGACCGCGGTAGCCGCGCCCGAGGAGCTGGTACCCGCCGCACACGGCGAGCATCGCGACGCCACGCGCGTGCGCCGAGCGAAGCGCATCCCCCTTCGAAGCAAGGTCCGGCGCGATCAGGCCCTGTTCGCGATCCTGGCCGCCGCCGACGTACAGCAGGTCGTACGCGGACGGGTCGAGCGTGTCCCCGATACCGATCGGTCGTACCTCCACCGCATGGCCCCGGAGCGCCGCCCGCCGCGTGAGAACCGCGATGTTCCCGCGGTCGGCGTAGATGTTGAGGTAGTCCGGATAGAGGTGGCCGACCCTGATCTTCATCGCGTCGCGCTCTCCCAGTACGGTCTGACGGCGCCACGGTCCGTCAGAACGGCTCTGAGAGCGAGCATCGCCGTGTACGTGGGGAGGACGACGAGGTCCGTGCCGGCCTCGACGACGTCGAGGCCCCTGTCGAGTGCCTGTTCGAGCGATGGAATCACCTCGAGCCGCTCGGACGGGAGCCCGCCGTAGGTCATCCTCAGGCCGAGCTCGGCGGCGCGCTCGCCCGTGGCGATGACGAGGCCGACATGCTCGAGAAGCGGCTCGAAATCGACGTCCCAGATCCACGAGACGTCCTGGCCGTCGGCGATCGCATCGTTGAGGGCGATCACGAGAACCGGAGGAACTCCGATCTCGAGTGTGCGGACCACTTCGTTCGCACCGGCCGGGTTCTTGATGAGCAGGAGGACGACCGCCTTTCCGCCGGCGGGGATCCTCTCGAATCGGCCGAACGCCGCACCGAATCGCGCAAGACCGGCGCGCACGTCCTCGAGTGACGCGCCGAGTGCGAGCGAGAGGGAACCTGCCGCCACGGCGTTGTAGACGTTGTAGAGCCCGGGGAGGGCGAGGTCGATCTCCGTCTCGCCCTCCGGCGCGACGAGTCGGAAGCGCGACGCGAGAAGGCCGCGCAGCTCGATGTCCGAGGCGAAGACGTCGAGGGCCGGCCGTTCGTGGCCACACTCGGTGCATCGATAGTGACCGAGGTGGCCGACGTAGATCGCGGCGTAGTCGTACGGCGCGCCGCACCGAATGCAGTACTTCGAGTCGGCTGCGTGCTGCAGGCCTGTTCGCGACTGCCGCGGATCGTCGACGCCGAAGCGCACTGCGTGCTCGCGACCGTCGGCGAGGTCCCCGACGATCGGATCGTCCGCATTGACCACGAGCGTCGCGTCCGTCGAGAGCTGCGCGACAGCTGATCGCCAGCGCTCGGCGACGATCTCGAGCTCGCCGTAGCGGTCGAGCTGGTCGCGGAAGAGGTTTCCGAGCGCGACGACGCGTGGGCGCGTCCGGGCGAGTGCCTCGGGAAGCGCGGCTTCGTCGACCTCGAAGAGGCCGAGGTCGGCCCGACGCGCGACGGCGAGGGCGGATGCGACCCCGGAGAGGAGGTTGGCTCCTGCGCGGTTCCACGCGAGCCGCCGGTCGGCTCCGAGGATCTCTGCCGCCATCGCGGTGGTGGTCGTCTTGCCGTTCGTGGCGGAGACGAGGGCGACGCCGTCCGAGAGGCGAGACGCCAGAGTATCCACGGCTCCCGGATCCAGCTTCCACAGCAGCTTTCCCGGGAGCGTCGTCCCGCCTCCACGGCCGACCGCGCGCGACAGCGCACCGATCCCACGCGCGGCAGTCGTCTCGAGAGCGACCCGGACGGGCATCCGGCGAGCGTACCGAGCGGGGAGGAGGGGGAGCGGCTGCTCTACGAGACTTGCAGAATGCGCAGAACGCTCTAAGCTCTTTGCAGGCATGGCGCGTCCGCGCTCCAGCAAGCGTGCTCAGGTGCGCATCGACGAGGCCGAGCTGGCCGCGTTTCGCGCTGGAATGCGGCGGCGCTACTCGGACGACGAGATCCTGGACGAGCTCCGAAGCGCGGCGGAGCGCCTGGGGAGATCGCCGACGATGCGAGAGTTCGCAAAGGATCCAGCGGCACGCGTTCACCCGCAGACGGTCATCGAGCACTTCGGAACCTGGAACGCGGCGAAGCGTGCCGCCGGGCTCTTCCCACGGCGCTTCCTGACACGTGAAGAGCTCCTGGAACAGCTCCGCACCCTTGGCGCCGAGCTCGGCCGCACCCCAACGGCGCGCGACCTCGCAGCGAGGCGCCGCTCGCTCCCGTCCGCGTCGCTCTACACGCATACGTTCGGCACGCTCGGGAACGCCCTCCGCGAGGCCGGGTTCGAGGTCCTCCAGGGCGAGGCACGCCTCGAGCGCGCCGTCGAGCAGGGGGCGGCGCTCGCCGTCGATCTCGGACGCCTGCCGAAGATGGCCGACTGGGCCGACGCGCGGCGGGCGGATCCCGCTCTCCTCTCGGAGTGGCAGGTCTATCGCATGCTCGACGTCCCACGCGGAGCGTGGACAGCGTTCCAGTACCTCGTTCGCGAGCGTCTCCGCGAGGAGGGAGTGGACGTTCGCGCGGACGGAGCTCTAGGCGGCGGTGACTGAGGCGAGCGCGGCGAACCGTTCGAGACAGGACACGGCCTCACGCGGCGCACGTACGGGCGGCAGGTAGCGGTCCTCGCGATACCGCCGATCGGGCCGGAACCGACGCTCGCGCTCCACACGACCGGCGACGACGTGGAGCAGGCGCCCCTCGCGGACCTCGCGGACGTCGAGACGTGTGCGCAGTGCAGCGGCGACGATGGCGAGCGCGCGTCGTGTCGACGCGAAGTAGAGGCTCCCGCCGGTCGTTGCGACCCAGAGTGGCCGGAGCCGCCCTCGAGCGAGATAGAGGGTGGCGTCGTCACGGTCGTCGAGCCACGCCGCGGCCATTGCGCCGCGCAGCTCGGACAGCGCGCGGGGATCGTGCTCCCGAAGCTCCATGAGCGCGAAAATCGCCTCCGAATCGACGGTCATCTCGGGAACGGCTCGCGCAATGTCGTAGCGCGCGAGCAGCGCGTCGTCGTTCTCGACGATGCCGTTGTGGATGCCGACCACGGCGCCATGCCGGATCGGGTGGTTGTTCGCCTCGATGTCGGGATGGCCCTTCGTGAAGTCGCGTACGTGGATCAGAGCCTGCGTCGTCCGAGGAGGCACGACCAACTCGTCGAGAAGAGCGCTCGCGCCGCCGCGAAGCTTCGTTATGTGCGCCGCCTCGGTCGGGCCGCGGTAGGCATAGCCGACGGCGTCCGCGCCACGCTCGGAGATCCCGGCCAGGAGCGCCTGCGCTGCGAGCGTCCGATCGACGGACGACTCAGGATCGAGGCTGAAACCCGCTATGCCGCACATGAGGTGCTATTCGACTCCGTGGATCGGATGACATCGAGAACGTAGACGCCGGGTGTGAGGACGATGTTTGTGAGGACCGCGTTGCACACCGATCGGCTTCTCGCTCGACGCGAGGATCCCTCGCGGGAGTTGTCATCCCTCAAGGGGGGCAAGTTCGCGACCGATACATGCGCCGTGGAAGGTCATGCTGCAGAGCATCTGTTCGACGCGCCCGACGACGAGCCGACAACGGCAGCCGACGAGGCGACCACCTCGCGTGAGCTTCCCGGGCTTGCCGGACCGACCGCCGACGATCCACTGAAGCTCTACGTCCGCCAGATCGGCGACGGGCGCCTGCTGACGCCGGGCCAGGAGCGAGAGCTCGCGCGACTGAAGGACCTGGGCGACGAGGCCGCGAAGCGCAAGTTGATCGAGTCCAACCTGCGGCTCGTCATGTCGATCACGCGCAACTACACCCGTGCCGAGGTTCCGCTCCTCGACCTCATCCAGGAAGGAAATCTCGGACTCATTCGTGCCGTCGAGAAGTTCGACTACACGATGGGCTTCAAGCTCTCGACGTATGCGACGTGGTGGATCAAGCAGGCGATCTCGCGCGCGCTGGCCGAGCAAGGCCGCACGATCCGCCTACCGGTTCACGTGGCCGACCAGGTGCGCAAGGTGACGAAGACCCGACGTCTGCTCGGTCAGAAGCTCAATCGCGACCCGTCACTCGAGGAGATCGCGGCCGAGATCGACATCACGCCGGAGCGCGTCCAGGAGCTCCTCGAGCTCGTTCTCGATCCCGTGAGCCTCGAGACACCCATCGGCGACGGCGATTCGAGTGTCTCCGACCTCATTCCCGATCTGAACGCCCAGCAGCCCGAGGTGGAGACGGCGGATCGTGCGCGTTCCTCGGAGCTCCTCGATGCGCTCGCGCAGCTTCAGCCGCGCCAGCGGCGCGTGGTCGTCGAACGCTTCGGCCTCGACGGCGTACGCCCGCGAACACTCGAAGAGGTGGGGGCGAACCTCGGTATCACGCGCGAGCGAGTGCGTCAGCTCGAGGCACGCGCACTGCGGGAGCTCCGCGCCATCGCGCCGGGACTCGAGCTCTACCTGCGTACCTAGCGCAAGGACAGAAGCCCGCTAGCGCGGCCTTCTGTCCGCACCGAAATCCCTGAAGGCGTCCGCTTCGCGGCCGCGTCGCGGTGTCGACTCAACGATCACTAGGTGACGTCGACGGCCTGCATCTCACGCAGGCTCGCCAGGCGCCGCAATGACTCGAGCTCGATCTGGCGGACGCGCTCGCGCGTGAGCCCGAGGCGCCGACCGATCTCCTCGAGCGTCTGTGGCTCTGCACCCGTGAGTCCGTAGCGCATTACGACCACCTCGCGTTCGCGCTGGGGGAGGGCGGCGAGCGCGTGGCGCAGCGCCTCGCTCCGCAGATTGAGCTCGACCGTTTCCTCGGGAAGGGGCTCGTCGCCGGCGACGAAGTCGCCGAAGACCGCGTCCTCGCCGTCGCCCACGGGGGCATCGAGGCTCGTCGACGCGCGGGCGGCGGCTCGCACCTCGAGCACCTGCTGCACGGTGAGCGAAGCCTCGTCGGCGATCTCGTCGAGCGTCGGCTCACGACCGAGCTGCGTCCACAGCTGGCGATCGGCGCGATTGATCTTCTGCAGACGCTCGACGATGTGCACGGGCATACGAATCGTGCGCGCCTTGTCCGCGAGCGCACGGGCGACGGCCTGTCGGATCCACCAGGTCGCGTACGTCGAGAACTTGAAGCCGCGGCGCCAGTCGAACTTCTCGACGGCACGGATGAGTCCGAGCGTCCCCTCCTGGATGAGGTCGAGGAATGGCAGCCCCTGGTTGCGGTAGTTCTTCGCAATCGAGACGACCAGGCGGAGATTCGACTGGATCATTCGCTCCTTCGCATCCGCATCGCCCCGCTCGATGCGCTTGGCGAGCTCGACCTCCTGTGCCGCGGTCAGCAGCTGGTGTCGACCGGCCTCGCGGAGGAAGAGCTGAAGGGCGTCCGTCGTCGTCTCGACCGGCGCGGTGAGTGCGACAACGGTCTCGGAGCGGGGGGCCTGCTCGACGATCTCGATCGCGCGGCGGTCGAGCTCCCGCAGCAGCGCGTCCTGCTCGAGCTCGGTCAGGTCGTACGTCTCCGCCATCTCCGCCAGATCGGACACGCTGACGCTCCCGATCTGCTCGGACTGCTCCAGCAGTTGCCGGATTTCCTCGATCAGGAGGATGTGGTCGATGTCGATCTGGGTCACGCGCGCGGCGGGGGACGCAGGGGAAAAATGCGGTACGTGACAATCTCTCGCGTCTGACGCGCCGTGTCTAGGGGTACGGCAACATTTCCCTCGACCGGGTCACGCGTCCGCGAGGCGACCGGTCAGGCCGTCGCGAGCAGAAATGCCAACATCGCGATCGCAAGCACGGTGACCGAGACGAAGAAGATCCGGACGCTCATGGCCAACATGGACCGACACCCCCTCAGGTAACGAGCGTTGGATCGAGCCTAGCGCGTCGGGGAGGGTGGTGTGATCGGAAGATCGAATCGATGTCGACTTGACATAACGCCGATTACCGTGCGTTGGCGATGGCGGCCTAGAACGTGGCGTCGCGTACGCCCGAGACGATTGCGAGCAGCACGAGCACGGCCACGACGAGGCGGTAGACGACGAAGACGCCGTACGTGTGAACCCGGACGTAGCCGAGCAGCCACTCGATCGCGAGGAGGCCGCTGCCGAGCGCGGCGAGCGTCCCGACGAGGAACGGTCCGGCCCAGCCGCCGGGAAGCTCGCCCAGAACGACGTCCTGGATGCCTTTGAGCAGTACGGCGCCGAGTACGGTCGGCAGCAGGAGATAGAAGGAGAAGCGGGCGGCGCTGTCGCGATCGAGCTTCATGAAGCGACCTGCGGTGATCGTGATGCCCGACCGCGAGACCCCGGGTGCAAGCGCAAGCGCCTGCGCGAGCCCCATCACGACCGCGTGCCAGAGACTGAGGTCACCCATCGCCTTCGTCTGTCGCGAGCGGTCGGCCCAGTACAGAAGCAGCGCGCCGGCTGCGAGCAGGATGAGGATCTGCCAGGGCTCGCCGAGGTGGTCCGCGATGGCGTTCTCGCCGACGAGACCTGCGATGCCTGCCGGAATCGTGGCGACGAGGACGAACCACGCGACCCGCTCGTCGGACGATGCGATGCGCCGGCGAGCGACGGAGCCGACCCACGCACGCACCAACCGGACGATGTCGCTCCAGAAGTAGGCGCCGACGGCGACGAGCGTGCCGAGGTGCAACGAGACGTCGAATGTCTGGTTGAAGCGGTCGTGCTGCTCGAGGTACGTCCACTCGGCTGCCCACGGGACGAGGATCAGGTGCCCGGACGACGAGATCGGGAGCAGCTCCGTCAAGCCCTGAACGATGCCGAGGACGAGCGCCTGTCCGTTCGTGAGTGCCGCCGGGTCATCCCCCACTCCGGCGAGCGTGAGGATGACTGCGAGGCCGAGCGCGGCACCCGCGACGCTGAACACGACCGAGCGGCGCACGACCAGATCCTACGTTCGAAGGGCACACCGACGGCTGCAGAAGAAAAGAGGCGCAAATTGCGGCAATCCGGTGAACGGGCGCCTTGACCCGGATAGACGCGTCCCATAGGTTCCCGATTGCACCGAGCACGGAGCGCAAGTAGGTCGAAGCTCAGCTCGCAGGCTCTACGCGGAAGCGGACGGTCAGCGGGTCGAGTGGACGAAAGCGCCACCGGCTCGGTGAATTTTTTTGGTCCGGCGCCCGGTGTAGGATCGCGCCGGATGCACCTTCGCGCTCCCAGCATCGATCAAGGCGTCCACGCATTCGCTTGGTCGGTGGTGTTCTTCCTCTATATGTGGCTGGGCGCGCTCGCGATCGCGATTCCGGGCGGGCTCGCCTTCGTCGTCTCGCTGCTTGCGGCCTGTGCGATCTTCCTGTTCGTGCGCACGCGCGGCGGCGCCTGAGCACTCCGCGACCGGAATCGGCCCAGGCGGATGCGTCGGGTGGAGCTCAGCGCCGAGCTACGTCCGACTTGTCGCTCAGAGCGGCGACGAGCCGGTCGGCGAAGTCGCGACCGATCGCCGCTTCGAGGCGATCGAGCGCTGGTTGTTTCGGCATCCCCTCGTGCCCCGCGAGCGCGCTGACATCCTTGAGGATCCGCTGCGAGGCGGTAGGGGCGACCTTCGTGAGAACGGCGGCACTCATGGAACGGGCATCGGCAGCGGGTGCCGCACCGGCGATCCCTGGCGGGAGTGAACGCCGCGATCTGTCGTCTCGGCCCATGCACTCGTTGTAGGAGTGCGATCGGACGGCGCCGTCAGTAGTGGATCAGCGAGTGCACGTCGTAGCCGGCGAGTCGATCTCGCCCATGCAGGAAGTCGAGCTCGATGACGAACAACACGCCCGCGACGATTCCGCCGAGGCCCTCGACGAGCTCCACCTTCGCCCGTGACGTCCCTCCCGTCGCGAGAACGTCGTCGAGGACGACCACGCGCGCGCCCTCGGGCACGGCGTCTCGATGGACCTGGAGGATGTCCGTGCCGTACTCGAGGGCGTAGGTCGCCTCCACGGTCTCACGCGGCAGCTTCCCGGGCTTGCGGGCGGCGATGAACCCCGCTCCGAGCGCGTACGCGAGCGCCGCGCCGAAGATGAAGCCGCGCGCTTCCGCGCCGAAGATCAGCGACGGCTCGCGGGGCCGCGCCCACTCGGCGAGTCGATGGATCGTCTCCGCGAAGTACTCCGGGTCGGCGATGAGCGGCATGAGGTCCTTGAAGATGACGCCTTCGGTCGGGAAGTCCGGGACGTCGCGGATGCGATCGCGGAGGTCGAGTGTCATGCCGTTCGCTCCACGGTCGCTCGGAGCTCACGGACGAGGAGAAGGTGCGACAGCTCCTGGGCGACGCGCGAGAGCGCATCGAGGTCGTCGAGCGCGTCCTTGCGTCGTTGCGGGTTGCGCGCGCGAAGGCCGGGCGCGACGAGTTGCTCGACGAGCGCGGCTTGCCGGCCGGCTCCCGTCAGGAATGTGCGTAGGTGTCGCGCGTCGATGCCGAAACGGGCGAGGCGCGCGCACGCTGCGGCGACGTCTGCCTCGCTCTCGTTGTACAGGCGCTCGCCGCCCGCCGACCGAGACTGGACGAGCCCGAACTCCTCGAGCTGTCGCACGAGCTCGTGCGACACCGAGGCGCGCTCGCAGAGCTCTGCCTCGTCGATCTCGTCCTCGTGCCCGAGTACGCCGACACTCCGGCGTCGCGTGCGATCGTTGGCGGCCCCTGGACCATCCAGCTCCTCGCGGATGACACGTAGCGGCAGGAACTCGTCCCGCTGCAGCTTCAGGATCGTCGTCAGGCGCTCGATGTCGTCTGGCGCGAAGAGTCGGTACCCGCCGCGTGTGCGCCGTGGAGAGATCAGGCCCTGATCCTCGAGGTAGCGAATCTTCGAGACGGAGATGTCCGGAAACTGCGCGCGGAGCTCCTCGCAGACGGAGCCGATCGTGCGCGGGCGCGGCTCCGCACCTCCTCCCCGCTCTCGACGTGTCGTGACGGTGCTCATCGCTGGAGGAAGGTCAGTCGGTACTTGCCGATCTGCACCTCGTCGTCGTCCTCGAGCACCGCCGACTCGATGCGCCGGCGATTGACGTAGGTGCCGTTGAGGCTTCCGAGGTCGCGGATCGAGAAGGTCTCGGCCTCGCGGACGAGCTCGGCGTGACGTCGGGAGACGGTCACGTCGTCGAGGAAGATCTCGCACTCCGGGGCGCGGCCGATGACCGTGCGCCCCTCCTCGGGCTGGAACGACTGTCCGGCCATGCCGCCGCCCGAGCGGACGACGAGGGCGGGTCCCTTGATCCCGAGCGCCTCGAGGAGGTCGACCTCGTCGCCGTCGTCAGCCATGTCGAAGCTCATCGTCGTCTCCGATCCCGCCTCCGTCGCGAGGAGCGCGCCGCAGCGCGAGCAGTAGTTCGAGGCCTCCGGGTTCTGGAAGCCACACTCTGGGCAGTACGTATGGCTCACTCTGCGTCCGCAGGCGCAGCCTTCGCGGTGAGGATCTCGCTCAGGCGCTCGACGTCCGCAAGCTGGGCCTCGCCGGCGCTCACCTGCTCACGCAGGCGGGCGACGAGCTCGGCGCGCAGGATGTCGATGCGACCGTGGAGCACCCGGCGCCGGAAGGAGACCTCGTCCTCTTCGGCTTCGAGCTCACGGATCATCGTGCGAAGGTCGTCGTCGGTCAGGGTCGAGAGATCAGGGAGTGCTTCCACCGGCCGCCTTTCCTCGTGGGGTCACCTGAGTAAAGCACCCGTCGGGCGAAGGGGTCAACCTCAGGTTGAGACTTGAGTCCTCGTCAAGGTTCGCGCTCGGGTCGAGAGTCCCTTCCCCCGCGGACCTCGCGCCAGGCGCGAAGCGCGTACTGCGCGCCCGCGGCGAGCGACAGAACGATGCCGATCCAGAGGACGACGAGAGGCCACGTCGTTCCCTCCTCGGTGACGAGCACGAATCCAACGGCCGCGTAGAGCACCCAGGTGGCCGTCTTCCCAAGGCGTGTCACCTCGAGCTCGTACCCGCCGGGCGACAGGATCTTGTAGCCGATCACGAGGAGCAGATCGCGGCCGAGGATGACGAGTGCGGCGAGCAGCGGGATGCGTCCCGTCACGAGCATGACGAGCGCTGCGGTACCGATCATGAGCCGATCGGCGAGCGGATCGGCGACCTTCCCGAAGGAGGATTCGACGTGCCAGCGACGCGCGAGGTAGCCGTCGAGCTGGTCCGTGAACGCCGCCGCGGCGAAGAAGATCCCCGCCCCCCACGCTGGCCCGTCGCCCGCTTCGAGATAGAGCCAGACGAACACCGGGATCGCGAGGAAGCGCAGGATCGTCAGCACGTTCGGGATCGCGCGTCGGCTCACGGACCAGGACACGGCGAAACAGTACGCCGACCCTGCTAGCGTCGCCCGGGTGGCGGGCACGCTGCGACTCCCGGGCTTCGTCAACGCGCACAGCCACACCTTTCAGCGCGCCATGCGCGGTCGTGCCGCGGGGGGCGACTTCTGGGCCTGGCGCGAGGTGATGCTCGCCGAGGCGGAACGTCAGACGCCGGAGCTCGTGCGAACGGCGTACGAGCGCGGCTACTGCGAGATGCTCGCCGCCGGATACACGGCAGTCGGTGAGTTCCACTACGTCGGCGTCGACGAAGCGCACGCCGCGGCCGAGGCAGCGCAAGCCGCCGGGATCGAGCTCACACTCCTGCATGTCGCGTACGCGCGCGGCGGGCTGCCGCGCTTTCGGCAGGAGTCCGTCCGCGCCTACCTCGATCAGGTCGAGAGTCTCCGCGACGCGGGCATCCGACTGGGGCTTGCCCCCCACTCCGTCCGTGCGTGCCCGGCCGACTGGCTCGAGGAGATCGGCCAGTACGCCCGCGAGCACGAACTGCCGCTGCACGTCCACGCCGACGAGCAGCCCAAGGAGATCGAGGAGTGCCTCGCAGAGCACGGCTGCCGTCCGATCGAGCTCCTCGCTCGGACGGGCTGCCTGACGGACCGAACCACGGTCGTCCACGGCACACACGCAGACGGCGCCGAGCTCGACCTCCTTGCGTCCCACGGCTCGACGATCTGCGCGTGCCCGACGACCGAAGCCGATCTCGGCGACGGGTTCCTGCCCGCCGAACGGGTGCGTACGCGCGGCATCCCGATCTCCATCGGCTCGGACTCGAACGTCCGCATCGACCCGTTCGAGGAGCTGCGGGAGCTCGAGGGGATCGCGCGGCGGCAGACCGGGCGCCGCGGCGTCTTCTCGACCGAGGAGCTCTATGCGTTCGGCGGGGACGTCGGCGCGCGCTCGCTCGGACTCGTGGAGCGACCCGAGATCGAGGTCGACCTCGCTCACCCGTCGCTCCACGAGGTCGCGCCCGACCACGTTCGCGCTGCGCTCATTGCTGGCTGCGCGGCTGACGTGGTCGCCTCGTAGCTACAGTCGATCGGAGGTGGACGTCTCCGAGTCGACATTCGAGACCGACGTCGTCCAGCGATCGCACGAAGTCCCCGTGGTCGTGGACTTCTGGGCCGCGTGGTGCGGTCCATGCAGGGCGCTCACCCCTGTGCTCGAAGCCGAGATCACGTCACGGGACGGCTCCGTCGAGCTCGCAAAGGTCGATGTCGATGCCAATCCCGGCCTCTCCGCGACCTTCCGCGTCCAGGGCATCCCGGCCGTCAAGGCGTTCAGGGACGGGCGCGTGGTCTCCGAGTTCGTCGGCGCCCGCTCGCCGACCGCAGTGGCCGCGTTCGTGGACGAGATCCTCGCCCCGCCGCGCCTGGCCGGAGTCGTCGAGGAGCTCCGGGAAAGCGGCGAGCTGCCCGACGTGCTCGCAGCACTCGAGTCGAACGAGCCGGCATTGGCTCTGGATCGCGTGCTCGACGAGATCTCCAGCGCGTCGCCCGATCGGCGGGAGTGGCTCCGCGAGTTGGCGGTCGCCGTGTTCGACGACCTCGGCCACGATGACCCCGTGACGGTGGCCTACCGTCGAAGACTTGCCGCAGCGCTCTACTGACGCGGCAGAGAGTCGAACCGTGCCGTCCAGCGCGTCGTCGCATCGAGGTATGCACGTTGCGCCGAGACCCCGCTCTTGCTCCATGCGCCCTCGTAGCTGGACTTGCCGGACGCAATGCGCGCCGGCTCGATCTGCGTGCCTTCCTGCCATTCGTTGTAGCTCGTGATCGTGACGACGTCGGCGTCCGCCTTGAGCGCCGTCTTCCACATCCGGTCGTACGTCAACCCGTTCAGGCGCGGCCGTACGGTCTCGTGTCGGGTTGCAAGGCGTGCGTCGTAGCCAGGACCGACCGACGGAGCGCACAGCAGCCCGGCAGCGTGCGCCTGGGTGCACAGGCGCTTGAAGAGAGCGCCGTTCCACGTGACGACGTCGTACGTGTAGAGACCGTCGAAGCCGGACGCCTTCGCGCGCCCGACGAGTGTCGTGTGTCCGAAGACGCGAACGCCCGAGAGCGAGGACAGCGCCTCATCCCACGCGGCAGCAGGATCACGATCGGCGTCGTAGACGTAGAAGTCCGCGAAGCCGCCATCCTGATGCAGGGTCGCGATGTCCTCGGCAGCCTGTGCGGGCGTTCGCCCGCGGTACGGCTCGACGTGGATGGCGACCTTCAGCCCGTACCGCGCGGCCGCCTGCTGGACGAGGGCGAGCCGCTCGTGCTCGGGAGAGTCGAAGCCCCACCACGAGACGACGACGGTGCCGACGCCGGTCGCCGCGATCTCACGCATCTGGGCGAGCACGATCCGCGCGTTCGAGGAGGAGTACAAACCGCGGGAGGGCAAGTACGGCGTCGACAGGACCGTGGTGCCGTCGTGGTCGACGTACCAGTGCGCCCAGCGTCCGTCCTTCGCGGGTGTCGAGTACCACGGGTAGTAGAAGATCGCGGCGCGCTCCGTACCAGCGCTGGGTTCCGCCCCCGCTGCAGGGAGCGCGACGCCCGCGGCCACGATGACCGCTATGAGGAAGGCCGGGATTCGCAGATCGGTCAACGCCGCGCGGGACTCTACCGCGCGGTCCTGACCGACGCGGCTACGATCGCCCGGGATGGCCGCGTATCGCTACCTCATCGTCGGAGGAGGCATGACGGGGGATTCCGCGTGCCGCGGGATCCGTGATCACGATTCGGACGGGACGATCGGCCTCTTCGGAAGCGAGCCACACGAGCCATACGCTCGACCGCCGCTCTCCAAGGCGCTGTGGGCCGGGAAGGACGAGGACTCGATATTCCGCGGCACCACCGAACTCGGGGTCGACGTGCACGCCGGCCGCACGATCGCAGCACTCGACCTCGACGGGCGCACGGCGCGCGACGACGCCGGCGACACCCACTCGTACGAGAAGATCCTTCTGGCGACAGGCGGAGCTCCGCGCCAACTGCCGGCCGGTGGCGACGTCGTCTACTTCCGTACGCTCGACGACTACAGACGCCTCCGCGATCTGGCCGGCGACGGCGTTCGCGTCGCGGTCGTCGGCGGGGGCTTCATCGGCTCGGAGATCAGCGGCCGCGCTGACGAACAGCGGGTGCACGGTCACGATCGTCTTTCCGGAGAGCGGGATCGGCGCGCGTCTCTTCCCGGCGGAGCTCTCGGCATTCGTCAACGACTACTACCGCGAGAAGGGTGTCACCGTGCTGACGGAAGAGCTCGTCGAGGGCATCTCACCGGGCTCGGTCACGACGAATCGCGGGACCGTCATCGAGGTCGATGCGATCGTCGCCGGACTCGGGATCGTCCCGAGAACGGAGCTCGCCGAGGTCGCCGGGCTCGCGGTCGACGACGGGATTCTGGTCGACGAGTACGGGCGGGCCGGCGGGCGCGGCGACGTCTTCGCGGCCGGTGACGTCGCACGGTTCCCGGTTCCGGCGCTCGGTGGAACGAGGCGCGTCGAGCATGAGGACCATGCGAATACCCACGGACGGGTCGTCGGCGCCAACATGGCCGGCGCCGAGCAGGCCTACGATCACCTCCCGTTCTTCTACTCCGACCTGTTCGAGCTGGGCTACGAGGCCGTCGGGGACGTCGACTCGCGCCTCGACACCGTCGCGGAGTGGGCGGAGCCGAACCGGAAGGGCGTGGTCGCCTACGTCGACGGAGACGGCAAGGTCCGTGGGTTCCTGCTGTGGGACACCTGGGGCAAGGTCGACTCCGCGCGCGAGCTCATCCGTGCCGGCGCGGTGGTCGACGCGGCCGCGCTCCGCCCTCTTCTCGACTGAAGCGCCGCCGCGACTACTCCGAGCCGCGCGACCAGTGCGAGTGCAAGGACGTCGAAGACGACGTAGCCGCTCGCGACGCCGCTCGGCGGGTTCCCCTGCGAAAGCCCGAGACCCGGAACGGCCGGCTGCCAGGTCCACGTTCCGAGCGCGGTGCCGTACAGCTCGAGCGCGACGACGACCATGAACACGCCGGCGTAGACGGGCCGGCGCGCCCACACGAGCACGCCGACGAGGAATGCGCAACCCAACGTCCCCGAGGCGTCGGCGGCCGGCAGCACGGTGACTCCGGCGATCCCCCAGGCGATCGCTACGACTCCGGCTGCAACGAGTAACGCGTTCGCGCGTCTCGCGAGAAGCGTCGCGAGCGCGAGGCCGCCGAGATAGACGAGGCCGTGTCCGGGCGGCACGAACGCGGGAATGTTCTCGAGCCGGTAGCTGTAGAGCCCCCACAGGAGCGACCCGACGACCTCGCCGAGCGTGGCGATCGCGACGACTGCGAGCGCCTGAAGTCGAACCGTCCTCGAGTGGAGTGCGAGCAGGCCGGCAAGCACGCCCGCCGTGATCACGCCGAGCGCCAGCTGGCCCGTCTGCCCCACGTATCGGTCGACAGCCAGGGCACAGGCGATCCACACGCTGACGACGGCGAGTGTCAGAAGCGGCAGGCTGCGCACCGTCGCATCTTCGCCGATCGAGCGGTCGCGGTTCACGTGGAGGCGTAGGCTTCGTTGCAATCGACCAGGAGGCAGGAATGCCACTCGCACGAGTTGTGACGTTCGACGGTGTAGACGCAGAACGGATTGCCGGGCTGAAGCAGGAGATCGAGACCGGCGAGCGTCCCGACAACGTTCCCGCAACCGAGATGATCATCCTTCACGACGCGACCACCGACAAAGCCGTCGCGATCGTCTTCTTCGACTCCGAGGCCGACTACGTCACGGGCGACGCCGCGCTCAGCGCGATGCCGGCAGGCGACACGCCCGGGACGCGAACGTCCGTCACGAAGTACGACGTCGCCGCCCGGATGACGGTCTAGCGTCCGAGCTCATCCATCCTCGTCGCTCCGGTCCGACGTCGGCGTCGGCGCTTCGGGCCGGATGCACGGGGGCTCTCGATCGAGACGACGCCCCCGAGCACGTGATGCAGTACCACCCTGTACGCTGCCGCGCGTGATCCCCTGGATCATCGTCGCCGTGGTCGTCGTGCCACTCCTGGTAGTCGCCTTCGTGGTCATGCGCCGCAACACCGCCGCCGCGGAGCTTCCCGTGAGCGAGGACGTCGCGGCACGGACTGAGGGCGAGTTCGCCGAGGCGGAGGCGTTCGAGGCCCAGTGGCACGAGGAGGACAAGAAGCGCTATCAGCAGGAGCGCTTGCCCTAGCTCCCGATGCCGCGTGAGTCGGAGCCGCTCCGCCCATTGACTGGTCCGGCACGAATGGTCTATAAGCAAGCAAGCCGAGTTGGGTAGCGCCGAGAGGGAGGGAGACCAGATGAAACGAGCGTTTATCGCGTCAGCCGTCGTGCTGGCGCTGTCGCTGTCTTTTGCTCTGGCGGCATCCGCTGCGTTGACCAAGGAGCCGGTCGTGTTCCCGCCCAAGAAGCGTGGCGTCTACGTCGGCACGATCAAGTCGACGTTCGATCTGGCGATCACGTTGAAGGTATCCGCGAATGGGACGTCGGCCCGCGTTGTGTGGGCCTGCGGCACCGGCCGTGGCACGACGTCCGCGCCGAACGTCCCGATCGACAGCAAGAGTCGCTTCAAGGCGAGCGGGAACCTGTGGAACCTCAGTGGACGTTTCGTCTCCGCGACACAGGCGCGCATATCGCTGAACGACATCGGCTGTGGAGGGTCGAAGGGCTCGACCAAGCTGACGTTGAAGTAGTCACGAGGCGGCTCCGCGGCTCTCATCTACGTGGCGCTGTGGCTGCGGTGGGCCTTCGTGGCGGACCACTGTCTCAACTACCAGCGTTTGCCAATCCCTCCTAGTCGGGGCGGCAGGATTTGAACCTGCGACCTTCCGGCCCCCAGCCGGACGCGCTACCAGGCTACGCCACGCCCCGTGGCCGAGGAACCTTAGCCGCTCTCAGAGGTTTCGCCTGTAGAGCACGAATCCGAGCGGCAGGGTCACGAGAAGTGCGACGTACGGCATCAGGGCGCGACGGTTCCCCTCGATCCGACGCGGCGTCGTCGGGCCGTCTCCGAGCGCCGCGCGTACGGCCTCGGCGGTCTCCGAGACCTGATCCTCGTCGAGGACGTGCCCACGGACCGCGCCCGCCGCGGCGAGGAGCGTCGCTCCGGCCGCCGGATCGCCCTTGTACCCGGCCTCGGCGACGCCGCTCTCCCAGATCCGCTCCCGCGGGTCACCGACGCGCACGAAGGTCACATCGACGCGCGGCTTCCTCCCGAAATCCGAGGCGAGCACTCCCGTGACGGGCTGGCTCTCGCCGTCCGTGAAGACGACGACGACGCGCCTCTTCGCTGCAGGCGAGAAGAACCCGAGGGTCGGAAGGGCGCCGAGTGCGTCGAATGTCGTCACGTTCGTCCCGAACGACGTCGACGGCCCCGGTCGCTCGACGCCGACCGCCTCTCGCATCGTCTCGCGAAACACGCGCTGGTCGACGGTCGGAAAGAGATGCGGGAGCACACGGTCCGTCATCGACGCGATCCCGACGGGCACCTCGCGGAGTTGCTCCTGGAGTGCGATGGCGTCGTTGCGCGCTCGCTCGAACCGCGTGGGCTCACCGGGGGCCGAGGAGGCGAGCATCGAGCGGGACGTGTCGAGGACGATGAACACTTCTGCGTCGCTGCGCTGCGGCACGGTCCGCGCGCTCGTCACGACAGGCTGTGCCGCCGCGACACCGAGGAGAACCGGGACCGCGGCGAGAGACACGACGATCCCGAACCACGACCGAGACGGCCGGTCGCCGAGTCCGAGCGTGACACGCACGCGCTGCGCGCGCCTCCGGCGTCCGTGGAACACCGCGAGCGGAATCGCGGCGAGAAGCCCGAAGAGCGCCGCCACCGGCGTCAGGAAGCTGACGCCCACGGTCCTAGTACCCGCTTCCCGAACGGCCCTGCCCGGACTCCTGGCCGCGCGCACCACCCGCATCGGGGGCGTTCGACGGGAAGAGCGTCGGGCCGTAGGCCCTCAGCGCGAGCTCGAGATTCACTTTCGCGTCCTCGTTCAGCTGGTCGAGCTCGACCGCCGTGCGGAACGAGCCGATCGCGTTCGTCAGAAGCGCACTGCGCTCGTCGGGCGACGCATAGAGGTAGCGGGCGAGAAGGACGACGCCCATGAGGTTCTGCAACTCCGACCGCCGCTTCGGATCGGGGTTCTCCCGACTCGATGTCGTGAGCTCGAACTGGAGCTTCGCCCAGCGGTTTTCCTGGTCGGGGTCGATGAGCTGGTCGGCTTTGCCCGGCTGAAGCCGCGAGAACAGCGCGACCGTGCGCCGGTACGTCAGGTCGTCCTCGATGCCGAGCGCCTCGAGGCGGGCACGGGTTGCGAGGATGCCCGGCTCGTTCCACAGCCCGGAGCCGCGGAGCGGCGCAGTCGCGAAGCGGCTGTCGTCCTCGGAGACCCAACCCGGCGTGCGCAGCACGTCGATCGCGAGGACGACGAGCACCAGCGCCAGCGGGACCGCGACGATCGCGGACGCCAGGAGTGCCTTGTCGCGTCGGGTCATCGGCCCACCTCGAGTCGCGCGAGCGTCCGCTCGTTCGTCGCGAGTGCGAGGACGAGAATCGATCCGACGACGAGAAACGCGAACGGCAGGCCAGTCGTGACGCTTCCCTCGCCACGCGCCCGCACGGCCTCCTCGCCGCTCACGGGCTCCGGCAGGAGCGCATCGCCGCCCAGAAGCTGCTCGATGAGCTCGCGCCGCTCCTCGCGGGCGCCGAGCGGAACGATCTGGACGTCGAAGCCGTCGCGTCGCAGATCCGCGAACACGGTGACGAGTCGCTGCACCTCGTCCGGGAGGATCTCGAGGTCGGACAGAAGCACGATCGTGCCTTTCCCCTCTCCCTCGCGCAGGAGCGCCTCGCGGGCGACCTTGAGGCCCTCCGAGATCCGCGTTCCCGCGCGAAAGCGATCCCACGGGTTCGGCGGGAGGAAGCCCGTCGTCGACGAGCGGAAGAAGCGCAGGAGCGGTTCGAACTCGCGCCCCGACGACCCCGGCGGAAGCAGCTCGTACGCGGCGTCCGAGAACACGACGAGTCCTGCACGCTCGTCGGTCTGCACGAGCTTGCGCACCGTCGCCTCGAAGCCACCCTCGAAGACGCTGGCCGAGAGATCGAGGACGATGACGCCGCTCGAGCCGGATGCGACGAGTGGCGCGTGGCGAACGTCGTAGTCGCGCGCCACCAGCACGGCGGCGGCGAGTAGGAGCGCGAGCGCGGCGGCGAGGCCTGCGCGGAGCACCGTCGTTCGACGTCGCGCATTGCGAAGCCGCGCCGGCTCGCTCGTGGGAACCGCACGCTGCACGTCAGGTCGCGGGCGCATCGCTTCCTCGAATCGACGCGACGAGCTCGGTCATCTCCTCGGGCGCCGGTGACGGAGGCGACCACCCTTGCTCTCTGACGCCGTCGGCACGTTCAGCGGCCTCCGCACCATCGAGCTCGACAGCGAGCACTTCCAGCGCCTCGCGCCTCTCGCCGACGGACGGACGTCGGCTCGCCCACTCGACGAGGACGAGCGCCCGCTCGAGCGGGCTGAGCGAAGCGCCGCGATCGGCGGCCGGAGACACACGTCGACGACGGCGATCCCACAGCAGCCATGCGGGCAGGGCGAGCAGCGCGCTCGCCAGCAGCAAGAGGCCGACTCCGAGGAGCGTCGGGGACACGCGATACGACGGCTCGGGCAGCGGCGTGACGTTCGACTCGAACGGGAAGCCCTGGCCGACGACGTTCGGGTCGAACCAGTTGATTCGCGAGACCGATCGGAGCGGCGGCCAGACCGCGCGTCCCAGGGTCTTCGCGTCGGAGCCGACTCCCGTCGAGACGATCCCCGGCGGGAAGTCGTAGCGGCGCTTTTCGTCGCGCTGCTGGTTCTCGGGGAACAGCGGGAGCTCGGGCGTCTGAGAGATCGTGACCTCGCTGTTCCTGATCGTGCGCGGGATGCAGTCCTCGTTGAGACACCGAAGCGTCGTCGTGTAGCGGAGATGCGTGTACCGGCCGAGGTCCTGACGCTCGACGCTCGTCTCTCCGACCGTCTCGTACGGCGCGAAGTCCGTCCTGAGGCGGACGTCCCCCGGATCGACCTTGTCGCGGTCGACGACGACGTCCACGCGAGCCACGACAGGCTCGCCGAAGAGGTGGACGTTCGGAGTGAGGCTCCCGCGCACGACGGCCTCCTTGCTCGCGGCGATGAGCGGCTTCTGCTCGCTGCCTCCGCAGCCGGCGGCGAAGAGGAGGAATACGGCGACTACAGCGAGCCTCATCCGCGACCCCGAGTAAAGAGGCGCTGGTCGGCCCAGCTGAGAAAGGACGACACGACGTCGCGCTGTTCGTGCGAATCGACGACCACCGGGTCCATGTCGAGGGCGCGCAACTCCTGCAGCAGCTCCGTCCAGCGGCGCTCGTTCGCCTCGCGCAGGGTACGCGTCTCGTGCTCCGTGAGTGCAGCGAGGACGACGCTCGAGCCGTCGGGCGGCGCGTAGGGCACGACCACGCCGCTCACGTCCGGGAAGCTCTGCTCCCAGAGCGGATCCTGGACGACGACCGGGACGATCTCGAAGCGCCGTTCGAGCGCGTCGAGCCACTCGTCGCGTGTCGGAGGAGCGAGGAAGTCGGACACGACGAAGACGAACGTCCCGGCGGGCAGGTCTCGCTTGTGTTCGGCGAGGTGACGAAGTCCGCGCTCGAGCGTGTCCTCGGGGGCGCCGAAGCTCCGATCGAGCTCGGGCGCGCCATACGCGTGCGAGCTCCGTGGCGGGTGCCAGTACGCCGTCCCGTCGGCCTCGTCGTAGTACCCGAGAAGACCGCGCGCCGCGGTCGCGCTCGAGCCGATCAGCGTCACAGCGTTCCGGATCGCCTCGGCCTTGTTCAGCCATGGCCAGCCCTCCGGAAACAGCGACATCGAGGGTCTCCGATCGCTCAGCACGACCACCCGTGGCGCTTCGTCGGCGTAGTGCTCCCTGACGACGAACTCCTCCGAGCCTCGCGCGAGTGAGATCCGCGCGGAGGCGTACCAGTCGATCTTGTCGACGTCGTCGCCGGGTTGGTACGGCCGCGAGCCGGCGACGTCGGAGCCCAGTCCGCGACGCATGCTGTGGAGTCCTCCGAACGGAAGGCCGAGCACCCGCCGGCGCGGGATGAGCGGGAACGTCGCCGTCACTGCGCGACTGCGAGGGTGGGCTCGTCCTCTGGTTCGAGCTCGGCTCCGGGCCGAGGCGCCATCGCCATGCACTGCTCGCGGAACCGGTCGGCCGCCGCGAGCCAGCCGATCTCACGCGCGGAGGCGACGAAGCTCGGCGTGAACACGATGCGGTGCATGACGACCGAGAGAAACAGGTCCTCGACGTCGACGGGCGTCACGTACTCGCGGCCGCCGAGCAGCGCCCACGCGCGCGTTGCGCGCTCGAGCGCAAGGCTCCCGCGGACGGATGCGCCGATCGCGACACCCTCGGCCGCGCGTGTGGCCCGGACGAGCTGGATGACCCACCGGCGGATGACGGGGTCGATGTAGACGCGCCTCGACAGCGCCGCGCAGTGCCTGCACCTCCGCAAGTGACAGGACGGGCCGCAGCGCACGGAGTGGGTGGACGCTCAGCTGTTGCTCGACGATCGCGAGCTCGTCGTCCTCGGAGGGGTAGCCGAGCGCGGTGCGGAGGAAGAAGCGATCGAGCTGTGCCTCGGGAAGCGGGAACGTTCCCTCCTGCTCGATCGGGTTCTCCGTCGCGAGCACGAGAAACGGCTCGGGAAGCGCGCGCGTGGCGCCGTCGATCGTCACCTGCTGCTCGGCCATGGCCTCGAGCAGCGCCGACTGCGTCTTCGGCATCGCGCGGTTGATCTCGTCGACCAGGAGGACGTTCGCGAACACAGGCCCAGGCCGGAACTCGAAGTCGCGGTCGCGCTGGTTGAACACGGAGAGCCCCGTGACGTCGGTCGGCTGGAGATCCGGCGTGCACTGGATCCGCGAGAACGCCGCGCCTTCGACACTTCCGGCGATCGCTCGTGCGAGGACGGTCTTCGCCGTTCCCGGCACGTCCTCGAGGAGAACATGCCCGCCGCACACGAGGGCCGTCAGGACGAGCCTGATCTCCTCCGTCTTGCCGCGCACGACGGTCTCGACGTTCGCGAGCAATCGCGTGGCGATGTCGGATGCCGAGCTCTCGGGTCGGAACGTCTCCATCGATCCTCCTCAGTCGGAACGGCAGCGTCGAGCGGTGAACAGGGTCGCCTTCCCCGACTCCCGCACTTCGGCGTACGAGAGCGGCTGGCCGGCGAGCGTCCGCACGGCGATCTTCGCCTCGCGGATCGGAACGTGGCTGCTCTGGAACTCGGAACCACGGAGGCTCGCCGGGCCGCGCAACACCGCCCGGATGCGGAGCAGGACGCGGCGCGGTGCCGCGCAGTCGTACTCGGCGCCCAGCGGCGGAGCGCCACCGCCACGAAGTCCCGCGGAGGCCAGAGGCACGGCGGCCTTCGAGCTACGGCACAACTCCCGCCGCACGCCAATCGTGCCGTTCGTCCTGACGTCGAACGTGTCGAACTCCTGATCGATCGTCGTCGTGGTGACCGGCTCGCCGGCCGTCACCCACGCGAGCAGATTGCCCGTCGCGCCCGAGAAGACACCGGTGCGGAGCCCCGCATACGGAAGTCGAGCCCAGGATCCGTTCAGCCGTGTGCCCGCATGTGCCCGACTGTCGATCGCGTACTCCCCGCCGCCGAGGACACTCGCGCAGGTGTAGGTCACGTCGAGAACCGCGACCGGACCGGCGACTCTCGCGTGCGCGCTCCCCACACACGCCAGCACGATTGTCGCCAAGGCGAGCGACTTCACGTACAGACCTTGCTAGCGAAGAGGTGTGCCTTCCCCGCGTCCGTGACGTCCGCGAAGACGAGCTGGGCCCCAGCGAGCGTCCGGACGACGACCTGACCTCGCAGGATGCGTCCGGATGCGCCGACGAACGTCCCGTCCTTGCTCGGCTCGAGAGTCGCCGGAGCGCTGAATGTCGCACGCACACGGACGAGGATCGTCTTCGGCGTCCTGCACCGCACCTCGTCGCCGAACACGCTGGCCGACCCTCCAGTGAGCCCCGCACTCGAGACCGGTACTCGAGAGCGCGTCGTGGAACAGCGTGTGCTCGCGAAGCCGAGCCCACCGGACTCGAGGGGCGGCGGAGGTGGCCAGCCAGCGGTAAGTCCTGCGAGCGTCGGCTCGTAGTTCTTCTTCGGCAGCGGATTACCGGCCGTCGTGACAGTCGCCTGTGCGAGCCACTCCATGGTGCTCCCGCTCCGGTACGCGGATCGCACGTTCGCGTCGATCGTCCTCGCGCCGTTGCTGAAGGCGACCGTGCACGCGAGCGTACGATCGACGATCCGCGATGTCGTCGCAGCGTCCGCTCGCACGGCGAACTGGGTGCCGAGCAGTGCGAGCACACACGCCGCAAGACCGATGAGTCTGGCGGCTCTCACTCCGGCGAGCACGCCGTCGCCGTGAAGAGCCTCGTCCTGCCGGACTCGGAGACATCCGCGTACGCGAGGAGCTTGCCGGCCGGTGTTCGCACTGCGAGCTTCGCCTCCCTCGCGGGAGCATTCGTCGCGAGAAACACTCTCGCCCGCTCGCGCAGCGCTTCCGTTCCTCGAACGGTTGCGCGGAAGCGCACGAGCAACTCCCGAGGAGCGGTGCATTCGAAACCGACACTTTCGGGCGGCACCCTGCCTCCGCGGAGGCCAGCACTCCCCAGCTCGACCTTGGCTCGCGAGGGACGGCACAACGACTCGTTGACGCCGATGGTTCCACCGCCCAGCACCGGGAAGACCTCCGCTTCGTTGCCAACGCTCGTCGACTTGGAAGGCGTTCCGGCGGTGATCCAGGCGAGAGAGTTCGGCGGCGCGTTCGGCAGGCCTGTCAACGGCCCCGCCCAGCCTCCGCTGGCAGCGACTGCGTACGGGAGCTTCGCCCAGCCGGATCCGCTCCGCACGCCTGAATGCGCGCGATTCTTCAGCTCGTAGATACCCCCGAGCAGCACGGTCTTGCACGAGTACGTCCGGTCGATGACGGCAGGAGCAGCCGCTGGAGCATCCGCAGCAGCAGGCTGACTCTCCGCATCTGCACCGTCCGACCGCACGACGAAGCCGTTCAGTTGGCGCTGTGCGGCCCGGAGTTGCGCAGTCGATGGTCGGGACGTGCCGAAATACGCGACAACGTCGACGTCGTACCCGCGGATGTGTCCGCGCAGCTGGTACTGCGCGAGTGCCTGATCCGGACGCACCCGCGCACCCCACTGCAGGAGCGGGACACCGTCGCGGAGCCGGAAAGGAAGCTCGACGGACGGGTAGATCGGATTCGTCGGGATCGGCGCGAGATGCGGCTCGGTCTCCGGCGTCATGGTGCTCACGATCACGATCCCCTCCGCGGGGAGGCTCAGGAGCGTCGCGTACGGAAGCCCGGACGGCTCAACGAGCCCCTTGTCCACGTCGTCAGCCGCAAAGGGGACGTTCGCCGCCACGGCGACCGTCTGCTGGCCGGGCACGGCCGGCGGGGGCGACTGCAGTGCGAACCATCCCGGCTCCGGCACGAACCCGAGTACCGCGGGCTCACGCGCGGCCGTCCCGCTCGGCGCGGTGAGCGATCCAGCAGTCACGCCGAGCGCAAGGGCTGAAACGACCATCGCGCCGACGAGGACGAGGACGCGCGTGCGGGTACGACGACGGCGAAGCGTTGCTAGCGACCGGCGTCGCGCTTGCTCCGTCGCGCGCTCGTCGGGCACCGGAAGTGCGTCGCGCGCCTCGCCGAGCAGACGCTCGAGATCAGACGACACGCTCTTCCTCCAAGACGGCTCGAAGCTCGTCCTTCGCGCGTGCGAGACGTGACGCGACCGTGCCGATCGGCAAGCCGAGCACCCCTGCGATCTCCTCGAGCGGCAGGTCGAGCCAGTAGTGGAGCACGACGACAACGCGCTTCGCGGCACCCAGCGCCGCGACGGCGTCCGCGACCGCCCAGCGGCGGAGGTCGTCCTCGGCCGACTCACCGAGCGCCCACGCATGGAAGGTGCTCTCCTCGTCGTGGACGACCTCCAGCCGCCGACTCCGACGGAGGGAATCGACTGCGGCGTTGATCGCAATGCGCTTCAGCCAGGGTGCAAACGACTGCGTCTCGTCGAAGCGTTCGAGCGCTGCGAATGCTTTCACGAACGCCTCCTGACCCGCGTCGTCGGCGAGGCCGCGGTCGGCGGTGACCGCGTAGGCGGCGCGCCACGCGAGCACCCAGTACCGGTCGAACAGCGCGCCGGCAGCGTCGGTCGACCCTCTGCGGGCGAGCACGACGAGCTCGGTGTCGGGGCGGCGGCGCACTCTTGCCCTCTAGTACGTCTCGGACACGTCGAAGTTATCCATCCCCGGTGTCAGACACAGGGACGAGGTTCGTCCCCTCCGAGGGCGCTCGTGTCCACGCAAGCCGGACGGTTCAGACATGTCTGCGACGGGACGGCCTCGGACATGTCCTCGGCGGCCGGTCTTCAGCGAGGGCGCCGGCTTACGCGAGGCGCTTGTAGAGACGATCGATGAGCTCGGGCATCGCCTCGAGCTTGTCGGTGATGACGCGGATCCGGTACTCGCGGAAGTGCTCCGCCTCGACCCCGAGCGACTCGGCGATACGTGCGATGACGTCGTTCGACGGCACCGGGCGATTCCCGTGGACGATGTGATTGAGGTAGCCGGCCGAGAGATCAGCCTTGGCGGCCAGTCCGCGATACGTCGTGCCCGTCTCCTCCATCAGCCGCTCGATCGTCGGGCCAAAGGGATCGTCGCTGTATCTGCGCCGTCTCGCCATCAGGACTGCGTGACCCATTTCAGCACGTCTGACGCCGCCACGCGCTCTTCGGCCGAACCGTCGCGCCGCCGCGCGTCGACCGCGTCGTCGTCCAGCGACTTCTTGCCGACGATCACGCGGACGGGGCAGCCGATCAGGTCCGCGTCCGCGAACTTCTCTCCCGGGCGCTCGTCGCGGTCGTCGAGGAGCACCTGGAGACCGGCCCCGTCGAGGTCCGACGCGACCGACTCGGCAAGTGCGATGACCTCGTCGGCTCCCCCATGCAGCGCGAGCACGTGGACGTCGTACGGTGCGAGCGAGGCCGGCCACACGATTCCGTTCTCGTCGTGGTGCTGCTCCACCGCCGCGGCCATCATTCGAGCCGGGCCGACGCCGTAGCTCCCGCCGATCAGCGGTTTCTCGACGCCGTCCTCGTCGAGGAAGGTCGCATCGAGCGGCTCCGAGTAGCGCGTCCCGAACTTGAAGATGTGTCCCACCTCGATCGCCGTCTGGAAGCGAAGCGCACCTCCGCACCTCGGGCAGACGTCGCCGTCGCGCGCTTCGCGGATGTCGGCGAAGCGCGGCGCGTAGTCGCGTCCAGCCTCGACGCCGAGCAGGTGCCAGCCGTCTCGATTTGCACCTGCGACGAACTGTCCCACACGCAGCGCCTCGTCGGCGACGACCTCGACGTCGATGCCGGTGGGTCCGAGAGACCCGCCTCCCGCTCCGAACGCCGCTCGAATCTCCTCGTCGGTCGCGGGTCGATAGTCGCTTCCGAGCGCAGCGAGCATCTTCGGCTCGGACAGACGGTCGTCGCCCCGGACGAGCCCGAGGACGAGCGTTCCGTCGCTCATCGTGACGGGCATCGCCTTCGACGTCGCGGCGGCGTCGATTCCCAGCATCTCGGCGAGCGCCTCGATCGTCGTCACGCCGGGGGTCGCGACCTCCTTCGGCGCGTCGAGAGCGTCGGCGAACGCCGGAGCCCGTGGAACGCCGTGCGCGACCTCGAGGTCCGCTGCGAAGTCGCCGTTCTCGCAGGTGACGAGGGTGTTCTCGCCCGATCCGGACGGCGCGAGGAAGTCGACCGATTCCTTCCCGCCCATCATCCCGGACTCGGCCTCCACGGCCGAGTACTCGAGCCCGGCGCGTTGGAACATGCGGTGGTACGCGCCTTCGTTCTTGCGGAAGGCGACGTCGAGCCCGGCCTCGTCACGATCGAACGAGTACGCGTCCTTCATGATGAACTCGCGCAGTCGTAGAAGCCCGCCACGCGAGCGCGGCTCGTCGCGCTCCTTGATCGCGAAGTGGTAGAGGATCTGGGGCAGCTGCCGATAGCTCGCGATCTCCCGCGCGTGGAACGTGACGGTCTCCTCGTGCGTCATCGGCAGGACGTACTCGCGTCCTGCACGATCCTGAAGTCGAAAGAGCTCCTCGATGTGATCGCGCTTCGTCAGCTGCCAGAGCTCGACCGGCGTGAGCACCGGCATGAGCATCTCCTGACCGCCGATGGCGTCCATCTCCTCACGGATGATCTGCACGCACTTCTGGTGCACGCGCCAGCCGAGCGGGAGGAATGTCCACACACCAGCCGCCACCTGCCGGATGTACCCACCCCGGACCAGCAGCTTGTGGGACACGGCGTCGGCGTCGGCCGGCGCCTCACGCAGGGTCGGGATGAAGAGCTGTGACTGCCTCGCGATCATGAGGCGGGAAGGCTAGTCGAGCGGGATCAAGGAGGCTTCCGCCATCGCCAGCGCAGCCGGCTTCGCCATCTTGAGCCGCTTCGGCCGCTTCATCCCCTCGGCGAGCCAACGGTCGATCTCGACGAAGAGCTCGTCGATGAGCGTCTCCGACGCCACCTTCTTGAGCACGCGGCCGTGCGCGTAGATGAAGCCGACGTCGCGACCGCCTGCGATGCCGAAGTCGGCGTCGCCTGCCTCCCCCGGCCCGTTCACGGCGCAGCCCATGACCGCGACCTCGAACGCCTCGGGATAGACGCGAAGCCGTTCCTCGACGACCCGAGCGAGGCTCTCGACGCCGACGTTGTCACGTCCGCACGACGGACACGCGATCATCACAGGCCCGCGTTCACGGAGGCCGAGGGCCTTGAGGATCTCCCAGGCGACCTCGATCTCCCTCACGGGATCGGCAGTGAGCGAGACGCGCATCGTGTCCCCGATCCCGTCGGCGAGGAGCGATCCGATGCCGACCGAGCTCTTGATCGCGCCCGCGAATTCCGTCCCTGCCTCCGTCACACCGAGATGAAGCGGATACGGCACCTTGGCGGAGAGCATCCGGTACGCCCGGATCATCGTCGGCACGTGCGTCGCCTTCACCGAGATCTTGAAGTCGCGGTACTCGAGCCGCTCGAGCAGCTCGACCTCCTCGAGCGCGGCGGCGACGAGCGCTTCTGCCTGATCCTGCTGTGCGAGGCCATGGAGGTGCTTCGGGAGCGAGCCCGAGTTTGCGCCGATGCGCATCGGGATTCCGGCCCGCTTCGCAGCGCGCACGACCTGTTCGACCTTGTCGGGTCCGCCGATGTTCCCCGGGTTGATGCGCACGGCCGCCACGCCCGCCTCGATCGCCTTCACGGCGAGAGACGCGTTGAAGTGGATGTCTGCGATCACCGGCAACGGCGAGAGACGCACGATGAGAGGGAGCGCCGCCGCGTCCTCGTTCTTCGGGACGGCGACGCGCACGACCTCGCACCCGGCAGACGCGAGCGCCGCGATCTGCGCCGTCGTCGCCGGGACGTCGTGGGTCTTCGTCAGCGTCATCGACTGCACGACGACGGGCGCGCCGCCCCCGATGAGCACGTCGCCGACGCGAATCTGGACGTCGCTCGCCACGCCTAGAGCGTAGCTCCCGCCTTACGACAGCTTGCCGATGTCGTTCGAGAGGCCGACGAAGAACAGCAGCAGGACGACCGCGATGCCGACGACCGACACGCGCTCGTAGATCTCGCGCTTGAGGAACTTCCCGCGCGCGCCCTCGATGAGCGTGAAGAGGATGTGCCCGCCGTCGAGCGGGAGCAGCGGCAAGAGATTGAGGAGTGCGAGCGACAGCGAGATGAGCCCCAGCACCCACAGGTAGCTGTCGGCGCCGCGCTCGAACGCGTCGGAGGACGCCTGGGTGATGCCGATGGGGCTCGAAACCTCGTCTCTCCCGTCCCCCGTGACGAGTCGGCCGAGCGACTTCACGATCTCCTTCGCCACGAGCCCCGTGACCTCGACGGCGTGGCCGACCGCGGGGAAGAAGCCGAGGCCCGTACCTTCGAGACCGAAGCCGAGTCGATAGCGCTCGTCGACGACCTGCGCGGCGACCGGCCCGAGTCGCAGCTCGTCGCCCTTCCGGACCACCGTGAGCGTGAGCGCGCTCCCCCCGGACGCGCTGATCGTGTCGGCGATCTCGTCCGCCGTCACGGGCTGGCCGTTGATCGCGACGATCCGGTCGCCGGCCTGCAGACCGATTGCGTGCGCCGGCGACGTGATGCCCGGCTCGAGCTCCGGCGCGACGGTCGAGACGGTGCGCGTGGCCTGGCCCGCGACGGTCATGAACAGGACGGTGAAGATCGCGATCGTCAAGGCGATGTTCGCCGCAGGGCCTGCGCCGATGGCGACGAGGCGCCGCCAGGTCGCCGCCTTCCAGTACGCGTCGGGGCCGAGCGCGTCGCGCAGCTCCGTGATGCCCTTCTCCGCAGACGCGCGGGCCGCGGGCGATACGGTCGCCACGCGCAGCGCGTCCTCGAGATCGTCGAGTGCGTAGAGGCCAGCCTCGAGGTCGTCGCCGTCGAGGGTTCGCTTGACCCGGTCGACGGGGCCTCCGAGTATCGGCGCGTCCTCCACCGCCCGCGCGAACCGCCTTTCCGCGTCGTGCGGGATCGGGCGGTGCATGCCCGGGATGGTCACGAATCCTCCGAGCGGAATCGTGCCGATGCCGTACTCGATGCGGTTGCGCGTCGTCTTCACGAGAGCCGGCGGGAACCCGATGTAGAAGCGTCGCGGCCGCAGACCGACCGCGAGCGAGGCGAAGAAGTGCCCCGCCTCGTGCACGAGGATCAGGAGCCCCAAGCCGACGATGGCGACGAAGATGCTCACGTCGCGGCCACTCTTCCATGCGCGAGGCGCCGCGCCTCCTCGTCGGCCGCGACGAGCTCGGCGAGATCGCGGGCTGGCGCGCCGTCGACAGCCGCGAGCGCGTCCGCGACGAGGAGGGCTATCTCGGTGAACCGGATGCGCTCGTCGAGAAACGCAGCCACGGCGACCTCGTTGGCCGCGTTGAACGCGCAGGGGTAGGTGCCGCCTCGCTCGCCCGCCTCGCGTGCCAGTCCGAGCAGCGGGAAGCGCTCGCTGTCCGGGCGGCTCGAACTCGAGCGTGAGTCCGGCCGAGAAGTCGAGTCCCGGCACGGCCGTCCCACGCCGTTCCGGATAGGTCAGCGCGAACGAGATCGGCACCCGCATGTCGGGATAGCCGAGGTGCGCAATCGCTGCGCCGTCGCGGAAGCGAACCAGCGAGTGGACGACCGACGCCGGATGGACGACGACCTCGATCCTCTCGTAGTCGACGCCGAAGAGGTAATGCGCCTCGATGAGCTCGAGTCCCTTGTTCGCGAGCGTCGCGGAGTCGATCGTGATCTTCGGTCCCATGGACCAGGTGGGATGCGCGAGCGCGTCGCCCACGGTCACCGACTCGAGCTCGTCGGCCGATCGGATGCGGAACGGGCCGCCCGACGCGGTGAGGACGATGGAGTCGACGGTGCCCGGCGCATGCCCGTCGAGGCACTGGAAGAGCGCCGAATGCTCGCTGTCGACCGGCAGCAGGAGACCTCCTCCCCGCTTCCAGGCAACGAGCGCGAGATCGCCTGCGGCGACCAGGCTCTCCTTGTTCGCGAGCGCCAGCGTCACGCCGCGCTCGAGCGCCCAGAGCGTCGCACCGATGCCTGCGAACCCGACGATGGCGTTGAGCACGACGTCGGGCTCGGCCGCATCGAGGAGCTCCGTGACGTCACCGCCCACCTGGGCGTGCTCCACGCCGAGCGCCGCCGCGAGCTCGTCGAGCGGCTGCGCGCCGGACGCGATGGCGCACACGGAGAGCTCGGGATTCGCGGCGATCACCTCGAGCGCTTGCTGCCCGATGGATCCCGTCGCCCCGAGCAGGGCGATTCGTGTCTGGCGCACCGGCGAAGGCTAACCGCGGTTGTGTTCAGACACTGCTACGCGGCACCGAACGCGAGAATCGTGAAGTAGGCGGCCGGCCCGGCCCAGAGGAGCGAGTCGAGCCGATCGAGCATGCCCCCGTGGCCACCGAGGACGCGTCCGGAGTCCTTGACCTCGAGATCGCGCTTCACCGCGGACTCGAAGAGGTCGCCGAGAACGGCGGCCAGCGCGATGACGAGCCCCAGCGCCAGCGTCTCGGGGATCGTCAGGAACTCATCGCGGTCGCGGTAGAGGATCACGAACGCCATGCCGACCGCTGCGAGCACCCCGCCGACCAGGCCCTCCCAGGACTTCTTCGGCGAGATCGCGGGCGCCATGCGATGCCGACCGAACGCCCGGCCGACGAAGAACGCCCCCGTGTCGGCCGCGAAGACGGTGAACAGCACCGCCATCACCGCCCAGAACCCGAAGTCGGGGATGTCGCGAATGAGCAGGAGGCACCCGATCCCGGCGCCGACCCACGCGACGCCGAGCAGCGTCACCGCGAACGACGTGGTCGCAGACTGTCGCACTCCGCCGAGGCCGTAGACGACGAAAGCGAAGACGAACGTCGCCAGGAGGCCGCCGAGCATCCAAACCACTCCACCGAGTTGCAGCCCGAGCAGCATGACGACGAAACCCAGATATCCGCCGAGGACGAGCGGCCGCAGCTCGCGCACCATGACGTACAGCTCGTGCAGGGCGAGCAGTCCGCCGACGAATGCGAGCCCGAAGAGCCACCAGCCCCCGAGATAGACGAGCCCGATGACGAGAGGGAGAAGGATCGCCGCCACGAGGACGCGGGAAAGCAGAGGACTCACCGGGCGCCGAACCTCCGTCCTCGGCTCGCGTACTCATCGACCGCGGCGCGGAGTCGTTCCTCCCCGAAGTCGGGCCAGAGAGTGTCGTCGAAAACGAGCTCCGAGTACGCCGATTGCCAGAGCAGGAAGTTCGAGATGCGCTGCTCCCCCGAAGTCCGGATCACGAGGTCGGGATCGCGAAGCTCGGGGGCGTACAGGTGCGCCGCAACGACCGCTTCCGACACCTGCTCGGGTCGGGTTCCTTCCTCCACGATCCTGCGCATCGCTTCCACGACCTCCGCGCGGCCGCCGTAGTCGAAGGCGATCCACAGCTGGAGCCGCTCGAGATGCGCCGTCTCGGCCTCCAGGCCGGCCATCTTCTCCTGCAGCGCGATCGGAATGCGATCGCGGCGTCCGAAGAAGCGCGTTCGTACACCCTGCTTGGCGAGATCGGGGAGCTCCCGCTCGATCGTCTCGTCCATGAGCTCCATGATCGACTCGACCTCGTCGTGCGGCCGTGCCCAGTTCTCGGTCGAGAACGCGTACACGGCGAGAGACTCGATCCCGAGGTCGAAGGCCGCTTCGACCGTCCGCCGGAGCGCGCGGGCACCTTCACGGTGCCCTTCGCCGACGGGGAGGCCCCGGGCGGCGGCCCAGCGCCCGTTCCCGTCCATGATGATCGCGACGCTGCGAGCGGCCGCCTCCACCCTGTCGGACAGCGTCAGACCTCCATGATCTCGGCCTCTTTCACCTTCAAGAGGTCGTCGATCGACTTCGTGTGGTCGTCGGTGATCTTCTGCACCTGCTGCTCGGCGCGCCGTTCCTCGTCGTCGCCCACCTCGCCCTTCACGACGAGCTCCTTCAGGTGCTGCATGACGTCACGGCGGACATTGCGGATCGCGACCTTGCCGTCCTCGGCGACACGACGGACGACCTTCACCAGATCCTTCCGCCGCTCCTCGGTGAGCGCCGGGATCGGGAGCCGTACAACCTTGCCGTCGTTCGAGGGAGTCAGACCGAGATCCGACTCCTGGACCGCGCGCTCGATGTTCTTGATCGCTCCCGGATCGAACGGCTGTACGACGAGGAGCCGTGCCTCCGGCGCAGAGATGGACGCGAGGCTCTTCAGCGGTGTCGGCGTGCCGTAGTAGTCGATCGTGATGCGGTCGAGGAGCGCCGGGGACGCGCGCCCCGTACGGATCGAGTTGAACTCGTGATGTGTCGCCTCGATCGACTTGTCCATACGCCTCTTCGCGTCGGCGAGGAAGTCCTCGATCGCTGCCATGCGGCCTCCTAGGGGGTCGAGATGATCGTGCCGATGCGCTCGCCCGCGGCGACGCGCCGGATATTGCCCTGTGCGAGCTCGAACACGTGAATCGGCACGCGGTTGTCCATGCAGAGCGAGAGCGCCGTCGTGTCCATCACCTTGAGCCCGCGCTCGATCGCCTCGAGGTGCGTGAGCGCCGGCAGGAACTGCGCGGACGGATCCTCGTTCGGGTCGCCGTCGTAGACGCCCTGCACCCTGTTCTTCGCCATGAGGATCGCCTCCGCCCCGATCTCGAGCGCCCGAAGCGCCGCAGCGGTGTCCGTGGTGAAGAACGGGTTCCCCGTCCCGGCGGCGAAGATCACGACGCGCTCCTTCTCGAGGTGGCGGATCGCGCGGCGTCTGATGTACGGCTCCGCGACCTCCGACACCGCGATGGCCGACTGCACGCGGGTATGGACGCCGAGGCGTTCGAGCGCATCCTGGAGGGACAGCGCGTTGAGCAGGGTCGCGAGCATGCCCGCGTAGTCGGCGGTGGCTCGATCCATCCCCTCGGCCGCGGCGGCCATGCCGCGATAGATGTTCCCCGCCCCGACGACGACGGCGAGCTGCGTCCCGGCATCGTGTACCGCGACGATCTCCTCGGAGATCGCCGTCACCGTCTTCGGGTCGATGCCGTACTCGCGCCCGCCCAGCAGGGCTTCGCCGGAGAGCTTCAGGAGCGCCCGACGGAACTGGGTGCCGCTCGTGCCCGCCGCGGCTTCGGCGATCTCGTCGGTCGTGGTGTTCACGAGCCCGCGACGGAGATGCGGACGAACCTGACGACCGAAGCGCCGGCGTCGGCGATCGCCTGGCCGACCGTCTTCGACGGCTCGTGGATCCACGCCTGCTCGACGAGGGCACCGCCCGGCGTGGCCGCGAAGAAGCGCTTGGCGAGCATGCCGTCCACGATCTTCTCACGTGCGGCCTCGGGCTTCGACTGCACCTCGTCCGAGTTCTCGAAGATCGAGCGCTCGGCGGCGAGCACCTCTCCCGGTACGTCGTCGCGCGTGGTCCACTCCGGCGCCGCGAACGAGATGTGCATCGCCAGCTGGCGGCCGAGCTCCTCGGATCCGCCTTCGAGCTCGACGAGCACGCCGATCTTGTTCGCCGGCGGATGGGCGTAGGCGGCGAGGACGTTGCCTTCCGGAGCGTCGTACCGCTCAGCCCCCACGACGACGATGTTCTCGCCGAGCTTTGCGATGAGCTCGATGCGCTCGTCCTCGGACGACTCGACGGCGCTCGGGCCGTCGGCGTGGACGACGCGAAGCACCTTGATCGCGAACTCCTGGAACTCGTCGCTCTTCGATACGGGCTCCGTCTCGCAGCCGACACCGACGATCGATCCGACGCCACCGTCGACGATGTACCCGACGAGACCTTCGGTCGTCTCACGGCCCGCGCGCTTCCCGGCGGACGCCATACCGCGCTCGCGCAGAAGCGTCCGCGCGGCGTCGAGGTCGCCGTTCGTCTCCTCGAGCGCGCGCTTGCAATCCATCATTCCCGCGCCCGTCGCGTCTCGGAGCTCCTTGACGAGTGTCGCGCCGATCGTCGTGCTCATTCGGACTCTCCTCCCTCGGCCACGGCCGCAGCGGGCTCGAGCTCCGACTCGGACTCAGGCTCGACAGGCTCTTCCGGCGTCGCCTCGACCGCCTCGGCCTCGGCTACCTCCTCCACAACGACAGGAGCCGCGGCTTCGGCCATCTCCGACGTCGTGACCTTCGAGCGGCCGGCGGCGATTCCGTCGGCGAGAACCCGCGCGACGAGATCGCAGGAGCGAATCGCGTCGTCGTTCCCCGGAATGACGTACTCGGCCTCGTCGGGATCCGCGTTCGTGTCGACGAGCCCGATGACGGGGACACCCAGGCGATGCGTCTCGCGCACCGCCAGCAGCTCCTTCTTCATGTCGACGACGAAGACCGCGTCGGGCTGGCGCTTCATGTCGGCGACACCGCCGAGATTCGCCTCGAGCTTCACGAGGTCGGCCTCCATCCCGATGCGCTCCTTCGACGGCAGCAGGTCGAGCTGGCCGTCCGCCTTGAGGCGGCGCAGGTCGTGGAGGTACGCGATGCGCTCCGAGATCGTCCGCCAGTTCGTGAGCAGACCGCCGAGCCACCGGTGCGCGACGTAGGGCATTCCGACCCGCGACGCATGCTCGGTGACTGCGTTCTGGGCCTGCTTCTTGGTGCCGACGAAGAGAATCGTCCCGTTGCGCTCCGCGATGTTCCGCGCGAACTCGTGCGCCTCGATGAGCAGCTCCTGGGTCTTCGTGAGATCGATGATGTAGATGCCCCCGCGCTCACCGAAGATGTACCGGCGCATCTTGGGGTTCCAGCGACGCGTCTGGTGACCGAAGTGGACGCCGGCCTCCAGCAGCTCTCGCATCGTGACGACTGACACGCGATCAGCCCCTTTCAGGTTGGTTGAGAGTCATCCACCGACGGGCCGGGCGGAACCGCGCATACAGCGACGGCACCCCCGCCACAGCTGATCGCCGGGTCGCAGGGTCAGAGAACCGCGGGATTGTAGCTGCCAGGCAGCGTCACACGGGTTGGCGCGCGCGTTCGAGCGCTGCTGTGAGATCACGTGGGAGCGGTGACTCGACGTCGATCGTCACGCCCGTGACCGGATGCGCGAACGTGAGGCGGTGCGCGTGCAGGAACTGGCGCTCGAGACCGAGGTCGCCCTTGACGCCGTACGTCGCATCTCCCGACACCGGAAGGTCGATCGCAGCCAGGTGCACACGGATCTGATGCGTTCGGCCCGTCTCGAGCTTCACCGCGAGGAGCGAGTGTCGTCCAAGTGCCTCGGCAACCTCGAACAGCGTGACGGCGTCCCGTGGCTCCTCCGTGTCGAGCGAGCGACGCGTCGGATCGCGGCGATCGCGGCCGACCGGCGCGTCGATGCGTCCCGTGCGCGAGCGAGGTCGTCCCTTGACGAGCGCGAGGTACCGACGGTCGACCTCGCGCGCGCGGATCGCCTCCTGCAGTACCTCGAACGACGCGTTGGACCGCGCAGCGACGAGAAGCCCGGACGTCTCCCGGTCGAGCCGATGCACGATCCCCGGGCGGTCGGGATCGTCGCCGCCGACCGCGCCGAGCGTCAGGAGTTGCCCCGCGAGCGTGCCTGACGAGGCACCCGCGCCCGGATGCATCGTCATGCCCGCCGGCTTGTCCACCACGACGAGATGCTCGTCCTCGTAGACGACGTCGACCGTCACCGGGTCGGACGCGAGTCCCGCTGCGTCCTTCAGCAGGTCGACCACGATCACGGAGTCGGAAGTCACGCGATGGCTCTTCATCTGCGCCACGCCGTCGACGGTCACGGCCCCTTCTCCCACGAGTCGCTCGGCAAGCGACCGCGTCCCGATCTCCGGCCGTGAAGCGAGGACGCGGTCGAGCCGCGACCCGGCGTCCTCCTCAGCGACCGCGAAGCGAAGCGTCGCCATGGCGCGCGCCGTACATTCGGTGCGACCCGTCGCCGAGGACGAGCGCGCCGAAGAGAATGACGACGCCGACGACGATGAACGTGTCCGCGAGGTTGAACGCCGGCCAGGCCACGAAGTCGAGGAAGTCCGTCACGTGCCCGAGGCGGATGCGGTCGATGAGGTTCGCGATGCTCCCGCCGAGGACGAGCCCCAATGCGACGGGCAAGACAGGATGACGTCGCCCGGAGCGTGCGAAGAACACCAGCATCGCTCCGACGGCAACTGCAGTGACGGCGATGACGATCGCGGTGCGACTCCCGAACAGCCCGAATGCGATTCCCGAGTTCTGAACGTGGTGGATCGAGAACGGGCCGAGGATGTCGACGCTGTCGCCGAGCGCGAGCGTCCGACCGACGAGCTGCTTCGTCAGCTGATCGGCGAGAACGGCAGCACTCGCGACGAGCGCGAGAACGAGCCACTGCAGCCTGCCGGCACCGAGCGAGCGCTCGGCCGAGGAGACGGGCTCGAGCGCGTTCGCGGTCGAGCCGATGCGCACATCGACGGGCGGAGGCTCGGTCGTCGCGGGCTGACTCACGCGCCGCCTTCGAGCGCTCGTTGGTCGTCGATGCAGAGCGTCGCGTATGGAACGGCCTCGAGACGCTCGATCGAGATGATCCTGCCGCAGCTCGCACACACACCGTAGGTCCCGTCGTCGATTCGACCCAGCGCGGCGCCGATCTCGGCGAGAAGGTGATCGGCGTTCTCTTCGAGCCCTCCGTCGAGCTCGCGCATGTACGTCTCGGTCGCACTGTCCGCGATGTGGTCGCCCGAGCCGATCGCGAGATCGCCGGTCTCCTCGAGCAACGAACCGTCGTGATGAATCGCCTGCCGGGCGTGCTCGAGACGAGCGCGCTCGTCCTCGAGGACTCGACGGAAGTGGTCGAGGTCGAGACTCATACGCCCTCCGCCGCTGCTCGAAGCCGCGCGTCGACTTCCTCGTCCGTCACGCCCGTGAGCACGACGACCTTGTTGCGCGAGGCGCGTCCTGCCGTCAGCGCGAGGTCGCGACGCGGGACGTCAAGGGTGGATGCCAGGAGCGCCAGGACCGCATCGTTCGCCTTCCCACCCTCGGGTGCGGCCGTGACGCGCACCTTCCAGGCGTCGCCGTGTCGTCCCACCACGCCGGCATGCGTCGTCCCGGGAACGACGCGCAGCCGCACCCTCGTGCGCGAAGCCTTCACGGCGCAAGGATAGCCCTGTGTCGAGCAGTCCAGAACCGACACCGCGACGCGACCGCGAAGCGGGTGCCTTCGGGAGCTCTCGCGATCGGAATTCCGCAACCGCGGATTTCCGATCGGCGCACGGCTCAGCCGGCGACCTTGCGGATCCCGCCTTCCGCGGCCTCGCCCACGGCGGTCGGCCGCGTGACGGACGTCTGGGCCGCTGTCTCGTCGTCCGCCGGCTTGTCCCCCGGCCAGTCGCCGAGCGATTCGAAGGCCGCTCGGAGCTGCGCCCGGATCTTCACGATGTCCTCCTCGAGGCGCCGCTTCTCCGCCGCAGACTCGCGCGTGACCCGCCGCGACTCCGCGTGTGCCTCCTGGACGATGAGATCGGACTCGCGGCGCGCCTGCTCCTTCATGTCCTGCGCGGCGCGCTCAGCCGAGACGAGCGTCGAGCGGAGGAGCGCTTCGAGCTCACGATGCTTCGTGGCCTCGTCCTCGAGCTCCTCGAGCCGGTCCGAGAGGTCGGCGCGCTCGCGCCAGACCCACTCGAAGCTGTCGGCAATCTCCTCGAGCAGCGCGTCGATCGGGCCGCGGCGGTAGCCCCGAAGCCAAGCTCGCCTCAGCTCGACATGTCTGATTTCGACTGGTGTGAGCGGCATGTGACCTCCTACAGCAGTGCCCCGATGAGGGCGTTGACGACTCGTGCCGCAACGAGCAGGACGACGATAGCCACGATTGCCGAGAGATCAAGTGGCCCGAGCGTCGGTATCCGGCCTCGGAAGAGGCCGAGGTACGGACGACACACCTCGTCCAGGAAGCGTTGCACCGTTGCGAGCACGTTGGAGTACGGCAGCTGGAACCACGACATGAGCACGTACGCGAAGATCAGGAGGATGTAGATCGACGTGAACACGGTCACGAAGCTCTGGAGCGACGATGCCGTGTCCGCGAGGAGGCCGATGAAGGCGTGCGCGCCCATCGGACGCGTGTTCGCCGTGCCCCGTGTGGTTCCTACGCTGGCCGCGGCGGGTCGGGTACTGGCCTCGAAGCCGTCCGTCCGCTTTCGCGGCCGAAACGCTCGTTACGCCTGGTTGTAGAAGCCGCCGCGCTCGATCGCCCGAGCGCGCTCCTCGGCGGAGAGCTCGACGTCGCGCGGTGTGAGGAGGAAGACCTTGTCGGCGACGCGCTGCATGCTCCCGTCGAGCGCGTACGTCAGTCCGCTGGCGAAGTCGATGAGTCGCTTCGACAGCTCCGTGTCGGCGCTCTGCAGGTTCAGGATCACCGGGATCTGCGCCTTGAAACGATCCGCGATCTGCTTCGCGTCGTTGAACGCGCGCGGTGCGACGAGATGCACCTTCGCCGGCGCAGGCGTCGAGACGCTCCGTAGCCGAGACGAGCGTTCTCGGTCACGTCTCGACGACGTGGATGTCGCAGCTTCCTCGGACGGCCATTCTTCGCCTGCCTCAGCCGTGCTCTGAAGCCGTCGCACGTTCTGCCGATCGCGCCGCCGGTAGCTCTCGTCCAGCTGCTGCTCGCTCGTCTCCACGTGGTCGTCGTCCCACTCTTCGTCCTCGGCGATGCCGAAGTAGACGAGTGTGCGGCTCCACAGATCGCTGAACCCCATGACCGCGGGAGTCTAGCTCCGGTCGGCGCCGAAGATCGCCGCTCCGACCCTGACGATCGTCGCGCCTTCCTCGGCCGCGATGCGGTAGTCCTGCGACGTTCCCATGCTCAGGTCGGTCAGTCCGTGCTCGATCGCGAGCTCGCGGAGGCGTCGAAAGTGCGGGCGCGACGCCTCTTGATCGCCCGCGAGCGGCGGCATCGTCATGAGTCCGCAGATCACCGGGTACCGCTCGACGTACACACCGATCTCGTCGGGTGTCACACCGGACTTCGACGCCTCTCCGGTGAGATTCACCTCGAGGAGCGCCGGAATGGTCACCCGCCGCGCGGCCGAGTCGGAGCCGACCGAATGCACGAGCTCGCACAGGCGGTTCACCGCCTTCACCTTGTTCGACTGCAGGTGACCGATGAAGTGCCAGCGGAACGCGGCGCCGTGAGCCTCATGCTTGCGCTTCGAGGTCCTGAGCGCGATTCTCGCCGACCACGGCGACCCCGGCCTCCGCGAGCGCCCCCATCTCCTCGGCAGAGACGTACTTCGTCGCGACGACCACAGTGACGCCGGGCCCGACCTCGTTGCAGACGCGGGCGTAGCGTTCGGCGATCTCGTTCGCGCTCGCGATCGTCATGCCGGCGCACTCGCGGCGACAAGCTCGCGGGCAGCGGCGAGCTCGGCATCACGTCCCTCGAGCTCGCCGTTCAGCTTGCGCCTTCGGACCTCGCCCAGCACCTCGCCGATCTGGGGAGACTCCGGAAGTCCCATGGCGATCAGGTCGGCGCCGTCGATCTCGAGAGTCACGCCGTGGAGTCGCTCGAAGTACGCACGAAGCTCCGGACGATCTTCGAGCGCGAGCGCAACGAGAGGGGCGTCCGGAGCGAACCCATCGGCGAGAGCGACGACCTGCGCTGGCTCGAGCGCATCGGTACGAAGCCGTTCGACGAGCCGAGGTGCGACGGTCACAGCACCCACGATGAGGTCGGCCTCACGTCGACGCAGCGCGAGCCGGTCGAGCCAGTGGTATGCCTCGTCGGAGGTCATCTCCCGAGCGAGCGCCGCGATGCCGATGCGCCAGATCGGAACGTCGACCCCGAGCTCGTCGCGCAAGGAAGACGCACGCGAGAAGAGAGCGGCGGCGCGATCGTCTCCGCGAAGATGGGGATGGACGGCACGGTCGGCGCCCAGCTCGCCCAGCCGTCGGATGCCGTCCGCGGCGCCGGAGTCCTCGAGCAGAGCGACGAGCTCGTCCCGCAGGCGAGACGACGAGAGGTCGCCCACGAGACCCATCTCGATGCACGCGCGAAGAAGTCGCGCGGTGTGGTCATCGAAGCGGAATCCGTACCGCGCTTCGTAGCGAATGCCGCGGAAGATGCGTGTCGGGTCGTCGATGAACGAGAGGTTGTGGAGGACCCGCAGGACGCGGGCATCGAGGTCCGCTCGACCCCCGTACGGATCGACGAGGCGCCCGAGGTCGTCTGCGCCGAGCGACGCCGCCATGGCGTTGATCGTGAAGTCGCGGCGGAAGAGATCCTCGTGGAGCCCTGCGCGCTCGACGGTCGGCAGGGCGCCGGGGGCGTCGTAGAACTCGGTACGTGTCGTGACGACGTCGACTCTCTCTCCGTCGCCGTATTGCACGACCGCCGTCCCGAACCTCGGATGCGGAGTGGCTCGACCTCCCAGCACGTCGGCGAGCGCATACGCGAAGGCGATCGCGTCGCCCTCGACCGCGATGTCGACGTCGAAGCTCGCTTCGCCCAGCAGGATGTCGCGGATCGTGCCGCCGACGAGGAACACACCGTCGGCACGCCGGCCGAGTCTCGCAACTGCCTCCACGATCCCGAAGAGACGTGGGCTCGCGCGCAGCTCGTCCACGATGCTCGCGCCGGTGGAGACGGGCTCCGGCGCCATCCCCTCGAGAGCTCGGAGAAGATCCGCACGGCTGACGATCCCGACGAGCGCGTCGTTCCGCACCACGGCCACGCGACCGTCCTCGGCCGACGTGACGAGCGGGCGAAGCTCGGCAAGCGTGGCGTTCTCACTCGCCCGCACCACCTGACCGCTCATGATCCCGCGCACCGGGGCATGCGAGAGGTCGTGACCCATGGCCTTGTCGAGGTCCTCCCGACTCACGCCACCGACCAGCCGCTCGCCCTCGACGACGAAGACACCGCTCTGACCGTGTCGCTGGCAGAGGGTCATCGCCTCCCGGACGGTCGAGTTCGGGCCGACGGTACGCACCGGCGTCGCCATCACGTCTCGGGCCAGCGGGGCCGCCGCACGCGTCGCGCACAGCAGCTCGACGACCCGCGATCGGACGACGGCAAGGGACTCGCGGGAGATCGCCGAGGCAGCCTGCGGGTGGCCCCCACCTCCCAACGCCGCGGCAATCGCGGCCGCATCGACGTCGTCCGTGCGACTCCTGATGACGGCGAACACGCGCTCGTCCATCGCGACGAGCAGAACGAGCGCACGCGCATCGGTCAGGTCGACGAGCTTGTGCGCGAGATTCGACACGCCGTCGACGTACTCCGGCCAGGTCGTCGCCGCGATCAAGACCTCGTCCCCGAGCGTCTCCACCGGCTCGAGCGACTCGAGCAGGTGCTGGAGGAGGGCGCGCTCGGCGGGAGCAAGCGGCGTGTGGAGGTATTCGTTCACCAGGTCCTGGCGAGCGCCGTGCCGGAAGCACCACGACAGCGCGTCGACGTCTCGCTGCGTCGTCGTCGGATG
>CAWHYV010000014.1:0-82564 GCA_963833725.1 uncultured Gaiellaceae bacterium
CGTCAGCGAGCCCGTGTCCTCGTGGATCCCGAGCGCGAACGCCGTGGCCTCGAGCGGCGTAGGCGTGAGCTCACGCTCGGCCACGATCCCCACGAGGGTCGTGGTCAGGGCGCCGTCCTCGCTGAGAACGGCGTTCTCCTCCGCGACCCACTCGGGAAGCGCGAGCTCGCCGTGATGGTCGAAGAGAACCTTCTCCACGCGGGGATCGAGTGCGACCGGTTCGAGGTCGCCGAGCCGCGATGCGCTCGCGGCCTCGACGACGACGAGACGGCGGATGGCATCGAGCTCGAGTCGGCCAAGCTCGATCACGGCGTCGAACGCGTCGGCGTGCAGGCGATAGAAGTCGCGGACGTTCCGGTTCAACGTCCCGACGGCGACGACGGCGTCCGGATAGAGCAGGCGCGCAGCCAGCATCGCTCCGAACGCGTCGAAGTCGGTGTTCCCGTGCGTCGCGATGACCTGCTCGGACCGCATGCGCGCATTGTCGCGTGCAGATCGGCCTCAGAGGTGTGCGATCGCCTCGATCTCGACGAGAGCGCCGCTCGGAAGGCCCGAGATCTGCACCGTCGAGCGCGCCGGCGGGCGGTCGCCGACGTACGTCGCGTAGACGTCGTTCATCGCAGCGAAATCGCCGAGATCCATGAGGAACACCGTCGTCTTCACGAGCTTGCCGAGACCGCTGCCTGCTGCGTCGAGGATCGCCGCGAGGTTCGCCATGATCTGCTCGGTCTGCTCGGCGACTCCCTCGCCGGCGAGCGACCCGGTCTCGAGACTGATTCCGAGCTGGCCGGCCACGAAAACGAGATCGCCGACGCGGATTGCCTGGTTGTAGGGAGCGCCCTGGAACGGACCAGGCGCTCGATCGGTGCGAATCACGTCCTTCTCGGCCATCACGCGCCTCCTCTCGTCACAGCTCGGTTCGCTCGATGGCGGCCCCGAGATCGCGGAGACGTTCGTCGATTCGCTCGTAGCCGCGATCGATCTGGCGGATGTTCCCGATCGTCGACGTCCCCTCGGCGCAGAGCGCGGCGATGAGCATCGCCATACCCGCGCGGATGTCCGGGCTCTCGAGGCGCTCACCGTAGAGCGTGGCGGGGCCGGTGACGACGACACGGTGTGGATCGCAGAGGATGATGCGGGCGCCCATCGAGACCAGCTTGTCGACGAAGAAGAGGCGGCTCTCGAACATCTTCTCGAAGATGAGGATCGTGCCGTACGCCTGCGTCGCGACGGTCACCGCAATGGACGTCAGATCGGCCGGGAACGCGGGCCAGACACCGCTCTCGATCTTCGGGATCTGGCCACCGAAGTCGTCCTCGACGAGCAAGCGCTGACCGGCGGGCACTCGGACGCTCGAGTCGGACACCTCCATCTCGACCCCGAGCTTCCTGAACGCGGGGACGATCGAGATGAGATCGTCCGGCTCGACGTCGGTCACCACGACCTCGCCCCCCGTCGCAGCGGCGAGCCCGACGAAGGACGCGACCTCGATGTGATCCGGGCCGATGCGGTAGTCGCCGCCTCCGAGCTCGGGCTTGCCCGTGATGTGAAGGACATTCGATCCGATGCCCTCGATCTCCGCGCCGATCGACACGAGGAAGCGGCAGAGATCCTGGATGTGCGGCTCACAGGCCGCATGGCCGAGGACCGTCTCGCCGTCGGCGAGGACGGCGGCCATGATCGCGTTCTCCGTTCCCATGACGGAGGCTTCGTCCAGGTACACGCGCGTCCCTCGCAGACCGTCCGTCGAGAGCTCGTAGACACCGTCGATCGCGATGTCGGCGCCGAGAGCCGCGAACGCATGGACGTGCGTGTCCAGGCGGCGCCTGCCGATGACGTCGCCACCGGGCGGCGGAATCGAGACGCGGCCGAAGCGTGCGAGGAGCGGTCCCGCGAGGAGGAAGGAGGCTCGAATCTCGCGCGCGAGCTCGGCGTCGAGATCGGTCCGTCCCATGCCGCTCGCATCCACGCGGACCTCGTTCGACCCGGTCCACTCGACCTCGGCGCCGAGATCGACGAGCAGCTCCACCATCGTCTCGACGTCGCGAATGCGCGGCACGTTGGAGAGGCGCACCTCGTCCGACGCGAGGACGCACGCGGCGAGGATCGGGAGCGCGGCGTTCTTGTTCCCCGAGGCGCGCACCGTCCCGCTCAACGGGCGGCCGCCCTCGATGACGAAGGACTGCATCGCGCGGGCAATGCTACTCGCGGTCTTCACGGCTCTCCTCCGCGTTCAGAGATTGACGATCTCGAGCCTAGGGATCGCTCCGGCCGGCTCGAAGCCGAGGACCTGCGCGTAGAACGAGAGCTCCGCATTCAGCGAGCCCTCGATGTTCTCCGCCTTGCGGAAGCCGTGACCTTCGCCTTCGTACAGAAGGTACGCATGCGGGATGCCCCGCTCGCGGAGCGCGGCGACGATGAGCTCCGCCTGCGACGGCGGGACCACACGGTCGTCGGCACCCTGCAGGACGAGCATCGGCGTGGTGATCCGGTCGGTGAAGTGGATCGGGCTGCGCTCTCGGTACAGATCCGCGCGCTCGGGATAGGGGCCGACGAGCGTATGTTCGTACGCGAGCTCGAACTTGTGCGTCTCGCCGCCTCCGAACTGCTCGAGGTCGGCGATACCGAAGTAGGTCGACCCGGCGGCGAATGCGTCGGTGAACGTGAGCGCGCAGATCGTGGTGTACCCCCCCGCGCTCCCGCCCGTGATGATGAGACGCTCGCCGTCGGCCTCGCCCTCGTCCACCAGATACCGCGCCGCGTTCACGCAGTCGGCGAGATCGACGACGCCCCACTGCCCGTTCAGTCGCTCTCGATAGGCGCGTCCGTATCCGGTCGAACCGCCGTAGTTGACGTCCACGACACCGAAGCCACGGGACGTCCAGAACTGGACTCCGAGGCTGAACGCTGAGGACGTGTTGCCGGTCGGCCCTCCGTGAGATTCGACGATGAGGGGCGGGCGCTCTCCGTCCGGCGCGACGAACTCGGGATTCGTCGGCGGGTAGAAGAACGCGTGTGCGGTCAGGCCACCTTCGGTCGGGAACTCGATCGAGCGCGGAATGGAGAGATAGCCGGTCGGCACCGGCGATTCGACGCTCAGGCGCACGGCCGTCGTCGTGCCCGCGTCGATGTCGACGATCGCGACCTGACTCGGAGACGTCGTCGACCCGGCCACGAGAACCATCTGCTTCCCCTGGGCCGACAGCCCTCCGCTGAACGAATCGAACTCGAGATCGAGCCTCTCGAGCTCGTTCGACTCGCAGTCGAGGACTCCGAAGTGCGTGAATCCGCCGGAGTCGTACGCACAGACGATCCGACCGTCGTCGAGAAAGGCGTACGACCTCGCGCCGAGAGACCACGCCGGATACCCGAACTCGGCCTCCGCCGGATGGAGAGTCGAGCGCTCGCTGCCGCGAATTCGCTCGAGATTCCACCAGCCGCTGCGATCGCTCGCGAAGACGAGGCTCCCACTCGAGCTCCACTCCGGCTGCCAGATCGATTCTGCGCCGTCCTTCCCGGCAACGTGCTCGACGTTGCTCAGCGTGCCGTCGTCCGCAAGGTCCGCGACATGGAGCTCGCACCCGTCCCAGGGCATCCAGGGCAGGTCCCAGGCGAGGAAGGAGAGCCGGGCGCCGTCAGGCGAGATGCGTGGGGCCGCATAGAAGTCGCGGCCGTCGACGATCACGCGCGGCTCGCTCGATCCGTCGGTCGGCAGCACGACGAGCTCGTTGACGACGTCCTTCGAGCGATCGCTCTCGGCGTGACGCTCGCGAATCCCGATCCAGAGTCGCCCATCCTGCGTGATCCGACCGTCGGCGTAGCGGTGACGCCGTGCCTCGACCTCCGGTGTGATGGGTACGGGAGCGGCGCCGGGATCGATGCGGTAGAGGCGCTGGTCGTCGAAGCTCGAGACGAAAGCGACTCCACGATGGATGCAGTACGCGCCGCCGCCGTACTCGTGCACCGACGTCCGGACGTTGAATCCAGCCGGAACGACGTCGCTCTGCGCTCCGTCCACGTCGCGCCGGACGAGGACGACGCGTCCACTCTCGGACGCGCGGCCCTCGAGCCACCAGACGACGCCGTCCTCGATCCACGGTGCAGACAGCCGGACGCCCGCCTCCGCCACCATCGCGGCGGAGATCGGCGACGACCACGTTCCGTAGCGCGCGACGGTCTTCTGAATGGCGAGCGAAGGGTCCAACAGCGGCGGCTATGGTACTGCGCCATGCGGCCGACCCGCGAGCAAGCCTGGGAAACGCTCACCCGGTACACGACCAGCGAGGCGCTCTTGCGTCACGCGCTCGCGGTCGAGGCATCGGTCGGCTTCTACGCGCGGCACTATGGAGAGGACGAGGAGTTCTGGCGCGCCACGGCGCTCCTCCACGACTTCGACTACGAGATCCACCCCACGCTCGACCAGCATCCACAAGACGGCGCGGCGATCCTGCGTGAAGAGGGGTATCCCGAGGAGCTCATCGACTCGGTGCTTTCCCACGCCGAGCACCTCGCGATGCCGCGCGACACGCAGCTGAAGAAGGTGCTGTTCGCGTGCGACGAGCTCTCCGGCTTCGTCCACGCCTGCGGCCTCGTCCGACCGACCGGTCTCGACGGCCTCGAGCCGAAGTCCGTGAAGAAGAAGCTGAAGCAGCCGTCGTTCGCCGCAGGCGTGCATCGCGACGAGGTCTACGCCGGCGCCGAGCTCCTGGGTCTCGAGCTCGACGAGCACATCGCGAACGTCGTGGCCGCGATGCAGCCGATCGCGTCCGAGCTCGGGCTCAGGACCTCCGCCGACGTCGCTTAGGAGTACCGCTCGAGAAACGCGAGGACGCGGTTCCACGCATCCTCGGAGTCCGCGGCGAACTCCTCGTACTTGCGGTCGAAGAAGCTGTGCGGGGCACCCGGGTAGATGACGACCTCGTGGTCGACGCCCCCAGCGGTCAGCGCGTCGTCGAACGCCTGTGAGTCCTCGACCGGGATCCCGGGGTCGTCGCCTCCCTGCAGGGCGAGTATCGGCGCCGTCATCTCTCCGACACGCTGCGCCGGCCCCGGGGTCCCGTCGTTGCCCGGCCCCGGCCTGCCGTAGAACCCGATCGCGCCGGCGAGCTCGTGACCCGACGCAGCAGCGAGCCACGAGTTCCGACCGCCGAAGCAGAACCCGACCGAGAAGATCGCCTCGCTTCCGCGCGCTCGAAGGTGCCCGACGCACGCCGCGACGTCGGCCTGGACGCCGTCCGGCGTCGTCTGCTGGACGTGCGGCATGTAGTCGAAGTCGTCGTCGCGTTTCTCGACACCGGCCGTGCGGCCGAAGTAGTCGAACGCGACCGCCGCGTACCCACGCTCCGCGAACCGCAGCGCGAGCTCCTCGTAGAACCGATAGAGCCCCCGGACGTCCGGAAGAATGACGACGCCGATGCGAGCCGTCTCCTCGGGCGCTGCGAAGAACGCGGCGAGCCGGTTCCCGTCGGCCGCCTGGAGGACGAGATCGTCGTGCGAGACGGCTGCACCGACGATCGGAGGTATCGGCGGCGAGGAGTCGAGGTCGAAGCACATGACCCCGACCCTACAACGCCGCGACGAGGCGCTCGAGGTCGCTCTCGTCGTTCCACCAGCCGACCGAGGCACGGACGAGACCTCGGCCGTGCAGGTCGCGCACGATCACCCCGGCCTCCGCAAGGCGCGCGACGATCTCGGCGGTCTCCTCGGCCGGCGAGCGCCAGGAGACGAGCGTCGCGCGTTCAGCGGGCACGACGACGTCCAGGCCCGCGTCGGCCAGCCGGGTACGAAAGCTCTCGGCCAGCTCGGCCGCGCGATCGTACGCCCAGTCGGGACTCGCGGCGATGGCTGCCCGGAGACCGGCAGTGTGCGCGCTCGGCGTCACGTTCGGATCGAAGCGTGCCGCACCCGCCTTCCGCACGAATGCGCCGTCCTGCTCGTAGCCGTCCTGGGACAGGTAGCTCGGTCGGCCGCAGCGCAGCGCGTCCGGGTCGGCGACGACGAGCGCGCCCGTCCCCTCCGGGCCGCACAGCCACTTCTGCCCCGAGATCGTGTAGAAGTCCAGGCCGCTCGCCTCGACGGGCATCGCACCGACGGACTGCGCCCCGTCCACGAGGATGGGCAGGTCTGTCGAGGCTCTCAGGTCGTGCACCGGCAGCACCGCGCCTGTCGTCCAGAGGACGTGGGACAGCGCGATCAACCTGGTCCGCGGCGTAACGGCAGCCACGATTCGATCGGGATCGGGCTCGACGACGACGACCTTCGCGCCCGACGTGTGCAGCGGTCCCAGCAGACCGAAGTGCTCGTCGGTCGTCGTGATCACCTCGTCTCCGGCACGGAGGTCGAGCCCTGCGAGCACGATGTTGCAGCCGTCGGTCGTCGACGCGGTGAGGGCAACCCGATCCGCGGGAACACCGACGAGGGCGGCGACGTCGGCGCGGAGCTCTTCGCGCGCCTCGAGCAACTGCATGAACCGTGCATAGCTCCCACGACCGTTGAGGAGTCCCGACTCCTCGTCCGCCTGCATCGCGTCGATCGTCCCGCGCGCGAGAGGGCCTACGCTCCCCGCCTGCAGGTAGGCGTAGCGGTCGAGCACGGGGAACTGCGCGCGGGCCTCCTCGAAGGTCACGCGTGGATTCTGCCGACACCCCGTCTAACGTTCGCGACCCAATGCGCGTCGTCATCGCCGACCCGCCCGCATACACGCCTCCGTATGACCGCTCGCTGGCTGCGGCTCTGGCACGTGCGGGAACCGACGTCGAGCTCGTGACGTCGCGATTTCGGTTCGGAAGCGTGGCCGTGCCCGAGGGCTACGAGGTGCACGAGTGGTTCTACCCGCTCTCCTCGCGCATGGGCTCCACTCGCTCCCGGCTCGTCGTCAAGGCACTCGAGCACCCGCTCGGGATGGCTCGGTTCACAGCGACCAAGCCGGATGTGATTCACGTGCAGTGGCTCGGGGCGCCGGAGCTGGATCGCTGGCTCTTCCGACCCCGCAGCCCCGCCGTCCTGACCGCGCACGACATCATCCCGCGCCGCACGCGCACCAAGACCGCGATGTGGAACGCGCTCTTCGATCGCTTCGAGCGGGTCGTCGTGCACTCGCAGCGCGGTCGGGGGCAACTCGTCGACTTCGGCCTCCCCGACGAGAAGATCCGCGTCGTCGGCCACCCCGTCTTCCGCTCGGAAGTCGACCGACGCGACGACGGCCGAACGGCGCTCTGTCTCGGCCTCATCCGACCGTACAAGGGAACCGAGGACGCGGTCGAGGCCGTCCTCGGCGTCGACGGCGCGCGGCTCCTCGTGGTCGGAGACCCGCGCGTTCCACTCGACGGGCTGCAGCGGACCGCCGGAGACCGCGCCGAGTGGAGACTCGGCTACCTCCCGGACGCGGAGCTGCGCCGGGCGCTCTCGGAGGCGACGGTCGCACTCTTTCCGTATCGCGAGGAGATCGACGTCTCGGGTGCGCTCCTGCAGGTGCTGGGCGCCGGTGTCCCGGCGATCGTCTACGACATCGGCGGATTGGGTGAGGTGGTCGGCCGCTTCGGCGCAGGCGCGGTCGTGCCGGCGGGAGACGTCGAGGCGATGTCGGCGGCGCTCGAACATCTCCTCGCCGGCGACGAGGCGCTTGCCGCTGCTCGACGAGGCGCCGAACGGGCGCGCGAGGAGCTCACCTGGGACGCCTCGGCTGCGGCGCATCTCGAGCTCTACCGCGAGATCGCGTGATCCTCCGCCGCGGCCGCTTCCACGACCTCGTCGAACGCCAGCTCGATCTCTTCGAGACCGAGACCGACCTGCTCGCGGAGGCGAGCGCGGCGGACGCAACCTGGACGGGCGCGAACGCGGACGAGTCGGAGGAGCTCTACGGCGACTACCAACTCGTCGTGGACGCGATCGGCGACGAGCTGCTCGGCATCCGCGAGAGCTACGCCTCGACGCTCGACGAGGGTCGAGTCGACGAGTACCGGAGTGCCTTCGACAAGGCGGCACGGAAGCGCTTCGGACGGCTTGCGTCCTTCCTCGACGGCGACTAGGCGCGAACGGCGAAGAGCCGCCATTCGCCGGGAACGCCCTTCAGCTCGGCCGTGCCGCGATCCTCGAACTCGAGGCCCGAGCCTGCGACGAGGTCCTTCACGGTGCCCGACACGAGCACTTCGCCGGCCGTCGGCCCGAGCGGCGACGCGTGCGCCGATGTTCACCGCGATGCCGGCCACCTTGCCGTCGGCGAGCTCGACCTCACCCGTGTGGAGCCCCGCGCGTACGTCCAGGCCGAGCGGTCGCACCGACTCGACGATCGCCTGCGCGCAGCGGATGGCGCGCGCCGGGCCGTCGAAGGTCGCGAAGAAGCCGTCGCCCGCAGTGTCGACTTCGCGGCCGTCGAAGCGCGCGAGTTCGCGTCGGACTGCAGCGTTGTGTTGCTCGAGGAGGTCACGCCACCTGCGGTCGCCGATGACCGCTGCTCGCGCGGTGGAGCCGACGAGGTCGGTGAAGAGAACGGTTGCGAGGACACGATCCGGCGTGCGAGCCTCCCGCTGTCCGGTGAGGAATTCGCGGATCTCGGCAATCGTGCGGTCGGGATCGAACCAGGGAACGTGCTCGCCACCCGGCAACTCGACGTAGCGAGCGCCTGGAATCGTCCGAGCCAGGAAGCGTGCGTTCTCGACGTGACAGACGGCATCGCCGACGGCGTGGATCACGAGCGTCGGCGTGCTGATGGTCGGTGCGACGTGGCGGACGTCGATGTCGAACGCCATCCGCATGAAGGCCTCGGCCGCAGCAGGCGTGCACGCATGCGTCTGCACTCGCCCCCGCCAAGCGCGAGCCCACTCCTGGCCCGCGACGCTGGGCGCGATGAAGTCCATGCCGAGCCCGTCCCCCCAACGCTCGGGAAGCGTCGCCATCCCTGCCTCGAATGCCTCGGGCGTGTCCTCGCCCCATGGCCACTCTTCGTCCACCCGCTCGCGAACCTCAGCGCCCTGCAGGATCAGCGCGACCGTTCGCTCGGGGTGGGCGGCGGCGAACAGCATCGCGAGCGGTCCGCCTTCGGACTCGCCCATCACTGCGGCGCGCTCGCTTCCGAGCGCGTCCAGGATCGCTCGGATGTCATCCATGCGCTCCTCCAACGTGGTCGCCCCGGGTACGCGGTCGGACATGCCCATGCCCCGTTTGTCGAAGAGGATCAGGCGAGTGAACTCACCCAGCCGCTCGCAGTACCGTCGAAACTGCGGCAGCTCCCAATACACCTCGAGATGCGTGACCGATCCCTCGACGTAGACGAGGTCGATCGGCCCGTCGCCGACCACCCGATAAGCGATGTCGACGCCGCCGCTTCGCGCGAAGCGCACCTCCGACACCCTGCGAGCATAGAGCGCCCCTATCTGTGGCCGAACGAGTGCGGACGCGGGAGCGACTCCCACACGGTGTCGTCCTCCGCAACGCGTCGCGCGAGCGGGCCGAGCGACTCGAGCGACGACACGAGGACGTTGCGGTTGTCTCCCACGCGCTCGTAGCGACCGCGGGCGAGGATGAGCGGCTCGGCGCGAACGGTCGCGCGGTGCCGTTCGTAGACCTCCGAAGGGACGATGAGGTTCACCTGGCCGTGCTCGTCCTCGAGGAGCATGAAGACGATCCCCTTCGCGGTCGACGGGCGCTGGCGCGCGACCGTCATCCCCGCGAAGGCGACCTGCCTGCCGTGGCGCTCGAGCGTGGAGCTCCGCGCTCGAGAGCGTCCCGTCCGGGAGGTGCGGGCGGAGGAGTGATGAGCGGGTGCGTCTCGATCGACATGCTCGTGTGGCGGTAGTCGGCGAGCATGCGCTCCCAGCGCGTGAGGTCGCGGAGAGCCGGCGTCTCGGTCGTCGGCTCGAGCTCGAGCGGCAGCTGCTTCATCTCGCCCTCGGTTCCCGGCACGGACTGCGCGCGGAAGACGAGGCCGAGCTCCCAGAGGAGGTCACGGCGCGGGCGCCAGAAGCCGTCGCAGGCGCCACCCTCGACGAGCGCCTGGAGCCCGTCGTAGGAGAGCTGCGACCTGCGTGCGAGGTCGGCAATGTCCCGATACGGCCCGTTCGCGCTGCGTTCCGCCACGAGCGCCTCGGCATCGTCCTTCCCGATCGACGCGATGTAGTTCAGGCCGATGCGCACGAGGGTTTCGCCGTAGGGGCGAGATATATCTCGCCCCTACAGGGCGAGGTGGCCTCGATCGTGCATGTGTCCGCGCTCAGATTGACGTCGACGGGAAGCACCTCCACCCCGTGGCGCTGCGCGTCGCGGACGAGCGTCGCGGGTGGGTAGAAGCCCATCGGCTGCTCGTTCAGGAGCGCACACAGGAACTCCGCCGGGTAGTAGTGGCGTAGCCACGTCGACTGGTACGCGAGGAGCCCGAACGCGGCCGCGTGCGCCTTCGGGAAGCCGAAGCCGGAGAAGCCGACGAGCTTGTCGAAGACGCGGTCCGCCGTCTCCGCAGCCACGCCCTTCTCCGCCGCGCCCTCGATGAAGCGCTCACGAAAGGCCTCGAGTGCGTCGTGGCTGCGCTTCCGGCTCATCGCGCGCCGAAGCCCCTCGGCCTCCCCCACCGTGAAGCCGGCGAGCGCGATCGCGACCTCGAGCACCTGATCCTGGAAGACGACGACGCCGAACGTCGAACGCAGGGGCTCGCGCAGGAGCTCGTGGTCGACCGGGAAGACGTACTCGGAGTCCTCGCGCAACCGCTGCCGCGCATCGATGTAGGGATGCACGGCCTTCCCCTGGATCGGACCCGGGCGCACGAGCGCCACCTGGACGGTTATGTCGTCGAGGTTCTCCGGCTTCGTCCGCAGGAGGCTCTGCATCTGCGCGCGGCTCTCGATCTGGAACGTCCCGATCGTGTCCGCGCGCTGGATGTCGTCGTATACCGCAGCATCGTCGAAGGGGATCCGCGACAGGTCGATCACCTCGTCATGGGAGTGTGCGATCCGGTCGACGCAATCCTCGACCGCCGAGAGCATCCCCAGGCCGAGGAGGTCGATCTTCAAGAAGCCAGCGTCGGAGCACGAGTCCTTGTCCCACTGGCAGAGCTGCCGGCCGGCCATCGCCGCCGGCTGCACCGGGACGAGCTCGATCAGCGGCCGCGTCGAGACGATCATCCCGCCCGGATGCTGCGAGACGTGGCGCGGGAGCCCGGAGATCTCACCCGTGAGCCAGGAGAACGCGCGCCAGCGCTTCGACTGGAGCTTCCGGTCTCCGTCGGGAAGGCGCGCCACCTCCTCCCCCACGCGCTTCGCGTTCCAGCCGTCCGAGGTCCGCGCGAGCCGTTCGAGCTCCGCGAACGGAAGGCCGAGCGCCTTCCCCACGTCGCGGATCGCGCCGCGCGAGCGGTACGTCGCGAAGCTCGCGACGAGCGCTGCGTGCTCGCGGCCGTAGCGCTCGGTGACGCGGACGATGAGCTTCTCGCGGATGTCGCGCGGGAAGTCGAGGTCGATGTCCGGCACCGAGGCGAGCTCGCGGTTCAGGAACCGTCCGAGGGAAAGCTCGTTCGAGACCGGGTCGACGTGCGAGAGGCCGGTGAGGTAGCAGACGATCGAGCCGACCGAGCTCCCTCGCCCGCGGCCCGGCGGGAGGAAGGCGCGCGGCGAGTCCGTGCCACGTACCTCGCGCGCGCACTCGCGGGCGATCTCGAGCACCTCGTGATGGAGGAGAAAGAATCCGGCGAGCCCGAGCTCCTCGATCAGTGCGAGCTCGTCGTCGAGACGGGCACGCGCCTGCCCTCGTGACACGGTGTCACCTGGGCCGTAGCGCTCGGCGACGGCTGCATGGCAGATCGTCGCGAGCTGCCGAATCGCCGGCTCGTCGCCATCCGAGAAATCCGGGTAGCGGTAGCCGAGCTCCTCGGTGAGGTCGAACTCGAGTCTCTCCGCGAGCACGGCGCTTCGCTCGGCGGCGGCGCGATCGCTCGAGAAGCGCTCGAGCATCTCCTCCGGGGGCCGCAAATAGCTCTCCCGATTCCCGCGCCGCTCGGGCTCGCAGCCCTCGAGCGACGTCCTGCAGCGGATCGCGACGAGGACGTCCTGCAGGAGCGTCCGGCGCGGGTGGTGCGAATGGACGTCCCCGGTCGCGACCGTCTCGACGCCGAGGTGCTCTGCGAGATCGCGCAGGAGACCGCTCCGCCGCGTGTCTCCGCGCTCGTACGGCCGCTGCAGCTCGACGAAGAAGCGCTCGCGACCGAACGCGGCCGCAAGACGTGCCGCCCCGTTGGGGTCGAGCAGGCCGAGGCCGCGACGCGCGCACCCCGAGAGACAGACAAGCCCCTCGCTCAGCTCCGCGACCAGCTCGAGCGACACGGAAGGTTGTAGGGGCGAGATATATCTCGCCCCTACGGCGGACACACGCGTTGCGGCATGCGCAGCCGTGAGCAGGCGACAGAGGTTCGCGTAGCCACGCCGCGACTCCACGAGCAGCGTCACGTGCGCGCCGCCGTCCAAGGTGACCTCTGCGCCCGTTATCGGCCGCACGCCGAACGCCTTCGCCGCGTGCGCGAACTCGAGCGAGCCGTAGACACCGTCGTGGTCGGTGAGCGCGAGCGCCTCGTACCCGAGCTCCGCCGCGCGCGCCGCGAGCTCCTCCGGCTGCGACGCACCGTCGAGGAAGCTGTACGCCGAGTGCGAGTGAAGCTCGACGTATGCGGCCATCTAGGCTGCCGGTCGATGGTCGAGATCGCCGAGGGGGAAGTCATCTTGCGGAGCGGAAAGCTCGACGTCACGCTCCTCATCGACGTCGAGCAGCTCGCCGCGGTCGACGTGCGCGCTGCTCCCGGATGGGGGAAGGCGCCGCCCCACGTCCACGCGCGACACGGCGAGGCGCTGTACGTCATCGAGGGAGAGCTCGCGCTCCAGCTCGAGGATGGCGTGCATCGGGTCGGCCCGGAGAGCTGGGTCTTCGTCCCGCCCGAGGTCGTCCACGCGGTCGAGGTGACCGGCGACACACCGGCGCGGTTCCTCGCCCTCCACGCACCGGGCTCGGGCTACGGCGACTACGTCCGTGGCGACGTAGCTGGGTTCGACCTGCGGCCGGCGGCGGATGCCGTGTCGGCCGATCCCGGGCTCGTCGTCATCCGGCGGACGGGAGGAGCGGAGGGCGACACGATCACCGACCGGCCCGGACGGCGCGCCACCGTGCTCGTCGAGACCGATGAGATCACGATCTCCGAGTTCGACTACGGAGCGGGCGAGCGTGGAGCGCAGCGACACGTGCACCGCGAGCACGCGGACGCGTTCCTCGTCGTCGAGGGGGAGTTCACGTTCCACTTCCGCGACGGATCGGACGCCCTTCCCGCCGGAACGCTCCTCGTCATGCCTCCGAACGTCGTCCACGGCTTCGACAACGACAGCGGCGCCTCCGCGCGCTGCTTCAACTTCCACATGCCGTCGTTCGGCTTCGCCGACTACATGCGTGGCAAGAACTCCGACTTCGACCAGTTCGACCCGTCCGGACGACGGCGGCGTCGATCCTGCAGCTCGCGATCGCCGTGAGGCATCCCCTCTGAATGGACGAGCCGATCGCTCTCGGTCCCGGCGAAGGCCCCGTCAAGGCAGACCGGCCGGAGCTCTCGCTGCTCGAGATCACGTTCGATCCGGGAAGCGGCGTCGATCCCCACTTCCACAAGGCCCACAGCGACTCGTTCTACGTCCTCGAGGGCGAGGTCGAGTTCCACGTCGGCGACGAGGTCTTCCACGCAACACCGGGCTCGTACGTCCTCGCTCCGCCGAACGTCGTCCACTGGTTCCGGAACGTGAGTGACGACCCGGTGCGAATGCTCAACCTGCACACACCCGGCGGCTTCGTCCGGTACCGCACGGAGCTTCGCGAGCTTCGCGCGCAGGGAATCGAGCCCGATCGCGCGTTCTTCGAGCGCCACGACGTCTTCGACGTCGACTAGGCGTTCTGCGTGAACCAGCACTGCGCCTCTGCGTCGCGGTAGACGCAGACGTTCCGGCCGCCCTCGAGGACGACCTCGAAGTAGTGCCGGTCGACGGGCTCGTCCGTCCACCACCGATCGACGACGCGCCACTCCTCGCGTACGAGCGTCACTTGCTCGCGGTTCACGACATGCGGCGTCCCACCAGGTCCCGTCTCGACGAGCGCCGGCCGCGGCGCGTTCAGACGACCTGCTAGTCGTCCTAGCGCGGGAGAACCCATGGTTCCCCCGCGAGCCCCCTCCTTCTTGCCGTGCCATCGCATATGGCTGTGTGCCTACGGGCGAATGAATCGCCCTTCGGCGTCGTAATCGCACCGCTCCCCACAACGACAGAGCTCATATGTCTTTAGGAACTACGAGCGCACGCGCCTCCGGAATTCGCGACCAAGGTGCGACTTCGACGACGCTGCATACCGACCCTGACCCGGTACTCGCACGCACCTGCCGCAGCCCTTCGCGCAGGCGCACGACGTTCTCTTCTCCCGCCGGCTCGACGAGCGCGAGCTGCTGCCCCGTGTGCTCCGCGAGCTCGACTGCCTCGAGGCGAAGCTCGACGATCGGCGCGGGAAGCTCCTGCAGCTTCGGCCCGAGCGCCGAGCGCAGCCGACCGATATCGGCCGTCGCGTCGCGCAGCGTCGCCACCCGTCTCCACGATCCGCCGTCGACGAGCCGGGCGACCAGCGCGAGTTTTCGAAACGGTCGCCCGGCCCGTTCTGGACGCGCGAGCAAGCGCTCGAGGAGAGAGCCGAGCGCTCGTCGCAGCGTGAGCTCGTTCGCAATCGCTTCGGGGAAGGTGAGTGTCTCGACGAGCTCCGAGGCAGGCTTGCGCCCGCGCACGCGCGCTCTGCGACCGCCGTGGGCGAGCCGCCATGCATTTCTCCCCTCCACCCCCAGTCGCTCTGCGACCGCACCGCCGGGCAGTTGCGCCAGCTCTCCGAGGGAGCGCACCCCGAGACCCTCGAGCTCCGCGTAGCGATTCGGCGTCATCGGGAGCAGCGACAGGGGAAGCGGCTGGAGGAACACCTCTTCGTCCTTCGGCGCGACGAAGAGAATCTGACCCGGACGCGCGACGCTCGCCGCCGCGAGCGCGGTGAAGCGCCTGTCGGCGGCGCCGATGCGCGGGTCCCATGCCGTGCCGACCGCCGCGAGCGCGCGCTCGAGGGCCGGCTGCATGCCGCCGTAGAGGCGCTCGACGCCGCGCGTGTCGAACACGACCGCGCCCTGCTCGACCGGATCCACGGCGAGGCCCACATCCTCGAGACGCCGCAAGACGCCCTCCCACTCCCGCTCGACCGCAGCAGGATCGCGATCGACGAGGACGAGCGACGGGCATGTCGCAAGCGCCTCCCCGAGTCGCATCCCGGGCTTCACTCCCGCTGCCTCGGCGGCCGCGGTGACCGGCCCGAGGAGCGGCTCCTCACCCGCCTCCGGCGCGAGCGCCGCGGGGACGAGTGCCAGCCGCGGCCGCGCGCGCAGCGCCGCTCTCAGCTCGAAACCGGGAATGAGGAGACAGGCGACCATTCGAACACATGTTCTATACGAACATACGTTCTCCTGTCAACCGGTTTCTGTTAGGTTCGCGCCATGAGCGTCGACTGGGACTGGACGCGCATCGTCGTCGACCACGTCCACATCCGCGTGCGGGACGCTCGAGCGAGCATCGCGTTCTACAGAGCCGTTCTGGAGACGCTCGGCATCCCCCCGGTCTGGGAAGGCGAAAACGGCGCGCAGTTCGCGAACCTCGTCGTCACGGACGGTGAGCCGCGAACGAGTGGGCCTGTGCACATCGCGTTCGTCGCCGAGTCACGCGAGCAGGTCGACGCGTTCCACCGCGCAGGCATCGAAGCCGGCGCTCGCGACAACGGGGCTCCCGGTGTGCGTGAGCAGTACAGCTCCGACGACGGCGGTCGCTACTACGCAGCCTTCCTGCTCGACCCCGACGGCAACAACGTCGAGGCCGTTCGTCGCGAGTTCGACTGAGAACTAGACGCGCTGCAGGTGTGTGTCCTTGAAGCCCGTCGGGTACTTCAGTCCGTACCCGAGGAGGCGATCCATGCCGATGTGCGCGAACCAGATCAGCGCCACCTGCACCGCGGTCTCGTAGGCGCCGACCACGCCGATCACTCCGAGCGCGACCGGGAGCGCGTACGTGTGGACGACGTCGTAGCTCAGAGAGCCGAGTCGCGGCCCGGCGAGGTAGCCGAGCGCGGAGAGGTCGGGCGCGAGGAAGAGGATCAGCAGGAGCAGCACGCCGTACCCCGCGTCGAAGTAGAGGGCGAGCGAGCCCGCGAGCACGGCGAGTCCTTCCAGGTGCAGCAGCCGGCGTGGAAGTCGCTCCATCAGGTCGCCCCTTTCATTGCGCGGAAGCACTCGGTGACGTAGGCGAGTCTCACACCTCCGGGACCGGCCGTCTCGTCGTAGAAACCGCCGACTGCCTCGAGGACCGGCTCACGCTCGGGCGGAGGCAGCTTGGCGAGGTAGCTGCGCGAGAGGACGAGGTCGAGGAGGCCGTCACGGTCGAGCGTCTGCTCGAAGGCGAACATCGCCGTCTCGACGGCGCCGAAGAGACCGCTCGCGTCGAGTACCGGGATCACGTCCGACTCCTGAATCGACTCGTTGCCGATGATCTCGGAGAGCCGTGCCATCCACGGATCGCGATCGTCGCGGGAGTTCCAGACGAGCGCGATGCGCCCGCCGGAACGAAGCACGCGGGCGATCTCGGGCAGGGCGTCGTCGTGATCGAACCAGTGGAACGCCTGTGCGGACGTCACGACATCGGCGGACGCGTCGGGAACCGGAATAGCCTCGGCGCTCCCGGCGACAGCATGCGCGTCGGGGAGAACCGCCTCGAGCTCGCTCCGCATCTCGGCCAGCGGTTCCACGGCTGTCACCCTGTGCCCGAGGCCGACGAGCGCGCGTGTGAGCTTCCCCGTACCCGCGCCGAGATCGACGACGTCGCACGGCTCGAAGCCGGCGAGCCACCGGACCGCATCGTCCGGATAGCCGGGTCGGCCGCGCTCGTATGCGCTCGCGACCTCGGCGAACGCCGTGTACGGGCCGCGCACGTTGGGATCGCGGTTGACGATCACCGGATCGAGTCTAGACCCGCCCCGATCCGCGCCGTCTCGACCAGGAGGGTGATCCGGCGACGGCGTATCAGAGACGGATCTCGGCGGCGCCGTCGCGCATCGCGACGAGCCTGGGCACGACGTCGAGCACGCTCTCACGCGCGCAGAACGGGATGTCGGCCTCGAGATCGGGTGCGTTCTCCATGAGGTTGCGACCGCTCTTCGACGCGCGGAAAGCCTCCTCCGCGCCGCTCCACGTCGCGGCCAGCCGGGCGGCGGCCACGGCTGCGTCCGTTCGCTCCCAGCCGAGGAGCTCGACGATCCGGCCCGCGACGAAGGCATCGTCGAGCGCGAGCGTGCCCTGCACTCCTGCGCACACGACGACGACGTCCTCGGCGGCCGCCCGTACCGCTTCGACGACCGCCGACAGGTTCAGAAGCGACGCGACGAGCACGCGCTCGCAGCGCTGCGCGGCGGACACGACCGCGCGCGTCCCGTTCGTCGTCGAGAGGATCAGCGTGTCCGCGATCGGCTCGACGTACTCACGCGGCGAGTTGCCGAGATCGAAGCCCGGGATCCGGACGGCGTTCCTCTCCCCGCCGAGCGCGCCCTCGCCGAGCGACTCGCGGAGCGCGCGCGCCTCCTCGACCTCGGCGGCGCAGAACACGCGCTGATACCCCGCGGCGAGCGCCTGGCACATCGTCGACGTCGCGCGGATGACGTCGATGACGACGCCGGTGGGGGCCGCTCCGGACTCGTCCGGGGTGAACACGACGTCGACACGCACGTGGGTACGCTAACCCGCCGTGGACGAGCCCCTTCGCTGCTACCGCCATCCCGACCGCGAGACCTACGTGTCGTGCTCGGAGTGCGGGCGCGGGATCTGCCCGGACTGCATGACGTACGGGCCTGTCGGGATCCGCTGCCCCGATCACGCGAGTACGGGTGGGAAGGCGCCGGCGACCCAGCGCGTCGCCCGCTCCGCGTCGCGCTCGCTCTCCGGGTACGGCCCGTACGTCACGTTCACGCTCATCGGGATCAACGTCGCGCTGTTCGTGCTCGAGCTGGCGACTGGTGGACAGTTGAACGGCACGGGCAGCTGGATCTACGAGAAGGGCGTGCTCGTCTCGAGCGCCGTCGACTCGTCGGGGCAGGTCGTCGGTGTCGCCGAGGGGGAATGGTGGCGACTCCTCACCGCGTCGTTCCTCCACTACGGCCTCATCCATCTCGGCATGAACATGCTCGTGCTCTGGTTCATCGGGCCGCCGCTCGAGGAGTACTTCGGCCACGGGCGCTACCTCCTCGTCTACGTCGTCTCCGGCCTCGCCGGGTCGGCCGGCGCGCTCATCTGGTCGCCGAATGCGCTCACCGTCGGCGCGTCCGGCGCGATCTGGGGGATCATGGGCGCCGCGCTCGTCCTCGAGGCACGGAAGATCTGGGTCTTCGGCGGTCAGGCGATGGGGCTCGTGATCTTCAACCTCGCGATCTCGTTCGTGATCCCCGGCATCTCGATCGGCGGCCACATCGGCGGGCTGATCGGAGGCGGCCTGTGCGCGCTCGCGTTCTCGAGCTTCCGCCGGTCGCCCGCACTCGCGACGCTCTCCATCGCAGCGATCGGCGTCGTGAGCGTCGGCGTCGCCGTCGCCCAGGTCACCGCGTAGCGGGACTCAGCCTCCGATCGCGACGGCGGTGACGCCCACCTCGGCGAGCGCCGCCTGCGCCGCGGCGAGGCGCGCGAGCGGCACGCGATACGGCGAGCAGGAGACGTAGTCGAGACCGAGCCCGTGGCAGAACGCCACCGAGCGCGGCTCTCCCCCGTGCTCACCGCAGATGCCGAGCTTGATGCCCGGCTTCGCGCGTCTCCCCCGCTCCACGGCGATCCGCATGAGGTCGCCGACGCCCTCTTCGTCGAGCACCTCGAACGGGTTGCGCTCGAGGATGCCGTGCTCGAGGTAGTAGGTGAGGAACTTGCCCTCGGCGTCGTCGCGCGAGAAGCCGAGGGTCGTCTGCGTGAGGTCGTTCGTTCCGAACGAGAAGAAGTCCGCCTCGGCGGCGATCTCGTCGGCGCGGAGCGCGGCGCGGGGTAGCTCGATCATCGTCCCGCAGAGGTACTCCACCGTCGGCTCCTCGGCTGCGACGCGCTCCGTGAGCTCGCGCAGCCGCGCGAGCTCCTCGGTGAAGCCGACGAGCGGGTGCATGATCTCGACCAGCGGCGCCTCGCCCGTGCGCTCGCGCACGGCACGGGCGGCCCGGACGATCGCCCGCACCTGCATCTCGTAGATCTCCGGGAACTGCAGCCCGAGGCGGCAGCCGCGCGTGCCGAGCATCGGGTTCGCCTCGTGGAGCTGGCGGATCCGGTCGCGCATGGCGTCCGAGGTCGCCTCCTCGAGCGACGGGAGGAACTCGTGCAGCGGCGGGTCGAGCAGGCGGATGGTCACGGGCAGTCCGGCCATCGCCTCGAAGATCCCCTCGAAGTCGCCCTGCTGCATCGGAAGCAGGCGCTCGAGCGCGCTTCGCCGCTCCTCCTCGTCGCGCGCCATGATCATCTCGCGCACGACAGGGAGCCGGTCCTCGCCCATGAACATGTGCTCGGTCCGGCAGAGGCCGATGCCCTCCGCACCGAATTCGCGCGCCTTCGCGGCATCTTCCGGCGTGTCCGCGTTCGCGCGAACGCGCAGGCGCCGAAGCCCATCTGCCCAGTCGAGGATCGTCTCGAAGTTCTCGTCGATCGCCGGCGGGACGAGCGGAACGGCGCCGACGATGACCCGCCCGGTGCCGCCGTCCACGGTGATCACGTCACCTGCCCGCAGCTCGTGCTCGCCGATCCGCACGGTGCCGGCCGCCACGTCGATCCCGAGGTCCTCGCACCCGGCGACGCACGGCTTGCCCATCCCGCGTGCGACGACGGCTGCGTGGGACGTCATACCGCCGTGGGCGGTGAGCACGCCGGCGGCGTGAATCAGCCCGTGGATGTCGTCGGGCGTCGTCTCCCAGCGCACGAGGATCACCGCCTCCCCCGCCCTGCCACGCTCCTCGGCCGTGTCCGCGTCGAGGACGATCGCGCCGGAGGCTGCGCCGGGAGACGCGTTCAGCCCGCGTGCCGCGACGGCCACCTTCGCGTCCGGGTCGATCATCGGATGCAGGAGCTGGTCGAGCTGGCCCGGGTCGATGCGCGCCACCGCCTCCTCGCGGGAGATGAGGCCCTCGTCGACCATCTCGGCCGCCACACGCAGCGCCGCGGTCGCAGTGCGCTTCCCTGTGCGTGTCTGAAGGAGGTAGAGCGTGCCCTCCTCGACCGTGAACTCGATGTCCTGGAGATCGCGGTAGTGGGCCTCGAGGCGGTCGAGCGTGTCGACGAGCCGCTCGAACGCCTCCGGCATCCGCTCGCGCATGCGCTCGATCGGCTCCGGGGTGCGGATGCCCGCGACGACGTCCTCTCCCTGCGCGTTCGCGAGGAACTCGCCGTACAGCCGTCTCTCGCCGGTGGCCGGATCGCGCGTGAAGCACACACCCGTGCCCGAGCTCTCGCCGCGATTCCCGAAGACCATCTGAACGACGTTCACCGCAGTGCCGAGATCCTCGGGGATGTCGTTCGCCCGCCGGTACACCCGTGCGCGCGGCGCGTTCCACGAGTCGAAGACGGCGCGGTAGGCGCGGCGGAGCTGCTCACTCGGCTCCTGCGGGAACGGCCAACCCGTCTCCTCCTCGTAGATCGAGGAGAACGTCGCAACGAGCTCGCGGAGGTCGTCCGCGGTGAGCTCGACGTCGTGCGAGACCCCGCGTCCAGCCTTCAGGTCGGTCAGCGCCTGCTCGAAGCGCTGCCCGTCGACGCCGTCGACGACCTCGCCGTACATCTGGACGAGCCGGCGGTACGAGTCGAGCGCGAAGCGCGGATTTCCGGTGGAGGAGGCGAGCCCTTCGACCGCGACGTCGTTCAGGCCGAGGTTGAGGATCGAGTCCATCATCCCGGGCATCGAGATCGCCGCTCCCGAGCGGACCGAGACGAGCAGCGGGTCGCGGTCGTCGCCGAAACCTTTGCCCGCGCGCGCCTCGAGCCCTGCGATGTGCTCGTCGACCTCGGCGTCGAGCCCTGCTGGCACCTCTCCGCCACCCAGCGAGGTACGCCCGGCAGGCCTCGGTCGTGATCGTGAACCCGTCCGGTACGGGCACGCCGAGCGCAGTCATCTCGGCGAGGCCGATCCCCTTCCCGCCGAGGAGCTCACGACCGCCGCCCGAGTCCTCCGCGAAGTCGAAGACGTAGCGCATTTGCGGGGGGAATATACGGGCATTAGGCAGGGCGCGGAAACCGCATGGTTAAGCGGTTGCCAATGTCGTATACGTCGTCGAATCGCGTGCTGGTGAGACGCGGTGCGTACGAAAAGCCACCCCATCGAGCAAGTGCAACCCAGAGCTGTCCGCTCGAGCCACTAGCCACAACCCTCCTCCGGTGTAACCATTCCAGCGTGGTCGGCGTCCCGGACCCATGTCGGCTACCTGCGGATCGAGGAGCCAAGCAGGACTGAACAGACAGCATCCAGTGGAGGACGGAAAGGAGCCCTGATGCGAGCAGTCATTCCGACTGCGATCGTGGCGGCGCTCATCGCGGTAGCGCCGGCCGCTGCTACGACGAGCACGTCCACGACTACGGCCAGCGTGGTCGACGCGAAGTCGTGGTGCAAGGCAGTCATCGACGCGAACACGAGGGCCGGGACGATGAAGAACAAGCGCTTCCTTTCCCCCGCCAAGATCACGCCGGTCATGTGGAAGAAGGTCGTCGACGCGGCCGTCGCCAACGGCGACAAGTACATCGCGCTCGCGCCGAGCTCGATCAAGACCGCTGTCGTGCATCAGATGGCGTACTTCAGGCACATCAAGGCGAACCACTACTCGAAGACCACGCCACTCGCTCCGATGACGCTGGCCGACGTCAAGAAGATCACGGACTTCGAGCGCACCCAGTGTGGGATCACGTTCGCCACATGAGCGGGAAGCCGTAGGCCAGGAAACGTCATTCCGGTGAAAGAGGTACCGAAAGAGCGCCTCGCTGCCGCCCTGGTGAGACACGGGTGAGACACGAGCGGCGAAAGTGAGCCGCAAACCCGCATCAGTTCACGAGTAGTGCATTAGCCGGGGGGAATCTACCCGTACCGCTCGTGGAGTGGCGATGCGTGCGGGCGGTGATCAGCGCTCGTTCACGCCGCCGGCGTCGCGTCACGATCGCGCGGCAGGCGGTCGGTCGAGGTCACCGTGCCCTTTGCGTCGACCGAGATGAGCTTGTGCTTCTCTCCGCCGAAGATCAGCAGCGGGATGTAGACGATCAGCCAGAGACCGAGCGTCGCGATCGAGAAGAACAGGTGAAGACCGTGGCTGATGGGCTCGCCCTTTACGAGCTCCGCCCCCATGGGTGTCCGTGAACGTACGCGCCACCCGTGGGAGACGAAGTACTGGACCTCCCCGTCGAGAGTTCGAATCAGGTCGGTGCGACTGAGCATCGGTGCCACGGCTATCCCAGATTGTGGGGCATTCCCGGACGGATCGCCCCCCTATCGAGGTCGGCGAGCTCGAGCCCATTCTCACCCCTTCGGGTCACGCCGGCTCGAGCCGGCCCGGAGTATCGTCGCCATTAGGCCCTGGGCGTCCGGATGACACGATGCCTTGCCGCAGAGGCATCCAGAGGTCGACCCCCGCCCAGGGCTTTCTTCACCAATGGCGAGCCGAATCTAGACTCGGCTCCGTGCCGGGTCAGATCGTGGCGATGGGCGGCGGCGGGTTCATGGCGGACCGCGCATCGCAGCTCGACGACTTCATGCTGTCGCTCTCTGCGGCCGCTCGCCCGCGGATCTGCCTCGTGCCGACAGCCTCCGGCGACTCCGATCGTGTGATCGCTGCCTTCTTCGAGGCGTTCGCTCGGCGCGACTGCGAATCGAGCTGCCTGCGCCTCTTCGGAACACCCGAGCGCCCGGCCGAGCAGCTCGGCGACTCCGACGTGATCTACGTCTCGGGCGGAAACACCGCGAACGCACTCGCACTCTGGCGCCTGCACGGCATCGACGTCGCGCTCCGCGCGGCCTGGGATCGCGGAGCCGTGCTCGGCGGCGTGAGCGCCGGAGCGAACTGCTGGTTCGAGTGCTGCGTGACCGATTCGTTCGGAGCGACGCTCGACCCGCTTCACGACGGGCTCGGGCTGCTCCCGGGGAGCTTCTGCCCGCACTACGACGGCGAGGAGCTCCGCCGCCCGGTGTACCGCGCGCTCGTGGATGGCGGATTCCCCGACGGCTACGCCGCGGACGACGGCGCAGCGCTCCATTTCGAGGGCATCGAGTTGCGCGAGGTGGTCACCGCGCAGCAGGGTGCGACTGCGTATCGGCTCGCACGGGGAACGGAGACACGTCTCGACGCGCGTGCTCTCTGAACCGCGACTTCCTAAGGAGTCTGTAAGTGGACGCCTCGCGGAGCAGCGCCGGGACTAGCCTCCCGAACGTGGCAGATGCTCGGCCGTTCGTGCGAGGGATTGCTGCCCTGTCGGCGGCCGTCGTCGGCGCCGTGACGCTCGTCGGCGCGGCAGCTCCGGCCAGCCACGGCACGTACACGATTCGCGTCGACGCACGCGACTTCGCATTCGCGCTCTCGCGGAGGAGCGTCCCGGCTGGATCGTCCGTTCGCTTCGTCGTGCGAAACCGCGGCAACTCCGCACACGACTTCGTCGTCGCGAAGAAGCGCACCCGTGTCCTGCGCCCCGGGCAGCGTCAGTCGATCACCGTCTCGTTCCCGCGCAAGGGCACGTTCCGGTTTCTCTGCTCGGTACCCGGACACGTTCGCCTCGGCATGAAGGGCTCGTTCGGCGTTTCCGTGAAGCCACCACCCCCCGATCCCCCGGCACCGCCCGTCGACACGTCGGACGTCGCCACGCTCACGCGGGTCGGCGGCTTCGAGCGTCCCGTTCTCGTCACAGCGCCGCCCGGAGACACGTCGCGCGTCTTCGTCGTCGAGCAGGCAGGGCTCGTGCGCATCGTCAAAGACGGCGCAACCCTCCCGCGGCCGTTTCTCGACCTGCGTGACAAGGTGAAGCTGTCCAGCGAGCCCGGGTTCCTCTCGATCGCATTCGCCCCGGACTACGCGACGAGCGGGCTCTTCTATGCCTTCTACAACTCGACAGCCGGGAACGGGGACATCCACATCTCGGAGTTCCGACGTCATGCGACAGATCCCGATCTCGCCGACATCTATACGGAGCGAATCCTGCTGGTCATCCCGAAGCCGTGGGAGAACCACAACGGCGGGATGCTCCAGTTCGGGCCCGACGGATACCTGTATGCGTCGATCGGTGACGGCGACAGCGGCGTGCTCAACCCACCGGGCTTCTTCGCCCAGAGTCGCGACGAACTGCTCGGAGACATTCTTCGCATCGACCCGCGCGGCGACCCGTACGCGATCCCGCCCGACAACCCGTACGTCGGCCTCGAAGGGGTGCGACCCGAGATCTGGGCATACGGCCTTCGGAACCCCTGGCGCTTCTGGATCGACCACGAAACGGGCGCGATGTTCGTCGCGGATGCCGGAAACGCACGGCGCGAGGAGGTGGACTTCGTCCGCGCGGGCGCAGCAGGGACCAACTTCGGCTGGCCGTGCTTCGAGGGCTCGCTCCCGTTCGACCTCGGTGCGACGTGCGCGAGCCCTGCCGCGCCACTGCTCGAGTACCCGCGCGCGGGCTCGGACTGCGCGGTGATCGGAGGGGTCGTCGTACGCGATCGCCGTCTCTCCGATCTCACCGGGCGGTACCTCTACGGCGACTTCTGCTCGGGTCGGATCACCGCCGTCGTCGTCGAGGACGGACGGGTCACCTCGACCGGCGACCTGGGCCTCGTCGTTCCCGAGCTGACGAGCTTCGGTGTCGACGGCCTCGGACGGATCTACGTCATGTCCCTCCGCGGCGACGTCTACCGGCTCGACCCGCGACCCGGGCCCTGAGCTCGGCGATCCATGCCGCGCCGCGCAGCCCGAGCCAGATCGGCGTGAGCAGCACGTAGAAGACGAGATCACCGACGAGCATGAGGAACAACCAGAGCGCCAGCCAGCGCGGCGGGATCCAGCCCTTCTCACGCAGGTCGCCCGTCCCGCCGGGAGGAGGTCTGAACGGGTTGTCCAGGAGCGGCTCGCCCGGAGCGCCGTACGGGCGCGGATCGTGGCGTTCGTCCGTCACGCCTTCGTCACTGCACGCCTCCGCCGCTCGACGAGCCTGATGATCCGCATCGCGGTTTCCTCGACCGAGAGCTCTGACACGTCGATAACGGGACAGCGCAGCCTCTTGTGGAGCTTCGACGCCTCCTCGAGCTCGACGTAGACCGCCTCCAGCTCGGCATAGCGCCTGCGCGGCGCGCCCATGCTCTTCACGCGCGCAGTCCTGATGTCCGCGAGGCGTTCGGCGCCGATCGTGAGCCCGACGATCTTCGCCGGGTCGATCTCGAACAGCTCGTCCGGCGGGTCGATGTCACGGACGACCGGCACGTTCGCCGCCTTGTGACCGAGGTAGCCGAGGAAGATCGAGAGCGGCGTCTTCGACGTACGCGACACGCCGACCAGGACGATGTCCGCCTCGTCGAGACCACTCCCCACGCCGTCGTCGTACTTCACCGCGAACTCGATCGCCTCGATCCGCTTGAAGTAGGTCGAGTCGAGCGGCGCGCGCGCTCCGGGCTCCATGCGCGCCGCGACGCCCGCGACGCGCGAGACGGAGTCGATCGGATGGCCGAGGAGATCGCAGTAGTGGACGCGTGCGCGGCGGCAGAGCTGGCGCATCGCGTCGCGCATCTCGGGCTCGACGAGTGTGTACACCATGACCGCGGGACGACCACGCGCCTGCTGCACGGCGATGTGAAGGTCCTCGACGTTCTCGACGCGAGGGTGCCGGACCTCCTCGAACGGCTGGCTCGGAAACTGCGCTTCGAGCGCGAGGACGAGCCGTTGCGCCGTCTCGCCCGTCGAGTCGGAGACGATGTGGAGCTCGACGGGTACACGCTCGTCGGCCATCCGCGGGAGGCTAGCGCCCACGAGGTCGTATCCTCACGGAGTCGTTCCACAAGGAGGAGACATGGCATTCGCAGAGCTGAAGGCCCGGCACAGCGTCGCTTGGGGCAACGGGCCGTACGAGCGGGTCACGAACACGATTCGCGACATCCACGCCCTCGTCCTCGAGCGGACCGACCCGAAGCCCGGAGAGCGCGTCCTCGACGCCGCCACGGGGACGGGCGCAGTCGCGATCCTCGTCGCGCAGCGCGGCGCCGATGTGGTCGGTCAGGACATCGCGCCGGTCCTCATCGACACTGCGCGTCAGCGCGCGGCGGAGGAAGGCGTCGAGGTCGACTTCGAGGTCGGCGACGCGGAGGCCATGACATTCGACGACGCGAGCTTCGACGTCGTGCTCTCGACATGCGGGGTCATGTTTGCCCCCGACCACGAGGCGATTGCGGGCGAGCTCGCCCGCGTCACGAGGCCCGGAGGACGGCTGGCGCTTGCCTGCTGGCAGCCCAACACGGGGATGCACGACGTTTTCAAGATGATGGGGCCGTACCTACCGCCTCCTGCGCCGGGCGCCGGGAGCCCGTTCGCATGGGGCGACCGAGATCACGTCGGCGAGCTGCTCGGCGACACGTTCGAGCTGACATTCGAGGAGCACGACTCGCCACTGAGACTCGCGTCCGGCGAGGACTACTGGGAGCTCTTCTCCACGTCCTACGGACCGACGAAGACTGCCATCGAAGCCCTCGATCCGGACCGTCGCGAGGAGTTCCACCGTGCGTGGGTCGAGTTCGGGGACGCCCGTCGCGAGGGTGACGCGATGGTCCACCACCGCGAGTACCTGCTCACGCTGGGCACACGTCGCTGAGCCACCCGGCCCGCGAGGGCAGTAACGTCTCGCGGATGCCGGACACGGTCACGATGGACAAGATCGTCTCGCTCGCGAAGCGGCGCGGGTTCGTCTTCCCGTCGTCCGAGATCTACGGAGGACTCGGCTCGGCGTACGACTACGGGCACTACGGCGTGCTCCTCAAGGAGAACGTCAAGGCGCGCTGGTTCGAGGCGATGGTGCGCGAGCGGGACGACATCGTCGCGCTCGACTCGTCGATCATCCTTCACCCTGCGGTCTGGGAGGCATCGGGACACGTGTCCGGCTTCGCCGATCCGCTCGTCGACTGCCGCTTCTGCAAGCGCCGCTTTCGCGCCGACCACCTCGACGACGCGCAGTGCGGCCAGCGTCCGAGCAAGCGTCCCGGCGAGACCGAGCAGTGCGACCTCACCGAGCCGCGCCAGTTCAACCTCATGTTCACCACGAGGATAGGACCGGTCGAGGAGACGGGCCAGGATGCGTTTCTGCGCCCGGAGACGGCGCAGGGCATCTTCATCAACTTCAAGAACGTCGCACAGATCGCACGTCGCAAGCCGCCGTTCGGCATCGCGCAGATCGGCAAGGCGTTCCGGAACGAGATCACGCCGGGCAACTTCATCTTTCGCACGCTCGAGTTCGAGCAGATGGAGATGGAGTACTTCATCCCGCCGGCTCAAGCGCAGGAGTGGTTCGCCTACTGGGTCGAGGAGCGTGTCGCGTGGCACCTGCGCTACGGCCTTCGGCAGAGCCACCTACGCGTGCGCCCGCACGATGCAGAGGAGCTTTCCCACTACTCCTCGGCCACGAGCGACATCGAGTACCTCCACCCCATCGGCTGGACCGAGCTCGAGGGGATCGCGCATCGTGGCGACTTCGACCTCACCGCGCACACGCAGGCATCGGGAACCAAGCTCGAGTGGGTGGACGGCCAGGAGCGCTACACCCCGCACGTCGTCGAGCCGGCGCTCGGCGTGAATCGGTCGATGCTCGCGTTCCTGGTCGACGCGTACGACGAGGAGGTCGTCGCCGAGCGCGAGCGAACGGTGCTCCGCCTCCATCCCGCGCTGGCCCCGGTGAAGGTCGCGGTGCTCCCGCTGATCTCCAAGAACGACGACATGGTCGGGAAGGCACGCGCGCTGTACGAGGAGCTGCGCCGATCCGTCGTCGCCGAGTACGACGACTCGGGCCAGATCGGGCGGCGGTACCGCCGTCAGGACGAGATCGGCACGCCGTACGCGCTCACGATCGACGAGCAGACGCTCGAGGACGACACGGTCACGATCCGTGACCGCGACTCGCTCGCGCAGGAGCGGATCCCGATCTCGGGCGCCCGCGCCCTCGTGCTCGACAAGCTCGTAGCGGACTGGAAGACGCCGAAGACGGACTAGTCGTGGGAACGACCGGACAGACGACACCGCATGGGTGACGCCATCTTCGAGGACCCACGGCTGGCCGCGATGTACGACGAGCTCGACCCTGATCGCAGCGATCTCGACGTCTACAGCGCGATCGCTCGATGAGCTCGACGCGCGGAGCGTGCTGGACGTCGGGTGTGGGACGGGCACGTTCGCGCTCTTGCTTGCGGACGCCGGCCTGGACGTGACCGGCGTCGATCCGTCGAAGGCGTCACTCGACGTCGCGCGTCGCAAGCCTGGAGCAGAGCGCGTGCGCTGGATTCACGGTGACGCGACGGCGCTGCCCCCGCTGACGGTCGATCTCGCAACGATGACTGCCAACGTGGCTCAGGCGATAGTCGACGAGTCGGTCTGGGACGGAACGCTGCGCGGTGTCCACGACGCGTTGCGCCCGGGTGGACATCTCGTCTTCGAGACCCGCGACCCAGCGTACGAGGCGTGGCAGGGGTGGACCCGCGACGCTTCCTACGACGTCACCGAGATCGACGGCGTCGGCCCGGTCGAGAACTGGGCCGACCTGACCCTCGTGGAGCTACCGCTGGTGACCTTTCGGTGGACTTTCGTCTTCCCCGACGGCGAGGTGCTGATTTCCGACTCGACGTTGCGATTTCGCGAGCGCGACGAGATCCAGGCCGCGCTGGAAGCGCACGGCTACGTCGTGGACGACATTCGCGGTGCGCCCGACCGGCCCGGTCGCGAGTTCGTCTTCTTCGCACGACGTCAGGAGTGATCGAACGGGCGGCAACCCCGCCCCCGCTCAGCGCTGTCGCTCGAGCACGCGATCGCTCGGCTCGGTGAAGCCGAACTTCCGATAGAGGTCGTGCGCATCCAGGGTGTGGAGGATCCACGTCGTCGACGCGAGCGGCCCCTCGTCGACCGAGAAGCGGACGAGCTCGACACCGAGGCCGCGTCCTCGGTGCTCGTCGAGGACGTAGACATCGGCGAGGTACGAGTGCGCGTACACGTCCGAGAGCGTCCGCGAGAAGCCGATCTGCACTCCCAGGTGATAGAGGCCCACGACCCGGGCCGACCCGTCGATCAGTGCGTCCTGCACCTCGCGCGAGCGTCCTTTCGCCCAGTACGACTCGCCGCCGAGGTACGCGTGCACGGCATCGCGGTCGATGCGCGCGGGATCGTCGTCGAGCTCGTAGCCGTCGCCGAGGTCGCGCTTCATACGGCGAGCGTGCGCAGGCGGAATCCGCCATGGAACTCGTACGACGCGACCACGACCGCGAGCGTGTCGCGCAGCGCGCGTTCCCCCAACTCGAGACCGCGTGCATCTGCGAGGGAGCTCCAGATGAGCGCCTGCATCCCGCGGAAGCCCTCGGGCGCGAGGAACACCGTCTCGTCCGGGGCGCACGGCGAGCACACCGCCCCACCGGCGCGTGGGAGGTAGCCGATGAGCACGTCCGTCGAGCCGCACTCGACGCAGCTCTCGAGATGCGGGACGTACCCGGACAGCCACAGGAGCTTGAGCTGGAACGCAAGCGCGACCGGATCGAGCGCGGCGCGTCCACGCCCGCCTGCCGGAATCGCATCCACTGCCGAGAGGAAGCGCGTCAGCGCCTCGAACGCACGCTCGTTGCGCTCCTCCTCGACGAAGAGCCGCAACATCGCCTCGGCGCCGACGAGCCCGACGGAGAGGCGATACGGATCCTCGCGTGCCGGCCGATGTGCGTCGACGAGCGACACGCCGGTGACCGTGTGCAGCTCGCCCGAGCCCTGGTGCAGGAGCAGTTCGACGTGCGAGAACGGCTCGAGCCGTGCGCCGAAGCGCGACTTCGTCTTGCGCACGCCCTTCGCCATCGCGCCGATGCGGCCGCGATCCTCCGTGTACACGTGGAGGACACGATCGGCCTCCCCGAACCGGAACGAGCGCAGGACGACACCCTCGGTCTTGTAGGTCCGTCCCACCCCGAGAAGTCTAGGCTCGACGCCTGTCAGCGCCATGGCGCGAGCTATGTGTAAGGGTTGCCTTACATCATGGCGAAGGTTCGGCTAGTCTTGCGCGCCATGAGCGCACGCCACCACGCCGTTCGCGGTCGCATCTCCGCGATCGCCGGCCTCGTCGGAGCACTCGCGCTGGTCGTCGGCGTCGGGACGACACCCGCGGCTCCAAATGCGTCGCCTCCGGGCGTGAACCTCGACCCGACGAAGGGCTTCCTCCTCGACCACACGGTGAAGTTGCACGGCTTCACGAAGCGCTTCCAGACCCAGGCGAACCGCTACTACGCGCTCGCGAGCGCGACGGACTTCGACTACGCGCGGCTCTGGCAGGAGAAGCGCTCGAACGTCAAGCCGATCCTCGCGCGGTCGAAGGCGCTCTGGATCGAAGGCAATCCCTACTACGAGCGCGTCGAGGGCGTCGTGGCGGGAACGCCGTCGCTCGCGGTCTACGACGTGATCCTCGATGCCGGCTCGAGCGCAACGGAGGATCCAGCGAGCGCCGTGCCGTTCGACCTCCGACTCGCCGACGGTCGCGTGCTGCGCAAGCCCGGCAACCTCTTCAACCTCACCGAGGGAATGCTCTGGGGCACGCGCCCCGAGTTCGTCGCGAAGGGTGTCAAGGCGGATCTCGACGGCGACGGGAAGGTCGAGTTCGGCGAGGTACTACCGGACGCAGCGGTCTTCAAAGCCGCAGCATCCGCGTTCGCCCTCTACGCGGGGAAGCTCGACCGCTCCGCGCGGGCCTGGCCGCCGACCGCGTCCGACGCATTCACCGCGGTCGTCGTGATGGTGCCGACGATGAGCGAGTACTTCGGTCAGTGGAAGTCCTCTCGCTTCGTCCTCGGCTCGCGCGCGGACGGAGACGCGTTCAACGTCGTCTCCCGGCTGTCCGACATCGGCGACATCCTCGGAGGGCTCCGCGTGATCTACGCGGGCATCCAGCCGGCGATCGCCAAGGTCGATCGCCAGCAGGCCGCTCAGACCAAGCGCGAGCTCGACAGCCTCTGGGCGTTCGTGTCGCAGCTCAAGAAGCAGGAGACCGCTGGGCGTCGATTCACGCCACAGCAGGCCGACACGCTCGGTCGAACGGCTCAGGGGAGAGCCACGGCGATCGCGGGTCAGGTGACGCAGGCGGCGGCACGACTCAAGGTCAAGATCGCGCAGTGATCGCGCGGGCGACGGCGGTAGTCATGGCGGCGAGCTTCGTGCTCGCCGCTTCGGCGTCCGCCGCCGGTCCAGCGCCGTGGAGAGCCGCCGGCGACGTCCAGCTCGCACTCTCCGACGCACAGGCCTCGCTCGTCCTCGGTGACGTCGCAGATGCGCGCGAGCAGCTCGACGCCGCCCGCGCGAACGTGGAACTGGTGCTCGCCGGCCGCCCCGGGGCACTCCGCTCGGCCCGCGCAGCACTGGCATCGGTCGAGATCGGTGACGAGCGGTCTCTCGCGGCCGCACGCAGCGTCGTCTGGACGGCGATTCTCGCGACCGCGGTCTCGGAGGCCACACGCGCGACCGCGCGCGGGGACACGGCGGCCGCGCGGAGCTGGCTGCTCGTCCGCGAGTTCCGACCTCCGACGCGTTTCTCGCGCGCCGCCGCGGACGCGACGGTCGCGCTCGACGATCTCGCCGCCGGCTCGGTCACGCGCCGCGCAGCGACGGCGGCTGTACGCCGAGATCTTCTCGACACGTACGACGCGCGGTTGCGAACGGCACTCGCGGAGCTCCGCGAGGCCGACGAGCTCGGGTACGGCACGACACGCGCCGAGCTCGCCGCGCTCGCACTCGGCTACTGGCAGATCGTCGCACCGGTCTATCGGGCACAGAACGGAGCGCGCGCCACGACCCGGCTCACGACGGATTTCGAGCGCATCGCGTCGGCCTCGGCGACCGGACGAACACCGACAGCCTCGATGAATCGCGTCGAGGCGGCGCTCGCCGGGTTCCGCGCGGCGCCCCTCTCCGAGGACGAGCTCGCCAGACGTGCCGGGCAGCTCGAGCGCTTCCTCCGGCTCGTTCCGATCGAGTACGGAAGAGGCGTGAAGGACGGACGGGTCACTCTCGCATTCGAGATTCAAGAGGCGGTCACGTTCCGTGACGGCGCGGCGGCGGCGTTCCACGACGTCGAGCAGGTGCTCATGAAGAGCGATGAAGCGGCGACGAGACGGCTCGGCGTTGCCCTCGACGACCTCGGAACAGCGCTGTCCGACGCGTCCCATGGCGCGTCGGTCGCACCCGCGGACGACGTGAAGGCGACGACCGACGACGCGCTCGCGCTCGTCGGGGCGCTGTATCCGGCCGCGTGGAAAGAGGCGGCGAAGACGGCGGACTTCGACGTCATCGCGGCGACGCTGGACCGCCTCCAGGCGGCGGCAGCCACGGGCGACTGGAAGCAGGCGGAGTCCGCGCGCCTCGAGGCGTACGGCGTCTTCGAGCTCGGCCCCGAGCAGAGGCTTCGCGGGCTCGCGCCCGCGCTCTTCCAGGAGGTCGAGGGGTACTTCTGGTATGGCGAAGGCGAACACGACGGCCTCGTCCAGCTCGTCAAGCGGCGAGACGGCGGCGAGGGAATCGCGGCAACGCGAGGCGCTCTCGACGATGCACTCGAGCGTGCCGAGGAGCGCATCGGAAGCGGCCCGCAGTCGGAGGTCGCGATCGTCACGAACGCGTCGATCATCGTGTTCCGGGAGGGTCTCGAGGCAGTTCTCATCCTTGCCGCGCTCATGGCGAGCCTCGTTGGCGCGCAACGCCACTTCCGCAAGCCGATCTTCGTCGGAGTCGGCCTCGCGCTCGTCGCCAGCGCGGTGACGTGGGTCGTCGCACAGACCGTGCTCACGTCGCTCACGGCGTACGGCGAGAAGCTCGAGGCGATCGTGTCGCTCGTCGCGATCGGCGTGCTCCTGCTGATCCTCAACTGGTTCTACCACCGCGTGTACTGGCAGGAGAACCTCCAGGGGTTGCATCAGAAGAAGCGCCGCGTGCTCGCGGGCGCGGGTCTCTCACTCGCCGCGGCGCAGGTGGTGGGACTGGCGCTCCTCGGCTTCTCGAGCGTCTACCGCGAAGGATTCGAGACGGTGCTCTTCCTGCAGGCGATGACGCTCGAGGCGGGAGCGGTGACGGTGCTCGAGGGCGTCGCAGTCGGCCTCCTCGGGGTTCTGGCGGTCTTCGTGCTCGTCTTTTCGCTCGAGCGGAAGCTCCCGCACAAGAAGATGCTCATCGCCACGGGCATCCTCATCACCTGGGTGCTCGTCGTGATGGTCGGGACGACCGTGCAGACGATGCAGAAGGTCGGCTGGGTCGGCGTGACCCCGATCGACGGCCTCGAGGTCCCGTACTGGGCGGGTCTCTGGCTCGGTGTGTTCCCCACGTGGCAGGGCGTTCTGGCCCAGATCGCCGCGGTGGTGTTCGTCGTGGGCAGTTACTTCGCCGCCGAGGCGCTCCGGAAGCGCCGCCGCGAAGCGCGCTTCAGCTCGACGGCAACGAGCGTGCTCGCGCCGGACGGGCTCGTCCCGGCGGATCCCACGGCCTCGCGGCGCACGGCCGCAGAGTCCGTCGCCGAGCCCGTCGGAACCCGCTGAGCTGCTACTCGAGAGGCTGACACCGCGGGCAGAACCAGGTGCCGCGGCCGCCGACACGCGTCTTCGTGATCGTGGCCCGGCAGCGCGGGCACGGCTCGCCGTCGCGCCCGTAGACGCGAAACTCGTCCTGCATCGACCCGGACGCGCCGTCGGGTGCCGCGTAGTCGCGCAGCGTCGAGCCCTGGCGCTCGATCCCCGCTCGCAGGGCGGCGCGAATCGCACGCACGAGTCTCCCGACCTCAACTGCCGTCAAGCCGTTCGCCCGCCGCAGCGGATTCAGGCGCGCGCGCCACAGCGCCTCGTCGGCGTAGATGTTCCCGAGGCCGGCGACGACCCGCTGATCGAGCAGGACCGCCTTGAGCGGCGCCTTCCGGCGCCCGAGCTGCGTCCCGAGCCATCCTGACGTGAACCGCGGCCCGAGCGGCTCCGGGCCGTTCTTCGTCGAGAGGTACGGCTCGAGGTCGACCGCTTCGAGGACGAGCCATGTACCGAAGCGCCGGACGTCGCGATAGGCGAGTCGCGAGCCGTCGTCGAGCTCGAGCACGGCGCGCTCGTGTGTCACCTGCTGCCAGTGGAAACCCCCGGTCATGCGCAGATGGACGAGAAGGTCGAGACCGCTCTCGAGACGCAGGAGCAGGTACTTACCCCGCCGCTCGACCGCGGCCACCCGATCTCCCTCGAGCTCCTCGACGACCTCGAAGAGGTCGTACGGCCGTGTCAGGCGCGGGTCGTGGATCTCGACACGAACCAGCGTCCTCCCCTCGAGCCGCGGCGCGAGCTGCGCGCGGATCGTCTCGACCTCGGGAAGCTCGGGCATGACCGCTATTCGACGACGTCGAGGAGGATGCCGCGCGCCGGCGGCGCGTCGTCTCCGATCTCGTAGGCGGCCAAGACCGCCTCGACGGCGATGTCTGCCGAGCCCTCGTCGCGAGCGTGCACGGCAGCGAGCATCTGGCCGGGCTCGACCGTGTCGCCTCGCTTGGCATGACAGACGATGCCCACCGCGTGATCGATGTCGTCGTCCTTCGTGCGCCGTCCTCCGCCGAGCTCGAGGCTTGCGACGCCCACCGGAAGCGCCGCGAGGCGCGTCACGACCCCCGCTCGCGGGGCAACGATGTCGCGAACGATCGGCGCGCGCGGAAGCGCAGCGAGGTCGGGATCGCCTCCTTGAGCACGGATCCACCGCTCGTACACGTCGCGAGCAGAGCCGTCGGCAACGGCCCGCTCGGCGCGCGATCGACCTTCCTCCTCGTCGATCCCGAGATCCGAGAGCGCCAGGAGCCGCGCGCATGCATCGAGGACGAGCTCCGTGAAGTCGGGCGGCCCGTTGCCGACGATCGTCTCGGCCGCCTCTCGCACCTCGAGCGCGTTCCCCACCGCCGCTCCCAGCGGCTGATCCATGTCGGTGAGGAGACAGACGACCGTGCGCCCCGCTCGGCGGCCGAGGTCGACCATCTGCTCGGCGAGAATGCGGGCGTCGTCGAGCGTCTTCATGAAGGCGCCGTCACCCACCTTGACGTCGAGCACGATCGCCTCGGCCCCGGCGGCGAGCTTCTTGGACATGATCGACGAGGCGATGAGCGGGACGATGTCCACCGTCGCCGTGACGTCGCGGAGTGCGTAGAGCTTCTTGTCCGCAGGCACGAGGTCGCCCGTCTGACCGATGATCGCGACCCCGATCGTCCGTACTTGCTCGACGAACTCCTCGATCGTCAGCTCGACGCGGAAGCCCGGGATCGACTCGAGCTTGTCCAGCGTGCCGCCCGTGTGACCGAGTCCACGGCCCGACATCTTCCCGAGCGGCACGCCGCACGCTGCGACGATGGGGCCGACGGCGAGCGAGGTCTTGTCGCCCACACCTCCCGTCGAGTGCTTGTCGACGACACGCCTGCCGAGCGCCGCCGCGAGGTCGAGCGTCTCGCCCGAGCGGATCATCGCGTCGGTCAGCGCGTACGTCTCACGGCCGTTCATGCCTCTGAAGTAGACCGCCATGCACCACGCGGCCATCTGATAGTCGGGCACGTCTCCGCGCGTGTAGCCGAGGACGAGCTCCGTGATGTCCTCGTCCGAGAGCTCCTCGCCGTTGCGCTTGCGCTCGATCAGCTCCGCAGCGCGGATCACAGCTCGATCTGACGACCCGGCAACCGCTTCCCCGGCGACTTGCCGCCGAGCCAGGCGCTCACCGTCGCGCCGACGTCGGCGAACTCGCCCTCCTCGTGGATCCTTCCGGCCGCGTTTCGACCCGCCGCATAGGCGAGCATGAGCGCATGCTCACGTGAGTGATCCGTCGACTGGGTCGTCGGATCGCAGCCGTGATCGGATGTGATGACGAGGAGATCTCCGGGTTGCAGCGCCTCGAGGATGTCCGGAAGCCGACGATCGAAGTCCTGCAGGCAGCGGTGGAAGTTCACCGGGTCGTTCCGATGCCCCCAGAGCATGTCCGTCTCGACGAGGTTCACGAAGACGAGGCCCTTGTCGACGTTCTCGAGCAGCTCGATCGTGCGGTTGATGCCGTCGACGTTCGACTTCGTCGGAAACGAGTCGTCGACGTCGCAGCCGGCGAAGATGTCGGAGATCTTCCCGACGCCGTAGACCGTGTTCCCGGCGTCGCGCATGAGCGACAGGTAGTTGGGTCGGCGCGGCTCGAGCGAGAAGTCGTGGCGGTTGGGCGTCCGCTCGTAGTTGCCGGGCTCGCCGACGAACGGCCGCGCGATGACCCGGCCGACCGCATGGCGCCCCGTGAGGATCTCCCGCGCAACACGGCAACCGTCGTACAGCTCCTCGAGCGGGATCGTCTCCTCGTGCGCCGCAATCTGGAAGACCGAGTCGGCCGACGTGTAGACGATCCACTTGCCCGTCTGCTGGTGCTCCTCGCCGAGCTCCTGGATGATCTCCGTCCCCGACGCCGGCTTGTTCCCGATGACGCCTCGGCCGGTCTGATTCATGAACGGGTCGACGACCTCGTCCGGGAACCCGTGCGGATAGGTCGGGAACGCGGTCGGTGTGATCACGCCCATGAGCTCCCAGTGCCCCGTCGTCGTGTCCTTCCCCTTCGAGCGCTCGAAGAGCCTGCCGGCGACCGCCGGCGCACCCGGCTGGGGTGGGCACCCCGCCAACGGGATGACGTTGCCGAGGCCGAGCGCCTCGAGATTGGGCAGGTCGAGGCCTCCGACGGCGCTGGCCACGTTGCCCAGGGTGTTCGAGCCTGCGTCTCCGTACTCCCCTGCGTCCGGCAACTCTCCAGCACCGACGGCGTCGAGCACGATCACGCACGCTCGCGGCACGGCGCTATTCTACGGCGGCTTTGGACGCCGCCCTCGGCCTACTACTCCTCGTCGTGTACATCCTCGCGATCCTCGGCATCTCCGCAGCGATCACGTACGCGGTCGTGAGGATCTTCCCGACCGAGCGGACGCCGAAGAATCCGGACAAGCAGGACTCGTCGCATCCGCCCTCGAGCTCGGACGGCGGCGGCAAACTCTTCCGCAGGTCGAAGCGCGCGACGACCTAGAAGCGGTCAGGCGGCTGCGGCGGCGAGGGCTTCGTCGAGCGGCGTGTAGTCCATCCCGTGCGCTTCGCACACCGCCGCGTAGGTGAGCTTGCCTCCGATCGCATTCACACCCCGGGCGAGCTCGGGGTTCGTCCTGACGGCATCGACCGTGCCGCGATCGGCGAGCTGCTCGACGTACGGCAGCGTCACGTTGGTCAGCGCGCGGGTCGATGTGATCGGTACGGCGCCCGGCATGTTCGCGACGCAGTAGTGAATCACGCCGTCGACCGTATAGACGGGATCGTCGTGGGTCGTCGCCCTGGACGTCTCCGCGCAGCCTCCCTGATCGATCGCGACGTCGACGAAGACCGAGCTCTCCTTCATCGTGCCGAGCATCTCGCGGGTGACGAGCTTCGGTGCGAGCGCGCCGGGGATGAGCACGGCGCCGATCGTGAGGTCTGCGTCCTTGATCGTCTCCTCCAGCTGCAGCGCCGACGACATGAGTAGCTGTACGCGCCCGGAGAGGATCTGCTCGAGGAAGCGCATGCGGTCGACCGATCGCTCGAGGATCGTCACCTGCGCACCCATGCCGAGTGCGATGACCGCGGCGTTGTAGCCGACCATCCCGCCGCCGATCACGAGGACACGCGCCGGCGCGACGCCCGCCACGCCTCCGAGGAGGATCCCGCGGCCGCCCTTCGGCTTCTCGAGCTCGGCCGCGCCCGCCTGCGCGGCGAGGCGACCGGCGATCTCGCTCATCGGCGCCAGCAGCGGAAGCGCACCGCGGTCCGTCTCGACGGTCTCGTAGGCGATCGCCGTGATGCCCGAGTCGACGAGCGCGTGTGTGAGCGGCTCGTCCGCAGCGATGTGCAGGTAGGTGAAGAGCGTGAGGCCCTCGCGCAGCCGCGCGTACTCGGGTGCGATCGGCTCCTTGACCTTGAGCAGGAGGTCTGCGCTCCCCCAGACGTCGTCGACCGAACGGATCGTCGCGCCGGCGCGCTCGTAGGCCTCGTCGGGGAATGCGCTTCCGACGCCCGCGCCGGTCTCGACGACGACCTCGTGACCGCGCTGCACGAGCTCTCGAGCGCCCGCGGGAGTCAGCGCGACCCGGTACTCCTGCGGCTTGATCTCCTTGGCAACGCCGATCCGCATGCGGCGGCAATCTACCGAGTTTCCAGGGGTGTTATGAATTCCAGCTACCGACGAAGGAGGGGGCATGTACACGTCAGCTGTCTGGAACGTGAAGGCCGGAATGGCGGAGATGTTCGAGCGGGGCTGGCAGTCGAGCGTGGATCGGATGTCGGTCGAGCTTCCCAACGTGACGTTCCGCCTCCTGCGGGACACGCAGAACCCGTCCCGGTTCGTCAGCGTCGCCGGCCCGTGGAAGGGACCCGAGCAGTGGGATGCCGTGCGAAGCTCGGAAGGCTTTCAGAGTGCGATGGCCGCGATGGCCGACGTGCTCGAGTCGTCCGAGATGGCGACGTACGACCTGGTCGTGGAGGTCAGCTGACCGAAGCCGTCTCGGCGGCAGCCGCGATCAACTCGAGCGTCACCTCGACCATGCCCTCGAGATCGGCGACGGCGATGTGCTCGTCGGGCGTATGGATCTCCATCATCCCGTTCGCGAGATTCACGCACTGCAGACCGCGCGCGTTGAAGACGTTCGCGTCTGCGCCGCCGCCGGAGAGCGCGTAGGTCGGCGCATAGCCTGCGCGCTCGAGCGCCGTGGCGGCGAGCCGCACCGGGGCGTCGCTCTCGCGAAAGCGATATCCGGGGAAGCTCGGTCGCACCTCCGACTCGACCTCGCAGTCGACAAGACTGGCGGCGAATGCGGCGCTCTCCACCATCTCGCGCGCGAGCGCGATCGCCTTGCGCTCGTCGTGTGAGCGCACCTCGGCGGTGAAGGAACACCACTCGGGGACAACGTTCCGGGCCGTCCCGCCCGTGATGACCCCGACGTTCGCGCTCGTCTCCTCGTCAACGCGTCCGAGGCGGAAGTCCGCGATCGCGCGTGACGCCGCCGCGATCGCCGAGCGGCCGTCCTCCGGATACATGCCGGCGTGCGCCGCGGTGCCGTGGAAGCGGAAGTCGAGCAGCCGCGCGTGCGGCGAGCCGAGCACGATCTCGCCGATCGGCGCACCCTGGTCGTAGACGTAGCCCGTGCTCGCCACGAAGCGCGTGTGGTCGAATGCATCGGCTCCGCGCAGCGAGACCTCCTCCTGCGGCGTGAACAGGAGCTCGATTCCTGCGTGCTCTCGACTCTCGCCCAGCGTGCGGCGGACCGCCTCGAGCATGACGACGACCGCTGCTTTGTTGTCGGAGCCGAGGATCGTCCCGGCGCCGTTACGCACGATCCCGTCCTCGCCGATCACCGGCTCGATCGCAGCCTCGGGCGGAACCGTGTCGGTGTGGGCGCAGAGAAAGATCGGTGTTCCCTGCCCTCCGTTCGTGGACGGGATGCGGCAGTAGACATTCCCGGCATCTCCGGCGAGTCGCGCTGCAGCGTCGTCCTCGTCCCACTCGAGCCCGAGCTCCGTGAGGTACGCCTCGACGCGGTCCGTGACCGCCCGCTCGCTCCCCGACGGGCTCGGCAGCGCACAGAGCTCGAGGAAGAGATCGACGAGCGGCGCGGTCAGGACGTGCTGCACGGTGGAGATCCTACGGCCGAGTTTCGGCAGGCATCGCCACTAGGGTTCGCGCCCATGTACGAGCGCTGGTGGAGAGATGCCGTCCTGTACCAGATCTATCCGCGATCGTTCGCGGACGCGAACGGCGACGGGATCGGCGACCTCGCCGGCGTGACGGAACGCCTCGAGTACCTCCAGTGGCTCGGCGTCGACGGCGTCTGGCTCAATCCGGTGCACCCCTCGCCGAACGTCGACTGGGGCTACGACGTCTCGGACTACACGGGCATCCATCCCGATCTCGGCACCGTCGACGACCTCGATCGGCTCGTCGCGGAGGCTGGCGCACGCGGGATTCGCATCCTTCTCGACCTCGTCCCGAACCATTCGTCCGACCAGCACCCGTGGTTCCGTGAGCACCCCGACTTCTACGTGTGGTCCGACGAGGTGCCGAACAACTGGGAGTCGATCTTCGGAGGCGGCACAGCGTGGACGTACGACACCGAGCGCGGGCGTTACTACCTCCACAACTTCGCTCCTCAGCAACCGGATCTGAACTGGTGGAATCCGGACGTCGCGCCGGAGTTCGAGCGGATCCTGCGGTTCTGGTTCGACCGAGGCGTCGCAGGCTTTCGCATCGACGTGGCGCACGCGATCTTCAAGGACCGCGAGCTCCGCGACGACCCCGTGATTCCAGGCCTCGGGATGCGCCGCCGGTACTCGATGTTCCGGCCCGAGACGCACGAGATCCTGCGGCAGTGGCGTGCCCTTGCGGAGACCTACGACCCGCCGCGACTCCTCCTCGGCGAGGCGTACTCCCTCGACGTCGAGCAGTGGTCGGGCTACTTCGGGGAGGGTGACGAGCTCGATCTCGCCTTCGCGTTCATGCTCACCCACGCGAATCTCGACGCCGGGGAGATGCGCAGTGTCGTTTCCGAGGTCGAGGCCGCGCTTCCGCCGGACGCCTGGCCGTGCTGGGCGGGGTCGAACCACGACATCGGTCGGTTTGCAACACGGTGGGCGAACGGTGACGACGCTCGCGCTCGCTGCGCGCTGATGCTGCTCCTCACGCTGCGCGGGACGCCGTGCCTCTACTACGGCGACGAGATCGGGCTGACCTCGGGTGACGTTCCGACCGAGCGCGTCGTCGACTGCGCGACGCCGTCGCGCGACCCCGGCAGGACGCCGATGCCGTGGACGGCAGAGGGCGGATGGAACGACCCGTGGCTTCCGCTCTCCGACACGAGCCGGAACGTGGCAGAACAGCGCGCTGACCCGGCCTCGACACTCGGCTTCACACGCGATCTCATCGCGCTTCGGCGGCAGCTCGACGATCTGCGCACCGGCTCCTATGCCGAGCTCCCGTCGCCCCCGGGGACGTGGGCCTGGCGTCGTGGGAAGGGCGTCGTCGTCGCCCTGAATCTCGGCACGAACGCGGCCGAGGTCGCGGATGTCGCAGGATCCATCGCGATCTCGACCAACCGCAACCGCGACGGCGACCCGGTCTCCGGCAGCCTCGTGCTCGCGCCCTCCGAGGGCGCGTTGGTCGTCTCGGACGGCTAGCGCGCGGCGGCGCGCACGGCCGACCGCGAGCGTGAGCGGTCGAGTGCCGCGGCGACGAACTCACGGAACAACGGCGCGGGGCGCGTCGGCCGCGACTTGAACTCCGGGTGGAACTGGCTCGCGACGAACCACGGGTGATCCGGGAGCTCGACGATCTCGACCAGGCGGCCGTCCTGAAATGTCCCCGAGATGACGAGGCCGCCGTCGACGAGCCTCTGACGCAACTCGTTGTTGACCTCGTAGCGATGCCGATGGCGCTCGTGGACGACGGGCTCGCCATACGTCTCGCGTGCGCGCGTGCCCTCCTCGAGCTCGACGGCCTGCGCTCCGAGGCGCATCGTCCCGCCGAGATCCTCGATCTCCTTCTGCTCGGGAAGCAGGTCGATCACGGGGAAGGGCGTCTCGGGATCCATCTCGGTCGAGTTCGCGCCCTCCATCCCGCAGATGTGACGCGCGAACTCGGAAACGGCGACGTGCATACCGAGACAGATGCCGAGGTACGGGATCTCTTGCTCGCGCGCGACGCGGCAGGCGAGGATCTTCCCCTCCCACCCGCGTGATCCGAATCCGCCGGGAACGAGCACGCCGTCGGCGTGCTCGAGCTCGTGGACGGCTTCCTCGTACGACATGTTCTCGGCGTCGACCCAGCGCACGTGGACGCGGCATCCAGCGTGGACGCCCGCGTGCTTGAGCGCCTCGTGCACGGAGAGGTACGCGTCGTGGAGCTTCACGTACTTGCCCACGAGCGCGATCTCGACGTCCTCGCGCAGCTCGCGCGTGCGCTCGATCAGCTCCGCCCACTCGCCGAGCTCGGCCTCCGGCGCATCGAGGCCGAGCTTCTCGCACACGAGCGTGTCGAGGCCTTCGGCCTGCAGCACCTGCGGGATGAGGTAGACGTCGGCGACGTCGGGCGATCCGATCACCGCATGTCGATCGACGTCCGCGAACAGCGCGATCTTGTCGCGGATGTCGTCGGAGAGCGGCTCCGTCGAGCGGCAGACGACGACGTCGGGATGGATACCGATGCGTCGCAGCTCGTTGACCGAGTGCTGCGTCGGCTTCGTCTTCAGCTCGCCGGCCGCGTCGAGGAACGGGACGAGTGTCACGTGCAGGTAGACGACGTTCTCCGGCCCGACCTCGCGTCGGAACTGCCTGATGGCCTCGAGGAACGGGAGCGACTCGATGTCGCCGACCGTGCCGCCGATCTCGGAGATGACGACGTCGGCCGGCGAGACCTTCTCCGCACGCCTGATCCTGGCCTTGATCTCGTTCGTGATGTGCGGGATGACCTGCACGGTCGCCCCGAGGAACTCACCCTTGCGCTCCTTGCGCAGGACGGCGTCCCAGATCGCTCCGGCCGTGTGGCTCGCGTTACGCGAGAGGTTCTCGTCGATGAAGCGCTCGTAGTGGCCGATGTCGAGGTCGGTCTCGGCACCGTCCTCGGTCACGAATACCTCGCCGTGCTGGAACGGGCTCATCGTCCCCGGATCGACGTTCAGGTACGGGTCGAACTTCTGAGCCGAGACGGAGAGGCCCCGTGCCTTCAGCAGCCGACCGAGCGAGGCGGCCACGATGCCCTTCCCCAGCGCGGAGACGACACCACCCGTGACGAACACGTACCTGGCCACGGGGTCTCACCGTACCAGGCAGACCTGTCACGCAGGTGGGAACTCCGCTTGCGCGGAGTTGCCACCGCTCCAGATCCCTGAAGGCGTCCGCTTCGCGGCCGCGTGGCGGCGTCAGACAGGCGTCTCGGTCAACGTCGCGATGAACTCCGCGCCGCCGGCCATGCGCTCGATCTCCTCGCGACGAAGGAGGTCGTCCAGCTCTTCGATTCGCGTGTGCGTGGGATCGCCGGGGACCTTCTCGACGCGGAAGTGCGTGTCGGCGACGCTCGCGATCTGCGGGAGGTGCGTGATCGTGAGGACCTGCGCGTGTTCGGCGAGGCGCTGGAGGGTTGCAGCGACGGCGTGCGCCGTCACACCGCCGATACCCGCGTCGATCTCGTCGAACACGAGCGTCTCGCCGCCGGCGACGGCGGCGAGAGCTAGGGCGATCCTCGAGAGCTCGCCACCCGACGCCGTATCCGCGATCGGCGCGAACGGGAGGCCTGCGTTCGGCCGGATGAGAAACGTCACCTCGTCGACACCCGTCGCTCCGACCTCGCGCTCTCGAAGCTCGACGAGGAACTCACCTTCGCCCATGCCGAGGGATGCGAGCTCGTCCGCGACAGCCTCCCCGAGGCGCGTGGCGTTCGCTTCGCGCGAGCCATGCAACCCGCGAGCGACCTCGGTCACGCGTTCCTCCGCCCGCGCAACCGCGACCCTCGCAGCCTCGACCGGGTCGCCGCCGTCCCCTGCCGCCGCGAGCTCGAGGTCGGCCGCGGCTGCCAGCTCGATGAGCTCGCTGTACGTCGACGCGCCGAACCTGCGTTTCAGATCGGCGATCGCATGTAGCCGCTCCTCGATGCTCTCGAGTGCACCGGGCTCGGCGTCGAGCGACGCGACGAAGCGATGGAGATCGCTTCCTGCCTCGCGGAGCCGAACCGTCAGGTCGCGCAGCTCCTCGGCCGTCGGTCCCAGCTCGGGCGCGATGCGCTCGAGCGGCGCAAGGGCCCGTTCCGCCAGGGCCGCCAGCGATGCGGCGCCCTCGCCTTCGTCCGGAGCAACGGCCGCTGCGGCGGCGGTCGCTGCCTCTGCGAGCTCCTCGACGTGCCGGAGACGTTCGCGTCGGGCCAACAGCTCCTGCTCGTCGCCGGGCGCCATGCCTTCGGTCGCATCGACGAGCGCTTGCTGCTCGGCAAGACGGAGCGCCACGGCATCGGAATCTCGTGCAAGCTCGTCGTACGTCCGTCGTGCCGCGATCAGCTCCCGCCATGCGAGCACCGCCTCGCGCCTGCGCTCGGTCTGCTCCGGACCCGCAGAACGCGTCGAGGACGTCGAGCTGGAACGACGGACGCGCGAGCCGGCGCTGCTCGAACTGACCGGACATCGCGATGAGCCGTTCCGCAGCGGACGCAACCTCCTCGCGCGCGACGGCCCTCCCCCACGCATATGCGCGCGTGCGCCCGTCACCGAACACGCGGCGCGCGATCACGAGTCCGGCTTCGCCTTCGGGACGCAGCTCCGCGAGCGCGGCGAGCTCCTCGTCCTCGAAGAACCCCTCGGGCACGTCGAGCTCGGCCTCCACGTACGCCTCCGAGCCGTCGGTGCCGACGGAGGACGCGTCCGCGCGAGCGCCGAGGAGCAGCCCGATCGCCTGCGCGAAGATCGTCTTCCCCGCACCCGTCTCCCCCGTGACGGCGTTCAGGCCGGGCGCAGAACGACAGCTCCGCGCCGCGGATGAGGACGAGGTTCTCGATCCGGAGGCGGCGCAGCATTCCTGCGCGACAGTAGCCGACCTGGGGCCCTTGTACGCTCGCGGGGGCGTGCGTCCCGCGGTACGAGATCTCGCAATCGTGCTCGGCGTCTCCTGGATCGCGAGGGCGCTCTTCGTCGTCGCGATCGGGGATGCCCACTCCGCCGACGTCGGGCACTGGGAGGGCGCACTCGCGGCCCAGGACGCCGGGACGAACCCGTACGAGACGGGCGTCCTGAACTGGCCTCCGCTCTGTTCGACTCGCCGCATCGCCTGGTGCTCTTCCGGCTGCCGCTGCTGGCGGTCTATCTCCTCGTGATCGTCGCGGCAATCAGGCGTTTGGCTGCGCCGGACCGCTACGAAGCAAAGCTCTGACGGTAGCGGCGCACGAACGTCGCCTCCGGCAAGGTCGCGAGGAGCGAGCGCTCGGCGGCGATGCGCACGACCGCCCGCTCCGCCTTCCCGAGTGTCGAGACGCGATGGCCGTCCACGAGCACACCCGCCTCGACGTCCGCGGAGCGATTCCAGACGATCACGTCGGCTCCGGGCGGGATCACGAGCGGGCGTGCGTGCAGCGAGTGCGCGGCGACATAGGTGAGGGCGATCGCCTCGAGTCCCCACATGAGCACCGGGCCGCCGTTCGAGAGGTTGTACGCGGTCGAGCCGGACGGGGTGGCGCAGATGATCCCGTCGCACGGCTGACGACCGAGCTCCTCGCCGCCGACCGCGAGCTCCAGCTCGATCATGCGCCCGATCGACGCACTCGCCACGACGACGTCGTTCACCGCGACCGTGCGGCCGTCAGGGTGCTCGAGCTCGAGCGTCGGAAGCTCGACGACGTCGTACTCGCCGGCGAAGACACGTCCGAGTCCTTCCTCGAGCTCACGGCGGCCCATCGAGCTGAGGAATCCGACGCGGCCGAAGTTCACGCCGATGACGGGCACACCCTTCCCGAGGAAGCGCGTGAGCGTGCGGAGCACCGTGCCGTCCCCACCGAGGACGACCGCCAGGTCGGCGCCACCGACGTCCGCGCTCGCGTCGATCCCGTGTCTTGCGCGCTCCTCCTCGGAGTACAACAGCTCCACGCCGTGCTCCTGCGCAACGGCCTGGAGTCGTGCGAGGCCCGAGCCGATCTGACCGGGCGTCCCGTGCGTCACCACGGCCGCCCGGGTCACGCGCTTACCCGACGGCGTCGGCGACGAAGCGGTCGATGTCATCGGGATTCGGTTCGCCGGGTCGATGCTCGAGGTGGACGAAGAACTCGCGGTTTCCCTTGGGGCCGGGCAACCCTGAGTCTACGACTCCCACGGTGACGGCACCCCACGCGTGCGCAGCTTCGATGACTTCGTGGAGCACGCGTCGTTGCACGTCGGGATCGCGGACGACGCCCTTCACCGCCTCGCCGCGTCCGGCCTCGAACTGCGGCTTGACGAGGACGAGCGCCACCCACCGGGGCGCCGCGAGGCTGAGCACCGACGGAAGCGCCTTCGTCACGCTGATGAACGACACGTCGCAGACGATCAACTCGGGCTGAAACGGCAGCTCGGTGAGCCTGCGAGCGTTCACGCGTTCGAGCACCGTCACCCTCGGATCCGAGCGCAGCGCGGGGATGCAGCTGGCCGTAGCCCACGTCGATCGCGACGACGCGCGACGCCCCCGCCTGGAGCAGGCAGTCCGTGAACCCACCGGTCGACGCTCCGACGTCCGCGCAGTCCCGATCCGCGACGTCGACCCGAAGCGCGTCGAGCGCGTTCTGCAGCTTCTCGCCCCCGCGCGATACGAAGCGCGGCGGTCGCTCGACCTCGAGCTCGACGTCCTCGGCAACTTGCTCGCCGGGCTTGTCGTGGCCGACGACGAGCCCCGCCAGCACGAGCGCCTGCGCCTGCGAGCGGGACTCTGCGAGCCCGCGCTCGACCAGCACGACGTCGAGGCGCTTCTTCGTCATGCCGCCACGAGTTCGTGGGCGAGCTGAGCGATCGCAACGACGAACACGAGGTCGAAGAACAGTTCGAGGTGGCTCACGCGCCTGCCGTCGCCCTCCTCGAGTGTGCGCAGACGGGGTGGTAGCAGGAGCGGCTTGATGCCCCGGTCGATAGCGGTCGTCACCGCGGGAATGATGGACGATGCGCTACGCCGCGGTGACACGACGAGCGCCAACGAGCCGCGCGCCGTAGTTCGTCGCCGAGAGCCGTACGACCTCGACGTTCCGGCCCGTCTCCGGTGCGTGCACCATCCGACCGCCGCCGAGGTACAAGCCGACGTGGCCGAGCCCCTCGAAGAAGAGGATGTCACCCGGCTCCATGTCGTCCGCGCGCACCCTTCGACCCTCGCCGTAGAGGGCGTACGAGTTGTGCGGCAAGATCGACACCGACGCGGCCGTACGCCCAGCGCACGAGACCCGAGCAGTCGAACCCGGATGACGGCGACTCTCCGCCCCAGCGGTACGGGACACCTACCACGCCGAGCGCGACCTTCACCGCGCGTTCGCCCCGCGTCGGAAGCGCAGGTCCGCTGTACACGGCGCGCTCGCTCCGCGGCGGCTCCGTAGCCGAGAGAGCGGCGGACGGACCGGCCGCGAGCGCGATCGCCATACCGGCCAGGGCGTACGTGAACAGGCGGCTGCGGGAGGTGGGAGACATGGCGAGAAGAGACGGCGGCCGCGCTCGCGCAACCGCGCGGCGGGCCGACCTGGTCTGTTTGTGACCGTCGCACAGTAGCCACCGGCCCGGTTGGAACCATCCCCCGGTTGGCGTCCCTCAACCGGTGCGTAACGCGAGCGCGTCCACCAACGCCCCGAGGACGCTCGTATCCGCGTCCACGCGCTCGAGCTGGCCGCGGGCGCTGTCGGCCGCGCTGTCGGCCAGCCTTCGCGCTCCCTCGGCTCCGAGCCGCGCCGAATAGCCGTCGGCGTCCAGGAGGTCGTCCACGACCTGAAAGAGAATGCCGACGTCGTCGCCGAATGCGAGCCACGGAGCCCGTTCTGCGTCGCCGACCTCGGCGACGTCGAGACCCATGCGGACGGCGGCAACGAAGAGCCGGCCGGTCTTCAGCCGGTGGAGCTGCTCGAGGTCCGCATCGTCGCCGGTGATGTCGCGGTACTGGCCGCCGATCATCCCGAGCGTCGCGTCGACGAGCTCGCGAGCGAGCGCGGGTGACGAATACGCGAGTGCGAGCCGGAGCGCCTCGGCGAGAAGCGCATCGCCGGCGAGCAGGGCGACGCCTTCGCCGAACGCGACGTGCGCGCTCGGCCTCCCGCGTCGCTCGTCGTCGTCGTCCATCGCGGGCAAGTCGTCGTGCACGAGCGAGAACGTGTGCACGAGCTCGATCGCTGCGGCGGCAGGAAGCGCCTCCTCGATCGAACCTCCCGCGGCCTCCGTAACCGCGAGGCAGAGCACCGGCCTGATGCGCTTGCCGCCCGACTCGAGCGAATAGCGGACTGTCTCTTCGAGCCCGCCCAGCTCCGGAGCGAACGCGAGCGAGCGGAGGTACGACTCGACGGCGTCGCGCAGTTCGTCAGCCGGCCGCATCGGCCAGGGTGCGCGCTCGAGTCAGCTCGGCCTCGATCTGGCGCGCGAGCTCGGCGAGCTCGGTGATGAGGTCGACCGCCGCATCGCCGTCGACGTCGTCGGCGGCCGCGAGTCGCTCGAGCTCCTCGCGCTTCGCGTTGAGCGCGCCGAGCAGCTCCTCGGCGCGGGCGAGAGCCTCGTCGACCTGACTCACGCGACCTCCTTCTCCCGCGCGATCCGTCCGAGAATGCCGTTCACGAGCCGCGCAGCGTCCTCGGTCGCGTACCGCTTCGCGAGCACCACCGCCTCGTTGATCGCCACTTCGCGCGGCACCGTCTCCTCCTCGAGCTCGTACACGCCGATGCGCAGGATATTCCGCTCGAGCGTGCCCAGGCGGTCCGCAGGCCAATCCGGGGACGCCGCCGAGATACGCAGATCGAGCGCCTCGGCCCGCGCGGCCACCGCCTCCGCGAGCGCACGGGCGAAGTCGTCGGGCTCTCCCTCGTACAGCGACGCGAGCTCCTGCCCGGTGAGATCCCACTGGTAGAGGAGGTAGAGCGCTTGCCTGCGCGCCGTCTTCCGGCTTGCCGGCCGCATCATGGCGTCGGGAGCGACGGGACGCGCCCCTCGAGCTCTGCCAGTGTCGACGTCGAGTAGTCGCCGCTTCGGAACTCCGGCGACCGGAGGACGTCGAGCGCGAGATCGCGAGTGGTCGGGATGCCCTCGATCACAAGCTCCCGAAGCGCGCGCTCCGCTCGGACGATCGCGGTATCCCGCGTGTCGTCCCAGACGATGAGCTTCGCGATCATCGAGTCGTAGTACGGCGCGATCTCGGACCCCGCGCGGACGGCGGTGTCGATGCGGACTCCCGGGCCGAGCGGTACGTCGAACCGCGTGATCGTGCCCGGCGCGGGGAGAAAGGCGCGAGCGGGGTCCTCGGCGTTGATCCGAACCTCCAACGCGTGCCCACGCCTCGGTGCACGACCGCGCGTCGCGAGCTCCTCGCCCGCCGCGATGCGCACCTGCTCGCGGACGATGTCGATGCCCGTGACGAGCTCGGAGACGGGATGCTCGACCTGGAGACGGCAGTTCACCTCGATGAAGTAGAAGGCGCCGTCGGCGCCGACGAGGAACTCGAACGTGCCGGCATTGCGGTAGCCGATGGCGATGCACGCGCGCTCGACGGTCGCCTCCATCGCTTCTCGTGTCTCCGCGTCGAGCGCAACCGACGGCGACTCCTCCACGAGCTTCTGGTGGCGTCGCTGGATGGAGCACTCCCGCTCGCCGAGCGTCAGGACGCCGCCGGCCGCGTCGCAGAGCACCTGGATCTCGACGTGGCGCGCGGGTGAGACGAGCTTCTCGACGTACACCGCGCCGTCGCCGAATGCCGCCTCGGCCTCGGCGCTCGCAGCGGCGAACGCACCCTCGAGCTCGTCCTCGGCTTCCACGAGGCGCATGCCCTTCCCACCGCCGCCTGCCGCGGCCTTGAGCAAGACGGGGAAGCCGGCAGCGATAGCCGCGCGGCGGAGCTCGTCGTGCCCCGCGGAACCGTCGGACCCGGAGACGAGCGGGACACCGGCTGCACGCATCACTTCCTTCGCGCGCACCTTGTCGCCCATCTGCTCGACGACGTCGGCGGAAGGACCGATGAAGACGAGGTTCGAGTCCTCGCACGCGCGTACGAATTCGGCGATTCTCGGCGAGGAATCCGTAGCCGGGGTGCACGGCGTCACAGCTCGTCGTCTCGGCCGCCGCGACGACGTTCGAGATGCTGAGGTAGCTCTCTGCGGCGGACGGCGGGCCGATGCACACGGCGTGGTCGGCGAGCTCGACGTGGAGCGCGTCACGATCGGCCGTCGAGTACACGGCGACCGTCTCGATTCCGAGCTCGCGGAGGGTGCGGATCACGCGCACGGCGATCTCGCCCCGGTTCGCGACGAGCACGCGGTCGAACACGACTCGACCTAGAGAACGGGCGCCGAGGGAACTGGTTCGAGCTCGAACAGGAGCTCGCCGTACTCGACCGCCTGCGCGTTCTCGGCGTGGATCTCCTTCACGACCCCGGCGGTCTCGGCCTTGAGCTCGTTGAACAGCTTCATCGCCTCGAGAATGCAGAGCACCTGGCCCGGAACGACGGTGTCGCCCACATCCACGAACGACGGCGCCCCGGGATTCGGCGCGCGATAGAACACGCCGACCATCGGTGACTCGATCCGCATCAAGCCGTCGGTGGAGGCAGTGCTCGGCTGTGCGTCGGACCCCGGATCCGCGGTCGGAGCGAGGGGCAGCGCGAGCACGGGGCCGGGCTCGTCGGCGCGGCGCACCGACACGCGCATGCCCTCGTCCTCGATCTCGATCTCCCCCACGCCCGACTCCTGCACGATCTTCACGAGCTCGCGAATCCGCTCACCGCGCTCGGCGTCGGCGTCCTCGGCAATGAGAACGGAGTCGCGCGAGTGACGGCCGCGGATGACCTTCAGGAGCTCCTCCGCGTCCGACCCGAACATGGCGATGAGGACGAGCTCTTCCTCGCTCGCGGCAAGCCCCTCGGCCTGCTCGCGCACGTCCTCCGTCGTCACCGGATCCTCGCTCAGCTGACCAGGTGGAGACAGAAGCTCGACCGCACGTTCGACCATCGGGTCGATCGTCTCCGGCGTCGTGCCGTACCCACCCTGGACCAGCTCGCGGAACTCGTCGATCACGGAGCCGTACCGTCGCGCTTCGAGGACGTGCAGAAGCGCCTGAGAGGCGAGGATCTGCCCGATCGGCGCGGCGAGCGGAGGCCAGCCCGCCTCGGCTCGGACGCGTCCTACTTCCTCGAGCACCTCGAGGAGCCGGTCGGCGGCGGCATGCGCGCGGAGGTGCACGTCGAGAGCCGCGACGAGTCCCGCCGGAAGGTCGTATTCCGCCGCGCGAACCGCGATCCGCGGCGCGACGGGAGCGACCGGCTCGTCGCCGATCCACTCGTCGATGACATCGGCGGCTTCCCAGAGCTTCGCGACATCCAGTCCCGGCGCGTGACCGAGGCCCTGAAGGGACTCGGCAACGGACTCGCCCGAGACACGATGAAGGATGAGCGCGAGCGGGTAGACCGCGGTCGCGATGAGGTCGGCGCCCGAGTCGACCGCGGCGAGTGCCGACGCGAGACCGATCCCTGCCGACCCCTGGACGTAGAAGCCGACGGGAAGCCCGCTCGCCTCCATGATGCGCCCGACGAGCTCCTGCGCCCGGTGTGGGACGAGAGCGCCGGTCGGATCGTTCACGAGCACGCGTGTGGCGCCGAGCTCGGGCAGCTTGCGCGCCTGCTCGACGAGCATGTCGGTCTCGTCGGTGCGGCCAGGGCTGTAGACGAGGCCGGCGTGGAACGCGCCGCCTGCGTTCGTGATCGCCGCGCCCGCCTCCCGAAGGTTCGAAACGTCGTTCAGTGGATCGTGGAGACGGAAGACGTCGATGCCGTTCTCCGCTGCGCACGAGACGAAGCGACCGACGATGTCGCCCGAGACGGGACGCGAGCCGACGAGGAACCGGCCACGGAGCGCGATGCCGAGCGGGGTCGACACACGCCCCTTGATCGCGCGGATGCGCTCCCACGGGCTCTCGACGCGGCGCCGAACAGTCGCGTCGAAGACGCCGCCGCCCGAGACCTCGAGACACGCGAACCCGGCTCCGTCGAGGATCTCCGCGACGCGCAGCACCTCCGCAGTCGGCAGCTTGCCCGCGAGAGGCTCCTGCGAGAGCAGCCGGATCGTGGTGTCGACGAGCTTCGGCACGGGTGGGACCTTAGCGAGGCGCCGGTGCGGCCGAGGTCAGGCTCTGCTGATGTAGCGGCCCTCGCGCGGATCGACCTTGATGCGCTCGCCGGTGTCGACGAAGAGCGGCACCTGGACGACGGCGCCGGTCTCGAGGGTCGCCGGCTTCGTCACGTTCGTGACCGTGTCGCCGCGTACCGCAGGCTCGGTCTCGGTGACGGTCAGCTCGACCGAGGCCGGGAGCTGGATACCGGCAGGCTTGCCGTCGACGGCGAGCATCTGCACCGAGCTCGACGGCGGAAGGTACGCGAGCGCCTCCTCGACGTCCGTGCGAGGCAGGCCGAACTGCTCGTAGCTCACCTCGTCCATGAAGTGGGCCTCGTTGCCGTCGTCGTAGAGGAACTGGAGGTTCTTCACCTCCGTGTGGACGCGCGCAAACTTCTCGCCGGCGCGGAACGTGCGATCGACGACGGAGCCCGAATCGATGGACTTGAGCTTCGTCCGGACGAACGCACCGCCCTTGCCGGGCTTCACGTGCTGGAACTCGACGATGCGCCAGACGCCACCGTCGATCTCGATGTGCATCCCATTGCGGAACTGATTCGTGGAGACGGTCTCGGCCATGACCGCGGGGATTGTACGGCGAGACCCAGCTCGCGTCCCTATGCGACCGTCACGAGCTCCTTCGTGAAGTGCGTGAGTCGCTCGCAGCCGTCCTCCGTCACGACGACGAGATCCTCGATCCGGACGCCGGCGCCCTCGTCCGGCAGGTAGATCCCCGGCTCGACGGAGACGACGTTTCCCGTCTCGAGCACGTCCGTACTCTCGGGTCGAAGTGTCGGGGCCTCGTGGATCTGGAGTCCCACGCCGTGCCCCATGCCGTGGCCGTAGGCCCAGCCGAGGCCCTGCGCTTCGATGAGCGTTCGCGACGCGCCGTCCGCATCGCGTCCGTGCACGCCGGGAGCCACCGCAGCGAGGCCCGCGAGTTGCGCCTCGAGGCAGAGCGTGTAGAGCTCCGCGAGCCGATCGGAGATGTCTCCGACCGCGAACGTCCGCGTGCAGTCCGAGCAGTAGCCGTCGACGACGCAGCCCGCGTCGACGACGACGAGGACGCCGGGCTCGATCGGCGTGTCGCCGGGGACCGCGTGGGGCGATGCGGCCGTGGGGCCGGCGCCGACGACCGCCTCGAAGGAGAGACCGCCTGCGCCACCTTCGCGGAAGCTCCGCTCGATCCACCACGCGAGCTCACGCTCGGTCCGCCCGCTGAACCTCTCCTGCGCGAGTGCCGCGAAGACCTCGTCCGACAGCGAGCTCGCGCGGCGCATGCTCGCAAGCTCGTCGTCGTCCTTGACCGCGCGGAGCCCTTCGACGAGACCGCTCGCGGGAACGACCTCGACGCCCGCCTCGGCAAGCGCGCGATACAGCGCATGCGGGAGGTGCTGTTCCTCGAAGCCGATCCGCCTGCCGGACAGCGCCTCCCCGACGGCAGGGATGAGGCCGCGTGGCGTCTCGACGACCTCGATGCCCGGGAGCGCCCGAGCGCGATTCGCGTAGCGGAAGTCCGTGAAGAGCGTGGCTGCCCCACTCGGCTCGACGAGCACCGCAGCGTTCGAGCTCTGGAGGCCGGTGAGGTAGCGAACGTTCGCCTGTCCACCGAGGACGTACGGCGGCCCGGCGACGAGCAGCGGCTCCTCGAGCAGCGCGGCAAGTCGCGCGATTCGCGTCACGCTCGCCCCCCGACGATGAACTCGATCGCCTCCCGGTAGCCGTCGGGACCCTTCCCGACGACGCGGGCGGCAACGACGCCTTCGAGGACGGAAAATCGCCGCCACTCCTCGCGCTCGTCGACGTTGGAGAGATGCACCTCGACGACCGGAACCGTGAACAGCTCGAGTGCGTCGTGTATCGCCCAGGAGTAGTGCGACCACGCCCCGGGATTGACGATGACGCCGTCAGCCCACTCGTAGGCCTCGTGGCACCAGTCGATGAACTCGCCCTCGTGGTTCGTCTGCCGACAGCGCACGGTGCACTCGAACTCGAGCGCCCACTGGTAGATCCGCGTCTCGAGCTCGGACAGCCCGAGACCGCCGTAGAGCTCGGGGTCGCGGCTTCCGAGCATGTCCAGATTGGCCCCGTTCAGGACGACGATCCGCACGCGCTGACCCTATGCGATGAGCGCGTCGAGGGCTGCGCGGACGAGATCCGGCTCGACCTCGGAGGTCACGCGAGGGCGTCCCGGGGCATCGAGCACGACGAGGTGGATCTCGCCGCGGCGCGCCTTCTTGTCGCGCTGCAGCGCTGCCCAGGCCGCGTCACGATCGACCTGGGCGGGCTCCGGAGCGAGCACGTCCTCGACGGTCTGCACCTCCTCCTCGAGCCCCGAGAGCCGCAGCGCAGCGAGGAGGCCGAGTGCGACCGCGCGGCCGTGCGGAACGGCGAACCCGGATGCAGCCTCGAGCGCGTGCGCGAACGTGTGGCCGAGGTTGAGCCAGGCCCGGTCGCCCTGCTCGTAGGGGTCGCGAATGCAGACCGCCGCCTTGAAGGCAGCACAGCGGCGCACCTGGGCCACCGTATCGAGCTCCCAGAGCGGCTCGCCGGCGAGGAGTCCCGTCTTCACGACCTCGGCGAGGCCGTTACGACGCTCCTCCGCGGGCAACGTGTCCAGGAGCGCCGTATCGATCACGGTCTCCGCTGGCCAGTGGAACGCGCCGACGAGGTTCTTCCCCTCCGGGAGGTCGACACCCACCTTGCCGCCGATCGCGGCATCGACCTGGCCAACGAGCGTCGACGGGACCGCGACCCAGTCGATCCCGCGCATGTAGCTGGCGGCCACGAATCCCGCGAGGTCGGTGGTCGATCCTCCTCCCACCGCGACGAGCGTCGACGATCGCTCGAGCGTGAGCGCACGCCACAAGCGCTCGGCTTCGGCAACCGTCTTCGCGGACTCGCCGGGCGGGACGAGCTGCGTCGCGTCGATCGAATGGAGTTCCGCGACCCGAGCGTCCGCCACGACCGCGTCACCGTGCGCCTCTCGGTGGGGCGCAAGGCGGATGCCGGCCGCCGCGAGCACGATGCCGTCGAGGTCGTGTGCGCTCGCGTCGGCCGCGGCGTACTGCGGACGACGCTCGTCGTACAGCGCGCGGAACGCGTCGAGATCCCGTGCGAGCGGCCGCCCGCTGCCCGCGACACGCTTCCACGCGTCCTCCGGCGTGACCTCGAGATGAACGGTGAAGGCGTGTTGCCCGAGTGCCGCGCGCGTGCTGGCCGAGCCCAGCGCCCCTCCGCCCAGCTCGACAACGGCCGGCGAGCGGAGCGCGAGCGTCGCGACCGCGACCTCCTCCTCCAGCGCGCGAAACGCGCTTTCCCCGCGAGACTCGAAGAGCTCGGCGATCGTGACGCCGGTCCTGGCCTCGACGAGATCGTCGACGGAGACGAACGGCCGGCCGAGGCGCGCGGCCAGCTGCGGGCCGAGCGTCGACTTGCCCGCGCCCATGAAGCCGACGAGGGCGAGATGGCGCCCTAGGGCGTTTGCGGCCACGCGATCCGCTCGAGGTACGCCGCGTGCGCCTGCACGAAGTCGGCGATCGCGTCACCGCCGAACTTCTCCCGCGCGGCCCGGGCGAGCTCCCACGCCACCGCTCCCTCGGCGACGACGGCCAGCGCTTCGACGGCTTGTACGTCGCTCCGCTCGACGAGCGCCTCACCCGGCTCGCCCGTCGCCAGATCGACGGATCGGAGGGGCCGCATCAGCGTCGGCAGCGGCTTCATACCGGCGCGGACGACCACGTCCTCCCCGTTCGTCACGCCTCCCTCGATGCCGCCCGCGCGGTTCGTCGCGCGGCGGCGGTCGGGCTCGATCTCGTCGTGCGCCTCTGAGCCCCGGAGGCGTGAGAGCGCGAAGCCGTCTCCGATCTCGACCCCTTTCACGGCCTGGATCCCCATGAGGGCGGCCGCGAGACGGGCGTCGAGGCGGTCGGCCTTGTCCGCGTACGAGCCCAGACCTGGCGGGACGCCCGTCGCTACCACCTCGACGATCCCACCGAGCGTGTCTCGCTCGGCGCGTGCGGCATCGGTCGCCTCCTTCCAGCCGGACTCCGACTCCGCGCCGCCGATCTCCGTGGCTCGTCCGGCGACAGCGACACCGATCTCGGCGAGAAGCGCCTTCGCCACCGTGCCGGCGGCGACGTGGACCGCCGTCTGTCGTGCGCTGGCGCGCTCCAGCGCGTTCCTCACATCGTCGTGCCCGTACTTGAGCGCGCCGGCGAGATCGGCGTGACCGGGCCGTGGCAGCGTCACCGGCGACGTTCCCTTTCCCGACGGGTCGTCCGCCGGCAGCCACGGGTTCATCCCCCACTCCCAGTTCGCATGGTCGCGGTTGGGGATGAGCAGGGCGAGTGGCGTCCCGAGCGTCGCGCCGTGACGGAGGCCGGCGAGGATCTCGAACTCGTCCTCCTCGAACGACTGCCGCGGGCTCCGCCCGTAGCCTTGCCTGCGCCGGCGGAGATCGGCAGCGATGGCATCGCGCTCGAGCCGGAGTCCCGCGGGCACTCCACCGACGATCGCGACGAGCGCCGGCCCGTGCGACTCGCCCGCCGTCGTGAGCGTCAACGTCACGTCGGCAAGCCTACGGCGTCCTTCATGACCTCGACCGGCGCTCGCATCCCGGTCCAGAGCTCGAAGGACGCGATCCCCTGCGCCGCCGAGAACCTCGAGCCCCGTGACGACTGTCGCGCCCCGCCGGCGTGCAGCTGCTGCGGTGGCCGTCTCGGGGTAGGGAAGATCGACGAGCGTCTGTCCGGCGTACAACTCGACGACGACGTCGTCTCGCTCCGATGTGGCATTGACGACGAGGTCGGCATCCGAAACGTCGGGCGGCCAGTCTCCGCGACGCGAGAACTGCCGCGCGTGTGGGAGCGCGTGGAGGAACGCCGTCGCCGTGCCGCCGTCGCCGACGATCACGGGCTGCGCCGCCGGCAGACCGTCGAGGATCGCGGCGTCGGTGCTGCAGCCCTCGATCCGTGCGTCACGGACGACGAGCGTGTTCACCGACGGTGCGGCCGTCTCGCAGAGCGCGGTCACCGCCCGCTTGTGTGGTGTCGTGACGTTCGCCCCTGCGAATCCGAGCGCAGCCAGACCGCGCACGGCATCCTCGAGTCGGTCGGGCGCCGTCGGGAGTGCGACGTACGCCCAATCGAGCCCGAGCGCTGCGAACGCAGCGTTGTGCATGCGCGGTGAGAGCGAGTGAGCGACCGGCCATCCGAGGATGCCGACGAGCCTCGTCGATGCGCTGAGCGCGGTCATCGGCTCGCAGTATCGCCCGTCTCGCCAACCACCCCCAGGGGATCCCCGAGACCCCTGTGGTCAGCGTAGCCCGGAAATCCGCACGCGTGGGCCACGACTCCGTGACGAGTGCGTCACAGCCGTCGGGCGATCGACCGGTCGAGAGGTCGTACACATGCCGCTGAGGACGGGATCCCGGCGCTCGCGCGCTCAGCACCCGCCGAAGCCGTACTCGAGCGACTTCTGACAGAACTCGGCCTCGCTCGCGGTGAAGAAGTGCCGATTGCTCTCACCCTTGCGAACGAAGTACAGGTAGTCGACCCGGGCCGGATTGGCAGCCGCACGCATCGAGGCCAGACCCGGGTTCGCGATCGGCGTCGGCGGAAGACCGAGCCGGCGCCGCGTGTTGAAGGGGTCGTCGCTGTCGAGATCGGACTGGCGGAGCGGCTCCGTCCCGGGGACGTTGCGGCCGTATCGGATCGTCGCGTCGATCCCGAGCGGCATGCCGGCGCGCAGCCGGTTGTAGATGACCGCTGCGACGAGCCGGCGCTCGGCAGGCACGACGGTCTCCTTCTCGATCATCGACGCGATGATGAGGACGTCGTACGGCGTGAGGTTCTTCGACCGCGCGTAACGCATGTCGACCTTCCGCCAGTTGCGCCTGAAGGCGCGCAGCTGGTCACGAACGAGCCTGGCGGACGGGGTGAGCTTCGTGAACTCGTAGGTCGCCGGGAAACAGGAAGCCCTCGATCGAGCTCAGCTGCCAGTCCTTTCTGAACTCCGCCGGCGGCACGGCCGCGCCGCTCGCCTCCAGGTACCCCGTCTTCGTCAGGCGCGGCGTGACGCCGCGCTTCTCGATCGCGATCTCACGTACGGCAGCAACTCGATCGGCCATCTCGCGGCGGGTGAACCCCTCCGGGAAGATGATCCGGAGCCGTGCGAGCGGCGGAGCGGTCTCGGCCGGTGGGGGCGCCGACTCCTCGCCCATGCAGCCGGCGAGCGCGAGCGCAACGAGTGCGAGTGCGACGCCGCGGATCCTCATCGATCGACGCTCTGGAGATAGCTCTCGAGGAGATGCGCCGCCGCTCGCGCATCCTCCGGCGAACTTCCGCCGTCACGCGCGGCGAGCGACGTCGTGAACCGCTCGTCGTACGTCTCGATCGGGAGCTCGACCGCGCCGCGCAGCGACTCGACGAACGCCTCCGTCTCGACGGCCTGCGCGCCGTCTCTCGCCACGCAACGTGAGCGGCATGCCGACGACGATCCGGTCAGGGCCGTGCTCGGTGGCGAGCGATCGCAGCTCGGCGAGCCCGGTTTCGGTCGCCGCGCGCAGAACGACGCCGACCGGGCGGGCGATCGTGCCGGTCGCGTCGGAGACCGCCACGCCTGTCCGCGCGGCGCCGTAGTCCAACGCCATGATCTTCACAGCGCAGCGACGATGAGCCGTTCGGCCTCGGCGAGCGCGTCCGCGAGCTTCTCGGGGTCCTTGCCGCCCGCACGCGCCATCGTCGGACGCCCACCCCCGCCACCACCCACGATCGCGGCCGCCTCGCGGAGGACGTCCGACGCGCTCACCTTCTCGGCCACGGACTCGTCGAAGTTCGCGACGAGGTGAACCCTGCCGTCCTCCTTCGACCCGAGGACGACCGCGGCCGGCGCGTGCTTCTGCTTGTAGCGATCGGAGAGATCGAGGAGCTCGTCGGCGTCGAGGCCGTCGACGGGCTGGACGATCACGTTGACTCCGCCCTCGGCGCGGACGTCCGGCTCCGGCACGTCGGCTCCCGGCTCGGGGGCCGCTGCGACTCTCGGCGCCTTGCGCAACGCCTCGAGCTCGGAGCGGAGCACGCTGCAGCTCGCGCGCGCGCTCGTCGAGCACGGCCCACGCCGCTCCCGACGTCACGGCTTCGATGCGACGCACGCCCGCGCCGACCGAGCTCTCGGAGAGGAGCACGAACGGGCCGACCTCGGCGCTCGCTGCCACGTGCGTCCCGCCGCACAGCTCGATGGAGTAGCCGGGAACCTCCACGACTCGCACGATGTCGCCGTACTTCTCGCCGAAGAGCATCGTCGCGCCGAGCTTGCGCGCCTCGTCGATCGGCGTCTCGAAGACGTGCACCGGCCGGTTCTCGAAGACGAGCTCGTTCACGCGGCGCTCGACGGCGTCGCGCTCTTCCGCACTGAGCGCGTGGTCGTGCGTGAAGTCGAAGCGCAGCTTGTCCGGACGCACCGCCGACCCCGCCTGCCGGACGTGCTCGCCGAGCACCTCGCGTAGCGCCTGATGGAGGAGGTGCGTGCCGGTGTGATTCGCCATCGTCGGGAAGCGCACCGCCCACGGGACCCGTGCGCGGACACGATCGCCGGCAGCGAAGCCCGCTGCCACGGAACAGGAGCGCCTGGTCGTTCTCCAGCCGGTACGCGTCGACGAGCTCGGCCGTCGTGCCCGAGTCGTCGTCGAGCTCGAGCGTGCCGGCGTCGGTCACCTGGCCACCACCCGAGGGGTAGAACGGCGATTCGCGCAGCTTCACGAGAAAGTGGTCGCCCTCGAGGGGTTCGAGCGCGCCGATCTGCGTGAGGACGTCGGTCTTGGCGTAGCCGACGAACTCGGTCGCGAAGTCGGCGCTGCGCGCGAAGTCCGCCGCACGCTGGAGCTCGCTCGATCCTCCCGCGCGCGAGACGTCGCGGTGGCGCTCCATCTCGATGCGATAGCCGTCGACATCGACCGCCTGGCCGCGCTCCTCCGCCAGCTCGACCGTGAGCTCGAGCGGGAACCCGTACGTCGCCGCGAGCGTGAAGGCCTGCTCGCCGGAGATCGCCTTCTCCGACCCGAGATCCTCGAAGAGCTTCAGGCCGCGCTCGAGGGTCTCGAGGAAGCGCTCCTCCTCGAGCCGCAGGACACGCGCGATCTCGTCGGCATGCGACGGCAGCTCCGGATACGCCTCTCCCATCTGCTCGACGACGACGCTCGAGAGTCGGTGGACGTCGTGGAGCCCGATGCTCTGCGCCTGCTGCACGGCGCGCCGGATGATCCGGCGCAGCACGTAGCCGCGCCCCTCGTTCGACGGCGTCACGCCGTCGCCCACGAGGAACGTCATCCCGCGGCCGTGGTCGGCGAGGATCCGCTGCGCCTTCGTCGCCGCCGCCGAGTCGCCGTAGGCGACGCCCGACTCGGCGGCGATCCACGTCCATGATCTGCTGGAATCCGTCCGTCTCGTAGACGGAGCGCACGTCCTGGAGAATCGCGGCGCCGCGCTCGAGGCCGAGCCCGGTGTCGATGTTCTGCTTCGGAAGCGGCGTCAGCGTCCCGTCGGCGTGCTGCTCGTACTCCATGAAGACGAGGTTCCAGAACTCGAGGAAGCGGTCGCAGCGCGCGCACGCAGGAGCGCAGTCCGGCTCACCGCAGCCGTGCTCCGCGCCCCAGTCCCAGTAGATCTCGGAGTCCGGCCCGCATGGCCCCGGCCCGCCCACGGACCAGAAGTTCTCGGATGTCGGTAGCGGGACGATCCGCTCGGGCGGCATGCCCGCCCTCTGCCAGAGGTCGATCGCGACCTCGTCCGGCCCGAGCTTCATCTGCGGATCGCCGGCGTGGACAGTGACCCACACGCGGTCCCAGTCGAGCTTCATGTGCTCGAGGACGAACTCGCGGGCGAACGCGATCGCGCCCTCCTTGAAGTACTGGCCGAACGAGAAGTTCCCGAGCATCTCGTAGAAGGTGAGGTGGTGGCCGTCGAGGCCGACCTCGTCGATGTCGACGGTGCGGAAGACCTTCTGCGACGTCGTGGTGAGGGGCGCGGGAGGCGGCTCGAGCCCGAGGAAGAACGGCATCTGCGGCTGCATTCCTGCAGTGGTGAGGAGCGTCGAGTCGTCGCCTGCGCGCGGGACGAGAGAGTACGACGGGCAGCGCAGGTGCCCACGCTCCTCGAAGAACGAGAGGAAGCCCTCACGTAGCTCAGCCGTCGTGCGCATCTCGAGATTCTACGAGCGAGGTCGCGGGGCGCAGGTGCCGCTAAGCGGCAGGCGGCGGCTCTGCAGAGTCCTGTTGGCCGGCGTTGCGAAGCTCCTCGTCGAGCTCGCTCTCACGCCGAGCGGCAGCATCCTTCGCAACGCGCACCGCCTCGCCTGCGTCACGGCGCGAGCGAAATGCCGACACGCCGTGCGAGACACCGGAGGCGAAGCCGCTGACCTTCTTGACGGGCGTCGTGATCGCGGTCGAGACCGCGCGCACGGCGGTGTCGGCGCTGTCCGCCATCGCAACCGCACTGTCCGTCACGGTGTCGAGCTTGTCGAGCTGGTCATTGACCCGATCGACGGTTCCTCCGGCCTTGACGACCACCGGCAGCGCATCGCGTTCGGCACCCTTGATGAACGACGAGAGCCTGGCGAACGTGCCGCCCATGCGGATCAGCATGTACGCGAGCCCGATCCCGCTCGCGACGAAGAACGCCGCGAGGGCGTAATCGAGGACGTCGCCGGCCGTCGATGCGAGCACGTTCATCCGCAGGATCCTAGTCGGCTACGCCACTGCCGTGATGACTCCGGCGCCGACCACGGCGTCCTCGTCGTACACCACCGCGACCTGCCCGAGGGCGACGCCGAACGCGGGCTCGCTCAACTCGAGCGCGAAGCCGTCGTCCGTCGTCGCGACCGACGCGGGCACGGGCGTCGACCGGTAGCGGAGCTTTACGTCGCCGCGTGTCACTGGCACGTACAGGCGGCCCCTCGTCTCGACCGAGCTCACCGCGAGACGCTCGCGCGCACCGACGGTGACAGTGTTCGTCGCGGCGTCGGTTCGCACGACGTAGAGGGGCCGGCCGCCGTCGACGCGAAGCCCGCGGCGCTGCCCCGGGGTGAATCGCCAGTAGCCCTCGTGCGACCCGCGTGTGGCCCCGTCCGTATCGACGATGACGCCGGCTGGAGCTCCGGAGCCCTTGGCGCTCGAGGAACGCGCGGTAGTCGTCTCCACCGAGGAAGCAGGCCTCCTGACTCTCCGCCCGCCGCGCGGCAGCGAGCCCGGCAGCGGCCGCCTCGGCGCGGGTCTCCTCCTTCGTCTGCTGGCCCAGCGGGAATCGGACGCGACCGAGGAGCGCCGGATCGACCGCCGCGAGCATGTACGACTGATCCTTGCGATCGTCGACCGCGCGCGCGACGAGACGCATTCCGCCGCGCTCCACGATCCGCGCATAGTGACCCGTCCAGAGCTCGTCGGCGCCGGCACGTGCTGCGAATGCCACGAGCTCGTCGAATCGGAACGCGCCGTTGCAGCGCATGCACGGGTTCGGCGTCTCACCGGCTTCGTAGGCGCGCACGAACGGATCGACGATCGCGCTCTTGAACTCGGCGCGAAGGTCGAGCGTGACGTGCGGCAACCCGAGCGCGTGGCACGTCGCACGCGCCGCGGCGACGGCAGCGGGCGAGCAGCAAGCCCGCTCGGTGTCGGGTGCGGCGGGATCCTGCCAGAGGCGCAACGTCGCGCCGACGGCGTCGCGTCCCGCTCGCCGGAGCGCGACCGCACTGTCGACGCCGCCGCTCATCGCAACGACGACGCGGCCCGCGCGTGGCTCCGCCCGGAACACCTGTCCGAGCGCCGCGGCAAGCGCGTCGACGGCGAGCGGCTCGCCACCGACCGCAGCGGCTTCGAGCAGCGTCAGCCCGACGAGCGGGCTGTCGAGCCCCGGGGCGTCCGCCGCGACGATTCGGTCGCGCTCGACGCCGAGCCTCACTGCACACCACGCTCCGCCGTGTGTCGCGTCTCCGAATACCTCGGTGCTCACCACGCCAGGCTAGCGCCGGAGGAAATGCTCCACCCTGCCGATGAAGCCACGGCCGTTGCGAACCTGGCGAGCCAGGTGGGTGCCGTGCGGAGTGTCGGCAAACGCCTAGCTCCGACGCCGGCTCCCTTTACGTGTCTGTTGGTTCACGTATGGACCGGGGCCACGCACAGGGTCGAGCCCGGCGATCCTACCGGCTGCGCGCACGGGCGTCGGCAGCGACTCAGCGCGCGCTCGTCGCGAAGCGCCACTCGAGCTCGACGGTGCCGTCGATCCCGAGCAGTGAGGCCAACTCCTCCGTGACCTCGAGCTGGCGGCCGGGCTCGACGAGCGCGTTGTCGATGACCTCCGTGAGCACCTGCGTGTCGCCAGAACGAAGAATCAGTTTCGCCCCGCACGGAAGCACCGGATGCGTCACGCCGAGAGACTGCGGTGCGAGAACCTGGCCGCACGTCGTCCGCTGAGCATCCCCGGTCGCGCCGCGCGAGCCCGCGAAGGCGATGTTCCAGCCGGCCGGCGCCGGCGCGCTCGTCAGCGCCGCCGCACCCTCGTCGGAGCCGCGTTGCCCGACGACGGCCGCGGCCGCGACCGCTGCAAGAAGCGCGACGGCAGCGAGGACGACGAGGCGTTGACCGAGGATGGCCGGCACGAGGCTAGTGTGGCTGACGCTGCGGGTGAATGCGCGTACGAGCCCGCACCGACGGCGGAGCTTCGTACGGGCCGCGAGACTGGGACCACGCCCCCAAACACGCTCTCCAAACACCCCCAGGGGATCCCCGAGATCCCTGCAGTCACGATATCGGCGACATCGACACCCAGGTGCGACGAGTCTGCGCCAAGAGTGCAACGGGCCGGGCAGGCCGAGCCCGACCTAGGAGTCGTCGGCGACGAGCTGGATGCCGAGCTCGCGAAGCTGCGCGTCCGGCACCTGCGCCGGCGCGCCGGTCAGAGGATCGGAGCCGCTCGACACCTTCGGGAACGCGACGACCTGGCGGATGTTCGGCTCGCCGGCCATGAGCGCGACGAACCGCTCGATCCCCATCGCGAACCCGCCATGCGGCGGCGCGCCCATGGCAAGCGCCTCGAGAAGGAAGGCGAACTTCTCCTGCGCCTCCTCGTCGAGCATCCCCATCGTCCGGAAGACGTCCTGCTGGACCGCCGGATCGTGGATCCGGATCGAGCCCGAACCGAGCTCCCATCCGTTCCAGATCAGGTCGTAGTGCTGGCTGAGCGCGTTGCCGGGATCGCCGGCCACGCGGTCCTCGTGTCCGGCGATCGGTGCGGTGAACGGATGATGGAGGAACGTCCAGTTGCCGGTGTCCTCGTCACGCTCGAAGAGCGGAAAGTCGATGACCCAGTGGAACAGCTCCGCATTCGACGCAAGCTCGAGCTCACGTCCCAGGTGCGTCCGCATGCCGCCGAGCACGCGGGCGACCGTCGCCTCGTCGCCCGCTGCGAACAACACGGTGGAGCCGGGCTCGCTCCGGAATGCCTCGAGCTCGGCCTCCGAGAGGAACTTCGCGATCGGCGAGCGAACATCGTCGCCGTCGTATACGAGATACGCGAGCCCCTTCGCGCCCCATTCCTTCGCGATGTCCTCCAGGCGCTGCAGCTCCGTCCGCGAGAAGGCGCGAGGCGCGACGAGGAAGCGGACCGTGTCCGCGTTCGCGAAGACGCCGAACTCGGAGCCACGCGTCACCTCCGTCGCATCCTCGATCTCCAGCCCGAAGCGCAGGTCCGGCTTGTCCGTCCCGTACTTCGCCAGCGCTTCCGCATAGGTGAGACGTGGGAACGGCCTCGCCGGGACCTCGCGCCCCACTGCGGCGAAGGCGCCGACGACGACGTCCTCCAGCACCTCGAGCACGTCCTCGCGCTCGACGAAGGCCAGCTCGAGGTCGAGCTGTCGGAACTCGAACTGCCTGTCGGCGCGCAGATCCTCGTCCCGCCAGCAGGTCGCGATCTGGTAGTAGCGATCGAGGCCCCCGATCATGCAGAGCTGCTTGAAGAGCTGCGGAGACTGGGCGAGCGCGAAGAAGCGGCCCGGCTGGAGCCGCACGGGGACGACGAAGTCGCGCGCGCCCTCGGGTGTCCCGCGGGTCATGCTCGGCGTCCAGACGTCGACGAACTCGCGCCGATCCATCGTCTCCCGAATCGACGAGATCACGGTGTGCGCGAGACGGAGGTTTCGCTGCATGCGCGGGGTGCGCATGTCGAGCCAGCGGTAGCGGAGTCGCAGCGTCTCGTCGACGCCCTCCTCGTCGAGCTGGAACGGGAGCGGCGTCGAGCGCGAGACGATCTCGAGCTCGTCGACCTGGATCTCGACGGCACCGGTCGCCATCGCAGCGTTCACGGTCTCGGGCGAGCGAGCGACGACCTCGCCGCGCGCCCGGAGCACGAACTCGTTGCGGATCTCCTTGGCGAGCCTCGGCCGACGCGGGCGAGCGCTCGGGGTTGAACACGAGCTGCGTGATCCCCGTGTGGTCGCGAAGGTCGACGAAGACGAGCCCGCCGTGGTCACGCCGGCGCGCCGCCCATCCGGAGAGCGTCAGCGTCTGCCCGACGTGCTCGGGGCGTGTATCGCCGCACATGAGGTCACGCCAGCTCATGACGAGAGTCTGTCGACGACCTCGTCGTGCCCGACGGTGACGTCGGCTTCCCCGGCTCGACGGATCGTGGCGCCCTCGGCCGCCGACCACCACGGTCGCCGTCGCACCACTCCGGCCGGCCTGCGTCAACTGACCCTTGAGCGAGCGCTGCGCGTAGTCGGTGTCGCACGCAATCCCACGCCGACGGAGTTCGGCGAGCCAGTGCGCGACGCGCGCGCGGGGAGCGTCGGGCTCCACGGCGACGTAGACCGCGATCCGCGGCGGGCTCGGCATCGGCGACTCCCTCGGCTTCCATCGCGAGGAGGAGACGCTCGATGCCGGCTCCGAAGCCCACTCCGGGCGTCGGCGGGCCGCCGATCTCCTCCACGAGGTAGTCGTAGCGACCGCCTCCGGAGAGCGTCGCGTTCTCGTTCGCGAGCGGGCCGACGAACTCCCAGGTCGTGCGCGAGTAGTAGTCGAGGCCGCGCACGAGGGTCGGCTCGAGCCGGTATCCGACGCCGGTCGCATCGAGGTCGCGCCGCACGACGGCGAAGCGTTCCACGCATTCCGCGCAGAGCGACTCGCCGATCTTCGGCGCCTCGTCGAGAGCAGCACGAACCGCCTCGGGCTTCGCCTGGTAGTTGTCGAAGACCCGCAGCGGGCTCGTCGCCGCCTTCTCGTTCGTGGCCGCGTCGAGCCGGTCGACGTTCGCCCGAAGCCAGGACTCCAAGCGTCTCGAGATATGCCGGACGGCAGGCACGGCAGCCGATCGAGTTGAGCTCGAGGTGGTACTGCGTCACGCCGAGCCGGCCGAGCAGCGCGTCGTACAACTGGATGAGCTCGGCGTCGATCGCGGGATCGTCGCTTCCGACCGCCTCGACGGAGGCCTGCCAGTGCTCGCGGTGGCGTCCCTTCCCGGGCGCGCCGTAGCGGTACATCGACCCGATCGTGAAGAGCTTTGCCGGCTGCGGCTCTCGATGCAGCCCGTGCTCGACGTACGCCCGACAGATCGGCGCGGTTCCCTCCGGCCGAAGCGTCAACGAGCGCTCCGACCGATCCGAGAACGTGTACATCTCCTTCTGGACGACGTCGGACCCCTCGCCGGAGGTGCGCTCGAAGAGCGCGGTGTCCTCGAACACCGGCGTTGTGACGGGTCGGTAGCCGTAGAGCTCGCACAGGCGCTCGATCTCCGCTGTGACCCGGCGCCAGTTCGGCTGCTCGGCCGGGAGTGACGTCGTGGGTGCCGCGCGGGCGCTCGATCTTCGACGCGCGGCTCACGCCGAGCGCTCCGCGCGGAGCTCACCGAGGAAGGGGTTCCGCGCGAGCTCGTCGCCCAGCGTCGTGATCGGCCCGTGGCCCGGGTAGACGACGGTATCCGGCGGAAGCGTGTCGACGAGCATGCGGATCGACGCGAGCAGGATCTCCCAGTCGGCTCCGGGCAGGTCGGTGCGCCCGACGGAGCCTGCGAAGAGCACGTCGCCGGAGAAGAGGCAGCCGTCGGCGTAGTACGCGACGTGCGCGGGGGAGTGGCCGGGGACGGGCAGAACGTCGAACGACATCCCTGCGACCTCGAGGGTCTCACCGCCCTCGAGCGTGACGTCAGGCGCATGGGCGCGCAGCGTGATCCCGGCCGGCGTGTATCTCCCTTCCGGGCTCTCGAGCAGCATCCGCTCGCCCTCGGGCATGTGGACCGGCGCTCCCGTCCCCTCCGCGAGGTCGGCGACACCCAGGAGGTGGTCGAAGTGCCCGTGCGTCACGAGGATCGCGGAGCAGCTCGCTCCGAGTCGCGCGAGCGTCAGGCGGAGCTCCGTCGCGTCGCCACTCGGATCGACGACCGCAGCCTCGGTCGCGGTCAGGTCCGAGCGGACGATGTAGCAGTTCGTCCCGATCGGCCCGAGCAACGGCTGTTCGACACGAAGCATCCCGGTGCGCGTCAGCTTCCGCGGCGCCGGCCGGACGTCTGCTCGCCCCGAGCCCGACGCTTGAGATGAGTGCGGTAGAAGAACCGGTCGATGAAGTAGCTGAACGGGATGAAGATCGCCACGATCAGCAGCGTCTGGGTGAGCTTCGTCTCCATCGGCAGATCCGGCGACAGGAGCAGCACGGTGCCGAACATGATCGGCGCGAAGATCGCCCCCCGCTTGAACGTCCGCTGCCACGACGGCGCCTGCGGCTCACGCTGCAAACGTCCAGACGATGAGCTCCCCGCCTCCTTCTCCTTCTCGGAGCCGGCAGGGTCGACGTCGACCTCGTTTCCCTCGTCGTCGACCCATACGTAGTCATGGCGTTGCTCCTTCTCACGCCGCCGTCGCTGCTTCTTCGTCGCCATCGGGCGATTATGCCCGGCTGTCCCAGGCGATCCTCCCGCCAGCTGATCACCGTCCGGACGACCGGGCCGCCCAGGTGGTAGGCGAGATGCCTCCAGTCGTCGGCCGCGAGCAGAACGACGTCGGCGTCGTAGCCCGCAGCGAGCCGGCCCTTGCGATCGGCGCGCTCGAGGACGTGCGCCGCGTTCACCGTGCATGCGGCGAGCGCCTCCTCGGGAGCGAGCGACATCTGCGTCGTCGCGAGCGAGCACACGAGCGGCAGGCTCTCGCAGAAGGCGCTCCCAGGGTTGAAGTCGGTCGCGAGCGCGATTGCCGCACCGGCGTCGATCAGCTGACGTCCCGGCGGCATCGGTCGGTTCAGGAAGAGCGCGCTCGCAGGGAGCAGCACGCCGACGACGTCGCTCGCCGCGAGCGCGGCGACGCCTGTGCGGCCCGTCGCCTCGAGGTGGTCGACGGAGCGCGCGCCGAGCTCGATCGCCAGCGGGATCGCCCCGACCTCGGTGAACTGGTCGCCGTGCAGGCGTAGCGCAAGCCCCGCGGCGCGACACGCGCTCAGGTAACGACGCGCCTGATCGACGTCGAATGCGCCGCGCTCGAGAAAGACGTCGGCGGCCTCGGCAATGCGGGCGGCCTCCGGAAGCACGGCGTCGAGGAGAAAGTCGACGTACGCATCGGCGCCGTCGTCGGCGAACTCCGGCGGTACCGCATGCGCACCCAGCCACGTCGGACTGCCGCCCGCGTCGCGTATCGCACGGAGCTGAGCCAACTCCGTGTCGTGGTCGAGCCCGTAGCCGGACTTCGCCTCGAACGTCGTCGTGCCGGCTCGGAGCATCCAGCCGACGTGCTCGGCAAGGACTGCCGCGAGGTCCGCGTCGTCGGCGGCTCGCGTCGCGCGCACCGTCGAGAGGATGCCGCCGCCGCGGGCGTGCAGCTCCTCGTACGACGCCCCGGCGGCGCGCAGCGAGAACTCCTCGACGCGGTCGCCCGCGAAGCACGCATGCGTGTGGCAGTCGACGAGGCCCGGGATCGCCGAGAGCCCGCGACCGTCGATCTCCTCGACGTCGTGATCGAGGCGCGGCAGGTCGCGCATCGGTCCCGTCGCCGTGATGCGACCGCGCTCGCACAGCACGTACGCGTCTCGGACGACGTCGACCTCGCGCAGCGCGTCACCGCGAAGCGGCGCGGCGCGCCCCGCCGGCGACGCGACCTGCGCGAGGTCGCGGATGAGGAGTCCCGCCGACGGCTGCGAGGCGCTCACGACCCTACGGCAGCGACCGAGGGCATGTCGATGCTGTGCTCGCGCGCGGCGGCGAGCGCTTCCTCGTAGCCCGCGTCTGCGTGCCGGACGACGCCCATGCCGGGATCGGTCGTGAGCACCCGCTCGAGTCGCTCGGCCGCGTCGTCGCTCCCGTCCGCGACGACGACCATGCCCGCGTGGATCGAGTTGCCGATGCCCACCCCGCCACCGTGATGGACGCTCACCCAGGTGGCGCCCGCCGCGACGTTGACGAGCGCGTTCAGGATCGGCCAGTCCGCGATGGCATCGGAGCCGTCGCGCATCGCCTCCGTCTCGCGGTACGGAGACGCGACCGAGCCCGCGTCGAGATGGTCGCGTCCGATGACGACGGGCGCCGACACCGCGCCTGAACGAACGAGCTCGTTGATCGCAAGCCCCGCCCGCGCCCGATCGCCGTAGCCGAGCCAGCAGATCCGGGCCGGGAGCCCCTGAAACGCGACGCGGCTCGGAGCGAGCTCGAGCCAGCGCTGGAGCATCACGTCGTCGGGAAACATCCCGGCGAGCTCGCGGTCGATCACATCGATGTCCGCCGGTTCGCCCGACAGCACCGCCCACCGGAACGGCCCGATGCCGCGACAGAACAACGGCCTGATGTACGCGGGAACGAACCCCGGATAGGAGAACGCGTCCGTCAGGCCTGCGTCGTGGGCCTCGCCGCGAAGGTTGTTGCCGTAGTCGAAGACGTAACAGCCCGCTCGAACGAACTCGGTCATCGCCTGGACGTGCGCGACGATCGACTCGCGGGCCAGGCGGAGGTACGACTCCGGGTCGCGCTCGCGCAGCGCCGCGGCTTCCTCGATCGGCACTTCGGCCGGCACGTATCCCGTGAGCGGGTCGTGGGCGGCGGTCTGGTCGGTGACCAGGTCGAAGAGCTCGCCGCGCGCCGCAAGCTCCGGAAAGACGGTGGCAGCGTTGGCGAGCAACCCGACGGACAGCGGCCGACCCTCCGCGGCCGCCGTCCGCACGCGGGCCAGGGCGTCGTCGAGCGAGTCCGCCACCTCGTCCAGATAGCGCGTCTCGAGCCGCCGCTCGATACGGGTGGGATCGACCTCCACGCAGAGGATCGCCGCACCGGCCATCGTCGCGGCGAGCGGCTGCGCGCCGCCCATGCCACCGAGCCCCGCGGTCAGGATCGTCCGGCCGCTGAGGTCCGGCGTGCCGAAGTGCTGCTCGCCGGCGGCCGCGAAGGTCTGGTACGTGCCCTGGAGGATCCCCTGCGTGCCGATGTAGATCCAGCTGCCGGCCGTCATCTGGCCGAACATCGTCAGCCCCTCAGCCTCGAGCCGACGGAACTCGTCCCAGGTCGCCCACCGCGGCACGAGCAGGGAGTTCGCGATGAGCACGCGCGGCGCCGACTCTGTCGTGCGGAAGACGGCGACCGGCTTCCCGCTCTGCACGAGCAGCGTCTCGTCCGTCGCGAAGGCGCAGAAGCGTCGCGCACGATGTCCTTCAGCGCGGCGTGGCTCCGTGCAGCTCGCCCGGTCCCGCCGTAGACGACGAGCCGCTCGGGATGCTCGGCGACCTCGGGGTCGAGGTTGTTGAGGAGCATCCGCAGCGGCGCCTCCGTCTGCCAGCTCAACGCGTTCAACGTTCTGCCGCGGGGAGCGCGAATCGCGGTCGAGATCTCCGCAGAGCGCCTCGACCCTCGCATCGGTGACGGCCACGTCGGTCATGCGAGCGCACCGACCTCCGACTCGGCGGCCGCGACGATCTCCCCGGAGCGGATCGCCGCGGCGACGAGCTCGATGTCCGCGCTCAGCGACCGGTCGTCGACGAGGCGCGGCGACATCGTCCGGACCACGTCGTGAACCGCGCCGACACCGGCGCCCGGCTGCAGCGGCGCGAGGAACTCGATCGCCTGCGTCCCGGCGAGGAGCTCGATCGCGAGCGCGCGCTCCGCGTTGTCGAGGACCTGGAGAGCCTTCAATCCGGCCGCGTTCCCCATCGAGACGTGATCCTCCTGACCCGCGCTCGTGGGAATCGAGTCGACGCTCGCCGGGTGCGCGAGCACCTTGTTCTCGGAGACGAGCGCAGCGGCGACGTACTGCGGGATCATGAAGCCGGAGTTCAGGCCGCCCTCCTCGACGAGGAACGGCGGCAGGCCCTCCGAGAGTGTGGGGTTGACGAGGCGCTCGACGCGGCGCTCCGAGATGCTCGCGAGCTCCGCGACCGCCATCGCGAGCGTGTCGAGCGCAAATGCCAGCGGCTGCCCGTGGAAGTTTCCGGCCGACACGATCTGGTCTTCCTCGACGAGCACGAGCGGGTTGTCCGTGGCGGCGTTCAGCTCGACAGCGACGGTCGCCTCGACGTAGTCGAGGAGGTCGCGTGACGCGCCGTGCACCTGCGGTGCGCAGCGCAGCGAGTACGCGTCCTGCACCTTGTCGCACCAGCGGTGCGATTCGATGATCGCCGAGCCGTCGAGGAGACGCCACACGTTCGCGGCCGAGTCCTGCTGCCCCTTGAGCGGCCGAGCACGATGAACCGCCGCCAGGAAGCTCGTCCGCGAGCCCTGGAGCGCCTCGAGCGAGAGCGCGCACGCGAGATCAGCAGTCGCTGCGAGGCGTCTCGCGCGAATCGACGCCGAGCGACGCCATCGCCGCCATGAACTGCGTCCCGTTCACGAGCGAGAGGCCCTCCTTGCTCGCCAGCCGGATCGGCTCGAGGCCGACCTCGCGGAGTGCCGTTGTGCCATCGGTGCGGACCCCGCCCACCGTCGCGTGACCCTCCCCGACGAGGGGGAGCGCGAGATGGGCAAGTGGCGCGAGATCGCCGCTCGCACCGACGGAGCCCCGCGCGGGGACGAACGGCAGCACGCCGCGGTTCAGGCACTCGAGCAGGAGCTCGACCGTGCCGACACGCGCGCCCGAGAAGCCCTTCGCGAGCGCATTGGCCCGCAGGAGCATCGCCGCACGCACGACCTCGTCGGGGTACGGGTCGCCGACCCCGCAGGCGTGACTGCGGAGGAGTCGGAGCTGGAGCTCCTCGGCGAGCTCGTCGGGAATATGGGCCGAGACGAAGCGGCCGAAGCCCGTGTTGACGCCGTAGGTGTGCTCGCCCCGAACGCCGTCGACGAGCTCGCGGGCAGCGCGCATGCGCTCCCTCGCCGAGTCCGCGAGCTGCGCCGGCGCACCGTCGATCGCGACCCCCCACACCTCGTCGAGGATGAGGTCATCCCCCGTGAGGACGACGGACCCGGTCACTCCGCGAGTCTAGAGCGGAGCACATCCTCGAGCACACGCGACTCTTCGATGCCCGGAACGGCCACTCCGGCCGCTTCCGCGGCGCGCAGCACACGCGCGGGAACGAGCCCCACCAGCTCGCCCCCGGTCACATCCACGCCCCGATCCGTTGCCTCCGCGCGCACTCGCTCGACGACCTCGTGGAGCGGCGCGCTGTCCACGTCGATGACGTTCATGCTCACCTGCACGCGACCCGAGCCGGGAAGCAGCAAACCGATCGCCTGCACACCGCGCATGCCCCCGCTCGACTCACGCACGGCCGCGGCGATGTCGCGGGCCACGTCGACGTCCGTCGGTCCCGAGGTCGACGTTGTACGCGACGAGGGCGCGCCGCGCTCCGATGAGGACCGCGCCGGAGCGCGGATCGATCCGGCGTGGGCCGTCGTCGGGATCGAGCTCGCCCGACTCGACGCGCCGTCCCAGCTCTTCGAGCCCACCTCGCCGGAAGAACGACGGGCGCCTCCCTCCTCCGATCTCGCCGTAGCGAAAGACCGGGAGCCCCAGCTCGGTACCGACCCGATGCGCAAGCAAGCTCGCTGCCGCGACTGCGCGCGACATGTCGCCCGGTTCGAGCGGGACGATCGGGACGACGTCCGCAGCGCCGATGCGCGGGTGGACGCCGCCATGGACGCGGAGATCGATGAGCCGCGCAGCGGTCGCGATGCCGGCGAGCAGAGACTCGACGAGTCCGTCGTCGTCTCCGACGAGCGTGAAGACCGAACGGTTGTGGTCCGGGTCGGAGTGGACGTCGAGGAGCAGCGCGTGCCGCGCGAACTCCGCGCCGAGCGCGGAGATGACTCCCGGGTCTCGTCCTTCGGAGACGTTGGGCACGGCCTCGAGCACGATCCGTACCCTACGAAGCCGTGTCTGCGGACGAACCCCGAAGCGCCTCGCCGAGCGGCTGGCGCACGTTCGTGCGGCTGCTCGGCTTCCTGCGGCCGTATCGCGCCTCCCTCATCGGCTCCTCCGCTCTCGCCATCGCCTCCCAGATCGCCGGGATCCTCGTCCCGGTCCTCACGGGCGCCGTGATCAACGAGCTCAGCGGCGACCCGGACACTCGCGTCCTCGCTCTCGAGGTGGCTGCGATCATCGTGCTCGGACTCGTTCGCGGCGTCCTGATGTACGGGCGGCGCGTGATCTCGGGACGGCAGGCGCTCGGCGTCGAGTACGACCTCCGCGACGAGCTGTACTCGCACTTCCTCCGGCTGTCGTTCGGCTTCTACGACCGAAGCCAGACGGGCCAGTTGATGTCACGCGCGACGATGGACCTCCAGTCCGTGCGCTTCTTCCTCGGCTACGGCCTGATCTTCTTCGCACAGCACATCGTGACCATCGTGGTCGTCACCGCCGTGCTGTTCTTCTACAGCTGGAAGCTCGCACTCGTCGCGCTCGCAATCACGCCGGTCATCGCGCTCGCGGCGTATCGCTACAGCCGCGTCTCGCAACCCGTCCTCCGCGAGGTCCAGCAGGAGCTCGCCGAGGTCGCAATCGTCGCGGAGGAGTCCATCACCGGTGTCCACGTCGTGAAGTCCTTCGCGCAGGAGGATCGCCGCACGGAGCGCTTCGGCGCTGCGGCCGACTCCGTCTTTGCGAAGACCCTCGCGGCGAACCGGCAGCGTGCGATCTACGTGCCCCTCCTGAGCTTCCTCCCGCTCGTCGCGCAAGCTCTCGTGCTCCTCGCGGCAGGACGCATGGTGATCTCCGGCTCGCTCACGCTCGGTGCGTTCTTCGCGTTCAACCTCCTCCTCGCGATGCTCGTGATGCCGCTGCGCATGCTCGGCATGTGGATCGGCCAGGCGCAGCGAGCGATCGCCGCGGGCCAGCGCATCTTCGAGATCCTCGACGAGCCCGAGGAGGTGTCCGACGCGCCCGATGCACTGGCGCTTCCTGCAGGCCCGGGGTCGGTGGTGCTCGAAGACGTCTCGTTCGGATACGAGGACGAGCGCCTCGTGCTCGACGGAGTCTCGCTCGAGATTCCCGCCGGCCGGACGATCGCGCTCATCGGGCACACCGGCTCCGGGAAGACGACGCTCGCGACGCTCGTGCCGCGCTTCTACGACGTGACGGCGGGCCGCATGCTCGTCGACGGTGTCGACGTGCGCCAACTCGTCCGGCGATCGCTCCGCCGCGAGATCGGCGTGATCGCGCAGGACCCGTTTCTCTTCTCCGCGTCCATCCGCGACAACATCGCGCTCGGGATGCCGGATGCGCCGTTCGATGCCGTCGAGGCGGCGGCACGCGCAGCCCAGGCGCACGAGTTCATCCTCGAGCTACCCCAGGGCTACGAGACGGTCGTCGGAGAGCGAGGCATCACGCTCTCGGGCGGGCAGCGTCAACGAATCGCGATCGCGCGGGCGCTCCTCATCGACCCGCGGATCCTCATCCTCGACGATGCGACCGCCTCGGTCGACGCAACGACGGAGGCGAAGATTCGCGCGGGACTGCGGGAAGTCATGCGCGATCGGACGACGATCATCATCGCCCACCGCCTCTCGACGATCGCGCTGGCCGACGAGGTCGTCGTCCTCGACGGCGGTCGGATCACGGCGCGCGGCACGCAGGCCGAGCTGCTCGCGACGAGCCCTGTCTTCCGCGAGATCCACGAGCACGGGCTGCTCCAGCAGGTCGTGGCGGGATGAATCGAATGGCGCACATTCGTGTCGAAGCCGTGTCCCACCCGTATGAAATTCGAGGTTATGCTCGCAGTGGGTGGTGGGCCGGGGTGCCCCGATGGAAAGGCCCACTTTCGTGAAGGTCTGGCAGTTCGGCAGCCACCTCACGGACGAGCGCGGCGCCCGTATCGACGACTGGTCGTGGCGGCAGACGCGCCGTCGCCTCCGCGTCCTCCTACGCCTCGCGCGGCCCTATCGCGCCCGAAGCGCCGTCGCGGTGGTCACGCTCGTCGCGTACACGGTCGTCGCTCTCCTCCCTCCGTATCTCGCAAAGCTCGCAGTCGACGACGGGATCGAGGCAAAGGACCTCCGCACGCTGAGCATCGTCGTCGCGGCGTTCCTCGCTGCCGGCATCGCCGCGTTCGTGCTCTCGAGCGCGCAGACGTACACCACCGGGTGGGTCGGCGAACGTGCGCTCGCCGATCTCCGCATCCAGCTCTTCACCCATCTTCAGCGACTGTCGCTCGGCTACTACGAGCGCAACCGCACCGGCGCGATCGTCAGCCGCATCACGAACGACGTCGAGGCGCTCGACCTGCTCGTCACGGATGGCATCTCGAGCCTCGTCCAGAACTCGCTCCTGCTCGTCGGCACGGTGATCGTGCTCTTCGTGCTCGACTGGCGCCTTGCGCTCGCGACGCTGATCGTGTTGCCGCTCATGGCGCTTGCGACCGCCTGGTTCCGCTCGCGGTCGAATCACGCGTATCGCCGCGTTCGCGAGAGGCTCGGGCTCGTCACGGCGACCCTCGCCGAGGACCTGTCGGGCATGCGCGTCGTCCAGTCGTTCACCCGGGAGCCGACGAGCCAGTCGACGTTTCGTGGCGTGAACGAGCGCTATCGCGAGTCGAACTACGAGACGGTGATCCTCAACGGGGTCTACTTCCCGGCGGTCGACATCCTCTCGTCGGTCGCGACCGCGATCGTGCTCGGGCTCGGAGGCTGGTTCGTCGTCGAGGGCGACATGACGATCGGCACGCTCCTCGCCTTCACGCTGTATCTCGGGAACTTCTTCGACCCCGTCCAGCAGCTCTCGCAGCTCTACAACACGTTTCTCTCGGCGACAGCGGCGCTCGACCGGATCACCGCGGTCCTCGACGAGAAGCCCGACATCGTCGACTCGGCCGACGTGCGCGAGCTTCCGCCGATCCACGGTCACGTCCGGTTCGACCACGTCCGCTTCGGGTACGGAGAGCTCCCCGACGTCCTGCACGACTTCGACCTCGACGTCCCCGCCGGCACGACCGTCGCGCTCGTCGGACACACGGGCGCCGGCAAGTCGACGATCGCGAAGCTCCTCGCCCGCTTCTACGACCCACGCGACGGGCGGCTCACGATCGACGGCACCGATCTCCGAGATGTCACCCAGGCCTCGCTCCGCAGGCAGCTGGGGATCGTCCCGCAGGAGGGCTTCCTCTTCGCCGGCTCCATCGCCGAGAACATCGCGTTCGGGCGGCCCGGGCGCGTCGCGGACGGAGATCGAGGCGGCGGCCGGCGCCGTCGGCGCCGACGGATTCGTCATGGAGCTCTCCGAGGGCTACGACACGCAGGTCGGCGAGCGCGGCTTCAAGCTGTCGCTCGGCCAGCGCCAGCTCGTCGCGTTCGCCCGCGCACTCCTGGCAGATCCACGCATCCTCATCCTCGACGAAGCCACCTCGTCCGTCGACATCGGCACCGAGCGGCGCATCGATCGCGGCCTGCGGCGTCTGGTGACCGGACGGACGGCGTTCATCATCGCGCACCGACTCTCGACGATTCGGCGCGCGGACATGATCGTGGTGCTCGATCACGGACGGATCGTCGATATCAGGCACACACGAGGAGCTCATCGCTCGACCCGGGCCGTACACGAGGCTCTACGGAGACTGGGCGGCGGACGTCGCGTAGCGCCGATCCACGCGTGAGCTTCTAAGCTCACGACGTGGCTCCCGATCTCGAGCCGGACGACATCGTCGAGGTCCCTGCGGCGGACGTCGTCGCGGAGGCGCGACTCACGCCGGCCGAGGCGATCCGCCCGATGCAGCTTCGCGTGCCCACGCGTGGGAACCGCAAGCTGCGCCGCGTCCTCGAGAACGTGAACGCGGATTCGCAGATCAAGGCCTGGTGGCACGTCTCGAACGTGAATGCCGTGCTCCGGCTCCAGATCAACGACCACTCCTGGGTGCACATCCAGGTCGTCACGAACATCGCGCTGCGCCTGCTTCGCCTCCTCGTGAAGCACGATGTGCAACCCTCGCTCCAACGCGACTACGGTTTGAGCGCGGACGACTCCGAGGTCGTCGTCGTCCTCGCAGCACTTCTCCACGACGTCGGAATGTCGATCCACCGACGCGACCACGAGGACTGGAGTCTGTTCCTCGCGGAGCCGAAGATGCGCCAACTCCTCGCCGGCGTGTACGAGGAGCCCGAACTCACCGTCGTGGTGTCCGAGGCGCTGCAGTCGATCACGAGCCACCGCGCCGACGGCGAGCCGCTCACGCTCGAAGCCGGTGTCCTCCGCGTCGCCGACGCGCTGGACATGGCGAAGGGTCGTTCGCGGATTCCGTTCGAGCGTGGATCGGTGTCGATCCACTCACTCTCGGCTGCTGCGATCGACGAGGTACGGATCACGGACGGCGAGAGCCGGCCGGTGGTGGTGGAGATCGTGATGAACAACTCGTCGGGCATCTACCAGGTGGACGGGCTCCTCAAGGCGAAGCTTCGAGGGTCGGGGCTCGAGCCCTACGTCGAGGTCGTGGCGCGCATCGACACCGAGGCCGAGAAGCGGCTGGTGCCGGTCTATCGACTCGACCTCGGAGACCCCAAGCCTCCCTTGCCGTCCCGGTAGACTCGTACGGTTGTTGCGGGGTCGTCTAACGGCAGGACGCCCGGCTCTGGACCGGGAAGTTGGGGTTCGAATCCCTGCCCCGCAGCCTCGCCGCCTGTTGTCACGAGCGGTTACGCTCGTAACACTCTTTCTTAGCCATTTGTAAGGACTCGCGCGCACGCTCGTGGCGCGTCGGGTAACGTGCCTGGATCGAGAGACACGAGTGGCCCTGTGCGGGCTGCGCCCCTGTCCCCGTTCAGGAGGAAACCGTTTGAGAGCCCTATTCGTTGGCCTGTTCGCGTTCTGCCTCGTGACACAGGCCTCTGCGGCAGCGATGAAGGGAGAGGCGGCGCCGGCTCCCCGCAAGGCGAAGATCGAGCACCGTGCACTCACGCTCGACGAGCAACTCGACCGCAAGGTCGTCACGCTCGCGAAGTACCGCGGAACGATCCGATTCTTCAAAGCTCACCGTTCGTTGCTCATCTCGGGCGAGCAACGCCCGAAGGCGAAGGCCTCACTCGCATATGCGCACGAGCGCGTTCGGCAGCTGACGGGGACGATCGCTGCGCTCCGCGCGAAGATCCGAGCACAAGATGCGCGCAGGTTGGCGAGCCTGCCCCCGCGCGAGGCGATCTGTACCGTCTTCGGCTCGCACTGCGACGAGGCTCTAGCCGTCGCCTGGTGCGAGTCACGCCTCCGGACCAGTGCGCAGAACGGCCAGTATCTCGGCCTCTTCCAGATGGGGTCGTACGAACGCCAACTCTTCGGCCACGGTCAAAGCGCACGTGACCAGGCAGTGGCCGCGCACCGGTACTTCGTGCGCTCGGGCCGCGACTGGAGCCCGTGGAGTTGCCGCTGGGCGGCGGCGTAGTCCTGCAGAGCCCGAGATCCGCTCGACCGTCGATCTCGGGCTCGCATCATCCCCGGCCTTTTCGTCGCAAACTGCACACGTGGGCGCCGCACGTGGGTGTCGCTCAGGCTCTCCATCTGGTAAGTGTGCGGGGAACGTGTGGGGACAGCGGAAGCGCGACCGCCTTCGGCCCCTCGATGAGGCTGCTGCTTACGCGCGCTGTCACGGCGACCGCGACGAGAACGTCCGCGTCGTGAAGCTCCCTCCGCGCCGCGTGCGCTACGAGACGGTGCTCTCGAGCGGCGAGTCGATTCGCCGCGACTTCGAGACGAAGCTCGACACCCGCGAGCCCGAGCCGGCCGCCTAGCTCTTCCGGCGCGTTGCCTCGTCGCGTACGGCGCTCCGCTCCGCCGCCGATTCGCTACCCTGGGCACCCGCCACGGCCCATTCGTCTAGTGGCCTAGGACACCGCCCTCTCACGGCGGCGGCACGGGTTCGAATCCCGTATGGGCCTTTCAGGGCCGCATAGCTAAGCGGATTTGGCTTAGTTATGCGGGTCAGGTGTGCCGGAAGTGTCGTGAACGCTCGTGTGGTGCACACCCCCGTGCACACCCGGAGAAGACGGGCGAACCTCGGTGCCGCCGATCGAGGAGCGCGAACTCGAGGCGGGTGCTACTTCGTCTGCGCGGGCGACTAGGCAGCCGAGCCTTCGTTCCACGGGCTGCGCGTCAGGTTCCGCTGACCGCTACCGTCGGGGTTCATGACGTAGACCTCGAGGCCGCGTTCACGTCAGCCTGCGCTGCCCGCTCCCGTCGGCGTTCATGACGTAGACCTCATAGAGGCCGTCGCGGTTACCGACGAAGGTGATCTTCCGCCCGTCGGGCGACCAGGCAGGATCGCCGTCGTACGCCAGGTTGCTCGTCAGACTCCGCTGCCCGCTCCCGTCGGCGTTCATGAGGTAGATCTCAGAGTTGCCGTCGCGTTCGCCGGCGAAGGCGATCTTCTGCCCGTCGGGCGACCAGGCAGGCGCGGCGTAGACCGCCCCCCTCGGCTTGGGCGTGAGGTTCCGCACCCCACTGCCGTCGGCGTTGATGACATACACGCTGCCCGCGCGTTGGCGCACGAAGGCGATCTTCCGCCCGTCGGGCGACCAGACAGAGGCTGCCGGCCGCGTCGCACCAGCTTCGACTGCCCGCTCCCGTCGGCGTTCATGACGTAGACCTCCGGCCTGTGCGTGCTGCCGCGGCCGCGGTCGCGGACGAAGGCGATCTTCCGCCCGTCGGGCGACCAGGCGGGAGCGAAGTCGCGCGCCGGGTTGCGCGTCAGCCTCCGCTGCCCGCTCCCGTCGGCGTTCACGACGTAGATCTCGCCGTTGCCGTCGCGCAGGTTCACGAAGGCGATCGTCCGCCCGTCGGGCGACCAGGCAGGGACCGAGATCCACGCGTGAGCGCCAACCACCGCTGCCCGCTCCCGTCGGCGTTCACGACGTACAGCGGGCTGGGAACCGGGCGGATGCTGCTCGTGAACGCGATCCTCGACGGCTCGCGCAGGAGCCCCCCGCGAGGGGAGGCTCTGCGCAGAGCAGCGCTCTCCCGAGCCACGGTATGTATCCACGCCCGTGGAGCGAGACGACGGCGACGCGGTCGCCCTCCTCGCTCGCGGTGACGAGCGTCTGGTAGTCGAGGATGCCGCCGTCGTGGCCCCACGAGCGTCCGCAGGCGAGGTCGGTCGAGAAGATCCCGAGCCCCGTGCCGAACACTCCATCGGTCCTGGCCGTGTCCTTCATCGTCTCGAGGGAGGCGGCGGACAGTATTCGCCCCGAGAGGAGGGCGGAGTAGAAGCGGGAGAGGTCGTGCGCGTTCGAGACGATCGCGCCCGCCGCCCAGGGAAGGTTCGGGTTGGAGCCACCGTCGTCGAGATCCGGGAGGCGGCGCGTCGTCGGCAGCTCCGTCCGCGAGAGACCGAGCGGATCGAGGACGCGCTCCTCGAGCTCCTCCGCGTACGAGCGTCCCGTGACCTTCTCGATCACGAGACCGAGCGCGATGTAGTTCGTGTTCGAATAGCGCTCCTGGCTGCCGGGCTTGAACGCCAGCGGCTTGGAGGCCGCGAAGCGCAAGCTGTTGATGGGACTGGTCGAGGGCGACCGTTCCGCCTCGCTTGAGCCATTCCGGGTAGTCCGTAACGTTGGCGAGTCCCGAGCGGTGACCGAGTAGGTGCCGGATCGTGATCTCCTCGCCTCGTCGGGACAACCCCAGGCACGTGGTCTTCGAGCGTGCTGTCGAGGCGAAGCGTCCCCTCCTGCACGAGCTGGAACACGATCGTGGCCGTGAACGTCTTCGTCACGCTCCCGATGCGGAAGCGCTGATCCGCCTTGGGACGGCGGGTACCCGTCGTGGCCGCGTACTCCTTGCCCTCGACCGAGACGAAGACGATCACGCTCTTCGCCCCCGGAGGTATCTCTCGCAACACACGCCCGACGGGAGGAGGCGCGCTCCGCCTCTGTTCCGTCCCTGCCGACGCAGACGTGGCGACCACGCCGATGCAGAGAAGCAGGGCCGAGAGTACGCGCGACGGGCTTCTTCTCTGGACACGCACACGGCTTCTTCCGTGATTACGCACCGTTACGGGGATCTTGGGCGCAGGCTGTCCGCGTTCACGTCAGCCGTCGCTGCCCGCTCCCGTCGGCGTTCATGACGTAAACCTCGTAGCGGCGGTCGCGGTTACTGACGAAGGTGATCTTCTGCCCGTCGGACGACCAGGCAGGATCGCCGTCGTACGCCAAGTTGAGCGTCAGATTCCGCTGACCGCTCCCGTCAGCGTTCATGAGATAGATCTCGGAGTTGCCTGCGCGTTCGCTGGCGAAGACGAGCTTCCGCCCGTTGGGCGACCAGGCAGGCGCGGCGTAGGCGGCCCCCATCGGCTTCGGCGTGAGGTTCCGCACCCCGCTCCCGTCGGCGTTCATGACATAGACCCCGAGCCGCGTGTTGAGTCGCACGAAGGCGATCCTCCGTCCGTCGGGCGACCAGACAGGGTCGGAGGCGGGACCAGCACCGAACCGACGGACGGCGGCCAGTTTCGACGTCAGGTTCCGCAGCCCGCTCCCGTCGGCGTTCACGACATAGAGCTGGAAGCAGAATTGGCCGCAACCACCGCGCCCAAGAGAGTCGACTACCGGCCCTCCATCGGCGAGGAAGGCGAGTTTCCGCCCGTCGGGCGACCATGCAAGAGACGCCCTGCGCCCGGGCCACAGCCGCGTCAGAACCCGGTGCCCGCTGCCGTCAGCGTTCACGACGTAGAGCTTGCTGCTGCTCTCGAACGCGATGCTGCGCCCGTCCGGCGACCAGGCAGGAGCGTTTCCCCTGCGCGCCAACGTCCGCTGCCCGCTTCCGTCTGCGTTCACGACGTAGAGGGCGACGGAGTGGCGGTCGCGCAGGCCCTGGAACGCGATCCTTCGCCCGTCGGGCGACCACGCAGGAGCGGCGAGCTTGCTGACGCGCGCCACGATCCTCAGCCCGCTGCCGTCGGCGTTCATGACATACAGCGCCTTGCCGTCGCGCCGGCTCACGAAAGCGATCCGCCGGCCGTCGGGCGACCACACAGGACTCTGCACCTCGGGCCGCGCAGGTGCGCCCTGGA
>CAWHYV010000015.1:0-120422 GCA_963833725.1 uncultured Gaiellaceae bacterium
CCTGAACCCCCAGATGGCGCAGTAGATGCCGAGGAATGCCTCCCAGATGAACTCGGGGATGACCAAGATGGCTGGCACCGTGGTGCCTGCGCCCCACCAGTCGAAGAGCGTGCCGATGCTCGAGACCAGGAGGAGTGGCCCCCCGATCAGTCCGAACCAGGCCATGCGCCGCGGGACGAGACGGGAGCTGTACATCAGGTAGCCGAGTATCAGCCCGTTCCCGAAGGGGACGATGAACCCGGGGCCGAACAGGAACGTCCAATCCTTGAGAGCAGCCAGCGAGACGGCGAGGTCGGCCGCGTCCGGAGAGTCCTGGCGCAGACTGACGACCCCGAGCACAAAGATGATCCCGCCCGCAATGAAGACGCACTCGATGACGCGTGCAGTGACGTAGGCGATGGCGAGGAGTTCGTTCTGTCGTCTCACGATCGGGTAGAGCACAACGGCCGTTCCGACGTTCGCGATGATGAGAAGGAGCTCCAAGAACGCTCCCAGGTAGATCTGGTTGTCCTTTCCGCCACCGGCGATGTACGCGGCCGGATCGTCGAGAACCGGTTGGAAGAGAGCGAGCGCCGGGATCGACGTGAGGAACGTGATGATGAACAGCACTCCGAATATCCGCGCGTTCCTCTGGTCCTCGGCCATCTCGCCTCCTTGGCAGTCTGTTGCGGGACGCCTCCCGCGCGATCCTAGTAGTTGGAAATGACCACCGCTATCGGCCTTGCGGTGACACGCCGGTGACCCACACGGGGCGGAAGTGGGCGGCAAGCTCGAGGCGTCCTGTCATCCCTCGTACGAGGGATCCGCGATGTCGACTCTCGTACTTTTCGCAGCGCGCGCGTACGCTTTGGGAGATGCGAAAGCACGTGCTAGCTCTGACGACCGTCGTCGCGGTCTGTTCCTTGGTGGTTGGCTCGGCGACAGCGCTCGCGGACACGAAGCCAGGCGCAGGCCCGTTCGCTGAGTTCAGGGCATGCATGAAGGCGAAGGGTGCGCCTGCCTTCGGTCACAGGCTCTCGGCGGATGAGCGCGCCGCGCTCAAGCAGGCGTTCGCAGCCTGTCGGGGACTTCTACCGAAGCTGGCCGGCGACGGTAGAGGACACCGGGCCAAGCACACGTTCGTGCGTCCGAGCGCAGCCCAGATCGCTGCGTTCAAGACCTGCATGGCCAACGAGGGCTTCTCGGCCTCGAGGGCGCCTGATCTGCGCGACCCGGCTGTACGCGAGGCATTGAGGGCGGCGCTGAAGCGTTGCCTGCCGCTCCTGAAGCCGAAGCCCGCCTCAACGGGCTAGCCGGCGCAGCTTCCGAGAACCCCGACTACGGCCCGATCGACGTCGAGCTCGACCTACCGCCGTGCGGAGACTTCCGATTCCCGATGGTCGGACTGGCTCGCGCGCTGCGGATCACGCTGATGCCCGTAGTCGGCTTCGAAGCTGGACATCAGGGTGCGCATCTCCTGGCTCAACGCCTGCCCTTCCGCACGCTCGTTCTTGGGCGTCAGGTGAAGCAGGTCGCGAATGGTGCGTCTGGTGGGCATGACCTCCCCATCGGCAGAATCAGGCGTACGCCTGAGGTAGGTCTCGTCGTACGTCCAGACACGTTGTTGACGTCCTGAAACGCCACTGAGCCCTTCTGGGGAGCAGGCTGGAGTGCGTAGCTCTAGTAGCCCAGCAGCCGTTCGGCGAAGCTAGGCTCGTCGGCCGCGGCGTCCTCGCCGACAGCGAGCGGTCGCCAGGTCTCGTCTTCCGGGCGCTTCACCAGAACGGGGACGTCGTAGGCCGTGCCGCACACCTTCGCGTGTTCCGCAGCGACGATCGCAGGAGCGTCAGCTGGCGACCCGAGACGGTCGTCGATGTCGCGAGGCGCGCCGTCCATGTTCCACCGGCCTATCAGGTCGGTGGTATTCGCCTGCGTCCCCTCCATGCTCCACTCGTCGATGAGGTTCATGGTGCTCATCGTCGTGCCACGCCTGCTCAGGTGTCTCATGCTCATGCGTCTCATCGCTGACCACACGGTATCCCCCTCACGAGGGCTGACAATCCCTCGAACGAGTTTGCCCAGCTGTGCACGACCTGAACGGTCTTGCATGTCTTCCCCTTTCCGCAGCCCTCGCCCAGACGAGCGCTCACTCGCGCGAACTCTCCCCGGCGCGGGCGAACCTACACCGGTCGGAACGCGGGTGTCAACCAGTACGAGCTCGCGTGGTGCTCCCCCGGTGACGACGTCCTGAGCCTCGGCCCCCGAAGGCACGTAGTACACAACGCGGCCGTCCGGGACTGCGCGGATGCGCAACCATGGACAGGACGCAGGCAGCATCCGGTCGTGACCGAGCATCCGGTCCGGACCGCGACAGAGCTCCAGACGGAGCCCCGCGAGCGCATCGAGCTTCTCTTCCGCGACCTGCGAGCTCGCCCGGAGGGACTCGCCGGCCGAGAAGCCCAACGGCGTCTCGTGGCGTACGGCTCGAACGAGCTCCAGCGCCATGACAGGCGCCGCTGGCCGCGCCAGCTCCTGAATCAGTTCACCCACCCACTCGCGCTGCTCCTGTGGGCGGCGGCGGTGCTCGCGTTCGTCGGCATCTCGGCCGTCCTCGGAGCCGCCATCGTGCTCGTCGTCCTCCTGAACGCCCTCTTCGCGTTCATGCAGGAGCGCCAGGCCGAGCGCGCAGTCGAGGCACTCCAGCGTTACCTACCGGTTCAAGCCGCGGTGCTCCGCGATGGTCAGCGGACGACGATCGACGCGCGCGAGCTCGTCCCGGGGGACGTGCTCTTCGTCGTCGAGGGCGATCGGATCTCCGCCGACGCGCGTCTCCTCGAGGGAGCTATCGACGTCGACATGTCGACCCTCACCGGGGAGTCGCAGCCGGTCCTCCGCTCGAGCGACCGACACGAGCCTCGAGCCCCCCTGCTCGAGGCAGGCGATCTCGTGTTCAGCGGAACGGCGTGCGTCGCCGGCGAGGCGAAGGCGCTCGTGTACGCGACGGGCATGCAAACCGAGCTCGGCCGAATCGCGGCACTCACGCAGCGCGTGGTGGTCGAGGAGAGCCCGCTCGAGCAGCAGGTACGGCGAGTAGCGTGGCTCATCACCCTCGTCGCGGTGCTCGTCGGGCTCGCGTTCCTCCCGATCGGGGTGCTCGCAGCCGGTCTGCCCGCGGACGACGCATTCGCGTTCACGATCGGGCTGATCGTCGCGAACGTCCCCGAGGGACTTCTGCCGACGATCACGCTCGCACTAGCCGTAGGCGTGGCCGGGCTCGCACGACGCGGCGCACTCGTCAAGCGGTTGAGCGCGGTGGAGACGCTCGGCGCGACGGACGTGATCTGCACCGACAAGACCGGCACGTTGACGGAGAACCGAATGCGCGCGGTCAGGATCTGGACACCGCTCGGAGAGCTCGATCTCGAGCGTGACCTCGACCTGGAGGCCGCTCTCGCGGCCGATCCCGTGCTCGGCTTCCTCGCGCGTGCGATAGCAGCCTGCAGCACCGCGGAGCTTGCGCCGGAGCAGGCCGGGAAATCGCGCGGCGAGGCGACCGAGATCGGGATGCTCGAGGCTGTCCGCACGCTCGGCATCGACGTCGACGTCGCCCGGCGTGAGCACGCGAGGCGGAAGCTCTACCGCTTCGACTCGAAGCTTCGACTCATGTCGACCGTCGACGAGCGTGCTGACGGAAGCCTGACGGTGCACGCGAAAGGTGCGCCGGAGGAAGTGCTCGAGCGTTCGACGCTCATCGGCGGGCCTGACGACCACGTCGCGCTCACGGATTCCCACCGTGAGGAGGTCCTCGACGTGCTGGAGCGTTACGCGTCGCAAGGTCTCCGCGTCCTCGCGGTCGCACGGCGGCGCCTCCCGGAAAACGCCGAGCCTCCGGAGAGACGCGAGGACGCGGAGGAGGAGTTGTGCCTCCTCGGACTCGTCGCGCTCTTCGACCCGCCGCGCCCCGAGGTCGCCGAGGCGGTGCGCCTCTGTCACGAGGCGGGCATCCGCATCATCGTCGTTACCGGCGACTACGGGCCTACTGCGGCCGAGATCGCCCGACGTGTCGGCATCGGCAGCGACGGCGCGACCGTCATCACGGGGGAAGAGCTCGAGCATATGAGCGAGCGAGAGCTCGATCTCGTCCTGCGCGGCGAGGGAGAGCTCATCTTCGCGCGCAGCTCTCCACAAGCGAAGCTGCGGATCGCCGATGCGCTGAGAGCCGAGGGGCATGTGATCGCGATGACCGGTGACGGCGTCAACGACGCCCCCGCCCTCCGTCGCGCGGACATCGGGATCGCGATGGGCGTCACGGGCACCGAGGTCGCTCGCGAGGCGAGCACGATGATCCTCACGGACGACAACTTCGCGACGATCGTCACGGCGGTCGCGGCGGGACGTCAGGTGTTCGACAACGTCCGCAAGTTCATCGTCTACATCTTCGCCCACACGACTCCCGAAGTCGTCCCCTTCCTCGTGTTCGCGCTCTCCGGGGGAGCGATTCCTCTTCCGATCACCGTGATGCAGATCCTCGCGATCGACCTCGGCACCGAGATCCTCCCGGCGCTCGCCCTCGGGAAGGAGCCGCCCGAAGCAGGCCTGATGCAGCGACCGCCGCGACCGCGCAGCGAGGGTGTGATCAGGGCACCCATGCTGTACCGCGCGTGGGTCTTCCTGGGATTGATCGAAGCGGCACTCGTCCTCGGCGGGTTCTTCTACGTCCTCTGGCAGGCGGATTGGAGCAGCGGAGCCGACGTCTCCTCAGGCTCGCCGCTTCACGGTGCCTACCTCCAGGCGACGACCATGACCTTCGCCGGCATCGTCACCTGCCAGATCGGCACCGCCTTCGCCGCGAGGACCGATTACGCCTCGCTCCGCTCCGTCGGCGTCTTCAGCAACCCGATGCTGCTCTGGGGTATTGCCTCGGAGATCGCCTTCCTCGCGGCGCTCGTGTACGTGCCCTTCCTGCAGGACGTGTTCGGGACCGCAGCCCTCGGGCCGACCGAGATAGCGATCCTCGCGACCTTCCCGTTCGTCGTCTGGGGCGCGGACGAGCTGCGCCGCTTCCGGATCAGACGTCGCGATACGTCACGTCAGCCCACTGAAAGCTGAAAGCCAGCGACGCGATGATCCTTCAAGATCGCGACTTCGACGTACGCGATCTGCGAGTACGGCAAGAAGATCAGCCGCTCGTCACGCGTGGAAAGCGTTGCCCCGGTCTCGACCGCGCTGAGTTGGACGGCGTCGAGCCGCTCGCCGGTGAGAGTCAGAACCTCGAGCCGTACGTGCGCGTCGTCGTGCTCATGGCTGAACTCTCGAACTCTCTCGGCGAAGGCACCGCCGAAGAACGCCACGTCGAACACTGGAGCGACGCTAACAGAACGGCCAGTGGTCGCTCACAGCGTGCTCCCTCCGGTGCTGCATCCCCGAAGGCGGCTGCGGCTACTTCTTCTTAGCCGGCGCGGGTGCGACGAGAATCGCGAGCGTCTTCTTCGCCTTCACACCGAGCGAGTCCGTCGCTTCGAACGTCACGCGATAGCGGCCCGGCCTCGTCGGGATCCCGGACAAGACCCCAGTCGTCCGGTCGAAGCGGACACCGCGCGGAAGCGGACCGACGACGATGCGCCAGATGGCCGGCTTGACGCCGCCGCTCGTTGCGACCTTGGCGGCGTAGAGCTTGCCGACCTTGCCCGGGCGGAGAAGAAGTGTCGAGACCGCCAGCTTCTCGGCGACGACGATCCGAGCCGGGTAGTTCGCGACGCGAGCCTCGGAGTCCGTCACCGTGACCGTGAACGGATAGACGCCCGACGCGGTCGGCTTCCCCGCGATCGCACCGTCGGTCATCGTGAGGCCCGGCGGGAGCGCTCCGCTCGTCAGCGACCACACGTACGTGCCGTCGCCTCCCGACGCTGCGAGCACCGCGTCGAAGGGAGCCGTGATCTCTCCCGGTGCACGCCGCGCAGCCGTGAACGGATCGCTGCCGAGAATGGTGAGCGGATCGCGAACCACGATGCCGAGCACCTTCGTATCGGAGCGCGTGTCGCCGTTCATCTTGGCGAGCACCTCGAACGTGTACGTGCCTGCGGTTGTCGGGGTGCCCGAGATCAGTCCAGTCGACGCGTCGATCACGAGTCCCGGCGGGAGCGCGCCTGAGTTGATCGTCCACGTCTTCGGATCCGCCACGCTCGCCGTCATCTGCAGCGAGTACGGCGTGCCTGTCGTGCCGGGCGTCGTGGACTCGGGGCCGATCGTGAGCTTGTCCAGCCCTTGGTTGATCGCAATGCGAAACCGGTCGTCGGACTTGGGCTTGTTGCAACTCGGCTGCGCGTTGTAGGTAACGGTGAGAAAGAAGTCGTAGGTGCCAGCTTGAGTCGGAGTCCCGCTGATGACCGCGTACTTCGTCTCGTTGAACTGCTGGGTGATGCTCAGCCCGCTGGGAAGGCTGCCCGAGCTCACCGAAAGAACGGCGCAACCGGTGTCCTCATCGCCCTGGAGCCGCACGTTCAGCGAGTACGGCTGCCCGGTCGTGCCTGTCGGGCACACGCCAGGATCCTCGCCCGGGCAGTTCATCGCCGACTCGTCGAAGTTCCCCGCGTGTCCTGCAGAGACGACTCCGAGCGAAACAACGGCCGCGAGTGCGGCCATCAGAAGGATGCGTTTGAGTCCCACCGGCGCGCCAAGGTAGCAGACATGCCTGACGGAGCCAGGGGTTGTAAAGACGATGTCAGCGCACTATCCGTCCGCCGTCGAGGGACGAGCAGTCCATGGAAACGTGTGCCGGCTGACGTGCGCAGGCCACGACGATGACCCGTACTTCACGGCGGTCACCCGACGCGGGTCTCACGGAACCGCAAGCACGACGAGTTCGGCGACACAGACAGGCTTCGTCGCAGCGTCGCACTCGATGGTCGCTTCGATGACGGCCCGCTCTCCTCTGGGCGTCTCCTCGATCAACGCAACACGAAAGCGACCGCGGATCCGGGCGCCGGATGGCACTGGCGACGGAAACCGAACGCGGTTCGCCCCGTAGTTCACCGTCATCGACCCGGCGCGATCTGGAAGCACCTCGTAGAGCATCGGCACACAGAGGGAAAGCGTCAGGAAGCCGTGCCCGATCGTCGTTCCGAACGGACCGTCCGCGGCTCGCACCGGGTCGGTGTGGATCCATTGCGGATCGTTCGTCGCGGCTGCGAATGCATCGATCCGCTCCTGCGTGATCTCAATCCACGACGTCGGGCCGAGCTCGACGCCGATGAGGTCGCTCAGCGTGGTCATTCGGCGGCCTCGGCGCCTGCCCGAAGTCGTTCGAGTGATGCGTCCCGCCCCAGGAGCTCGAGGCTCTCGTAGAGCCCGGGAGAGACCCTCGACCCGGTTACGGCGACACGGATAGGGAGGTAGACCGTGCGTGGCTTCTCTCCGAGCTCATCGCAGAGCTCCTTCAGCGCAGTCTCGATTGCGCCTGCCTCCCACGGATCGACGGCTGCGAGCGTCTCGACAGCCGCGGCGAGGATCCGCGCGTCGAGGAGCGACGGGTCGGGCTCCACATCGTGGAAGAGGAATCCTGCGAACTCGGAGAACTCGCCGAGGCGCGCGATCTTCTCCTGCACGAGTGGCGCCGCGGCGCGCACCCGTTCGTCCGGCCAGTCGAAACCCTGCTCCCCGACGTACGCGACCAGGCGGTCCGCGTAGTCACCGAGTTCGAGTGCTCGCAGGTAGACGCCGTTCATCCAGTCGAGCTTCGCGTAGTCGAACGTCGCCGGGCTCGAGCCGACTCGCTCGAGCGAGAAGCGCTCGACGAGTTCGTCGCGCCCCATGATCGTCGTCTCGCCGTCGGGCGCCCAGCCGAGCAGCGCGAGGAAGTTCATCAGCGCCTCGGGGACGTACCCGGCCTCGCGGAACTCGTCCACGGAGACGGCGCCGTGGCGCTTCGAGAGCTTCTTCCCGTCCGCTCCGAACACGTTGGGGACGTGTGCGTAGACGGGCGGCTCCGCCCCGAGCGCGTGCAGGACGTTGATCTGCTTCGGCGTGTTCGAGACGTGGTCGTCGCCGCGGACGACGTGCGTGATCCCGTCGAGCCAGTCCTCGAGCGGCGAAGCGAAGTTGTAGGTCGGGCGGCCGTCCGACCGCACGAGGACGAGATCCTCGAGCTCGGCGTTCGGCACCTCGATGCGGCCCTTGATCGCGTCCTCCCAGGACGTCGAGCCCTCGTCGGCATGCGAATGCGGATCGCTCCCTCGTCCTCGTACGCCGCGCCCTCCGAGACCAACCGACGCGCCTCGTCCTTGGCGCGCTCCATGACGTCGAGCTGGAACGTCGTCTCGCCGTCCCACTCGATGCCGAGCCAGCGCAGCGAGCGCTCGATCTGCTCGACGGACTCGGAGACCTCGCGGCTCGTGTCCGTGTTCTCGATCCGCAGGAGGCACTCACCGCCGCGCCCACGGGCGAAGAGCCAGTTGAAGAGGAACGTGCGCACGCCCCCGATGTGCAGGAAGCCGGTGGGCGACGGAGCCATGCGAACGCGGACGGACATAGGCGAAGTAGCGTACTTCCGTACGCCGAGTAGACACGACGACCGCGGCGGCGAAGCCGTCGCGCTTCAGGGGTGTTCGCGCGATCGTCCGATCCGCTTCTGCGGATCGGACGGTCTTGCGCCGGGAAGTAGCGTAGTCGGATGCTCTTCGGCGCCCACGTGTCCGCGGCCGGGGGCATCTCGAAGGCGATCGACCGGGTCGAGGAGATCGGCGGGAACGCCGTCCAGGTGTTCACGCAGAGCCCGCGGATGTGGCGACCGACAGCGCACACGGAGGAGGAGGTCGCCCGCTTCCGCGCGCGGCGCCGTCAGGCTCGCGTGAAGGCGGTCTCCTGTCATGCGCTCTACCTCGTCAACCTCGCGAGTCGCGACCCCGAGGTGCGAGCGAAGTCCCTCGCCGCGCTTCGCTCGACGATGGAGGCGGCGGATGCGATCGGTGCCGAGGCGGTCGTCTTCCACGTGGGCTCGCACCTCGGTCTCGGCTTCGACGACGCGGTCGCGCTCGTCGAGCCCGCGCTTCGCGAGCTCCTCGAGCTGACGACCGACGACCTCTGGCTCTGCATGGAGAACGCAGCGGGCGCAGGCGGGACGATCGGCCGTTCGATCCGCGAGCTCGCAGCGCTCTCCGACGCAGCGGATCGACATCCACGGCTGGGTCTCTGCCTCGACTCGTGCCACTGGTGGGCGTCCGGCATCGACGTGGCAGATCCCGACGCGCTCGACGAAGCGCTGGAGGACCTCGACGCGCGCATCGGACTCGAACGCGTCCGCGTGCTCCACGTCAACGACTCGCAGACGCCGCTCGGATCGAACCGCGACCGACACGAGCTCGTCGGCCGGGGGCTCATCGGCGACGGGCTTGCGACGTTTCTCGGTCACCCCGCCTTCGCAGAGCTCCCCGCGATCACGGAGACGTGGGAGGACAAGGGCGAGGCGACCGAGGATCTCGATCGAATGCGCGTGCTTCGACGCCGCGGGCAGCGACGCTGGGCGAGGCGCCGCTAGGAGTCGATCGTCGCGAAGACGCGGAAGGTCGCGCGCTCGCGCGGGAGCTCGTGGAACTCGGGGATGCGACATCCGAGGTCGTCCTCGCGGTGCGGATACGTCCCCACGACCTCGACCTCGCACATCGGCAGCGGTGCGCGGCGAGCGCGAACGGCACCGAATCCTCCGCGACCGGACTCGGCCTCCTCGAGCAGATCGAGGTCGATCTCGACGTCGTAGATCTTCTGCATGCACCCGACGTATGTGTGCCCCCACGCCTCGTACGCGTAGACGAACGGACACGCCATCTTCAGGCAGGCGCCGGGGTAGACGACCTTCTCGCAGTGGACGTCGCAGTGGCGGCAGGCCACCTCGTCCTGGATCCGGAGCGGGAGCTCGATCCCTGCGACTGCTTCTTGCACGCCCCGATTGTGTTCACCGTTCGGCGTCCGCCGCAAGTCTTGACAAGTCGGCGGTTTTCAGGCAGTGGCGACAGCGGGTCCGCGTCGGGGAACCGTCGGTAGGGTCCGTCGCGGTGCTACGCAAGGCCCTCTTCGCGTCGCTCGCGCTCGCGCCGATCACAATCGCGCTGCACTACCTCGCGCACCCGCCCGACACCCTGCAGTTCGTGCTGGCGGCCGTCTCGCTCATACCGCTGGCCTGGTTCATCGGCGAGGCGACCGAGCACGCCGCCGAGCACACCGGGCCGGGAATCGGCGGCTTCCTCAACGCGACGTTCGGGAACGCGCCCGAGCTGATCATCGCGCTCATCGCCGTGAACGAAGGCCTCACCGAGGTCGTCCGCGGGTCACTGACGGGAAGCGTCGTCGGCAACCTCCTGCTCGTCCTCGGCGCGTCGCTCGTCGCGGGTGGTCGCGGGCGTATCGACCGTTACTCGAGCTTCCTCTCGTTCGGGTTGATCGCGTTCGCGACGCTGCTCTTCCTCATCCCGTCCGTGCCGGGGTGGGACGGCGATCCCGATACCGATGCCCTCGCGCAGGTGTCCGCGGCGATCTCGATCGTGCTCCTGTTCGTCTACGTCGCTGTCACCTGGTATTCGCTGCGGCGCCATCACACGATGCACGTTGCGTCCGACGACGAGATCGAGGGCTGGTCGATGCGGGCCGCACTCGGTGCGCTCGCAGTCGCGACCGTGCTGACCGCGTTCGTCGCAGAGATCCTCGTCGGCTCGCTCGAGGCGTTCGCGGACAAGGCGGGCCTGAGCGAGTTCTTCGTCGCGGCCGTCGTCGTGGCGATCGTCGGGAATGCGGCCGAGCACGGCGGCGCAATCGTCGTGGCGCACCGCGGCAAGATCGCCCTCGCTGCCGAGATCGCCCTCGCGTCGGCCGCACAGGTCGCCGTCTTCCTCATCCCCGCCGTCGCGCTCCTCTCCTGGCTCATCGACCCGCTCTCACTGAGCTTCCGCCCCGTCGAGATCGCGGCGCTCGGCGGTTCGGTCGCCTTCGCCGCGCTTGTGCTGTTCGGGGGTCAGTCCAGCAGGGCGCGTGGCGTCGCACTCCTCGCCGGCTACGGCGTCGTCGTCGTCGCGTTCTTCGTCGCCGGCGACCGGTAAGGCATGGCCGAGATCGGGGTCGCACGGCACGAGGTCGCCGGGATCCCGGTCTTCGTACTGGAAGGCGAATCTCCCGTACCTGCTCTCGGTGTCACCTTTCGGGTCGGGCGAGCGCCGACGTCGAGTTGCGCGATCGCGGACGCACGAGAGCAGATGGCGGCACTCTCCCGCGTGAACCTCGTCGTCGTCCGGGCTACGCGCGCAGCGCCGCGGGGATCCGCTCCGTGGCGAGCACGATGTCCTCGTCGGCGATCTCGAGGTGCGTAACGGCGCGAAGCACCGTCGGATGCGGTGTCGTCGAGAGCCCGATCCCTGCGGCCAGAAGTCGTCTCAGGGCCTCGGCTCGGTCGACGCCGAGCGGTGCGACGTCGATCTGCACGAAGTTCGTCTCGACCTGGTCGAGGTCGATCGCCACGCCCGCGGCGTGAAGCGCCTCGGCGAGCGTCCGCGCTCGAGCGTGATCGTCCGCGAGCCGCTCGACGTGGTGATCGAGTGCGTATACGCCCGCGGCGGCGACGATGCCTGCCTGGCGCATGGCGCCGCCGAACAGGTGCTTCTCGCGCCAGGCCTGCTCCATCAGCTCGTGCGAGCCGGCGAGAAGCGCGCCCAGAGGACAGCCGAGACCCTTCGAGAGGCACAGCGTGACGGTGTCGAACTGGCCTGCGATCGCCGACGGGGAGAGGCCGAGCGCCGTCGACGCATTGAGGAGCCGCGCGCCGTCGAGGTGGACTCGAAGCCCCATCCCTCGGGCCGTGGACACGACGTCCCCGAGCTCGGCGAGCGGCCACACGCGGCCACCCGACGCGTTGTGCGTGTTCTCGAGCGAGAGCACGGCTGCGCGCTGATCGGCCACCTTGGAGCTCGGCTCGGCTGCGCGACGGACCTGGTCGGGGGTGAAGCGTCCGCGATCGCCCGGCAGACCGAGGGTGAGGAGCCCGGCATGGACCGCAGCACCGCCGTACTCGTAGATGACGACATGTGCGTTCTCCTCGGCGATGAGCACATCACCGGGCCGCGAATGGAGCTTGAGCGCGATCTGGTTGGCCATCGTCGCGGTCGGCACGAAGATCGCCGCCTCGTGTCCGAGCAGCGCCGCGACGCGTTCCTGCAGAGCGTTGACCGACGGGTCTTCCCGCTTCTGCTCGTCACCGACCGCCGCGTCGGCGATCGCTCGCCGCATGCCCTCGGTGGGCCGCGTGACGGTGTCCGAACGGAGGTCGATCACGCGCGGGACGGTACCGTCCGGACGTGGATCTCGCGCTCCTCGAACGCACCCTCGCCGAACAGGGCGAACCCGCCTACCGCGCGCGGCAGGTGTGGGAGTGGACCGCGCGCGGCGCCGCGTCGTACGAGGACATGACCACGCTCCCGAAGGCGCTGAGGACGACACTCGCCGCATCCGTGCCGTTCTCGTCGCTCGAGGTCGTGTCCGAGCGAGAGTCGAAGGACGGGACGCTGAAGACGCTCTTCCGAACGGCCGACGGACATCCGATCGAGGCAGTGCTCATGCGCTATCGCGACGGTCGCCGCTCGGTCTGCCTCTCGTCTCAGTCGGGCTGCCCGCTCACCTGCACGTTCTGCGCGACCGGTGCGATGCGCTTCGGTCGGAACCTCACCGCCTGGGAGATCGTCGACCAGGCCCTGCACTTCCGACAGCGCGAGCGCGTCGACCACGCCGTGTACATGGGCATGGGCGAGCCGTTCCTCAACTTCGACGAGGTGCTCGCATCGGCGCGCCGCCTCCCCGACCTCGGCATCACCCACAGGCGAACGACGATCTCCACGGTCGGCTGGATGCCTGGACTGACCCGCTTCGTCGACGACGTCGATCAGCCCATCCGGCTGGCGATCTCGATCCACGCTGCCGATCCCGCGAAGCGCTCCGAGCTGATGCCCGTCAACGACCGCTACCCCCTGGCCGACGTGCTCGCGGAGTGCCGACGCTACGTCGAACTGCGCCGCCGCAAGGTGTTCGTCGAGTACGTGATGCTCGCCGGCGTGAACGACTCGCCGGCGGACGCCAAGGGGCTCGCGGCAGTCCTCGATCCTCGTTCCTTCAAGGTCAACCTCATCCCGTACAACCCGACCGGCTTCTACGACGGCTCGTCCCGAGACACGATCGAGCGGTTCAGGGCCGTGCTCGAGCGCGCACGGATCCCAGCAACCGTACGCCTCACGCGAGGTCGCGACATCGAGGCTGCCTGCGGTCAGTTAGCGTCCGTTCGCTGATGGAGCGCGTCACCGGGATCGGCGGTGTCTTCTTCCGTGCACGCGACCCCGATGCCCTGGCGGCGTGGTACGAAAACAACCTCGGCGTTCCGCGTGAGCCCGACCAGAGCTACGGGATCTTCCCGGAGAGCCGCAACACCGTCTGGTCGGCGTTCGAGGACGACACGGACTACTGGACCGCGGCGAAGCAGGGGATGGTCAACTACACGGTCCGCGACCTCGACGCGATGCTCTCGCAGCTCCGCGACGCGGACGTCGAGGTGGACGACACGACGCACGAGGTCGAAGGCATCGGCCGTTTCGGCTGGGCGGTCGACCCCGAAGGGAACCGCTTCGAGCTCTGGGAGCCTGCCGTGCAGCTACGCGCAGTCGAGTAGGGGACGCGCGCTCCGGCAACTGCACCGTCGACCGCGAGTCCGGTCGGGGAGCAGCTACGACCCGGCCGCAAAGCGGCCGGCTTCAGGGATTTTCGCGCGCACGGGAATCCGCGCTAGCGGATTCCCTTGCTGCGCCTGAAGAATCGTCGAAGGCGTAGCGCAGGATCGGCTGCTTCGCCGCCCGCACCTCGTCGAGTCGACGTACCGGGCGACCGTGCGGCGCTTCTTTGAGCAGCTCCGGCGACTCCGCCGCCTCGCGTGCGATCGCCTGCATCGCGTCGACGAAGTCGTCCAGACGCTCCTTCGGCTCCGTCTCCGTCGGCTCGATCATGAGCGCCTCGGGGACGACGAGCGGGAAGTAGATCGTCGGCGGGTGGATCCCGTAGTCCATGAGCCGCTTCGCAACGTCGAGAGCCGTGATCCCGTGCTCGCGCTTGAGGTTCCGCGCGGAGAGCACGAACTCGTGCATGCAGTGGCGGTCGTACGGGAGGTCGTAGGCGTCACGGAGGCGCGCGAGAAGGTAGTTCGCGTTCAGCACCGCGACCTCCGACATCTCGCGCAGCTCCGGCCCGTACGCGCGCATGTACGCGTACGAGCGCACGAAGACCCCGAACGGCCCTGCAAACCCCCGCACGCGGCCGATCGACCTCGGACGGTCGTGATCGAGCCTGAACGTGTCGCCGTCACGCACGACGACCGGCGCGGGCAGATACGGCTCGATCGTTTCGCGCACCGCGACCGGGCCGCCGCCCGGGCCACCGCCTCCGTGCGGCTGCGAGAACGTCTTGTGGAGGTTGTAGTGGACGATGTCGAAGCCCATGTCCCCGGGTCGCGAGATTCCGACGACGGCGTTGAGATTCGCGCCGTCGTAGTAGAGGAGGGCGCCCGCCCCGTGGAAGATCCGCGCGACCTCCTCGATTCCTTCGTCGAAGAGGCCGAGGGTCGACGGATTCGTGAGCATGAGCCCTGCCGTCCGCTCGTTCACCTTGCCGCGCAGATCGTCGAGATCGAGGTTCCCGCGTGCGTCGGTCTCGACCTTCTCGAGCTTGTACCCCGCCATCGTGACACTCGCCGGATTCGTCCCGTGTGCGGTATCCGCAGTGATGATCGTGTCGCGTTCCTCGCCGCGATCCGCGAAATAGGCGCGCATCAGCATGAGCCCGGTGAGCTCGCCCTGGGAACCTGCCGCCGGCTGCAGCGTCACTGCGGGCAGGCCGGCAACTTCGGCAAGGATCTCCTGCAGGTGCCACATGAGCTCGAGCGCGCCCTGCGCGCCGTCGTCCTCCTGGCACGGATGGAGGTCGCGAAAGCCCGCGAGCCGTCCGACGCGCTCGTTGACACGCGGGTTGTGCTTCATGGTGCAGCTGCCGAGCGGATAGAAGCCGGTGTCGACACCGAACGTGCGATCGGCGAGCGCCGTCACGTGTCGAACGATCTCGGACTCCGCGACCTCCGGAAGCCGTGGCGGTCGCGCGCGACGAAGCTCCGCCGGCAACTCGGGCTTCGCGAGCCCGTAGTCGGGCACGCGCCCTGCACGGCGTCCTGCGCGGCTCTTCTCGAAGATCAGCTCCATCAGCACACCTCCGCGAGCACGGCGGCCAGCTGGTCGACGTCTGCCGGGCTTCGCTTCTCCGTGAGAGCCACGAGCAGCACGTCGTCCATCTCGGGGTAGTCGCGGCCGAGCGCGTAGCCGGGATGGACGCCTCGGCTGCGTGCATCGCGGATGACGTCTCTCGCCGGGCGCGGCGTGCGCAAGGCGACCTCGTTGAACGTCGGCCGCTCGAACGCGAGAGGAAGGTCGATGCGCTCCTTCGCGTACTCGGTGAGAGCGGCGCACGTCTCACCGACCTCCCGTAGCCCCTGTGGGCCGAGCCATGTCAACGTGACGAGCCCCGCCAGCGCGAGGAGCGTCTGGTTGGTCGTGATGTTGGACGTCGCCTTCTCGCGCCGGATGTGCTGCTCTCGCGTCTGGAGCGTGAGAACGAACGCGCGCTGCCCGTCCAGATCGACCGTCTCGCCGACGATGCGGCCGGGCATGCGTCGCACGAACTCCTGGCGCGCCGCGAAGAAGCCGTAGTGAGGCCCGCCGTACAGCGGCGGGCAGCCGACGCTCTGCCCCTCGCCGATCGTCATCGCGCACCCGTACGCGCCGGGCGCCTCGAGCACGCCGAGGGACATGAGATCGACGTGTGCGATGGCGTGCGCACCCGCGTCCTCTGCCGCGGCAGCGAGCTCGGGCGCCGGCTCGAGGCACCCGAAGAAGTTCGGCTGCTGGAAGATCACGGCGGCAGCGTCCGCGGCAGCGGCGGAGAGCTCCTCGGGATCGATCGTCCCGCCGCGATGGGGAACCTCCACCACCTCGAGCCCGAAGCCGCGTGCGTACGTCTTGACGACCTGACGCACCTGCGGGTTCAGGGTCTCCGCGAGGACGACCTTCGCACGGTCGCTCGTGTGCTTCGCGACGAAGCACGCATCGGCAGCGACCGAGCAGCCGTCGTAGCCGGACGCGTTCGACACATCCATTCCGGTGAGCTCGCAGATGGCGGTCTGGTACTCGAAGATCGCCTGCAGAACACCCTGGCTCATCTCCGGCTGGTACGGCGTGTACGCGGTGAGGAACTCGCCGCGCGAGAGCAGGACGTCGACGACCGCCGGTACGTAGTGGTCGTAGATCCCCGCGCCGAGGAACGAGAGCTCGACTCCCGCGTGAGCGTTGCGGTCGGCCAACTCCGTGAGATGGCGAACGAGCTCCAGCTCCGGAAGGGCGGGCGGAACGTCGAGCGCACGCTCGAACCGCACGCCCGTCGGTATCTGCTCGAACAACTCCTCGGTCGACGAGACGCCGATCGCGGCGAGCATCTCCGCGCGATCCTCGTCGGTGAGGCTCAGGTAGCCCATTCGCCTACTGCTCTGCGACGTGGGCGCGATACGCCTCGGCGTCCAGCAACGCGTCGAGCTCGGACGAGTCCGACATGCGGATCCGGATGAGCCAGCCCTCGCCGTACGGATCGTCGTTCACGGCCTCGGGCTCGTCGATCACCTTCTGGTTGACGTCGAGCACCTCACCGGAGAGCGGCGCGATGATGTCCGAGACGGCCTTGACGGACTCGACCTCGCCGTACGACTCGTCCTTCGTCACGGTCGCGCCGACGTCGGGCGCCTCGTAGTGGACGAGCTCGCCGAGCGAGTCCTGGGCGAACCACGTGACGCCGAGCGTCGCCTCGTCGCCGTCGATCCGCGCCCAGTCGTGCTCGGGGTGGTAGCGAAGGTCCTCCGGATAGCTCTCTGCAGCGGGCACTAGGTCTCCTTCCGGTAGATCGGCTTCTTCACGACCCGCGCGCGCCGCAGCTTGCCGCGGACGTCGATCACGAGCTCGGAGTCGAACGTCGCGTTCGGAGTCGGGACGTACCCCATTCCGATTCCGACGTCGAGCATCGGCGAGTGCGTCCCCGACGTGACCTCGCCGCCGCCCTCGATCGGCATCCCCTGACGTGGGATCGGCGCGCTCCTCCATCACGAACGGCACGAGCCTCCGGGCCGGACCGTCCGCCTTGATCCGGCGAAGAGTCTCGACTCCCGTGAACTCCGTGTCGAGTGCGCACGCCCAGCCGAGACCTGCGGAGATCGCATCGGTCTCGGCGGTGATGTCGTTGCCGTGGAGCGGATAGCAGACCTCGAGCCGCAACGTGTCACGCGCGCCGAGCCCGCACGGCGTCACGCCGCGCGCGAGGATCGTGTCCCAGAGCGCCACGATGTCGTCTTCCGCGCAGCAGAGCTCGACTCCCTGCTCGCCCGTGTAGCCGGTGCGCGCGACCATGACCTCGACCCCGTCCAGCGCGCCCATCGCATGGGTGAACGCCGCGGCCTCGGGGAGACCGAGACGCTCGAGCGCACGCGGGCCTTGCACGGCAACGAGGCCGTACTCGTCCGAGGCGTCCCGCACCTCGCAGCCGCGCGGCTCGCGCTCCTTCAGCCAGTCGTACACCGCGGCGCGATTCGACGCATTGACGACGAGATAGAACTGCCCGTGTGCAAGCCGGTAGGCGATGAGGTCGTCGACGATTCCGCCGACCTCGTTCGTCAGCAGGGTGTACTGCGCCTCGCCGTCTTCGAGCCCGTCGATGTCGTTCGACAGCACGCCCTGGAGGAAGGCCTGCGCCGTCGGCCCGTCGACGTGAAGCTCTCCCATGTGCGAGACGTCGAACGCCCCGGCGTCGGCTCGAACCGCCCTGTGCTCGGGGATGACGCCCTCGTACTGCACGGGCATCTCGTAGCCGGCGAAGGGCACCATGCGCGCGCCGAGCGCCACGTGGCGCTCGTACAGCGGCGTGCGCAAGAGCGTCGCTTCCACGGAAGGCGACTCTAACGACTCGCGAACACCCGCCAGACGGCGAGGTCCACGGAGGATGCGGCCGCGAAGCGGACGCCTCCCTGCGGTCGTCGCGATCGCGACTCCGCACACGCGGAGTCGCGATCGGCGGAAGACCCGGCTCAGTCCTCTTTCAGGAAGGACGGAATGTCGATCTCGACGTCGCGGACGCTCGGCGCGTCGAACGTCGACCGCTCCGACGATGTCAACGCCCCGACGGGCGCCTCGACGCGCCGCCGTCTCGTCGTGCGCGCGCCGAACCCGGTCGCAATTGCGGTGACCCGAACGTCGTCTCCCATCGCTTCGTCGATCGCTGCACCGAAGATGACGTTCGCGTTCGAGTCGGCTGCACTTCGCACGACCTCCGCCGCCTCGTCGACCTCGGCGAGCCCCAGATCCGGGCCGCCCGTGACGTTGAGGAGGATCCCCGTGGCTCCATCGAGCGTCTGCTCGAGCAGTGGCGACGAGATCGCCGCGCGAGCCGCCTCGACCGCCCGATTGTCGCCTCGAGCGACGCCGATGCCCATGAGGGCGGAGCCCGCGTCCTTCATGATCGTCCGCACGTCGGCGAAGTCGAGATTGATGAGGCCGGGCACCGTGATGAGGTCGGTGATGCCCTGCACGCCTTGCCGGAGGATGTCGTCGACCATCGTGAACGCCTCGGTGACCGGGGTCGAGCGCTCGACGACCTGGAGGAGTCGATCGTTCTCGATGACGATGAGTGCGTCGACGCTGTCGCGCAACGACTGGATGCCGTGCTCGGCCTGATCGGCGCGCAGCTTGCCTTCGAACGCGAATGGTCGCGTCACGACGCCGACGGTCAACGCCCCGATCTCGCGTCCGATGTCCGCAATGACGGGTGCGCCACCGGTTCCCGTGCCGCCACCCTCGCCCGCCGTGACGAACACCATGTCCGCGCCCTTGAGCGCCTCCTTCAGCTCGTCGCGACTCTCCTCTGCAGCGGCCCTCCCCACGCTCGGGTCGGCACCGGCGCCGAGGCCCCGGGTCGCGCGCGAGCCGATGTGGATCTTGACGTCGGACTCGGTCATGAGGAGTGCTTGCGCGTCCGTGTTCACCGCGACGAACTCGACGCCAGAGACACCGGCCTCGACCATCCGCGTCACGGCATTCGTGCCGCCGCCGCCGATACCGACGACCTTGATGACGGCGAGGTAGCTCCCTAGCTGATTGCTCATGTCTCAACCCACCTCAAGGTGAAGTTCGCATTGAACGTCCGACTGGTCGAACGTTCTTCGCTCCCGAGGGTAGGCCTCCTCCCTCGCATTGTCAACGGACCCGATTCCTTCCTGTCTAAGGTTCAAGTAGAGACTTGAAGGTTGTCATCCGACGACCGGGCGTTGGGGGACGCTGACGTCCACGTATGCCGTCCGCCCGTCGACCAGGCGGAGCACGCGGGCGGCGACCGTGAGCTTCAGGCCGACCTCCGTGGCGCGCCCGAGGCGCAACTCGGCCCCCCGCCGCAGGACGAGCGTGAGCTCGTCGCCTGCGGGTCTGATGCCCTTGACCCGGGACCCGAGGCCGACCGACTGCGCCTCTGCGAGCGCGCGCGTCGCGGGAACCCAGCCGGCCGGTATCGACCCACCGAGCCGGATCGTCGTTCTCTTGGCGAGCCACAGGCGCGGCAGTGCACGCTGTGTCCCCGTCTCGATCCCTCCGATCACCTTGCCCGCCCCGGTGACGAGCCAGGACGAGTCGCCGCGTCGCACGACCGCAACGGGTCGCTCCGGCGCCACCTTGACGACGAGCGTGTGCGGGAACGCGCGGTCGACCGAGACACCGGCGACCGCCGGAAGCGCACGCAACACTCCTTCGACCTGGTCGGCGTCGATCGCGACGAGGCTGCGTCCCAGGAGCTCGTGCGTTGCCCGATCGACCTCGCGCGAAACGTCGGGAGGCGCCCCGCTGACCTCGACCCGCTCGACGGCGAAGACGGGAGTCGAATACGCGACCCAGTACGCCGCCGCGACGGCGACGAGCACGCCGATCGTGGCGAGCAACGAGCGGCCGGACGGGACGAAGCGCACGAGATCAAGACGAGCACCGGCCGCACCTCGCGGAAACGGGACGACGACGCTTGCCGCAGCAGCGTGCCGACGCGATCCGCGCGCACTTCGTCCGCCGACCATGCGGCAGGATTCGGCGCGCGACGAGCGCCTCCTACGCTGTCCTATCCGCAAGACCGAAATCTGCGCGTGCAGATTTCAGTCGCGCAGACCCCTGAAGGCGTCCGCTTCGCGGCCGCGGCACTCATCCGCAAGACCGAAATCTGCGCGTGCGGATTTCAGTCGCGCGTCTCCGGACGCCTACGTGAGGGCGGAAGGTCAGGCAGACCGGCGAAGACGACCTCGCGCTCGAGCTCGACCCCGAACTGCTCCCGCGCACGACGCCGCGCCTCCACCATGAGCGCGATGCAGTCGGCGCTCGTCGCGCCGTCTGCGTTCTCGATGAAGTTCGCGTGCTTCGGCGAGATCATGGCGCCGCCGACGCGATAGCCCTTCAGCTCACAAAGCTCGAGCATCCTCCCCGCTCCGATCTCGCCGGGTGGGTTCTTGAAGACGCTTCCACAGGTGCGCTTGTTGGTCGGCTGCGTCTCCTTGCGGCGAGCGACGAGGTCTGCAACGGTCGCCTTGACCTCTGCCGGAGATCGCGGATCGAGCCGGTACTCGACGCGTGCGACCACGTCTCGCGAGCCGAGCGCCGAGTGACGGTACGACAGGCCCAGCTCCGACGGCGACATCCAGGACTCGCCGTCTGCCGTGACGACGAGCGCCCGGACGAGGATGTCCGACCAGTCGCGGCCGTACGCCCCCGCGTTCATGAACACGCCGCCGCCCGCGGTGCCGGGGATCGCACACGCGAATTCGAGCCCGCCGAGTCCTGCATCGCGTGCTCGATGGAGGCAGACGGCGTTCGTCGCCCCGCCGCCGGCGCGAAGAGTCGAGCCGGCGACCTCGACAGCGGCGAGCTCGCCCTCGAGCCGAAGCGCCAACGCCTCGACACCGTCGTCCGCGGCGAGCAGGTTGGAGCCGAGACCCACGGCGAGGACGTCGAGGTTCTCGTCACGCGCGAAGCGCAGCGCTTCACCGAGCTCCGCCACCGAGCGCGGTCGTGCGAGCGCACGCGCCGGACCACCGACGCCGAGCGTCGTGAGCTTCGCGAGCTCGACGCCCCGCTCGACCTGCATCACGACCGAAGTCCCTCTACCACCCCGCGGGCGATCCGCCACGGCTCGCCGACGCCGAGCGTGACGATCACGTCGCCCGACCGCGCCCAGGCGAGCGTCAGCGCGGTTGCGTCGTCGAGTGTCGGAGCCCATCCCCTGCGGGTCGGCGGCGGAATGCGGTCGAGGACGAGCTTCCCGGTCACCCCGGGGAGCGGCGCGTCGCGCCCGCCGATCACGTCCGTGACCACCGCGGCGTCGGCAATACCGAGCGCCTGGCCGAGCTCGTGATCGAGCTGCCGCGTGCGCTCGTAGACGTGCGGCTGGTACACGGCGATCAGCGTTCGCGGAGCGAGCTCCCGCGCCGTTTCGAGCGCCGCGGCGATCTCCGTCGGGTTGTGGCCGTAGTCGTCGACGACGCGAACGCCACCGCGCTCACCGACGAGCTCGAACCTTCGCCCGACGCCCGTGAACGCCGTGATCGCTCGCTCCGCGTCGTCGCGCTCCACGCCTGCACGCTCGAGCACTGCGAGAGCCGTCGCGGCATTGGCGCGATTGTGTGCGCCTGGAACGGCCAGCTCGAGGTCGGCCGGCGCGACCTCCCATCCGCGCACCGCCTGCGGCGCCTGCGCGAGCCAGCGCTCGAAGAACGCCGCAAGCTCGGCCTCGGAGGCATACGTCGCATGGTGGTCGAGCTCGATGTTCGTCACCGCAGCGATCTCCGGCCGCAGGAGCTCGATCGAGCGGTCGGACTCGTCTCCCTCGACGACGAGCCACCCCTCGCCCACGCCGGCATTCCCGCCGAGCTGCGGGACGACGCCGCCGATGATCCACGCCGGATCGTGACCGAGCTCGCGGAGCACGTACGCGACCATCGCCGTCGTCGTCGTCTTGCCGTGCGCACCGCCGACCACGATGGAGCGACGCAGCGAGACGAGCTCCGCGAGGAACTCGGCGCGCGAGCGACCCTCGATGCGGCCTGCGTGTGCCGTCGACACGACGACCTCGAACCCGACCGGCGGCGCCGGCTCCCCGCCCAGGTCGACGCGGGCGTCCCGCACGGCTTGGAGGAAGATCGTGTCGCGCACGTCCCACCCGGCCACCTCCGCACCCCACGCACGCGCGAAGTTCGCATACGCGGACAATCCGGCCCCGCCGATTCCGACGAAGTAGAAGCGCCGGCCCGCGAGTGGACGCTCGCTCATCGACGCGACTCCGCGAGCGCGACGAGCTCGTCCGCGACGACGTCCGCAGCGTCGGGCCTTGCGAGGGCCTGCATCGCACCGCTCATGCGTGCGAGACGATCGGCGTCGCCGAGCAACTCGTCGACGAGCGCAGGCACCAGCGCGAGCTCGCTCTGATCCACGACGACCGCCCCGCCGCCCGCCTCGAAGTGGCGGGCGTTCAGCGTCTGGTGATCGGCGGTGGCGTGCGGATACGGCACGAGGATCGCAGGAGTACCCGCCGCTGCCAGCTCCCAGACCGTGCCGCCCGCCCGCGAGATGGCGACGTCGGCGGCTGCGAGCGCTGCGCCGAAGTCGTCGGTCGCGGGCACCAGCACGTAATCCTCCCTCGACACGCGCGGACGCAACGCCTCGTAGTCGCGCGCGCCGGAGACATGGAGGACGGCAGGCCCGCTCGGCCCGAACGCCTCCACGGCGAAATCGTTCAAGGCCTGTGCGCCTGCGAGCCCGCCGAACACGGCGAGCACGGGCCGTTCCGACGGAAGCCCGAAGCGCGCGCGCCCGGCATCGCGCTCGGCGCCGAGATGAGCGACCGGAATCGGCCTCCCGACGACGCGGTACTTCGATCCGCTGCGTCCGTCGATCGCGTACGCGAGGAACACCCGGCGTGCGAAAGGTGCAGCGAGTCGGTTCGCAAGACCCAGATGCGCGTCGGCCTCGGTCAGCGCGGTCGGAATCCCGCGAAGCCGTGCGGCGAGCACCATCGGACCTGCGACGTAGCCTCCTCCACCCAGCACCACGTCGGGCCGACGACGCGAGAGAATGCCGCGGCACGCGAACGGCGCCCGAACGGCCTGAGCGATCGCCCGGAGCAGCCCGAATCCGATTCGGCGCGGGAAGCCCGAGATCGCGAACGTGTCGAGCTCGAAGCCTGCCTCAGGAACGAGCTGCGACTCGACGCGGCCGCGAGACCCGGCGAACGTCACCGTCACTCCGCGCGCGCGAAGCGCCTCCGCGACTGCGAGCGCGGGCCGGACGTGCCCTGCTGTCCCTCCCGCCGCGATGACGCACCGAAGCCGTGACGACCTTTCCATTGACGGCGATGTTAAGGAGAACCCCCATGCCCGTGAGGAGGACCACGAGGCTCGAGCCGCCGTACGAGACGAACGGCAGCGGAATTCCCGTCAGCGGAGCGATCCCCAGCGCAGCGGCAAGATTGATCGCGGCCTGGCCGCAGACGAGCGCGGTGATGCCCGCGGCGAGCAGCTTGCCGAACGGATCCTGACAGCGCATCGCGATACGGAAGCCGGCGATCGCGAGCAACGCGAACGCGCAGATCACGAAGGTGGCGCCGACCAGGCCGAGCTCCTCGCCGATGACCGCGAAGATCATGTCGGTGTGAGCCTCCGGAAGGTACGACACCTTCCCGACTCCCTCGCCGAGGCCCGCACCGGTGAACCCACCCGAACCGATTCCGATCGTCGCCTGGACGATCTGGAAGCCGGCTCCCTGCGCGTCCGACCACGGGTCGAGGAAGCTGAACACGCGAGCGCGGCGGTAGGGCTCGATCCAGATCGCGAGGAGCCCGAGACCGAGTGCGAGAGTCGACGCCACCACGAGGAGACGCACGGGGACCCCGGCGACGAGCAGGATCGCGAGCATCATCCCGCAGAGCGTGATCGTGGTTCCGAGGTCGGGCTCGACGACGATCAAGCCTGCGAAGAGCAGCGTGAGCAGGCCGAGCGGTTTCATCAGCTCGCCGAGCGTCTGCGGGGCTCGCCTCCGCGCGAGGTACGTCGCAGCGAAGAGGCAGAGCGCGAGTTTCGCGAGCTCGGAGGGCTGGAAGCTCGCAGGCCCGACGATGAACCAGCGGCGCGCGCCGTTGATGGCCGGTCCGAGGACGAGGACCGCCACACAGAGCACGATCGCGGCGAGGACGAGCGGTGGGGCAAGGTAGCGGAGCCGGTGGTAGTCCAAGCGCGCGGCGAGCGTCATGAAGACGACACCGATGAGCGCGTACACGGCCTGGCGCTTGAGGAAGCTCATCGGGTCCCCGTTCCCGAGCGCGGCGGACGCAGACGTCGCGCTGTAGACCATCACGAGCCCGAACGCGACGAGGCCGAGCGTGAGAAACACGACGAGTCGCTGATCCGCATGCCCGTCTCCACCTCTCACGGCAGCGCCTCCACGAGCGTGCGGAACGCGTCGCCGCGCGCCTCGAAGTCGCGGAACTGGTCGAAGCTCGCACACGCGGGCGAGAGGAGGACGACGTCGCCGGACGATGCGGCAGCCGCAGCCTCGCCCACTGCGGTCTCGAGATCGCCCGCGAGCACGTGCTGGACGCCCGCAGCCGCGAGCGCGGGTGCGATCTCGTCGGATGCCTCACCGATCAGATAGGCGACATCACCTGTCTTGAACGCCGCCGCGAGCGGCGCGTAGGACTCGTGCTTGCCGCGCCCACCCACGATCACATGGAGGCGATCGGCGGGAAACGAGGCGAGCGCGCGAAGCGCTGCAGCGACGTTCGTCGCCTTCGAGTCGTTGACGAAGCGCACGCCGCCGCGTTCGCGAACGAGCTCGATGCGGTGAGGTACGCCCTCGAACGTCGTCAGTGCCCGGGCGATGGAGTCGTCGTCGATTCCGGCAGCGCGCGCCGCGACAGTCGCAGCCGCGGCGTTCTCGCGGTTGTGCGGTCCTGGAATGCGAGGCTCGGCCGGGAGCACGTCGTGTCCGGAGAACTCGACGCGACGGCCCTCTCCTGGGACGGCGCGAATACCCTGCGGCACGACGGCGATGTCGTCGGCCGACTGCCGCTCGAACATCCTGAGCTTCACGTCGGCGTACTCCTCGAACGTGCCGTGACGGTCGAGGTGGTCGGGCTCGAGGTTGAGGAGCACGCCCACGCGCGGCGTGAGGGTGTGGACGTCCTCGAGCTGGAACGACGAGAGCTCGCACACGACCCACGCGTCCGGCGACACAGAGCCGACGAGCGACGTCAGCGGGCGGCCGACGTTGCCTGCCACCTCCACGGGTCGCCCGGCGGCGCGGAACACCGCACCGAGAAGCTCGCTCGTCGTCGTCTTGCCGTTCGTGCCGGTGACGCCGAGCAGCGGGTTCGGAAGGAGCCGCGCGCCGAGCTCGATCTCGCTCCAGACGGGAACGCTGCGCGCTTCGCGCGCGCTCCACGAGCAGCGTCTCACCCGGGACTCCCGGGCTCTTCACGACGAGATCGATCCCCTGTAGCAGCGTCTCCTCCTCGCTTCCGCGATGAACTTCGACACCGAGCTCGCGGAGCCTTCCCACGTCGAGCTCGGGTCGCGATCGAACCCGACGACCTCGGCTCCGAGACCGCGGAGCACCTCGGCTGCCGCCCTCCCGGAGCGCGCGAGACCGACGACGAGCACGCGCTCGCCGACGAGCTCCAGATCGCTCATCTCACGGCTGGACGAACTGGAGGAAGTCGCGGTAGAAGAGCGCGAAGCCGGAGGCGCAGAAGATCGCGCAGACGATCCAGAACCGCACCATGATCTTCGTCTCGGACCAGGCCTTCATCTCGAAGTGGTGGTGGATTGGCACGATCAGGAACACGCGCCTGCCTGTTCGCTTGAAGCTGACGATCTGGATGATCCACGTGAGCACCTCGATCACGAAGATGCCCGCGATCAGCGGGAGCAGGATCTCCGTCCCCGTCACGATCGCGAAGCCGGCGATGGCGCCGCCGAGCGCGAACGACCCCGTGTCGCCCATCATCACCTCGGCGGGGAAGGCGTTGTACCAGAGGAATCCGATCGTCCCGCCGATGAGCGCGGCCGCGAGCGTCGCGACGTCGAGGAGCGTGTCGCTCCGCGCGCCGGGGTCACCCGAGCGGATCCACGCGATGCCCGCGATCGCGAGGAACGTCAGCAACATGATCACGACGACGCCGGCCGCGAGGCCGTCGACGCCGTCGGTGAGGTTTGCGCTGTTCACGGTTCCGGCGATGACGAGGAAGAGCAGGACGTAGTACCCGTAGGAGAGATCGAGCGACCACCCCGCGAGAGGGACGTACACGTCGGTCGTGAATGTCGTGCTCTCGTTCAGGAGTAGCGCCGCGCCGACCGTGACGGCCACGAGCCCGACCATCTTCCAGCGCCCCGGCAAGCCGAGCGAGTGGCGGCGCCTGAGCTTGAGGTAGTCGTCCGTGAACCCGATTGCCGCACATCCGAGCACGATGAAGAGCACGGTGAGGCCCTCTGCCGTGTATTGCGAGAGGACGAGGAAGGGAATGACGGCCGACGCGATGATGAGGAGGCCACCCATCGTCGGCGTTCCCTGCTTCACGATGTGCGTCGCAGGCCCCTCGGCGCGTATCTGCTGGCCGAGGTTGCGCGCGCGGAGCACCTCGATGAACTTCGGCCCGAGCACGACGGCGGCGACCATCGCGATCAGCCCTGCGATTAGGACAGGGACCATGTGCGGGCGATGTTCGTGATCTCGTCGGCGATGCCTTCGAGTCCCACCGCACGCGAGGCCTTCACGAGCACCGCGTCGCCCGGCCGGATGAGCGAGCTGACGAGATCGAGAGCCTCTTCCGGGGTCGAAGCCCAGACGATGGGAGCGTAGGCACGGGCCGAATCGCCGACGCCGACGATGTCGATCCCGAGGTTCGCGGCAGCGGCTCCGACCTCACGGTGGTACGCCTTGGACGCATCGCCGAGCTCGGCCATCTCGCCGAGGATCGCAATCCGCCGCCTCTCTCCGGCGCGCTCCGCGAGATGCTCGAGCGCGGCGCGCATGGAGTCCGGATTCGCGTTGTAGGCGTCGTTCACGACGAAACCTCCTCCCGGAAGCGGGCTTTCCTCACCGCGCCAGGGCGAGAGACGGATACCGGCGACGCCCTCGTGCGCACGGTCGAGCGGGAGACCGAGCGTGTCGTAGGCGTGGAGCGCGGCAAGCGTGTTCACGGCGAGATGGCGTTGCGTGAACGGAAGCTCGAGCTCGATCGTCGCGTCACCGATCGCGAACCGCGTCGTACCGCCGCCGACCTCGACCTCGTCTGGGTCGAAGCGCCGGAGCGTGACGTCGTCGCGTACGAGGTACGGCTCGAGCTCGTCCGCGCGCGCGGGGACAACGGCGGTGCCGCCCGGAGGAAGCATCGCGATCGCCTCCGCGTTCGCCTGCGCGACCCGCTCGACGGTCACGAGGAGCTCGAGGTGCTCCGGCCCGATGTGAGGAATGACGACGATCGTCGGACGAGCGATCGCGCAGAGCGCCGCGATCTGACCGAGCCCGCGCATGCCCATCTCCGTGACGAGGATCTGCGTCTCCGGCTCTATCCGGCAGACGGTCAGTGGAAGTCCGAGCTCGTTGTTGAGGCTCTTCTCCGCCCAGATCGTCGGTGCGTGCGGTGCGCAGAGCGCACCGATGATGTCCTTCGTCGTCGTCTTCCCCGCCGAGCCGACGACGGCGACGACCTGCGCGTCGCTCTGCTCGCGGACGAGGGTCGCGAGCGCGGCCAGCGCCGTCTCCTGGTCGTCCGGGACGAGCGTCGCCGCGCCCCGCGCCTGCGCTTCGGCCACGTACTCGACCCCGCTGTTCAGCGCGACGAAGAGATCGCCGGGGCCGACCGTCCGCGAGTCGGCGCCGATGCCGGTGATCATCCCTTCCGCCCGATCGGGCTCGAGCCGCCCGAGCGCGAGCGCAGAGATCGTCTCGAACGCGACGGGAATCACGACGCGAGCGCTTCGCGCGCAACGACACGATCGTCGAACGGGGTCACCGTGCCCGAGACATCCTGCCCCTGCTCGTGGCCCTTGCCCGCAATGACGACGACGTCGCCGTCCTCCGCCAACTCGATCGCGCGTCCGATGGCGCTCCGCCTGTCCGGATCGATCTCGACGTCCATCCCGGCCCCCTGGAGCACGTCCTGGATGATCGCGAGGGGTTCTTCGGAGCGCGGGTTGTCGGAGGTCACGATCGTCACGTCGGCAAGCTCCGCCGCGATCTTGCCCATGAGCGGCCGCTTGCCGCGATCACGGTCTCCGCCAGCGCCGAACACGACGATCACGCGCCCAGCCCCGAGCTCACGCGCCGCACCGAGCACCGCCGCGAGCGAGTCGGGCGTGTGGGCGTAGTCGACGACGACCGCGAACGACTGGCCTTCGTCGATCGCCTCGAACCGACCCGGGACGCTTTCGACGCTCGCGATTCCGGCCGCGATCGCATCCTCGTCCAGATCGAGCAGAAGCCCTGCGGCGACGGCGCCCAGGACGTTCTCGACGTTGAAGCGACCACGGAGGTGCGTCTCGATGTCGATGCCCGCTGCGCGGAATCGGCTGCCGTGCGCACCGAGCTCGAGGTCGACCGGCCGCACCTCCGCGTCCGCCGCGAAGCCGAAGGTGACGAGTGGTGCGCGACCGAGATCCTCGAGATCGCTCGCAAGCCGACGTCCCCAGTCGTCGCCGACGTTCACCGCCGCGGGGGGTGGCTGCGGGCCTGTGAAGAGCTTGCGCTTCGCGCCGAAGTACTCCTCCATCGAGCCGTGCAGATCGAGATGATCCAGCGTCAGATTCGTGAAGACGAGTGCGTCGAAGCGAACGCGGTCGAGCCGCCGCTGAGCGGCGCCGTGCGAGCTTGCCTCGACGGCTGCGCTGCGGTCCCCGGCGTCGAGCATCTGACGGAACAGCCGCTGGAGGTCGATCGCCTCCGGCGTCGTGAACGGCGCGGGTCGCACCTCGCCCCCCACTTCCCACTCGATCGTCCCGACGAGACCGGGCCGACGACCGGCGGCCGAAAGCATCCCCCGAAGGAGGAACGCGGTCGTCGACTTCCCGTTCGTCCCGGTCACGCCCGCGAGCTCGAGCTCCTTCGTCGGCTCGGCGAAGAAGACGTCCGCAGCCACTGCCATGGCCTCACGGGTCGACGGAACGAGAAGCTGCGGTACGTCCACGTCGAGCGGCCGCTCGACGACGAGCGCCGCCGCGCCCCGCTCGATCGCCTCCCACGCGAGATCGTGCCCGTCCGTCCTGCTGCCACGCACGCAGAAGAAGAGCGCGCCGCGGGAGACGCTCCTCGTGTCGTACGCGAGATCGTCGATCGAGACCGAGCGGCCCCCGGTCACCTCGCCCGGCGCGAGAGCCAGGATCAGGGCATCGAGCTCCATATCCGTCGCAGGATCGGAATCCGCTAACGCGGAGTTCCGATCCGCGAAGATCCCCGAAGGCGACCGCTTCGCGGCGGCGTCGCTGTCACAGTCATGTCGATGCTCAGTTCTAGCGGACGGGCGACGACGACTTCGGTGCGTCCTGCGGGATTTCGAGGTACTGGAGGTTGAAGCGCGCGATCTCGCGGAACGCGGGGGCCGCTACCACACCGCCGTAGAAGCCGCCGCGCGGCTCGTCGACCATCACCATGACGACGAGCTTCGGCTTCGACGCCGGCACGAGCCCGACGAACGACGCGACGTACCGCGATGTCGAATAGCGGCCGTTCGGATCGATCTTCGCCGCGGTGCCGGTCTTGCCGGCCACGGTGTACCCGGGGATCGCGGCCTCGGTGCCCGTTCCCTCGACGACGACGCCACGGAGCATCGACAGCATCTGCTCGGCGACGTCGCGGGAGACGACACGCCGAACCTTCTTCGTCGAGACGCTCGTTCCGTCTATCCGATCGATGAGATGCGGCCGGACGAGCGTCCCACCGTTCGCAATGACCGAGTAGGCGCGCGCCATCTGGATGGGGGTGACGGCGATGCCGTGCCCGATGGGAACGGTGCCGATCGTCGACCCCGACCACTGGTCGACCGGCAGCGCGAACCCAGCCGACTCGCCCGGGAAGTCGATCCCCGTGCTCTTCCCGAACCCGAACCGGTCGATCCAGGATGCGAGCCGGCCTTGGCCGAGTCGCTGCGCGATCGTGATCGTGCCGATGTTCGAGGAGTACTCGACGATCTGCCGCACATTCAGCCGCTCCGTCCCGCGCGAATGGGCCTCGCGGATCGTGCGATCGGCGACCTGCAGCGTCGGCGGCAGGAGGAACGAGGACCGCGGATTGACGATCCCTTCCTCGAGCCCCGCCGCGACGGTCACGAGCTTGAACGTCGATCCGGGCTCATAGGTGTCGGTGACAGCCCGGTTCCGTCTCCGGTCGGCACGCGTCGTCGCGAACCTGTTCGCGTTGAATCGCGGCGCGGTCGCCATCGCGAGGACCGCGCCCGTCTGCGGATCCATCACGACCGCCGTGGCCGACCGCGCACCCCAGCGTCGGACCGTCGCGTGCAGCACCTCCTCTGCATTGGCCTGAATCTGCCGATCGATGGTGAGCCGGACGTTCTTGCCGGGCGTCTCCGCCTTCGTCTCGACGACGTCGAGCGCTCGACCGAACGGATCCTTGACGATCGTCTGGCTTCCCGGCCGCCCGGCGAGCGTCCCCTCGAGCGACCGCTCGAGACCTTCGAGACCCTTGTTGTCGAGCCCGGCGTAGCCGAGAATCTGCGCCGCGACAGGCCCCTGTGGGTAGTAACGGAGCTCCTCGGGGTAGAAACCGAGCCCGGCGTAGCCGAGCTTCTCGAGCTTCTCCGCCTTGCGCGGATCGGCTTTCCGCGCCACGTACACGAAGCCGCGCGAGCGGTCGACGAGCGTCGGGTACAGAACCGCGGGATCGGAGCCGAGGTACTTTCCGGCCGCAAGCGTCAGATCGCGCGCCCGGTCGACCTGCCGCGGATTGGCGTAGATCGTGGTGGCGAGTCGTCCGAGCGCGAGCGGCTCGCCGGTCCGGTCGACGATCGTGCCGCGCGCCGCCGGGACGACGACGGTCTCGCGATGCTGACGCAGCGCCATCGCCGCGTACTCGGGACCCTTGACCACCTGAATCCAGACGGCCCTCGCGAGCGTCGCGGCCAGCAGAACGAGGAATGCGGCCGCGAGCAGGCCGATTCTTCGATTCGTGGGAGCCGGCTTCACTTCGCGAGCTGGATGTAGGTCGTGTCCTCCGGCTCGACCTCGACGAGTCCCAACTCGCCTTCGGCAAGCCGCTCGATACGGGTGGTCGCCGCCGCACTCGAGATCTCCGACCGCAGCCGCGTGATGTCCGTCTTGAGCTCCGTCTGCTCTCTGCCCGTCTCGTCGAGCTGGAGATTCAGCCGCAGCACCGCGACGTTGACCGCGACGACGCCCGCGAGGAGCCCGGCGAGCAGCACGATCCAGAACACGCCTCCACCGAGCGCCCACGAACGCCCGCGGCTCGCCGGGCGCGAGGCCGATCGAGGCGCTCGTGACGCCTGCGCGACCGCCGACATCAGACGCGAACCACGACGCGCAGTCGCGCCGAGCTCGCCCGCGGGTTGTGATCGACCTCGCCTGCGGACGGCCGAAGGGGCTTCGGCGTCAGCACACGTGCCTCGGGCTCCTTGCCGCAGACGCACACGGGAAACTCCGGCGGGCATGTGCAACCGCGCGCGCGGTCGCGGAAGAACCGCTTCACGATCCGATCCTCGAGCGAGTGGAAGCTGATCACGGCGAGCCGTCCGCCGGGTCGAAGCATCTCGAAGGCGGCGGGAAGCCCGATCTCGAGCGACTCGAGCTCGTGATTGACCTCGATCCGAAGCGCCTGGAACACCCGCTTGGCAGGGTGCCCCTCGCCAAAGCGAGCCGGAGCCGGGATGGAAGCCTTCACGACGTCGACGAGCTGGCCCGTACGCTCGATCGGTTCGTCCACGCGACGGCGCGCGATCCCGCGCGCGATCTGCCGCGCATAGCGCTCCTCGCCGAACTTCCGGAAGATGGTCGCGAGCTCGCGCTCGTCGTACGTGGCGAGGACATCGGCCGCGCTCTGTTCGGCCGAGAGATCCATGCGCATGTCGAGCGGAGCATCGGTCGCGTACGAGAAGCCCCGTTCCGGCCGATCGACCTGCATGGACGAGAGCCCGAGGTCCAGGAGCACGGCATCCGCCCGAACACCGTTGCCCGCGAGCTGCGAGAGAACGACCGCGTAGTCGCCTCGGAGAAACCGTGTCTGCACGCCGCGGAGGCTCGCCTTGACGCGGTCGAAGTACGGCCGCACGGTGGAGTCACGGTCGATCGCGACGAGCTTTCCACTCCCCTGCAGGTCGGCGGCCAGGAGCCGCGCGTGCCCTCCGGCGCCGAACGTCCCGTCGACGATCGTCTCGCCTGGCTGCACGTCGAGAAGCTCGCGCACCTCCTCCGCGAGCACGGGGACGTGATCAGCCGCGTCTGTCCGCAGCACGTTCGGCAACATCTCCGACGCTCCCTTCGATAGCGCTGACGTGAGTGGCCCATTCCGGGCGATCCCAGATCTCGACGTGGTCGTGAACTCCGACGACCGCAACTTCTCTCCCGAGGCCGGCATGTCGTGCGAGGTCGGGCGGAACGAGGATCCGACCTTGCTTGTCCACCTCGGTCACGGCGGCGCCGGCGAAGACGAACCGCTTCATCTCGCGCGCCTCCCGTGTGAGCGAGTCGAGCGCGGTGATCCGCTCGACGCTCGCTTCCCATCTCTTGCGCGGATACACGTCGACCGTGTGGTCGATTCCGCGCACGAGAACGATCTCTCCGCCGAGGCCGTCGCGGAACTTCGCCGGCAGCGTGAGCCGGTTCTTCTCGTCGATCGTGTGCTCGTGGGTTCCGTAGAACATGGGCTCGTCATGGGCTCGTCTCCTCCCACGGTGCCCCACATTACTCCACTTCTACCCACCACGCAACCCCTGTGCCCCACTCGCTTCACCTCAGTCCCTCGCACTGACGGTGCGCGGGCCGCCGCCGTTCGATCCCCGCGTGGCGTGCGTCTCAGGTCAGCGGGACTCGCTCGGCATGAACGCCCGGCCCGGCGAGGGCGCCGGCGCCACAGCGAGCGGCGAAGTCGAGCGCCTCGAGACCCTCGAGCCCCGCGGCGAGCGCAAAGGCGAGCCCCGCGGCAAAGCAGTCGCCGGCACCGTACGCATCTGCGGGATCGGGCGGAAGCGGCGCCGCGCTGTACGGGCCGCCCGGCTGCGCCCATCCTCCGAGCGCGCCGGACGTCGTCACGACGAGACGGGGCTCGGGGTCGAGCTGCCCGGGGTGGTACAGCTCGGCCTCGTCCTTCCCGCTCGAGACGAGCGCGTCGAGCTCGACCGAGGCCTGTCGAAGTATCGACAGCTCGCGAGCCGTCGCGACCAATGCCCGCGCGCGGCGCGCCAGGAGAAGCGCATCCGCATCGCCCGCGCAGAAGTAGACGCAGTCGCAGCGAGCGAGCTCGTGCCACGGGAGCGTCTCGTCGTGGCCGCGTGGGTGGAGCTTGCGACCGACGGTCGTGATCGTGCGCTCGCCGTCGTCGTCGATGTACGTGAAGCCACTGCGTTGCGGAGCGTCGACGACCGTTGCGTGCACCGTGACGCCCCGTGCCTCGAGCTCCTCGCGTGCAAGTCGGGCTCGTTCGTCCTTTCCGAGCGCGGTGAAGAAGTCGACCGAGTCCGCGAGCTTCGCGAGCTGGACGGCGGCAACCGAGCCACCGCCTGCGGCCTGTTCCCAGGACTCGTCGGCGTGCACGATCTCGCCCGGCCGCGGTACGGCCTCGACGGGCACGAACTCCATCCATTCGACATGGCCCACGACGGCGGCTCTCATGCCTGCATGCTCACAAATCGGCGGCGATGACCGTTAGACGAGGATGATGCAGCACGTGGCGATTCCCCCCTTCGAGCGCTTCTACGAGGAGCATCGCAGCGTCGTGCTGCGGCTCCTCCGGCGGCGACTCGGCGCGCAGGGTGCCGAGGACGCGTTCCAGGAGACCTTTCTCCGTGCGCTCCGCGCGTACGGGCGGCTCGACCACGGCGAGCACCTACGGGCGTGGGTCCTGACCATCGCCCAGAACGTCGCACTCGACACGCTGCGGCGTGCTCGACCCACCGACGAGCTCGTCGAGAGCTCGTCGGTGGACGCCCGCCCGGCATACGCCGAGCTGGCCGAGCTCACCGACGGCCTCGGCCCCAAGGAACGGGCCGCGGTCGTGCTCCGATACGGCTACGACCTGTCGTACGACCAGATCGCCGCCGCCCTCGATTCTTCCCCGGACGCTGCCAGACAGGCCACGTCCACGGGGGTTCGGCGCATTCGAAGGAGGATCGCCTCATGACCGTCTCTCCCGACCTGGATCGCCGCTTCCGCGAGGCGGCGTCGACGCTCGGACTCGTCGACATCGGCTTCGACATCGTCGATTCGCCGATCGGGGAGCTGCTCGTCGCGGCGTCCGACCGCGGTCTGGCGTCGATCTGGTTCGACCCCGACCCGGCGGCAGACCTCGAGCGGCTCACGCGAATCGCCGGCCCCCGCGTCCTCCGCTCCCCGCAGAGCGTCCACGAGGCACGGCGCGAGCTCGACGAGTACTTCGGGGGGAAGCGCCGCGCATTCGACCTGCGACTCGACCTCCGCGCCCTTGCGCCGTTCACCGTCTCCGTCCTCGACGCGCTCGCCCGCGTCCCGTACGGCACGACGACGACCTACGGCGCGCTGGCAGCGAAGGTCGGCCATCCCCGCGCGGCCCGCGCCGTCGGGACGGTGATGAACCGCAACCGCATCCCGATCGTCCTTCCGTGCCATCGCGTCGTCGGCTCGACGGGCGACCTCACCGGCTACGCCGGCGGGCTCGACCGCAAGATCCGGCTTCTCGAGCTGGAAGGCGCCCGCTGACGCCGGTCACTCGAGCAACCGATAGCCGACGCCCCACACGTTCACGATGAAGCGGTCACCGGGACCGACGCAGAGCTTCTTGCGAACGCGCGAGGCATGCGATTCCAAGGTTCTCGTCCGCCCGAGCGCCCGGAAGCCCCACACATCGCGCAGGAGCTCTTCCTTCGTCCAGACGCGGTAGGGCTGCGAGGCGAGCTTCGCGACGAGCTCGAACTCCTTGGCGGAGAGCGAGACGAGCGTGTCGCGCACGTGCACGCGTCGAGTCGGGCGGTCGATGACCAGATCGCCCGCGACGATCACGTCGTCGGGTTCGCCCGCGGTCCTCCGGATCAGCGCGCGGATGCGCGCGAGCAGCTCGTCGTATGCGTACGGCCTGCCGAGCACGTCGTCGGCGCCACGATCGAACGCACGGATGCGCTCGACCGGATCAGACCCCGCGGCGAGCACGATCACCGGGACGTTGCGATCCCAGGTGCGCCCCGGCTCGCCGCGCCTGAGACGCAGGCAGAGGTCGAGCTCGGCAAGCAGCACGACGTCGGGACGCGCCGTCTCGGCGAGCTCGAGCGCCTCGCTGCGACGCGCCGCGCGGAGGACGTCGAAACCGTCGTCGCGCAGTTGTCGGCCGAGGAGTTCGCGCGTCTCGAGCTCCGGTTCGGCGACGAGGACTGCGCTCGGCATGCAGCCGACGCTAGCCCGGCTACAGGCGCACCGCCAGATGTCCTTTGCAGCGGATGCGTGACAAGCGTTCCTCAGTCGTCCGGCGGCGACATGGCTCGGTGCTACAGGCGTCCGTGGCGCAGGATGCCCCACACGAGCCAGACCCCGAACACCCCCGCGAGGACGAAGCCGATCAGCGCGAGGAGATGGATTCCCACCGCGTGCGGCCCACCTTCGGCGAACACGCCGATGATCGCCGAGCCCATCAGCCCACCGAGGATGACGACCGCGACGGCGATGCGGTTCGTCGCCTTGTCGATGTGGTCGTCGATCTCGTCGATGCCCGGGTTCTCGATGTGCACCTGGAACGTCCCGGCGCGGAGTTGCTCGAGCACGTCCGAGATCTGGTACGGCATGTCGCGAGCCACCGACGCGAGCCCGATCGCCTCCGTCCGTGCGCGCTGCGAGAGCGCGCGAGGATGGAAGCGATCCGCCAGCAGCCCGCGCGCGTACGGCTTCGCGACCTCGAACACGTTGAAGTCCGGGTACACCTCTTGCCCCACGGACGCGAGCGTCGCGATCGCCTTGTCGAGGATCACGAACCGGCTCGGAAGCTTCAGATTCATCGCGTAGATGAGCTGGAACCCCTCGCGGATCACCTGGATCGGGTCGATGTCCGAGAGCCGACTGCCGTAGTAGCGGTCGAAGAGGACCTGCAGCTCGGAGCGGAACTCGGCCTCACGCGCGAGGTCGTAGCGCACGCCGAGCTCGCGGAGACGACGCGGAATCGCATCGACGTTCTCCGTCGCGGCGTCGACGAACAGCCGCGTGAGCTTGACCATGTCGTCCTCGGTCAGCTTCCCGGCCTGCCCGAAGTCGACGAGACCGAGCGCTCCGGACTCGAGGACGAAGATGTTCGCCGGATGCGGGTCGGAGTGGAAGAACCCGTGCCGGAAGACCATGGTCATCCAGGCGTCCGCGAGCTTGTAGGCGACGTCGCGTCGCTCCTCGGGCCGCATCGACTCGAGGTCGAGGTCGGCGACCTTCGTTCCGCGCAGGAACTCGAGCGTGAGGATCCTCGACGTCGAGTACTGCCGGATGACGCGCGGCACCACGACACGTTCGTCGCGGGCGAAGTTCCGATGGAACGCCTCGGCGTTCCGCGCCTCGTGGCCGTAGTCCAGCTCGAGCCGGATCGAGCGGGCGAACTCGTCGACGAGCTCCTGCGGATCCATGAACTCGAGTGCCTTCACTCGTTCCTTCAGCAGCCGCGCGGCCTGGTAGAGCAGTCCGAGGTCGGCTTCGATCTGATCGCCGGCCGCCGGCCGCTGCACCTTCACGGCCACCTCCTGTCCGTCCGGAAGGATCGCGCGGTGCACCTGGCCGATCGAGGCCGAGGCGATCGGAGCGAAGTCGAACTCGAGGAACGCACGATCCATCCGCAGCTCGAGCTCGGCCTCGACAGCGTCTCGAACCTGCTCGAACGGAATAGGTGACGCGTCGTCCTGGAGGCCACGGAGCTCGGCGACGATGTCCGGTGGAACGACGTCCGGTCGAGTGGAGAGGAGCTGTCCGAACTTGACGAAGGTCGGCCCCAGCTCGTCGAGCATCATCCGCAGCCGCTTGCCGCGATCGGACGCCGTGATTGCATCGGCGTTCGCATCGCCGTTCCCAGCGCGGCTCCGCGTGAAGAGGTAGCCGAAGCCGTGGCGAGCGGCCACGTGCGCTATCTCCGAGAGGCGCCCGAGACTCCGCGACGGGCGATCCTGCGTGGACGCCATGCGCGGATTGTAGGACGGTCCGTGCACCGCCCGACACTCGACGAACCAAGACGGTGCTAGACCGGCGCACTCTTGCGGCTCGAGACGCGACGCGGCCGGGATATGCGGACGCCTTCAGGGATCTCTGCGCGACCGGAGTCCGGCACTAGCCGGATTCCGATCCTGCGCACGGCAATTCAGTCGCGCTCGAGCAGCTTCACGCGATGTTCGAGCTGCGCGACACGAAGCGCGAGGTCGCTCACGACATCGCGCGACGCCGTGCCGAGCTCGGACGCGGCTCGAGCCGCGATGCCGCTGCCGCTCTCGCCGAGGCGCGATGCCTCACGGCGCCAGCTGTCGAGGACGTCGGCGATCACCCCGCGCACCTCGTCGCGCTCGACACCGAGTCGCGTGGCGATCTCCGCCGCGAGCTCGTCGGCGTGCTGCGCAACGAGGGCGACCGCGCCGATCCCGGCGAGGCCGAGCGTTTCGAGTGGGCCGCGGTCGCTAGCGGGCTCGGCCATGAGGTCGCGATGCGCGCCGCTGGCGGCGCTGCTCTCGTTTGGACGACGTGGGTGCGCCGGTCGGCGTCGGGACAGGCACTCGCGGCTCCTGGGGTTCCTCGCTCTCGGAGTCGGACGAGAAGCCGGATTCGGCTGCGATCTCCTCGGCCTCGGCAGCGAGCGTGCCGCCGACCGACGAGCTGCCCGCGAGCGCGCCGAGGTCGTCCCTGCGGCGAGCGAACTCGGGCTCGCGCTGCTTCAAGACAGCAAGGAGCGGCGCGGCGAGGAAGATCGACGAGTAGGAGCCTGCGCCGATGCCGATGAGAAGTGCGAAGGCGAAGTCCTTCAGTGTGTCGCCGCCGAAGATGTACAGACACGCAACGGGCAAGAGTGTGATGAAGGTCGTGGCGAGCGAGCGCGGGATGACCTCCCAGAGAGACACGTTCCCGATCACGCGCATCGATGCGCGCCGCATCATCGGGACGTTCTCGCGCATCCGGTCGAAGATGATGATGGTGTCGTACATCGAGTACCCGAGGATCGTGAGCAGAGCCGCGACGGTCGCCGTCGACACCTCGCGTCCGGTGAGCGCGTAGATCCCGATCGCGATCAGGAGATCGTGGGCGAGGGCGACGAGAACTCCGACCGAGTACTTCCACTGGAATCGGAACGAGATGTACGCGACCATCAAGAGCAGGCTCACCAGGATCGCCAGCAAGGCGTTGTTCGCGATCTGCCGCCCGAAGCTCTCGGAGACGTTCTTCGCCCCGAACGACGTGGCGTCGACGGCGCTCGCGAGGCCCTGCTGGAGCTCGTTCTGCTCGGCGTTCGTGAGCGACTCCGTGCGGATCTGGAAGTTCGTGTACTCCCCGTCGGTCGACGCGCCCCGACCCTGGATCACTGCGTCGCCGTGGCCGATGCCGGCAGCCTCGCGCCGAACCTGCTCGAGCGACGTGGGCTCCGGGGTCCGGAACGAAACCTGCGTGCCGCCCTTGAAGTCGATGCCGAAGTTGAGGCCGAGGACTGCGATCGCGACGATCGAGATCAGGCAGAACGCGCCCGAGATCGCGAACCAGATGTTGCGCTTCCCGATGTAGTCGAGACGTAGCCACTTGGGCAGGCCCTCGCCCGTCGCACCCATGACGCGCGGGTTCTCGAGCCAGCCGAACCCGCCGAGCAGCGCGAGGATCGCTCGCGTGGCGACCACGGCGGTGAGCAGCGAGAGGACCGTGCCGATGAGCAGCATGAGCGCGAACCCACGGACGCTCGCGGTGGCGACGGCGAAGAGCACCATCGCGGTGATCGCGGTGACGACGTTCGCGTCGATGATCGTCGCGAATCCCTTGCGGTATCCCTGCGCGATCGCCGCGCGCATCGATCTCCCGGCGCGCACCTCTTCCTTGATGCGTTCGAAGATGACGATGTTCGCATCGGCCGCGACGCCGAACGTCAGCACGAGGCCGGCAAACCCGGGCAGAGTCAGCGTGACGTTGAAGAGCAGGATCGTCGCGTAGAGGAAGGCCGCGTAGATCGCGAGACCGACGACCGCGACGAGCCCGAGGAAGCGGTAGAAGATGAGGAGGAAGATCGCGACGAGGATCAGTCCGCCGATCGCCGCCTTCCATGCCTCGTTCAGCGAGTCCTTGCCGAGCGTTGCCGAGATGTCCGTACGGTTGAGCGTCTCGAACTTCACGGGAAGAGCGCCGGTCTGGAGGACGAGCGCGATCTCCTTGGCCTCCTGGAACGAGTCGAGACCCTGGATCTGCGCACGCCCACCACCGATGCCGCCGCTCAGGCTGTTGTCGGTGAAGTCGATCTGCGGGAAAGTCTTGATCTCGCGGTCGAGGACGATCGCGAAGTGCTGCGGAACTCCCTTGAGCTTGCCGCGGATCCACAGCCCACGCGTGATGTCCTCGAACTTGTTGGAGCCCTTGTCCGTGAACTCCATCGTCACGATCGGCTGGCCCGCGCCGCCAGGGCTGGTGTCGAAGTCCGCTCGCGTCCCCGAGAGCTTGAAGTCCTCGCCCGTCATCTGCGGGACCTTCGGCGGGTCGTACTCGAAGAGGTAGTAGTACGTGCGGTCGGGCGCGACGCCTGCGCCTCCCGCGCCGGGGCACACGACGGCCCCTTCCCCGCACGTCACGACGGCCATTCCCTCCGGCACGGCGAAGATCTCGCGGTTCTTGGGCAATGTGCCGCCCGCTGCGCGGAGCGCCTCTTCCTCTGATCCGTAGGGACCGGAGACGACGCGCTCCGTCTTCGGATTCACGATGTAGTACGCGTCGGATGCGCCGTCCTTCACCTGGGCTTGCACCTGCGCGAGGAGGGCGTAGAGCGACGTGTTCTCGACCGGCTCGCCGCGAATGGAGACCGAGGGGCCGGTGAGGGAGTCCTCGAGATCGAAGAGCTCGAGCTGGGCGGTCGTCCCGATGATCTCCGCCGCCGCCTCGGGATCCTGAACGCCCGGGAGCTGGATGACGATCTGGTCGTCGCCCTGCGTGCGAATCTCGGGCTCCGAGACGCCGAGCTTGTCGACGCGATTCCGCATGATCTCGACCGACCGGTCGAGGTCTTCCGACGTGAGCTCGCGATTCGGCGGGGGAACGGCCTGGAGTGTCACCTCGAGCCCGCCCTGGAGGTCCAGGCCGAGCGTCGGAGACTTGTGGAGCGGCGACCCGGGGATCGCGAGCAGCGCTACGCCGACGAGCGCCACGGCCAGCAGCCCGAGAACGAGGAATGAGTTGCGCCTGCTCACGTTCGGCGGCCCACGTTAGCGGCGGTCGTCTCCCGTCGCCGCGTCGCCTGCGGCAGCCCTAACGGCTTCTTCGCCGTCCGTAACGGCAGCTTCATCGGACTCGTCGAGCGCTTCGACCTCGTCGACCTCACCCTCGACGATGTCGTCGTCTTCCTCGTCGTCGGGCGGGAGGACCGCCGCGATCCCACGGCGCGTCATGTGCACGGTGACGCCATTCGCGATCTCGACGACGATGTCGTCGCCTTCCACCTCGGAGATCGTCCCGTAGATGCCACCGGTGGTGAGCACGTCGTCACCGACGCCCGCGCCGTCGATCATCGACTGCTGCTGAGACTGTCGCTGGCGCTGCGGGCGAATCATGAGGACGTACATGACGCCCAGCATCAACACCATGATGATCAGGAATTGCACGGTTCCTCCTCGGGTGGGCCGGCGAGCCGCGCGAGGCTCTCGTCCCTGAACGACGAGAACGTGCCTCGCTCGATCGCCGCTCGCGCACGCGCGGTCAGGTCGAGTACGAATCGCAGATTATGCAGGCTCAGCAGCCGTAGCCCCAGCATCTCGCGCTGAGTGACGAGGTGGCGGACATACGCGCGCGAGAAGCGCTCGCAGGCGGGACACGAGCAGTCGGTGTCGAGCGGGCGCGGGTCCGTTCGGTACGCAGCGTTGCGCAGGTTCAGCCGGCCCTCCCAGGTCAGCGCCGAGCCCGTTCGCGCCGTTCGCGTGGGCAGGACGCAGTCGAACATGTCGATCCCTCGCGCGACGACCTCGAGAATGCCTTCGGGGTCACCGATTCCCATGAAGTAGCGCGGACGATCGAGCGGGAGAAGCGGTGCCGCCCACTCGACGCACTCGAGCATGTCGTCCTTCGACTCTCCGACGGCGAGGCCTCCGAGCGCGTATCCGTCGAACTGCAGTGCCGAGATCTCTCCGATCGATCGCGTCCGCAGATCCGGATTGGTCCCACCTTGCGTGATCCCGAAGCGAAGCTGCCCGTCCGAGCGCGCGGCATCGACCTGCCGCCCAGCCCAGTCCGTCGTGAGGCGCACGGCGCGCTCGAGCTCGGCTGCTGGCGCCCCTGCCGGCAGACAGACGTCGAGACACATCGCGATGTCCGATCCCAGACGGCGCTGGATCTCGGCCGCCCGCTCGGGCGTGAATCGCGCCTCGGCGCCGTCGTACACGGAGCGAAAGGTGACGCCGTCGTCGTCGAGCGTGACGATCGTGTCGCGGAGCGAGAACACCTGGAATCCCCCGGAATCGGTGAGTATCGGGCCGCTCCAGCCGGAGAAGGCATGCAGGCCGCCGAGCGCTTCGATCACGTGCTCACCCGGGCGGAAGTGGAGGTGGTAGGCGTTCCCCAGGACGACGTCGGCGCCGAGCGCGCGAACCTCGTCGGGGTGGAGCCCCTTCACGGTTCCCTTCGTCCCGACCGGCATGAAGGCGGGTGTCCGGATCTCGCCGTGCGCCGTCGAGATGACGCCCGACCGCGCGGCGCCGTCGGTTGCCTCGATGCGGAAGCTCACGGGGTCCACCCCGCTCGAACGGCGATGCGGCCCTGGGGCCACCCCGCGCCTCCACCCGCTTCGAGCGTAACGTGAAAGCGCTCACCCATGGGACACCGAAGTGCGCCGCATTCGTGCCAGCCCATCACCAGCTTCCGCGAGCCGATCACGTCAGAGGACGACCATCGCATCGCCGAACGAGTAGAACCGATACCGCTCGGCGATCGCCTCGCGGTAGATCTCTTGCGTCGCGTCGACGCCCACGAACGCCATCACGAGCGCGAGCAGTGTCGAGCGCGGCAGATGGAAGTTCGTGAGTAGCGCATCGACGCGGCGAAACTCGAAGCCGGGTGTGATGAACAGCGTCGTCCGCCCCTCGAGCTCACCCGACCGCGCGACCGTCTCGAGCACTCGGACCGTCGTGGTGCCGACAGCCAGAACGCGTGCGGCCTCCGTGATCCTCTTCCACTCGGCGCGATCCACCGCGTACCGCTCGCCGTGTAGGGCGTGCTCCTCGAGGCTCGACTCGACCACTGGACGGAAGGTGTCGAGCCCGACGTGCAAGGTCACGCGGGCCGGATCGAACCCGGCGATGAGAGCGCGTGTCAGATGCAACCCCGCCGTCGGTGCGGCCGCCGAGCCCTCGACGGCGCCGTACACGGTCTGATAGCGCTCCGGATCGGCAAGCGGCTCGTGGATGTACGGCGGCAGCGGCATCTCACCGGATGGCCGCCCGCGAATCTCGACGAGCCACCGCCCGTCGCCGAGTGCCTCACTGAGACGCACCGGCCCCAGCTCCTCGCCCGCGCGCAGACGCCGCGACGGACGAACGAGCGCCTCCCAGGTCGAGCCGCCGTCGAGCTGCTCCACGAGCAACACCTCAACCGCTCCGCCCGACGCCCGGCGGACGTGGAGGCGTGCGGGAACGACGCGCGTGTCGTTCACGACCACGAGCTCGCCGCTCAGCACCTCGGGAAGCTCCGCGACCGTCCGATGCTCGATGGCACCCGACGCTCGCCGATACACGAGGAGTCGCGAGCCGTCCCGCGGCTCGAGGGGCGTCTGCGCGACGAGCTCGGGCGGAAGACCGTAGTCGAGGAGCTCGATGTCCATCCGGCGCTGAGAGTAGCCTCGGCGCTCGTGGACACTCTTGCACTCGAGCGCGCCAAGCAGCGGATCGCAGACGCAACGGCCGGTCGGCCGGATCCGGCTTCGATCGACGCGGCACTCGAACGGTCGCGCAGCCAGATCGAGGCTCTCGCGGTGACCGCGGCCGAACTCGAAGTGTCGATTCCGGAACACGTGAGCGCAGCCGTACGGGACGGCGTCCGCTCCGAGGTATTGCCAGTCGCACGGCACATCGCCGAGATTCGCGGCCTTCTCAACCAGGCGATCAGGCGACTCGAGCGCATCGAAGGCGACCTTCTCGCCGAGCGACACGCCCGCATCGACGATCTCGCGCTTCTCGTCGACCTCGTGAGCTCCGGGTGGCGTGGCGTCGACGCGCGGCTGGCGCGGCTCGAGAACGGACATGTCGACACGAACGAACGTGTCGTCGAGGCGATCGCGCAGCCGGACGTGCCGGAGCGCGAACTCGAGCACGCAGCCGCCGCGTAGCGTCAGAGCGCCGGCGTAACAACCGGCAGAACGAGCCTGAAGCGACTGCCGGTTCCAGGGCTCGGACCGAGCTCGATCCCGCCGCCCAGCGCGATCGCGAGCTCACGGGCGATCGGGAGCCCAAGACCGGTTCCCTCTGCGTCCTGCGAGACGAACGCGTCGAAGATCCGCGTGCGTTGCGCCGGCGGGATGCCCGGCCCCGAGTCGACCACGTCGACCGAAACGATGCCGTTCGCCTCGAGGAGGCGGAGCTCGATTCGTCCGCCGTCCGGAGTCCAGCGGAAGGCGTTCGACAGGAGGTTCGTGATCACCTGAAGCACCCGGTCTCCGTCGGACACGATCACCGGCGCGGCGTTCGCTCCCGAGAGCGTGTAGTCGATCTCCCGCCGGCGTGCCTCCTCGGCGAAGGCGCCGTACGCGTGATCGAGGACGCGCTCGAGATCGACCTCCTCGTGGCGCACCGTGAAGCGGTGGGCCTGCAGTTTTGCGAGATCGAGGACGTCACCGACGAGTCGCTCGAGTCGATCCGTCTCCGCGGCGACGATATCGAGCGACGTCTGCACCTGGTCGGGCTCCGAGACGATGCCTTCCCTTAGCGCTTCCACGTGGCCGCGAATCGCAGTGAGCGGCGTGCGTAGCTCGTGCGAGACGGACATGAGGAACGAGCGCTTGAGCTGCTCCGCCTCGGCGAGCTGCGCAACCATGCCGCGGAAGCGCTCGCTGAGGAGCGCGATCTCGTCGTGGCCCCGCGCTTCGGGGATCTCGACGTCGTAGCGCCCCGCGGCGACATCCTCGGTCGCACGTGTCAGGACGCGGATCGGCTCGGTGAGGCGGCGCGAGAGCCAGAGGAAGAGCGCCGCGGCGAGCCCGACCCCGACCGCGAGGGCGAGCGCGAGCCGACCGAGCAGCGTGAGCCACTGCTCACGAAGCTCCGCCTCCGGCTTTGCGACGATCAGCCAGCCGAACGGCTCCGTTCCCTGCACGAGCTGGATCGGCTGCGCCGCCGCGATCAGCCGTTGACTCTCCCCCGGGGGCGTGAACTCGACGATCACCTGCTCGTTTCGGTCCAGCTCGGCGTCACCGAGCGCGCTTCGCTGGAGGCGCGTCAAGCCGAACCGCTGACCCGGGAAGAGCGACGCGCCGATGTAGTAGAGCTGGTCGCCCGTCGCGAGCTCGAGCTTCTCGGCCGCGAATTCGGGCGCCTTCGCGCCCTCGTCCGAGGAACGAATCGCCGACTCCGCGTACAGCGCAGCGAGACCCGACGCCTCGCGCCGGAGCTCGGTGACCGACTGCTCCCGTGTCACGTCCTGGAAGAGCCGAACGGCGAGACCGATCGAGGCAAGGCCGAAGACGAGAACGACGGCGAGGAACACCGCGGTGAGACGGAACCGGAGCGTTCCGAGCATGCGCGTCAGGGTAGAGCCTTAGATGGTCGATGCCGTCGTGCGATCCGACGCGACCTTGTAGCCGACGCCCCACACCGTGACGATCGGCGACGCGTCACCGAGCTTGCGACGGATCTGGCGTACGTGGACGTCGACGGTGCGCGTGTCTCCGGCGAACGTGTATCCCCATACTCGCTCGAGGAGCTGATCTCGCGTCAGGACGATCCCACGATGATCGAGCAGCTCCCAGAGCAGGTCGAACTCCTTCGGCGCGAGTCGGATCTCCTCCTCGCCCACGTGCACCTCTCGCTTGCCCGCATTGATCGAGAGGTCGCCGTGCTGCATCTCGTCCGACTCGTTCCGGCGGCGTTCCGGGGCAGCACGGCGGAGAATGCTCTTCACGCGCGCGACGAGCTCGCGCGGATTGAACGGCTTGGTCATGTAGTCGTCGGCGCCGACCTCGAGTCCGATGATCTTGTCGATGTCATCGTCTCGCGCCGTCAGCATGAGGATCGGGACGTCCGACGTCTTTCGAATCCGCCGGCACAGCTCGACGCCGTCGCCGTCGGGAAGATTGAGATCGAGGATGACGAGCGCAGGCGACTCGGCGGCGAGTTGCAGAAGTGCCGCTTGCGCGGTCGCCGCGGTCTTCACGACGTACCCCGCGTTCCGGAGGTACGCCGCGATGAACGAGGCGATGGACGTCTCGTCCTCTATGACGAGAACCGAGTGCGGCGACGTCACGGTGCTATCCGCGGTTGCGGGCGCTCGGTCTCGGGCGGCTCGAGCGTGAAGCGCTCGGGCTCGGTCGGGAGTGACGTACACAGCGACGGGTCGAGACTGCAGTCGACGCCGTCGAGGGAATACACGCCGGCATCGTCGCCGACGAACCGGGGATCGCCGTCGAGCATGACTGTCCCGCGCCCGACCGCGGACACGGAAATGCCCGAGCCGCGCGCGAGTACCCTGTACCCACCGCCGACCATGCGGAACCGAAGCCCTTGTCCGCGATAGATCACCGTCCGCGGGCCGAGGCGCTCCTGCGTCACCTTGCGCCCTACCACGAGCGGGGTGTAGCGGTCGTTGGGGGTCTGGTCGGTCACGCGCAGCGACCCGAGGCCGAGGCGCCCGAGCAGAGACCCGCGAAGCTCGATCATCACGACACCTTTACCGCGCTCGACGGACAGCGTCCCCGTGTTCGGCTCCGCCGCAGACGCGACGGACCCGACGCAGACGAGCGCCGCGCACGAGCAGAGGATGACGACGAGCTTCCGCATGGCTCGAAGCAGTATCGGCACGCGGCGTGTGACCGCGATGAGATGCCTGTAAGGAGACTGTTAGCGAGCATTGGTGGACGGTCACCCTCGCCTGTCCGCCGGAATGCGATTTCGGACTGTCCCACTACCTACATGGGCGGCCGACCGCACCCGTAGATTCCGTGTCCGTCTCAATGACAGAGGTTACGGACTTCGGACTTGATCATCCTGGCGTGTCGGCGACCGTATTCGTCGCACTGCTCGGAATGCGCGTGGCGGACCGCTTCTCGTTGCCCTACGCGGCCCTCTTCCTCGTCGGCGCCGTCGTGCTCTCGGAGGACGTTCACGTCGCTGCAGGATGTCGTCACGATCGAGCAGGTCGAGCGGCTGACGGTCGTCGCGCTCGTCGTCATCCTCTTCGACGGCGGCCTCCACATCGGGCTTCGACGCTTCCGGCGGTCCGCCGGCCCGATCGTCGCGCTCGGCGTGCTCGGCACATTCGCGACCGCCGGGTTCGTCGCGCTCGCAGCGCACACCTGCTCGGGTTCGACTGGATCCTCGCAGGCCTCATCGGCTCCGCGATCGCCCCGACCGACCCGGCCGTCACGTTCTCCGTCTTCGGCTCGCGCGAGATCCGTGGTCGCGCCGGGACGATTCTCGAGGGGGAGGCAGGAATGAACGACCCGGTGGGCATCGCGCTCATGATCGGAATGATCGAGCTCGCGACGGAGGAGGACGGCACTTCTCGATCGTCGTGCAGGAGTTCGCCGTCGAGATGGCGCTCGGGCCTCGCGTCGGGATCGCCGGCGCGCTCGTCCTTCTCCCCGTGATGCGTAACGTCCGGCTCACCGGACCGGCTCTGTATCCGATCCGCGTACTCGCCGGCGCCGGGCTCGTCTACGGGCTCGCGTCGGTCATCGGAGGTTCGGGCTTCCTCGCGGTGTTCGTCGCCGGTGATCATTCTCGGAGATGCGGCAGCGCCACGCAAGGGCGAGATCGAGGGCTTTCTCTCGTCGCTCGCCGGGCTCGCCGAGATCGCCGCGTTCGTCGCTCTCGGGCTCACTGTCGGCCTCGGCGACCTCGGGAGGATGGGACGTGGTCGACGGTCTCGCGCTCGCCGTCTGATTCTCGCATTCGTTGCCCGGCCGCTCGCGTGCTCCCGTTCCTCCTCCTCGCCCGGCTCACGTGGGGCGAGCGCATCTTCATCGCCTGGGGCGGTCTGAAGGGCGCCGTTCCGATCCTGCTCGGTGCGCTCGCGCTTCTCGCCGGCGTCGACGACGCTCACGCCTGTACGGAATCGTCTTCATCGTCGTGCTCTTCTCGGTGATCGTCCAGGGCGCATCGGTGCCGTTCGTCGCAGATCGGTTAGGGTTCCGTTTCGTCGGTCGATCACGACCTCTCCGAGGTCCTCGAGTTCGTCGTTCGCGATGACGCGTTCGCGAGCGGTCGCCGCGTGCCGAACTCCCCTGGGCGAGCGTGCGTGGGTCGGCGTGCTCATCCGTGACGAGCGCCCGCACACCGTCGCCGGTGACGTCGTGCTCGAGCCGGGCGACCGAGTGCACGTCTACTGCCAGCCCGAGGATGCAGCGGCGCTCGAGCGGATATTCGCCGGCGGCCCGAACTAGGACGCGTCCACTTTCAGCGGCACGACGGACGCGAGGAAGGATGAGGCGTCAGTCGTAGGAGTAGAAGCCGCGGCCACTCTTGCGGCCGAGGAGACCTGCGTTCTTCATCGCGACGATGCGGGCGGGAGGCGCCATGCGGGGCTCGCGGATCTTTTCGTACAGCGCCTCCGAAGCGTGCACGTGGACGTCGATCCCGACGAGATCGACGAGCGTGCACGGTCCCATCGGCCACCCGGCACCGGCCGTCATCGCGGTGTCGAGGTCCGCGGGCGATACGCGCGCCTCGTCGAGCACGCGGATGCAGTCGTTCAGCAGCGGGATGAGAACGCGGTTCACCACGAATCCCGGAGTGTCGTGACAGCGGATCGGCCGCTTACCGAGGCGCTCGCCCACCGCGAAGGCGGCCTCGACCGCCTCGTCCGAGGAGAGCTCAGCGCGCACGATCTCGACGAGCGGCATCAGAGGGGCCGGGTTGAAGAAGTGCATGCCCACGACGCGCTCCGCCGTCGAGACACCGGCGGCGATCTCCGTCACTGAGAGCGCCGATGTGTTCGTCGCGAGGATCGTCTCGGGCTGGACGATGCGCTCCAACTCGGCGAAGAGGTCGAGCTTGGCCCCGAGGTCCTCGACGATCGCCTCGATCACGAGGTCGCAGCCGGCGAAGTCCGCGAGCGCCGTAGTCGTCGAAAGCGAGCCCAAGGCTGCCTCGCGCTCGGCAGCTGTCATCCGCTCCTTGTCGACCTTCCGCTGGAGGAAGTGTGCGATCCGCTCGTGCGCGGCGGCGCAGAGATCATCCGACACCTCGCGGCCGACCGTCTCGTAGCCTGCCTCGATCGCAAGCTGCGCGATTCCGGCGCCCATGGCGCCGAGTCCCACGACACCGACGCGATGGATCTCAGAGACGGTCATGAACGCGCGATCCTACCCGCGGCTCCGACCGACGGCGCCTCGGGATCAGCCGTTGTAGCGGCGGCGGCGGGCGACGTCGTCGACCCGCGAATCGGCGCCCGCGGCGTAGGCGGCAAGCGGCACGAGAACAACGACGACTGCGATGAGGAGCAACCCGAGCATGACCTCATGGTGCAGTAGGATATCGATCAGCACCAGTCGGGTAAGTCGTCTGGTCGATCAGTGGAACTGATCGACCTCGTAATGAACTACAGGCGCTCGAGAACTCCGGCGATCGCCTGCCCTTGCCCGATGCACATCGTCGCGATCCCGTATCGGGCCTCGCGACGATCGAGCTCGTTCAGCAGCGTCGCGGTGATGCGGGCGCCGGTCGCCCCGAGCGGGTGGCCGAGCGAGATTCCGCCGCCGTTCGGATTCACGTCGCCCTGTTCCCACCGTTCGTGCAACCCCGTGTCGGCGAGGAACTGGAGGACGACGGACGCGAACGCTTCGTTCACCTCGATTACCGAGATGTCGTCCCAGCCGAGCCCGGCCTTCTCGAGTGCGCGCTGGCATGCCTCCGGGTTCCCGTGCAGCATCCGGTAGGGATCCACGCCGGAGAGGCCGAACGAGACGAAGCGGGCGCGCGGCTCGAGATCGTGGGCCGCGACGGCGGCCTCACTGGCGAAGAGCATCGCCGCCGAGCCGTCGACGATCGAGCTCGAATTCCCCGCGGTGACAACGCCGTCGGCCTTGAATGCAGGTTGCAGCGACGCGAGCTTCTCGAGCGAGGTGTCCGAGCGCGGCGTCTCGTCGACCGCGAACAGGACGACAGCACCTCCCGCGCCGACCTCGATCGGCACGATCTCGTTCTCGAACTTCCCGTCGTCGGTCGCCGCGACGGCGCGACGATGGGACTCGAGCGAGTACGCATCGAGGGACTCGCGAGAGAGGTTCCACTCGTCCGCGATCACCTCGGCCGAGATGCCCTGCGGCACGATCGGCCAGCGCTCGCCGATCTTCTCGTTCACGGCGCCCCACCCCACGTCTCCGAGGTTCGAGCCCATCGGAACGCGCGTCATGTGCTCGACCCCTGCCGCGACGACGAGATCGAGGTGCCCCGCCTGCACGGCGGACGCCGCGTTGAACGCGGCCTGCAACGACGACCCGCACTGCCTGTCGACGGTGGTTGCGCACACGGTCTCGGGCCAACCGGCGACGAGAACGGCACCGCGTCCGACGTTGAGCGCCTGCTCGCCGACCTGCGTCACGCACCCCATCTGGACGTCTTCGAGCACGCCCGGATCGAGATCGACTTCGTCCGACGAGCCCGTTGAGCACCTGCGCAGCAAGCTCGTCCGCGCGGATCTCGGAGAGCGACCCGTTCCGCCTCCCGATCGGAGAGCGGACGGCGTCGACGACGTACGCGGCGGTCACGCCGAAAAGCATAGAGCGAGCGCGCGGGCGCGTGCGGACGTCGCATCTAGACTCACCGCGTGGCGACGACGGTGACCGAACGGAAGCTTTTCATCGGCGGCGAGTGGGTGGAGACCGGCGACTGGCTCGAGGTTCGCTCGCCGTACGACGGCTCGCTCGTCGGGCGCGTGGCGAAGGGCGGCTCCGCCGACGCGAGACGAGCGGTCGACGCGGCTGAACAAGCGATGGCCGAGCCGCTCCCGGCGCACGAGCGCGCCGCGATTCTCGATCGCACGGCGCGTCTCGTCGAGGAGCGGGCGGAGGAGATCGCGCGGACGATCTGCTCCGAGGCAGGGAAGCCGATGAAGGCGGCCCGTGTCGAGGCGGCGCGCGCGCAGTCCACCTTCACGATGGCCGCGGTCGAGGCCCGAAAGCTCGCGGGCGAGATGGTTCCGATGGATGCGTCCCCGGCGGGCACCGGAAAGGTCGCGCTCACGCTCCGCATCCCGATCGGGGTCGTCGGCGCGATCTCGCCGTTCAACTTCCCGTTCAACCTCGTCGCCCACAAGGTCGCGCCCGCCCTCGCGGCCGGCTGCGCAGTCGTCCTCAAACCCGCGTCCCAGACACCGCTGTCCGCGCTTCTCATGGCCGAGCTGGAGACCGAAGCGGGTCTTCCCGCCGGCTGGCTCAATGTCGTCTGCGGGCCAGCCAGCGAGATCGGTGACGTGCTCGTCGAGGACGAGCGGGTCGCACTGATCACGTTCACCGGCTCGGCCGGTGTCGGGTGGACACTGCGCGAGCGGGCACCGCGAAAGCGCGTGAACCTCGAGCTGGGAAACGCGACGCCGGTGATCGTCGCCGCGGACGCCGATCTCGACGACGTCGCGACGCGACTCGCGGCGAACGCATTCTCCTTCGCCGGTCAGAGCTGCATCTCGGTCCAGCGGATCTATGTCGAGCGATCGGCGTACGAACCATTCCTCGATCGCTTCATTCCGCGCGTCGACGCGCTCGTCGTGGGCGATCCGGGAGATGACGCGACGGATGTCGGGCCGCTCATCTCCAAGGGCGAGCGTGACCGCGTGCTCGAGTGGATAGACGAAGCTCGGGCACGCGGTGCGCGCGTCCTCACGGGCGGCGAGCTCGACGGGGAGCTCCTGCGCCCGACGGTCGTCGCCGACGCTCCGTCCGACGCCAAGGTCGCCTGCGAAGAAGTGTTCGGTCCGCTCTGCACTGTCACGCCGTACGACTCTCTCGACGAAGCGATCGGACTCGCGAACGGCACCCGGTACGGACTACAGGCCGGCGTCTTCACCCGCGATGTCAAGGTCGCGCTCCGGCTCGCGCGCGAGCTCGAGTTCGGGGGCGTAACGGTGAACGAGGCCCCGACTTTCCGCGCGGACCAGATGCCGTATGGAGGAGTCAAGGACTCCGGGAACACCCGTGAAGGGCCGGCGTACGCGGTGCGTGAGATGACCGACGAGCGGCTCGTCGTGCTGCAGCTCTAGTCTGGACGGGCGATGGCGAGCTCCCGCACTCAGACCGGCGAACCGAGAACCTATGAGGCCCCAGCTCCTCGCGAGCTGAAGCGGGAGCGGAAGGCGCTGCTCGAGCTGCGCGAGGAGCACCTTCGCGATCTCGGCGGACTTGCGCTCGAGATGTACAAGCGGGACCGGTTCAACGCGGGGCTCGTCGTCGAGCGCTGCGCCGAGCTCGTCGCCATCGAAGCTCGGGTGCAGGAGATCGACGCATTGCTCGACGGGACCGCGCTCGTCCGGCGCGGCGGAGGCGGCGCTGTCTGCATCTGTGGTGCCCCGATCCTGCTGGGCGCGAAGTTCTGCGCAACGTGTGGGCGCGCGCTCGGCGGCAGTGTCGAGCCCGAGCCGACAGGCCCCGAAGCAACGGGATGACGAACTGCCTCGACTGTGGCGAGCCGCTCGCCTCGGGTCAGGAGTACTGCCTCGCATGCGGATCGCGCTCGAGCACTTCGCTGCGCGCTTCCAGATCGCCGTCGCGCTCCGCCTGGGCGCTGCGCATCCTCGCCACCGGGGCAGTGGCCGTTATCGGGGCCGTGGCGGCCGTTGCCGCAACCGGGAGTGACGGCGGAGGTGACGCGGTCATCACCGCAATCGGCGGCTTCGCGACCGCCCCGCCGAGTGCGACCGACGAGTCCCCTGCGGTGCCGTCGGGTGTTGCGGAATGGCCGATCGACGAAGATGGCTGGACGATCGCACTTGCGTCCGTACCCCAGACCGCGGGGCGCGCTCCCGCGCTGGCGCGTGCGAAGGTCGCGCGGCGAAAAGGGCTGCCGCAGGTGGGGGTTCTCGACTCGTCGCGCTATGCCAGCCTCCACCCCGGCTACTGGATCGTCTTCTCCGGTGTCTACTCGTCCGAGGCGGAGGCAACGAGCGCGCTCGAGGACGCTCGTGTCGCGTCGCGCACAGCCGTCGTGAGGCGCGTCGTCCCCTGAGTGCTCGTTGCCGGCACGGACGACTTTTGTCGCCGACTTTGTAACAGGGCGAGAAAGGCGCTACACTCTGCGTGCGAAGCTCGGGCTTCGCTCCTTTTTCGGCCTAGCAGCAAGGAATTCGGGGAGATCGGGATAGGTCCCTTGGACGACCACGCAGCCCAGCTTCGCTCCTGTATGTATCAATACTCGCGAGCGATCTATCGTTCGATCAAGGATCTCATCGATCCCTACGTCTCGCGACAGGAACAGCTCGGGTTTCGCCGTGCCGTGCTGATCGAGTGCGAGCGCACGATGGCACGGCTCGCCGAGGACCCGCACTACTTCGCGCGCCCGGACCGTGCACTGTTCGCCGACATTCGCAGGTACTTCCCGATCACGGCCCAAGCGCAGGTGGCCTGGTCGGTGCGCGAAGGCATCGGAGCTGCGACTTCGTTCATCGAGCAACAGGTGGAAGCGGGCCTTCTCGACGGCGGCATCGCCCGCTGCCACGCGACGACGCGGAAGGGCAAGGCGTGCCAGAGAACGCCGCTCCCGAGCCGCGACTACTGCCCGTCGCACCAGCATCTCGAGCAGGCCGCAACCGTCGCCGCCTGAGATCGCAGGCACGGTCGCGATCCGCAGGTGCGGATTCCGATCCCGTCACTGCTTCATCGCAGTTTGCGAGCGGCTCTCGCCTTTGCCTCGCGTGCATCGGTAGGCTCGCACCCAGATGTCCCACGACGCCGACAAGCTCATACGACAGCTCTCGCTCGTGGCCTTCCTCATGGCAGAGCGGCGTCTACTCACCGCACGTGACGTCAAGTCGAACGTCGAGGGATACAGCGAGATGTCGGACGAGGCGTTCGCGCGACGGTTCTACTCCGACCGTGCCGAGCTGACCGCGCTCGGCGTTCCGCTGCAGTCCCAACGAGACGAGTTCACGGGCGAGGAGCTGTACACGCTGCGGTCCGAGAACTACTTCCTGGAGCGGCTCGAGCTGGACGACGACGAGCTCGCCGCGCTCCAGACCGCGCTCTACTACCTCGAAGGCAAGTTCGCATACGCGGAGCCGCTGCGACTCGCGCTCCAGAATCTCGCGCTCGGACGGGCTGGCTTCTCGGAGCCGCCGACCGACACGGCCGAGCGCGTCCGCGTGAGCGCCCCCGACTACTCACCGGAGCTCGCAGGCCGGCTCGCGAAGCTCGAGTCGGCCATCTCGAAGCAGCGCACGGTGCGCTTCGGATACTGGAGCCCGCGCCGCGCAAGGCCGGGCGAGCGCACCGTGAACCCCTACGCCCTTCGCCTCGACGAGGGAAACTGGTACGTCGTCGGGCACGACCTCGACCGGAACACGACGAGAACGTTCAAGGTCTCGCGGATTCGGGGGGACATCCGCTTCGCGACGCGTCGCGAGCGCGACTTCCGGATTCCCGCTGACTTCGATGTCGAAGTGCACCGGATTCCGCGGCCATGGCAGATCGGCGAACTCGTGGCCCGAGCGCGCATCGCGGTGTCGGACGACACCGCCTGGTGGGTCGAGCGCACGCTCTCGGACGCCGGCGCCGTCGAGGACGGCGTGTTCGAGACCGACTACGCCAACGTCGAACTGCTCGCCGGCTGGGTTCTCCGACAAAACGGCCGCGCAGTGCCACTCGAGCCGGCCGAGCTCGTCGAAGCCGTCGGAGCGTCGCTCGCCCGACTGGCCGAAGTGCACGACGGCGACGCTCCCGGTGTTGCGGGACCGAAGCGCACGGATCCGCGTCGTCCGCTGCCGGAGCGGCCCACCGGTCCGGTCGCCCCTGAGCGCTTCGGCGTCCTCCAGGCGCTTCTCGCACATCTTCTCGCAGCGTGCGGCGACGACCGCTCGGCGACACTCGATGCGGAGGAGGTCGCCGGACGGTTCTCCCTGCCGATCGAAGAGCTGCAGGATCACCTCTCGCTCCTGAACCTCGTGAACTTCGGCGGTGGCTGCTACGCGGTCTACGCAGAGCACGACGGAGACGTCGTGCGCGTGGAGAAGGAGCTCTACGGTGACGTCTTCCGCCGGCCGCCGAAACTCACGCCGCTCGAGGCGCGAGCCATCCGCCTTGCGATGGAGTACGTCGGTCCCACCATCGCAGCCGACGCGCACTCGCCGCTGAAGCGCGTGCGCAAGAAACTCGAGGAGACGTTCGGAAGATTCGAGCTCGCCGGGACGCCCGAGCCGAGCGACGTCTCGGCGGACGAGGCCCTTGTCCGCGTTCTCTCCGACGGCGTCGACAAGCGCTTCGTCGTCGAGATCGAGTACATGAAAGAGGGCGACGACAGCCCGACCCTTCGGCAGGTCGAGCCGTACACCATCGAGCGAGAGCTTCCCGTCTGGCGGGTTCACACGTGGGACCTGAGCGTCGACGCGGCGCGGACGTTCCGTCTCGATCGCATGCGCTCTGCACGCCTCACGGGCGACCACTTCGAGGTACGTGCTGGATTCGATCCCTCCTATCTGCGGGATCCACGGGTCGCACGACTCCTGCACTCACCCGACGTCGCACGCTGGAAGCTCGAACGCGGAGCCCGTCCGCTCACCGACGGATCGGCGATCGCCGACGTTCCGTACAAGTCGGAGGAATGGATCCTCTCCGAAGTGCTCTCGGATCGAGGCGAGACGACGATTCTCGAGCCGCAACGCCTCCGTGACGTCGTAGCGAAGAGGGCACGGCGCCTCCAGCGCGACCTCACTCGCGTCCCCGCCGCACGCTGATCCTCACGTACGCGTCATAAGAGCGCGACAAGTCGGTCGCGACCCGTTGGTGCGCCGTCTCGCGCCCCTACTGTTGTCTCATCAGCCGACAGAGGAGTGAGACATGAGACCAGTCAAACCACGTCTGCGACGGTGGCTGCTTCCGATCCTCACACTCGCCATCGGAACCACAGCGGGTGCTGCGACCATCGCCCTCGCGAGCACCGGCGCGGAACGCGGGCAACCCCCCGCCGTGTTCGATGCGACCCATCTTCCACCACTCCTGACGACGTCTGGGGAGCGCGTCGACCTCGTGTATGACACGCACTGTGCAGTTCCGGACGAGGACGTCGACGCGGTGTGTGACGTCCGCGGGTCCGTCTTCGTACGCGCAGCCGGGGAGAGATCCTTCGACGAGCATGTCCTCGTTCCCCGCTCGGTCGACGGCGGAGACCAGCTTGCGTTCACGGTTCCAGCACCGCTCGCCGGGCGATCCGGAGGATTCGAGTACTACGCCGTTCTCGAAGCATCCACAGCTGGTGAGCACCTCGTCGTCCCGGCGGGCGGCGCCGAGGCACCGCAGGCATCACGGCCGCTCGAGAACGAGGTCGACATCTCCCTCGGTCGGCACGAGTTCGGACGCGGACGTCGGGCCGGAACACGACTTGCGTTCGCACGTTGGGGCGACGGGCCTGCCGACGTAGGGCTCGAACCGGGACGGAATCTGGGCCCGATCGGTGCATCCGCGTTCGACGTGGACAACTCGGGCTCTGTGCTCGTCCTCGACCAGGTGCATCGACGACTGCTCCGGTGGAGGAAGGGCGCCGACACACCGGTTCGAATTCCCGTCTCGGTCACAGGGACGCTCGCCGATCTCGCCACCGATGCCGACGGCGCGATCTACGTTCTCGAAAGCGCCGCGCGAGATGGCAGGCGAGCGCTCGTGAGACGTTTCGACGACGACGGTCGGGAGCTCGAGGCGACCGAGACCGCCGAGCGCACGTCGTCCCAGATCCGCATGTCACCCGCCGGGCCTGTCGTTCTCGGGCAGCCGTCGCATCAGTGGCTGCCCGTGTCGGTGGACGGCACGCCGGCCTCCCCGGCCGAGCAGCTCGAGCGCGGCCGGTCGGGGCGTCCGTTCCGCGACGGTGTCGAAACCGTCGTCCTCCGTCGCGGGAACGAGCTTCGGGTGGCTCTCACCGTGGGGCGACGGATCAGCCGGTCGTGGCGGCTGACCAGCGAAACGCCGTTGGCGGAAGTTCAGCTCGCGGAGCCGTTCGGCAGCCAGCGGCTCGCCGTCGTCGTCCACGCCTACGACGAACGCTCCGACGAGTTCGTCGTACTGGTGCTCGACCGGCACGGCATCGTCGACCGCTTCGCACTCGACCCGGCCGACTGGGCGGAGAGCGCGCCGTTCGGTCGGTTCCGACTCGTCGGGAAGTCCCTCTACCGGTTCGGATCGACCTCGGCCGGTGCCTTCGTCGACCGGTACCAACTGGAGGTGCGCTGATGCGTGCGTTTCGTGGATGTTTCGTCGCCTGCGGACTGACTTTCGCCCTCGCCTTTGCCGGAGGAGCGACCGCCTATCACACGCGTTTCGTCGCCGACAACTGCAACGCGGCCGCACCGACGCCGACGTCGTCCATCACACGAGACGGCTCGGCAGCTGTCGCGCTGCGCGCCCGGCACGAGGGGTACCAGTGGGCGGGTGGCTGCTGGAACGACAACGACCGCGACGACTCGCCGAACGATCCGACGACGGACGCCGGGCACCGGTGGTGAAGGCGGCGACTGCTCCGGCTTCACGTTCAAGGTCTGGCGCGAAGCGCTCGACACCGGCGATGCGAGCTTCCAGCAATGGGGAATGCTCCGCAACGTTCACGGGCCGTACACCGCCGCGTCGTTCAAGGCGGGTTCGGGTGCACCGAACGTCACCGCAGCCAAGTCGGGACTCGTCAAGATGGACGCGCTCGCGAGCGACAGCCACATCGGCCTCATCTACGCGGTCAACCCCGACGGATCCGACCAGATCATCGAGGCCAAGGGAGAGGCCTACGGAACGAACATCTGGACGCGCACGTATCGCGGCAGCTCGAGCTACAGCGGCGTTCGGCGGCTCGGCTGGAGCTCGTGACGCGACTGGTCGGGGCGCTCGTCGGCCTGGGCGTTCTCGGAGCGACGCTCGGATGCAGCGGCGGCACACACCCGGTGCCCACGACGTTGGTCGACGGCTCGCCCGCTCGCTCCTCTCCGGTCGTGTTCGAGGGCGTCGATGAGCCGACCGTCCTCACGAAGGTACGTCGTACGACCGCGGGTAGGGAGCGTCCGGGTTCGAGAGCGGCCTCATGCCTCGTCGCGTTGGGTCACGGCGGCGAGGCGTCGGTGGTCGAACGCATCGGTGCGAGCGGCTCGAGCGTGACGCTTCTGGCGGCGTCGAGCGGGGTAGTGCGCGGATGCGACGCCGTCGAGAGCGCCTGGTGCGGACGCGCATTCGGTCGGATCGATGCCGGTCGTCTGCGCGATCCGAGGCTCAGCCTCACCTGTCGCGACACCTCCGGAGCACCGGTTGCATTCGCCTGGATCCAGCCCGTTCCGGCCGCGACGTACGTCGTCGTCGACGGCCCGGGCTACGCGGAGGTGTACCCGGTCGCCGACGGCGTTCCTGTGCGCGTCACCACGCTCGAGGCGAGTCTCGTGACGTCAGATGCGACACTCGAGGTCAGCGAGCACACGACGGATGGACGCCGCCTCCGCGCCTACGAATTCGACGCTCATGTCGCGGGCTGAGAAGCCCGTGCGGGAAGAGTGATGGTGAACGTCGTGCCGGCGCCGGGTTCCGACTCGATCTCGAGTGCGCCTCCGTGAGCCTCGACGATCGCACGCGCCAGCGGCAGTCCGAGCCCCGACCCGGGCGTGCCATCGCTGAGTCGTACGCCGACCTCGAAGATGCGCGCGATGTCGTCTGGCCGAATTCCTGGCCCCGTATCCGACACCGCGATCTCGACGACCTCTGCCGTTCGGTTCACTCGTATGGTGACGCTCGGCGCCAGCGCCGTGGACGAGCGCGTTCGCGACGAGGTTGTCGACGACCTGGCGAAGACGCACCTGATCTCCGTCGACGACGAGCGGCCCATCGGCGACATGGGCCGTGACGTTCGCCCCTCGCACCGCGAAGGCCGCAACCGCGTCGCGGACGAGCGCCCCCACCTCGAGCGGCGCGACGCGGACCGATGCGACCGCGACGTCGAGCACGATTCGCTCGATACCGCGGCACGCGGCGACTGCGAGCCTCACGAGCTCGCCCCGCATCCCATTGTCGGCGGAGGGCTCCTGCATCGTCTCCGCGACCGCAGACAACGCGGCGACCGGACTCCGAACCTCGTGTACGAGGATCGCGAGCCGTGCGCCGTCGAGACCCGCTGTCATTCGTCGCGCTCCGCGATTCGCGTCAGCGCCCATCTTGCGGCGTCACTCAGCATCCCGTCGGGACCTTCCGCGTGGCGAGTGATCGACGGCACGAGCGACGGGCTGCCGACATTGCCGGCCGCCAGAAGGGCGTTTCGGCGAAGCCAGCGAGCATCGTTCTGCGGAATGTAGAGGCGATCGAACGCGGCCACGAGACCCGCATCGTCTGCGTCGAGCCACTCTCTGAGCGAGACGGTACCTCGAGCCTCTCTGGCATCCGTACCGCGGCGTCGCTTCTCGATGCCGCGATTCCACGGACACACCTCCTGGCAGATGTCACAGCCGTAGACCGTCGCCCCGAGCTCCTCGCGATACTCGTCGGGGATCGGAGCCGGAGCCTGGGTCCAGTACGAGATGCAGCTCGTGGCGTCGAGGACGCCGAGTTCGTCGAGGGCGCCGGTCGGACACGCGTCGATGCACAGGGTGCAATCGCCGCAATCGAGGTCGAGCGGCGGCGACGCCTCGATCTCGACGTCGCTGATCAGGGCTCCGAGGACGACCCATGAGCCGTGGCGATGCGTGATGGCCATCGTGTTCTTGCCGTAGAAGGCGATCCCGGCGCGGACGGCGCCCGCGCGATCGACGTGATCGTTGTCGTCGACGAGCACGCGGTACGTCCCACCGAGCATCCTCCCGAGCTCATCGAGTCGAGCGCGAAGCTCCGCGTACTCGTCGCGCCACGTATACCGCGGCAGCGATCCCTCGTCTGTCTCCGGCTCGCGCGCTTCGCGGTAGTAGCAGAGCGCCGCGGCAACGATCGTCTTCGCGCCGTCGAGCAGGAGCTCCGGATGGCACGAGACTTGGGGCTTCGCCATCGTGAAGCGCATGTCTGCGAAGAGCCCGCGCTCTCGACGCTCCCGAATATGCCGCTCGGTGTCGGCGTAGGGCGCAACCGGCGCGGCCCCGACAGCGTCGATTCCGAGCTCGGTCGCCAGCCTCGTCAGCTCGGCGCCGGTCATGAGAGGATTCTGCCTCGTGAAGGCCGTTCGCATACACGAGGACGGTGGGCCCGACGTCCTACGCTACGAGGAGGTCGACGACCCGGCGCCCGGGCCGGGCGAGGTGCTCGTCGCCTTGCGCGCAGCCGGTCTGAATCACCTCGACATCTGGGTGCGCAAGGGACTCCCATCGGTCCCGAAGCCGCGGATCCTGGGTGCCGACGGCGCTGGAATCGTCGAGGTAGTCGGCGAGGGCGTCACCGGGTTCGACGTCGGTCAGCGGGTCGTCGTCAATCCCGGAATTCCGCACGGTGGACGCATCACCGTCATCGGCGAGCACACGGACGGGACGTACTGCGAGCTCAAGGCGATTCCCACCACACAGCTCTACCCCCTCGATGATGCCCTCTCGTTCGAGGAGGGCGCCGCGTTCCCGCTGGTGTTCGAGACGGCCCACCGCATGCTCGTCACCAAGGCGGCGCTTCGGGAGGGCGAATGGGTGCTGATCTGGGGAATCGGCGGCGGCGTCGCCCTGGCGGCATTCGAGCTTGCGCGCGCTCTCGGAGCCCGAACGATCGTGACGTCCTCCAGTGCCGAGAAGCTCGAGAAGGCCCGCGCGCTGGGAGCGGATATCACGGTCGATCACGCCGACGGAGATGTCGTCCAGGCGGTCAAGGATGCGACGAGCGGCAAGGGAGCCGACGTCGTGGTGGAAACCGTCGGCGAGGCAACGTGGGAACGTTCGCTCGCGGCCGCCGGACAGGAAGGACGAATCGTGGTCTGCGGCGCGACCTCGGGACACAGCCCGCCGGCGCGTCTCTACCGGCTCTGGTGGAAGCAGCTCGTCGTCTACGGCTCGACGATGGGAATGCCGTCGGACTTCGAAGGAGCTTACGAGCTCATCCGCACCGGTCGCGCGCGCATCCACGTCGACAGCATCTTCCCGCTCGCCGAGGCGGCAAAGGCTCACGAGCGCCTCGAGTCAGGCGCCCAGTTCGGCAAGGTCGTGCTCTCGATTCCGTAGCTCAGCCGAAGCCGATGAGGAACTTCGCGTCGTCGGACATGCGGTCAGCCTCGCGAAGCTCGCGAACTGATCCGTGCGTCTACGCTTATGGGTCGTGGGGCAAGACGATCGGGTTTGAAGCAAATGGGGCTGGGGAGGTACTGGTCGAATGATGGATGCGGGCAATAGCCCAGCTGAGACATATCGCCAGGCAGAGGCGCGGCTTCGAATGTTGCTGCTCGGAGATGGCACCGACACGGTCGGGCAGGTGAAGGGCGAGGAACAGCGCAAGCGAGTGATCGCAGGGCTTCGTGCCATGCGAAGCGCCTTGGACGCCGCCCTCGCAAACGACGTCCGCCGCTCCGGCGTCGTCGGCCTCGAAGAGGACTTGCAGAGCATCGCGTCGTTCAGATCACGTGCGCACCATGCGTCGAGTGACTCGGTAGCGACACTCGTGACTCCCGCCGAGGCCGCCGAGGCACTCAGGGTGAGTGTGAGCTCGATCTATCGGGCGGTCAGAAGCGGCGAGATCCGCGCCGTGAGGCTGACGGACAAGAAGCGTGGCGCGCTTCGGATCCCGACGAGCGAGCTTCAGAGGCTCTTCGAAGGAAGCCCGGCGGCATCAACCACCGTCGTTCTCGACCAATCCCGGCCAGATGAGACGGCCGAGCACGACCCGCGACTCGGCTAACTGCTGGTCGCTCAGCTCCTTTCGCGATCAACGCGAACGCGAGATAGACCCTCGCCGCTCGAGCGCTCCGCGAACGAGGACGGCGCGCGAGGCGCCGAGCCTTCGCGAACGGTGACCTACTCGGACCTGGACCGCTGCAAGCCCGGGCCGATGGCCAGCAGGAACACGATGTTGACCGCGATCCACAGCGCGATCGCGGCGCCGATGTACGAGAGCATGCCCGAGAGCCTGACAGATGAGACCGACGTTGGCTGCGCTATGCGACTGCGGAGACCAGGAGATAGACCGCGCAACCTCTCCGACATAGATGGCGAGGACTGGTATGCCGCGATTGCGGACGCGGGTACGCCAGCATCGCTGAGACGCCGGCGAACAGATCTCAGAGGAGACGGGTCTTAGCCGAAGCCGAGAATGAACTTCGCGTCGTCGGACATTCGGTCGGGCGTCCACGGTGGATCGAACGTGAGCTCGGCTTCGACTTCGCTGACGCCCGGAACCGACCGAGCGGCGTCCACGATCCCCTCGGCGATCATCGCTCCGGCAGGACATCCCATGGACGTCAGGCTGTAGGTGATCTTCACCTTGGAGTCGTCGACCTCGACGTCGTACATGAGGCCCAGCTCGACGATGTCCATCCCGAGCTCGGGATCCTCGACACCGTGGAGCGCTTCGACGACGTCTTCGCGCGCGATCACGCGGCAAGTGTAGAGACGACGTCTACGCGACGGCGACGAGCTGATCGGCGCGCCGCAACACGAGGTCGAGCAGATCGCCGATCGCGCGATCGAGCGAGTCGTTGTAGATGACCGGCACGTCGTGGCGCCGTGCACGCTCGACGAGGTAGTCCTGGATCTCACGAATCTGCGGCAGCGAGTCGAGGTACTTCTCGAGTGGCCGCAGGCCCTCGGTGGCGTGATCGCGCACCCAGAAGTGGCTCCGGTGGAGGTTCTCGTCCTCGATCGCGACGATGCACTGGACGACGAACGCGCCCGGATACTCCGTCCCGACCATGCCGGGAACGAGGTGTACGCCCTCGAGAACCGTGGACCAGCGCTCCGTCGCCGCGCGCTCGAGCGCTGCATCCACCCCGACGAGGACGTTGCGCGTCTGATCGAGAAAGCCGAGAATCGCCGCGTCGCCGGACTCTTCCTCCTCGGCACGCGTGAGTGCGAGCCGGGCCTCGAAGCTCGAGTAGTGCACGGACGGCATGAACTCCTTCGAGAAGAACGTCCGCATCGTCTGTCGGATGAAGTCCGTCGAGGTGACGCGCGTGATCCCCAGGCGATGAGCCGCCTCGGTCGCGATCGTCGACTTCCCCGTGCCGGTCGCGCCGCCGACGAGGAGCAGCAGCGGCTCGTCGAGCCGCTGCAGCGCATCGAGCCGGTGGAGCCGACGCACGGTTCGCGCCGCCTCCTCCTCGCCGATGAGCTCGGAGGCGAGCTCGCCCAGGCGATCGAGATCGAGAGACACGGCGCCGCGTTCAGCGAGATCGCGATCGGCGCGACGCGCGATCAGGTAGGCGCGCTCGGGATCGAGGCCCGTCACGACGAGCGCACGGGCCATGAGGCCCTTGGAGAACGGCACTTCGTCGCCGAGCGGAAGCGGGAAGCGGTGGCGGCGCTCTCTCACCTCTGGAATTTGGCCATGCCGAGGAGCAGTTCGTCAAGGTCCGGCTCACCGGCGATCGGCACGACGTCGTTCGCGGCGAGCACGATGTCGTTGCCTTTCTCGAGCGCGAACTCGGCGACAACGTCGATCGCCGCCGCCTTCAACTCGACGAGATAGACCTCGGCCGACACGCTGCGGAGCTCGTCGTGAAGGGCCGCACGGTCCGCGAGATTGCCCGACACGTGCACGACGCGCGCCCCGTGCACGACCTCGAGGTGATGTCGAAGATTCGCGTGTGCGTCGACGGGAGCAGCGCAGAAGTACGCGACCGTCCGACCGCTGACGTCCACGAGCGGTCGCGGTCGCAGGATGGTGGCGACGACCGGTACGCCCGGGCGAACAGCGGCCAGCACGCGGTTCCGCACGTCCTCCCATGGCGAGTCGAGCTCGGCCATCGTGACGACGACGAGGTCGGCGACGAGCAGTCGGTACGTGTTGAGGTACCCGACCGCGACAACCGGATCCTGATGAGCGCCGACCACGACGACGGTTCGGTCGGCCGCGATCGGCGGGAGCGCAGCGCCGCTGCCGTCGAACAGGACGAGATCGGGGTCGAGCGCGGCGGCGATGCGCGCGCCGTCACCGACGTTGGACGTCCCGACCGCGCCGGCGAGGCCACCGCCACATCGGCGGCACCCGACCGTGGCGACGCCGACGAGTGCCGCCGTCTCGAGATGATCCGATGCCGCGTGTCGGCCCGATCGCGAGAGCTCGACGAGAGCGGCGACCGTCGGCGGAACCGTGACGACCTCGGGATCGGTTGGGCCTCCGCGTCCCATCGCGACGACGACGACGTCGAGATCCTCCGCCAGCACACGCGCCAGGTGGCCCGTGACGGCGGTCTTCCCTACACGCTTTCCGGTTCCAGCGACGGCGATCGACGGCAGCTCGAAGGGCATCCGCTCAGGCGGGTCGAACCGAAAGTCGGCCCCGACATACGGCACTCCGCGCGCGAGCACTCGACTGGCGAGCGCGAGCCGGTCGGGCGGGCCGAGCACGGGTTCGTCCGAGAGATCGACGACGACGTCGGGGGCGTAAGCGTCGATCGCCGCCTCGACGTCCGCGACGAGCGGGACGCCGTAGTCCTCTCCCCCACGCAACTTCTCCTGGCCACCGACGAGGACGGCGGCGGCGAACTCATAGGGCAACTCGGCGAGAGCGTGTCGCACGACCGAGGCGTAATGCTCGCCGTCGACGATCGCGATCGCCCTCACGTGCGTGCGGTGACTTCGTCCTCTATCGCGCCGGTGAACTTCGCGTACTCGAGCGTGTCGAGGGAGAACGAGACCAGCCGCTCCTGACCGTGGAACGGGTGACGACGCCAGACGTCGACCCTCCGATCGGCGATCTCGATGACGTTGTAACAGGGCCTCGTGTTCCCGCGAAGGCGCAGCGACGACACCGTTCCGGCGTTCACGACGAAGAGATCTTCGAGACGCCAGACGTACGGCACGTGTTTGTGGCCGGAGAGAACGAGGCGAACACCCGCCCGCTGCAGGCATTCGATCGCGTCTCCCGCGTCGTGGACGATGTTCCGCTCGCGCCCGGTCCCCGGAACGGGCAGGAGATGGTGGTGGAGGACGAAGACCTTGAGCTCGGCCGGCTCGACCGCGAACTGCTCCTCGATCCAGCGATAGCGCCCACGCCCGATCTGCCCGTGGTCGAGGTCGGGCTCGCTCGAGTCGACGGCGACGATGGAAACAGGCCCCTTCCGCAGCACGGAGTTCCGGTTGCCGAACATCTCCTCGAAGTGCACGTAGCCGACGTTGCGTGAGTCGTGGTTCCCGGGAACGACGACGAGAGCGTCGCAGTGAATGCGGTCGATGTACTCGCGCGCCGTGAGGTATTCGTGGCGGAACCCGAAGGTCGTCAGGTCGCCGGAGCAGACGACGACGTCCGGCTGGAGCTCGTTGACCTCCCCGATCGCGCGCTCGAGCAGGCTCGCCTCGAAGTAGGTCTCACCGCAGTGCAGGTCGGAGATCTGCGCGATCCGGAACACGGTTGAAGTCTACGGCGCGTTCGAGGGTCGTCCGAGGCCGTCGCTACGCTGGCGCAGGTGCGGGTCGGAAGTCCCGTTTTCCAGGCATATCGTGGCAACGAGCCCCCGCGGTTCGCCAACCGTATCGAGGTCGAGTGCGCCAAGATCCTCGATTACTACGGCGTTCCCTGGGACTACGAGCCCCACTCCTTCGTTCTCGAACGGGATGAGAGCGGCCGGGTCGTCAGTGCATTCACCCCGGACTTCTACCTCCCGGAGCAGAACCTGTTCATCGAGGTCACGGTGATGAAACAGTCGCTCGTGACACGCAAGAACCGCAAGCTCCGCGAGATCCACCGCCTGTACCCGCACGTCAGGGTCAAGCTCTTCTACCGGCGGGACATCGAGCGCCTCGCGCAGCGCTACCGGCTGCAGCTCGCCTCGTAGTGGCACAGACCCCTGTACCCGAGAGCGGCACGGTCGGCGCCGTCCATCTCAGCCGCCACGAGATCGCCTCGCGCGTCGAGGAGCTCGGACAGGAGATCGGGGCCGCGTACGACGGGCTCGATCCGATCCTGATCGCGCCGCTCAAGTCGAGCGTCGTGTTCCTCGCCGATCTCAGCCGTGCGCTCCGGATCCCACACACGCTCGATGTGATCGAGCTCGCTCCGTACACCGGCGGTCAGGACGGTGCGGTGCGCCTCCTGAAAGACGTCGACTCATCACTCGAAGGGCGCAATGTGTTGCTCGTCGAGGACGTCATCGACACCGGCCTCACGCTGCACTTCCTCTGTCGGACACTGGGCCTCAGAAACCCAGCGAGCCTCGCCGCGGTGACGCTCCTCGACCGGCCGTATCGCCGCCTCGTCGACGAGCTGCCGCTTCGATTCATCGGCTTCACCGTTCCGGACGAGCTCTTCGCCGGCTACGGCCTCGGGCTCGAGGAGCGCTGGCGCGCGCTCCCCGATCTGCACCTCGTGAGCTCGGTCTCCCTCTCGAGCGCTGCGACGGAAGCCGCCTAGAGATACGCGAGCGGATCGACCGCCTGGCCGTTGATCCGCACTTCGAAGTGCAGATGCGGGCCCGACGAGTTTCCGGTCGAGCCGACGAGCGACACCGTCTCGCCCTGGGACACCGACTGACCGACCCCGACGAGGATCGACGAGGCGTGCGCGTACGCCGTCGACAGGCCGTTGCCGTGGTCGATCACAACGAGATTGCCGTACCCGCCGAGCCAGCCGGCGTGGATCACCGTGCCGGCCGCCGCGGCTCGGTTCGGCGTCCCGAACGCGCAGCCGATGTCGATCCCTTCGTGCATGCGCCCCCAGCGCATACCGAAACCGCTGACGACCACACCGTCGCACGGCCAGATGAGCCCCGCGGACGACGGCTGCCCGGTTCCCGTCGATCCTGCGTCCTCCTGAGCGCCCCTGATCTGCGCGGCCAGCGCCACGCTCTGCGCCGCCAGCGCCTCGACCTCGTTCAGGTACTCAGCACGCGAGTCCCGCGTCCCGGCCAGCGCCGACTGCTTGAGCGATCTCACGGAAGCAAGGCGATCGCGGTCGCCTGCGAGCTGGTCCCTGGCCACACGCGCCTCCGACGTTCGTGCCGAGATCACGGAAACGGCGGCGACCTGCAAACGCTTCGTTTCGATCGTGGCCCCGCGCTCTCTGGCAGCCGCGACTCGCGCTTTCTCGACCTGGCTCGCGATGCGTTGATCCTGGGCACCGATGCGTGCGAGAAGTTCGACGCTGTCGATGACCTCGTCGAAGCTCGACGCGGAGACGAGGAAACTGATCATGTCGGGCGGGGTGTCGATGTACGCCGCGCGCACTCGTGCCTCGAGGATGGCGACCGCCTTCGCGTATTCGGCTCGGAGGCGCTCCAAGCGTCGCGTCTGCCTCTCGAGCCGCGCTGTCAGCTCATCGAGTCGCTCTTGCGCGGACGACAGCTCGGCCTCGAGTGCGGACACGCTCGCCTGCGCGTCGTCGACGGCGGCCTGTGCGGCCTCGAGCTCCGAGACGACAGCCGAGAGCTGCGACGTCAGGACGCCTTCCTTCGCCTTCGAGTCGGCGATCTCGGCTTGGAGAGCAGCGATGCGCGCATCCACGGCGGCCTTGTCGCTCTCCGGCGTGTCGGCCGAGGCAGGGCCAGCACAGGCGAGCGCGAGCGCCACGCCGACGACAGCGAGGAAGCGCCGTCCCATGCCCCTAGTTTCGCTCGCGGGCAGGTCGACCCTCCCCGGACTCACGACCGAGCGCCTGGAGCGCCGACGCGACCTCACGCCGGAGCGCGCCGACCTGCGCGCGGTAGTCCTCGTCCGAAACCGTTCCGGTGCGATGCTCGAACTCGAGCTCCTTGAGGGCCGAGAGCGCGCGGTCACGCGTTTCGAGCAGCTCGAGTCGACGTCGCTCGTCCGCGTCGAGGTCGTCGAGATCGTCGGACTCGGGCTCGGGCTCGCGGATGAACGGCAGCGCGACCGCGACGACGCAAGCGGCGGCCAGCGCCGCGGCGAGCACCAAGGCAACGGTCAAGGTGTCGCGGGGATGCCGACTTCGGAGGCTCGTGCGACGAGCCTGCGCTGCTCGCGCCGATCGGGCCACAACGTGATGAGCGAGCCGACGAGGAACACGAGCCCCGCCAACCAGATGAGGTTGACGAGCGGCTTGACGAAGACGCGGAAGTAGATGCTGCCGTCAGGATCGATCTGCTCCGCGATGACGAACAGATCTTCACCTGTGAGGCGATCGCTTCGGATGCCGACCTCGTTCGAGACCTGCTGCTCGATGGTGTACGCGTTCTTGCCAGCCTGCAGCGACCCGAGGTTGCGATCCCCGCGGCGCACGTCGAGCGTCGCGCGGATCTCGGTGGCGTTCGTGCTGGCACGCTCGTCGAGCGACGTGTAGACGAGCGTGTAGTCGCCGATCCGCATCGAGTCGCCCTTCGTCAGCTTCGCCTCGGCAACGGAGTCGAACGCGCTCGAGCCGGCCACACCGATCGCGAGCATGACGATCGCGGCGTGCACCACGTACCCGCCGTAGCGGCGTCGGTTGCGCGAGATGAGCGAACCGAACGCTGTCGGCCACGACGGCGCGCCGAGCGCCTTGCGGGCACGAGTTCCGCGTGCGAACTCCAGCGCGATGGTTGCGAGAACGAACGCCGAGAAGGTGTAGGCGACGAGGCCGGGAATCGAGCTCCCCGCCCCCAGGAGAAGGAGTGCGAATCCCGTGCCGATGGCGACCGCCGTAGGCCAGCGGAATGTCGTCGCCAGGCTCCTGAGCGAAGCGCGCCGCCATGCAATCAGCGGCCCTATCCCCATGAGGAGCAGGAGCGGCAGCCCGAACGCGCGGAGGAAGAAGTCGTAGTACGACCGCCCGAGAACGACCGCCTCACCGCGCACGGCCTCCGAGAGCATCGGATACACGACCCCCCAGAGGATCGCGAGGCAGAGAGCGAGGAGGAGCAGGTTGTTGTAGAGGAACGCAGCCTCGCGCGAGATCGGCGACTCGAGCTTGGTCGGGGAGCGGAGCTGCGGCAGCCGCCAGAACACGAGCCCGAGGGACACCGCCACGGTGAACGCGATGAACGCGAGAAACCATGGTCCGATGGAGCTCTGGGTGAAGGAGTGGATCGAGTTGACGACACCCGAGCGCGTGAGGAACGTCCCGAACAACGCGAGCGAGAACGCGAGGATCACGAGCAGGACGTTCCACACTCTGAGCATCCCGCGCTTCTCCTGGATCATCACCGAATGCAGGAACGCCGTGGCCGCGAGCCACGGCATGAGCGCCGCGTTCTCGACGGGATCCCACGCGTAGTACCCACCCCATCCGACCTCGACATACGCCCAGTGGCTGCCGAGGAGCTGGCCGATCCCGAGCGCCGTCCACGCGAAGAGCGTCCATCGCCGCGTGGCGATCAGCCAGCGCTCGTCGAGCTTCCTGGAGAGCAGTGCGCCGATCGCGAAGGCGAAGGGCACCGTGAGCCCGACGTAGCCGAGGTAGAGGAGCGGCGGATGGGCCAGCATGTACGGGTTCTGGAGGCTGGGTGTCATCCCGGCGCCGTCCGGCGGAGCCGCCTGCGTCGCGAACGGGGTCGCGACGGCGACCAGGAGGAAGGCGAAGAAGGTCGCCACCGCGGCAAAGACGGGCACGACCCACACGATCAGGTCGCGTGCCCACGCACGGTTCAGGCTCACGGCAGCTGCCCCGAAGCCGGTGAGAATCAGCAGCCAGAGCAGGAGCGATCCCTCCTGGCCGCCCCAGAACGCGGAGATCGTGTACGCGGTCGGCAGCGCCCTACTCGTCGTCTGCGCGACGTACGTGAACGAGAAGTCGTTACGGAGCAGCGCGGCGACGAGGACGACGGCGGCGACGGCCGTCGTGACGAACGACGCCACGAGCGCGTTCTGCGCCGAGCGTGCGAGCCGTCGGCGACCGAGGTGGGCAGCCACCGCGCCCGCGACGAGCGCATAGACGGACAGGCCGAGTGTGACGAGGAGCGCGGCGCGACCCAGCTCAGGCATGGGCGGAGGTCAGGCGGAGCCGCTCTGCTTCGGCGCGTACTTCGACGGGCACTTCGTGATCATCGAGCCGGGCTGCGCGACGAACGTGCCCTTCTCGAGCTGACCGTCGACGACCACGTGCCGACCCACCTTGAAGAGGTCGGGAACCGATCCCGTGTAGAGAACGGCGACCGATGTCCTGCTGTCGCCGCCGATGTCCTTGAGCCGGAAGCGAAGGCCGCCGTCATGCGCGTCGCCTCGCACAGGCCCCACGACGAGACCCGCGAGCTGAATGTCCCCGCTTCGTCCCGCAAGCTCGCTCGGCGCGAGTGACGGGTTTCCGCCGCCCGCAATCGACGTGTACAGGAGGAAGACTGCGAGCACCGCCGCCACCGACAGGGCGATCACGAGCCGAGCCGGACTCGCCTTGCGGGCCATGCGGGAAGTCTAGCCCCGTGAGTTCGGTGCGACTCCGAGCAGGCGCTTACGCAGCCCGCTCGGCCGGATCGCGCTCGGCTCGGTCGTGGTCCGTGAACCGGCGATCGGGCATCCGATAGCCGTGATCGACGCATAGCGACCCGGGAGACTCCTCGGTGAGGGCATCGCAGTAGCCCTTGCCGTAGGCAGCGCGAATGAACGCCGCGACGACCTCGAGGCTCCAATCCGAGACGTCGATCGCCTCACGCCACAGATCGGCGAGCCGCAGGTCGATGTCGAGCTCCAGCAGGTCGATACGCGAGGGACTCCTGGACGGGTCTCTGGCCATACGGCGAGCGTACGGGTCCCGTCGGACGGACGTCTCGACGCCTGCTATTGCTCCTCGGCGCGGACGGTGAAGGGCATCGTCCAGTCCTCATGCGACGCGCCGTCGATGGTCAGTCGCCACTCGTAACGGCCCGGCTCGAGCGGCAGCGGAGTGGAGTTCACCGCCACCGGAAAGTCCAGCGGTGTGCCCGGTTTCAGCCCGGGCGGTCGGCCGACCTCGAACTCGCCGCCGAAGGCAACGACCTGGTCGGAGTCCTCGTCGCCCTCGAAGCCCACCGGCGAGCCATCGGCATCGAGCAGTTCGACGGAGAACGAGTGCCGCGTGTTCGCCTGGTCCCAGGGCACCTGGATGAGCAGCCCGATCCCGAACGACGCCGGATCCGGCCCCGTCTGCGACCAGCCACCGCCGACGATCGTCAGCTTGCCGTCGGACACGACGGCGTAGTCCGCGAGCAGCATCGTGGCCTTCACGCTCGAAAGGCTCTCACATCGGTGCGACTAGGATCGAGAGGTGGCATCACGCATCCGCGTCGGCCCGGCTCGTATGCCCTCTCGCGAGTCGCCCGAGCAGGCGATCGAGATTCTCCTCGCGCGTGGCTATTCGGCCTGTGAGATCGACTTCGAGAGCGGCTTCTGGATGGACTATCCGTTCGCGGAGCGACTCGGCGTCCTGGCCCGCGAGAACGACATCGCCTTGTCCGTTCACGCGCCGCTCTTCGGCTTCATGGGTCATCTCGAGGCGAGCGGGCGCAAGTTCACCTCCGCGGTCGGTGCACTCGACCGCAGCGCCGGAATCGTGGCCGCGAGCGGAGCGGAGCTCGTCGTCTTCCACCCGGGCTTCCTGCTCGGTCGGAGCCGCGAGGACGCGATCGCAGCGGTCGTCGAGCAGCTCGACATGCTGCGGGAACGCCTCGAGTCGAAGGGCCGCGCGGTGCCGTTCGGCATCGAGGTGATGGGGCGCGTGCGTGATCTCGGATCGGTCGAGGACGTCGTCGAGATCTCGCGTCGCGTCGACTGGGTGCGGCCGGTACTCGACTTCGCGCACATGCACGCGACGAGCGACGGCGCTTTCCTCGAGTCCGCCCCGTTCGGCGAAGCGCTCGCGCTGGTGGATGCTGCCCTCGAGCCTGACGCGCCCTTTCACATCCACTTCTCGGACATCGCGTTCGCGAATCGCAACGAGACGAAGCACCTTCCCTACGGGGAAGGGACGCTGCGCGCCGACCCGCTCCGCGACGCGCTCGACGGTTTCGACCGCCCGGCAACCGTGATCTCGGAATCGCCGGACGAGGAGTCGAGTCAGGCGATTCGCTCGGTGCTCACGGACTCGGAAGGCACGAGCTCGACGATGCGCGCCTGACAGGCTGCTGCGTCGGCGTCGCGACCGCGGTCGCGGTAGAAGACGACCATCCGCTCGAGAACCTCGAGCTCGAGGGCGGGTATTCCGTCCTTCGTCACCTCGAGCGCCTTGCGATAGAGCTCCTCCGCCTCGTCGTCACGGCCCTGCGCAGCACGAATAGCCGCAACCACCCCGCTCACCGTGACCTCGAAGTGCGGGTCGTCGGGCCGCGGGCTTGCCTGCACATCGAGCATGAGGCGCTCGGCCTCGTCGACCTTACCCAGCGCCGCAAGCACCTCCGCGAGAGAGGCCTTGATGTCCGGTAGGACACCACGGTCGCCTCGGGTCGCCGTGATGTGGAGCGCCTCCCGGTACTGCTTCTCGGCACGCTTGTAGTCGCCGCGGCGCACTGAAACCGCTCCCAATCTCATGAGCGCGATCGCGATCGTCGGCTCGATCCCGAGCTCGGTAGCGGACTGACGCACCTCCTCGTAGACCGTCTCCGCCGCATCGAGCTCTCCCTTGACCGCGAGGAACCAGCCGTACGAGAGCGACGCGCCGGCGCGTGCGCGGATGCTGCCGCTCTCCCCCGCGAGCTCGAGCGCACGCGTGAGCAGGAGCTCGGCCTCGTCGAGCTCCAGACGAACGATGTGCGTCTGCGCGAGGATCTGCGCGGCGATGGTCTGAAGGTCCTTCCGTCCTGCATCCATCGCGAGCGCGTATGCGCGCTCCATGTAGAGCACCACCTCGTCCATGTCGCCGTGCCGTCCGCCGATGATCGCCCGAGCGGTCAGGGCATCGAAGCTCGCGACGGGATCGTCCTCGGTCGCAAGGATCTCGAGAGCGCGATCGACGAGCTCTCGCGCGCGGTCGGGATCGTCGTCCCGTCGGAGAGCCGCCTCGGCGAGCCCGGTGAGCGCCATCGCCTCGATGACGGGCTCGTCGAGCTCGCGAGCCTGCTCCCGCACCTTCTCCATCTCGACCTGAACGGCTGCGAAGTCCTGTAGTCGCCACGCCGCTCGGGCCGCGACGTAGCGCGCGCCGAGCGTCGGCCGAAGCTCGAAGGCGCGGAGGCCCAGCTTTCGCGCGTTCGCGTACGCCTCGCGGGCGATCGCACGCTTCGCAGCCTTGACGAGCGTCGCGGCGGTCTCGTATGCGAGCTCCTCGGGCGGTGCGCCTTCGAGCTCGGTGAGAAACTCGACCGAGCGGTCGAGGTGGTACGCACGAATCTCGACGAGCTCCTCACCCGTCCGCTCGGCGAGCCACTCGGCGAACCTCGCGTGGTACTGCGCACGTGCAAGCTTTGCCATACCGGTGTACGCGACCTCGCGGATGAGCGCGTGCTTGAACCTGTAGGCGACCTCACCCGAGATCGAAGAACGCGGTTCGCGGAGGAGGAACTCGCGCTGAAGCAGGTCGTCGAGCAGGTCCTCGTGGCTCTCGACGTCGGGTGACAGATGCTCGAGCGCGCCGCGCCAGAACACGCGGCCGACGACCGAGCCTCGCTGGAGCAGCGTCTTCGCCGACGGATCGAGGCGGTCGATGCGGGCGGCGATCAGCGCTTGCAGCGTGTCCGGCACGCGATCCGACGAGCCGTTGTCCGATCCGCTTTCCACGAGCATGCGAATGGTCTCCTCGACGAAGAGCGGATTGCCCTCGGCGCGATCGATCGCCTCCTGCGGGAGCGCACTCGGCCGCTCGCCCGCGGCGCCGGCGAGCTGGCTCAGCAGCTGTTCGACGAGCTCCGCGCTCTCGTCCTCCGACAGCGGTTCGAGCTCGATCGCGGTCGAGCGCACGCGGCCTCCACCCCAACCGGGACGCGCGTCGAGCAGCTCAGGACGAGCGAGGCAGAGAATGAGGACGGGGGCGCGCACCCAGTCGGCGATGTGCTCGATCAGGTCGAGGAGCGGAGGCTCCGCCCAGTGGATGTCCTCGAACAGGAGGATGAGCGGTTGGACGTCGGCGATCCCCTGCATCACCTCACGTGCAGCCCAGGCGATCTCTTGCGGGCTGCGCTCACCCTCGAGCGCCTCCATGAGCCCGGCAGCGAGCCCGAGGACGTCGGCGACCGCGTCTTCGGCGCAACACTCGCGGAGCTTCTCGAACGCCTCCTCGAGCGGGTCGTCGTCCGAGATACCCGCCGCAGCCTTCACCATCTCCCCGAGCGGCCAGTACGTGACGCCCTCGCCGTACGGAAGCGCACGGCCGATCAGGACGCTCGCGCGCTCGACGCCGTCGAGGAACTCGCGCGTGAGCCGGCTCTTGCCGACGCCCGCTTCGCCGTACACCGTGAAGAGATGCGCTCGGCGGTCGCGGAGGCTGCGGCTGAAAGTGTTCTCGAGGAGCTCGAGCTCCGACTCGCGGCCTACCAGCGGAGCCCGCGGGCCGAGCGGCCGACCCGGCCCGTCGAGCATGTCGACGACGCGCCATGCACGCAGTGGGCCGTCGATGCCCTTGAGCTCGAGCGGCCCGGCGTCCTCGACGACGAGATTCCCGGCAGCGAGGCGATAGGCCGTCGGGCCGACGAGTATCTCTCCAGGGCGCGCAGCTTCCTGCAGGCGAGCCGCGAGATTGACGGCCTCGCCGGTGGCGAAGGTCGAGTCGGAGCCGTCGACGACGACCTCGCCGGCTTCGATTCCGATACGCGCTTCCAGCTCGAGATCGTCCACCGCTTCGCGCATTGCGAGTGCTGCACGCACTGCGCGCTGTGCGTCGTCCTCGTGTGCCTGCGGGACGCCGAAGGCCGCCATGACGGCATCGCCCGCGAACTTCTCCACGATCCCCCCGTGCTCCGCGACGCACGACGAGACCGTCTCGAAGAACTCGTTCACACGGCGCCGCACGACCTCCGGATCGACCCGGGTGACGAGGCGCGTGGAGTCGACGATGTCGACGAACAGAACGGACGCGAGCTTGCGCTCCATTGCTGAAGTGTAGAAACGCCGACGGGGGCGACTAGCATCCCGCCGTGCTCGAACCCTCGGTCTTCAAGGCATACGACGTCCGTGGCGTCTACCCGACGGAGCTCGACGAGGACGGCGCGTATCGCGTCGCCCGCGCCTATGCCGCCCACTTCGAGCCGCGCACCGTCGCCGTGGGTCACGACATGCGCCTGTCGTCACCGTCGATCAGCGAGGCCGTGATGAGCGGCATCGCCGACGCGGGCGTCGACGTCGTCGAGCTCGGGCTCGTCGGGACGGAGATGCTGTACCACGCGGTCGCGGAGCTCGCGCTCGACGGAGGCATCTGTGTCACCGCGTCGCACAACCCGAAGCAGTACACGGGCATGAAGATCGTGCGCCGCGGCGCGCTCCCCGTCGGTGGCGACTCCGGGCTGGCCGAGATCCGCGCGCGGGCAGAGAGGGGCTTCGGGGAGGTGGAGAGCCGCGGTTCCCGCCGGAGCGAGGACGTGTGGCCCAGCTTCGTCGAGAAGACGCTCTCGTTCGTGGACGTCGGCACGATCCGTCCGCTCCGCGTCGTGGTGGACGCGGCGAACGGCATGGCCGGTGTGATGCTCCCGCCGATTCTCGAACGGTTGCCGCAACTCGACGTCATTCGCTGCTACTTCGAACCGGACGGAAGCTTCCCGAACCACGAGCCGAACCCGCTCCTCCCCGAGAACCGTGAGTTCATCGTCGCGAAGGTGAACGAGGTGGGGGCCGACATCGGTGTCGCGTACGACGGCGACGCGGATCGCTGCTTCTTCGTCGACGACACGGGCGAGTTCGTCCCCGGGGACTTCGTGACCGCGCTCCTCGCGGAGTCGGTGCTCGCGAAGGCGCCACCCGGCGAGAAGGTCATCTACGACGTGCGCGCGAGCCGGGCTGTACCCGAGACCATCGAGCGGGCCGGCGGGATTCCGTTGATGAACCGCGTCGGGCACGCGTTCATCAAGCAGCGCATGCGTGCCGAGGACGCCGTCTTCGCAGGCGAGGTGTCGGCGCACTACTACTTCCGCGACTTCTCACAGGCCGACACGGGTGTCGTTCCGTTCCTCGTGATGCTCGAGCTCCTGTCGCAGCGGGCCGCGAAGCTGTCAGAGCTCCTTCGCCCGTATCGGGAGCGCTTCTTCCTCACGGGCGAGATCAACACGCCGGTCTCCGACGTGGCGCTCAAGCTGCAGGAGCTCAAGGAGCGCTACGCGGCCGAGGGCGCACGGATCTCGCACCTCGACGGCATCTCGATCGACTTCGACGACTGGCACTTCAACGTTCGTCCGTCGAACACCGAGCCGCTGCTCCGCCTGAATCTCGAAGCCATGTCGTCCGCACTCATGGAGCAGAAGCGAGACGAGGTCCTCGCGGTGATCCGTGGGTAGGGGAGGGTCATGACGAACGCACCCGAGCTCGGGCGCATCACCGATCGTCGGCCGCCGTTCAAGTACTCGGCCCTCACGCGCGTGTGGTTTTCCGACACGGATGCGCAGGGGGTCGTCTACTACGGCCGGTATCTCCCCTACTTCGACCATGCGCGGACGGAGTACCACCGCCATCTCGGGGGGTTCACCACCGCGGGGTGTGAGTTCGTCATGCGGGCGTCCGCGGTCGAGTACCACGCACCGGCGCGCTTCGACGACCTGATCGAGGCGTTCGTGCGCGTCAGCCGGATCGGACGCACGAGCGTCACCTACGAGTGCGCCGCGTACCGCCTGCCGGACGATGCGCTGATGGTGACCGCACAGCAGACTCTCGTCCTCATCGAGCTGAGCTCGAGGCGTCCCACCCCCATCCCGGACGCGCTGCGAACCGCGGTACGCGCGTTCGAGCAAGGCGATCTCGACGAGTGACCGAGGACGCGGTCGAGCAGATCGAGCGCATCCTCGCCGAGATCGAGGACGCCGATGAGGTCCTGCGCGGGACGGTTGCAGCGCTCGTCGAGGACCCGTCGATCGCGTGGGCCGGCATCGGCTTTCTCGATGACGGCGAGCTCACCCGAGGGCCGCAGGCAGGACGTCCGGACGAGACCAGCAGGACGCAGGTGACTGTTGCCTACCAGGGTGCCGTCGTCGGCGTGCTCGAGGCCGACGGGGATCCCGATCGCGCACGGCTCGAACGTGTCGCGACGCTCATCGCGCCGCACGTCCTGATCGGCTGGGACACCGGCGGCGAGGCCTGGGAGCCGTAGAGGCGCTCGGCAATCGGCGGTCGGCGTAAGAGTGCGACGATCGTCGCTGTTCTCGCAGCGAGCGCCTTTGACGTGAGCGATCGCGAATCTGCTCCTGCAGATTCGCGATCTGCAGGAGAAGAGCAGGGGAGGGGTCGGTTCCCCGACCGGTGGGGGCCGGTGTATACCGCGCGCCCGTCCGGGGACGAGCGCGCGGCTCCCTTCCCCTCTCCCCAATCTCCTTCTAGTGACGCGTTCGAGGGATGCAATCCCTCGAACGAGGTACCCCCTCTCGAATGAGGTACCCCCACTCGAACGAGGGATGCCCTTCTGATCGAGTGACCGCGCAACGAACGCGTTCGGGGCCAGGCACACGGCCTGGCCCCGAACGACACTTCGACTAGGCGGGAGGCCCGCCGAAGAACGACGGTGGTGGTGCTCGCGGTGATCCGGATCCCGGCCAGAAGCGCGACTCGTGCCCGTCACGCAGCCGGTGCAACTCGCCGTTGACGAGCGCTTCCATCCGCTCTGCGAGGCCTGCCTTGAGCTCGGTTGCCTGGTCCTGGGTGAGCCTGCCGTCGGCGACAGCCTCGTTGATCCGTTTGGTCTGAGCGGCGACCAGCTGGTCGACGAGACCTGCAACGGTCTTGCCCTTCTCCTTCGCGATCTCTGCGAGCGTCTTGTCCTGCAGCTGCTCGCGGAGCTCCGCTTCGGTAAGACCGAGGTAGGAGGCCGCCGTCGCCAGGATCTCGAAGTGCCCGTGGTGGCCGAACCCGCCCGGACCGCCGTGAAGACCATGGCCGCCGCGACCAAACCCCGGGCCGATCAGCATCGGATACTCGTCCGAGTCGATCCGCTTCTTGAGTGCGTCCGCCTGCTCCTTGGTCAGCCGACCCGCCTCGACAGCCTCGTCGACGCGGTTCTTGAGCGCTTCCTTGAGAGCATCGGAGAGTTCTGACGGCTCGACACCGAGCTGCGCAGCGGCGTCGTCGATGACCGCCTTGCTCTCCTCGTTGGGCGAAAGCATCCGCGACGCGGCGATCGCACCCGCTGCGCCGAGGCCGGCGACGACGAACGCGACCCCCGCCGCACCGGCCGCGAATGTCAGCTTCTTGCGTCTGGTCACGTTCCGCATGACATCACTCCCGACTAAGAGTGCGCTGAGAGCGGAGTAAGAAGATCGGACGAGTCCTCGTTCGCGACGAGGTAACCGTCGCGCATCCGGATCACGCGCTCGGCGCGTCCCGCGATGCCGGCGTCGTGCGTCACGACGATGACCGTCCTGCGGTGGGCGTCCCCCGAAAGAGAGAACAGGAGATCCATGATCTCGGCACCTGTCGTGGAGTCGAGGTTGCCGGTCGGCTCGTCCGCGAGGAGGACATGCGGCTCGTTCGCGAGCGCGCGCGCGATGGCGACGCGTTGTTGCTCGCCTCCCGAGAGCTTGCCCGGCACATGATCAGCGCGCTCTGCGAGACCGACAGACGTGAGGAGGTCGAGCACTCGAGCGCGCCGTTCGGCATGCGACGCACCCGTCGGAGCCAGCGCGATCTCGACGTTCTGAGCGGCTGTGAGCGTGGGAATCAGGTTGAACTGCTGGAAGACGAAGCCGAGCACGTCGAGGCGCAGCGCCGAGAGTGCTCGGTCCCCGAGCCGCCCGATGTCTCGTCCCTCGAAGAGGAGCTCTCCGGCGCTCGGCCGGTCGAGCGCACCAAGGAGCTGAAGCAACGTGGTCTTGCCGGATCCACTCGGACCGACGATTGCGACCGATTCGCCGGCGGCGAGCGTTAGGTCGACCTCACGCACGGCGTTGACATCGACGCCGCCGAGCTTGTACGTCCGAGACACCCTGCGAAGCTCGTACACCGCACGTTCGTCGTTGGTCATCGTTGTGGCTCCTTCAGTCGATGTGTCGGAGTGCGTCGGCAGGACGCAGCCGTGCGGCACGCAGGCTCCCGACCGCGCCCGCAACGAGACCGCCGAGCAGCGCGAGACCCACAGCCATGACGACGATCGACGGACTCACGGGAGCGTCGAGCGCCACGTCGGTCGCCGAAGGCTCGACCGCACCCTGTCCGAACGGGCCGAATCGCGGGCCTTGCTGCGCCGCGGCCGAAACCGTCGCCTCGAGCGTCGGACCGAAGGTGCTGATCGCGAGCGCACCCGCAATCCCGATGACGATGCCGACTGCACCACCGAGCAGGCCCTGGATGAGCGACTCACCCGTGACTTGACGCACGACCAGGCGCTGCGACCAGCCGAGCGCCTTGAGTGTTCCGAGCTCGCGCACGCGCTTTGTCACCGACGAGAGCGTCAAGAGACTGGCGATCAGAAACGCCGAGAGAAGCCCGACGATCATCAGGGCCTTGCCAAGCGAGTCAGCGAGACCCTTCGCATCGACGAGCGTTCCCGAAACCTGATCGGCGAGGTCGGCGGCGGTCGTTACCGACGCGCCGTCGAGCGCCTCCTCGATGCCGCTCGCCACGGCGGCGACGTCGTCGGCGCTCGCTGCGCGGACGTACACCGTGTTCACGCGTCCGACGCGATCCGAGAGCGCCTGGAGCTGCGACAGCTTGACGTAGACGTCCGAGGATTGGCCGCCGAGAGGCGTCTTGGCGATTCCGACGACCGTGAAGCTCTTGCCTGCAAGCGTCACCGTGTCCCCCACCGAGAGGTTCTCACGTCCTGCGTAGCTCTCGTTGAGAATCGCCTCTCGTGCCGCACCGACGCGGAAGTACCGCCCTGTCGTGACCTGACCCGGAGTAATGGCTCCGAGCTCTTTCGCGGACTCGTCGACTCCGGTGACGCTCAGATTCGTCGCATCGATGTTCTCCGGAGGCCCGGCAGCGCCCGGAGCAGGCTGGCCGAAGCCAGGTTGGGTCGGCTGCTGAGTCTGCTCGGGAACGGTGCCTTCGATGTGGATCGAGTTGAGCGTCAAGCCGCCCGCAGCAGCTGCGACGCCGTCGATCGCCTCGACCTGGTCGACTTTCGTCGCCGCGAACGAGAGCTGCGCGGTGGAGACGAAGTTGTCGCGGGAGAACCGCTCGCCGGGCTCGCCGAGGTCCTGGAGGCCGAAGCGCCCTCCGCCGTTCTCCTCTTGGAGCTGACTCCGCTCTTCATCCGAGAGCTGCGGAAAGCCGCCACCCTCAGACGGTGAGAAGTCGATTGGTCGCGACACCGACATGTCGGTGCCGACGCCGGTGAGCGGTTCGAGAATCTTGGTCTGGGCGCGGTCGAGACCCGCCGAGAGCGCGCTGACCGTCACGACGAGCCCGACGCCGAGACCCAGCCCGAGCGCTGTGAGAACCGTGCGTCCTCTGCGTCGGCGGAGCTCCGAGAACATGTACGTGAGAAAGAACATGCGCGAGATCGAACACGCCCCACCTGAGAGCGTCGTGAACCGCGGCTAAGACCTCGCTAAGAAGCCGACGCGAGCGCGTGCGAGCCGCCCAGCGTCAGCACCATGCGAGTCCCGCCGCCTTCGGCGCGCTCGGCGACGACATCGCCGCCGTGTGACTCTGCGACCTGACGAACGATTGCGAGACCGAGGCCGGATCCCGGCATCCCGCGCGCAGCCCGCGCGCGATAGAAGCGATCGAAGACGTACGGAAGATCCTCGTCGGCGATCCCCGGGCCGTGATCCCGAACGGTGAGCGTTCCCTCGCGAACCTCGACCTCGATCTCGGCTCCCGCCGGGTTCCACTTCGCCGCGTTGTCGAGGAGGTTGCCGACGGCACGCTCGATCGTGGCGGGGACACCCTGCACGGTTGCCGGCTCGAGCTCGACGGAATAGACGACCCCCGGTCGGTTCCGGCGCGCGCGCTCGACCGCATCGGCGACGAGCAGATCGAGGCGGACGTCCTCGGGCTCGACCGTCTGCTGCTCTGCCCGAGCGAGCTCGATGAGCTCCGATATCAGCGTCGTCATCTCGCCGAGTTGCTCGACGACGTCCGAGAGGAGTCGTGTCCGGTCTTCCGGCGGCAGCGTCCTGTCTCCCGCGAGCACCTCGATGTTGGTGCGCACGCTCGTGAGGGGAGTGCGCAGCTCGTGCGACGCATCGGCCACGAGCTGGCGCTGGGCCCGCGTCGACTCCTCGAGCGCTGCAAACATCGAGTTGAAGCTCGCGGCCAGCCGGCTCAGCTCGTCGTTGCCGGTGACGTCGATGCGCTCCGAGAGATCCTGCGTCTCGCTCACGCGTTCGACCGTCTCCGTGAGGCGCTTTACGGGCGTGAGCGCCGCGCGGGCGACGAGCAGGCCGAGCAGGGCAGCGACGACGATCCCTCCGAGCGCGACGAGAATCAGGAAGAGCCCGATGCGGTCGAGCGACGTCTCGACCTCCGTCAGCGGCCGCGCGACCTGTACCGCCGCCTCAGGCCCGTACGCGAACGTGAAGACGCGCAGGTGCGTTCCGTCGACCGTCACGTCCTCCCAGAACGCCGCGCCGCGCCCGTGCGCGAGGTCGAGAACGTTGTCGCCGACCGGAATCTCGACCTCTTGCCTCGGCGGTACGAGAACCGTTCCGTCGGTCTTCACGAGCTGCACGTAGCCGCGTGCCTCGCCGAACTCCGGGCGAATCGCGAGATACGTACGACCACCTTGTCCGGGGAGCACGCCAAGCGGTTGGAGGGCGATTTGCGCGGCGCGCGTCTCGAGTGCTTCGTCGACCGGAGCGCGAAGCTGCTCGCGCGCCACGAGGTAGAGCAGGATGGAGGCGCCGACAACGGTGAGCGCAACGGCTGCGGCAGCCGAGATCGCTATGCGCGCCTTGAAGGTCATGGCTCGCGCAGTGCGTACCCCACCCCGCGAACGGTGTGGATCAGACGCGGAGCGCCGTCGTCCTCGGTCTTGCGGCGTAGGTACCCGACGTAGACGTCGAGCGAGTTCGACGTCGGGCCGAAGTCGTATCCCCACACGCGCTCGAAGATGACCGACCGGGTCAGCACCTGCCGGGGGTTCCGCAGGAAGAGCTCGAGCAAGGAGAACTCGGTCCGGGTGAGCTCGATGTCGCGGTCCCCGCGACGAACCTCGCGCGTGCCGAGGTCGACCTCGAGATCGGCGAAGCGCAGCACGTCGGAGCTGTCGTCGCCGTTGGCGGCACGCCGGAGCAGCGCGCGCAGACGGGCCAGGAGCTCGGCGAGGGCAAAAGGCTTCGGCAGGTAGTCGTCAGCACCGGCATCGAGCCCCGCGACGCGACTGTCGACCTCGGCTCGGGCCGTGAGCATCAACACGGGCACCGTGCTCCCGGCGGCTCGGAGGCGACGGCATACCTCGAGCCCGTCGATTCCGGGCATCAAGACGTCGAGGATCGCAGCGTCGGCTGGCGCCGCGTCAGCGAGCCGCTCGAGCGCTTCCTCACCGTCCCCTGCGAGCTCGACGTCGTACCCCTCGAGCTCGAGCGCTCGACGCAGGGATTCGCGCACAGCGCGCTCGTCGTCCACCACCAGGATCTTCACGGCCCGCATTGTGCGCTTTACGACAGGCGAGGTCCTGGGTCTTAGCGACTTCTTAGCTGTGCCTTACTCCATGCTCATCCGGTGCGCCCGACCTTCAGCCACACTGAGGTCGTGACCTCTCGTTCTCGTACTCCGTTTCTCCTCGCCGGCATGGGCGCAGCCCTCGTGCTCGGATTGGGTCTCGGCGCCTTCTCGTTCGCCGTGCTCGAGGACGACTCGGCAACGGTCGTTCGGCAGGTCACGGTCGAGGGCTCGGAGCCCGTTGCCACTACACGGATCCGCGGCGAGCGCCGTCTACAAGCGTGTGTCTCGGTCGGTCGTCGAGATCTCGGCCGGCGGCTCGCAGGGACGCGCTCAGGGATCCGGCTTCGTCTACGACCGAGCCGGGCATATCGTGACCAACCAACATGTAGTCGCCGGCGCATCGTCGGTCTCAGTGAGCTTCTCGAACGGCACCGAGGCGAGCGCCGTCGTCGTCGGCACCGATCCGTCGACCGATCTGGCCGTGCTCCGCGTCGACGCGCCGACGGGACTCCTGGTTCCGCTGCGACTCGCGGACTCGAGCCTCGTCGACGTCGGAGATCCGGTCTTCGCGTTCGGAAGCCCCTTCGGACTCGAAGGCACCATCACGAGCGGCATCGTGAGCGCACTCCACCGCCAGATGACCGCGCCGAACAACTACACGATCACGGACACGATCCAGACCGACGCGGCGATCAACCACGGCAACTCCGGCGGCCCTCTGGTCGACCTGAGAGGACGGGTCGTCGGCGTGAACGCGCAGATCGAGAGTGAGTCCGGCGGCTCCGACGGCGTGGGCTTCGCGATCCCCTCGAACACCGTCGGTTCGATCGTGCGCCAGCTCGCCGCCACCGGCGCGGTGAAACACGCCTATCTGGGCATCAGGATGACGGTGGTTCCCGAGGGTGTCGCGATCACGTCCGTGCTCGCCGACACTCCCGCCGAGGACGCGGGGCTGCAGGCGGCAACGGAGACGGAGCTCGTCGACGGTCAGGAGCGCCCTGTCGGAGGAGACGTCATCGTCGCGTTCGACGGCGAAAGGGCGACCTCTGCCACGGCGCTGCAGAGCGCCGTGGACGCGCGAAAGCCCGGCGAGACGGTGTCTATCACGATCCTCCGGGACGGTCAGCGCCGCACGATCGACGTCAAGCTCGGCGTCCGCCCGTAGCCCGACCTAGACGAAGGGCTAGTGTCGACACGTCGGAACGCTGTCTGTATGCTCTGTTTGAGGGATTCAAAGGGAGGTACTGGGGATGGAAATGCTTCGCCCGTCGAAGATCGTGTTTGCAGTCGCGTACGTCGTCCTCATCGCAGGGGTCTTCCTTGCGCTCGGAGGCTCAGCGTATGCGGCAAGTTCGACATCGCCACCTTCGAACCAAGAGGAGTGCGACGTCAACAACTCCGCCTCGGATCAGTACTGCGAGGACACCACTGTCCCCTACGGACACCATTGTTCCAGAGGGCACCAGGGTCGAAGGGGTCAAGGTTTCGGCGACGGCAGGCGGCGACACCGCCTCCGCTGAAGCAGTGCAGGCTGAGGCGCTTCCGAACACCGGTCTTTCGCTTCTCGGTGTCGTCGTCGTGGGCGGCGCACTCGTTGCCGGCGGGCTCGTCCTGCGGCGACGCGAGCAGCGCAAGAACTAGCGTCGGAACGTCACTCGCCCGGCAACCCCTCGACAAGGGGGTTGAGGTTGCGCACCCGGTCGTACGCGGCGGCTCGCTCAGCGCCGCGCGCGACCTGGGCGAGGTGGAGCCATGCGACCCAGCTGCGAGGATCCGTCTCGACCGCGTCGCGGTACGCACGGAGCGCTCCTTCGCGGTCACCCAAGCCCGCTGACGCTTCTCCGAGCACGAGCTCCGGCTCGCTCGACCAGAACAAGAGTGCCCGAGCGCGACGCGCGTGACGACCCGCGTCGTCCCAATCCTTGCGGACGAGAGCGTCACGACTCGCGAACAGCGCCTGGTTGCCGACGAGACTCCACACGGCGCCCAGACTCAGCACGACCGTCACGCGTCACGAGCGCCCATGCGCATGCGTCCCGCGACGACGCGCAGCGGATCGCCGCTCCGAGGCCAACACCCCGACTGAGCCGGCCAACAGAGCGACCGTCGTCACGCCGACCATCTCCCAGTGCCAGTCGAAGGCGCTCGCGGCGGACCACGCGGCCAGCACACCGAGCCCCGACGCGACGAACCGTTGCCTGCGGGCACGCATGGCACCGACGACCAGCGTGCTCAGGATGACGAGGAGGAGGAGGACGCCGATCACTCCGAGCTCGGCGAAGGTCTCCATGTACAGGGAGTGGCCGTCGCGGACGACGAGGAGATTCGGTCGGCGCTCGTACCAGAGGTACTCGAAGCTTCCCGATCCGTAGCCCAGAAGCGGACGTTCTCGTCCGGCGTCCAGGGCGACCCGGAGCTGCTCGGCGCGTCCGTTGCCGGAAACGCTGAACAGTCGGTCGTTGAGATCTGCTGTCCCTACCGGATCCGAGCTGAAGCGCTCCTGAATCCCCGACAGACCGCCTACTCCGACGAACGCGGCGCTCACTGCCACGATGGCGACCCCGGCGAGCGCGAGTCCAAGGACCCGACGCGTGCCTGGCGAAAGACCGACCTGCCGGGCGATTGCTCTCGAACCAAGGGCTGCAACCACCGATGCAACCCCGGCGAGAGCGAGCACCATCGCTACGCGGTGGCCCTCCCGCGCCGCTGCCGCTGCCGGCGAGTCCTCCGTCGTCAGCGCACTCTGTGTCGAGGCGTACGCAACGCACAGGGCCGACGGGATCGCGACCACGGCGGCGACCCAGAGAAAGCGCAACCGACGCGGATCCACGGCGAGCGCCGCCACCAGGCCGATGACGAGCGCCGCCCACGCCCCGCGCGAGAACGTGAAGTAGAGGGTCAGCGTGAGTACGGGCGTGACCGCCGCCGCACCGAGCGCACCTGCAGTGCGTCGGGAGTGCGCTACGAATCCAAGGGCGACGACGATCCCCATGGTCGAGAGGATCCCGAGCGCGTTCCAGTAGCCGAGTGGCTCCGCGAGCCGGTAGGCGTTGAGCGGGTCGTCGTACGTGTCGAGGCGATCGGGGAGCAGGCGCGTGGCAAGCGCGTATCCGGAGATGAGCGTGATGCCGACGAGGAGGCCGGCCAGGACACCGGGTCCGTCGCCGCGACGTAGGACGAGAGCGACGGCGAGCGCAACCGCGGCGTACACGAGCACGCGCTCGACCTCTCGCACCGATGCCGACGTACTGATCGACCAGAACGACGACAGTGCGATCCAGACAGCGAGCGCACCCATGGACGCCGCGAACGCGATCCGGAGCCGTCCCGGCGCACGTACGCGGTCGAGGATGAGAAGAACGGTCGTCGGCACGAGGAACGAAAGGGCGACCCACCCCCATGACTGCGAGAAATACGCACCTTGGCTCGCATTCGCAGCCGTGACGATCGCGGCAGTCGCCGCCGCGACGACATATGTCCTCACCCTCCTCGTCATGCCTCGCCGCACCCGGCTCCGGCTCTCTCCTTACTCTGTGATCGAGCCATGAGACATCGCCTCGGCACGCTCCTCCTCGTCATCGGCATCGGTGTCCTCGTCTGGACGGCCACCGTGTACCTCTGGAAGGACCCGTTCACGACGGCATACACAGCGTACGAGCAGCGGCGGCTCGCGTCGAACCTCGACGGGCAGTTCGACAGCTGGAGGCCGCAGCCTACTCCCAAGCCGAATCCTCGGCCCGAGACGCCGAAGCCCGAGACGCCGAAGCCTCGACACGACGACGTGTCGGCCGAGGCGAAGCGGTTCCGGCTCGGAAGCAACGACGGCGATGCGATCGCGCGGCTGCGGATTCCGCGCCTCGGTCTGAACTTGGTGGTCGTCAACGGGACGTATACGAGCGATCTTCGCCGCGGTCCCGGCCGGCACATGGACACGTATATGCCGGGCGAGGGCCGACTGGTGTACGTCGCCGGGCATCGAACGACATACGGTGCGCCATTCTCGAACATCGACCGCCTCGAGCCCGGCGACGTCATCTCCGTCGAGCTGCCGTACGGAACGGTCGAGTACCGCGTGGTCAGTCATCGCATCGTCGACGACAACGATCTCTCGGTTCTCGAGTCACGCGGTCGCGAGGAGCTCGTGCTCCAGGCATGTCACCCACGTTTCTTCGCGAGCCAGCGCTACCTCGTGTACGCGCGGCCCGTCTCGGTGCGCGCCCGCAGCTAGACCGAGGCGCTACGACGGGGTGACGCGGTACGCGTCGAAGACAGCGTCGAGATTGCGGAGAGCGGTGAGAAGCGACCGCAGCTCCTTGACCTCCCCCACTTCGGCCGTGTACCAGTTCCGCGCCATCCCGTCCTCGACGACGCCGCCGTAGGACATGATGTTGGCCCCGTGCTCGGCGAACGTGCGGGCGACATCCTCGAGGAGACGTGAGCGGTCCCACGCGTCCACGGCGATCTGCACGAGGAAGCCCGACGACGCTCCCCCCTCCCACTCCACATCGGTGAAGCGCTCAGGGTTTCGCCGAAGCGCCTTGACGTTCGGGCAGTCCTCGCGGTGCACGGTGATGCCGCGGCCCATCGAGATGTAGCCGACGATCGTGTCCCCTGGAACCGGCGTGCAGCACTTGGCGAGCCGCACGAGCACGTCCTCGACACCTGTCACGTGAATGCCGACGCGATCGCTCGACACCGCCGTCCTGGCGCGGGACGGCTTCGTGGTGACGATCGGCTCCGAAGCCACCTCGTCGGTCTTCAGCCGCTGAATGACCTTGTTGACGATCTGCGTCGGTGAGAGCTTTCCTGCACCGAGCGCGACGTAGAAGTCCTCGGCCTTCTTGAACCCTGTCTCGCGGATGACCTGCGCCAGCACGCTCGACCCCTGCAGCTTGCGATACGGCAGCTTCTGGGCCTTCAGCGCCTGGTCGAGCGCTTCGCGTCCCTTCGCCTCGGTCTCGCCGCGCGTCTCGCGCTGATACCACTGGCGGATCTTGTTGCGCGCCCGGGAGGACGTGACGAGCGCGAGCCAGTCGCGCGACGGACCACGACCCGACCTCGACGTCAGGATCTCGACGAAGTCGCCGCTGCGAAGCCGGTAGTGCAGAGGCACGATGCGGCCGTTGACCTTCGCACCGACGGTTCGGTGACCGACGTCCGTGTGCACGGCGTAGGCGAAGTCGATCGGCGTCGCTCCGGACGGGAGTACCTTCACCTCACCCTTCGGCGTGAAGACGTACACCTCCTCGGAGAAGAGGTCGGTGCGCAGGCTCCGCATGTACTCGCCGGGATCCTGGTCGTCGTTCTGTCCCTCCATGAGCGACTTGACCCACGTGAGCCATTCGTCGTCCGCCTTCGCTCTGCTCCCGCGCTTGTACACCCAGTGCGCGGCGACGCCGTATTCGGCCTCCTCGTGCATGTCGCGCGTCCGCACCTGGATCTCGAGCGGCCTGCCCTCTGGCCCGATCACCGTCGTGTGCAGCGAGCGGTAGCGGTTGAGCTTGGGCATCGCGACGAAGTCCTTGAACCGCCCGGGCATCGGCTTCCAGAGCGAGTGGACGAGCCCGAGCGCCGCATAACAGTCGCGCGTCCCCTCTTCGCCCGAGCGCTCACAGATGACGCGGAGCGCGGTCAGGTCGTAGATCTCGTTGAACTCGCGCCCTCGCTTGGCCATCTTGTCGTAGATCGAATAGAGGTGCTTTGCGCGGCCCGTGATGTCGGCCGGCACGTCCGCCTTCTCGAACTCCTCGCCGAGGATCTCCGCTGCTTTCTCGGCCTGCGCCTCGCGGTCGGCACGCTGGTCGGCGACCATCGCCTTGATCTCCGCGTACTTCCGTGGATGGAGCGTCTGGAAGGCGAGGTCCTCGAGCTCCCACTTCAGTGCGTGGATACCGAGGCGATGCGCGAGCGGTGCGTAGACCTCGAGGGTCTCGCGGGCCTTCTGAGCCTGCTTCTGCTTGCCGAGATACTCGATCGTCCGCATGTTGTGGAGGCGGTCTGCGAGCTTGATCAGGATGACGCGAACGTCCTGCGCCATCGCGACGATCATCTTGCGGTAGTTCTCCGCCTCGGCTTGCTCGCGACTCTGGAAGCTGATTCGCGTCAGCTTCGTGACACCTTCGACGAGTTGTGCGACGTCGGTGCCGAACTCCGAGCGCAGCTCCTCGAGGTCGGAGTCCGTGTCCTCGATGACGTCGTGGAGGAGAGCTGCCGCGATCGTCTGCTCGTCGAGATGGAGCTCGGCACAGATCCGTGCGACGCCGAGTGGGTGATGGATGAACTCCTCCCCGGAACGACGTGTCTGGCCCGCGTGCGCGCGCTCTGCGTACTCGAACGCCCGGCGGAGCAACTCCTTGTCGACGTCCGGGTTATAGGCCTCGACCTCGGCAATGAGCTCCTCGACGAGGTCTTCGCGATGCCGCTTGGCGTCGAGAACACTCATGGGATCAGTGTACTGAGCGGGTTTCGTAGGCCCGCCCTCCGGAAGGAGGATGGCGTGCGTCCGCGAATTCGGATCGCCCATGGGCAGCATTCGCCGCTGGTGGCGGCACCGCAACGCACGCCGTCTCGCGCTCGCTATGCGAGACGCACTCGTGCCGTCGCGGCCCGGACTTGGCTGAGCCGTCTATGCGGCGCGCGGCAGTGCCGGATCGAGGAGGAGCGCTCTGAACGACTCCGACTCGAGCAGCTGTCGACGTCGCCCGCCCTCTTCGTCGAGGGCCAACTCGCCGAAGATGCGGCGCGCATCCGGCGTCCACGCGGTCTCGCCGCGACGCCAGAGCTCCGCGAGTGCCGCTCTGAGCTCCTCGTAGCCCTCGGGCGTGTCGAAGACCCGCCTCACGACGAGCTGTGGCGCGACGGTCCCGTTCCAGTGGTTCTCCTTGAGGCGGAACGCGACATCGAAGCGACCGGCCGAGCGCAGCCGGTCGATCTGCGTCCCCTGCCCGAACGCGATCGCGCTTCCCGCGTCACGCCCGTGCTGACGCACCCGAAACCGCAAGTGCTTCCCGTCGCCGACGGTCGCCGGCGCCACCGCCTCGGTCGCCGGGACGAGGAGTGTCGGCTCGGGGTTGCCGAGGCCGAACGGAGCGAGGCGAGAGAGCTCTTCCGCAAGCTCGAGCGTCAGATCCTGCCCCGCGACGACAGCATCCACCGTGACGACCTCGAAGAGGTCGCCCATGTCGAGATGAGCGTCCGCGTGAGCCGCGAAGTCCTCGGCGAACGCCTCGATCCTGGACTCGTCGATCGACAAGCCCGCCGCGGCGCGATGGCCGCCAAATCGCACGAGGTTCGACGAGCAGGCCGCCAGCGCACCGTGGAGGTCGAATGAGGCGATCGAACGACCCGACCCTTTCCACGAGTCGTGCGAGCGAGTGATCAAGACGACGGGTCGATGGAAGCGCTCGACGAGTCGAGAGGCGACGATCCCGATGACCCCCTCGTGCCAGTCCGCGTTCCAGAGCACGTAGCCACGACGACGACGCTGTTGCTCCGACATCTCGTCGACGGCGGCCACCGCCTCGCGCACGATGCGCTCCTCGACGACCTGCCGCTCGCGATTGAGCTCCTCGAGGAGATCGGCGTGGCGCCTCGCCTCTTCCGCGTCCGTCGTGAGCACGAGCTCGAGGGCGACGTCGGGTCGTCCGAGCCGTCCTGCCGCGTTGATGCGCGGTGCGAGCCTGAAGCCCACCGAACCGGAATCGACGGCGGCGGGGTCCACGCCGGCACTACGCATCAGAGCCTGCAAACCCGGTCGTCGCGTTGCCGCGAGGGCCAGTAGCCCTGCTGCAGCCAGCGCCCGATTCTCGTCCACCAGCGGAACGACGTCGGCAATGGTCGCCAGCGCGACGAGGTCCAGGTTTCGCCGGACGGCAGGGTGCTCCGCGCCGAGGAGAGCCTCACCGAGCTTGTGCACGACGCCCGTGCCGCACAGCTCGGGAAACGGATACTGCAGACGGTCGCGTCGCGACGACCGGGCAGTCCGGCAGCGTCTCACCGGGTCGGTGATGGTCGGTGACGACGACGTCGAGACCGCGGCGCGTCGCCTCGGCAACCTCCTCGACCGCGGTGATCCCGCAGTCGACGGTGAGCAGTAGGCCGACGCCGTCGTCGGCGAGACGGCCGAGCGTGTCACGCGAGACGCCGTACCCCTCCTCGAACCGGCTCGGGAGGTGCCAGCCGACGTCGGCGCCGAGCTCCCTCAGCAACAGCACGGCGAGTGCCGTTGCGCAGATGCCGTCGACGTCGTAGTCGCCATGGACGCAGATACGCGTCCCGTCGGCGACCGCCGCGCGAATCCTCGCCACGGCGGCCTCCATGTCGCCGAGGAGGAACGGATCGTGTCCGGGAAGCGCGGCCGCGAGAAACCGTTCTGCCGCGGCGGGATCGTCGTAGCCGCGCCGAGCGAGCACGGACGCCGTGACCTCGGTCACGTCGAGCCCGTTCACCAGCGCGCGTACTGCCTGCGACTCGACGGGGGCCATCGTCCACGAGCTCGTCACGTCCGATGACGGTACGGACCGAGTCGGACGCCGTCGCAGGTGCTGCGCTAGTGGCCGCTCCGGCGCCGACGCACGGAGTCCGTGACGACCTTCACCCAGAGGACGACGAGGCCGATCGTCGCTCCGACGACGACCACTGCGACCGGCGTGTAGTAGGCCATCCGCTCGAGCGAGTACTTCGTGACGGCCGCGCCGACGAGCCAGATGGCGACGACGACGACGGCCATCACGGCCCATAGACGGCGGTCTCCCATGTCCAGAAGCCTAGATACCCTGGTCGCGATGCTGGCAGCGAACTACCGCTCGGGCGACGACTTCGTCGTCGAGTTCCTCGGGCATCGCTTCGAGTTCTCGGCACGTGACTTCGAGGAGCGCGTGATCGCGGCCGCCGTTCGGCTCGAGCTCATCTCGTCGAACGACGTGGACGACCAGGAGTCGGCCGACCTCGTGGAACTCGTCGCCGACGGGCGCATCGGCGATCCGCGGAGCGGGCTCGGCCTATACCTCGTTCGCCACTGGGAGCGCGTCTCGCTTCAGAACGGCGAGTCCCTCGTGTACTGGCTCCGCAAGCTCGTCTTTCGCGGCGCGTGGCTCGATCATCGCGTCAAGGAGGGCCTCCTCGACGTGTCCTGGATCGACGACACCGGCGACTTCGGCTACGCCGAGCCGCAGGGTGGCCGAACACTGCTCGAGCTCGCACCCGTCCCGTCCTGGAACGAGCTGCAGTACCGCGGCTGACGCGGCTATTCGGTCGCGACGAAGCCGAACGGCCGCTCGGGATCCGGGGCCGAGATCTCGATCGAGCGAACCGCGCCGATGGGGACGATCAGCTTTCGCGGCTCGTCTCGTTCATCACGGTAGGGCGCGAACGAGAAAAACCCGAAGCCCGGCTCGGCGCTCGTCGTCGCGAGCGTGTATCGCGAGCCGTCGGCGAGCTCGACGCACACTTCGGCCTGTTCGAGACCGTGCTCGGCCGCGAACGCTGTGGCCATCCGCGTGAGCCGGCTGACGAACTCGTCGAGTGGGCCTGCCGCACCCGGTGTCCAGACGTGCGCCGACATCCCTCAGAAGAGCCCGCCGGCCGAGCGCTCGGCGCCGATGTGCTCGCGGCCGAGGTCGGTGACGATCCTCCCCCGCGGCGTCCGCTGGATGAAGCCGAGCTGCAGGAGATACGGCTCGTAGACGTCCTCGATCGTGTCGGGCTCCTCGCCGAGCGAGACGGCCAGCGTCGAAAGACCCACCGGTCCGCCGCCGAACTTGTGCGAGATCGCCGACAGGAGCTCGCGATCCACTCGCTCGAGCCCCACGTCGTCCACCTCGAGCAAGTCCAGCGCTTCGCGCGCAACGTCGATCGTCACGACTCCCGCGTGACGCACCTCCGCGACGTCGCGAATGCGACGGAGGATGCGGTTCGCCACGCGCGGAGTCCCCCGCGCGCGACGTGCGACTTCGTCGGCAGCCTCGTCGGCGACGTCGACGCCGAGGATGCCGGCCGAGCGTCGCACGATGGTCGCGAGCTCGTCCTGCTCGTAGTAGCCAAGCCGGAATGTCATTCCGAAGCGGTCGCGTAGCGGGGTGGTGAGCAATCCGGTCCGCGTCGTCGCCCCGACGAGCGTGAACCGGGGCAGGTCGAGGGTCAGCGTCCTCGCACCCGCGCCCTGCCCGACGATGATGTCGAGCCGGAAGTCTTCCAGCGCCGGGTAGAGGATCTCCTCGATCGCACGGTTGACGCGATGGATCTCGTCGACGAAGAGGACGTCCTTGTCGTCGAGCCCGGTCAGGATCGCCGCCATGTCGCCCTTCCGCTCGAGCGCAGGCCCTGCCACCGTGCGGATACCGACGTCGAGCTCCTCGCGGATGATCGTCGCGAGTGTGGTCTTCCCGAGTCCGGGGGGGCCGACGAGCAGGACGTGGTCGAGGGCCTCGCCGCGTGCCTTGGCTGCCTGCAAGGCGATGTCGAGCTGCTCCTTCGTGCGCTCCTGACCCACGAAGTCGTCGAGCCGACGCGGACGCAGCGACTGCTCGACCTCCTCGTCGCCCTCGCGCAGGTCGGGAGCCAGGAACTGGCTGTTCATGCAGCACTCCTGAGCGCTTCGCGAACGCGCTCTTCGGCCGGGAGTTCGGGATCGACGCCGGCGAGCGCCTGCTCGGCCTCGACGACGGAGTAGCCGAGCTCGACGAGGGCGTCTCGTGCGACGAGTTCGCGGGGAGCCTCGCTGCCGCCGACAGAGATCGCCTCTGAGATCGAGCCCTCGAGCTCGAGGACGATGCGCTCCGCGGTCTTCTTGCCGATTCCCGGGATCGCCTGGAACCGCGCCGAGTCCTGAGAGCGATCGCGCGCTGGAGCTCGTCGGGCGACGCGCTCGAGACGACGGCGAGCGCCACCTTCGGGCCTATGCCGCTCACCCCGAGGAGCTGCACGAAGAGCGCGCGTTCGGCAGCGTCGGTGAACCCGTAGAGCTGCATCGCGTCCTCGCGGACGTGCAGGTACGTCTCGACGGTCACCTCCGCGGCCCCGTCCGCCCGCCGAAGGACGCTCGGCGTGGCGCTCACGAGGTATCCCACACCGGAGACATCGATCACGAGCCCGTCGACGGTGCGTCCGGCCGGAACACCGCGAAGCCTCGAGATCATCGTGTCACCTCGAGAAGCGGTGACCCGAGCGCGTGGCAGATCGCGACGGCGAATGCGTCCGCCTCGTGTGAGGTGCGCGGCTCGGCCTCGAGCCCGAGAATGACCTTCACCATGCGCTGCACCTGACCCTTCTCGGCGCGTCCGTACCCGCAGACCGTCTGCTTGACACGCGCGGGCGCGTGCTCAGCGCATTCGAGCCCGGCTGCGGCGGCTGCGACGAGAACGGCGCCGCGAGCCTGTCCGACGGAGAGTGCGATGCGGGCGTCTGCACCCACGTAGGACTCCTCGAGCGCGACGGCGTCGGGCTCGTGCTCCGCAATGAGCTCCCGAACTCCCTCGAAGATCGTCAGCAGCCGCACGTCGAGCCGCTCCCGCGCGGACGTCCGCCAGCATCCCGACGCCACCGCCCGGAGGCGCCCGCCGCTTCCGTGGACGATCCCGTACCCGCACGCAGCCGTCCCTGGGTCGATTCCGAGGACTTTCACGTACAGAAGGTATTCGCGAGCTCGGACGTGCTTTCCCGCCCGGGAACGTCAGAAGGCGTGCGGTCAGTAGCTGCGGCCGCGACCGCGTAAGCGGGTGCGCTTCAGGGATTGTCGCGACCGTGTGTCCGCGCTCGCGGATGCACGGTCTACAGCATCAACCGGTGCAGTTCTCCTTCGACCACGCCTCGAGACGTTGCGATGCCGCTGTGAGCTCCTCTTGATCCAGCGAGGCGATCGCAGCCTGGAGCTCCTGCAGCTGCTGCGCGTTCGGCGTCGCACCGGCCTCGATCCCGATGTCCTTCAGCTTCTCCGAGTACGTCGCGATGGCCGCGGCGAGCGTCTGGACGTCGGCCTTGATCTCGTCCGGGACCTTGCTCGCGAGCTCGTCGAGATCCTCCTGGTCTCCGCTGTCGACGGCACCCGAGAACGCCGCTGCGATCGACGCACCGACCCCGCCGAGCGCAAGGCAGTCCTCGTCGCCGAGCACACCCGAGAGATCGGTGTCGGTCGTCGTCTCACCGGTCGTCGAGTCGTCGGTCGACGTCTCGTCGGTGAGCGTCTCCTCGACCGTCGTCTCGTCGGTGGCCGCCGACTCGTTGTCACTTCCACCACAGCCTGCCGCAACGAGGGCGAGAGCGACCACGAGAATCGAGAGCCAGCGCATCGGGCTGCACCCTAACAGCGATCTACGACAGATGCTGCTCGAAGAAACCGACGATCGTGTCGTAGCAGCGGACGCGATTTCCGAGCTTCAGCACGTCGTGGCCCTCGTCCTCGAAGACGAGATAGTCGACGTCGCGGCCGAGCCCACGAAGCTGCTCGACGACATCGCGCGACTCGCGCTCGACGACGCGAGGATCGTTCTGCCCCTGGATGACGAGCAGCGGGCACGAGATGCTCTCGATATGCGTCTTCGGCGAGCGCTCGTTCAAGAAGTCGGCGTCCTTCTCGGGGTCGCCGACCGCAAGGGCGAAGTACGGCTTCCAGGTCTCCGGGAGCCGATCCATGAACGTGAAGAGGTCGTACGGACCGAACATGTCGACCGCGGCGCGCCAGAGCTCCGGATGCCGCGCGGCGAGCGTCAGCGTCATGTAGCCGCCGTACGAGCGGCCCACGACACCCGCCCGCGAGGCGTCGACCCGCTCGTCGCGCGGCAGCACTTCCGTCATCGCGTGGACGTGGTCGAGTCGATCCAGACCACCCCAGTCGTGGTCGACGCGCTTCGAGTAGTCGAGCCCGTAGCCGGTCGAACCCCGCGCGTTCGGCACGAAGACCGCGAAGCCCTCGAGCGTGAGGATCTGGATGAGCGGCATCGAGAACCAGGCGAAGTTCGGGCGCTCCTGACTCTGCGGGCCGCCGTGCACGTAGTAGACGAGCGGTCGCGCACCGTCGTACCCGAGGTCGGGCGACGGCAGGTACAGCCGAGCCGAGACGCGGAGACCGTCGTGCGACTCGAAGGAGGCGTCCTCTCCGACCGCCAGCAGCTCCGGGGAGAGGCCGAGCGCGCGCTCTCGCGTCAGCGCCTTCGGCGACGTGTCGTCGGCCGGAAGCACGTGGAGCTGCGTGGGTGACGTTGCCGTGCAGAACGACGCGACGAAGTCACCGCTGCCTGCGTCGTGGTGGAGCCCGTGCAGGACTCCGCCGGCGAGCTCGCCTTCCCCGACGAGAACGCGGTCGACGGAGAATGCGAGCGCAGCTTCGTCGAAGGTGCCCGCATACACCCAGGAGCAGCCGTCGATGTTGTACGTCAGGGAGTAGCGATCGTCATCGAGGTGGTCGAGACCCTCGAGCTCGCCGACGCCCTCGTGCGCGAGCCCTCCGATCGCGATCGGCGCGATCTCTCCCGGCCGCGTGAGATCGAGGAATCCGAGCGAGCCCTTGTCGTCGAAGAGCGTGGTGGTCAGCAGGATGCCTCCGCCGCTCTGCGTGCCGTATGCACTGCGGAAGCCCGAGGGCGGATACGTCGCATCCGGGTCCCGGTCCTCGATCGGCGTGCCGTAGAGCATCCGTCGGCTTCCCGCCTCGTCGATCTCGTAGAGGACGACGTCCCCCATCGTGTAGCCGTCGACGAGGGCGACACGAGAGTGGTCAGGTGTCCACGCGGCCACGTACGCGCCGTACCGACTCTCCCAGATGACCTCCGCCGCCCGGGTCGGAAGATGGACACGCACCGCTTGTTCCACGGACTCCTCGCGCGACTCGATCGAGAAGAACGCGATCTCGGCGTCGTCGTCGACCCGGACGAGGTGCGAGCGTCCGCCCGCAAACGCCTCCTCGGCAAGCGGCTCCGGAAACCCGCCGTCGATCGGGATGACGTGCGGGACGTAATTCTCGTCGCCGTCGGCGTCGAGCATCACGAGGATGAGACCGAGACGCGGGAGGACGTGGAAGAGCTCGCCGCCGACGAGCTCCGGATTCTGCAGCGCGATCTGCGGTGGCAGCAGCGGCTCGGGTACGCCGCCCGATATGTCCATCGCATAGAGGCTCAGGTGCCCCGAAAGGTTCGAGACGAACGTGATGCGGCCGTCGGCCAGCTGCGGCTCCACGAAAAGGCGCGCAGAAAGCAGCGACTCGATTCGATCCGCTCGCCTGCCCGCAGTGTCCGCCGCCACGATCGACACAGGTTCGACCTAGGAGGCTACAGCTTCGAGGACCGCTTCGGGGATGTCGAAGTTCGCGTAGACGTCCTGGACGTCCTCGGTGTCCTCGAGGCCCTCGACGAGATTCACGATCCTGCGGGCAGTCGACTCGTCCTGCACGGCCACCGTCGTCTTCGGAACCATCGCGAGGTCGACTGACTCCACCGAGAAGTCGGCGCCCTCGAGAGCCGTCCGAACCGCGGTCAACGACTCCGGCGCGCTCGTGACGACGAAGCTCGAACCGTCGAGCTCGACGTCGTCGGCGCCCGCCTCGGCCGCCGCCATCACGAGCGCGTCCTCGTCGACGCCTTCCGAGGAGACGAGCACGACGCCACGTCGCTCGAACTGCCACGCGACCGCGCCGGTCGTGCCGAGGTTCCCGCCGTGCTTCGCAAAGGCGTGCCGCACCTCGGACGCAGTGCGGTTGCGGTTGTCGGTGACGGCCTCGACCAGCACGGCGACGCCTTCCGGACCGTACCCCTCGTAGACGACCGTCTCGTAGCTCGAGCCGTCGGCATCCGCGCCCGAGCCCTTCGCGATCGCACGCTCGATGTTGTCCTTCGGCATCGAATACGAACGCGCCTTCTCGATCGCGTTCTGCAGTGCGAGGTTGGCATCCGGTTCAGGCCCGCCCTCTTTCGCCGCCACGATGATCGCGCGCGACAGCTTCGAGAAGAGCTGCCCGCGCTTGGCGTCGGCCGCGCCCTTCTTGTGCTTGATGCTCGACCACTTGCTATGCCCCGACACGGCTCGCCTCCTCGACCATCTCCAGGAACAGCTCGTGCACGCGCAGGTCGTCCGTCAGCTCCGGGTGAAACGAGGCGAGCAGCAACCGACCGTCGCGCAGCAAGACGGGCTCGCCGTCGAGCTCGCCGATGACCTCGACGTCCGCTCCCATCGTGCGGACACGCGGTGCGCGGATGAACACGCCCCGGAGCGGGATCGCGTCACCGTCGAGCCGGATGTCGGCCTCGAAGCTCTTGACCTGCCGGCCGAACGCGTTGCGATCCACCTCGAGGTCGGCCAGGTCCAGGTGCTCGCGGTCGAGGACGATCATGCCGGCGCACGTTCCGAAGATCGCGCCGGGGTACGCGCGGATCGCGTCGTCGAGCCCGTAGAGCTCGGCGAGCCGCATGATCGTCGTCGACTCGCCGCCCGGGATCACGAGGCCGTCGAGACCGTCGAGCTCAGCCGGCAGACGCACTTCCACGACCTCTGTGCCGAGCGCGCGCAGCGTGGCTGCGTGCTCCCGGAAGGCTCCCTGCAGAGCGAGGACGCCGATGCGCAGCGGCCGCTCCACCGCGGGCTCTACCAACCGCGCACTTCGAGCCGCTCGTCATCGGCGAGCGAGCTCGAGGAGATGCCGACCATCGGCTCTCCGAGACCGGCGGAGACGTCCGCAAGCACCTTGGGGTCATCGAAGTGCGTCGTCGCCTCGACGATCGCCTTCGCACGCGTCTCGGGATCGCCCGACTTGAAGATGCCCGAGCCCACGAAGACGCCGTCGGCGCCGAGCTGCATGCAGAGAGATGCGTCCGCGGGAGTTGCAATGCCTCCCGCGGTGAATGTCACCACCGGGAGTTGTCCGTTCTCGGCGACCCAGCGCACGAGCTCGTACGGCGCTCGGTGCTCCTTCGCGGCAGCGAAGAGCTCCTCCTCCCGCATCGCCTGGAGCGCGCGGATCGCTCCGAAGACAGCGCGCATATGCGTCACCGCGTTGACGATGTCGCCGGTGCCGGCCTCGCCCTTCGTGCGGATCATGGCCGCGCCTTCGGAGATGCGGCGAAGCGCCTCGCCGAGGTTCGTCGCCCCGCACACGAACGGCACGGTGAACGCCCACTTGTCCACGTGATGCCCGAGATCGGCGGGCGTGAGCACCTCGGACTCGTCGATGTAGTCGACCTCGAGCGCCTGGAGGATCTGCGCCTCGGCGAAGTGCCCGATCCGGCACTTGGCCATCACCGGGATCGTGACGGCCTCCTGGATCTCCGTGATCTTGTCGGGGTCGCTCATCCGCGCGACACCGCCGTCTCGGCGGATGTCCGCGGGAACGCGTTCGAGCGCCATGACTGCACAGGCGCCCGCGTCCTCCGCGATGCGCGCCTGCTCGGCGTCGACGACGTCCATGATGACGCCGCCCTTCAGCATCTCGGCGAGACCCGTCTTGACCCGCAGCGTCCCGTACTCGGCCACGGTCGGAGTCTAGCCAGGCAGAGCATCGTCCAGACCCCTGTGGATAGTCCCGACGGAGTTCGACCAAATTGCGGCTTTCCGGCTGTGGAAATCGCCTGGAAAAGGTCGTGTCCGTCCGCACGATGTGGAATAGGTACCGCTACCGGCGCGACTCCTCTCCCCGCAGGCGGATCCGCCTGGCCCCGAAGTTGCGCCGATTCAGCAGGAGGCCCGCCCACCCGGGTCCCTTGCGCAGATCGAGGATTCCCGAATGGGAATCCTCGATCGCGCTAATACCCTGAAGCGCGACTGCTTCGCAGTCGCGGTCGTATCCGCTGACCTGCCGAAGGGTCGTTCTCTAGCTGCTGGTCTCCGCGAGTACGACGGACTCCGGCTGGTCGACGATCCGGATGTACGGCTTGGGCTCTTCCCAGCCGTCCGGCCAGATCTCCTTCGCCTCGTCGTTCGAGACGGAACCGGCGATGATCACCTTGTCGCCCTGCTGCCAGTTGACCGGCGTCGACACCCTGTGCTTCGCGGTCAGCTGCAGCGAGTCGATGACCCTCAGCACTTCGTCGAAGTTGCGGCCCGTCGTCATCGGATACACGAGGACGAGCTTCACCTTCTTGTCCGGGCCGATGACGAAGACGTTGCGGACGGTCTGGTTGTCAGCGGCAGTGCGGTCTGCCGCCTCGCCGCCGATGTCCGCGGGGAGCATCCCGTACAGCTTCGAGATGCTGAAGTCAGCGTCGCCGATGATCGGATAGTTGGGCGCAGTCCCCTGCGTCTCCTCGATGTCGCGTGCCCACCCCTCGTGGTCGCTCGTCGAGTCGACCGAGAGGCCGATGATCTTCACGTTGCGGCGGTCGAACTCCGGCTTGACCCGGGCCATGTACCCGAGCTCGGTCGTGCAGACCGGCGTGAAGTCCTTCGGATGCGAGAAGAGCACCGCCCACGAATCGCCGATCCAGTCGTGGAACGAGATATCTCCCTCGCTCGTCTCGGCCGTGAAGTCCGGCGCCGTGTCGTTGATGGTCAGGCTCATACGAGACCTCCTTCGGGGCGCGAGCCCCCTCTTTCGGGTACGCGAGACGCCCTCGCGCTCGAGTCACCGTGTTCCATGAGACGGCTGAACGTGCGTCCGTCCTCCATTGTTCCTCAGCGTTCGCCGCACTGCTCCATGCCGTCGCGGTGCATCACCTCGCACACCCCGGTGAGGGGATCCGGGTACCGCGAGCTCGTTGACAAGAAGACTCGGAGAAGCCGAGGTTCGGAGAACGTGAAGGCGGCTAGCGACTGCTTCCTGCTGTCGTCTGACGAACTAGTGCTGGCGGCTTTCGGCCCGAATGCCTGCCGGGCGCGACAGCCGCCAGCCGAATCCCTGGAGCGCGCGACCTAGCTTCGCTGCGAACCCGCCTCGAGCTCGCGCTCCTCGATCCGCAGATGTGAAGCGACCTCGCGTGCCCCGCCCCAAGCGATGGCCAGCCGTCGGATCTCCGGCGACATCGACTCGTCGTCACGCTCGCGGTCCTGGGGATTCCCGGCATGTCCCGCCATACGCCGTTCGTCCTTCTTCACGAAACTCTCTCCCTTCGTCACCTTCCGCGCCCCGGACGGGCGCGCTCCCAACTTCCCCGTAAAGCCGGGAGCGGCGCCGCATTCAGTCCGGGTGATCGCCCTCTCCCCCGTCACATCATGGGAGCGCGGAGCGGGAAGTCATCCCTTTGGTGGCGTAGATCACTCGCGTGAGGGATCCAGCGATCCGCACTAGGGCTCGCTCTCGCCCGAGCGCTGGTCGCCCGACTACGCCGTCCCCTTACGCACCGGCGTACCGATCCACCACACCCTCGCGCGGAGTCAAGAGCCGTCGCTGCACCAGCTCGTGGAAGTAAGTGACACGTGCTGCGAGGAGTGGCAAACTGCGTGCCCTGGATGAGACGAGCCGGTCGCGTGTCGTTGGTCTGCGCTCTGGTCTTCATCGCGGTCGGCTGCGGAGGCGACGGCGATGGTGGGGTGACCGTCGGCGATCCGGTCGCGGGCAAGGCGGTGTTCGCGCAGCAGGGTTGCGGCAACTGCCATACCTTCACCGCGGCGGGGTCGAACAGGAACCAGGGGCCGAACCTGGATGAGGTCGCGCGTCGCTACGACGCGGCGTTCATACGGGAGTCGATCGTCGACCCCGAGGCGTACGTCGAGAAGGGCGCAGGGGGATCGATCGGAGGCGACAGCGTCTACCGCGACATCATGCCCGCGTTCGGACCCGAACCGGAGACCGAGCAGAATCGGCTCACAGACCAGCAGATCGCCGACCTCGTCGGCTTTCTGACACAGGGAGAGTAGCCCCAGCCTGCTCGCCCCGTCACACCCGACTCGCATTACTAAGCCAAATCCGGGGTAGCCATGCGCCCGAGTATGGGCCCGCCTGGACTCGAACCAGGGACCAACCGATTATGAGTCGGCTGCTCTAACCAGCTGAGCTACGGGCCCGCGCGGTCGAGGGTAACGCACGGCATTGACCACCCGATATCTGGAACGAGGCTCTCGGCGCTGGCTCGAAGAGGTTCGAACGCGCCACCCCGGTGCGCTGCTGACAGAATGTCGGAGTCGTGAAGGCGTTTCAGCTCGAGCATCAGCTGCGCACGGCCGGAGGGCTGGCCGTGACGGACATCACAGAGGACGTCCAGGAGGCCGTTCGCCAGAGCGGCATCCACGACGGCATCTGTTCCGTCTACTCGCCGCACACGACGTGCTCCGTCCGCGTGAACGAGTGGGAGCGCGGCTTCCTCGAGGACTTCGCGGTGCTGCTCAAGCGCCTCGTTCCCATGGAGCACTACTACGCGCACGACGACTGGGACCGACGAACCGAGAACGTCTGCGAGGAGGACATGGAGGTCGGCAACGGCCACTCGCACTGCATGTCGATGCTCCTCGGCCCCGCCGGCGAGTCGATTCCCGTGCGCGAGGGCGAGCTGTGCCTCGGCCAGTGGCAGCGCGTGCTGTTCCTCGAGCTCGATCGCGAGCGCGATCGGCGCTGGCTGGTCCAGGTCGTCGGCGTCTAGCTCGTCAGAGCGCTCGAGCCCTCGACGATCGCGTACACGTTCCCGTCCGGCCCGCGGAAGTGGAACCAGCGATATCCGTCCATCGTCTCGGGTGACTGGATCTCGTCGATCAGCTCGACGCCGGCAGCTGCGAGCTCCTCGCGCGCGCCGACGATGTCGTCGACCAGCAGGCCGACGACGGGACCGGTCGTGTACGACGTCGCGAGGTCGGCGCGCTCGGAGCTGAATACCTCGATGTAGTCACGAGTCGCCGCCGGCAGCGCGAACATCGCGAAGCCCGGCTCCTCGTAACCGAGCGACAGACCGAGGACGTCGCGGAAGAACGCGGTGGTCTCGTCGAACGCGTCGGTGCGCGTGCCCAACCAGCAGAGGCGGCTCACCTTCATGCGGAGCCCTTCACTCGGGCGTCACGTAGGCGGCGGTGAGACCGCCGTCGACCACGAACGCCGCGCCGTTCACGAACGAGGACTCGTCACTCGCGAGGAAGAGCGCCGCATTCACGATCTCTCGCGGCTTGCCGAGCCGTGCCCGTCGGCCAGTGCACCTGACGGCGTGCGAACGCAGAAGGGTCGTCGCCGTAGATCGCGAGGAGGAGCGGCGTCTCCACCGGCCCTGGACATAGTGCGTTCACCCGCACTCCCTGACGTGCGAACTGGACGCCGAGCTCCTTCGACATCGCGAGTACGGCGCCCTTCGACGCTGTGTACGAGATCTGTGAGGTCGCCGCTCCGAGGATCGCGACGAACGACGCAACGTTGATCACCGACCCTCCGCCGCGCTCGAGGAGATACGGGATCCCGTGCTTGCAGCACAGGAAGACGCCTTTGTTGTTCACGTCCTGGACGCGCTGCCATGCCTCGACGCTCGTGTCGAGCACCGACGCGTCGTCGCCGGGCGAGATGCCCGCGTTGTTGTAGAGGACGTCGATGCCGCCGAACCGCTCGGCGGTCGCAGCGCACATCGCGCTGACCCCGTCCTCGTCCGCGACGTTCACGGCGAACGCGAAAGCGTCGCCGGTGCACTGCGAGACCGTCTCCTCGGCGAGCGCGAGATCGAGGTCGGCGACGCACACCTTCGCGCCTTCGGCCGTGAACACGATCGCCGCCTCGCGCCCCATGCCCCCGCCGGCTCCCGTGATGACGCAGACCTTCCCGTCGAGTCGTCCCATTGCAGCGCCTCCTCCTGTATCGGTTTCGCGATTCTGGCGTGCGAGATGCAAGCGCCGCAAGGACGCAGGGAGCGCCCATATCAGACGATATGGGCGCGACTGAGGACGCCGCGGCGCGCCGCAGATCGCGCGCCAGGGTCGCACTAACTGATGCAGGAGGAGGCGCTAGCCCTCCGTGGAGATGAACACGCTCTTGACCTCGGAGTAGCCCTCGAGCGCATGCATCCCGAGCTCGCGGCCGAACCCCGACTGCTTGAACCCGCCGAACGGCGTCTGCACGCGAACCGACGTGTTCGCGTTCACCGAGAGCACGCCGGCGTCGGTCGCGCGGGCGACGCGCAGCGCGCGGGCGCCGTCGCGCGTCCAGATCGATCCCGAGAGGCCGTACGGCGTGTCGTTCGAGATGCGGATCGCGTCAGCCTCGTCCTCGAACGGGATGACCGCCGCGACCGGGCCGAAGACCTCCTCGCGCGCGACGCGATCGTCGTTCGACGCCTCGACGAGCGTGCACGGGTACCAGTACCCAGGACCGTCAGGCACCTCACCACGGAACGCCGGCTCGGCGTCGACGAACGACGAGACCGTCTCGCGATGCGCCGACGACACGAGCGGACCCATCTCGGTCGACTCGTCCGCCGGATCGCCGACCCGGACGCCTCGCGTCGCATCGACCAGGAGGTCGAGGAAACGGTCGTAGACCGGGCGCTGGACGAGGATGCGCGAGCGCGCGCAGCAGTCCTGGCCGGCGTTGTCGAAGACGGAGTAGGGCGCCGCGGCCGCGGCTTTCTCGAGATCAGCGTCCTCGAAGATCACGTTCGCCGACTTGCCGCCGAGCTCGAGCGTGACGCGCTTGATCGTCCCGGCCGCGCCTTGCATGACGAGCCGTCCCACCTCGGTCGACCCCGTGAAGGCGATCTTCGCGACGTCCGGATGCTCGATCAGGTGCTGCCCGACGACGGAGCCCTTGCCGACGAGGACGTTGACGACGCCCTCGGGGATCCCCGCGTCGAGGCACAGCTCGCCGAGCCTGATCGCCGAGAGCGGGGTGAGCTCGGCCGGCTTCAGGACGACCGTGTTGCCGCAGGCGAGTGCAGGCCCGAGCTTCCAGCTCGCGATGTTGGCCGGGAAGTTCCACGGGACGATGAGGCCGACGACGCCGAGCGGCTCGCGAAACGTCGCCGCGATGCCCCCCGCGACCGGAATCGTCTCGCCGAAGTGCTTGTCGATCGCACCGGCATAGAAGTGGAACACCTGCGCGACCATGCCGATCTCGCCTCGCGCTCCGGCGATGGGCTTGCCGACGTTCTGCGACTCGATCCGTGCGAGCTCCTCGACGTTCTCCTCGACGAGCGTCGCGAGTCGCCGCAGGAGCCGCGCGCGGTCGGCCGGTGCGACGGCTCTCCAGGCCGGAAACGCCCTTCGTGCGCTCGCGACCGCCTCATCGGCTTCCTCGACACCCGCCTGCTCGAGCTCCGCGATCGGCTCCTCGGTGGCCGGGTTGAGAACGGTCAGCGTCATGGACGCGCTCGCTCCTAGTAGGTGCGGCTCTGGCGCATCCGCCAGATGCCGTAGACCACCCAGGCAAACACCGGAACGAAGAGCAGCGCGAGGATCCAGAGCGCTTTCCCGACACCGGAGAGCGCGCTCGCTGGTTGCCGGAGCACGTCCGCGATGAAGACGACGCACAGCACGATGTAGATCACTGCAAAGGCGAAGTACACGCGTTCCTCCTGTATCGAGAGCGGGACGCGAGCCTACTGCGTGCGAGCCGAGCGGTACTCGCGAGCCTGCTCGACGAGCGCGTCGAAGAGTGCCGCGTCCTCCCCGGCCTCCGGGTGCCATTGCACGCCGACGGCGAAGCGCAGCGACGGGTCCTCCACGGCCTCGAGCGTTCCGTCTTCGGCCCACGCCGACTCGACGAGCCCATCGCCGACGCGACCGAGTGCCTGGTGGTGGTGCGAGGTCACCGCGGGTCCGGCGCCGACGATCGCCGCGAGCCGCGATCCCTCCTTCACCTCCACCGGGTGCACGGCGAACTCGCCCGGAACCTGCTTGTGCACGTCGGTTCCGACCGCCTCGGGAAGGTGCTGGATGAGGTCTCCGCCGCGCGCGACGTTGAGAAGCTGAATGCCGCGACAGATCGCGAGCGTCGGCATGTCGCGCTCGAGCGCCGCGCGCAAGAGCGCCATCTCACCCGCGTCTCGCCGAGTCTGCGGCGTATCTGTCTGGGAATGTGCCTCCGCACCGTAGTGCGCGGGATCGACGTCGGAGCCGCCCGAGAACACGATCCCGTCGAGGGTGTCCAGCGTCTCCTCGACGTCCTCTTCGGCCGGCGGGATGACGACCGCTCGACCACCGGCGGTCTCGATCGCATCCACGTACGCGAGCGGTACGAGCGCGGCGGGAAGGTGCCAGACGCCCCAGCGAGCGTCCTGCGCGTACGACGTGATGCCGATGACCGGCCTCATGGCGCTTCCGTCTCCACGATCCAGAGTGTGCCGTCTGCGCACGTCAGCGTGTGGCCCGCAGTCGGCTCGCGACTCACGCGGAGGACGCGAACGGTCTCGCCGTCGAGCTCCGTGAGTGCGCCACGGTCGCCGGGGACTCCGGAGTGGAACCGCCACGCGCGCACCTGGCGTTCGACCTCGTCGACCGATCTCGCCCGGTCGATCCATGCGTACTCGGGCTCGAAGAGGCGAACGTAGCTCGCCTCGCCCTCGTCCTGCGGAATGCCGGGGTCGCCGCTCGCGACCCGTTCGAGGACGCCGGGCAGGATGTTCCCGACGGCAGTCGCGAGCTTCGGGGTGAGCTCCTCCCAGCCGTGCTCGTCGGCGAGCGCGATCCGCTCCTGCGCGAGGATGTTCCCCGTGTCGAGCTCGGCGTCCATGTAGTGGAACGTGAAGCCGATCTCGACTCTCGCCGTTGCGGATCGCCCACGAGACGGGGCTCGGCCCGCGATACCGCGGAAGGAGCGACGGATGCCCGTTCACGATCCCGTGCTTCGGGGTCGCGAGCGCGTCCGGAGGGATCTTCCACGGGAATCCGATGCACAGCGCGAGGTCGGGTTCGAAGTGCCGCAGGAGCGGAGCGATGCGCTGACGTGAGGACGGCATGACCACGTCGATGTCCTGTGGCGCCGCCCGAACGAGGTCCTCCAGCTGCGTGTAGCGCTCGGCATCGTGTCGGACGCAGAGCAGCGCGACGGGCTCGTGTCCCTCGGCCCGCAGCATCGCCGACAGGCCTTCGACCGCCGGCGCGACCTCCGAGATGAGGACGACTCTCAACCGCGCTCGAAGAGCCGCATGCGCTCCCAGTCGGTGACGACCTTGTCGAAGAGCGCCTGCTCGGTGTGTGCGTAGTTGAGGTAGTGGTCGACGACCTGGTCGCCGAACGCGTCCCGAGCCATCGTCCCGATCTCCAGCGCGAGGATCGCCTCGCGCAGACTCGAGGGAAAGCGCTCCGCGTTCGACTCGTACGCGTTGCCCTCGAGGCCGGGCGGAAGCTCGAGCTCGTTCTCGATCCCGTACAGACCGGCCGCGATCATCGCCGCGAACGCGAGGTACGGGTTGACGTCACCGCCGGGAATCCGCGTCTCGACACGGCGTGACGCGCCGTGCCCGACGAGCCGGAACCCGCACGTGCGGTTGTCCTGACCCCACGCCAGCGTCGTCGGCGCCCAGCTCCCCGCCGCGTAGCGCTTGTACGAGTTGATCGTCGGAGCGAGGAAGATCGCGAGCTCCTTGAAGCACGCGATCATTCCCGCGAGGAAGCGGTCGAAGAGCACGGGATCGTCGCGGAACGCAGGCTCGCCGTCGCGGAAGAGCGATGCGTGGATATGGCACGAGTTCCCGATCCACGACTCGAACGGCTTGGCCATGAACGTGATCGAGCAGCCGTTGAGGTTCGCGATCTCCTTCGCGCCGTTCTTGTAGATGACGTGGTTGTCGGCCATCGTCAGCGCGTCCGCGAAACGGAAGTTGATCTCGTGCTGACCCGGCCATGCCTCGCCCTTCGAGGTCTCCACCTTGATCCCGGCTCCGTGCATCCCGTTACGGATCTGGCGGATCAGATCCTCGTCATAGGTCGTGGCGAGGATGTGGTAGTCGAGGATGTAGGGAACCGAGGGAGTGAGGTCCTCGTATCGCTGCGCCCACGCTTCTTCGTACGTTTCGCGCAGGAGATAGAACTCGAGCTCGGAGCCGGTCATCGGCGTGAAGCCGAGCGCGGCGACTCGATCCATCTGCGCCTTCAGCACCTGGCGTGGCGACGGCTGGACGGGCGTGCCGTCGTGCCAGAGGACGTCGCAGAGGACGAGCGCGGTCGCCTCGAGCCACGGGATGCGCCGCAGCGTCGCGAGATCCGGCTTCATCGCGAAGTCGCCGTAGCCGCGCTCCCAGCTCGCGATCTCGTAGCCCGGAATGGGATCCATCTCCATGTCGAGCGCGAGCAGGTAGTTGCACCCCTCCACGGGATGCTCGTCCGCCATCTCCTCGCAGAAGAACTCCGCGTGGAGCCGCTTTCCCATGAGCCGGCCCTGCATATCGGTGAACGCGACGACGACCGTGTCGATCGCGCCGGCCTCGACTTCGGCGACGAGCTCCTCGAACGTCAGCATGCCACCGATCCTAGTGCGTGGCCCGCCCGGTTGACATGTCAAGCCGAGAGTGCACGTAATACCCGCCTGAGACACGTCGGCGATCCCTGGGAGGTCGTATGAGCACCGGTCAGACGCCTAGCTACCACACCTCGGAGGACGAGAAGCTCCTCCACAAGCTCGGCTACGCGCAGGAGCTCTTCCGGGCGATGGGAGGGTTCCGCAACTTCGCCATCAGCTTCACGATCATCTCGATCCTCGCGGGCTGCCTGACGTCGTACTCGGTCGCGTTCGAGCACGGCGGGCCGGTGGCCGTGACCTGGGGCTGGCTCCTCGTCGGGCTCATGTCCACGATCGTGGCTCTCGCGATGGCCGAGATCGCCTCGGCATACCCGACGGCCGGCGGGCTTGTACTACTGGGCTTCGAAGATCGGGGGCCCGGGCTGGGGTTGGGCAACAGGCTGGTTCAACCTGATCGGTCAGGTCGCCGTCACGGCCTCGATCGGCTACGGGCTCGCCACCTTCGCGCAGGTGCTGTTCAACTACTGGTTCGACTACGGAACCCGAATGGACGATGTCGGGGGTCTCGTACAACGGCCAGGTGTTCATCTTGTACGTCGCGTTCCTGCTCGCGGCCGTCCTCATCAACATCTTCGACATCAGGATCACGTCCGGGCTGAACATGATTTCGGCGTGGTGGCACATGGTCGGCGTCGCATTCATCGTCCTCGTCCTCATCATCGTCCCGGACTCGCACCAGTCCGTGAGCTACGTCTTCACCGAGACCGTGAACAACTCCGGATATGGAGGCGGGACGACCTCGCTCTCGAACCCCGCATTCTGGTTCGTGCTCGGTCTCGGCCTGCTGATGTCGCAGTACACGATGACCGGCTTCGACGCGTCGGCACACACTGCCGAGGAGACCCAGCAAGCCTCTCGCATGGCGGCGACAGGCATGTGGACGTCCGTCTTCGTCTCGATGATCTTCGGCTGGATCCTCCTGCTGGCCGTTACGTTCGCGATCCCCGATACGCAGGGCGCACTCGACAACATCGGCGCTGTCGTTCCATGGATCTGGTCCGAGTCGATGAGCCAGACCTGGTCGGAGTGTCTGCTGTTCATCTGTGTCGTGGCACAGTTCTTCTGCGTTACGGCGTCGGTGACGTCAGCCTCGCGCATGATGTTCGCGTTCTCGCGCGACGGAGCCGTTCCAGGACACCAGCTCTGGCGGCGTGTCTCCCGTCACCGCGTCCCAGTGTGGTCCGTCTTCGGAATCGGAATCTTCTCGGTGCTGTTGATGGTGCCCGCGATCTGGAACTACCTCGTCGGCTACGCCGCGGGGACGGCGATCGCGGTGATCGGCCTGTATATCGCATTCATCCTTCCCGTCATCCTTCGTCTGCGTCTCGGCGACGCTTGGGACGAGCCGCGGGCGTGGAGCCTCGGTCGCTGGTACAAGCTCGTCGACACGATCGCGATCCTCTGGGTCGCTCTCGTGACGATTCTCTTCGTCTTCCCCCTGTACAAGGCCGGTCTTCCGTGGGAGAGCGACTTCTCGTGGGAGCTGACGAACTACACGATCCTGTGGTTCATCGGGATCGGAATCGTCTTCGGCGGCTGGTGGTTCGTCTCAGCGAAGAACTGGTTCAAGGGACCGGTGCGCATGGGCTCGGAGGAGGAGCTCGAGCGGCTGGAAGAGGAACGTCTCGGCGAGTTCGAGCTGCCCACCGAGGCCGGACCGTAGAACCCTCGCCGTCACGTTCGACGAGGGGCGCCGCAAGGCGCCCCTCGTACGTTCATCCCTCGACTGCCGCGACGAAGGTCGGCGACTCCGCCGTCCGGCGGAGTCGCTCGAAGTGCTCCGACGCGTATGCGTCGAAGTCGAAGTCGAGCTCGGACACTGCCGACTGCACGACGCCCCACATCGCCTCGCGGAAGTCCGACATGAAGCGCATGAGCTCCAGCGCGTTCGCGTCGTCCTCTCGCACCTCGCCGAAGTAGGCCGCGAGCAGCGCTCGCTCTGCTCGGGGTCGAGCTCGTGATTGATCGAGAAGTTCGCGAGATCGAAGAACCGATCGCCCATGCCCGCGTACTCCCAGTCGACGATGCGCAGTCGCTCGCCGTCGTCGAGGAAGTTCGCGTTCAGAAGGTCGTTGTGGCACGGAACGGGACGCGTCCGCGGCGCGCTTCGACTCGATCCGTCTCTGCGATCGCGTGCGCCCATTCGTACGCGTCCGGGACGCGACCTCCGCGCTCGAGCGCCGTCCGGCGGTACGTCTCGACGACGCGGAAGGAGTCGAACGTCCCGGGTATTGCGGCCCCTCCGTGAAACGCACGCAGAGCCGCCGCAACGCGAGCCAGCATGTCCGGGTCGCGCATTCTCTCGACCGACGGGATCTCGCCGTCGATGAAGCGGGTCACCAACCATCCTTCTGGTTCGACGAAAGCGACGACTTCCGGGCCGACGCCGACCGACGCCGCCGCCTCCGTTGCCGCGAGCTCGACGCTCCGGTCGATCCCCAGCAGGCTGGTGTCCTTCCCCGCGACCCGGAGGACGAAGTGCTCGCCGTCGACCTCGACCTTCAGGTTGTGATTCGTGATCCCGCCGCCGAGCACCTCGAAGCGTGCCCCGCGACCTGGCCACACGCGCTCGACCTCGGCAGCGAAAGCGCTCATGCGCGGATCCGCTCGCCCTTCGGGTCGAACAGCGGTTCTTTCACGACGACTCCCGCCACCCACTCGCCGAAGATCTCGACCTCGACGTCCGTCCCCACGCCTTGCTCGACCGGGAGATAGGCGTAGGCGATGGACCTCTCGACCGTGTAACCGAACCCCCCGCTCGTCACGCGACCGACGAGCTCGCCTCCGATCCGCACCGGCTCGGAGCCGAGCGCGACCGCGCGCGGATCGTCGAGGGTCAGGCAGCGGAGTCGACGATCCGGCTCCGGGGCCGAGAGAAGCGCGTCGCGGCCGACGAAGTCGTCCTTGTCGAGCTTGACGGCGAAGCCGAGCCCCGCTTCGAACGGCGAGTCGTCGGGTGTGATGTCGGCGCCCCAGACGCGGTAGCCCTTCTCGAGCCGAAGCGAGTCGATCGCCTTGTAGCCGCCCGCGACGAGACCGTGTTCGCGGCCGGCGTCCCAGATCGTGTCCCAGAGAGCGAGCCCGAACTCGGAGCGGCAGTACAGCTCCCACCCCAGCTCGCCGACGTACGTGACGCGAAGCCCGAAGCACGGCACGCGTCCGACCGCGAGCTCGCGGGCGTGCATGTACGGGAACGACTCGTTCGAGAGGTCGGTCGTCGTCACCGGCTGCAGGATCTCCCGCGCGCGCGGACCCCAGACGCCGAAGCACGCATACGCCGACGTCTCGTCCTCGACCTGTACCGATCCGTCGTCGGAAGCGTGCTGCCTGATCCAGGCGAGGTCGTGCTGCCCGAACGCCGTGCCGGTGACGATGCGGAAGCGATCCTCGTCGAGACGTGTGACCGTGAAGTCGCACTCGATCCCGCCCCGCGGATTCAGCATCTGCGTATACGTCACCTGCCCGACGTCACGAACGACGCGATTCGCGCTGAGGAGCTCCAGGAGGTCGGCCGCACCCTCTCCCGAGACGAGGATCTTCGCGAACGAGCTCTCGTCGAAGATCGCCGCCGTCTCGCGACACGCCACGTGCTCGGCGCCGATCGCCGGCGACCAGAGCTTTCCGGCCCATCCGTGTGGTCGGAGCGACTCGTCTCCGCGGCCCGCGTTCGGCGCGAACCAGTTCGCCCGCTCCCACCCGGACTTCTCGCCGAAGACGGCGCCGAGCTCCTGCAACCGCGAATACGCCGCCGACACACGAAGCGGACGACCCGCGGAGCGCTCGTGGCCGGGGTACTTCACGTCGTAGTACGTCTCGTAGATCTCCCTCGTACGAGAAAGCGTGTACTCGCGGCTCCGATACGCGGCACCGAATCGCCGTGAGTCCATCTGCCAGACGTCCAGCGACGGAGTGCCTTCGACGATCCACTCGGCGACGAGCTTGCCCATGCCGCCCGCGCCGGCGAGTCCGTGCGCACAGAACCCGGCGGCCACCCAGAAGCCGCGCACCTCGGACGGGCCGAGGATGAACTCGCCGTCGGGCGTGAACGCCTCGGGGCCGTTGATCAGCTTCACGATCTCCATCTCCGCCAGCGACGGGACGCGGACGATGGCGTTCTCCATGAGCTCCTCGAAGCGTGGCCAGTCCTCCTCGAGGAGTCGCGAGTTGAAGTCGGCGGGAATCCCGTCGAGCCCCCACGGCGCGCAGTGTCGCTCGTAGCCGCCCATGATCAGCCCGCCGGATTCGGGCCGGAAGTAGACGAGCAACGACGGATCGCGCATCGTCGGCATCTCGAGCGGCAAACCCGTGGGCTTCGTGATGAGGTACTCGTGCGCCATCGGCACGATCGGCACGTTCACACCCACGAGTGCGCCGATCTCGCGCGCGTACATCCCACCTGCGTTGACGACGATCTCGGTCTCGATGAACCCGCGGTCGGTCTCGACGCCCGTGACCCGGCCGCGTTCCATGCTGACGCCGACGACCCGCGTGCCCGTCGCGACCTCCGCCCCACGCCGTCTCGCTCCTTCGGCAAGAGCGAACGTGAGCTGACTCGGATCGATGTAGCCGTCGGTCGGCAGGAACGCCCCGCCAAGTACTCCTTCGGTGGTCATGGCCGGGAAGAGCCCGTGCGCCTCCTCGGGCGAGATCAACTCCAGAGGCAGACCGAACGTCTTCGCCCAACCGGCCTGCCGTGAGATCTCCTCCATCCGCTCGGGCGACGACGCGAGGCGCAACGACCCGATCTCGTGCCAGCCGGTCTCGAGTCCGACCTCCGTTTCGAGCGAGCGATAGAGATCGACGCTCTCCATCATCATCTTCGTGAGTGCCAGTGAGCTTCGGAGCTGGCCGACGAGTCCTGCCGAGTGGAACGTCGAGCCGCTCGTCAACTCGGCCCGCTCGACGAGGATCACGTCCTCCCAGCCGAGACGCGCGAGCCAGTAGAGGATCGAGCAGCCGCCGACGCCGCCACCGACCACCACCGCCCGCGCTCGATCTCGCACGCTCGGACCCTAGACTGGAATCCGTGAGGCTCGTCGTGCAACCAGCTGCGCGAGACCACATCGAGACCCACGGCGGCTCGGTCTACGTGTGGCCGCGAGGCACGCGCTGCTGCCGAGGACGCACGTTCGTTCTCGAGAGCGCCACCGAACCCCCGGATCGAGAAGTCGAGCTCGTGCACGCGGCGGACGGCTTCCGGGTGTTCGCAACGCCGGGCCTCGTCGAGCCCGACGAGCTGCACTTCGAGCTCTCGCGTCGCGGCCGACTCCGAGCCTTCTGGAACGGCCAGGGCTGGATCGGCTGACGATCAGCCGCAAATAGCGAGAGATTTCTTCACCGACACCCCTTGAACGGACGCGTCCCATGTCCTAGATTCCTCCCTGCGCCGAGCACGGGGCGCCGGTAGGACGAAGCCCCCCGAGGAGCACTACGCGGAAGCGGAAGGTTCGTCGGGAAGGTGGACGAAAGCGTTCCCGGCTCGGCGAATTCTTGGGTCGAGTCTTCGTGCTCGGCCCTTTTTTTCTTCCCTCACGCATGTAGAGCACGCACTTCGAGGTGCAGTTCTACCCGGTGCGAAAAGAAAAGATCGCAATTTGCGAGAACTTCACCCCGAGGCGCCTTGACGACCTTCGCAGCACCCCATAGTGTGCGCGATGCACCGAGTACGGAGCGTCCGAGGTTGATGGCTCTCCGATCGGCAGCCGCTTCGGCGGCGGTCAATCGGGAAGCCGGACGAAGACGCAACCGGCTCGGTGCATTTTTTGTTACCCCGCGTTCAGGCAGTTCTGACTCGCAGCCTTCCAGCGTCGGTACTCGTCGCGGAGGCACGCGCCGCACGGACGGTAGCCGGCCGCGATTGCCGTCGCCTCGTCCGCGAAGAAGACGCGATGTCGGCGCACCTCGTACCCCCGCGCGATCAGGCTGAGCGCGACCGGGCAGTCGAGCCGTCCGTACACGCGCGTGCGCCGGTGACCTCCGAGCGTTCCCGGCGCCGCCGACAGCATCTCCGAGCCGTCAGGGCCGACGAGTCGGTACTGCCGGATGGAGCTCATCGCGGATCCCAACGCACGGTGACCGGGTTCGCGTGAGCATGGCGTGGGGGCTTGTCCGCAATTTGCGCTGAATTTCGTCCGAATTGTGCTTGACCGGTGACCATCCGGTCCATAGAGTCCCCGATGCACCGAGAACGGAGTGTCTGAGGTTGATGGCTCTCCGAGTGGTTGTCGCTTCGGCGGCGGTCAGTCGGGAAGTCGGACGAGGACGCAACCGGCTCGGTGCATTTTTATTGCCCGCGTATCCTCGCGATCGTGCGACGTCTCCTCGTCCTGGTCAGCGGGATCATCTTCGTCGACGCGCTTCTCTTCACTGCGCTGACTCCGCTCGTACCGGCGTACGCAGACGAGTACGACCTCTCGAAGGCAGGCGCCGGACTGCTCGTCGGCGCCTACGGCGCCGGCGCGCTCCTCGGTGGCATTCCGGGCGGACTGGCAGCCGCGCGCTTCGGACCGAAGCGGGCTGTCATCGGAGGTCTCATCCTTCTCTCGGTGTCGAGCTTTGCATTCGCGGCGGCCGACAGCGCGCTGGCGCTCGGAGGCGCACGGTTCGTCCAGGGGATCGCCAGCACCGCGACGTGGGCAGGCGCGCTCGCATGGATCTCGGTGACGGCACCGCGTGAGCGGCGCGGCGAGGTGATCGGCACGGCGTTCGGTGCCGCGATCTTCGGCGCGGTGCTCGGTCCCGCGTTCGGCGGAGTCGCCGAGCTCATCGGGATCTTGCCGGCGTTCGCGACCGTCGGCGTGCTGACGCTGATCTTCGCCGCGCTGGCGTCCCTCGCGCGCCCGGCCGCGCGCGAATCCGCGTCGCTGACGGGCCTCCGGCGGGCCTTTCGCGACCGTCGGTTTCTCGGCGGCCTGTGGCTGAACATGCTGCCCGCCATGCTCTTCGGACTGCTCATCGTGCTGACGCCGCTCGCACTGGACGATGCGGGCTGGAGCACGTTCGCGATCGCGGGTGTCTTTTTCGCCTCGGGCCTCGTCGAGGTCGTCCTCAACCCCCTGCTGGGCCGATTCAGCGACCGCGTCGGCCGACGTCGGCCGATCCGTGCCGCTCTCGCGGCCTCCATCGTGGTCGCGCTCGCGTTGTCGGCGAGCTCGAGCGCGGCCCTCATCGCCCTGCTCGTGTGCGCTGCCGGAATCAGCTTTGGGAGCCTGTACACGCCGGGGATGTCGCTGACATCGCATCGCGCGGAGACGGCAGGACTCGCCCAGGGGCTCGCGTTCGGCGTGATGAACACCGCATGGGCGTTGGGCGAGGTGCTCGGGCCGTCGGCCGGCGGTGCGTTCGCCGACTCTGCGGGCGATGCCGGCCCGTATCTCGTCGGGGCTGCGTTGTGTGCGGCAACACTCGTGTCGACCTACCAGGTCGCGGAGAGGTCGAGGCCGAATGCAGCGTGAGACGCCCTGATCAGGATGCGACGACGGGTGCCGAGCCGAGGTCCGCCGGGAAGCGCTCCAGGATCCAGGCGCTGTCGAGAGGCTGGAGTCGGTAGTCCTTGCCGTTGACGAGCGCGTAGTCACCCGTTCGCGGATCCATAGGGAGACGCGACTCGACGGGATACCAGCGGTTGTGCCGGTCGATGAGGTCGTTGATCTCGTAGAAGTCGGACGCGCGCGCTCGCTCGAGCCACGCGTCCCGGAACCCCGCGTCGTTGTTCGCGCACTCGCTCGCGAGCTCGTGCCACGCGACGCCGAGATCCGTCATGTAGGCCTCGGTGCGCTGCTCGATCTCGCGCAGGCGCAACATGTACGGAAGCGGCCCGCGTGTGGCGGCGAGGTATGTCTCGGCAGATGGGCGCCCGAGTCGAGCGCGGACGGGCAGCGGCCGACCGGCAAAGGGAATCGTCTGCAGATCTTCCTCGAGCAGGGCACGCTCTCGACGATCACGTGGCGTGTCCGGCAGGACGACCCCCAAGCGGGGAGCAAGCCGATCACGTGCCTTCGTCACGACCCAATTGAACCGTGCCGGGGCCTGTCAGGGCGAGATGAACCGCGCGAGCCACGATCGCGGCGGATCGGGCTCCGAGTCGGTAGCGGCCGGCTCCTGCTCAGGAGCCGGAGAGACGTCGGATACGCGCATCAGCTCCTGCTCGCCGCGACGATCCGCCAGTCGCTCGAAGTCCCCGCGGATCGCGGAGCGCATGTCGTCGAGATGGCTCTCCTCGCGCACGGCCGGAGATTCCCGGCTCGAAGCTCGACTCCTGCTAGCGGGGTGACGCGAACGTTGCCGTCCACACGACGGCGTCGGCGCCGTCGAGGAGGCCGCCCGCGCGAACCGGGGCCGCACCGACGTGACGGAATCGCCGATTGAGGACGTTGGCGCGGTGCGGCGGCGACTGCAGCCAGGCACGCACGACGTCGCGCGGAGAAACCGTCCCCCACGTCCCCGCGTAGAGATTCTCGCCGAAGCTCGCATACCGGTATCCGGCTGCGTTGACGGCCGCGGTCACCATTGCACCGCACGGCGTGTGGGAGAACTGCCCACACGAGGCGACACGCTCACCCTTGAGCGTGGCTGCGCGCTCGAGCGCCGATCGGCGAACGAGACGCGAGCGCTGATCCTGGGCGCGCGCCCAGTTCACGAGGCACGCAACGGCGCGAGATTGGACCGCAACCGGGGCAGCCGCGTCGTCGGCGCTACGGCATGCGCCGGCAGGAGCGAGGTAGACACTCCACGAGCGCTGTGCGCCGTTCGCGTGACTCGCTGCCACGAATGCGCAAATCGACGCCGCGATGATCGCGGACAGCATGAAACGAGCCGGTGCTGCCGCAGGCAGAGTTCTCACGGGTCGCACCGTGCACCAGGAACGCTCCGGATCCTTCCCCTGATCGAGTGAGCTGATGTCCCTCGAATCAGTGATCCTGCCCCTCGTCAGGGATCACTCGGTGATCCTATCGCCTCCCCCGAGTGGTGTGTGCGCCAGGTAGCAGCAGCGAGGAGGCCGAGTCCGAGTGTGGGGAAGACGGTGAGCGCACGGTAGAGGAGCGTCGCCGCCACGGCTTCCGCGTTCGAAGCCCCGAACGCAACGAGCGCCCCGGTGAGCCCCACCTCGACGATCCCGACACCGGCGGGCGTCAGCGGGATCGCACCAAGGATCCGGACGAGCGCCCAGGCGGCGAACGCTTCGACCACCGTGACTTCGGCGCTCGACACGCCCGTCACACGGAGGCAGACGAGCAGGAGCACGAAGACGGTGAGATGCCCCGCGAGCGTTGCGATCGTGATGACGTGCCAGCGCCGCCGCAGGAGGCCGAGCGCACGGGAACGGAAACGAGCGAACGATGCTCCGCCCCACTCGACCGGGCCCTTTCGCACTATCCGAAGGGAGCGATTCGCAAGTCGAGCGGCGTGATCGCCGATGCGCCACGCCCACTCGGAGCGCGAGAGCACGAGCGCGAACGCCGTAACGGCAACCACGAGCACGGCCACACCGATCAACGCGGCCGTTCGCAGCGCCGGGTGATCCTCGTTCTGCGCCGTCAAGAGCGCGAGCGCGACGATGGGGAACGCGAGGTTCGCGAGCTGGTTCCAGATGCCGGTGATCGCAACGGCGAGCCCGACAGCGGAGGCCTCGAACCTCCACGAGCGGAGCATCGAGTACGACGCCGCCATGCCGACGGCGGCGCCGGCCGGCGAGACGATCGAGAGTGCCGTGGACGCCTGCGTCATTGCCATCGCCTCGCGGTATCGCAGACCCGGAAGCGCGGCCATCCACGGCGGCGGGAACGTCGCGAGATTCAGGAGCACGGCTACGGCGAGAAGCAGCCAGTCCCGCCAACCGAGCTCGCGCACCACATCGAGCACGTCGCGGTAGCTCGCGAACTGCGGGAGGACGAAGACGAAGACGGCGACGACGACGGCGAGCGAGCCCGCACCGCCGAGGATCCGCTTGTGCGTCTTCGTCAGGCGCCGCCGGCGCGTCGGCGTGCCGTCCGACATCGGGAAGAACCTATCGTGCGATCGTCGACGAAGCCGGAAGGAGTCCCACATGACACGCGCGCGACAACCCTCGATCACACCCGGAACGGCGATCGCGCTCATCGCCCTCTTCTTCGCACTCGGAGGCTCGGCGTTCGCGGTCGGCGAGCGGATTCAGAGCCCTTCGGTCGCCCAGCAGCGCTGCGCGAACGGAGCCGTGCGCGGCATTGCAACCGTCACGGGCATCGCGAGCCAGGGGATGTCGAACTTCCCGGACAGGTTCACGAGCGCTGCGAGTCTCTTCTCGCGGAAGTTCAACTGCACGGGGAAGGCAGTTCTGGCGCGGCGTCTGGAGGCCGGCGTCTTCGAGGTGCGGTTCGTGGGTGTCTCGGGAGCGAGCGGCGTCGGCAGCGCAGTGTCGGACGACGCGTATGCGACCGTGAGGAACGGCTCAGGTGGCTCGTTCATCGTGACCATGCATCCAGCCGGCCGCGACGACCGCGCCGATCTCGCGTTCACGCTCGTCGTGGCGTAGCCGCTACGGGAAGCGTGGCGAGACGAACGCGGCAATGCCCCCCGCGAGGAGGAGAAGCACGCCTCCGATCACGAGGAACAGCCACGTGATCTCACTTTCACCGGGCTCGCGGCCCAGCCGCGAGCCCAGGTTCTCGTACACCTTCGTCAGCGAGTCGGCCGTACGGGCTTCCGAGAACTCGCCACCCGTCGTCTCGGCGATCGCGCGCAGCGTCGCCGGATCGGGCGGCACGGGAATGACCTGTCCCGCGTCCTGACCGGGGACGCCGCCGAAAGGCCCGCGCTCGATCACGCCCTCGGGCGTCCCGAGAGCGATCGTGTAGACGGGGAAGCCCGCCTCCTTGGCGAGCGCCGCTCCTTCGAGCGGCTGAAGCAGGCCGCGGGTCTGCGCACCGTCCGAGAGGAAGAGGATCGACACGGGGCTCTTCTCCTCGTCGTCACTCGGCTCGGTGGCCTGGGCGAGCGAGCGGGTCGGTTCGGTCGGCGCTCGTGCAGCAGTGCCTTCCTCCTCCGCGGGCACGAGGTCGGTCACCTGTCGGCCGAGTAGGACCGCCGACTGGAGCGCGTCCCCGATCGCCGTGCCTCCGTAGATGAGGAACTCGTCGATGTCGGTGATCGCCGCCTCGACCAGCTCGTGGTCGTCGGTCGGCGGTGTCGCCACCTGAGCCTCCCCCGCGAACACGACGAGCCCGACCCGGAGATCGTCCGGGGCCTTGTCGAGAAACATGCGTAGCGCCTCCTGCGCGGCACCGAGTCGCGTCGGCTCGACGTCCTTCGCCTGCATCGACCGCGACGTGTCGACGACCAGGATGACCGTGGCCTTCTCCTTCAGGAGGTCTCGCTGCACCTCCGGCCGAGCGAGGCCGATGACGAGGGCGCCGAGGCCGGCGACGAGCAGAGCGGCCGGAACGAAGCGGAGCCACGAGCGTCCCGAGACGACGGTCGCGAGCACGTCGAGGTTCGTGTAGCGAACGGTGTAGCGCGCGCGACGGCGGTCGGCCCAGAGCCAGACGCCGACGAACGCAGCGATGACGAGGAGGCCGAGCAGCATCCACGGGCTCTGGAAGCTCATGCGGACCTCGTGCAGAGAGCGTGGACCTGCACGACCGCGCGGACGCCGGAGAGCTCCGCGTCACCGCGTACGCGCACGACGACGCTCGATCCGCTGATCGCCTGAGCTCCCGAGACGCTGCGGACGAGGCTCGCGCTCGGCGGAGTACGGGTGAAGAACCCGAAGGCGTGCGACCCGCCCAGCAAGCGCTCGCCCGAGGCACAGCGCTGGACGACCGTCGTCGTACCCGGACGGACGCGGACGGTGTTCACACGACGAGTGATCGGACGGCCGGGCGGGAACGCGGACACGGACGTCGGAACCCGCGAGCCTCCTCCCGCGGCCGGCATGCAGCCGAGGAACGGACGGAACGTCGGAGCGCTTGCCGAGCTCCCGGCGTACATCCCGAGGAACACCGCGGAGCGGGACGTCGTGATCCCGGGATTGACGGGACTGCCGAGCGTCCCGAGGAAGTTGACGTCGATCGCGCGGGCGCTCAGGCGAGCGTCGAGACCACCGACGACGTGGTTCTCCGGGCACGTGAGCTGGAACTCGACGCGCTGCCGCGGAACCGACGTCGACGCCGGCACGACGACCCAGGGTCCCGGCACGGAGACGCACACCATCAGCCCTTCGCACTCGTTCGCGCCGCCTGCGGGCGCGGCGACTGCGAGAGCCGCGCCGGCGACGACGAGCGCGCAGATCACGCGTAGACGTGTCATGCCGGGACCCTCTTGAAGAGCACGGCCGAGATCGTCGCAGCCACGAGGACGAGCGCGGCGGCGATGGCTGCGAACACGTCGGTGATCTCTCGATCCGCCTCGCGCGTGCCCAGCCGCGAGCCGAGGTCCTCGTAGACCTGGCTCAGACCTTCGGCGTCGGGGGCCTCGAAGAACTCGCCTCCGGACGTCACGGCGACCTGCTCGAGCGTCTCGGCGTTCGGAGGAACGCGGATGGTGCGCTTGTAGCCGCCTGTCAACGTCTCTTCCACGACTCCCTCGGGT
>CAWHYV010000016.1:0-83200 GCA_963833725.1 uncultured Gaiellaceae bacterium
ATCGAACCCGCGCAAGGTTTCAAACGACCGCTCAGGGGGCCTGCAGCATGACGCTCGCGTGCGCGAAGTGGCGGTATCGATGCCGGGCCAATCGCCGCCGCGCGCCAGGGCGTCGCTCAGACTGTGCAGACCGCGTATACGGAGAGCGAGATCGTGACCGCGGCGCCAAGGTTTTGATGCACCTTGACGGTCGCTGTCCACGCGTCCGCAGCGCTCGGATAGGAGTCGACCGAGACACGGTCTGCCTGGCCGACAGTCGAGACCGAGAATGTGTACCCCCCGGAGAGAATCTTCTTTCCCGGGGGGCAGGGACTCGTCGACGAATAGGACTCCCCGGCGTTCAGGCTTGCAGCGGACGTGCCGGACACCGCGGTGAGCACCTGCGAATCCGACGGTCCCGCAGCGCCCTGCGGTCCCTGTACGCCGGTCGCACCGGTCGCACCGGCCGGGCCAGCGGGCCCCTGCGGACCCGTTGCACCGGTCGCCCCCGTGGCTCCCGTGGCTCCCGTCGGGCCAGGGTCGCCCTGGATCCCCTGCAACCCCTGTTGGCCGGTCGCTCCGGTCGTACCGGGATCGCCTTGCAGCCCCTGCGGCCCCGGTCGCCCTGGAGTCCTTGTGCACCGGAGGGGCCGGACGGCCCGGGTGCGCCAGTCGCCCCCGGGGGACCTTGCGAACCGCTCGCTCCCTGAGTGCCGGAAGGGCCAGCTGGGCCGGGGCCACCCTGCTCGCCCTCAGGCCCCTCGAGTCCGAGTGGCCCACGTTGACCTCGACGGTTCCACGTCGCCCGGCGCTCCAAAGGACGGCATCCCTTCCACCCGGCAATGAGCCGTAGATCGCCCGTCGCGATCGAGTAGCAGCCGGTGTAGATCCCGCGTGCGTTGGGAATCCCTGGGCGAACTTGGCGCTCAGCTCCGCTCGCAACTCCGCCGAAGAGCACGAACGCAGACAGCGTCGCAATCGTCGCGATTCGGAGAGATGTAGTCATAACGAGGGATCCATTCGAAAGTCGCCACGTAGCGAATGGTCGAATATCCCCCAGCGGGGGTACCACACTCGACAGAGGTCGAGATCGCGAACTACTTACGCGATTGAGCCGCCGCCGTGGGTGGGACGCGTCGACGCAACTCCTGGTCTGGATGGACGGTGTCGCCTTCGGGTGTGCAACCGCGCGCGCTCCAGCGGCGCGGCGGAAGCACCCGGCAACGCGGACCTGAGGAGCCTGCGGCCGTCTGAGGGTCGGAGATGTGGCGCCGCCAACCAGATCAGGCTGACAGACAGGCCGATGGTGGAAACGATTGAGAACCCGCGCGAGGCTTCGATCGACGTCGGCCATGCCTACGTGAAGATGATCTGGCCCCTCGCCGCTTTCTCGTAGAACGCGCCGACGCTGATGATCTCGTCGACCTGGGGGACAAAGTCCTCCATGGTCAGCCCGAACATGTCGACCGTCGCCTTGCAGGCGTAGAGCCGGACGCCCGAGTCGGCGACGAGCTCGATGAACTCCGGGATCGGCGGAATGTCGATCTTCTCCATCTGCCGCCTCATCATCCCTGTGGCGAGCGCAGAGAAGCCCGGGATCGCGCCGATCCAGGTCGGCAGATGCATGCCGGGGTTACCGACGGTCGCGACCTTGATCTTCTCGTAGCGGTCCTTGCGAACAGCGTCGAGGCCGAAGAAGGTGAAGAAGAGGTCAGCCTCGATCCCCTCCATGCGCGCGCCGTTGGCCATGATCAACGCGGGGTAGATGCCCTCGAGCGATCCCTTCGAGACGACGATCGCGACCTTCTCGATCGTCTGTGGCTCCGTCAGATTGGGTTCTTGGTGCTCGAGCAACTGGGTCATCGTGTGCTCCCTTCTAGATGCAGCCCTTTGGCTTGGGGATGCCACCGATCTTGGCGGCGAGCTTGGCGGGCCCCTTGGGGAAGAGCTGGTAGAGCTCCTTGATAGGGACGCCCGACTCCTTGCCGAGCAAGCGAATCGAGGGTGCGGTTCCAGTGGCGAGAAAGCGCTCGCGCATGAAGCGAACGACGAGCCAGTGGCGATCGGTCAGCTCGGCGATCCCGTTGTCGCGCGCGATCGCCTCGGCGATCCGGTCGTTCCACTGCTCGGGGTTCGTCAGGAAGCCCTCGGCGTCGACGTCGACGGGAGCGTCTGCGATCAATGCCGTGGTCATCGTCGTGCTCCTCTCAAGCGTTGACTGGGATCCGCTTCTTACCCGAGGCAGGCATCGTCGGCCCGATTCCAGGGATCTCGCGTCCCGGCAGGAGGGCATGCCAGTAGATCCACTGGAATGCGAGCTTGCCAAGGTGGTTGAGCCGTGACTCGCGCAGCAGCGGAAGGCCGAACGCGCTCGGGTAGTGGCCCGGCAGCGGCTCGGTCTCGTAGTTGAAATCGATGAGCAGCGCCTTGTGGAAGCCGGTCTCGATGAAGCAGTTGGCATGGCCGTCGAAACCCGCCTCGAGGTCCTCGTCGCGGAAGTAGCGCGCGATGTTGTCGGTGAGAACCTCTGCCTCGAAGTGCGTGACCGACCCCGCTTTCGAGATTGGGAGGTCGGTGGCGTCGCCGAGAGCAAAGACGTTCGGCTTCACGCTCGTCTGCAGCGTGTGCTTGTCGGTCGGGACGAACCCGAGTGCATCTGCGAGCCCTGGTGAGCGCTCGAGATATGCAGCGCCACCGTGGAGCGGAACGGAGACGAGGAGGTCGAAGTCGAGATCGCGACCGTCGTACGAGGTCAGCTTGCCGCCGACAGCGTCGACCTCGCCGGCATTGAAGTCGGTAACGAGCTCGATCTCCTTGTCGGCCAGAAGCGAGCCGAGATGCTCGGAGGCGATCGGCTTGGTGAAGGCACCGTCGAGCGGTGTCGAGTAGACGAGTTCGGTTCGCCCGCGAATGCCACGCTCGCGCAGGTACCAGTCGGCGAGGAAGGCGAACTCGAGCGGAGCAACCGGGCACTTGATCGGCATGTCGACGAGATTGATGACGAGGCGTCCGCCCTCGAAACGATCGAGCGCATGGTGCAGCGCCTCCGCTCCTTCGGGCGTGTAGAAGGTGAACGCGCGCTCGTTCCAGCCCGGCCCCGTAAGACCTTCGGTCTCTTCGGGTTGGAGGCGGGCACCGCTCGCGACAACGAGCACGTCGTACGGGAGCACAGTGCCGTCATCGAGCACGACCTCGTCCCGCTCCGTCGAGACCGACTCGACCTCGTTCTCGTGGAACACCACGCCGGCACGCAGCTGCCGTCGCCTCGGACGGACGATCTCATCCACGTGCGCGAGACCGAAGGGGACGAAGAGCAGCCCCGGCTGGTAGACGTGGCGGTCGTCGCGGTCGACGACGTGGATCTCGGCCTCGCCGCGGTCGAAGCGACGACGAAGGCGGTTCGCGGTCATCGTGCCGCCCGTCCCGCCCCCCAGGACGACGATCTGCTTCTTGCTCACGATGCATCTCCTGGTGCCACCGGTTCGAGCCGCGTGACGCTCGTGTGAACCTCGGTCGTCTCGACGAACTCGAAGCCGGCCTCGATGGAGCGGCGAACCGGGCATGAACGCGCGACTTTCTCCAGCCGCTCGAGTTGTGTCTCGTCGAGGTCGCCGCCGAGTTCGATCTTGATCTCGAACTTGCGCGGTGTCGATCGATGGTCGTAGTCGACCTCGACCCTGACCTCGTCGAGCGCCACTCCTTCGTTCGCGCGTACATCACGAGCGTCGTGGAAATACAAGCGGCCAGTGCCGCCGGCACGAGTTCGTGCGGCGCAGGTCCGCTCTCGTCGCCGCCGACACGTCTCGGCTCGTCGGTGATGAGGCGATGCAGGCCGCCGATCACAACCTCCTGACGGAGCGTCCCGGGAATCGAACGGGCTGTGGCAGTGAGGCTCATGGTCTGCGCCAAGCCTTGCTCCAGGCGGGCCGCAGGTCGTCCGGGCAGTCGCGGAATGTCGATGCGGACAACTACTCAGCTGAGTAGTTGTCCGCAGTCTCATCAGCGGAGGTGCGGATGGAGTCGATCCGAGCGGCGGCGAGAATCCACGAACGAAGAAGGACAGGAATCCGACATACGCCGTGAGGCGAAGGGTTGCCAAAGGCCCTCACCTCACCCGAGGAGAACGACGATGACCATCTCGCACCCACTCCCCGATGACCTGGTCGAGTTGATTGCCCGGCGCTTCACGACGTTGAGCGACCCGACTCGGATCAAGCTGCTCGACAGGCTGCGCGAGGGAGAGGCGACAGTGCTCGAGCTAACCGAGTTGATCGGCACGACACAGCAGAACATCTCCAAGCACCTCGGCGTACTCCGGCAGTCCGGGATTGTGGCCCGGCGCAAGCAAGGGAACTTCTCGTACTACCGGATCGTCGACGAGGGCGTCCTCTCGCTCTGTGAAGCAGTTTGCGGCAGCCTCCAACAGCAGATCGAGTCGCTCAATCAACTCCTGGGTGTGAGCGCCTGATCTGCTCGAGGTGATTCTCCCGTCGGACGCGCCGCAGTGCCTCGGCAGGGATTGAGCATGGGATCTATGGAGGCGGCGGGAATCGAACCCGCGCAAGAGTTCGATCGACGTGCGGCTCGAGGCCCTACGGCTGTATGGGAACGCGGAGAGGGGCGTCCGTCCGTTACGGCGCGCGACTACGTTGTCCCGCGGTTGAACGTGCCGCCGGCGAGGCTCGAACCAGAGTGCTCGGGGTGGACCCGCGTCGGGCTCGACCGAGATGTCGACTGCGACGTACTCTCCCGCACCGGGGAGGCCGAGCTCGAGCCTGACCTCGGGCGTTGTCGGGTCGAAGACTCCGACCGCCTCCATCACGTCTCCAGTCGACGGCCGCAGTACCCACACCTCGTAGTGCTCGCCCTCGGGCGCGGCGGGAACGTCCGCGAGCTCCAGGCGCAGAACGCCGTCGGGCGTGCCCGAGCCGTAGAGCCGAGCCTCGCCGCGCACGCCGACGAACTCGGGCGTCCCGCGAACAGCAGCGACGGCGTCGGGCGTGCCGAGCCCGCCGCTCGATCCGAGTGCGAGTGCGACTGCGAAGACCGCGGCGGTCGCGACGGCCCCGAGCGCGAAGGCCGGGAGCGCTCGTCGCCAGCTCCAGCGGCGTGAGGAGCGGGCGGAAGCCGGCCGGCCGGCTTCAGGCTCGATCTCCGCGAGGATGCCGGCGAGGAGGTCGTGGCTCGGCGTCTCTCGAGCGACTGCGGCCTCGAGCACCGAAACGGTGGCAAGGTACTCCTCGAGCTCCCGGGCCAGCGCACGGTCGCGCTCGAGCTCGGCGACGAGCTGCTCGGACTGCTCAGGCGTAAGAGAGCCGAGCGCCTCGGCAGCCGCAAGTTCACGGTGCCCGTCGGCGGTCATGCTTCGGCCTCCGGGCCGAGGGCGTAGTCGGGTGCGATAGCCCGCAGCCGGTCGAGCGCGAGCCGGATGCGTCCTTTGACGGTGCCGAGCGGCAGGTCGAGCCGCTCCGCGATCTCCGCATGCGAGAGCCCGTCGAAGTACGCGAGCGAGAGCGCTTCGCTCTGGGCGCCGGGGAGCTCTGCCATCGCGGCGGCCACGCGGATCGCCTCATCGCTCTGGGAGACGATGTCCGCGGTATCCGGCGCCTGCTCCGTCGTCCACACGTCTTCGTGCGGATCGACCGGTCGAGTCGCGCGACGCCGTGTCGCGTCGATCGCACGGTTGCGCGCAATCGTGAGGAGCCACGTGCTGACGCGCGCCCGCGCCGGCTCGTATGAGCCCGCGGTGCGCCACACCGAGACGAAGACGTCTTGCGTGCACTCCTCCGCCGCGTGGCGGTCGCCGAGGAGGCGGTACGTCATCCCGAACACGATGCCTCCGTAGCGCTCGTAGAGAAGGCGGAGTGCATCGGTGTCGCCCTCGTCGAGGCGACGGACGAGAAGCACGTCGTCGGCAGGCTCCGGCACGTCCGAATGTTCGCAGGACCGGGACGAGGCTTCGGCGCCATGCCCCTTGTACGCGGGCGGCAGCGCCATCCGATCATCGACGTCGGCCGACGAGTGATCCGAGTTCGTCGAATGTGCGTAGAGAGTATGTCCATGTCATCACCATCGGAGGTCAAGTCGTGAAAGCACGCATCGCAGTTCTCGTCGGCGCCCTCGTTGCAACGGCGTCGGTCGCCGTCGGCGCCTCGGCAGCGCCGAGCCAGCCCGAGGCGCAGAGCGCCACCATCGTCGGCGTCGCGGCCGGCGACAAGCGTTTCTCGACGCTCGTCGCGCTCCTCAAGCAAGCGGGTCTCGTGAAGACGCTGAACAGTAAGGGGCCGTTCACCGTCTTCGCGCCGACGAACGCCGCGTTCGCCGCGCTGAAGAAGAATGCGCCGGACACCTACAACGCCGTCGCCAGCGACAAGAAGCTGCTGACGAAGGTACTCACGTACCACGTGCTCGCCGGCAAGGTCGACAGCGAGGCTGCCGTCGCCGCGGCTGGCAAGAAGGCGTCGGTCAAGACTGTCCAGGGCGAGAAGATCAAGCTCTCGCTGAAGGGCGGAAAGCTCTACCTCAACGGCTCGTCGCAGGTGATCGTCGCCGACGTCAAGACGTCGAACGGCGTCATCCACGCGATCAACGCCGTCATCGTCCCGCCGAGCCTCTCGTAGCGAGGCGCCGACCCAAGAGAGGCAAGGGGCGGACACGCTCGAGCACGCGAGGCCGGGGAAACCCGGCCTCGCGCACTTCATGATCCGGCGTCCCGGAGCCGAGCCCGGTCAAGCCTGGCGCCCGGTGCCGCGTCGCGCGCCTGGACTTCGTTCCGAGTGTTGTCACATTTTCGTATTAGGTTTGTATAGACTTTCGCGGTGACCACGTTCGCCCGCCTCGTCTCCGGCCGCGCCTCGAAGTTCGTCGTGCTGGCGGCCTGGCTTCTTGCACTCGTCGCGCTCGGACCGCTGATCGGCTCGTTCGAGTCGAAGCAGCAGAACGAGCCTTCGAGCTTCCTCCCCGGAGACGCCGAGTCGGTGCGCGCTCTCGAGCTCGCCGAACAGTTTCCCTCGGCGAAGGGAGTCGCAGGCATCGTCGTCTTCTGGCGCGAGGGCGGACTCACTCCCGCCGACCGCGAGCACATCGCGAACATCCGGGCCGAGCTCGACGCGAATCCCCCGGACGGCGTTGTCTCGGTGAGCCCACCGCAGCCGTCGGAGGACGGCGAAGCCGCGCTCCTCGTAGTTCAGATCGTCACCGAGGGTGACGAGGAGGTCCTGATCGAGGCGGTCGACGCAGTGCGCGAGACGGTCTCCGAAGGCCTGCCGACGGGCCTCGAGGCGAAGGTCACGGGGCCGGCGGGATACTCGGCCGACGCAAGCGCAGCATTCGAAGGGATCAACTCGACGCTACTCCTCGCGACGTCGCTGCTCGTCTTCGTCTTGCTCGTCCTCATCTATCGCAGCCCGATCTTCTGGATCCTCCCTCTGCTCTCGGTCTTCTTCGCCGAGGCAATGGTGCGCGGGATCGGGTCGCTGCTCGTCGACGCGGGCGTCGTCGTGAACGGACAGACGGGCGGCATCCTCCTCGTCCTCGTCTTCGGGGCCGGTACCGACTACGCGCTTCTCCTCACCGCGCGCTACCGCGAGGAGCTCCACCGGCACGAGGACAAGCACGTGGCGATGCGGATCGCGGTGCGGCAGGCAGGCCCTGGGATCCTCGCCTCGGCAGGCACCGTCGTCGCGGCGCTTCTCTGCCTCACGCTCGCTTCGGTCAACTCGACCGCGGGGCTCGGCCCGGTCGGCGCCATGGGTGTGGCCGTTGCCGCGGCAGCGATGCTCACGGTGCTTCCGGCCCTCCTCCTGATCGGAGGCCGCCGCGCCTTCTGGCCATTCGTGCCCCAGTGCGACCGGCCGGGTGGGACGGAGAACGGGACTTCCTGGCGGCGCGGGTTCTGGGGACGGCTCGGCCCATGGATCGAGCGTCGCCACCGCCCGGTCTGGATCGTGACCACCCTCGCGCTGCTCGCGGTCGCACTCGGGACGCTCACACTGGACTCGAACCTGACGACCGGCAACGCCTTCCGCGACGAGATCGAGTCGGTCGAAGGCCAGGAGCTACTCGAGCGCTCGTTCCCCGCGGGTGCGAGCGCACCGACGACGGTCATCGTGACCGACCCGGAGCAGCTCGACGCCGTCATCGCAGCTGCCGAGGAATCTCCCGCCGTCGCTGCAGTCGGCCCCGTGCAAGAAGCTGCGCCGGGCGCGCTCTTCACGGTGACGCTCACGGAGGACCCGTTCAGCCAGGAGGGCTTCGCGTTGATCGAGCCACTGCGCGACGAGCTGCGTGCTGCGGGCGGCGAGGTCGTGCTCGTCGGCGGAGCGACGGCGGAGGAGCACGACCTCCGGGAAGCCGTCCGAAGCGACACGCTCGTCCTCGTCCCGCTCGTGCTCCTCGTCGTCCTCACCGTTCTCGTCCTGCTGCTCCGCGCGCTGCTCGGCCCGCTCGTACTCATGGCAACCGTCGTGCTCTCGTTCTTCGCCGCGCTCGGCCTTGCGCTCCTCGTCTTCGAGCTCTTCGCCGACTTCCCGGGCGAGGATCCGAGCTACCCGCTCTTCGCCTTCATCTTCCTCGTGGCACTGGGTATCGACTACAACATCTTCCTCATGGCACGCGTGCGCGAGGAGGCGCATGCGATGCCGACGAAGGAGGCGATGCTGAAGGGGCTTGCGGTCACCGGTGGCGTCATCACCTCGGCCGGGGTCGTCCTTGCCGGCACGTTCTCCGTCCTCGCCGTCCTGCCGCTCGTTGCGCTGACGCAGATCGGGATCACCGTCGCGCTCGGCGTCCTCCTCGACACTTTCGTCGTCCGCTCGATCCTCGTCCCCGCGCTCACGTTCTCGCTCGATGAGAAGACCTGGTGGCCGTCCGCGCTGGCGCGGCGATTGCGAGTTACCCGATGAGACCGGACGGGGGAGCACTTCGGATCGGCGAGTTCGCCCGCAGGATGGATGTGAGCCCGGAGCTGCTGCGGGCCTGGGAACGCCGCTATGGCCTCCTCCAGCCGACCCGCACGGAGGGCAGATTCCGCCTCTACTCGACCGAAGACGCCGATCGCGTCGCACGCATGAAGCGAGGCCTCGCCGAAGGTCTGTCCGCAGCGGAGGCGGCGCGGCAAGCGCTCGTCGAGGAGCGCCCGGCGGGTGGCCTGTTGGACGATGCGTCGATTCGGCTCTTGCGCGCCGCTCATGACTACGACGAGGTGGCGGTGCAGGCTGTCCTCGACGAAGCGATTGCCACCTTCGCACTCGAGACCGTCCTCCGAGAATTGATCCTGCCAGTGCTGAGAGAGATCGGCGACCAGTGGGAACGCGGCGAGCTCGAGGTCGGCCAGGAGCACTTCGTGTCCCACCTCATCCGCGAGCGACTGCTCGGTCAGGCTCGACTCTGGGGTCGCGGGAACGGCCCGCTGGCGATCCTCGCCTGCGCGCCCGGCGAGCGACACGACATCAGCCTGCTCGTCTTCGGCCTCGTCCTTCGCTCCTACGGCTGGCGAGTCCTCTTCCTCGGTGCGGACACGCCCCTCGAGACTCTCGGCCGCGCCGTTGCGGCCACCGAGCCGCGGCTCGTCGTCGTCTCGAGCTTCGACGCTTCGCTGCTCGACGCGGTGGCCACCGGACTTCGTCGGCTCGCTCGAACGGCGCCGCTCGTCCTCTCAGGCCCGGGCGCCTCCGACGAGCTGTGCGCACGACTTCGCCTCGATCGGCTCGACGGTGATCTCATTGCCGCCGCAGACGCGGTCGCGAGGAGGAGCTGACATGCAGTCTGAATCGGAGATCCGCTCCCAGTCTCGGATTCTCCTCACGGGCGCTACCGGCTACGTGGGCGGCCGCCTGCTTCCCGCGCTGCTTGCACGTGGCGAGCAGGTTCGCTGCTTTGCCCGCCGGCCTGAGGCGATCCAGCCGCGGCCTGGACTCGAGGTCGTGGCGGGCGATGCGCTCGACGGCTCGGCCGTGCGGCGCGCGCTCGAGGGCGTCGATGTCGCCTACTACCTGATCCATGCAATGGGCTCACCCGACGGATTCGAGCAACTCGATCGGCGCACCGCGCTGATCTTCGCCGAGGCTGCACGCGAAGCGGGTGTCGGACGGCTCGTCTACCTCGGCGGTCTCGGCGAGGGCTCCCAACTCTCCCCGCACCTGTCGAGTCGTCAGGAGGTCGGCCTCGTGCTCGCGTCGACGGGCGTCGCGACGATCGAGTTTCGCGCCTCGATCGTGATCGGCTCCGGCAGCCTCTCCTTCGAGCTCGTCCGATCGCTGACGGAGCGACTGCCCGTGATGATCACGCCACGCTGGGTTCGGACGCGCGCGCAGCCGATCGCGATCGAGGACGTGGTCGCCTACCTCGTGGCCGCACTCGACCTGGAGCCGGCGGGTCACGAGGTGTTCGAGATCGGCGGCGCCGACATCGCCACGCACGGCGAGCTGATGGGCGAGTACGCGCGCCAACGCGGCCTCCGACGGCTGCTAATCCCGGTCCCGTTCTTGACGCCGCGCTTGTCGAGCCTCTGGCTCGGCCTCGTCACCCCCGTTTACGCGCGCGTCGGGCGCAAGCTGATCGAGAGTCTTCCGAACGAGACGATCGTCCGCGACCCGAGCGCCCTCGAGCGCTTTCGAATCCGGCCGCGCGGTTATCGTGAGGCGATCGCGCGGGCACTCGTGAACGAGGACCGCGAGTTCGCAGAGACCCGTTGGTCGGACGCGCTGAGTGCAGGTGAGCGTGCATGGCAGGCGCCGCCCCGTCGTCATGTCCGCGGGCGACTGGTCGACTCGAGGACGCGGGACGTGCCGGTCGCCCCGGCCCAGGCATTCAGGCCCGTCCGGCGAATCGGCGGGCGCACGGGCTGGTACTACGCCGACACGCTCTGGCGCCTACGCGGCTTCGTCGATCTGCTCGCAGGGGGCGTCGGCCTACGCCGCGGTCGCGGCGATCCGTCGACGCCCACCGTCGGCTCCGCCCTCGACTTCTGGCGCGTCGAGGCCTACGAGCCGGATCGCCTCCTGCGCCTACGCGCGGAGATGCGCCTGCCAGGCAGGGCGTGGCTTCAATTCGAAGTCGAGGGCGACGAGCGCGGGTCACGCATCCGGCAGACCGCGATTTTCGACCCGGCCGGTCTCGCCGGCCTGCTGTACTGGTTCGCGCTCCTGCCGCTGCACCGGCTCGTCTTCGCGGGCACGCTCGCCGGAATCGCCCAGCAGGCGGCGCTGCCGCCGGCACCCGAAAGACGAGCACCGCTCGTGGAGCCACAGCGATGACCCGCACGGCAGTCGTCCTCTTCACCCGCGATCTGCGCGCGCACGACCACCCCGCGCTGGCCGCGGCCAAACGTGACTGCGACCGGGTCGTGCCGCTCTTCGTCCTCGACGAGCCGCTGCTCTCGGCGAGCACGAAGCGCACACGCTTCCTGCATGTGCTTCTGGCAGAGCTTCGTACGGCGCTCGGACTCGTCGTCGCGAACGGCGATCCGGTCGAGGAGATCGCACGCTTCCGGCCGGATGCCGTCTACCTCAGTGAGGACGTCAGCGCCTATGCACGTCGCAGGGCTGCCCGACTCGCCGAGCACTTCGAGCTCCACGTCTTCCCGGGCATCACGATCGTCCCTCCCGGCGACATCGCACCGGCCGGCAAGGATCACTATCGGGTCTTCACGCCCTACTGGCGGGCGTGGCGCGCACGTCCACTGCCGGCTGCCGTCGAGTCCGGCAAGCCGCTGCCCGTCAGGCCCGGGCCGCTCTCGGCGCACCTGCATTTCGGATCCGTCTCGCCCGCCGAGGTGGCGCGCAGCGCTTCCGACGAGGTGCTCCGACAGCTGTGCTGGCGCGACTTCTTCGCCCAGCTCCTCGCGTCGGCGCCCGAACTGGAGTGGCGCGACATGTATCCGGGCCGCCGGATCTGGCGCGACGACCCCGACGGCGTCGCCGCGTGGAAGGAAGGCCGCATCGGCTACCCGCTCGTCGACGCCGCGATGCGGCAACTGCTCGCCGAGGGCTGGATCCCCAACCGCCAGCGACTCGTCGCCGCCTCCCTCCTCGTCAAGCAACTGCGGATCGACTGGCGCATCGGCGCCGCGCACTTCATGAAGCACCTCCTCGACGGAGACGCTGCCTCGAACAGCGGCAACTGGCAGTGGGTCGCGGGCACAGGCGCCGACCCGCGGCCGAACCGCACCTTCAACCCGGTCCGCCAGGGGCGCCTCCACGATCCTGAAGGCGACTACGTACGCCGCTGGGTGCCGGAGCTGGCCGCGCTCCCGGCCGCGCGGATCCACGACCCGGTCTCGGAGCAACGGCGGGCCGTCGGCTACGTCGACCCGATACACGTCGAGGAGCGGGCCGCGTGACGGCGATAGCCCTCTCGTTCGGCATCGCGCTCGCGCTGAACGGCGCCTTCTTCGCCGTTGCCGCCGTCCGCAAGACGGACGTCGTCACCGACCTCTCCTACAGCCTGACGTTCGCGCTGCTCGCTGTCTTTCTGCCGTTGACTGGCGCACGCGAGCCGGTTCAGCTCGTGGCATCCCTGCTCGTGGTGATCTGGGCAGTGCGGCTCGGGACGTACCTGTTCCGACGGATCCTGCGCATGAAGGTCGACCACCGCTTCGACGAAATGCGCGACAAGCCGCTCCGTTTTGCTCGTTTCTGGCTCCTGCAGGCGATCGCGGTCGCGGTGATCATGCTGCCCGTTACGTATCTCCTCAGCCGAAGCGAGGCTCCAGGCTTCGGAGCCTGGGCGATCGTCGGCACGGTGGTCTGGCTGGTTGGGCTTCTGATCGAGGCGGTAGCCGATGCACAGAAGTCGGCCTTCAGGGGGCGGGAGGAGAACCGCGGAAGCTTCATACGAACCGGCCTCTGGCGCTACTCGCGCCACCCCAACTACTTCGGAGAGATCCTCGTCTGGTGGGGACTGTTCGTCTACGCCGTGCCTTTCCTGAACGGTGCTGCGTTCGCCGTCGTGGTCGGCCCCATCTTCATCACGCTCCTCCTCCTGTTCGTGAGCGGGATCCCACTACTCGAGCGCAGCGCGGAAGAGAAGTACGGCGCCGACCCCTCCTATCGCGAGTACAAGCAGCGCACGAGCGTCCTTGTCCCGGTCCCACCTCGGAGATCGTGAGGACAAGGCGTCGTCAGCCCAAGGTAAGTGCGCTCTTGCGGCACCGGATGTCAAGCGGCGAAGCCCGCACCCCCTCGCGGGTTGACGCGCCCGGAGGGGCGGCGACCCTTGCACGTCCGGGGATGTGGGCCGTCCGGGGACATCGGCAAGCGTCCGCCACTCGGATCCCGCCGACTAACGTGAAACTGATTCTTCGGGGATAGGGCTGAGGGGACTTATGGAGGCGTTGGGTTCAATAGACGTGAAAGATCCCCGCAGCCAGGCCGTGCCCGCAGATGTGTGCGACCCGGTTGCATCCATAGTGCGTTCATGCGCGAGAGATCGCTCCGCCTAGCGTTCTTCGCATGGGCGCTCGTCGTTTCACCGCTGGTCGTGTGGCTGGCTCGGGAGACCATCTACGAATTGGATGGCACGACCGGCTGGATCTGGATAGTAGGTCTACCGGCGCTGGTCACAATCGCTGCCGGTGCGGTCCTGCGCAGAGCGCTTTGGGAGCTTGTCCTCGGTAGTGCACTGTCGGTGGGCGTGGGATTCCTGAGCCTGATCATCGGCATCTTCGTGGCGTGCCAGGGGAAAACCGATTGCCTTTGACCAGCCGTCACGACACTGCCACGTCGCACCCGGCCGGGCATGGAGGCGGCGGGAATCGAACCCGCGTGACATTCCCGCCGCCCTGGTGGGGCTACGTCCCGTTGACCGCCGCCGAGAGAGCCGACAGCGTCGCCGGCCCGACGACGCCGTCGTCGGTGATGCCTGAGGACGCCTGGAAAGACTTGACGGCCTGCGCGGTCGCCGGCCCGAACTTCCCGTCGACGGTTGTCGAGTACCCGAGCGCGACCAGCGCCTCCTGTACCTGCCTCACCTCCGCGCCCTTGGCCCCTCTGCGGAGAACCACGCCTTCCGGCAGCGTGGCCGGGGTCGTCGGCGTCGACGAGGTCGTGGTCGTAGGCGTGGTCGACGGGGTGGTGGACGTGGTCAGCGTCGTCGTGAGCGTTGCCGTCGTCGTCACCAGAGAGGTAGTTGTCTCGACGCCGCCGTTGAGCGAGCGCGAGAGGAGGGCACCGGCAAGAGCGCCGGCGACGATGAGGATCATTGCGCCGACGATGGCACCTACGATGAGCCTCCGGCTCCGCTCGCCCTCGCGAACACGGATGGCGGCACGCGGCTCGCCCTCGCCCTGCGCGGACTCGACGCGTTTCGCGGAGTTCGGTCTCGTCGTCGGCGGCCGGGGAACGTCCTCCGCCTGTCTCGACGAACCAGTCGTCCTCGGGCGCAAACGGTCGGGTCGGGGGCCGCCCCGAACTCATGGCTACGAAGGTACTAGGTGCCTCGGAGGGCCGATCGGATCGGTGACATGTCCCGCAGTTGACATCTAACGGCTCGTCGAGTGTCAGCCAGGATTTCGGAAGCGGACGTGCATGTGGTTCTCGTGGTTCGGATACGGAGTGACAATGTCACGCGGTCCGCGCAGGTCGGTCGTGTAGCCGACGAAGATCTTGCTCGCGCCTGCGGCGACGAAGCCGTCGAGCAACTCCTGGGAGAGACGTCGATCGATCTGCGCCGTGGAGGTCGGTGCCTGCAGCCATCCGTCGCGGCGGGGGTAGTAGATGTCGACGTCGAGCCCGTTCTCGTGGGAGACGTGCTGATCCATGACACCGCCGTCCCGAAGGCTGATGTCGCCGACGACGACCTGCGGGGCCTTCGGGTGCGCCTCTCGGTACCGAGCGAGCACCTTGATGATCGTCCGGATCGTGTGCTCATGACCGTAGAGCCTCCCGGGCAGGTTGGGGCGCGAGTCGGTGTTCGGGTTCCACGTGACCCAGTCGGGACCCTCGACCGGAAGCTGGGTGCCGTCGCGTAGATAGCCGGCGTACGGAAGGCCGATCGATGTGGCCGCATGCCACGCGATGCGAGGCAACTCAGCCGTGGTTGGGTCTGTCTGCACTCTCGGCGTGGGTGCCTGAAACGGATGCTCGAGCCGGAACGTCAGGCTCGGAGGGTCATCCGGTAGCGGCAGACCGTCCTGCGCCACACCGCGCTGCCTGAGCGCCGACAGGGGCAGCACGACACTCGATCCGATAACGACCGCGGCGGCGGGCATCGTCCGTGTGGCGAACCTGCGCTTCCTGGCCGCTTCAGCCGCGAAGCGCCGGCGTCGGGAGGCCTCGAGCCCTGTATCGAACCGCGGCAGGTCGATCGCACCGCCAGCGACCGCGAGCGCACCAAGACTCCGTGGTCGCTCGCGGAACCAAGGCACGTCTACGTCGAACCACAGCTCCCCCGGTCGCCACGCCATGTGGGGAAGTGCTTCGCGCGCCGCGTTTCGTGTCCTTCGCTGAGAGGTCTGCTCCCATCGACCCGAGGTCACTCGAACCGCTGAATGAGTTGTGCGAGGACGCCGCTCGCGTGCTTGAGGCGGTGCAGGATGATTGAAACGCAATCGTTCCCCACCGAAACGCGGGGAACGGCTTGGTTGAGCGAAAAGTGGAGGCGGCGGGAATCGAACCCGCGTCCGCGGTCGCACCGAACAGAGCGTCTACGAGCGTAGTTCGCGCTTCATCTCACCCGACGGCCGGTTCGCGAACGACCTGCCGACGGGCCAGCCATCCTGAAATGTCGCGCTCCGGGCGATTGGCTCTCCCTCGGCGCCGAGCCCGATTGTTGGCGCCGAACTCCGGGTCTCGGGCCCAACCCGGGTCGACGTCGCCTTACCTAGCTAGTGCTAGGCGGCGAGTGCGAGTTCGTTCTTGTTCGCACTTGCTTTGGTGCCGGTTGATTTACGAGGCCAACCGGCGACCTCGGCTCGCAGCTCTGCCGGAGAACCGACCACGTCGAGACCTGGTCGCCCCCGTATGTGTGTTAAGGAATCGAGGATAGCTGCCGATATGCGTGTCGGCCCACCTGCGGCACCAGAGAACTCGGGCCCGTAGCACCCAACGAGGCGAAAGGACACGCCGTGGCGTTGATGATGGAGGAGAAATACGACGACCTCGCCGGTCTGCGCGAGCGTGCCAAGGCAGAGGTGTCCAAAGTCGTGATCGGGCAAGACCGCACGGTCGAGCTCCTCCTCATCGCGGCCGTCGCGCACGGGCACGTGCTGATCGAAGGCCCGCCCGGCAGCGCGAAGACGCTGCTCGCACGCGCGGTCGCTCACATGCTCGGCGCCTCGTTCAAGCGCATCCAGTTCACGCCGGACACGACCCCGACCGAGCTCAACGGACAGAACGTCATCCGCGCCGGCGAGCATCTCTTCATGCCAGGCGCAGTCTTCACGAACGTGCTTCTCGCCGACGAGATCAACCGCACCCCGCCGCGAACACAGGCCGCCCTCTTCGAGCCCATGGGAGAGCGCCAGGTCACGGTGGACGGCAAGGCACACAAGCTTCCCGATCCGTTCCTCGTCATCGCGACGCAGAACCCTCACGAGCACGAGGGCGTGTTCCCCCTGCCCGAGGGGCAGCTCGACCGCTTTCTCTTCAAGATCACGCTCGACTACGCGGACGCAGAGGCGGAGCTCTCCATGCTCAATCTCCCGCACAAGGGGATCGCGCCGGACATGCTCGGTGAGGTCCGACCGTTGCTCGGCGTCGTCGGTCTCGACAAGGCACGCCAGGAGCTGGAGCACACCGAGGTTCCCGAGTCCGTGGGTCGCTACATCGTCACCGTCGGACGGCGAACACGCGAGCTGCCGGGTGTCGATCTTGGCGTCAGTTCCCGCGCGATGATCCATCTCGTGATGGCGACGAAGGCGAACGCACGACTCAACGGACGCCAAGTCGTCACGATCGAGGACGTCCGCGAAATGGCGCCATATGTGCTTCGACACCGCATCTCGGTGCAACCGGGAACGACCGTCGACAGCGTGCTGCTCGATGCGATGGCGACCGTGCCCACGGCGGTTCCGCCGCCAATCTCGCCCGTTTCGTAGCTCACCGCGACTCCCCGCTCTTGACGGGCCGCGACGGCCCGCGTTAAGTGCGACTGGGAAACGGGCTGGGGAGCCCTTGAGCGGCCGAGCATCGGCCGCGTAAGCTTGCGGCAGATCACGAGCAGCAGCAACAGGGAGGGAACATGGCATTGATGACGGAGGCGCCGTACGAGACTCTCGTCGACCTGCGAGAGCGCGCGAAGGCCGAGATCTCGAAGGTCGTGCTCGGCCAGGATCGAGCGGTCGAGCTCTTGCTCGTCGCCGCGCTCGCGCGGGGGCACGTCCTCCTCGAGGGTCCACCCGGCAGCGCGAAGACGCTGCTCGCGCGCGCGACGGCACACATGCTCGGCGCAACCTTCAAGCGCATTCAGTTCACGCCGGACACGACTCCGGCGGAGCTGACCGGAATGAATGCGATCCGCGCGGGCGAGCAGGTGTTCTTCCCGGGCGTCGTGTTCACGAACGTCCTTCTCGCCGACGAGATCAACCGCACGCCGCCGCGCACGCAGGCGGCGCTCCTCGAGGCGATGCAGGAACGGCAGGTGTCGGTCGACGGCAAGGCCCACAGGCTGCCCGACCCGTTCCTCGTCATTGCCACGCAGAACCCGTACGAGCACCGCGATGTCTACGAGCTTCCCGAGTCGCAGCTCGACCGCTTCCTCTTCAAGGTCACGCTCGACTACTCGGATGCAGACAGCGAGTACGAGATGCTCGACCTCCCGCACAAGGGCATCGCCCCGGACATGCTCGGCGAGGTCAAGCCGTTGCTCGGCGTTGTTGGCTTGGACAAGGCCCGCGACGAGCTCGACGCGACCGAGCTGCCGGAGGAAGTCGGCAGATACATGGTCGCGCTTGCTCGGCAGAGCCGTGACATTCCCGGCGTCGAGCTCGGTGTGAGCTCGCGCGGGATCATCCACCTCGCCGGCGCTGCGCGCGCGAACGCACGTCTCAGCGGACGCGACGAGGTGACGATCGAAGACGTGCAGGAGATCGCGCCGTACGTCCTCCGGCACAGGCTCATCCTCGAAGAGGGGATGAGCCCGGACGACGTGCTGCGCAAGGTGCTCGAGCAGGTTCCGGTGCCCGAGCACGCGTACTCGGCGCGGTAGCCCGCTGATTGCCGTAAGGGCCGGGCATGCCCGGCCCTTACGATCCGTCTAGCGTTCCCCTGCCTCCTCGAGCGCGCGGCGTGTGAGGACGCGTGCGAGATGACGCCGGAAGTCCGCGCTGGCAGCCTGGTCCGACGACGGCTCCGTACCGTCTGCAGCGAGCGCGGCAGCATCCGCGATCGACGCACCGCCGGCGATAGCCTCCTCGGCGGCCGTCGCCCGGAGTGACGTTGCGCCCATGTTCGTGAGCGCGATCGCCGCGGTGCCGATCGCGCCGTTCGTTCGCTCGACGACCGCAGCCACTGCCACCGTGGCCCAGTCCTGGGCACGGCGGCTCATCTTCGTGTACGACCAGCCCGCCGAGCCCAGCTTCCGGACTCGCACTTCGACGAGCATCTCATCGGGCCCGAGGGCCGTCTGGAACACGCCCGTGAAGCAGTTCCGCGCGGCGATCGTACGATCGCCGTTCGGGCCGCGCGCGATGATGTCGCCGTCGAGCGCGAGGATCACGGATGGGAGATCCGACGCCGGATCGCCGTGCGCGATCGAACCGCCGATCGTGCCCCGATGCCGCACCTGCGGGTCGCCGACCTGCCCCGCGACGTAGGACACGATCGGGCAGTGCTCGCGTAGAAGCGCCGATTCGGCGACATCTCGGTGTCGGGTCAGCGCACCGATCGCGATCGTGTCCCCCTCCTCGATGACGTACGACAGATCACCGAGACGGGCGACGTCGACGAGCAGCGCCGGCCGGGCAAGCCGAAGCTTCATCGCGGGTAGGAGCGAATGCCCACCCGCGAGGAGCTTTGCGTCCTCTCGCTCACCGAGGAGCGCAATCGCGTGATCGACGCTCTCGGCCACCTCGTAGTCGAATGCCGCGGGTATCACGCCCTCACCTCCTCGATCGCCTTCCAGACTCTCTCTGGCGTCGCCGGAAGTGGCATGTCCGTGACGCCAAGGTGCGAGAGAGCGTCGACGACAGCGTTGATGACCGCGGGCGCGGCCGCGATCGTGCCCGTCTCCCCTACGCCCTTGACGCCGAGCGGGTTGTCGGCCACCGTCGCCGTGCGGTCGGTCTCGAACGAGGGAAGCTCTGCCGCCGACGGCACGAGGTAGGTCGTCATCGTCGTCGTGAGGAGGTTGCCCTCTTCGTCGTAGGCGCCTTCCTCGTAGAGCGCCGCTGCGATGCCCTGCGTGACGCCGCCGTGCACCTGCCCGTCGATGATCTGCGGATTCACCGGGTTGCCGACGTCGTCGACGGCGACGTAGCGGAGGAGTCTGGTGTCACCTGTCTCGGTGTCGACTTCCACGACGGCCGCATGCGCGCCTGCGGGCCACGAGAAGTTCGGCGGGTCGTAGACGGCCGTCGCCTCGAGTCCTGGCTCCATCCCGTCCGGGAGGTTGTGCGCGGAGTGCGCCGCGAACGCCGCCGCCTGGATCGTCATGTTCCGGTCCGCGGAGCCCTTCACGGAGAAGGTCCCGCTCTCGAACTCGAGATCGTCCTCGGACACCTCGAGTTGATGCGCGACGATCTGACGTGCCTTCGCGATCACCTTCTCGCCGGCGTTCCAGAGCGCAACGCCGCCCACGGCGAGCGACCGACTCCCGTACGTGTCCATGCCGAGCTGAGAGGACGCAGTGTCGCCGTGGATGACCTCGACGTCGTCCACGCTCACACCGAGTTGATCGGCTGCGATCTGCGCGAACGTCGTCTCGTGGCTCTGTCCGTGCGGCGAGGTGCCCGTGACGACCTGCACCGAGCCGAGTGGCTGGAACCGCACGGTCGACGCGTCCCAGCCCCCGACGGCGTAGCGAATCGCGCCGAGAATCCGTGATGGCGCGAGGCCGCACATCTCGTTGTACGTCGAGAACCCGATCCCGATCTGCTTCGCGTCACCGTTCGAACGGCGTGCGGCCTGATCGGCGCGAAGCGCGTCGAGGTCGAGGATCTCGAGCAACCGGTCGAGACCTGCGTGGTAGTCGCCCGAGTCGATCGTGAGTCCCGACGCCATGGTGTGCGGGAACTCCGTGATGAAGTTCTTTCGCCGGAGCTCGAGCGGATCCATGTCGAGCTCGCGTGCGAGCGCGTCCATCGTGCGTTCGAGGACGTACGTCGCCTCCGGCCGACCGGCTCCGCGGTACGCATCCGTCGGCGTCGCGTGCGTGAACACGCCGGTGAACGTGACGCTGTAGTTGGGGATCTCGTATGGCCCGGAGTACAGCCAGGCGCCGAGCAGCGGAACGCCGGGCGTGACGAGCTCGAGGTACGCGCCCATCGCGCACCAGGCCTCCGACTTGACCGCGGTGATCGTCCCGTCGTTCCGCGCCGCGAAGGTGAGCTCGTGCACGACATCACGTCCGTGGATGGTCCCGACGTAGTTCTCGGCTCGTTCCTCCGTCCACTTCACCGGACGCCCGAGACGTCGCGACAGTGCGATGGCGAGAGGGCCCTCGCCGTAGATCTGGAGCTTCGAGCCGAAACCTCCGCCGACATCGGGCGCGATCACCCGGATCTTCGACTCGGGTATGCCGAGCACGAGCTGCAATGCGAAGCGCGTGATGTGCGGGGTCTGCGTCGCCGACCAGAGCGTGACCTCGCCCGTCGGCCCGACCTGCGCGAGCACCCCGCGTGGCTCCATCGCGTTCGGGATGAGACGGGGCTGGAAGTAACGCCGTGTGACGACGACGTCCGCCGCGTCGATCGCAGCCTGTACGTCGTCCGTCTCGAGCTTCCAGACGTAGCACTCGTTCGTGCCGAGATCCTCGTGCACGAGCGGAGCCCCGTCCGCGAGCGCTTTCTGAACGTCGGCGATCGACGGCAACGGCTCGTAGTCGACCTCGACGAGCTCAGCCGCGTCCTTCGCGAGAGCACGACTCTCGGCGACAACGACGGCGACACCGTCTCCCTGGTAGCGGGCCTCATCGGTCGCGAGCGGGTAGTGCGGCGGCATCTTGATGTCCTCCGTGACCGGCCATGCGCACGGCAGACCACCTTTCCAGTCCTCCGCGAGGTCAGCGCCGGAGAAGGCGCCCACGACGCCGTCTGCGGCGCGTGCGGCATCGACGTTCACGCTCTTGATCCTGGCGCGGGGATACGGGCTGCGCACGACTGCCATGTACACCGTCCCGGGCAGCGTCAGGTTGTCGACGAAGGTTCCTTGCCCGCGAAGAAGCGATGCGTCCTCCTTGCGCTTGACGGAGGTTCCGACGAATCCCGGTGCGGTTTCGGTGGCCGTCACGACGCCACCCCCGCAGCGGATGCGACTGCCTGGACGATGTTGTGGTACCCGGTGCAACGGCAGAGATTGCCTTCGAGTCCCAGGCGGATCGCGTCCTCGTCCGTTGCCTCGCCGCTCTCGATGAGGCTCACCGCCGCGAGAACCATCCCGGGGGTGCAGTAGCCGCACTGGAGCGCGTGGTGGTCGTGAAACGCCTGCTGGACCGGGTGGAGCTCGCCGTTTCGCGCAAGCCCCTCGATCGTCGTGATCTCGGTCCCGTCGGCCTGGACACCGAGCATCGTGCACGACTTCACCGACTCGCCGTTCACGAGCACCGTGCACGTCCCGCACGAGGACGTGTCGCAACCCACGTTGGTCCCGGTGAGTCCGAGTCGGTCGCGGAGCACGTACACGAGAAGCTCACGCGGCTCGATCTCGAGGTCGTGGCGTACGCCGTTGGCAGTCAGCGCCACTCGTCGCATCGGCTCTCCCTTCCGCTCGACAGCTTCGCGAGCGTACTACTCCCTCGCGCCTTTGTCTGGCGAGCGTCGAAGCAAGCGGTGTCAGACACCATGGCGGACGTGTCGTACGCGTTCGTGTCCTGGCCGCGCATGTCTGGAGCTAGTCATGGCGTCGCTACGTGGGCCGGCGGCAGGGATCTCGACTGTGGAGCATTTGGTGCGGACTTTTCGCGCTTGACCCTTGACGCGCATCGGTGTCTGACACCGAAGTCCTCAGCGTCGCTGTTTGAGCGCGCGCTCGATGTCACGTTGGGCCTCGCGTGCGGCGACGACGCGCCGCTTGTCGGCTCGCTCGCGACCGCGTGCGAGCGCGATCTCGACCTTCACCCGACCGTCCTTGAAGTACATCTGCGTCGGAACGAGCGTCAGACCTTTCTCGCGCACCTTCCCGTACAGGGAGTCGATCTCGCCGCGATGGAGGAGGAGCTTGCGGTCGCGATCGGGCTGGTGCCCCAGCGGGCCGGCCTGCGCATATTCGGAGATCGACGCGCCGATCAGCCACGCCTCTCCGCCGCGGATGTCAGCGTAGGCCTGGCCAAGCTGGACGTGTCCATCCCGTGCCGCCTTCACCTCTGTGCCGGTGAGCGCAATGCCGGCCTCGACGCGCTCGACGAGCTCGTAGTCGCGCCGCGCGCGGCGATTCTCCGCGATCAGCTTCGTTCCGGTCGGCTTGGCCACCGCCGGAGTGTAGGTCGGGCTACTCCTCCGGAAGCGCCGATGCGAACCTGCGAGCGACCTCTTTCAGCATCGCGAGCGCGACGCTCGGCTCCGACTCGACGAACGCAAGCGCATCGTCACGCGGAATCGCGAGGCAGCGCATCTCGGATGCCGCCCGCACCCGCGCGATGCGGGTGCCTCCCGGCGCGAGCAACGTCAGCTCACCGAAGAAGGAACCGGCCCCGAGCTCGACCGAGCCTCCTCTCCATTCCACGAGTGCCGCTCCGTCCAGGATGACGAACATCCCCGAGCCGCGATCCCCCTCGAGCGCGACGATCTGACCGGCCGCACACGACATCTCGCCGGCGGTCGCAGCGATGCGTTCGAGGCCCGCGTCGCTCGCGTCGGCGAGAAGCGGGATCGCGCGCAGGTCGTCAGCGGTCACGGCGAGTTCATATCACGCGCGCGACGCGATTCCCGCACAGCGGTCGCAGAGCGGAAACCACGGCGCGCAGGAACGACCGCACGATCGACACCGCCCGATCGTGGGTGACTCGACCTCGACGCGAAGGCGCGCGACGACCCGCGCGGCCGCAGCTTCCTCCAGTGCCGCCGCCCGCTCGATTGTCACCCCGCCGACATCCGTGTACTGCAGTGCGAACCAGCGCAGGATGCTCGCCTCACGCCCCGCCCGCTCGGCGTCCTCGAGCGACGCCCCCCTCAGTCGCGCGCTGTCGAGCAGGAATGTGAGCTGCGGACGTGCGACCCGGTCTCCGGTGATCGCCAGCGCAAGCGTCGCGAGGAGCTCGAGGTTGTCCTCGTCCACGGGTGCGTTGACGAGCTTCCACGTGTCCGCGAGCGACAGATGGCGCCCCCGCTCCGCAAGACGCCGTTGAACCGCCTGAAGCCGCAGACGGAGCGGCTGCAGCGACTCGACCGCGAGCCAGCTCTCGAATGCCCACTCGCGCAGCGCAACCCGGTGCCAGGCGACGAGGGCGGCGTCCAGCCGTAGTGGATCGTCGACGCCGAGGTCCGAGAGCTGAGGCCTGATGCGCGCCTCGTCGACCACGCGATAGCCGAGGTACCCGCCCGGAAGCGGGACATGCGGCTCGAGCGCCGACTCCACGAGCTCCGGATTGGCGGTTCCCCACCCGAGACCCGCGAGCACGCCGACGTGACCGCGCTCGACGAGGCCGAATCTGCCCGCCCGTCCGGCGATCTGCGCCATCTCCCACGGGAGGAGATCGCGGCGCTCCTCTCCGTCGAACTTCGTCGTCTCCGCGAACAGGAGCGTCTCGCACGGCAGGTTGACGCCGTGGCCGAGGACGTCCGTCGCGACGCAGACATCCGCAGCGCCGGAGATGAACCGCTCGATCTCCTCACGCCGCGAGGACAGCGGCATCGCGCCGTAGAGCACCGCGACCCGGCCGGGATGGAGCCGATTGACCTCACCCGCGAGTGCGAGCACCGCGCGGCGGCTGAACGCGACGACGACGGTGCCGGGCGTCAGCGAGCGCAGCATCCGCGCGCCGACGAACTCGAGCGGAAGCTTGCGCTCGAAGACCTTCAGCTCGTGCTCGGGAAACGCTCGCTCGACGAGGGGGAGCGCATCGAGCGCACCGAGCAGGAGGATCTCTCGGTACTCCCCGGCGAGCAGGAGCCGGGTCCAGGCCGAGCCGCGCTCCGTGTCGTCGGCCCACTGCACCTCGTCGAGGACCAGCAGCTCGCCCGCGTGGGGTGCCATCTCGACGGTCGAGCAGATCACCGGGGCGCGATCGTTGACCCGCTCCTCGCCGGTGACGAGACCGACGTGCTCCGCCCCGATCCACTCGCCGAGCCGTCGATGCGCCTCCTGCGCGAGCATGCGCAACGGTCCCGCGTAGACGCCGGAGCGCTTCTCCGCGAGCTCTTTCAGAGCCGCGTGCGTCTTGCCCGAGTTCGTCGGACCGAGGTGCGCGACGACCCGCTCCGGCTCGACGCGGCGCGACGGGAGGGAGATCTCGACACGCCGCTCGGCCTGACGCACCGCCTGCGCCGGGTTCCGGCGTGTCGAGCGCTGGGAGCGGCTCGGCCGCTTCTGTCTTCCTGGCTGTCGACGGTGCCGCATGAACCGCCACCGTAGCCGGACGCTAGCCCGACCCGACTCGCTCGAGCACCCCGAGGATCGCGGCGAGAACCCCTGCCGGGTTGTCGACGGAGATCCCGTGACCGCCCTCTAGGACGACCTGAACCGGGTCCGAGCTCCCTTCGAGCCACACGCGCTGCTCCTTCGGATCGGCGGACTGACCGGCGCTCGCCGTGATGACGGTCACGGGGATCGACGGGATCGGGAGGCGATCGAGAGCCATCTGCCGTTCGATCGCGACGTAGTCCATGTGCTCGGGATTCTCGGGAGCGTCCCATGCCGGGACGGCGTCGGCCGGAATGTTCGCCTGACCCGCGGGCACGTCGAGCAAGACGAGCCCGGCGACGTCGTCCGGGTACCGGCCGGCATGGTGATAGACGTCGAACCCACCGCCGGAGGACCCGACGAGCACGAACGGGCCGCTCAGATCGGCCTCCTCGAGCAGTGCGTGGAGATCGTCCGCGGCATCGTCGAGCCCGCGCTTGCGGACAGGAGCAGCGTCGCTCGACCCGAGGCCGGCTCGATCGAAGGTGCAGACACGGGTACGCGCGGCGAGCTCGCCGACGAACGGCTGCAATCCATACTCGGAGATCCCGGGACTCCCGCTACCAGCATCGATCACGACGGTTGGTAATCCCTCGCCCCAGCACCGGAGCGCGAGCTTTCGCTCATCGCTGCTGACGACGAACCGGCCGTCGAGCGACGGCGACTCGAGCGCTTCGGACGCAGAGGTCGTGGACTCCAACGTGCCCACGCTCTTCTCCGTCCGACGACCCACAGCCCGCCACGAGCGCACTCGACGTGAGGACAGCGGCGATCAGTCGCGAGGTGATCTTCGGCGCCACCGGCCGATCATGACCGAGATCCGAATCCCGTCAATGTCGCGCGCGAAGACGTCGGCTAGACGCGGAGGAAGCGGCGGAGCGTGAGGCCCGAGCCGATCGCGCCGATCGCGAGCCCGCCCGCGATCAGGATCATCGCCGTCCACGTGAAGGCCATGGCCTGGACTTCGGCGTCGTCCTGGATGTGGCCGAGGATCTGCGGGATCGCGATCTCGCGGCTGACGAAGAGGAGGACGACCGCTGCGACGGAGCCCGCGAGCCCGGTGAGCAGCCCTTCGAGCATGAACGGCCCACGGACGTACCAGTTCGAAGCGCCGACCAGCTTCATCACCTCGATCTCCCGCCGGCGCGAGTGCACCGAGAGGCGGATCGTGTTCGCGATGAGGATCGTCGAGGCGGCGAGGAGGATGAAGACGGCGATGAGGAAGACGATCTGGATCGCGCGCGCGATCTGGAGGATCCGCTGCGAGACCTCCTTGCCGTAGCGCACCTGGTCCACGGCAGCGAGCTTCGCCTTCTGCACGCCGACCGCGATCGCCTCCGTGTCCTCGCCACGCTTCGGCACGATGTCGAACGACGCGGGAAGCGGGTTCGACGCGAGGTTCGCGGTCAGGTCGGGGTTGCGCTTGCGCATGATCTCGAGGGCCCTCGCCTTGGAGATGAAAGTGATTCCACCGGGCTTGACGCGATCGTCGGACTCGAGACGAATGCGCAACTCATCGATCTGCTTCGTGGTCGCGCCCTCTGCGATATAGACGTGCACCGCGAGCTCGCGCTTCTTGTCGTCCGACCACGAGACGAGCCACGTTCCGAGCCCGATGAAGACGCCGATGAGGAACATCCCGATGAGGACGGACAGGGCCGAGGCCACGGTCGTCGAGACGTTGGCGCCGATGGAGCGCAGTGCCTCGGCGACGACGACGCGGATCTTGTTCATTCCTCGGAGTACCCCCCACGCCGCTCGTCGCGCACGAGCTTGCCGGCCTCGAGGGCGATCACGCGCTTGCGCATCTTGTCGACCATCTCACGGTCGTGGGTGACCATGAGGATGGTCGTGCCGGTGCGGTTGATCCGGTACAGCAGCTGCATGATCCCGACAGAGGTGTCCGGGTCGAGGTTCCCGGTCGGCTCGTCGCAGACCAGGAGCGGCGGATGGTTCACCATCGCCCGCGCGATCGAGACGCGCTGCTGCTCGCCGCCCGAGAGCTCCTCCGGGCGCGAGCTCATCTTGTGTGCGAGGCCGACGAGGTCCATCACCTCGGGCACCTTCTTGCGGATCTGCGCGGGCGACTCGCCCTGCACGCGCAGCGCGTAGCCGATGTTCTCGGCGGCGGTGCGGTTCGGGAGGAGCTTGAAGTCCTGGAAGACGCAGCCGAGGTTTCGGCGGAGGAGCGGCACCTTGGAGCGCTTGAGGCGGCCGAGGTCGCGCCCGCCGACGATGATGCGCCCGCCGGTCGGTTCCACTTCCTTGAGGAGGAGGCGGATGAGCGTCGACTTGCCAGAGCCGGAGGCACCGACGACGAACACGAACTCACCCTTGTCGATGACGAACGAGACGCCGTCGAGAGCGGTCACGTTGTTCGTCTCGTAGACCTTCCGGACGTCCTCGAACACGATCATCGAGGCACCGGTGGACCCTTCGCGAACCGGCTGCGGCTCGACGTTCGTATCGGGTTCGGCGAGGGCCGTCATCTGTGTCTCCGAGAGGTCATCCGGCACCGGCGTCAGCGCTGATACAGCCCTGGCGGGCTGTTCCGGTTCGTGGGAACGCTGCAGTGTAGCCGACGATCTTCCTGCATCTCGGCCACTACACGACCTGTCCGGCCGCTTTCGCGAGGAGGTACGCGTGCACGAACCCGTCGAGCCCGCCGTCGAGGACGGACTGCGTGTTCCCCACCTCGAAGTCGGTTCGGTGGTCTTTCACCAGCTGGTACGGGTGCAGCACGTACGAGCGGATTTGACTCCCGAAGCCGATGTCCTGCGCGGCGCCACGCTCGCGCGCGAGCTCGGCCTCACGGCGCTCTTCTTCGAGCTCGGCGAGGCGCGAGCGGAGGATGCGCATGGCCGTCGCTTTGTTCGACGTCTGCGAGCGCTCGTTCTGGCACTGGACGACGATTCCCGTCGGGAGGTGGGTGATGCGCACGGCCGAGTCCGTCTTGTTCACGTGCTGCCCTCCCGCGCCACTCGAGCGGTAGGTATCGATGCGTAGGTCCGACTCGTCGACTTCGATCGGCGCATCGTCCGGGAGGAGCGGCGCGACGACGACCTGCGCGAACGCCGTGTGCCGGCGATGCGCGGAGTCGAACGGCGACTGCCGCACGAGGCGATGGACACCGCGCTCGGCCTTGAGCGTGCCGTACGCGTTCTCGCCCTTCACGGTCACCGTCGCGGACTTGAGGCCGGCCTCCTCTCCCGGGCTCGCCTCGATCGTCTCGGTCTGGAATCCGCGATCGGACGCCCAACGGAGGTACATCCGCAGCAACATGTCGGCCCAGTCCTGCGCGTCCGTTCCGCCAGTGCCCGCGTGAATCCCGAGCACCGCGTCGCCGGCGTCGTACTGGCCGTCGAAGAGCGCATCCTCCTGCAGCCGTCCGAGCTCGCCCTCGAGCGCCGCGACGAGCTGGCCGATCTCCGCGTCGTCCTCACCGAGCTCGCGGAGCTCGCGTGCGTCCGCGAACTCGCCTAGGAGGCGCTCGTACCGCTCGAGCTTGCGCGTGATTCGCGAATGCTCGGTGGAGATGCGCGCCGCGCTTGCCTGATCGTCCCAGAATCCGGGAGCGCCCATGGCCTCCTCGAGCTCGGCCCGTCGTGTCGTCAGGCGATCCGGGTCAAAGGTAATCACGGACCCAGGCGAGCTGGGCCCCGATCTCCTGCAGGCGCTCGTCGAGCGGCTTGCTGTCTACCTCGGCCACGGGTCTAGGGTACCCGGGGCGAGCGTCGGATCCCCCTCAGGCGCATGCCGTCGCCACCGCGTCGCGGATTCGCGCCGGCACCGGCCGCACGATCTCGACGACTGACTCCAGGTCGAACGGGCTCGGTGGACGCTGCTGTTCGTCGAGCCACACGACGTTCGTCGGCGTAGCTCCCGACAGAAACCCGTGCACGGCGTCCACGACCGCCGCGACCGCCTCGTGACACGCGCCTGCGTTGATCCGATCGACGAGCGAGAGGAGCCCGGAGTGTGCGACGTACATCTGCTTGAAGAGCTGCTCCCATGCGGCACGAGTGCACGTTGCGCCTGCATCGTCTCCGCCTCCTGACGGGCCGGTGCAAGAGCCGAACTCATCGTCCCACCTCCCGATAGCGGCGCCGATGTCAGCTGCACGAGTCGTGAGGTCGGCCCGCTCCTTGCGGGAGACCGAGACCGCAGCCGCCGGAGCGAGTGACGTGGACGCGTCGTCCACTTCGGTCGTCTGCGGCGGCGCGGGAGCCAGCGTCGCCGGCGGCGTGGTCGACTGAGTCGCGAGCTCGAGGTCGGCCGGCTCGTCGGCATGCCCTCCGCAGCCGGCGGCGAGCGACGACGAAGCTCGACGCGAGCGTCGCGAGGACCTTGTTCGGTCTCACGTGGACGACGATACGCCTCGGCCACGCAGCTTTTCACGCACCAGAAGGCACGCGGCGAGCCAGGCGAGGCCGAAGCACCAGCCCGCGAGGACATCCGTCACGTAGTGGACGTTGAGCGCAATCCGCGAAAGCCCGACCGCAACCCCGCCTACGGCCACGAGCGACCAGAGCCAGACACGAGCACGGCGACTCGCAAGCCGTTCGGCGAGAAGGACGGCCGCAGCGCCGAGGCTCGCGACGCCCGCAGCCGCGTGGCCGCTCGGGAACCCACTGGACGCAGGCAGGTCCACGGCGCTTCCCACCTGGGGACGAGGTCGATCGAACCAGTCCTTGAGCAGCGCGACGACGATCTGCGATCCCACGAAGGTCGCGAGCAGGAAGCCGACGTCGATCCAGGCCCGCTCGCGGACGAGCACGACGCCGAACGCGATTCCGATCGCGGTGATCCCGATCCACCCGCCCAGCCACGAGAACGGTCTCGCGAGCCACTCGACCGCGCTAGGCAGGCTCGCCGCGACCCACTCGGCGACGTCGACGTCCGTCGAGCCAAGTGGCTGCCGCGTGTATGCGATCGCCAACACGACGAAGCCCGCAAGGGCGACCGCCAGCAGGAGGGCGAGGCGCGTCAGGCGCCGTGGCAGCGCTTGTACTTCTTGCCGCTCCCGCACCAGCACGGATCGTTGCGCCCGACGTCCTTGTGCTCGTTCACAGCCTGAGGCTGCGCGAACGACCCGGAGTCCGACGGCGCCGGAGGAGCTGCGAGCGCTGTCGCCGAGCTGCCCGCAGCGGCGATCACCTCGGCGCCTGCCGAGGTCTCGTGCTCGTAGTGCAGCGAGCTCTCGCGCGCCTGCATCGGCTCGAGCGCGGGCTCCTCGACCTGCACGGCGACGTGGAAGAGAGTGAAGACGACCTCCTCGCGGATGGTCTGGCCCAGCTCCTCGAACAGTGTGTGTCCCTCGCCGCGGTACTCGACGAGCGGGTCCTTCTGCGCGAAGGCGCGCAGGTGGACTCCCTCGCGGAGATAGTCCATCGCCTCGAGGTGCTCGCGCCACCGCGCGTCGACGGTCTGGAGGATGATGTAGCGCTCGACCTCGCGCGCGAGCTCCGGCCCGAGCGCCCGCTCGCGCTCGTCGTAGGTCTCGAGCGCGTCCTCGACGAACTCCTCGACGAGCGCGTCTCGACTCTTGACGTCGATCTCCTCGCGCAGCTCCTCGACCGTGATGTCGGTTCCGTACAGGGACTGCATGCTCGTCACGAGCGAGTCGAGATCCCACTCCTCGGCGAATTCTGCGTCGGTCGCGTGAGTGACTCCCGCCTCGACGACCTCGCGGATCCACTCCCGCACTTCGTCGGAGAGATCCTCGCCCTCGAGCACTCGTCGTCGCTGCTCGTAGATGACCATGCGCTGGGTGTTCATCACGTCGTCGTACTTGAGGACGTTCTTGCGCGCGACGAAGTTCTGCTCCTCGACCTTCTTCTGGGCGTTCTCGATCTGGTTCGAGAGGATCTTCGCCTCCATGGGCTGGTCGTCCGGGATCTTGAAGCGGTTCATGATGTTGTAGATCCGGTCGCCGGCGAAGAGGCGCACGAGGTCGTCCTGGCCCGAGAGGTAGAAGCGCGTCTCTCCCGGGTCGCCCTGACGGCCCGAGCGGCCGCGGAGCTGGTTGTCGATGCGGCGCGACTCGTGCCGCTCGGTCCCGAGGACGTAGAGCCCGCCCTTCTCGACGACGCCCTCGCCGAGCTTGATGTCGACGCCGCGCCCGGCCATGTTCGTCGCGATCGTGACCGCGCCCGGCTGTCCTGCGTCCTTGATGATCTCGCCCTCGCGCTCGTGCTCCTTCGCGTTCAGGACGTTGTGCGGGATGCCCTTTCGCTTCAGGATCTCCGAGAGGTACTCGGAGGTCTCGACCGCGATCGTGCCGACGAGCACCGGCTGCCCTTCCTCGTGGCGCTCGACGATGTCCTCGAGCACGGCGGCGAACTTCGCGTCAGGCGTCTTGAAGATGTAGTCGTTCTCGTCGAGACGCGCGACGGGCTGGTTCGTGGGGATCTCGACGACGTGCAGGTTGTAGATCTCGACGAACTCCTTCTCCTCCGTCTTCGCCGTTCCGGTCATGCCGGCGAGCTTCTCGTAGAGGCGGAAGTAGTTCTGCAGCGTGATCGACGCGAGCGTGACGTTCTCCTCGCGGATCCGCATGCCCTCCTTCGCCTCGATCGCCTGGTGGAGACCCTCGCTCCAGCGGCGGCCCTCCATGATCCGGCCGGTGAACTCGTCGACGATCTTGACCTCGCCCTCCTGTACGACGTAGTCGACGTCGCGCTTGTACAACGACTGGGCCTTGAGCGCCTGCATCAGGTGGTTCACGAGGATGACGTTGCGCGGGTCGTAGAGGTTGTCGATGCCGAGCGCGCGCTCGACCTTCTCGATCGTCGCCTGCGCAGGTGAAACGGTCTTGAACTTCTCGTCGAAGAGGTAGTCGGCGCCGGAGAGCTCCGTCTCGTCGAGACCCTTCGCCGTCTTGCGCGTCGCAGGAGCCCCCTCGAGATCCTTCACGACGCGGGCGAACTGGTAGTACGTCTCGGCCGCCGTCTCGGGCTCACCGGAGATGATGAGCGGCGTCCGCGCCTCGTCGACGAGGATCGAGTCGACCTCGTCCACGACCGCGTACGTATGGCTGCGCTGCACCACGCCGTCGAGCGAGACGGCCATGTTGTCGCGCAGGTAGTCGAACCCGAACTCCGAGTTCGTCCCGTAGGTGACGTCACACGCGTACGCCTCACGGCGTTGCGCGAACGGCATGAGGTTCTGGATGAAGCCGACCGAGCTGCCAAGCATCTCGTAGACGGGCTGCGTCCACTCCGCGTCGCGCTTCGCCAGGTAGTCGTTGACCGTGATGAGGTGGACACCCTGGCCCGCGAGGCCGTTCAGATACAGCGGCAGGACTGCCACGAACGTCTTTCCCTCACCCGTCTTCGCCTCGGCGATGTCGCCCTCGTGAAGGACGATTCCGCCCATTAGCTGGACGTCGAAGAGCCTGACGCCGATCGTGCGCCGGAACGCCTCGCGCACCGCGGCGTACGCCTCGAAGATCAGATCCTCGAGCGACTCGCCGTTCTCGAGGCGCTGCTTGAACTCCGCCGTCTTCCCGCGCAGCTCGTCGTCGGTCAGCTTCTCGAAGTCGGGCTCGAGTGTGCCGATGTACGCGGCCTGCTCGGCGAGGCGCTTCACGCGCCGCCCCTCGCCCATGCGAAGGACGCGCTCGAACTTCCCGAACGACTGGGTGCTCACGGGGCCCTAGGGTACCGGCTGGGTCTCCGGACGGACCTACAGCGGCAGGACCGAGATCTCCCAGAGCTCCCCGCGCAGACGGTGAGCGTGCGCGGCGTACGCGCCGTCCACGCGCTCGGCGGCGAGGCGCTCGAGTGCCGGTGCCTGCGACGTATCGGCGGGGAGATCGTCGATCGTCAGCTCGCGCTCGGAGCCGTTCCATGTGAGCTCGAGCTCGGCACCGCGAGGGTCCGGGTCGAGCCGTTGGACGTCGATCGCGACGGCTCCTACGGCCCACACCTCGGATCGCTTCACGGCGAGCGCGCGATAGGGGGCAGCGATGCTGTCACCGAGGGCGGCGACGAAGTGCGCGACGTCGGCGGCTCCGTCGGTCTCGACGACGTACGAGCCGTCCTCGAGCGCGACGAACTCGACCTCGTCGCCCGGCGCACCATCACCTTCGGCCGTTGCGACCGCATCCCATTCGCGCTGCCGCTGGAGCCCTGTGATGCCTGCGGCGAGCCACTCGCGCTCCGGATCGACAGGCATGTGCGCTATGCCGCCTCTTCGTCGCCGACCGGCTCGACACCGTCGTGGTCGCGGCTGCGCTGCGCGGCACGGCGAGGCTCCCGCACGCGCTTGTCGCGGTAGCGCTCGATCTGCCGCTCCAACTTGTCGACGAGCTCGTCGACCGCTGCCTCGTACGTCGTCGCCGACTCACGCGCGACCAGGTTCGAGCCCTTCGTGAACACGACGCCCTCGGCGACGTGGTCTTCGCGAATCGACGGATTGTGCTCACGCGAGAACGTCACCTCGACGATCGTTCCTTCGTACAGCCGGCGTGCGAGCTTCGCGAAGCGCTTCTCCGTGTACACGCGAACCGCATCCGGGACTGGGGCGTGCTGGGCCTTGATCTGGAGCTGCATTGCAGACGCTCCCTTCGGGATCGTGGCAGTGGAGTCACTCTCAATCTAACGGACGGCCCGCGCGAAGGTGACCACACGGACGCGCCGAGCCCCAGCCTGGCGGCAGGCGGCAGCGCAGGCATCAGCCGTGGCCCCGGAGGTGTAGACGTCGTCGACGATGCAGACCTCCGCGGGAAGGGGGTCGCGCGCGACCACGCTGCCGCGAACGTTCCGTCGACGCTCCTCGAGCGGCAAGCCACGTTGACGAGGAAGCGCTCGGCTCCGCTCGAGGACGTGGTGTGTCGGCAGCGTCCAGATCCTTCCGAGCTCCACCGCGAGCCTGTGTGCAGGGACGTCACCACGATGCCAGGCACGCTCCGGATCGCCCGGCACGGGAACGAGACAGTCCACCTCGGCTCGTCGGATGACCTCGGCGACGAGAAGAGCCGCTGTGCGGGCAAGACGACGCCTTCCACGTTCCTTCCACGCCTTGACCAGAGCACGCGCTCGCGCGTCGTAGACGATGGCCGAGCGCGCTTCGGCAAAGGCGAGGCGCCGTCCCGCGCACTCCGGGCACCGGCGGACGGGCCACGGTCCCGGCGACCCGCAGCGTGCGCAGATTGGCGGCACGAGCCGCGTGAGCGAATCGCGACAGGTGGCGCACAACTCTGCCCCGGGAACGTCGCAGACGGCACAGCGCTCTGGCAGGAGGACGTCGACGAGCCACACAGCTCGACGGTACGCCGAGTTCCGTCACGTCACCGTTCTGGATCCCACACAGAACTGTTACGCGGCGCCTACTGGCCGCCGCCCACGGGAGGATCAGCCGCCAGCGTGCGCTCGAGACCGACGGCGAGCTCCTCGCGCTCGGCGCTGGTCAGGCGACCGGCGGGGTGGAGCGGCTTGTACTGCCAGGGCGGCATCTCGCCCTCGCGCACGACCTCGGCGACCTCGCCGGACTCACCCTCCCCCTGCGGGCGGTTCCACTCGCTGAAGTTCAGGGCATCCCGGCCCTCCTGGACGTCGAAGTACACGAGCCAGGAGACCGGTGCGACGTTGCTGTACCAGGGCCACGTCGTCAGGTTGCTGTGGCAGTCGTAGCAGGCACCGACCGCGAGCTCGCGCGTCCTCGCCGAGTCCCAGGCGATCTCCTTCGTGACCGGCGGGTTGTCGTGGTTACGACCGTACGGGACGAGCTGCACGAGCCCGAAGAGAACGACGAGGGCGACGGCGCCGCGAGTCAGCCACTTTCTCATGCGCGGACCATGGCACCCACCTTGGGTCGCGGAATCGGTGCATTCCCCGATCGGGCCGCGTCGCTCTACCGATCGATTCAGACCGGTGCTGAGACGAGCTCGCGCAGGTCGTCCTGGGCACGCTCCAGATCCGCCGGTGTCTTGATCGGGAGGAAGCGCCCGCGGGATCCTCGGCGCGGGACCTCGAGGTACTGCGTCGGGACGAAGGCGGACACCTCGTGGTAGAGCCGCTCGAGCTGCACGGCTCGACGCCCTTCGACGTCCTTCAGCACGTACAGCCACGAGAGGTCGTATTCGGCATCGAGCGCGTCGATGTCGAGGAGAGCGGTGTTGGTGTTGAAGACCGGTACGAGCTCCTGGTCGAACGAGTCCGGGAAGCGCGGACCTTCCACGAGCTGCAGCTTCCCGTCGACGCGGACGGGCGCCCCGCCCATGTCGCCCTCCTTCCGGGCGACCTCGCTCGTCAACGGCCGTCCTCCGACGAGGTGCGCGCCGACGACCACGGGATCGACGCGCGCGCCGAGGTTGTCGACGTTCGAGACCGTCACGACGCGAACTCCGCGTTCGCGCAAGGCATCGAGCGTGCCCGATCGCCGGAGCGCCCGGAAGAGGTCGCCGTGCCCGGGGGCGTACAACGACGCTCCGCCCTCGGCGTCGCGGAACAGCTCACCCGACGGCTCGAGCCGCAGCGAGACGAACTGGTGGAAGACGAGCGGATCGCCGAGCCCCCGCTCGACGACGTGCGCGCGAATCGCGTCGTCGGTCGCGAAGCTCGTCATGAGCGCCACCGGAACCCGCGCTCCGAGCTCGTGCTCGAGCATGGCGGTCTGCCGCAGCTTCGCCTCGAGGAAGCTCATGCCGTCGACGGCGGTCAGCACCGCCTTGACGACACCGCCGAAGCGTGTGGCCATGCCGCCCGCGAGGACGACCTGGGCGACCTCGCCGCGGGAGAGCGCGTCGAGACCCGCCGCCCGGACCTCGTCGTAGCTCGGATCGCCGGGGGCAACGAGTGAGGTGATCTCGTCGTCGCGGGGCGCCTCGATCTCGCCGCGAAGGAAGTTCGACTCGGACGACAGCGAGCCCACCGCGACACGAGCCCGCAGCGACTCGAAGAGGCCCTCGTCGAAGTCGAACCGCTCGAGGATCCCCGCGGTCGCTCGGTCGACGTCGATCACGACGCGCGTACCACCGACGGAAGCGACGCCGCGTACGGCGCGCGATGAACACCGGCCTCGGTGACGATCGCGGAGACGAGCACCGCCGGCGTGACGTCGAATGCGGGGTTCCGCGCGGGGAACCGCGTCGAGATCTCCGCCGGGTCGCGCTCCTCGATCGGGATGTCCGCTCCGGACGCGGCGAGCGGATCCAGCGTCGAGGTCGGCGCGACGACGTAGAACGGCAGCTCGTGGTGATGTGCGGCAACCGCCAACCCGTACGTGCCGACCTTGTTGGCGACATCGCCGTTCGCGGCGATCCGATCCGCGCCGGTGAGCACGGCGTCGACGTCGCCGGAGGCCATGAGCCCCGCCGCTGCACCGTCCACGATCACCGAGAACGGAATACCCAGCGCGTCGAGCTCCCATGCCGTCAGGCGTGCGCCCTGGAGCAGCGGTCGCGTCTCGTCCACCCAGACGTGCTCCACGAGCCCGGCCTCCCACGCGGCGCGCACAGCACCGAGCGCCGAGCCGTAGCCGCCGGTCGCCAACCCGCCGGTGTTGCAGTGCGTCAGCAGCCGCGCACCGGCGGGAACGAGGTCGAGGGCGTGCTGTCCCATGAGCCGACAGCGCTCGACCTCGTCCTCGTGCAGCGCTTTCGCGCGTTCCGGCGTCGGGTCGTCGCGGAGCTCGTCGAGCGCCCAGCGGAGGTTCACCGCGGTCGGTCTCGACGAGGCGAGAACGTCGTACGCCGCGTCCAGATCCTCCCCACACATGGCTGCGAGCGCGAGTCCGTAGGCCGCTGCGACGCCGATCGCGGGCGCACCGCGCACCGCGAGCATGCGGATCGCCTCGGCGACCTCGGCCGCCGACGTGCACCTCAGCTCGACCTCCTCGTCGGGCAGCCGCCGCTGATCCAGCACGACGACGGCGTCCCCGTCGAGTCGGACGATGTGCTCCGGTCGGAGATCGTGGGCGCTCATCGGCTACTTGTCGTCGTAGACGCGGATCGAGCCCGTGTAGCAGGCAACCCACACGCGCCTCGTCGGAGAGTCGTAGGTGATCCCGATCGGGTGGTAGCAGGCCTCGATCGTCTGCAGTGGCTTCATGTCCGAGGTGCGCAGCTTCGTGACCGTCCCGCTCTCGTAGTTGACGACGTAGAGCGCACGCCCGTCGGCCGCGAGAGCGAGGCTCCGCGGCGCGTTCCCCGTCGCGACCTTCGAGCGGACGACGCCGTTCCGGAGATCGAGCTTCGCGACACGACCTTCCGCGTTGAGCGAGACGAAGATGAAGCGATCGGACGGATGGAACTCCGCGGCACGCGGTCCGGCGCCCACCGGGAAGCGAGAGGTCGTCCACCGCTTCAGGTCGACGCGGACGAGCTCGGTTCCGCCCATGACCGCCACGTACGCCGCGTTTCCCTTCGGCGACACGGCGATGCCGCGCGGGTACGGGCCGATGGCGATGCGCTTGACCTCCCTGCCCTTGCGTGTCGAGATGACGCTCAGATCCCACGTGCACCAGTTCGAGACGAGCACGTACCGATGGTCGGGAGTGACCGCGACGACCTTCGGCACGGCGCCGACCCGATAGGCCTCGTCGATCTTCAGCTTCCTCATGTCGATGCGATAGACGAAGCTGCGGTCGTAGCCGGAGGAAGGCGTGCAGTCGTCGTCACCCTCCGGGCCGAAACCCTGCCCGTACATCGAGTAGTTCGAGACGTACGCGTACCTCCCGTCCGGTGAGAACGCCGCCTCGACGGGCGCGCCGCGAGCCGTTCCCCGGTACTCCGGGTAGCCGAGCCTCCGCAGGTTGACCGCGTCGGAGATCGTCTTGACCAGCTTCAGCGACCGCGCGTCGTAGACCGTGACGGTGTGGCGGTACATCATGTTCTGCGCCGTCACGTAGCCGGCACCCGACGACGCGACCGACTTCGGCGAGATGTTCCCGGTGAGCACCGCTCGGAGCTCGAGCCGTGCCTTGTCCGACGGCCGAGCCGCAGTCTCGACCTTGGCCCTCGTCGCCGTTGCGGCGACCGCGGGACGCGCGGCCAACGGCGGCGCGGCCTCCACCGCCCGAGCCTCGTCCGTACCAGCGTCGAGCACCGCCCAACCGGCGGTGACGACGACGGCGAGCGCCACGGTGATGACAACGGACCGGCGGAGTCGCACTCGACGCCGCCGGTCCGTTCGACGCTCGGTTACGTCCCCTCGTCCCACGAGGCGAGGTACTTGGCCTGCTCCTCGGTCAGCTGGTCGATCGTGATACCCATCGTGGCGAGCTTGAGGCGCGCGATCTCCTCGTCGATGTCCGTCGGCACGTCGTAGACGCGCCGCTCGAGGGTCGCCGCGTTCTGGATGACCCACTCCGCCGACAGCGCCTGGTTCGCGAACGACATGTCCATGACCAGAGCCGGATGCCCCTCTGCCGCGGCGAGGTTCACGAGTCGCCCCTCGCCGATGAGGTAGATCCGACGACCGTCGGCCATCGTGAACTCGTCGACGAGGGCACGAGCCTCACGCGTCTCGACCGCGAGGTCACGAAGCGCCCCGACCTCGATCTCGACGTTGAAGTGCCCCGTGTTCGACAGGATCGCGCCGTCCTTCATCAGCTCCATGTGCGCGCGGGTGATGACGTTCTTGTCGCCCGTAGCCGTGCAGAAGAGATCGCCGATCGCAGCGGCGGCGTCCATCGTCAGCACCTCGTACCCGTCCATCGTCGCCTCGAGCGCCCGCATCGGATCGACTTCGGTGACGATGACGTGCGAGCCCATCCCGCGGGCGCGCATCGCGACGCCACGACCCGTCCAGCCGTAGCCGGCGACGACGAAGCGCTTGCCGGCGAGGAGGACGTTCGTCGCGCGGATGATCCCGTCGATCGTCGACTGACCGGTGCCGTAGCGGTTGTCGAAGAGGTGCTTCGTCCGCGCCTCGTTGACCGCGATCACCGGGAAGCCGAGCTTGCCGTCCCGCTCGAGAGCCTTCAGCCGGATGACGCCCGTGGTCGTCTCCTCCGTGCCCGCGATCACGTCGCCGAGCTGCTCGCGGCGTGCCGAATGGAGGACGCCGATGACGTCGGCGCCGTCGTCCATCGTCAGGTGCGGCCGGTGGTCGACCGCAGCCTCGATGTGGCGGTAGTAGGTGTCGTTGTCCTCGCCCTTGATCGCGAAGACGCCCACGCCGTACTCCTCGACGAGCGCTGCTGCGACGTCGTCCTGCGTGGAGAGCGGGTTGGACGCGCAGAGCACGACGTCCGCTCCGCCCGCGCTCAGCGTGCGGGCGAGGTTCGCCGTCTCGGTCGTCACGTGCAGGCATGCGGAGATGCGGTGCCCGGCGAGCGGCTGCTCGCGCTCGAAGCGCTCGCGGATCGCCGCGAGCACCGGCATCTGCCGGTCGGCCCACGCGATCCGCCGCACGCCCTCGGGGGCGAGCGCCAGATCCTTCACGTCATATCGCTGTGTCGTTGCCATCGTTCCTCTCTTCGTATGTGGTCTGCGGTCAGGCTGCGTCGGTGACGAGCAGGCGCTCGTGCTTGCGCTGCTCCCACTCGACCCAGGCCGGGGAAGTCTGGTCGGGCTCCGGGACGCTGGTCCCTGCGAGCCAGGTCTCGACTGCGGCGCGGAGCGCAGGCTCGCGGCGCAGTCGGAGAGCGAACTCGAGCTCCTGGAGATCGACGCCGAAGCGCGCGCGCAGCTCGGCGAGGGCGTTCAGCTGGTTCAGCTCGCGGATGCCGTAGCGACGGTAGCCGGCGTCACTGCGTGCCGGAACGACGAGCCCGTCCTGCTCGAGGTAGCGCAGCATCCGCGGAGACCAGCCCGATCGCCGGCTCGTCTCACCGATCGTCATCCACGGCTGCACGCCACAACCCTATCAGAGTTATGTGAAGGTTCTCGTCAGGGCGCAGACGTCCCCTCGCGGCCGTAGCGATCCTCGAGCCGCACGACGTCATCGAGGTGATTCGTCGACACCTCGACGACGAGTGTGTCCTCGAGCGCGGTGACGCGATGCACCGTCCGCGGACGAAAGTGGAATGCGTCCCCCGGGGTGATCTCGAACGCCTCGAGATCGGCGCCGACATCTCCGAGCTCGAGCCGGGCACGGCCTTCCTGGACGAGCCACGACTCATCCTTGATCTCGTGGTACTGGAGGCTCAGCGACTCGCCTGCGCGGACGAACAGGAGCTTGCCCACGTAGTCGTCGGCTTCCGCCCAGACGAGCTCCCAGCCCCACGGCTTTTCTACCCTGCGCGGCGTCGTCCGATACCCGCTCACGAGAAGCGCAGCGCCTCGTCGGGGATGCGCACGCCCGCGCCGATGCGAAGCCCGTGGTCGAGGACGTTCGCGTCCCCTACGTCGGCCCCCGGCCCCACGACCGCGAGGTTATGGAGCTGGCAGCCTGCGCCGAGCTCGACGTCGTCGCCGAGGATCGAGCCGACCACACTCGCACCGGAACCGACGTGCGTCCGAGCGCCCACGACCGCATTCTCGACGACGCCTCCGGCGGCGAGCCGGGCGCCCTCGCCGAGAACGGCGAGGCTTCCGAGGCGCGCACCCTCCTCGACGATCGCGTTCGGCCCGACGTAGACGGGCGGCACGAGCTTCGCGCCGGGATGAACCTCGGCGGATCCGTCGACGAGCGTGAAGTCGGCGCCGAGCGCATCTCCGACATCGGTCCGGAAGACTCGCTCGAGCACGTCACGGTGCGCCTGGAGGTACGACTCCGGTGTCCCGACGTCGAGCCAGTAGCCCGGGAGCGCGATCCCGTACACCGAGCCCTCGGCGGCGAGCCGCGGAAAGACCTCGCGCTCGATGGACACTGCGCGACCCGGCGGGACGAGATCGAGCACCTCGGGTTCGAGGACGTAGAGGCCGGCGTTGATGAGATCCGTGTCGATCTCCTCCGGCCGCGGCTTCTCGAGAAACGTCTCGACACGTCCGTCCGCCGCCGTGCGCACGAGCCCGTACCGGCTCGGATCGGCGACCGGCGTGAGCAGGATCGTCGCCTTCGCTCCCGTCGAGCGATGGAACGAGACCAGCTCACCGAGGTCGGCCTCGCGCAACGAGTCGCCGTTCAGCGCGAAGAAGCTTCCCTCGAGCTCGCGTCCGGCGAAGCCGATCGCGCCACCCGTGCCGAGAGGTTCGTCCTCGACCGCATACTCGAGCCGCAAGCCGTCGTGCTGCTCGCCGAAGCCGGCCTCGATCTGATCGGGCAGGTAGCCGCACGAGATGATCCCGTGCTCGACGCCGTGACGCGCGAGGTGCTCGAAGGTGTACGCGAGCAGCGGCCGATCGACGAGCGGGAGCATGTCCTTGCGCGTCCGATCGGTGAGCGGTCGAAGCCTCGTGCCCTGCCCGCCCACGAGGATGACCGCAGGAAGACTCATGTGACCACCGCGAGCCGAAGGTGAGCGGTGCTCATACGACGGGGCGACCGATGCCCTCGTAGACGAAACCGAGCGCGCGCATCGCCTCCGGGTCGAGCAGGTTGCGCCCGTCGATCAGAACGCGGTTCCGCATCCGCTCCCCCGCGGCCGCCCAGTCGAGCTCGCGAAGCTCGGGCCACTCCGTGACGAGCACTGCGCCATCTGCGCCGTCGAGCGCGTCGAGCGCGGTTTCGGTGATCTCGACTCCGTGGAGGTGTGCCGCGCCGTTTGCGACCGGATCCCACGCGGACACCTCGGCGCCCTCCGACAGCAGTCGCCCCGCGAGGACGAGGCTCGGGGCTTCGCGCATGTCGTCGGTACCGGGCTTGAACGCGAGGCCGAGGAGGGCGATCTTCTTGCCGCGCAGGGGGCCGAGTCGACGCTCGAGCTTGCCGATCACACGTCGCTTCTGGAGCTCGTTCACCTCGATGACGGCGTTCAGCAGCTGGAAGTTGTAGCCCGAGTTCGCCGCGAGCTGCTTGAGCGCGAGCGAGTCCTTCGGGAAGCACGAGCCGCCGAAGCCGATCCCGGCGCGAAGGAACGACGGCCCGATCCGGCGATCGAGGCCGATGCCTCGCGCAACGGTGGTCACGTCGGCTCCGGTCGCCTCGCAGACGTTCGCGATCTCGTTGATGAAGGAGATTCGTGTGACGAGCGCGGCGTTCGCGGCGAGCTTCACCATCTCGGCGGAAGGCACGTCGCAGCGGACGATCGGCGCGTCGATTCCCGCGTGGAGCTTCTCGACGACGTCGCCGTCGGCCGGATCGAACGCGCCGATGACGACCCGATCCGGGCGCATGAAGTCCTCGACGGCAGTTCCCTCCGCCGTGAACTCCGGGTTCGAGACGTACCCGACATTCGCGAGGCCGCGATCGTCGAGCCGATGCCGGACTGCGCGGCCCGTGCCCACCGGGACGGTGCTCTTCATCGCGACGACGATCCGCTGCTCGGTCTCCGGCAGCTCGTCGACGACGGTCCACACCGCGGACAGGTCTGCGTCGCCCGAGTAGGTCGGGGGCGTCCCGACGGCGATGTAGACGACGTCGGCACCCTCGACGGCCTCGGCGACATCCGTCGTGAACTGCAGTCGCTCACGGTTCCGCTCGAGCAGCTCCTCGAGCCCGGGCTCGTGGATGGGGACGACTCCTTGCCGGAGCGCGTCGACCTTCGCCACGACGACGTCGCGCACGACGACGTCGTGGCCGAGCTCCGCGAAACAGGCGCCGGTGACGAGGCCGACGTACCCGGCGCCGAAGACCGCGACCCTCACTGCCTAGTTCGCCTTCACGGATCCGAGGGGCTTCAGGCCCTTGGCGATCGCGAGCATCGTCTCGTTCGACAGCCGATCGAGGAGCGTGTTGACCACCCAGTAGTCCGCCTTCGGCGTGTTCAACACGACCATGTGCAGCTTCGGCCCGTTGTAGTAGAGGTCGTACACACGGCCGCGGATGCGGCGCGTCAGGCTTCTGTCGGCGAGCACGGGTGCGTCGTCCCAGTCGGTCATCTGCACACCCCAGTACTCGTTCGACCCCATGCGATAGACGACCCGGACTGCCTTGTGCTTCTCGGCGGGATCGATCCAGTACATCCGGGCCGGCATGGTCGAGTCCGTCCACGAGCTGCGCTCGATGACCGTCGGGACCATGAGCGGGAACGGGACGCGTCCGCGCCGCTCGCGCAACTCGTCGATCGCCGCGTTGGGCGCGTAGGAGACGTTGGCGCGCTCCCGTTTCGGCGTCTGGTCGATCGGCGCCGACGCGAGGGAGCCGTGGAACGTCTGGCCGACGACGACGGTGAGCATCGCGCCGTTCGCGAGCTGCGAGATCTGACGCGGCAGCGGCTTGAGCTCTGCCGACGCGAACAGGTTCGCCACCTTCCTCCCTGCCCCGCGCGCGCCCCTCCGCGAGCTGTCGAAGTAGACCTCCGTGCGGAAGTAGTTGAAGTTCGGAGCGTTGGCGGGAAGGCCGTTCGGCGGCGTCAGTACCTGGTAGGAACGCTGGCCGAGGAGGTAGCCGGCGGTCGACGCCGAGCCCGTCACCCCGTTGCCGTTGAGCACCGTGATGGTGGTCGCGCTCGGCGCCGGCGAACGGGTCTTCACCTTTTCACCGAGCGCGACGGCCGTCGCCTTCTCGGACGACTCGACGTCCGGATGCGTGAACGTCGAGATGGCTCGCGTGATGTTCTCCGAGTCGGTCGTCAGGTCGGACACGCCCTCGAGGCCCTCGATCCGCGTCTGGAAGACGCGGCCTCGCGGAAGGCCGTAGGCGAAGAGCGCGTAGGAGAGGACGGTGCGGCCGTCGACGTCGACCCCGCCGCCCTGTGCGACCTCGACGTTCTTCGTGATCGCGTTGACGACCTTGGGGAGCGCGGTCGGCGCGAAGCTCTCCTGCACCTGTCCCTTGAACGCCTTGACGAACTGCTGCTGTCGTGCGACGCGATAGAGGTCGGAATCCGTGTGCCGGTAACGCACGTAGTCGAGCGCCTGACGACCGGTGAGCTGCTGGTAGCCGGGACGAAGGTTGATCTTCGCGTAGCCGTACGGGCCACCCCGGTCGTTGAAGTAACGCCGATCGACGTCGATCCACGCGCCGTCGAGTCGGTCGACGATCTCGCGGAAGCCGCGGAAGTTGACCGTGATGAGGTAGTTGATCTGCACGCCGGTCAGCGCCCGCACCGTCTGGAGGGAACCCTGCGGGCCGCAGTACGAGTACGCGGCGTTGATCTTGTCGAAGAAGCCGCTGCGCCCGGGGCACCGGATCTCCACGCGCATGTCACGCGGGAAGGAGAGAAGCGCGATCGAATCGGTGGTGGGGTCGGCGCGCATCAGCATGAGCGTGTCCGAGCGTCCGGTGGCGTTCGGCCCGTCTTCCTTACGGTGGTCGTAGCCGATGACGAGCGCAACGGCCGGTTGGCCGGGGAGCGCGACGTCGAGCTGCCGTGCGGCCTTTCGCACCTCGGGCGTCTTCGCGGCGACCGCCGCGACGGACTCGTGGAAGTAGAGATACGCGCCGCCCGCCGTCCCGGTCGCGACGACCAGGCAGGCGATCCCGAGCCACATCGCCACCCGACCGATCAGTCCCGCGCGCGACCGCGCCGACCGCTCGGGCTGGCGGTAGAGGGTCACGGGCGAGGACGTCCCGGGTGGGAGCACCGCCTTTCCGTTTCCGTTGGGCGCGGCTCCGCGCCCGAGGCCTCGTTTCAGGGTGGTTCTCATGAAGGAAGTCCGTTTAGCGCGACGAGCGCCACGGCGGGCGCCCGACGGCGGAGGATAGCTCAGCGACAGGCCGTGATTCCCGGCCGCATGGCCGAATCCCTATGAACCTGCGCGAACTCTTAACGTGCCGCGACGGTCGACAGGTCCGCGAGCGCCCCGGCGAGCACGGCGATCTCGTCGGGAGTCCCGGCAGTGATTCGAAGTGCGTCCGGAGCACCGAACGCCGCCATCGGGCGGACGATGACGCCACGTCGGAGCAGCGCGTCGTTCATGGCGAGCGCGTCGTCGACGCGTACGAAGAGGAAATTGGCGACCGCAGGGCCGGCGGGCTCCAAGCGATGGTCCCGCACCACGTCCACGAGCAGGCGCATGGCCTCCCGATTCGACGCGCGACGGCGCTCGAGCTCGTCGGCGCCGTCGAGGCTCGCAAGCGCGGCGTCCTGCCCGACCGACGTGACGTCGAATGCACGGCGCACCTTCCCGATTGCGGCGATCACGTCCTCCGGGCCGATCCCGTACCCCACGCGAAGCCCGGCGAGCCCGAAGATCTTCGAGAACGTCCGCAGGACGAGAACGCGTCGTCCGGCAGCGAAGTACTCGCCGATCGCGTCCGGATAGGACGGATCGTCCACGTACTCGAAGTACGCCTGGTCGAGCACCGTGAGCACGTGAGGTGGAACCCGGTCGAAGTAGGAGTCGAGCTCCGCGCGATCGTTCGTCGTCCCGGTCGGGTTGTTCGGGGCGGCGATGAACACCAGCTTCGTCCGCGCGGTGATCGCGGCAAGAAGCGCGTCGAGATCGACGTGCTCGTCCCGAAGCGGAACGCGGACCGGAACCCCTCCGAGCTTCAGGGGGTCGAGCACGTAGCTGGGGAACGACGGCCATGCGGTCACGACCTCGTCGCCCACGTCGAGCGTCGCCTGACACACGTACCCGACGACGGCGTCTGCTCCCGCGCACACCGTGACCTGCTCGAAGCCGACGTCATAACGCTCCGCGAGCGCGCTCCGCAACCTCCAGGCGCCGCCGTCCGGATAGCGATTCAGCTCGAGCGCAGCGCGCGCGATCGCGTCTTGCGCCTCGGAGAACGGGCCGTACGGCCCCTCGTTCGACGCGAGCTTGACCACGCGCTCGAGCCCGAGCTCGCGCTGCACCTCCTCGACCGGCTTGCCCGGCTCGTACGGAACGAGCCCGGCGAGCGCGGGACGGACCAACGACGCGTCGTCGCGCGCAGGCGCGTCGCTCACGTGGCGGGGACGGGCTCCGGCGCGGTGACGTACTCGCCGACGATCTCGCTGTCGCCTTCGAAGCCGAGCGCCTCGGCCGCATCTCCCTGCCTGCGCCTGAGCGCGATCGCGAGGGCGGCGGCGAGGATGCCTGCCGAGACGAGGCCCAGGCCCACGTACGCGGCGACCTTGAGGCCGCTCCGACGTCGCCGGCCGCGCTTCTTGTCGATCGCGCGCTGCACCGCCTTGAGCGTCAAGTAGCCGACGGCGGCGTTTCTCCTCGTATAGATATTCATCGCAGCAGGGTAGCGACCTGTGCGCCTATCTGCGCCGTGGCGGCAGATGGATCGGCCGCCCGAGCGCGACGAGGCCGGCCTCCTTGAGGCCCTCGGAGAGTGTCGGATGCGGCGCCATCCCGTCGGCGATCGTCTCGATCGTCGCCTCCGCGTCGAGCGCGATGACGCCCGCCCCGATGAGATCCGTCGCGTGCTGCCCGACGATGACGACGCCCACGAGCTCGCCGTACGTCGTCTCGTGGATCGTCTTCACCCAGCCTGCGGTCTCGCCGGTCATGACGGCTCGGGCATTGGCCACCCACGGGAACCTGCCGACCGCGATCGACTCGGCGCCGTACCGCTCGACCGCCTGCTCCTCGGTGAGCCCGACACCGGCGATCTCGGGATCGGTGTAGATCGGACGCGGGACCGCGGCCTCGCGCATCTCGACGGCGTGGCCGGTCGCGTTCTCGGCGGCGATCTCGCCCTCGCGGAACGCCGTGTGCGCGAGCTGCCAGTAGCCCGCGACGTCGCCCGCGGCGTAGATGTGCGGCACCGATGTACGGCGATACGCGTCCGTTCCCACTCCGGCGCGAGGATCGAACGCGATGCCGGCAGCCTCGAGCCCGATGCCTTCCACGAGCGGCGCGCGCCCGACCGAGACGAGCATGAGATCGCATTCGGTGGTCTCGCCCTCGCCGAAGTGGACGGTCAGCGCGGTGCCGGTGTCCTCGACCTTCGTGCACTGCTTGCCGAGGTGGACGACGATTCCGCGACGCGCGAACGACTTGCGCAGCTCGCTGGTCGCGTCGGAGTCCTCCTGCGGGATGAGCGTGTCGAGCATCTCGATCATCGTCACCTCGGTGCCGAAGCGCTCGAAGATCGACGCGAACTCGCAGCCGATGATCCCCCCACCGAGGACGACGAGGCGCTTCGGAATCTCGGTCTGCGCGAGGAGCCCGGTGGAGTCGACGCAGCGCGGCGAGTCGAGACCAGGGATCGGCGGCATCACGGGATAGGAGCCGGTCGCGACGATGGCGCTCTTGAAGCTGAGCCCGATCTCGCCCTTGTCGAACGCGAACGAGCGCGCGTCCTCGAAGCGACCGTTCCCCTGGAACCAGGTGACGTTGTTCGCCTTGAAGAGCGATGCGACTCCTCCCGTCATCTGCTTGACGACGGCGTCCTTCCACTCGTTCGCCTGCGCGAAGTCGAGCTGCGGCTCCCCTGTGATCACGCCGAGCTTCGGGTTGACCTCGCGGGCCGCGTGGAGCGCGTGCGCGGTCGAGACCCATGCCTTCGTCGGGATGCAGCCGACGCGAAGGCACGTCCCGCCGAGCTCCGCCTCGCGCTCGACGCACGCGACGCGAGCGCCGAGCTGCGCCGCGCGGATCGCTGCCGTGTAGCCGGCGGGACCGCCGCCGAGGACGGCAACGTCGAAGTCCATGCGCGCGATCCTAGCTAGGCGTCTCCATCGACCGGCGCATCGTCACGCTGTAGTCGTCTCCGTCGCCCGCAGTCGTGAAGCCGTGCTCTTCGTAGAACGAAGCGAGAGCAGGGTTGTCGCGCTCGACGCTGAGACTCAGGGCGCGGTAGCCGTCGGCGCTCGCACGCTCGCACAACGCCTCGAGGAGAGCCTCCCCGATGCCGCGTCCGCGACGGCTCGGCACCACGGCGATCGCGAGCTCCGGCGTCTCCTCGTCGACGAACCCGTAGCCGGGGAGATCGCGCCGAAAGAGGCGGTACCAGGCGGCTCCAACCGGGAAGCCCTCGTCGACGGCGATGAGGACGGTGTCGCCAGGTCTCCCCCAGCCCTTCACGTACCGAGCCGCCGGCCCTGGCCCTTCGCCCGGATTCCGCTCACGCCAGTAGTAGGCGTGGTGGAGCATGTCGCGAAGGAACCTGACGTCCTGCCGACCGCCCCGCCGGATGACCATCGTCGAAGACTAATCCGTTCCGTCTCGCCGGTTCATCGGCCATGCCTCGCCCTCCACGAACTCGAACGAGTCGAGAGCCGTCTCGTAGACGCCGACGACGCGAGGCCGGGGATCGTTCAGAGCGCGAGGGCCGGGCTCTCGACGAACGCCTTCACGTCCCGGAGGAACTCGGCGCCCTCCGAGCCGTCGATCGCGCGGTGGTCGCACGTGAGCGTCATGGTCATCGTCGGGACGATCGCGAACTCGCCGTCGATCGCGGCCGGGCGGTCCTCGATGGAGCCCACGGCGAGAATCGCGACCTGCGGCGGGTTGAGCACGGCGACGAACTGCTCGATGCCGTACATCCCGAGATTCGAGATCGTGAACGTGCCTCCCTCGAGGTCGGGAAGCCGGAGCTTCCCGTCGCGCGCGCGAGACACGATGTCCGCGCGATCCGCGGCGATCTGCTGCACCGACTTCCGGTCGGCGTCGCGGATGACGGGGACGACGAGCCCGCTCGGCGCCGCGACCGCAAGACCGATGTTGGCAGCCGCGAAACGGTGGAGCTTGCCGTCGACGAAGTTCGCGTTCACCGGCCGGTGCCGGGCGAGGGCCGACGCGACGAGTCGCGTGAGCACATCCGACACGGTCGGCTTCGTCTCGCCTTCGCGGAGCAGCTCGACCATGCGCTCGCGCGTCGCGACGAGCTCGGTCGCGTCCGCGGTGACGGTGAGCTGGAAGACCGGCGCAGCCCAGGCATCGGTCAATCGCCGAGCGATCGTCTTACGGGTGGACGTGAGCTCGACGATCTCCACCTCCGGCTGCACGTCCGGGGCGCTCGGCGCCGGGCCGGCTGCGGCCGCCTTCTCCACGTCCTCCCCGATGACGCGCCCCTCCGGCCCGGTGCCCACGATCTGGGCCAGCTCGACCCCGCGCTCACGGGCCATCCGCCGCGCGAGCGGGCTCGCCTTGACGCGCTCACCCGCGGCACGCGGCGCAGGAGCCTCGGGTACGACCGGAGCGGCAGTCACCTCTGCGACGGCATCGCTGGACACCGGCTGCGGTCCGCTCGGGTTGCTGAGCCGCGGGAGCCCCACCGTTCCCGCCCTGCGCGTCCGCGAGCAGAGCAGCGACATCTTCGTCCTGCGCGCCGATGATCCCAACCGTCGTCCCGACGTCGACCTCGCCGTCCGCGATCACGATCTTGAGCAGGACGCCGTCGGACTCGGCCTCGACCTCCTGTGTGACCTTGTCCGTGTCGAGCTCGTAGAGCGGCTCGCCCTTGGTGACCGCCTCACCCTCGGCCTTGAGCCAGCGGACGATCGTCCCCGACTCCATGCCCTGACCCAGACGCGGGAGCTTGACCTCGGCAGCCATCGCTACGTCCTGGCCACCGTCCGGCGGATCGCCTCGAGAACGTCGTGGGCGTGGGGAACGGCCCACTGCTCCATTCCCGGCGAGAAGGCGAGCGGGGCGAACGCGGCGCCGACACGCTCGATCGGCGCGTCCAGCCAGTCGAAGGCGCCGTGCTGAATGACTGCGGCGAGCTCCGCACCGAATCCGCCACGCGTCACCGCTTCGTGCGCGGTGACGCAGCGCGTCGTCTTGCGCACCGAGCCGACGATCGTCTCCTCGTCGAGTGGGAGCAGCGTGCGTGGATCGACGACCTCGACCGAGATGCCGTCCTTCTCGGCCTCTTCAGCAGCGGTCAGCGCCTCGTGGACGAGGCGCCCGGTCGCCACGACGGTGACATCCGAGCCCTCGCGGTGGATGCGTGCCTTCCCGAGTGGGATCGGCTCGAGCTGCTCCGGCACCTCGCCCTTGATCGGATAGAGCGTGCGGTGCTCGAAGAAGATCACCGGGTTGTCGTCGTAGATCGCCGACCAGAGAAGGCCGCGGACGTCCTCGGGCGTCGACGCGAAGACGACCTTGAGCCCGGGCACGTGGACGAACCACGCCTCGAGCTGCTGCGCGTGCTGCGCGCCCGGAGACCACCCGGCGCCTCCCTGCGTGCGGATCGTGAGCGGCACCGAGATCTGACCGCCCGACATCGTCCGGTGCTTCGCGGCCTGGTTCACGAGCTGCTCCATCGAGATCGTGAGGAAGTCCTCGTACATGATCTCGACGATCGGGCGCATCCCCTGGATCGCGGCCCCGATGCCGCTGCCGACGATCGCCATCTCCGAGATCGGCGTGTTGCGCACGCGCCCGGCGCCGAACTCCTCGAGCAGCCCCTGCGTGACGGCCATCGAGCCGCCCATCTCGGCGATGTCCTCGCCCATGATGAAGACGCGGTCGTCCTCGCGGAGCGCTCGAGCGAGCGCGTCACGCACGGCCTCTCGGTAGGTCAGCTCAGGCATAGACGTACTTGAGCGCGTCCTCGGGCGCCGGGTCGGTCCCGGCCTTCGCGAATTCGACGGACGCCTCCACCTCGGCGGTGACCTCGGCGTCGATCGTCGCGAACTCCTCGTCCGAGATCTCGAGCCGCGCACCGAGCAGCCGGATCGGATCCTTCGTGGCGCGCTCGTCCTTCAGCGCGTCCTTGTCTCGATAGACCTGCGGATCGCCGACGAAGTGTCCCGTCAGCCGGTGCGTCCGGAGATGAAGGAGCACGGGGCCCTTCCCCGAGAGCGCATGCTCGCGCGCGGCGAGGCTCGCCAGGTACACCGCCTCGACGTCCTGGCCGTCCGCCTCGATGAGCTTCATGCCGTAGGCAGCGGCGCGTTTGCCGAGCTCCTCCACGGGAAGCGGCAGGTGCTGAGTCGCCGGCGTGGACTCGGCCCAACCGTTGTTCTCGAGGACGAAGATCGCGGGGACCTTCCAGAGCTGCGCGAGATTCATCGACTCGTGGAACGCGCCGGTGTTCGTCGCGCCGTCGCCGAAGAACGCCACCGCGACGCGCTTCTCGCCGCGCATCTGGAACGCGAGCGCGGCGCCGACGATGCCGGGGAGCCCGCCTCCGACCACGGCGTTCGCACCGAGGTTCCCGACCTCGATGTCGTAGAGATGCATCGAGCCTCCGTAGCCGCCGCTGCAGCCTTCGACCTTGCCGTAGAGCTCGGCCATGATGCGCTCGACCGCCGTCCCCTTCGCAATCGCGTGACCGTGCGCGCGGTGCGTCGAGGCGATGACGTCCTCGTGCGCAAGAGCTGCGCAGACCCCGGTCGCCGTCGCCTCCTGGCCGATCGCAACGTGGAGGAAGCCGGGAAGCTCACCCGCGCGGAAGCGGTCTTCGACCTTCTCCTCGAACCGACGGATGAGAAGCATCTCGCGGAAGAACCCGCGCAACACCTCTTCGGAAACTCCGCGCCCCCCGGACTCGGCTCGCTCTTCGACAGTCGCCATCGACGCGCCATTATGCTGATCCGCCGATGCGAGCGGCCGATCAGTGGGCACACATCGAGGAGACCCTCGACCCGGGTTGGAGCGAGGTGCGGCTCGCGTTCACGCCCGAAGGCCCGCTGTCCGAGGCCGCCGCGGTCCTCGGAGCACTGCAGCCGGTACGTGTCGGCGACGAGTTTCGGTTCCATGTCACGCGCTCCGAAGGCGGCGCCGAGCGCACGCGAAACACGATGCGACGTCTCGACCAGAAGCGTGTCTGGGGCGCTCTGGCACTGATCGGCGTGGCCGAAACGTCACCGGGTCCTGCACAGGTGAGCGCAGCCCCTCCACCCGCGACGGCGCCTCCTCTCGCCGACGCGTGGGACGAGGTCCTCTCGACGCTTCCGTCCGACTGGAGCGACCTTCTGTGCGAGCTCGAGCTCGAGTCGAGCGACCACCTTCCGCGCGCCGCGCTTCACGGCGCGCCGCTCAACCCGTCGCGTGTTCCCGACGCCCTCGCTCTCCGCTTCCGCGTGTCGGGCAAACAGGGCTACGGGGTTTCGCCGCCGATGGCTCGGCGCTGCTTCGAGCGCATGGACGCGGACGGCATCACCGGCCGGATCACGATCCTGAACGGTCTCTCGGACACCGAGAACGCCGTCACGCAGGGGCCGGTGTGGCGTGTCGCCGGCCGTTCCGTGTAGCGCACTTACGGGACGATCTTCGCTGTCGCGAGCAGGGGAAGACGAGGCGCAGTTCGCGCGCGAGAACGCCGGCGATCGGTCTTGCTACGCGCGCAACTCGGCGTCGAAGCGTTCGGCGAGCACCGCGACGATGCGAGTCCGCACCTCCGTCGCCTCCTCTTCGGTGAGCGTGCGCTCCGGCGACTGGAATGCCAGGTGGATCGCGACCGACTTGCGCCCCGCACCGACCTGGTCGCCGCGATAGACGTCGAAGACGTGCGCCTCGCGCAGGATGCCTGACGCCGCCTCGCGCGCAGCGTCGACGAGCGCCCCGGCCTCGACATCCTCGTCGACGATCACCGCGATGTCCTGGAAGGTCGCGGGAAACGTGATCACGTCCTCGTAGACGACGCGTTCCGGCACTCCGGCGAAGAGCGTCTCGAGATCGAGCTCGAACGCCCCCCACGTTCCCTCGAGGAGCAGTCGGATGGAGCTCGCCGAGCCAGCCTGCCTCCGTCTCCGCCGCCTTGCCGGGATGGAGGAGCGTGTGGGTGCCGCGCGCGACGCGAAACTCGAGCCCGAGCGCGCCGTAGAGCGACTCGAGCACGCCCTTGACGACCTCGTAGCCGCCGCCGACGACGCCTGCGACGCGCCAGCGCTCGTTCGGGAGCTGCTCTCCGGACGGCAGGTAGACCCGCGCGATCTCGAAGAGGGCGACGTGGTCGGATCCTGCATCGACCCCGGTCTGGGCGGCCTCGATCAGCCCGGGCACGATCGTCGTCCGCAGGATTGCCTGATCCGAGGTCATCGGGTTCGGAAGGCGGATCGCGTCGGGGTTCGGATCCGTCGCGACGAGGCTCCACGTGTACGCCTCCGACAAGCCGGCGCCGACGAGCGTGTCCTCCACGACGCGCCGGAGGCGCTGCTCCTTCGTGAGCCGACCGTGCACATGCCGCCGGAGCGGCATCGTCAGCGGAACGCGGTCGAGCAACGGTCGCGCGATCTCCTCGATCAGGTCGACCTCGCGCGTCACGTCACGCGCGCGCCACGTCGGGACGGTGACGTCCCACTCGTCGGAGACGTCGAAGCCGAGTCCGACGAGCGTCGCGCGCTGGTCCTCGGGCGGGACGTCGATCCCGACGAGACGCGAAGCGCGCTCCGGACGAAGACGGACGACCGGGCGCTCCGGAAGCCCGGCGTGGATGTCGGCGCGACCCGTCATCCGCGCGCCCGCGAGATCGACGAGCAGACGGCTGGCGAGGATCGCGGCGTTCTCGGCCAGGTACGGGTCGACGCCCTTCTCCCACCGGTTCGAGCCCGCCGTGCGGAGTGCCAACCGCTCGGACGAGCGGAGGATCCCGAGCGGCTCGAAGTTCGCCGCCTCGAGGAGCACCTCGGTCGTGGTGTCCACGACCTCGCTCTCCTCGCCGCCCATGATCGCGGCGAGCGCGACTGCACGCTCGCCGTCGGTGATCAGGAGGTCGTCCGTATCGAGGCTGCGAAGCGTCCCGTCGAGCGTGCGGATCTCCTCTCCTGCACGGGCACGGCGAACGAGAATCCGGCCGCCTGCGAGCTTCGCGCGGTCGAAGGCGTGCAGCGGGCTCCCCCACGCGTGCATCACGTAGTTCGTGACGTCGACGACGTTCGAGATCGAGCGCATCTCGGCGAGGAAGAGGCGCGAGCGCAACCACTGCGGAGACGGGCCGATGGAGACGCTCGCGAAAGAGACGCGCGATGTAGCGGGGGCAGCCGTGGAAGTCCTCGATCGTGACGTCGACGTCCTCGGCGTCGGTGATCGCCGGATCGTCGGGAGCCGGCGGGTGGAAGTCGCCTCCCAGAAGTGCAGCGACTTCGCGCGCGAGGCCGACCATCGAGAGCAGATCGACGCGGTTCACCGTCGGCGTCACGTCGAGCACCTGGTCGCGGATCGGAAGCACGTCGACGAGCGGCGTTCCGGGCTCGGGGCCGTCGGGGAGCACCATGATCCCGGCGTGGTCGTCTCCGAGGCCGACCTCGTCCTCGGCCAGGATCATCCCGCGGGACGCCTCGCCGCGGAGCTCGCGCTCGTCCAGCGGTTGATCGAAGATCGGCAGGAATGCGCCGGGCAGCGCGACGGCGACGGTCGCCCCGGCCTCGAAGTTCCAGGCGCCGCAGACGATCTGGCGCGCATCTCCCTCCCCCACGTCGACCTGGCACACGCGCAGCCGGTCGGCGTTCGGGTGCGCGTCGACCGCGAGCACACGGCCCACGAGGAAGCGGCCGACGTTGCCGTCGACGTCCGGCACCCCGACGTCGATAACGCGCTCGACCTCGAGCGCCGAGATGGCGAGTCGGTGCGCGATCTCGTCGGCGGTCGCGTCGACCGTGACGTACTCGCGGAGCCAGGAGAGGGGAGCGCGCATCAGAACTGCCCGAGGAGTCGCGGATCGTTGCGCCAGAGCTCGCGGAGATCCGGGATCCCGTGGCGCAGGACGGCGATCCGCTCGAGCCCCCAGCCGAACGCGAAGCCCGTGTAGCGCTCGGGGTCGTAGCCGACGAACTCGAACAGATTCGGATCGACCATCCCCGACCCGCCGACTTCGATCCACCCGGAGTGCCGGCAGACGGGGCATCCCGATCCGTCGCAGATGTGGCACGAGACGTAGGCCTCGACCGACGGCTCCGTGAACGGGAAGTGATGCGTGACGAACCGACTCCGCCGGTTCGCGCCGAAGAGCGCCTTGGAGAGGTAGTCGAGGGTGCCGAGCAGGTCGCCGAGCGTGATGCCCTCGTCGACGGCGAGCCCTTCGGCCTGGTGGAACGTCGGCGTGTGCGTGGCGTCGGGCGTGTCACGCCGGTAGACGCGGCCGAACGAGACGACGTACACGGGCGGCTCCTGCGTCTCCATGGCCTGGATCTGCGAAGGCGAGGTCTCGGTGCGCATCACCGTCTCGTCGTCCAGGAAGAGCGTCTGCAGCGGCGAGCGCGAGGGATGCCCTTGCGGAAAGTTGAGCGCGTCGAAGTTGTACCTCGTCGTCTCGACCTCGCGACCGTCGACGACCGAGTAGCCGAGGCCGAGGAAGATGTCCTCGAACTCGCGGCGGATCTGCGTGATGAGGTGGAGGTGGCCGCGCCGCACTCGCGCGCCGGGCATCGTGACGTCGATCCGCTCTTCGGTGAGCCGCCGATCGAGCTCGGTTCGCGTGATCTGTGCCTCGCGAGCGTCGACCGCCGCCTCGAGCTTCTCGCGCAGCGCGTTCAGCGCCATGCCCGTCTCGCGATCGCGGACCTCGCGCAGCGCGAGCTTCAGCTCGCTCTTGCGCCCGAGGTACTCGACGCGCACGTGCTCGATCTCGTCGACCGTCGTGGCCGCCTCGGCAGCTGCGAGGGCGGCGTTCTCGAGTGCCTGGGCGTCCACGGGAGCGCCGAGGTTACCAACGTGCCTCGGCCTGCTTGAATCGTCCCGATGAGCGCCTCCGGCCTATCTGCCCCGACCTCCGACGGGCTCGCCTGGATCGCGAGGAAGCCGTGAAGGGGCTCTACGACGAGATCGCGCCCATCTACGACCCGTGGAGCCGGTCCGTCACCGAGGACGTCGGCTTCTACGTCGACGAGGCGCTCGCCTCGGGTGGCCCGGTCGTCGAGCTCGCTGTCGGAACCGGTCGCATCGCGATCCCCGTCGCGCAGGCGGGAATCGACGTCATCGGCGTCGATGCGTCCCCGGGCATGCTCGCCGTCGCCCGGACAGCGGCCGAGGCCGCCAACGTCTCGAGCCGGATCGACCTGCGGTTCGGAGATCTGCGCGAGCCACCGGTGCCCGAGCGCGTCCCGCTCGTCATCTGCCCGTTCCGATCGCTCCTGCACATGGAGACCGAGGACGAGAAGCTGCGTGCACTCCGCGCCGCCGGCAGCCTCCTCGAGCCCGGCGGACGGTTCGTCTTCGACGTCTTCTCCCCGAGCCGCGAGGACATCGAGGAGACACAGGGTCTCTGGCTCGAGCGCGAGCCGGGCATCTTCGAGCGCGCGGACTGGAACGAGAGCTCGCGCACCCTGACGCTCTCCATCCGTTCCGACGGTTCGGTGACGTCATTCGGACTCCACTGGCTCTCGCTGCCGGAGTGGCTGCGCCTCCTCGGCGAGGCCGGATTCGCCGTCGACGCGGTCTTCGGCTGGTTCGATCGCCGCCCGTACGACGGCGAGGAGGACATGATCTTCGTCGCCCGATCGATCCACTAGAGTCCAGCCGGTCGTGATCTGGCTCCTGGTCCTCATCGGAATCGTCGTCGTCGTCGGGCTCCTGCTCGTCGCGCTCTACAACCGGCTCGTCCAGCAGCGAAACCGCGTCGACAACGCCTGGGCGCAGATCGAGGTGCAGCTGAAGCGGCGGTGGGATCTGATCCCGAACCTCGTCGAGAGCGTGAAGGGCTACGCGGCGCACGAGCGTGGCACGTTCGAGGCCGTCACCGCGGCCCGCACGCAGGCGCAGAACGCCAAGACCCCAGCGGAAGCGGGTCAGGCCGAGGGCATCCTCGGCGCGGCGCTCGGGCGGCTGTTCGCCGTCGCCGAGGCGTACCCCGAGCTCCAGGCCGACGAGAACTTCCGGCAGCTGCAGACCGAGCTCTCCGAGACGGAGAACAAGGTCGCCGTCAGCCGTCAGGTCTACAACGACACCGTGCTCACCTACAACAACACGGTGCAGACGTTCCCGGGCCTCGTCGTCGCAGGCCCGTTCGGCTTCTCGATCCGCGAGTTCTTCGAGGTCGAGGACGAGGCACAGCGGGAGGCACCGAAGGTCGACTTTTGAGGCTTTGCGACTGGACACCACGGCCGCGTCGCTCGCGTGTCCTCGTCGCAGCGCTCGCACTCTCCCTTCTCGCAGCGCTGTCGCTCCCGGCGGTAGCGCGAGCGGACGACTTCTCCCTTCTCCAGGCCGACGTCGCCGTCGACGTCCAGCGCGACGGCTCTCTCGGCGTCAGCGAGCGCCTCGAGGTCGCGTTCTCGGGCGACTTCCACTTCGGGTACCGCGACATCCCGCTCCGCGAGGGCGAGACGTTGATCTCCCCGTCCGTCGCCGAGCGCGGTGTCGCCTTCCGACGCGGCACGCAGACGAGCCTCGAGCCGGGCCAGTCCGGCACGTTCGGCATCGAGCGACGCGGCGACACCATGCGGATCGTCTGGTACTTCGACGCGCGCGACCAGACGCGTGCGTTCACGATCTCGTACACGCTGCAGGGGGTCGCGGTCGCGTACGACGACGTCGTCGACGTCAACCTCAAGGTCTGGGGCGACCAGTGGGCGCAGCCGCTCTCCCGTCTCGTGGGCATCGAGACGGCTCCCGGCAAGGTCCTCCGCGCCTGGGGAAAGCCGGTGTGGGTCCGAGGCGACGTCGAGATCGTGGGAACGCGCGCGACACTCCGTGCGGTCAACGTTCCGGCCGAGCAGTTCGTCGAACTGCGCACGCTGATTCCGCGGCGGGCGTTCTCGTCGACGAGTGGCATGCGTGTCGAGCGAGGCGACGCCCTGGACCGCATCGTCGAGGAGGAGCGGGCGGACGCGGAGCGCTACCAGGATGACCACGATCGCATCGACGCCCTCAAGTCCCATCCGCTGCGGACGGGGCTCGTCGTGCTCGCGCTCGCGACCCTGCCGGCGATTCTCGTCATCTGGCTCGTCTTCTGGTTCCTCGGCCGCGAACGGCGCACGGGCTACGACCGTGAGTACGAGCAGGAACCGCCGGGGGACACGGAACCCGCGCTCGTGCCGACCTTGTTGCGCCAGGGAGGTGAGGCCGGGTCGTACGAGTTCACGGCGACGCTGTTCGACCTCGTTCGACGCGGTGTCTACAAAGCGGAGCCAACGACGACCGAGCGCTCGCTCTGGGGCGGCCTGCGCAGCGAGACGATCTCCGATCTCGAGATCTCGGCCGGCGAGGATCGCGAGCTCCGCGCGTGGGAGCGCGACGTGGCCGACGTCGTCGATCACGTGCTCGACGGCGGGAGCGAGCGGCTCTCACGCTTCCGCGACGAGATCGAGGACGAGCGCGAGTCGATGCACGGACGCTTCACGGCCTTCAAGAACGCCGTCGCGGACGAAGCCGGTCGCCGATCGTGGTTCCGCTCGACCGGCGCCGTGCCGCTCGTCCTTGCAGTCGCGCTGTTCGCGCTCGCGGGCGGGCTGCTCGTCTTCCTCGGCGTGCGGGACTGGCGACCCGTCTACCCGCGCTACACCGACGTGCTGCTCGTGGGCGTCGGCGCCTGCCTGATCGCGAACGCAGCGCTGTGCCTCGGCACCCTCGTCTTCAACCGGCGCGCCTGGCGGCGTCGCAGCCGCGCCGGTCAAGAGGAGGCGGAGCGCTGGGAAGCATTCCGCCGCTACCTCTCCGACTTCCCCCGCTTGCAGGAGGCGCCGCCGGCCACGCTCGAGCTCTGGGAGCGCTACCTCGTGTACGGCATCGCCTTCGGCATCGCCGAGCGCGTCTTGCAGGGCGCCCAGCTCCACATGCCCGAGGCGCTCGCCCAGTCGAGCTCGATCTTCTGGATCTCCCCGCACGGCGACCTCGGATCGGGCGCAACGAGCATGTCGATCGGCGACCTCGCGTCGGGCTTCGGCGCCGCGCTCGCGCCTCCCAACTCCGGCTCGGGTGGAGGGGGCGGCGGCTTCTCGGGCGGCGGAGGCGGCGGCGGCGGCGGAGGCGGCGGCGGCTTCGGCTGATCGTCCGACCTCGGCGACCCGTCTACCTAAGTCAGGTCCCGAAGAGCCATCTGGTGCGCCACGGCCGAACGTGGCACCCTGAGTCGCACGAGCTCCGACGACGCGATCGACGCGAAGCGCTGCGCGCCGGCCCGTCCCGAGCCTGACGTCGATCGTCAGCGCTGACGCCTTCCACGCTGCCGTTCCGACGCCCGATGGATTACCCCGTTCGGGGGTGTCCGATGTGCACCTGGGCACGACTCTGAGCAGACCAGCAGTAACCCCGAAAAAGGACTTGCGGCTATGTTCACCAAGGGAAATACGCGTTACATCGTCGTCGCCGTAACGGCGTTCGCCGGCCTCCTCGCCAGCCTTGGCGGGGGTTGGTTCGACGGCAGCTAGGCGACGAAGTCGAAAACTCGAGCTTCATTGATCTCCCGCCACGGCGTGGCGGGAGATCATTCGCTGCGCTCGTCCGTCGCTTCCTGGAGCGCCAGAGCCGCTCGCCGGTAGAGACCGGCTGCGTCGCGTTCGTTCCCTCGCCTGCTCTCCACGTCGCCCTGTGCAATCCAGGCGGAGCTGCGATGGCTGGTCGAGCGCGCACGCTCGAACGCCTCGTCGGCGGCCCCGATGCACCGTTCGGCTTCGTCGAGGATTCCCTGTGCGGCAAGCGCGCGCCCGAGCGTGAGCTGCGCCGTCCCGACCTCCTGCAGGTGGTCGACGCGCTCGTCGAGCAACTCGAGCGCCTTCCGCGCCTGGGCTTCGCTCAGCGCCGGCTCGCCGCCTTCCAGCCGGATCTCGGCGAGCGACGAGCAGACGTAGCCTGCGTCGACTCGGAGGTTCTGCTCGACGAAGATCGCGAAGGCCTCGTCGAGCAAGGCGATCGCGCGCTCGGGGTTGCCGAGGAGGTGCTCGAGCCCGGCGAGGTTGTTGAGCAATCGAGCAACCGTCGCTCCGTCCCCCAGCTCGTCGAACAGTCCTCGAGCTCGCTCCGCGTACGAGCGGGCGAGGAGCCACCGCCCTTGACGTTGGGCGACGAGCGAGGCCTGGAAGAGCGCGTCTGCGATCCGGCGCCGGTCCGACGAGGCCTCGGCGAGCTCGAGCGCGCGCTCGATGTCCTCCTGCGCCGCCACCCAGTCGCGGTTTCGCCGGTGGCACCGCGCGCGCCAGTGGAAGATGTCGGAGCGGAGGCGATCGGCCGGCGGATCCGCGCCCTCGCACAGGATCAGCGCCTCGCCGAAGAGAACCAGCGCCTCCGCGATGCTGGACTCCGAGTACCGGACGACGCCGACCTGGAAGACGATCTCGGCACGATCCGCATCCGTGAAGCCCTGCGAGACGACGAGTGCGGCGGCTTCCTCGAGAGAGGTCATGGCGGCGTCGAGATCGCCCGTTCTGATCCCGACCCATGCCTCACTTCGCAGGAGACGCGCGCGGAGCGGGCTCCGGACGGCAAGACCGCCGCTTGCGCGCACAGCCCCCAGCGCAGCGCGTGCGTCGTCGTATCGCGCAGCCTCGATGAGGGCCTCGGCCTCGTCCAGCGCCCCCTCGAAGCGCAGGGCGTCGGCGCGTGAGAGGCCGTGCACGAGGAATTCGCGGTCCGTTGCCAGCCGGTCCGCGAGCCACTCGAGCGTCTCGTCGGTCGGCTGGGTCTTCCCCCGCTCGATCTGGCTGACGTACTCCTTCGAGAAGCGACCGCCGGCGAGCTCCGCCTGGCTCAGCCCGGCGGAGCGCCTGAGCAGCCGGAGTCGTTCGCCGACCGTCTCCGCGACGACGCTCGTGTCCGGCCGTTCCCAGTCAGCCCTCCCCACACCTGAATCGTCGCACGACGGACGAACGGCGTCACGTCGCGGAGCGCCGCGCGAGCTCGTACAGCGCAATTGCGGCGGCGGCGGCGACGTTCAACGACTCCGCGTCTCCCGGGGTCGGAACGGTCGCCGTGCGGCACTGCGCCACGAGGCTCGCCGGCAGCCCCTCGCGCTCCGCGCCGAGCAGGAACGTCAGCGGCGGCTCGAGCAGGGCGTCCGCGAGTCGCTCCCCGCCGTGTGCGACGAGCGCGACCTTGCGCTCGGGGATCTTCCTCCAGTCCACGAGCGGGACGCGGAAGATCGCCCCGGCGGATGCGCGGAGCGCGCGCGGGCCGGTCGGATCGGCGCATTCGGCCGACAGCGACACGCCTGCGGCGAACGCATCCGCCGTGCGCAGCAGGGTGCCGACGTTTCCCGGATCGGACACGTGCCACAGCCCGAGCACGACGTCCCGCGTGCCCACGGGCAGGTCGGCGCGCCGATACACCCCGATGACGCGCGGTGCATGGCCCAGCGTCGAGACCTCGCCGAGAAGCTCCGGCACGACGTTCTCTCCCGCGACCAGCAGGTCCACCGGCTCGATGCCCGCACCGGTCGCCGCATCGACGAGATCCTCGCTCTCGACGGCGAACAGGCCGGTCTCGACCCGGTGTTTCCGCGCAGCGAGAAGCTTCCGGACGAGCCGGAGCTTCTCGTTCTGACGCGATTCGATCAGGCCGCTGCGGACTCGAGCGCGGCCTTCGCGCGCTCGGCGACGGCGGCGAACGCCTGCGGGTCGCTCACTGCGATGTCGGCGAGCGACTTGCGATCGAGCTCGATTCCGGCCTTCTTCACGCCGTCCATGAAGCGGTTGTACGAGAGGTCGTGCTCACGCGCAGCCGCGTTGATGCGGATGATCCAGAGCGAGCGAAAGGTGCGCTTCCGGTTCTTGCGATCGCGATAGGCGTAGACGAGCGAGTGCTCGACCTGCTCCTTCGCGAAGCGGTAGCTCGACTTCTTGCGCCCGTAGTAGCCCTTCGCCTGCCCGAGGACCTTGGCGCGCTTCTTCCGCGCATGGACAGCTCGCTTGACGCGGGGCATCTCAGCCTCCCCTCAGGAGCTTCTTGACACTCTTCACGTCGCTCGGAGCGACGTCGTCCATCTTGCGAAAGCCGCGCCTACGCTTCGACGACTTCTTCTCGAGGTTGTGGCTCCTCATCCCGTGCCGACGCAGGAGCTTCCCCGTTCCCGTCACCTTGAAGCGCTTCTTCGCGCCCTTCGACGTCTTCATCTTTGGCATCCGTCTTCACTCCCGCATTCTTGGTCGGCGCGAGAACCATGACCATGTTGCGACCGTCGAGGAGCGGCTGTTGCTCGATCGAGCCGAGCTCTTTCACGTCCTCGGCGAGCCTCATCAGGAGATCCCGACCGCGATCCGGGTGGAGCGTCTCGCGCCCCCGGAACATGATCGTGACCTTGACCTTGGCTCGCTGGCCGAGAAAGCGCACGACGTGCCCCTTCTTGGTCTCGTAGTCATGAATCCCGATCTTCGGTCTGAGCTTGATCTCCTTGATCTGAATCTGGAGCTGATGCTTTCGAGCCTGCTTGGCGCGCTGCTCCTGCTCGTAGCGGTACTTCGAGTAGTCCATGACCCGCGCGACAGGCGGATCTGCGCCGGCAGCGACCTCCACGAGGTCGAGGCCCTTGCCGAACGCGAACTCGAGCGCTTCCTTCGTCGGGAGGATCCCGACCTGCCCGCCGACTTCGTCCACCAGGCGGACGCGCTGCGCGCGGATCTCCTCGTTGATTCGCTCGTCCCGCTTGCGCGGGACATTCCGGTCGAGATCCGGCCGGCGGCGGCGAGGTCTCAAAGGCCCTTCATCAAGCTCTCAGCTTCCTCCTTGTAAACGACACGAACCGCTGCATGCAGCGGCTCGTCACTTCGTCCAACCGGCTCGGTTGAACCTCCGCGAGTCAAGCCCGGGAGGTGAGGAAGCGATGAGCTCCTACTTGCAGGCGGGGAAGCCTAGCAGCCGGACTCACCGAGGGTCGGCCTCGGCAACGAGCTCCGCGAAACGTGCGAGCAGCTCGTCGGCAGAGAGCGTCGACTGCTCTCCCCCGCGCTCGCGCACCGCCAGTGCGTCGTCCGACTCGCGATCGCCGTACACGATGACGTACGGCACCTTCTCGAGCTCGGCGTCGCGGATTCTCTTGCCGAGCGTGTCGTCGCGGTCGTCGAGCTCGACGCGATAGCCCTCGGCGTCGAGCCGCTCGCGCAAGGCGCCGGCGGCACCGCGATGCCCCTCTCCGACCGGGATCACCCGCACCTGCACGGGTGCGAGCCAGAACGGGAAGGCGCCGCCGTAGTGCTCGATCAGGATCCCCAGGAACCGCTCGAGCGAACCGAGAAGCGCGCGGTGGATCACGACGGGCGCGTGCTCGCGGTTGTCGGCGCCCATGTAGGTGAGGCCGAACTGGGCGGGCATCTGGTAATCGAGCTGGATCGTCCCCATCTGCCAGCTTCGTCCGATGACGTCCGTCATGTGGAGGTCGATCTTCGGGCCGTAGAACGTCCCCTCGCCGGGCGAGATCGCGTAGTCCATGCCATGCCGTACGAGCGCGGCCTCGAGGGCGGACTCGGCGTGATCCCATTGCTCGTCCGTTCCGAGCCTGTTCTCGGGACGCGTCGAGAGCTCGGCGTGCGGCGTGACGCCGAAGCGGTCGTAGAGGTAGTCGACGTAGTCGATCATCGCGTCGATCTCGTCCTGGATCTGCTCCTCGGTGACGAACACGTGCGCATCGTCCTGCGTGATGTGCTTCACGCGCAGCAGGCCGTGCAGCGTGCCGCCGCGCTCGTCGCGATGCAGCGTCGACGACTCCGCGTAGCGGATCGGGAGATCGCGGTAGGAGCGGAGCTGCGAGCCGAACAGCAGCATGTGGCCGGGGCAGTTCATCGGCTTCAGGGCCAGCGGCTCCTCGCCCTCGTGCGGCTGGACGAAGAACATGTTCTCGCGGTAGTTGTCGTAGTGCCCCGACGTGATGTAGGTCTGGACGTCGTACAGAAGCGGCGTCTTCACCTCGACGTAGCCGCGTCGGGCGTTCTCGCGGCGGCGCAGATCCTCGAGGGCGTTCCAGAGCACCATCCCCTTCGGGTGCCAGAACGGGGAGCCCGGCGAGTGGTCGGAGAGGTGGAAGAGGTCGAGCTGCGTCCCGAGGCGGCGATGGTCGCGTGCACGCGCCTGCTCCAGCCGCTCGAGGTGCGCGTCGAGGTCGGCCTGGGAGTAGAAGGCGGTTCCGTAGATCCGCGTGAGCTGGGTGTTCTTCTCGTCACCGCGCCAGTACGCGCCCGCGAGGCTCGTGAGCTTGACCGCCTTGATCGGCGCTGCGGTCTGGAGGTGCGGGCCCCGGCAGAGATCGGTGAATGCACCCTGCGTGTACAGCGAGATCGCACCCTCGGCGCCGCGAGCGAGCTCGACCTTGTAGGGCTGCGACTCGGCCTCGAAGCGTGCGATCGCGTCGTCGCGGGACAGCTCCTCGCGTGTCCACTCGCGCCCCTCGGCGATCTCGCGTCGGATCTCCTCCTCGATCGCCTCGAGGTCGGTCTCCGAGATCGGCTCCGGGAACTCGAAGTCGTAGTAGAAGCCGTCGGCGATCGGCGGGCCGATCGCGATCTTCACGCCGGGATGGAGGCGCATGACCGCCTCGGCGAGCAGATGGGCGGTCGAGTGCCGGAGAACGTAGAGCGCGTCCGGATCGGCCGTGTCGCGCGTCGTGAGGAACTGGACGTGCTCGCCGTCCGCCAGCGCCAGCCGAAGATCCCGCGTCGACCCGTCCACGCGGGCGAGGACGGCCTGCTCGGCGAGCTTCGGTCCGATGGCGCGCGCGGCGTCGAGGCCGCTGGCGCCGTCGGGGAGCTCGAGCTCGGACGAGTCGGGGAGGACGACCTTCATCGCGCGAGAGGATAGACGTGCCTCATGGATACTTGATCGAGATGCGTACCGGCACCTGGGTCGCAGTCGCCGTTGCACCGCTGGCCCTCCTCGTCGTCTTGCTCGCCCGACCGGCGATCGACCCCGACTGGGAGAACCACCCGGCGCACTTCTGGCTCGTCCTCGGCGCCGCGCTCGTCGCCACCGCGCTCGGCTTCAGCGTCACGACTGCGGCACGGCGACGCAGCGACGCCCGCCTTCTCCTCATCTCGCTCGCGTTCATCGTGAGCGCCGCGTTTCTCGGACTGCACGCGCTCGCGACACCCGGAGTGCTCCTGGGACCGAACGCGGGCTTCGAGCTCGCCACTCCGGCGGCCTCGTGCTGGCCGGCGTCTTCGCAGCAGCGGCCTCACTCGAGCTCGGGAGCGAGCGAGCGGAGGTCGTCCTGCGCGCGGCACCCGCGCTCCTCGTCGTCCTCGGCACGATCGTCGTCGCCTGGGCGACGTGTCGCTCGCGGAGCTCCCACCGCTGAACGACCCCCTCGCCGATCGAGGCATGTTCACGGATCGCTGCACCCAGTACGCAGCGGCGATCGCCTATCGCGTCCTGTTCTCGCTCTTTCCGCTGACGATTGCGCTCGTGTCGATCTTCGGCCTGGTGCTCCAGGACGACGAGCTCCGCCAGCAGGTCATAGACGGGCTGGCCGACTTCCGTCGGCGTATCGAGCGGCGAGGGCACACGTCGATCTCCTGGTGCTCCAGGACGACGAGCTCCGCCAGCAGGTCATCGACGAGCTGGTCGACTTCCTCCCCGTGTCGCAGTCCGGCCAGGGGAGCATCCAGCGATCGATCGAGCAGATCGCGTCGCCGCTCTCGGCCATCGGGCTCATCTCGCTGGTCGCGCTCCTCTGGGGTGCGTCGGGGATGATGGCCTCGATCCGGCTCGGGCTCGAGGCGGCCCTCAAGGTCGACCGCGGCCGGCCGGCCGTGCGCGCCAAGCTGGTCGACTTCGTCCTGGTCGCGGCGGCCGGAGTCCTCGTGATCATCATCGTCGGCCTGTCGGCGTTCGGGGCGTTCTTCGGAGAGCTCGTCGACCGGTTCACACACTGGGCGGGCATCGAGACGCCGTCGGGCCTGCTCCTCCGCGACAGCGTTCAGCTCGTTGCGATCGCGGTCACCGTGCTCCTGCTCTACCGCTTCGTGCCGGCGCGCAAGCTTCGCCGGCGCGGCGCCCTCGCCGGGGCGATTCTCACGTCCGTCGGGATCTGGGGCGCGACGAAAGTCCTCGCGATCGTCTTCTCCGACTTCTCGCGCTACAACCTCATCTACGGATCGCTCGCGGGCGTCATGACGTTTCTCTTCTTCGTCTACGTCGTCGCCTGGATCCTGCTCCTCGGCGCCGAGTTCGCGCACGCATGGTCTCAGCCGCCAGGCCCGCCCGGCCCGCCGCTACGAGCGCAGATCGTCGGCGTCGTTCGCGGCCTCTTCATCCACCACGAAGAGGAGGACGAGGCCGCTACCGAAGAGCCGGCTCGTCGACCGTGAGTGTCTTCGCGTCGGCGTCGAGCGTGCACGTGACGCCGAGCGGAAGCGCGGCGAGGTGCTTCGTGTGCCCGAGCGGGAGGCCATAGATCACGGGGACTCCGAGCGGCTCGAGGCGCTCCTCCAGGACATCCTCGATCGTGCGCGAGCGCGCCCAGTCCGACACCGGCCGCAGGTCGCCGTAGTCCGACTTCTCCATCTGCCCCACGACGACGCCTGCAACCTGCTCCAGCTTGCCGGCATGCGCGAGCTGGACGAGGTGACCGTCGAGGTAGTACGGCGGCGTGTGGGTGTCCTCGAAGAAGAGGATCGCGCCGTCGAGCTCGATCTCCCACGGCGTCCCCATCGTCTGCATGAGAAGCCAGAGGCAGCCTCCGACGAGCGGCGCGGTGACGCGGCCGCCGTGGATCGAGCGCACCCACGGGTCGTCGGGATCGTGCGGCACCTCGCCGGCGCCACCGGTGCGCAGGACGTCGAGCAGGCGCTCCTTCGTGAACGTGGTCGTCTCGACGGCGCCGACCCCCATCAGGCCGTTGCCGTAGATCGTCGCAACCCCCGCGCGCTGACGGATGGCGACGTGGAGCGCGGTGAGATCCGAGTAGCCGACGAGCGGCTTCGGGTTCTCGGCGATGAGATCGAAGTCCAGGTACGGAATCGCCTGGGCCGATCCGAAGCCACCCTGGAGCGCCTGAACGACGTCGACCTCGGGATCGGCGAAGAGCGCGTTGAGGTCCTCCCCGCGTCGCTTCGCGTCACCCGCGACGTAGTCGTCGCGGTCCCAGACCCCCTCGGCGAGCTTCACCCGATATCCGCGCGCCTCCCACCACTCGACGCCGCGCAGGACGTCCGAGCGACTGTCGTACGGGCTCGCTGCGGCAGCCACGCCGATCGTGCCGCCGGCCGGGAGCAGCTTGCCGAACCGTGTCGCTGCGATCACTTGCAGACGCGCACTGTCCGAGCTGCCTCGGCTTCGCGCCCGCGCACGTCGGAGGCGACGGCCGTCAGCGTGTGCGCGCCCTTGCGCTTGCCGCTCGTGCGCCACGTCGTCTCGTAGAGACCCGCGACGTTCTTGCTGACGCGGTCGATCTGTCGGTTGCCGTCGAAGAAGCCGACGGACGAGATCTGCACGTTGTCGTTCGCCACGACGAGCAGCTTCTGCCGCGCGGCGAGGCACTTCCCCTTGTCCGGGAGTGACCCACGTCACCGTCGGGCGATCGACCGCCTCGGCGCGGATCCCCTGGAAGCGCGTGTTGGGAAGCGGGCTGTCGGACTCCGTGTTGATGTTCTTCGACTCCTGGAAGTCCGATGCGACCACCTGCATGAACTGGGTACCGGCCTGGAGGGGGAGCGACTCGCGCGGAACGGAGAAGGCGGCGATCCCGGTGACCGGATCGAAGAGTGTCGCGCCGACCGTCGATTGGCGGGTCGACGGCCCGAAGAAGAGCTGCAGGGAGAGCGGATCGACTCCGGACTTCGCGTCCGTGATCTTCGCGACGATCGTCGGGCGCCCGCTCGACAGCGTCTTCGTGATGACCCTCACCGTCGGCGGCTTCACGTCGTTGACCCACGAGCGAAGCGTGTACGGCCCGGCGAGCGACCGACCGGTGAAGAGGTCGCGACCGGAGTCCACCGAGACGTAGTAGCGGCCCGGCGGGAGGAAGACGCCGCCGGCCGTGCCGATCGAGTACAGGAAGTCCGGCAGGCCGCCGTTGACGTTCACCGGGATGCCGGCATACCCGAGAACGTCGTTCTCGTCGAGCGAGCCCATGAACCAGGGATGGATCGGCTGATTCGAGCTCAGAAGCGCCGTGATGGACGCGTTGAGCCGCGGCGCCGGCTTGACGACGACGACGCCCGCGTTCACCGCCTGCTTGGCGATGTCGAGCGAGTAGATCCTCTCCTTGCCGTCGTCGTTCACCGACGGATCGACGCCGAAGATCCCGAGGATCGAGAAGGGCGACGTCGGCCAGCGATAGACGCTCGCGCGGTCCTCGCCGTTTCGCGTATCGCCCGACTGAATCGTCTTGAGAGCCGTGACCGGAGCACCCTGGAGCGACGAGCGCGAGACGGAGAACGCGTACGGGAATACGGCGCGCGTCGCTTCCCCGGCGCAGGACGACGAATCCGAAGTTGTCGCCCTGGACGGCGCCTGCGGACGCACGAGCGACGATCTGCATGTTCGCCGTCCCGCCTGGCCCGATCGTGACCGGCGCGGCCTCGACCGTCGCTCCCGTGGACGCCACCTGCGGCCGCACGTCGACCGTCCACGTTCCGGCTCCGTCTCCCGCGTCGGAGATCGTCACCGGGATCGTCTTCGAGTTCGCGCCTCCGCCGGCGACGAGGTAGCCGAAGGACAGCGACTGCGGCTCCGAGAAGATGAGCGGGCGATCGGCTGCGGCAACGCCCACGAGGCCGGCGCCCTGCACGATGACCGACGCCTCTTGCGTGAGGGAGGTGTCCGCGAACGACGGGCCTGCGGTCGACATGAGCGCCGACTTCATCTGCTGAGGCGTCCACGACGGGTGCCGCTGCGTGAGCAGTGCTGCCGCACCTGCGATGTGCGGCGCGGAAAAGCTCGTCCCGTCGAGAACCGCGTACTCGTCACCGGCGAACTCCGGGAGCGTCGACGAGAGGATCTGGGCGCCGGGACCCATCACGTCGGGCTTCAACGCGTGTCCGAAAGGCGTGAGCCCGCCCGCCGAGAAGCTCGTCGGCACGCCTGCCCACGTCGTCGGTACCTCGAGCGTGTCCCGGGTGAAGCGCACGGTGACCGCGCCGCCACGCCCTGCGGCGGCCGCGCGGATCCGCGCGCCGTCGAGATCGGAGATCGTGCCGCCCGGAAGCCCGGAGAAGAAGGCGAACGTGGGATCCCCCGGGCGGTTCTCGGCGACGATCAGTCCGGTCGCACCGGCCTGGCTCGCGCGCGTGGACTTCACGCCGTAGGGACAGCCGCCGCGGCTGACGAGTGCGATCGCGCCGCGCAGCGATCCCGCAGGTGCCGCGTCGCACAGCTGACGGTTGACGCCGCTGATCGCTCCGACGTCGAGGAGCCGCTGGTCGGTCGAGATCCACGACGGAGGCACGTTGTCCGCCGGAGCGAAGGGCATCCGACCGATGCCGCTGGGAGCGAGCACCGACATCGACGGGCCGAAGACGTGAGCGTTCGCAACCGCGCCGACGCTGATCGCATCCGGCGCGGTTGCGGGAGAGCCCGCAGTCCCGAGGCCGAAGAAGTCACGGTCGTTTCCGGCCGAGATGATCGGCACGACGCCGGCGCGGACGACATTCGCAACGGCCTGGATGAGGATGTCCGTCCGCGGGTCCGCCTGCGGGCCACCGCCCGAGAAGTTGATGACGTCCATGCCGTCGCGCACCGCAGCCTCGAAGGCCGCGACGATCTCCGGGCTGTTCGCCGAACAGCAGCCGCCGAGCGGCGCGGGCGCGGGAACGTTGAAGACGCGGTAGTTCCCGATGTACGCGCGGGGCGCGACACCCTCGAGGTCGTCCACTGCGGGATGGCAACCGCCCGCCGACTCGATGCAGAAGCCGGTCTGGCCGGCCTTGACGTCCGTCTTGACTCCTGCGATCACGCCCGCCACGTGCGTTCCGTGGAAGGAGCGGTCGCGGTCGAGCGGCGCGCTGTTCGCTCCCGGCCCTGCGAATCCGCGCGAGACGATCACCTTCGGCGTGGTCGAGCCCGACGTTCCCTTCGGGAATCCGGGCGGATACGAGAAGCCGGTGGGATCGAGGAACGGATGCTCGTGATCGACGCCGTCGTCGACGACCGCGACCTTGACGCCCTGTCCGCGCGCGCCCGTAAGACTCGAGAACGCCGGTGCACCGAGCACGGAGGGCCCACGGTTCAAGTTCAGCCGATACGAGTAGCTCGGGTAGACGTGGCCGACGGCTTCTGCGTCCAGGAGCTCCGGGAGTTTCGCGTACGGCACGCTCACGGCGAACCCGTTGACGAGCACCTGATAGCGCCGGCTCACCTTCGCCTCGGGAATCTCCTGGCGGATGCTCGCAATCGCCTTTGCCTGAGCCGCTTCGAGGCTTCCGAGGTAGGAGCGCGCGAACGCCGTCGACAGATTGAGCTTGACGTCGCCGCCGAGGCCCGGAAGGCGACGGGAGAACGCGGCGGCCGCGAGCGGCGGGTCGTCGAGTGTGACGACGACGCGCACGCGATTGCCTGCGTTTCGCGTGACGCCGGAGTAGTCGGGCGCCGGCTTCACCTTCATCAACGCCTGCTCGACGACGTCGCGGGGCGTGCGGTCGAGCGATCCCGAGGCTGTCCCGGTAACGGCGACGGCAGCGAGGAGAGGGACGAGGAGCGCTAGGCGTCGCACGGGCGGGCGGTGCTCAGCGAACCTTCCCCGAGTAACTCTGGCCCGCCTTCAGCCCCTCGAACACGACCGCTACCGATCCGCGGAAGGTCTTGCCCCTCGCGGTGACCGGGAGATTCCACGTGCAGGTCGCCGCCCCGCCCTGTACACGCTGAACCTGCGCGGTGAGTCGTGCGTTTCCGACACGTCCGACACACGTGACCCGTCCGTTCTGAACGACCGCGCCCGTGTCGGAGCGCGCCGCGACGAGCCGGAGCATGAAGGTGCGCCCGGCAATCGGATTCTTGGGAGTCGGCTTCAAGCTCTTCGCGACGAGCGTCGGCGGCGTGATCTTGACCTCGTACTGGTAGAGGCCGGCGCCGGATGCCGGCGCGACGTCCGCTACCGCGTTCGTGAAATCGGTGTCACCCGTCGTCGGATCGACGGCAACGCCGGAGATCGCGATCACGGCGAAGCCGAACTTCTTGGTGTTGCCCAGCTCCGCGGCGCTCATCGTGATCGTGGCGCCGTTCTGGTAGCTGAAGATCAGCGATGTCGCGGGCGGATCGCCTGCTCGCCGCGTGAAGTCGCTGCCGTCCCAGCGGAACAGGGCGGCTTCGCCGCCGAAGATCTGGATGACGTAGTCCGCACCGATCGACTCGGGGTCACCGGTGTCCGGATTCGCGTCGGTGTCGACGAACAGGAGGATCAGCATGTCCTGCCCGAGCTGCGCTCGGTTCGGGATGTTCACGCGAAACTGGATGAGCCCCGCGTCGGTGTTCGAGACCGTCAGCGTCGTGATGTCCGGCGCAGCCGGGTTCTCTCCCGACGAGTCCTGATACGTCGTGCTGTTCGCGGCGACAGCCGTCGGTGCAGTCGGCGACGAGAGCGCGCCTGACGCAACGGTCGGAAGAGCGACGACTGCGACCGCGATCGCGACGAGGAGTCCGGGGCGTGTGAGCGGCCGCACGACGGGCGTCAGGGTAGATGCGCCTCGCGCACTCCGCAACTACCTACGCGAACGTGATCACGCTGCGGATGCCGTCCTGTGCCTCCATCAGCTCGAAGCCGCGGTTGACTTCGTCGAGCGTGAGGCGGTGGCTGAGGAGCGACTCGACGTCGATCTCGCCGGCGAGCCAGCGATCGACGAGCAGCGGCACCTGCGTGCGGCCCTTCACGCCGCCGAACGACGAGCCGGTCACACGCCGGCCCGTGATGAGGAATCGCGGGACGATGTCGAGCGTCTCGCCCTTCCCCGCCACGCCGACCATCGTCGCGAGACCCCAGGCTTCGCGCGCCGCCTCGACGGCCTGGCGCATCACCGCCACGTTGCCGGTCGCCTCGAACGTGTAGTCGGCGCCGAAGCCTCCGGTCTCCGCGCGGATCCAGTCGACCGTGTCGTCGCCGGCGACGCGCGTGTCGGTGGCGCCGTGGTGGCGCGCGCTCTCGAGTCGTCCTTCGGCGAGGTCGATCGCCACGATCCGCTCGGCGCCGGCGAGGCGACAGCCGATGACGGCGCCGAGGCCGACGAGACCGCAGCCGAAGACGACGCACGTCGAGCCCGGCTGCACGTCGGCCGTGTAGAGCGCCGCCCCGATCCCCGTCGCGAGACCGCAGGCGAACGGCGCGCACCCCTCGAGCGACGCCTCCGGCGAGACCTTCGCGAGCGCGATCTCCGGCATCACCGTGTACTCCGCGAACGTCGACGTGCCCATGTAAGTGCCGCATCGGCTCCCCGTCGCGCGACAGCCGCGTCGTGCCGTCGGGGAGATAGCCCAGCCCCTGCATGTCGCGGATCGCGACGCAGCGGTTCGTGCGTCCACTGCGGCAGTGGATGCACTGGCCGCACTCCGCCGAGAAGAGCGTGATGACGTGGTCGCCCGGCGCGACGAGCGTCACGTCGGAGCCGACGCGCTCGACTACGCCGGCGCCTTCGTGCCCGAGCACGCAGGGCGCGTAGCCGGTCGGATCCGCGCCCGACGCCGTGTAGAGATCCGTGTGGCAGACGCCGCAGGCAGCGAGTCGAACGAGCACCTCCCCCGCCTCCGGCTCCGCGAGGTCGAGCTCCTGCACGACGAGCGGCTGCCCGAACTCCTCCAACACCGCGGCGCGAATCCTCATCGTCGGGAGGCTAGCCCGAACCGTCGGTCGAGGGATACGGGCAAGTCGGATTCCGGACGATGGAACAACCATGATCTGGCCAGTTGCGGCACTGGCAGTCCTTCTGCTCTGCTTCGTCGTCGTCTACGGCACGCGAGTTCAGGCGCGCGCCGATTCAGGCCACGACACCGGCGTGTAACGCCGAAGCGCGACCACGAACGACTGCAAGACCGAAGAAGACACAGCGACGGCTGGCGACGGACGACTAGTATCGCCAGCACCCATGCGGGTTAGCGGCCCCTGACGGCACGCCGACCCGCATGGCTAGCAAGCCCCGCGGTCATCCACGCTCGGTGTAGATCTGACCACAGTCGAGAGGCGGCAGCCCGTAGCGGCGGGCGTTGTCCTCGATGATGTAGTACCCCGACAGCAGGCAGCCGACGTCGCGTGATTGCTGGTCGGCAATCCGCGATCGGAACTCATTGGTCTGCTGCCAGATCTCGTTGGTCTCGTTGATCAGCGTGATGGCCGCGCGGGTGCGTGCGGCAATCGCCCCGCTCGGGTCCCAGCTGCGCCAGGACCGGAGCAACCCGACGCCGACGGCCGGGTCGGAGCCCGCCGGCACGCCGATACCGCTGTAGTAGAAGTTCCAGAGGAAGTTGCTGTACTTCGACGGGTGATCCGTTGCCACCGTGGCGACACCCGTCCACGGTCGCCCGTTCAGCCGGTAGTCGAAGAGGAGCATTCCCGACGACGTGAAGCTCGGCAGGATCGCGTCCTTCAGCACGCGCCGGACACGAATGTTCTGGATGCTCGGTGACAACCGCGGGAAGAGCTGCCGGAGGGCCTGCACCGCACTCAGGTACGGGCCGGTGATGAAGCTCGGCGGCGAGTTCGGCGGAGCCGTCAATGGCACGTTGTACGAGAACCCGAAGAGGAAGATGCCGCGCCGGCTTCCACCTTCGATCAAGCCACCATTGCTCTGGATGTCCCAGTCGTTGCCAGCGGGTACGAGCGCCGTCGCACCACCGTCCGGCGCCCGGTAGGGCCGGAGCGGAATGGCCTTCTGGGATCGGGCCTTCGGCGCACGCAGCATGGCGCCGCCGCGGGCCGAGAGCCCCATCTGCCGCAAGGTCTCGAGGGCGACCGGCGCCATGCCGCGAGTCGTGCTCGCGGTGACGGCGAGCCGTGCGCCGGCCCGCTCGACGACGAAGTGGTCGTTGCGCGATCCGCCCGCGACTGCTGCGACGAAGTGCTTGTTGTCACCGGCACGCACGAGGACACGACCCGGGAGCGCCTGGAGCAAGGCAACCCCGAGCTGAGCCGGACTCACTCTCGTGTCGAGTCGCGCGTAGCTCACGGTCACGGAGCCCTTGCGCATGACATACACGCCGTTCCGCAGGTTCAACCTGAAGCCCTCGGGAGCGCGGATGGTGAACTTCGTCGGCGCATGGCGCAACGTGACCACCCGGAACTGGTCGCTGCCCAACGGCGCAGCAGCTCCTCCGGCCGCGATGGCCAACAGCACGGCAGCACCGATTGCAGCCAACCCCGGCACACGCCGCCCCAATCCTCACCCCCGTCGCCGCAGAGGCGCGAGCGTACCACGGCTCCGAGTGCGGATTCACCTCGTGAATCAAGTGCGCGACCTCGGTCCTCAGCTCACCGCCTTCTTCACGAGCGCGCTGATCCTTGCCTCGTCGGCGGCGGTCAACTCCTTCAGCGCGAAGGAGGTCGGCCACATGGCGCCCTCGTCGAGGTTCGCCTCGTCGCTGAAGCCGAGCGTCGCGTACCTCGACTTGAACTTCTCCGCGCTTTGAAAGAAGCAGACGACCTTGCCGTCCCTGGCATACGCGGGCATCCCGTACCAGGTCTTCGGCGAGAGGGCCGGCGCGCTGGCCTTGACGATCGCATGGAGCCGCTCGGCCATGGCGCGATCGGATCCCTGCATCTCGGCGATCTTCGCGAGCACGTCGCTTTCCCCGTCCGCCCTGTCCTTGTTGGCGCGCGCCTCCGCCTTCAGCTCTTTGGCGCGCTCCTTCATCGCCGCTCGCTCCTCGTCCGTGAACCCGGTGGACGTCTTGCCGCTTCGCCGTCGTGCTCTTGGCGGCCTTCTGCGTGCCGTTCGTTGCGGATTTCCTCTCAGCCATTGCGAAGCACCTCCGTGAGCCGAACGAGTCCCAGCCGCTTGACCTCGGAGGAGGATAACGGCGCGTGAACGCACAGACAGCCTGAGTACGAGGTTGACGCGGGAGGCAAGCCGCGACGAGGATCAGAGCCGGATGAAGTCCCTCCTCGTTGCGACGTGCGCGGCGCTCCTCGCCGCGGCCAGCGCGAATTCGAGCCAGCACGCGACCTTCCGCATCGACCACGTGACTGACGGTGACACGGTTGTGCTCGCCAACGGCCAGCGCGTGCGGCTCGTACAGATCGACACACCCGAGGTCTACTTCGGCACGGAGTGCTACGGGCCGCAGGCGTCGGCGACAACCAGAGGACTGCTCCCGCCTGGAACGTCCGTGCGCCTCGCCGTCGAGCCCGCCACCGATCCCGTCGACCGCTTCGGTCGTCTCCTGCGCTATGTCGTGAGAGCAGGCGACGGCGTGAACGTCAACCTCCGACTGGTCGCCCTCGGCGCGGGCGCTCCATACTTCTACGAGGGTCGCCGAGGGCGGTATGCGCGGCAGCTCGAGAGGCTCGCGAAGGATGCGCGAGCGAAGCGGCTAGGGCTGTGGGGCGAGTGTCCGCGCACGCGGTACGACCCTTACAGCGCGATCGAGACGCGGCCCTAGCGACGTGGCCTCAGGAGACCGTGATCGGTTCCGGCGGCGGTCGAACCCAGTGGAATGGGCGCTGCTTCTAGCGCCTTCTAGATGGGCGGTACTGGGCTCGAACCAGTGACCCCCAGCTTGTCGAGCTGGTGCTCTCCCAACTGAGCTAACCGCCCTCGGGGCGGCGATTGTAGCCGCTACGCCGGGGACGGAGGATCGAGTGAGCGCACGGCGATTCGCGTGACGATGCTGGAGATGATGACCGTGGCCAGCACGACGACGAGGGTCGCGCTGAGGAGGTTTTCGTCGAAGATCCCCGCCTCCGTTCCGATGGTGACGGCCGCCAGCGTGGCGGCGGCTTGCGCAACGGTGAGGCCGAAGACGAGCTTCGTCTCGGAGCGCTCGAAGCCAGAGCGACGCCCGCTGAGGAACGCTGCCGTCGACTTTCCCACCAGGACGATCGCGAGTGAAGCGCCGGCGAGGACGAGAACCCTCGGCTCGGTGAACTGCCGCGGATCGAGCAGCATCCCGGTCGAGAGCAGGAAGAACGGAACGAGCAGCGCCGCGCCCACGAACTCGAAGCGCTCCTTCTCCTCGGGACGAGAGGCCACGAGCCGGTTGAGGGCGAGGCCGGCGAAGAACGCACCGACGATTCCCTCCAGCCCCATGCGGTCCGCGAGCAGCGCGGCCGAGGTGAGAGCGACGAGCAGGAAGAGGAACGTCGGCACGATGCCCGAGCCGAGATGGGTGAGCGACCAGCTGCCGATCGCGGGCAACAGGAACGCGCAGTAGACCGCGAGAACGACCAGGCCGATGGTCAGCTTCACGAGGATCACCGCGGAGCGATCGTCGCTTTCGACCGACCCGACGACGACGGCGAGGACGAAGAGAGCAAGCGTGTCGGTGATCACGGTGCCGCCGCTGGCCATGCCGACGGCCCGCTGGCGCGTCAGCTTGTGCTCCTGCACGATCGGATACGCGATGAGCGTGTGCGACGCCCAGAGCGATCCGTAGAGCGCGGCGGTCGCGAGCCCGTAGCCGAACGGCAGTACGAGCAGGAGGCCGAGAACGAACGGGAATGAGAAGGTGAGCGCGCCGAAGGTCAGCGCCGGAGAGCGGTTTCGCTGGAACTCGTCGAGGTCGAGCTCGAGGCCGGCGAGGAACATGAGGAAGAGCAGCCCGAGCTCGCCCAGGGACTCGACGACGCCCTCGCGTGGGATCAGATCGAGGACGAACGGACCGACGAGCATCCCTCCGAGCACGATGCCGACGAGGCCGGGAAGGCGGCAACGCTCGGCGATGACCGGCCCGACGAGCAGCACCAGCGCGGCAATGAAGAACGTCCACTCTGCCGAATGGGGCGGGAACTCGACGGCGAGCGGCACGCCGCCAGTTTCACGCGAGAAGCGGACGAGGTCGATCCACGCGGCGCCAGCGAGTCCGCGTCGGCGGATCTCCTGTCCTACGTGTCAGAAGATCTCAGGACACCACGGCGCGCGCTCGGCCGCGAACATCGCGTCCGCGCGTGCTGCGGCACCGCGGCGAAGCTCCTCGATCCTCCCGCCTCGTACGAGCTCGGAGAACGAGAACCCCCCGAGGTAGGTGCTTCCCAGCGTGCTCACGTCCAGCCGAAGCTGAGGGGCGGTCGTCGTGCGCTTCGCCTGGCCTCGGGAGACACGCCAGACGCCTGCGTTCCACGGGCAGAACTCGTCGATCACGTCGAGCACCACTGCTCCGTCGGCGGCGTACGCACGCGCCGAGAGGGCGGCGCCGACATCGACGAGTCGCACCCAGAGCCCGTCGCCGATCCTCGGCCGCATGCGCCTCGGCGCCGCGAGCAGCCACCAGAGCGCATGATCGACTGGAAGCAGGGACGCCGTGATCCGTGCCGACCAGTCGATGTCGAGGAGGTAGCGCCAGATCTCGGCGGTCGGGCGTCCGTCGAGCGCTACGGCCTCGACGACATGGGTCTCCGAGTCGAAATCGCCGTCCTCGAACTTCGGCTTGTGCCTGTAGATCGCGTAGCCCTCGGGTCGTCCGTCGCGCTCGAGGACGACGAAGCGCTTCGGCCCGCCCTCGCTCCCGCCTCCGCCTCCCGGCGGCTCGAAGAGCACGCGGAGCTCCCACCAGTTGCGGCTGCGCGAGAGCATGCCGGGTGTCCGGCGGCGGACGGCGTCCCACACGCGCGGGAAGAGCTTCAACGCTTCTCCGGCGTCGACGATGCGCGTCGTTCCCTCGCGCTCCAGCGGACGCGCGAAGGACGAGAACGCCTTGGGGATCGACACGTCGGCGCACTGCGACGCCATCCCGTAGCCGTACCGCCCGTAGATCGTGTCCTCGGAGGCCCACAGGAGAGCCAGGGGCTCACCCCGGGCATGGACGTCGTCCAACTGCGCCCGCATCATCGCGCGCAGGACGCCGCGCCGGCGATGGGTCGGGAACGTGCCGACGACGGTCACGCCCGCGGTCGGGACGACGGCGCCGGGAACGGTCAGCTCGAACGGGAACGCACCCGCGCCGCCGATGATCTCGCCGTTTTCGCTGGCGGCGTGCATGCGCTCGATGGGCAGGTTCTTCGAGAAGCGCTCCATGCGCTCCTCGGTCGGCTCCATGCCGAAGTACTGGCCGATCGCGAAGACCGCCTGCCCGAACTCCTCGACGTTCTTGCAGGGCTTGACGCGAAAGCTCACGATCCGGTCTCCGGATCGTGAGCGTGGAGGGGCGTGGGGAACCGGGAGGTTCCCCACGATCTCGAGAAGAAGGGGGCGCGCGGGGGAAACATGGTTTCCCCCGCGACCGCTCGCCTTCGGCGAGTGGTGCTCACTCGATCTTCTCCAGGGGTGCGTACTCGACCATCAGCCTCCGTTCGGTTCCATCCGCAGCGAAGCGAACCGTAACGACTCCTCCCGGCTGGATCTCCGTGACGATCCCCTCACCGAGCGACCCGTGGCGCACCGCGTCGCCGGTCGAGAGCGCGATCCCCGGCCGAGGCTCGATCGCCGCCGCAGATGGCGAGCCGTACCCGCTCCACGACGCCGGGCGGAGGCGCTCGCGCTCCACTTCCTGCAGCAACTCGTCGAGGAAGCGCGACGCCAGGTTGTACTCCCGACGTCCGAAGAGCGTGCGCGCGAGCGTGTGCGTCATCGTCAGGCGCTCCATCGCCCGCGTCATGCCGACGTAGCAGAGGCGCCGCTCCTCCTCGACCCCCTGCTCCTCGATCGAGCGCGAGTGCGGGAAGATTCCCTCCTCCATCCCGATCATGAAGACCGCGCGGAACTCGAGGCCCTTGGCGTTGTGGAGCGTCATGAGCGTGACGAGGCCGCGCTCGTCGCTGATCGTGTCCTGGTCGGAGACGAGCGAGATCTCCTGCAGGAACGAGGCCAGCGACGGTTCCTCGGCCTGCTGCCGGTATTCGCGCGCGACGCCGACGAGCTCCTGCAGGTTCTCGATGCGCCCGCGCGCCTCGATCGTCCGCTCGGCCTCGAGAGCGTCGAGCGTGCCCGACTTCTCGAGGACACGCTCGAGGAGCTCGTCCGCATGGAGCTCCTGCGAGAGCGCCATGAGCGACTCCATCGTCGCGTGGAAGCCGCGGATCGCGCGGCACGACGCAGCGGTGACACCCGCCGCCTCGGGGTCTGCCATCGCTTGGAAGAGAGTGCGGCCCGTGTTTTCCGCATGCGCGACCAGCCTCTGCAGCGAGGTGTCGCCGATACCGCGGCGCGGACGGTTCGTGATCCGCAGGAGCGACGTGGCGTCCTGCGGATTCACGAGCACGCTGAGGTACGCGGTCGCGTCGCGGATCTCCGCACGCTCGTAGAAGCGCGGGCCGCCGATGACCTGGTACGGCACGTCCTGCCTTACGAGCACGTCTTCGAGCACACGCGACTGCGCGTTCATCCGGTAGAAGACCGCGATCTCGCTCGCGGAGTAGCCACCGCCGATGAGCGATGCGATCTCCGCCGCGACGAAACGCGCCTCCGCGTGCTCGTCCTCGACCTCGATCGCGCGCACCCGATCGCCTTCGCCGAGGTCGGAGAAGAGCCGCTTCGGCTTGCGCTCGGTGTTCTGCTCGATCAGCGAGTTGGCCGCCCGGAGGATCGTGTTGGTCGAGCGGTAGTTCTGCTCCAGGGTGACGACTTGCGTTCCCGGGAAGTCCTTCTCGAACTCGAGGATGTTGCGGATGTCCGCGCTACGGAATGAGTAAATGCTCTGGTCCTGGTCTCCCACTGCGCACACGTTCCCGTGCTCGCCGCCGAGGAGCTGCAGCAGCCGGTACTGCGCATGGTTCGTGTCCTGGTACTCGTCGACGAGGACGTAGCGGAACGCCTTCCGCCAGCGCTCGAGCGCCTCGGGGAAGCGCTCGAAGACCTGCACGGTGAGCATGAGCATGTCGTCGAAGTCGACGGCGTTCGAGGCGTGGAGGCGGCGCTGGTACAGCTCGTACGTCTCGGCGACCGTCTGATCCCAGAACGAGGCGACGCGGCTCGCGTACTCCTCGGGCGAGACGAGCTCGTTCTTCGCGCGTGAGATCTGCGCATGGATCCCGCGCGGCGAGAACCGCTTCGTGTCCTTGCCGAGCTCCTCGAGGCACGCCTTCACGAGCCGCACCTGATCCTGGTCGTCGTAGATCGTGAAGCTGGACGTGTAGCCCAGGCGCTGTGCCTCTCGCCGCAGCATCCGTCCGCACGCGGCGTGGAAGGTGAGGATCCAGATAGCGCGGGCGGTCTGTCCGAGCATGCGTTCGAGCCGCTCGCGCATCTCCCCCGCCGCCTTGTTGGTGAACGTGATCGCGAGAATCTCGTTCGGCTTCACCCCGCACGCACGGATGAGATGCGCGACCCGGTAGGTGAGGACGCGCGTCTTTCCCGAGCCTGCACCAGCGACGACGAGGAGCGGTCCCTCCGTCGCGAGGACGGCCTCGCGCTGGGCCTCGTTGAGGTCCGCGAGGTAGCTCTCGGGGGCTGCGACGCTCACCGGCCGATGCTAGCCGTCGCTCCGGCGACGGCTTACCAGCGAACGGTGAGCTCGACGTGCCCGGGCCTCTTCGGCCCCACCTGGGCCGTGCTCACCCAGCTGATCCGCCACGTATACGTGCCTTTCGGCAGCGGGTCGTACGATGCCTTGCAGTAGAACGACCCGGCGGCGCCGTCGCATGCGTACGTCTTCGTATCGATCAGCGCACCGCCCTTGGGGGCGTGCGTCCCCGTGAGGAAGAGCTTCGCTCGACCCTCGGTCGGGACGCGGAGGAGCACGCGAAACGCAGCCGGCCGGTGCGTCGTGATCGTGACGGAGGACGAGCGCGCACTCGGAATCGTGTCTTCGAAGAACACCTTGCCCTGCGCAAGTGCAGTCGCAGGCAACGCGATTGCCGCAACGAGGCAGGTCACGACCACGGCTTTCAGCATCGCGTTTCAGTCTAGGGTCGACGCGCCTCTATACGGAGCTCTGACGGCGACGTGGTACGACTGCGATGCGGTCGCCCACCGGCACGACGTCGATCGAAGCGCCGTAGTGCTCCGCGATCGCGTGCTCGGTGAGGACATCGGCAGGCGAGCCGTCGGCGACGACGCGGCCGGCAGCGAGCAGCAGCATCCGGTCGGCGTACTGCGCGGCGAGGGTCAGGTCGTGCATGGCCGCGACCAGCGTGAGTCCCGACTCCTCGCGAAGGCCGTCGAGAAGCTCGAGCGCCTGCTGCTGATGCCCGATGTCGAGTGCCGCCGTCGGCTCGTCGAGGAGGACGATCGAAGCCTCCTGTGCGAGTGCGCGGGCGACGACGACGCGCTGCTTCTCGCCGCCGGAGAGCGTCCCGAGGCGCCGGTCGGTGAACGGCAGGAGGTCGAGGCGTGCGAGTGCGCGCGCCGCCGCTTCTCGGTCGCGCGCTCCCTCCTTCGCAAGCGGGCCGAGGTGCGGCGTGCGGCCGAGGAGGACGTACTCGGCCACGGTCATCCACGGCGGCGTCGACGGCTCCTGCGGGACTACGGCGACGAGCCGCGCGAGCTCGCCTCGAGGGAGGTCGGCGCTCGGTCGTCCGTCGAGCTGGATCTCGCCGGCGAACGGGATCAGCCGTGCGATCGCCCGGAGGAGCGTCGTCTTCCCCGCGCCGTTCGGGCCGATGAGCGCGAGCCATTCTCCGTCAGCGACGACCGCATCGACGCGATCGACCACCGGTCGACCGCCGAGCTCCACCGTCACGCCGCGCAACTCGATCACGATGCACCTCCTCTCGTCGTGCGCAGCACGAGCGCGAAGAACGGCGCGCCGAAGAAGGCCGTCACGACTCCGAGCGGGATCTCTCCCGGAGCGATCGCCGTGCGCGCGACGACGTCCGCGAGGACGAGAAAGCCCGCGCCCACGACCACCGAGAGCGGGATCAGTGCGCGGTAGCCGACCCCGGTGAGCAGTCGGATCGTGTGCGGGACGATGATCCCGACGAAGCCGATGAGCCCGGTGACCGCAACCGCGGCAGCGGTCCCGAGCGTCGCAGCAACGATGAGCGCGAGCCTGACGCGGCGCACGTCGACCCCGAGGCTCGCCGCTTCGTCGTCGCCGAGATTGAGGACGTCCACGACGCGACGGAGCGCGACGACCACGACGATCGCAACGGCGACGTACGGAAGAATCAGGAAGACGTCCGACCAGCCGGTGCTCGGGATGTTCCCGAGGATCCACGAGTAGACCTCCTGGAGCGTCTCCGCGTTCTGTTGCTGCACGAACGTCTGCCACGCCGTGAAGAACGCGGTCACCGTGACGCCGGCGAGGATCAACGTCGCCGCGTCGCGCTCCCTCCGTGCCGAGCGGCCCACGGCGTAGGTGAGCATCACCGCGATCGATCCTCCGACGAAGGCTGCGACGGGAAGCACGCGCTGTCCCCGGAGCCCTTCTGGCAGATACGCGATCGCGATCGTTGCGCCGAGGCCCGCGCCGGCCGCGACGCCGAGCAGGTACGGATCCGCGAGCGGATTGCGAAACACACCCTGATACGTCGCTCCCGCAACCGCGAGCATCGCGCCGACGAGCGCCGCGAGGACGACCCGCGGCACGCGGATCTCCCAGAGGATCGCCTCCTCGGTCGGCGAGAGCGATGTCGAGAAGCCGGGGATGTGGAGGCGTGCTGCCGCCGACTCGAGCACGGCTCCGACCCCGAGGTCGACGGGCCCGACGAGCACGCCGATCGCAAGCGACACGAGCAGGAACGCGACAGCAGAGCACGCCCAGGCGGCGCTCAGACCGCGGGCGCGAACCTCGGAGACGTGCTCCGCTGCGATCGACACGCCGCTACTGGCGCAGCCGCTCGAGAGCCGCGGAGACGGCCCGGAAGAAATTCACGATCCGGGGTCCCCAGCGTGAGGCGATCGAGTCGTCGATGCGCACGATCGACCCGCTGCGAACGGCATTGACGCGATCCCAGCCCGGCCGCGCGGCGACGGTCGACGCCTTCTGACCGCAGCACACGATGTCGGCGAGCACGATCACGTCCGGACTGGTCGAGACGACGTACTCGGCGGACAGCTGCGGATAGCCGAAGCCGTCCGAGTCGGCGGCGTCGGCGATGTTCTTCAGGCCGAGCGCCGTGTACACCTGCCCGATGAACGTCTTCGACGTCGCGGAGTAGAGGTCGGGCGTCAGCTCGTGGTAGACGGCGAGACCGCGCGGCGCGTTCTGGGCGTCCGCGACGATCGTGCCGATCCGCCTCTTCATGCCGGCGATCAGCTTCGTCGCGCGTGCCTCGCGACCCGTGACGAGCCCGAGCTGGCGGATCTGCTGATACGCACCCTTGAAGCTCTTCGCGCCGTCCTGGTGCAGGACAGTGATGCCGAGCCGTCCAAGCGCGCCCGACAGACCTTTCGGGTCATACGCTATGACGACGAGGTCGGGGCGGTAGGTCGCGATCGCCTCGACATTGGGTGTGAAGCCCGAGAGCGCTGTTCTCGGCGCATTCTTCGGGAAGTCCGACTGGTCGTCGACGGCGACGACCTGCGGGCCTGCGCCGATGGCGAACAGCGTCTCGGTCGCCGTCGGCGAGAGCGAGACGATGCGGGACGGGCGCTTGGCGACCGTGACCTTGCCGTTGGAGCCGATCACGCTGACGGGGAACGAGGCCGGAGCCGATGCGCTGCCGGATGCGCCGGCAACGGAGAGCGCAAGCGCCGCGAGTGCCGAGGCGGCGAGCACGAGAGACGAACGGAGCACCTGAATCCTCCCTTCCGCGAGGGGTTCGGGATATGAGAGCGCGGCAGGTCTTCTGACTCGGGGCTCCCTCCCTCGCCGCCTTCCCGGCATGCGCCAGTGGCTTCGTGGCGGAGGAGCAACTCCCCTTACAGCGGCGGGACCGTCCCGGATTCGCACCGGGTTCCCTCACCGTGCTCGTGATTGCGGGCGAGCCTATCATCGGGGT
>CAWHYV010000017.1:0-74653 GCA_963833725.1 uncultured Gaiellaceae bacterium
CATCGCCGCTCCGCTCGAGGAGCTGCTCGCAGAAGCGCGGCTGCTGCGACGAGGGCCGCTCGTCACCTACTCGCCGAAGGTCTTCATTCCGCTGACGACGCTCTGTCGCGACGTCTGTGGCTACTGCACGTTCGCGCGTCCGCCGCGCCGTGGCGAGCGAGCCTTCATGACGGAAGAGGAGGTGCTCGCGATCGCACGCGCTGGTGCGGCGGCGGGCTGTCGCGAGGCGCTCTTCACGCTCGGCGACAAGCCGGAGCTCCGCTACAAGGTCGCGCGCGAGGAACTGCGCGCGCTCGGGTGTGAGACGACGCTCGAGTACCTGGCGCGTTGCGCGCAGCTCGTCCTCGAGGAGACGGGGCTCCTTCCGCACCTCAACCCAGGGGTCATGACTCGCGCGGAGCTCGAGCTGCTCAGGCCCGTCTCGGCCTCGATGGGGATCATGCTCGAGACGACGGCGGAGCGGCTCGGCGCGAAGGGCGGGCCGCACTGGGCCTCACCCGACAAGATCCCGGCGCGCCGCCTCGAGACGATCCGGCTTGCCGGCGAGCTCGCGATCCCGTTCACGAGCGGGATCCTCATCGGCATCGGCGAGACCCGGGAGGAGCGAATCGACGCGCTGCTCGCGCTGAAGGCGCTCGGCGAGGAGCACGGGCACGTGCAGGAGGTCATCGTCCAGAACTTCCGCGCCAAGGCCGGGACACGCATGGCGTCGCACGCCGAGCCCTCTCTCGACGATCATCTCTGGACGATCGCGGTCGCACGGATCCTGCTCGGCCCGACGTGGCACGTCCAGGCGCCGCCGAACCTCGCGTTCGACGACTTCCCACGCCTGCTCGACGCCGGCATCGACGACTGGGGCGGCGTCTCGCCCGTGACCATCGACCACGTCAATCCCGAGGCGCCGTGGCCCGAGCTCGAGCGGCTCGCCGAGGCGACTCGCTCGCGTGGGCTCGAGCTCGCGCCGCGGCTGCCCGTCTACCCGGAGTACGTCACGGAGCGCTGGCTCGATCCGGCGGTCATGCCGTCTCGTCCGGCGCGCGGCGGATGCCGTCGGACTCGCGCGGGACGACTCCTGGGCGCCAGGGGATCCCGTCGCACCGCCCTTCGTCGTGCGACGCGATGCGGCGCCGCTCGAGCTGACCGGGCCGGATCTCGGCGAGGGCGAGATCACGCGACTTCTCGAGGCGCGAGGCGACGAGACGCAGCGCGTCTTTGCGGCTGCCGACCGTCTGCGCCGCGAGGTCTGCGGCGACGAGGTCACCTACGTCGTCACGCGGAACATCCAGTACACGAACGTCTGCTACTTCCGCTGCGGCTTCTGCGCGTTCTCGAAGGGGAAGCTCGCGGCCAACCTGCGCGGCGCGCCGTACCTCGTCCCGCGCGAGGAGATCGTTCGCCGCGTGGAAGAGGCGTGGGAGCGCGGCGCGACCGAGGTCTGCCTCCAGGGAGGGATCCATCCCGCGTTCACCGGTGACTACTACGCCGACGTCGTGCGGGCGATCAAGGACGCCGTGCCGGACATCCACGTGCATGCGTTCTCCGCGCTCGAGGTCTGGCAGGGAGCGGCCACTCTCGACCTCTCCCTCGCCGAATACCTCGCGCACCTCCGCGACCTCGGTCTCGGCTCGCTGCCGGGCACCGCCGCCGAGGTCTTGGACGACGAGGTGCGCCGCGTCATCTGCCCGGACAAGGTGACGACGGCCCAGTGGCTCGCCGTCCACGACGCGGCCCACCGCGTCGGTTTGCGCTCGAACGTCACGCTCATGTTCGGCCACGTCGAGACGCCTCGGAGCTGGGCGCGGCATCTTCTGCGCGCGCGGGAGCAGCAACGGCGATCCGGGGGCTTCACCGAGTTCGTCCCGCTGCCGTTCGTCCCGATGGAGGCGCCGATCTACCTCCAGGGACGCGCGCGGCGCGGGCCGACGTTCCGCGAGACGCTGCTCGTCCACGCAGTCGCGCGGCTCGCGCTGCACCCGGAGATCACGAACATCCAGGCCTCGTGGGTGAAGCTCGGCCCCGAGGGGACGCGCCAGGCGCTCGCGGCCGGGCGTGAACGACCTCGGCGGCACGCTCATGAACGAGTCGATCTCACGCTCCGCCGGAGCCGACTTCGGGCAGGAACTGCCGCCCGAGCGCATGGAGGAGCTCATCCGCTCGGCTGGACGCACACCACGCCAGCGGACGACGCTCTATGACGATGCGCCGGACGAGCGCGTGCGTGCATCCTTCGGCGCGCCGCCACTCGCCGAGCCTCTCAACCCACCGGTCAAGGATGCCGGCCTCGTCGCTCCGCCGCGGCTCGTTCGTCCGGGGCTGCTCGCAGGCGCGGGCGCGACGTAGCGCCTCGCCATCCGCTCGCGTCGCTTGCGCGGGCGCCCGTCATCGAGCGTCGACGATCCAGCCGAAGCGATCCGTCCCGTTGCAGAAGCGGAGATCGGTGTCAGCCCTCCAGCGCGAGCAGGTCGTCGACGGTCTCACGCCTGCGAATGACGCGAGCCTCGCCGTCCCGCACGAGCACGGCAGCGGGGCGTGGGACGCCGTTGTAGTTCGAGCTCATCGCGAGCGTGTAGGCGCCCGTTGCGGGCACGGCGAGCAGATCGCCGCGCCGCGGAGCAGGCAGCGCGACGTCGTCGATGAGGACGTCGCCCGACTCGCAGTGCATCCCGGCCACGCTGACGGCCTCGTCCGGCTCGTCGTCCGCCCGCAGGGCATTGAGCGCCGTGTAGCGCGCGTCGTACAGCTGGGGGCGGGGGTTGTCGGACATCCCACCGTCGATCGCGACCCACGTGCGGTCGGCGAGCCGCTTGACGGCTCCCGCTCGATAGAGCGTGACACCTGCGCGGCCGACGAGGCTTCGTCCGGGCTCGAGCCAGACGCCGGGCGCCGGAAGCCCTGCCTCCGTGAAGGTTTCGAGCGCCGTCGCGACCGCCGCACGCGCGAGCTCGGCCGCTTCGGGCACGTCGTCGTCGGGGTGGTGCCGGATTCCGAAACCACCGCCCAGATCGGCGACTCGCAATTCCCAGCCGAGAGCGTCACGACAGTCGGCAGCGAACGCGACCAGGCGGCGAATCGTCTCCGACTGCGCCGTGAAGTCGGGAAGCTGGGAGCCGACGTGGACGTGGAGGCCGATCACGTCGAGCCCGCGTGCGAGCGCGTCTGCGATCGACGCCCGGGCGTCGTCGGGCGGCAGGCCGAACTTCGAGCCGTGATGTCCCGTGACGATCGCTTCGTGAGTGTCCGCGTCGACGCCGAGGGTCACACGAACGAGAACCCGCTCGACGCCGACCGCTGCGGCGCGCTCGGCCTCGTCGGGCGCATCCAGGACGACGGGAGCCTTCTCGTCGGCAGCCGCGCGCAGGAGCGCCTCGTCCTTGTTGTTGCCGTGGACGACGAGCTCGGCGCCGGAGAGCCCGGCCGCGCGGGCGAATGCGAGCTCGCCCGCCGACGCCACGTCGGCGCCGACGCCGTCCTCGTGCAGGAGACGCAGGAGCGCCACGTTCGGAAAGGCCTTCGTCCCGTAGAACACGCGCCCCTCCTCGCGCACCGCCTCTCGGAGGGCGCGCGCCTGGGCGCGCAGCGTGTCCTCGCAGTAGACGACGAGAGGCGTGCCGAAGCGATCGGCGAGCGCGGCGCTCGCGACGCCGCCGAGCGACAGCTCTCCGGCCTCGATGCGCGCGGAGTCCGGGAAGAGATCGAGCATCGACGGATTCTGCCTGGTACCGTTTTCGGCTCGTGAAGCAGCTTCTTCCGTAGACCCAAGGGACCGAGCGCGGCGCAGCCGCGGCGATCCCTCCAGGCCTCTCGACGTGAGAGGCTTTTTTGTACCCCGAGACGAATGAGACAGGCGATGGAGCAGTACGACGCAAAGACGATCGAGGAGCGCTGGCAGCGCGTCTGGGCGGACGCGGATGCATTCCACGTCACGAACGAGGAGCGCCGGCCGAAGAGCTACGTCCTCGAGATGCTCCCGTATCCCTCGGGCACGCTGCACATCGGGCACATGCTCGTCTACACGATCGGCGATGTCGTTACTCGCTTCCGTGCTCGCAACGGCATGCACGTGTTGCACCCGCAGGGATTCGACTCCTTCGGCCTGCCCGCCGAGAACGCCGCGATCAAGGAGGGCGTCCACCCTCGTGAGAGCACGGAGCGGAACATCGAGCACATCACGCGCTCGATGCGCCGCGTTGGCTGGGCGTACGACTGGGACCGCTCGCTTTCGACGCACGACCCGACGTACTACCGCTGGCAGCAGTGGCAGTTCCTGCTCTTCCTCGAGCGCGGTCTCGCGTACCGCAAAGGCGCCTCCGTGAAGTGGTGTCCGAACGACCAGACCGTGCTCGCGAACGAGCAGGTGCTGGCCGACGGGACGTGTGAGCGCTGCGGGGCCGAGGTCGAGTCGCGGCTCATGGAGCAGTGGTTCTTCCGCATCACCGACTACGCGCAGGCGCTGCTCGACGATCTCGAGACGGTCGACTGGCCGGAGTCGATCAAGGCGCGGCAGCGCAACTGGATCGGTCGCTCGGAGGGCGCCGAGATTCTCTTCCGCATCGACGAGCTCGACGAGGACATCTCGGTCTTCACGACTCGCCCGGACACGCTGTACGGAGCGACGTTCTTCGTCCTCGCTCCCGAGCACGAGCTCGTCGCCCAGATCGACTCCGACGAGGTTCGCGACTACGTGCGCCGGGCCGGGGCGAAGAAGACCGTCGAGCGCGCGCAGGCGACCGATAAGACGGGTGTCTTCACCGGTCTCCATGCGGTCAACCCGGTCAACGGGGAGCGGCTGCCGGTGTACGTCGCGGACTACGTCCTGACCGACTACGGGACAGGCGCGATCATGGCTGTTCCCGCACACGACCAGCGCGACTTCGACTTCGCGACGGCGTTCGATCTCCCGATCCGGCAGGTCGTGCGCCCGCCCGACGCGGAGGTCGACGAGAGCGTCGCGTATGTCGAGCATGCGGAAGGCGAGGTGCTCGTCAACTCGGCCGAGTTCGACGGCCGGCCGGCGGGGGAGGGTGGCCAGGCGATCGTCGAGAAGCTCGCCGACGAAGGACGCGCCAGCTTCACGGTCAACTACCGCCTGCGCGACTGGGGTTTCTCGCGACAGCGCTACTGGGGCTGCCCGATCCCGGTCGTCTACTGCGACGCGTGCGGCATCGTCCCGGTTCCCGAGGACGAGCTGCCGGTGATCCTCCCGGAGATCGAGGACTACAAGCCGAAGGGCGTTCCGCCGCTGGCCCAGGCCGAGGACTGGGTGAACGTGCCCTGCCCGTCGTGTGCAGGGCCGGCGAAGCGCGAGACCGAGACGATGGACACCTTCGTCGACTCGTCCTGGTACTTCCTGCGCTACTGCGACCCGCGGAACCACGAGGCCCCGTTCGATCGTGCCGCCGTCGACTACTGGAACCCGATCGACCTGTACATCGGGGGCGTCGACCACGCGACGGTGCACATGATCTACGCGCGCTTCTGGGTCAAGGTGCTGAACGACCTCGGACTGCTCGGCTTCCGCGAGCCGTTCGAGCGCTTCTTCTCGAACGGGTGGGTCACGTCCGGCAAGACGAAGATCTCGAAGCGGGCCGGCAACATCGTCGGGCCGGATCACTTCGTCGAGCTCTACGGCGCCGACGCCTGTCGGCTGAACATCCTCTTCCTCGGCCCTGCGAACGAGGACATGGAGTGGACGGAGGCGAGCATCGAAGGAATGGCGCGCTTCGTCAGGCGGCTCTGGCGTGTGGTCTCGGAGGTCGCCGACAACGCACCGCCGAGCACGCCGACCGACGGCGTGCTCGCGCGGAAGTCCCACTGGGCGATCGCGAAGGTCACCGACGACATCGGCCGCCGTTTCGCGTTCAACACCGCGATCGCCGCCGTCATGGAGCTCGTCAACGAGCTCTCGCGCGAGCCGTCCGGGCCGGACTCCCGCTTTGCCGCGGAGACGGTCGTATCCCTGATCCAGCCGTATGCGCCACACGTCTCCGAGGAGCTCTGGGCTCGGCTCGGATACGAGCGCCTGTGGGAGGCGCCCTGGCCCGTCGCCGAGCCGTCGATGCTCGAGGTCGACACGGTCGAGGTGGTCGTGCAGGTGAACGGGAAGATCCGCGACCGCCTGCGCGTGGCGGCGGGCACGGGCGAGGAGGAGCTCGTCGCGCTGGCACGTGCCTCCGAGCGCGTGCAGGCTCACATCGAAGGCGCCGAACTCTCGCGAACCGTCGTCGTGCCCGGCAAGCTCGTCAACTTCGTCACGTAGCCGCTCGACGACGCCGACCCTCACGGGTCCGACTCATTCGTGCTCTCTCTTGACGAAGGCGTGAACCACGTGTGAGCGATTGACGGAGACCATGGCAGCGTGCCGATCGCCGTCTCCCGCTCGACCGCGCTGGTGGGTGTTGCCGTCGCGCTTGCGCTGCTCGCATTGGTGGGACAGCGTCTCGCACAGGCGGGCGCCGCGCGAGAGCCCGAGGTTGCCGCGGTTCCGCTGGCACCCGTCGCGGAGGCGCCGCGCGCGGCGATGCTCGTCGTCCACGTCGTGGGCGAAGTCCGGCGACCGGGCCTCTATCGGCTTCGCGACGGCTCGCGGATGGCCGATGCCGTGCGCCGCGCGGGTGGCGCACGTCCCGACGCGGATCTCGCGGCGCTGAACCTCGCCGCGCCGCTCGTCGACGGCATCCAGGTTCTCGTTCCGAGCCGTCGTCCGGGTGCCGAGGTGCCGTCGGCCAGTGCGAGCCCGGGAGGGGGCGTTGCCAACGCGCCGCCGGTCAGCCTGTCGTCCGCGACGGTCGAGGAGCTCGACGAGCTTCCCGGCGTGGGACCGATCACCGCGCAGAAGATCGTGGACTACCGAACCGAGCACGGACCGTTCGCATCCGTCGACGACCTCGACGCGGTTCCGGGCATCGGTCCGACGCGAATCGAGCAGCTGCGCGACCTCGTGACGCCGTGAGGAACGCTCGCCGACGGCTCACGTTCGCGGGGGAAACCATGTTTCCCCCGCGTGCCCCCTTCTTCCGGACGACGTGGGGAACCTCCCGGTTCCCCACACCCCTCCACCCTCACGAGCCGCGGAGCGGCCCGTGAGGAAGCTCGTCGAGCTCCACTGGCCCGCGCTCCTGGTCGGCTGCGTCTGTGCCGGGCTCGCCCTCTCGATCTGGACATCTATCCCACTGGCGGCGGCGATGGTGCTGGCTGCCGGAGCGTGCGGCGGCATCGTGCGACTCGACGGAGCGGCTCGCCTAGCGGCGCTCGGCCTCGCGCTCGCGATCCTCGGCCTCGTGTGGGGCTCGTTCCGGATGGACGCGATCGGGTCGAGCGTCCTCGCGAGCGAGCTGGGCGAGACGGGTGTCGCGGAGGTCGTGACGGTCTCCCCGGCGCGTTCGTCGTCGTGGTCGACGCGCGTGATCGCCGTCACGCGAGCATTTCGGCGCGCTCCGATCCGCGAGCGCGTGCTGCTCGTCCTTCCGGTCGGTCGGTCGCCTCCGCGCGGCGCCATCCTCGAGGCGACCGTTCGCGTCGCGGAGCCACGTCCCGAGGAGGACGGCTTCGACGAGCGCGCGTGGCTTGCGCGACAGGGCATCCACGTCGTGCTCGAGGCGTCGAGCTGGCGCGAGGTCGGCCGCCGAGGGGGATTCGGCGGCCTCGGCGATCGACTCCGCGATCGGATCGAGCGGGCGGTTGCACGCGGAACGAACGGAGTCCGCCGTGGCATCGTGCTCGGGGTCGTCCTCGGCGAGGACGAGGGCCTGTCACCGCGCGTGCAAGACGACTTCCGCGCCTCGGGCCTCTACCACCTACTTGCCGTGTCAGGGCAGAACGTCGCGTTCCTCGCAGGCGGGATCTACGCGGTCGGCTGGCTGCTGCGGTTGTCGAGGCGTGTGCGCGAGCTGTCGATCCTCGCGGTCATCGCGGCGTACGTACTCGCTGTCGGCTGGCAGCCTTCCGTCGTTCGGGCCGGGATCGCAGGTGGGCTCGCGTCACTCGCCTGGCTGGCCGCTCGCCCGGCGGATCGCTGGCACTTCCTCGCCGTCGGCGCGCTCGTGCTCATGGCGTGGATGCCGACCTCCGCACTCGAGCCGGGATTCCAGCTTTCGTTCGCAGCCGTTGCGGCGATCTTCACGGCCGTGCCTCGGGTTCGAGCGCGGCTGGACGGATATCCGCTTCCGGGGCCTGCGGCGGACGCGCTCGCCGTCGCGGTCGCGTGCGGCGTTGCGACGGCACCGATCGTTCTCGTCCACTTCGACCAGGCGCCCGCGTACACCGTCCTGGCGAACGTCGTCGCGTTCGCCGCTGCGCCACTCGTTCTCGGGTTCGGGCTCCTGGCCGCGGTCGTCGATCCGGTCTCGCCGTCGGCCGCGGCCGGCCTCGCTGCGCTCGCCGGCCTCTGCGCGGCATGGCTCGAGCTCGTCGCCCGCGTCGTCGCCGACCTTCCCGGTGCGCAGGTCGGAGTCAAGACGACGGCCTGGCTCTCGGGGACTGCCGCCCTCGGATGGCTCGTCCTCCACCGGACTCGCCGACGACTCGACGCGTCGCATCGGGCGCTCCTCACCGTCGTGCTGGGCTGCGCCGTCCTCGGTGGAGCGGTGGTGTGGATCGCCGGTAGTCCGGCGGCTGCCTACGAACCACCGAGGGGTCTTCGGGTGACGTTCCTCGACGTCGGCCAGGGCGACGCGGTGCTCCTCGAGACACGTCGGGCTCGCGTCCTCGTCGACCAGGGCCCGCCGGAGGCCGACGTCGCCGGACAGCTCGCGCGGCTGGGTATCCGCTCGCTCTCCGCAATCGTGCTGACGCATCCGCAGCGCGATCACGTCGGCGGGGCCGCGGATGTGATCCGCCGAATTCGCGTCGACGAGGTGCTCGAGCCGGACCTCGCAGCGACCGGGCCGGAGAGCGAAGAGGCCCTCGAGGCGGCGCGAGCGCGAAATGTCCCGGTTCGCACTGCCCGCGCCGGGGCCGTGCTCCGTGCGGGCCGACTCGTCCTGCGCGTGCTGTGGCCCGCGGATGCGGGCACCGTGAGCGAGGACCCGAACCAGAACGCGGTCGTCCTCATCGCGTCGTACGGCGAGACCGACGTGTTCCTGTCGGCCGACGCCGAGTCGGACGTGACGGCGAAGCTGCCGCTGCGACCGGTGGAGGTGATGAAGGTCGCGCATCACGGCTCGGAGGATCCGGGACTCGCGAGTGAGCTACGTACGCTTCGACCGCGCGTCGCGGTGATCTCGTGCGGTCGCGACAACGAGTACGGACACCCCAGGCAAGAGACGCTGGCCGCGCTCGCCGGCTGGCCCGGTCTCGCGACGTATCGCACGGACGAGGACGGCAGGGTGGTCGTCGAGTCCGACGGGCGACAGCTGACCGTGCAGACGGAGCGGTAGTGTCATCGCATCGCCGAAGCGCCCGACAAGCCCGTCTACCTCGTCACTGGGGGCGATCGTCCCAAGGTCGACGTCGCCATCACGCGCCTTCGAGGGCACTTCGAGGCAGAGTCGATCGAGCATGTCAGCGCGCTCGACGTGACCGGCGACGGTGCGGTCGGCCTCTGCAATGCCGGGAGCCTGTTCGGCGACGCCCGGCTCATCGTCGTTGCGGACGTCGACGGCGCGAAGCAGACGGATGGACGGCGCAAGGGTGGCTGGAAGGCGGCGGACGTCGAAGCGGTGTCGGCCTACCTCGAGAGCCCAGCGCCGGCGACCGTCCTGGCGCTCGTCGCCGAGGATCTCAAGGAGAGCTCGGCGCTCTGGAAGGCGTGCGCGAAAGCCGGCGCGGTTCTCCTGTACGACGTCAAGAAGAAGGAGCTCCACGGGTGGGTCGCGGAGCAGTTCCGGCAGCGCGGTGTCCGAGCCGAGCCCGACGCAGTCGCGGCGCTGATCCAGCTCGTAGGTGAAGACCTCCGCACGCTCAAGAGCGAAGTGGACAAGATCGCGACGTGGGCCGGCGACGAGCCGGTCGGAGAGCGCGAGGTCGTAGCGCTCGCCGCACCGAGTGCGGACATGCCCATCTACGAGCTGACGGAGGCGTGGTCGGTACGCGATTCCGCACGTGCGCTCGAGGTGTCCGAGACGATCTTCGAGCACGAGTCGAAGCCGCGGCGCGACGTCGCACCGCGCCTCGCCGGCTCGCTTGCGAGCCATCTCGGCCGTCTCCGCGCGCTCAAGCGGCTCGCGGCCGAGGGAGTGTCCTCGAAGGAGGCTGCGGCTCGGCTCAAGCTGAACCCGTACTACGCCGGCAAGCTGTACCGGCAGGCGGAGGGATTCTCGACCGAGGATCTCGACGACGCAGTGCTACGGCTCGCCGAGCTCGACGGAGCTCTGAAGGGGCAGAGCAAGCTCGCTCCCGACCTCGAAGTGCAGCGCACCCTCGTGGCGCTCAGCCGACGACCGGGCGCGCCGTAGGGGCGAGATATATCTCGCCCCTACGAACCACAGCGAGGCTGGAGCAGGGCCGAGTCTAGGATGCGGTTGCGACGAGGCGCGCGGCGCGCGACTTCTTGCGCGCCTGCGGTGTTCTTGTGAAGCGCTCCGCGCATCGTTGCCCGATCGATCGTTCGCACGAGCTCGCGATGCTCGGCGCTGACCTTGTCGGCATCGCCGTCCGAGACGGCGGTCTCGAGGCGCTTCGTGAGGGTCTTGATCGTCGAGCGGTAGCGAAGGTTCTCGCCGTGTTGGCGCTCCTGGATGCGGACGCGCTTGCGCTGTTGCTTGATGTTCGCCATTCGAAGAAATGCCCGCTGCCGCGGGCCGGGCGATGGTAGCAGACCCCACTGGGAGAATCGCAGCGCGCCAATGGATCCGACACCCACCCGCCCCACCACTCCGGAGCCTGGCCAGAGCCGCCGAATCGCGCGCTCCACCGCCGTGTTCTCGCTCGCCACCGCGATCTCGCGCGTGCTCGGCCTCGTCCGCGAGATGGTCAGCGCGTACTTCTTCGGCATCTCGGGGCTCATCAACGCGTTCACCGTCGCGATCCAGATTCCGAACCTCGTGCGCGCGCTCGTCGCCGACGCCGCCCTCTCGGGCGCGTTCGTGCCGGTGTTCTCAGAGCTCCTCGAGAAGGGCGAGCGCAAGCGCGCGTGGCGGGTCGCCTCGTCGCTGTTCTGGTTGACGCTGCTCGTCCTCGGCGGCGTCACCGCAGTCTTCATCCTGCTCGCGCCGCTCCTCATGCGACCGTTCGGCGATCCCGGCGGCGACTACGACCTGGCCGTCGGCCTCTCGCGCGTCCTCTTCCCGATCGTCGTCCTGCTCGGCCTGTCCGGGATCGTGGTCGGGATCCTCAACACGTACCACCACTTCGCGCTGCCGGCGCTCGCGCCGGTGGCGTGGAACGTCGTGATCATCATCGGGCTCCTGCTCGGCGTGCCGCAGATCGACGACGAGAGCGCGCAGCTGTACCTCTATGCCGGCGTCGTCGTTCTCGGGACGCTCGTGCAGCTCCTCCTGCCGATCCCGTGGCTGCGTCGTCTCGACGGCCGGCTGACGATGGTCATCGACTGGCGCGATCCGGCGGTCAAGCGCGTTCTCGTCTTGATGCTGCCGGTCACGCTCACGATCGGGCTCGTCAACGTGAACTTCCTCGTCGACACGCTCTTCGCGTCGCGGCTCCTCGATCCCGAGCTTGCACCCGCCGCGATCGACAAGGCGTTCCGCCTCTACATGCTCCCGCAGGGCGTCTTCGCGGTGGCGGTGACGACGGTGCTCTTCCCGACGCTCGCGCGCCTCGCCGCACGCAGCGACACGGCCGGCTTGCGCCGTGCTCTCGACGGAGGCCTGCGCCAGATCGCGTTCCTCCTCATGCCCGCCGGGCTCCTGTCGATCGTCCTCGCGGAGCCGATCGTCCGCCTCGTGTACCAGCGCGGCGAGTTCACGGCCGAGGACACGGTGATCGTCGCCCAGTGTTTGCAGGCGTTCTCCATCGGACTCGTGTTCAACGGGTGGATGCTCATCCTCAACCGCAGCTTCTACGCCGTGCAGACGAACTGGGTGCCGACGGGAATCGCGCTCGGCGCGGTCTGTCTCAACGCCGCTTTCGACACCGTCTTCTACCGCCTCGGGATCTGGGGGATCCCGCTCGCGACGTCGACGGTGAACGTCATCGCGGCGGCTGTGCTGCTCGTCATGATGCGCCGCCGCATCGGGCTCGAGCACGTCGGACGGACGCTTGGTGTGGTGGGCCGCGTGACCGTCGCAGGCGCCGTCGCCGCGGCTCTCGCGTTCGCGACCTGGTACGGCCTCGACGCAGTTCTCGGCGAGGGCGTCGTCGCTCAGATGGCCTCGCTGGGTGCGGGTCTCGCCGTCGGCGGTCTCGTGTACCTGGGGATCGTCCGTGCGCTGGGGCTGCGCGAGCTCGAGGCGTTGCTACTGTTGCGAGCCCGGCGCGACGACCCCTCCGACCAGCGCTGAGCCCCTATGCAGCAAGACCGCATTCGCAACTTCGCGATCATCGCGCACATCGACCATGGCAAGTCGACGCTCGCCGATCGCATCCTCGAGCTGACCGGCGCGGTCTCGGAGCGCGAGATGCGCGAGCAGCTCCTCGACTCGATGGACCTCGAGCGCGAGCGGGGGATCACGATCAAGGCGCAGGCCGTTCGCGTGCACTGGAAGGGGCACCAGCTCAATCTCATCGACACGCCGGGTCACGTCGACTTCACGTACGAGGTCTCGCGCTCCCTGCAGGCCTGCGAGGGAGCGCTGCTCGTCGTCGACGCGGCGCAGGGGATCGAGGCGCAGACGCTCGCCAACGCGTACCTCGCGATCGAGGGTGGCCTCGAGGTCGTACCGGCTGCGAACAAGATCGACCTCCCACAGGCAGATCCTGACGGTGCCGCCAAAGAGCTCGGCGACCTCCTCGGCGAGTCACCGGACCGCGTGCTGCGGATCTCGGCGAAGACGGGTGTCGGCGTTCCGGATGTCCTCGACGCGATCGTCGAGCGGATCCCGGCGCCCAGCGGCGACGCGGACGCGCCGGCTCGCGCGCTCGTGTTCGACTCCTCGTACGACCAGTACCGCGGGGTCGTCGCCTTCGTCCGGGTCGTGGACGGCACCTTCGGGACGCGGGAACCGCTCCGCGCGATGGCGCAAGGCACGGAGTTCGACGCGGAGGAGGTCGGCGTCATGGCGCCCGTGCGCGAACCGATCGGATCGCTCTCGGCAGGTGAGGTCGGCTACGTCATCACCGGGTTGAAGGACGTGTCGCGACTTCGCGTCGGCGACACGCTCACGTCGCGGCGTCGGCCCGCCGCGGAGCCACTGCCCGGCTACCAGGACGTGAAGCCCATGGTCTTCGCCGGGATCTTCCCGACCGATTCCGACGACTACCCGGAGCTGCGCGACGCGCTCGAGCGCCTCAAGCTCAACGACGGCTCGCTCTCGTACGAGCCCGAGACGTCGCAGGCGCTCGGCTTCGGCTTCCGCTGTGGATTCCTCGGCCTGCTGCACATGGAGATCGTGCGCGAGCGGCTGGAACGCGAGTTCGATCTCGACCTCCTCATCACTGCGCCGAACGTCGCGTACCGCGCGACCACGCGAACGGGTGAGCAGGTGGAGGTGCACAACCCCGCCGAGATGCCGCGCGAGCTCGAGGAGGTCGAGGAGCCGTACGTCAGGGCATCCGTGATCGTCCCGAAGGACTACGTCGGCGCCGTCATGGAGCTCGCCAACGAGAAGCGCGGGACCTTCGACCACCTCGAGTACCTGAGCGAGAATCGTGTCCTGCTGATGTACGAGCTGCCGCTCGGCGAGATCGTGCTCGACTTCTACGACCAGCTGAAGTCGCGCACGCGCGGGTATGCAAGCTTCGACTACGACCTCGCCGGGTTCAAGCCGGGCGATCTGGCGCGTGTCGACATCCTCGTCGGCGGCGAGCAGGTCGACGCGCTCTCCCTGATCATCCATCGCGACTTCGCGTACGACCGCGGTCGCCAGCTCGTCGAGCGCCTCCGTGAGGAGATCCCGCGGCAGATGATCGACGTGCCGATACAGGCGGCCATCGGTTCGCGCGTGATCGCCCGCGAGACCATCAAGGCACGGCGAAAGGACGTGCTCGCGAAGTGCTACGGCGGCGACATCTCACGCAAGCGCAAGCTGCTCGAGAAGCAGAAGAAGGGCAAGAAGCGCATGAAGCAGGTCGGCGCGGTGGAGGTTCCGCAGGAGGCGTTCCTCGCCGTCCTCAACCTCGACTCGGAGCGCAAGCGCTAGTGGGTCACGTCCGACATCTGTACGTCCACCTCCCGTTCTGCGCGCATCGCTGCGGGTACTGCGACTTCGTCACCGTCGTCGGGCGACGCGGCAACCATGCCGCGTACGTCGACGCTCTCCTCGCCGAGCTGAGCCTCGAACGCCACTGGCTCGCGGACGAGGTCGAGACCGTGTTCCTCGGCGGCGGCACGCCGACGTTCACCGAGCCGCGGCGAGCTCGAACGGCTTCTCGCCGCGCTGCCTGCCGCGAAGGAGGTGACCGTCGAGGCGAACCCGGAGACGGTTACGGTCGACGTCGCGGGTCACCTTCGAGCGAGCGGCGTGTCGCGGGTCTCGCTCGGCGCGCAGAGCTTCCAGGCGCGGCTCCTCGAGGTGCTCGAGCGCCAGGCGTCCCCGGACGATGTCCGGCGTGCCGTGCGCACTCTCCGCGACGCCGGATTCGACAACATCTCGCTCGATCTCGTCTACGGCATCCCCGGACAGAGCGCCTCCGACCTCGATGCCGACCTCGCGGCGGCCCTCGCGCTCGAGCCCGAGCATCTCTCGTGCTACGAGCTCGAGGCGAAGCCCGGCACGCGTTTCACCGTCGCGCACGGCGAGGAGCTCGCGCGTCAGGCCGACGCGATGGAGGGGTACTTCGAGCAGGTCGTCGACACGCTGACCACGGCGGGCTACCGCTGGTACGAAACGGCGAACTTCTGCGTGACCGGGGCGGCGTCGCACGGGCGCGACCTTCGCGCACGCCACAATCTCGGCTACTGGCAGGGACATGACTACCTCGGTCTCGGAATCGGCGCCGTGTCCACCGTGTCCGGCGAGCGGCGACGGAACCTGCCGAGTCTGCCGCGCTACGTCGAGGCGCTCACGTCGGGTCGGGTGCCGCCGCGGGAGATCGAGCCGATCGACGACGCGACACACGCCAGGGAGCTCCTTCTTCTCGGGCTGCGGCTCGACGAGCCGGTCGTCGTGGCCGACGTCGTCGACGCGCTCGACCACGACGCGCTGACGCGCCTCGTCGACCTCGGGCTCGTCGAGCGAACGGCGAACGGGCGCGGCGAGGAGTTGCGCCTCACGCGTCGCGGGCGCTTCCTCGGCGGCGGCGTGACGGCCGAGCTCCTGTCGTAGAACTGGATTCGACAGGATCCGCGGCTACCATCGGACCGGAATGCAGCTGACCGCACGGAAGCGCGAGATCCTGCGGCGTGTCATCGAGGAGTACGTCGCGACGGGCCAGCCGGTCGGCTCGCGCGTGCTCGTCGAGCGCTCGGATCTCGGCGTCTCGTCGTCGACCGTTCGCGGCGAGCTCGCCGAGCTCGAGGCGCTCGGCCTGCTGACGCATCCGCACACGTCGGCCGGTCGAACGCCCACCGAGAGCGGCTACCGGATCTACGCCGATGAGCTCGTCGACGGCCTCGAGGGTCGGCCCGACGACCTCGGCGTCGATCTGCGCTCGATGCGCGACGAGATCGAGCAGGCGCTTCGCACGACCACGGAGATGCTCTCGGACGCGACACGGCTCCTCTCGCTCGTGTCCGCGCCCTCGCTGGAGACGGCGTCGATCCGGCACGTCGAGGTGCTCGTCCTCCAGCCGACGAGCGTCATGGTCGTCGTGATCACGTCGACCGGAGGGGTGACGAAGCGCGTGTTCAGGCTCGAGGATCCGGTCGATCCCGGGCTCGTCGCCTGGGCGGGCGAGTACCTCGAAGAGCAGCTCGTCGGCGAACGACTCGGGTCGCGAACGGTGCGGCGTCGACTGGAGGCGCCGGAGCTCGCGCCGCGTGAGAAAGCGTTCCTCACGCTCATCGGCCAGACACTGCTCGAGGTCGGTGCCGAAGCCGGCCCGGAAGTGTTCGTCGGCGGAACGGCAGGCCTCGTCGACGGCGCTCGGGTCGAGGAGGTCGAGGCGACGATGAGGCTCGTCGAGCTCCTCGAGCGCCGAGCCGCGATCCTCGCGCTCGTCTCGGAAGCGCTCGAGCCGCAGCGCCCCGTCGTCCACGTCGGGCCGCACGTGGGCGGGGCGGAGCTCCACGCCGTCTCGCTCGTGGGGGCGACCTACGGCATCCGCTCGACACCGCTCGGGGCCGTCGGGCTCGTCGGGCCGCTGCGTATGGACTACGAGAAGGCCATCAGGACGGTTCGCGCGGCGGCGTTCGAGCTCTCGCGCTTCGTCGAGGACGTCTACGAGGACGCGTGACGATGGCCGCGACCGAAACCGGGTACTACGAGCTCCTCGGCGTCACACGAACGGCGAGCGAGCCCGAGATAAAGCAGGCCTTCCGGGCGCTCGCGCGCGAGCTGCACCCCGACGTCTCGAGCGAGCCCGACGCCGAGCAGCGCTTTCGCGACGTGGCGGAGGCGTACGAGGTGCTCTCCGATCCCGAGCGGCGGGCGCTGTACGACCGTTACGGCAAGGCCGGCCTCCAGCGAGGAGGGTTCGAGCCCGCGTTCGCCGATTTCGGGAGTCTCGGGGACGTCTTCGCGTCCTTCTTCGGCGAAGACCTGCTGGGTGGGGCGCGGCAGCGCGGTAGGGATCGGCGTGGAGCGGACGTTCAGACGGTCGTCGAGATCGAGCTGGAGGAGGCGTTTGCCGGAGCCTCGGTCAACGCGCCGCTCGAGGTCGCGACGCCGTGCGAGCGCTGCGCGGCCGCGGGAGCGGAGCCGGGGACGTCCGCTCGACGTTGCCCGACCTGCGACGGCGCCGGCGTCGTCCGCACCGTCTCGCAGAACATCTTCGGCCAGTTCGTCCAGCAGCGCGCGTGCCCCGAGTGCAGGGGCGCCGGCGAGGTGCTGGAGCAAGCGTGTTCGGACTGCGCGGGCGAGGGACGAGTTGTCGAGAGGGTCGCGCTCGAGGTCGACGTGCCGGCCGGGATTCACGACGGCCAGCAGATCCGCGTTCGTGGACAGGGACACGCAGGCTTCCGGAGCGCCGAGCGGGGCAATGCGTTCGTCATCGTCCGCGTGCGTCCCGACTCGCGGTTCGTGCGTGACGGCGACGATCTTCACACGGCTGTTCGACTCACGATGATCGATGCTGCGCTCGGGACCAGAGCCACGGTCGCGTCGCTCACCGGCGACGTGGAGCTCGAGGTCCCGCCCGGAACCCAGCCGGGCGAGGTGCGCGTGCTCGCGGGCGAGGGGATGACCTCGCTGCGCGGTTCCCGGCGGGGGTCGCTGTACGTGCGGCTCGACGTCGCCGTGCCGACCGCGCTGGATGACGAGCAACGCCGCCTGCTCGAGGACGCCGACCGCGCAATCGGCGCCGAGGCCTACGCGCCCAAGCCTGACGAGGACGAGGGCTTCTTCCGTCGGCTGAAGAGCGCGTTGCGCTGAGCGGTCTTCGGCGCGTCGCGCTCCGCGTGCCGGCGAGAGAGGCGGAGACTGCGGTCGCCTGGTTGCTCGAACGCTTTCCTGCCGGGCTCGAAGAACGCGATCTCGGCGAAATCTGCGAGCTCGCCGTGTTCACCGACGACGCGGGGGAGGCGGCAGTGCGCGCGGCATTCTCCGGGGTCGCCTCGGAGCCGGTGCCGCACGGCTGGGAGGATCGCTGGAAGGAGTTCCATCGATCCGTGCGAGTTGGCGGCCTCTGGATCGGGCCACCGTGGATCGACACGCCGAGCGACGAGCTGGCCGTCGTCGTCGATCCGGGGCGCGCGTTCGGGACGGGTGCGCATCCGACGACCCGCGCGTCCATCGAGCTGCTCGCGCAGCTCGAACGCGGGAGTCTCCTCGATGCCGGCTGCGGATCCGGTGTCGTAGCCGTCGCCGCCGCGAGGCTCGGCTTTGCGCCCGTCCGTGCGGTCGATCTCGATGACGTGGCCGTCGATGTCGCGGCGCAGACGGCTCGTGCGAACCGGGTCGACGTGGATGTCTCACGCGCGGACGTGCTCGTCGACCAGCTTCCCGCCGTCGACGTCGTCGTGGCGAATATCGAGCTGGCAGTGGTCGAGCCGCTTCTTCGCCGGGTGCCGGCTCGGCTCGCGGTGACGTCCGGCTATCTCGCGTCCGAGGCGCCTGGCGCTGCAGGCTGGGTCTCCGTCGCGCGGCTCGAGCTCGACGGCTGGGCGGCGGACGTTCTGCGTGCAACGTGACACGGCGGCACGAGGTTCGAGCGTCAGGGCACTAAGCTTGTTCCCTCGATGGCGACCTTCTCCGTGCGCTTTCTGGGCTGCAAGGTGTCGTACGCCGACGCACAGGCCGTGCGCGAGCGTCTCCTCGCTGACGGGCATGTCGAGGCGCTCGGCGCTGGAGACGTCGCAGTCGTGAACACGTGTTGCGTCACGCACGAGGCGGTTTCGAAGTCGCGGCAAGCGGTCTCGCGCGCCTCGAGGACGCACGGCCGCGTGTACGTGACCGGGTGCGCTGCGAGCCTCCGCGGTGCGTTCGATCGGGCGGCGGAGAACGTCACCGTCATCGCGCGGCCGAGTGAGGACGTGGCCGACGCCGTTGCCGGCGACGTCGGTGCGATCGGCTGCGTCCGCGCGGATGCTCGTCTCGAGCGGACGCGCGCGTTCGTGAAGATTCAGGACGGGTGCTCGTTCTCGTGCGCGTTCTGCGTGATCCCGCTCGTCCGGGGTGCGACGCGCAGCCGTCGGGCCGAGGCGGTACTCGCGGAGATCGGGCGGCGCGTCGATCAAGGTCACCGCGAGATCGTCCTGACGGGTGTCAATCTCGGCTGCTTCCGGGACCGCGACGCCGGTTACTCCCTTCCACGTCTCGTCCGCGAGGCGGGTTCGCTTCCGGGGGTGGAGCGGCTGCGCCTCTCGTCGATCGAGGTCAACCACGTCTCGGACGAGCTCATCGCGGCACTGCGCGAGACGCGGGCCGCTGCGTTGCATCTCCACGTCCCCATGCAGTCCGGCGACGACGCCGTGCTTCGGGAGATGGGTCGCCGCTACTCGGCCGCGCAGTATCTGGCGAAGCTCGCGCCTCTTCGCGACTTCAACCTCACTGCCGATGTCATCGTCGGCTTTCCGGGGGAGGACGAGGCGGCGTTCATACGGACGCTCGACGTGATCCGCGAGGCAGGGATCACGCGGATCCACGCGTTCCCGTACTCACCGCGGCCCGGGACGGCGACCGCGGCTGCCGATACGGTGCCGGCCGGCGAGAAGAGGGAGCGAAGCGCGCGGCTCCGTACTCTGTCCGACGAGCTTTCGCGACGACGCTGGCGCTCGCGGATCGGCTCGCTGGACCGGGTTCTCGTCGATCGGCCGGGACGCGGTTACGCAGACGACTACACCCCGTGGCTCGTGGACGGCGAGGTCGGCCAACTGCTGCCCGCGCGAGCGGTCGGAGTCTGCGAGGAGGGCATCGTTGCCGTCGCCGCCTGAGACCTGCCTGTTCTGCCGTCTCGTCTCCGACGGCGATCACGTCCACGCTGCCGACGGCTTCGTCGCGATCCGCGACATCAATCCGATCGCGGAGACGCACCTGCTCGTCCTGCCCGAGCGGCACGTCGACACGTTCCGCGACATCGACGCCTTCCCGGACGACGAGGCTGCACGGATGCTGCGCTTCGTGGCGGACACGGCGTCGACGGCCGGCCTGGACGACTACAAGCTGCTCGTGAACGTCGGCGAGGGCGGCGGGCAGACCGTGTTCCACTTGCACTGGCACGTGCTCGGCGGGCGCTTCGACGCGGGCAAGCTGGCACGTGCGCTCGAGCTGGAGACGGCGTGAGTCTCATCGCCCGCATCGAGCAGGAGTTGAAGGACGCACGGCTCGCGCGCGACGAGGATCGCCGCGACGCGCTCAGCCTCGTCCTCAACTCGTTGCAGGGCGCGCAGAAGGAGCTCCAGCGTCCGCTCTCCGACGACGAGGAGCTGCAGGTTCTCCAGCGCGAGCGCAAGCGCAGGGTCGAGGCGGCGGAAGCGTTCCGCGGCGCCGGGCGCGAGGAGCAGGCCGACGACGAGGAGTACGAGCTCGAGATCCTCGAGGAGTTCATGCCGGAGCCGATGTCCGAGGAGGAGATCGAGGAGATCATCGACGACGTCATCTCCGAGGTCGGCGCGACGAACATCCGCGACATGGGTCGCGTCATGGCCGGGGTGATGCACAAGGTGTCGGGCCGCGCGGACGGGTCGACGGTCTCCCAGCTCGTGAAGGAAAAGCTCGCCTGAGGCGTCCTTACACTGGGCCTGATGCAGCAGGTCCTTGACGTCTCGAACGAAGTCGCCGCCGAGCTCGCCGGCGTCGAGGACGGCGTTCTCGACGCGCTGCGTGAGCGGCTCCAGTGCACGATCGCGTTACGTGGCAATCGTCTGACGCTCGGTGGCGAGGACGAGCACGTCGTGGCCGCGCGCGCGGTGGTCGACGAGCTCGTCGAGCTCGTCGAGGGTGGACACGAGATCGGCCCGGACACGGTCGGCGCAGTCCTCGCCGCCCTCGACCAGGCCGAAGACGTCCGCGACGTCTTCGACGACGTCGTCTGGCGCCACCGTGGCAAGAACATCACGCCGAAGACGGTCAATCAGAAGCGCTACGTCGATGCGATCCGCGGCGCGACAGTCACGTTCGGCATCGGGCCGGCCGGGACGGGGAAGACGTACCTCGCGATGGCGCTTGCGGTGTCGGCGCTCTCCGAGGGGGCCGTCGGGCGTGTGATTCTCACGCGTCCTGCGGTCGAGGCCGGCGAGCGGCTCGGCTTTCTCCCGGGCGACATGCTCGCGAAGGTCGATCCGTATCTGCGTCCGCTCTTCGACGCGCTCTACGACATGCTCGATGCGGAGCGACTCGCCGGATACATGGAGCGCGGGACGGTCGAGGTCGCGCCGCTCGCGTTCATGCGCGGTCGCACGCTCAACGACTCGTTCATCGTCCTCGACGAGGCGCAGAACACGACGCCGGAGCAGATGCAGATGTTCCTCACGCGGCTCGGGTTCGGGTCGAAGATCGTCGTCACGGGCGACGTGACGCAGGTCGACCTTCCGCGGGAGCAAGCCTCGGGCCTCATCCAGGTCCGCGACATCCTCGGCGGGATCGACGGCATCGGCTTCGTGGAGTTCGGGAACCAGGACGTCGTGCGCCACAAGCTCGTCCAGCGCATCGTCGAGGCGTACAAGCGCCATGCCGAGGAGACCGGCACGGCGCGCCGCCGGTGATCAGTATCGAGACCACCAACCGGAGCGGTACTCGCGTGGACGTGCGGGAGGCGGAGGCGCTGGCGGAGTCGGTACTGGCCGCCGAGGGCGTGAGCGACGGCGAGCTGGGCATCGCGTGGGTCGGGAGCGACGAGATGCGCGGCCTCAAGCGCCGGCATCTCGGCATCGACGAGGCCACGGACGTTCTCTCGTTTCCGCTCGACGGTCGTGACGAGCTCCCCGACGGCGAGCCGCGCGCGCTCGGCGACGTCGTCCTCTGCCCGGATGTCGTCGGCGAGGGTTGGCGCGAGCCGCTCGTCCACGGGTTGCTTCATCTTCTCGGCTACGACCACGGCGACGAGATGGCCACGCGAGAACGGGTGCACGCCGAGCGATGAACTGGCAGCGCTCGACATCGCTGTTCCAGAGCTTCAACTTCGCCGCCGAGGGGATCGTCCACGCGGTCCGCACGCAACGGAACCTCTGGATCCACTTCGCCGTCGCGATTGCCGTACTCGTCGCCGCGATCGGCTTCGGCGCGACGAAGCTCGAGCTCGCGGTGCTCCTGATCGCCATCACGTTCGTACTCGTCGCAGAGCTCGTGAACACCGCTGTCGAGGCGGCGGTCGACGTGGCGTCCACCGAGTTCAGCCCGACCGCGAAGATCGCCAAGGACATCGCAGCAGGAGCGGTGCTCGTGGCTGCGCTCAACGCGGTCGCGGTCGGCTACCTCGTGTTCTCCGGCGAGGTTGCGACGCGAAGCTCGCGCTTCCTCACGCGCCTCTCCGATGCTCCGACCGAGCTCACGCTCGTCGCGCTCGCGGTGACGGTCATCGTCGTCGTGGCGGTGAAGGCCTACACCGGGCGTGGCACATCGCTTCGCGGAGGTCTGCCTTCGGGTCACGCGGCGGTGGCGTTCGCCGGCTGGATGGCCGTGACCATGGTGCTCGAGGGGTCGCCGCGACGCTTTCTCGTCTCGTCCGTGACGTTCATCATGGCTGTGCTCGTGGCGCAGACTCGTGTGGAATCCGGCGTGCACACGGCCACCGAGGTGGCTCTCGGCGGCGTGCTCGGCGCGCTCGTCACGCTCGTTCTCTTTCAGGTGTTCGGATGATCGAGGCCGTCGTGCCGCCGTCCGACCAGGAGCTCCTGGCCGCGGCCGACGCGGTCGCGGCGCGCGCGTATGCGCCGTACTCGAGCTTTCACGTCGGCTGCGCCGTGCTCGCGCGCGACGGTCGTGTGATCGAGGGCGTGAACGTCGAGAACGCCGCCTATCCGCTCGGCGTGTGCGCGGAGCGGACAGCGTTCTCTCGTGCGGTCGTCGAGGGGTACCGGCCCGGTGACTTCGTGGTCGCGGCGATCACGGCGTCGCCGTGCGGCGGGTGTCGTCAGTGGTTGCACGAGATGCGTGTCGAGCGGGTCGTGTTCCGAAACGGTGGGCGTGTGGTGACCATGACCGCCGACGAGCTCCTGCCCGAGTCGTTCGACAGCGGGGATATCGGTGACCCTCACTCTGTGGAGTAATCGACGCTCATTCGGGGCCGTTCCGTGTCCCATGCGTGCGGAGTTCGGCGATATGCTCGCAGTGGGTGGTGGGCCGGGGTGCCCCGGAAGAAGGTCCCCGTGAAAAGCGGCTTCGTCGCAGTCGCGGGTCGCCCGAACGTCGGCAAGTCGACGCTCGTGAACGCGTTGTGCGGTGAGAAGATCGCCATCACGTCGAGCGTGCCGAACACGACCCGCCGGCGGCTCTTCGGCGTCGCGCACGGCGCGGACTACCAGCTCGCGCTCGTCGACCTACCCGGATTCCAGCGGCCGATGGATGCACTTACGGCGCGCATGCAGAAGACCGTCGACTCGGCGTTCGACGACGTCGACGCAGTGCTCTTCGTCGTCGATGCGCGCGCCCGCATCGGTGCAGGCGACCGCTTCGTGGCGCGCAGGGTCTTCGGGCTCGAGAAGCCCGTCGTCATCGCGCTCAACAAGGTTGATCGGCTGAAGCCGGGGCACATCGCGTCCCAGATGAAGACCGCAGCCGCGCTCGGCGACTTCCATGCACTCCATCCGGTGAGCGCGAAGACGAAGGAGGGCGTGGGCGAGTTGCGCAGCGACCTCGTCTACTTGCTGCCCGAAGGGCCTGCGTACTTCCCGGACGAGCAGACGACCAACCTCACGCTCGAGGAGCGCATCGCCGAGGTCATCCGCGAGAAGGCTCTTCACCTCACGCGTGAGGAGGTCCCGCATGCGCTGACCGTGGAGGTCGAGGAGATCGAGGAGCGACGGTTGCGGGCGGTCGTCTACGTCGAGACCGAGTCGCAGAAGGGCATCCTCGTCGGAACCAAGGGAACGATGGTTCGCGAGATCGGCACCCGGGCACGCCCCGAGGTGGAGGCGCTGCTCGGCCGCCCGGTGTTCCTCGAGCTCCACGTCAAGGTGCGGCCGAGATGGCGCCGCGACCCGAAGATGCTCGAGCGGCTCGGTCTCTGAGCGAGCGACGTTCATTCGCGGGACTAGACTCGGAGGATGGCCAAGGCACCCGTTCTCGCCGCTGGCTTCGAGCTTCCGTCCGGCCCGCGGCTTCCACGCGTCGGGTCGGTCGACGCAGTCGCGCTCGAGGAGCGGGCTGCAACGCTTGCGAAGCGGTCGATCAAGCGCGAGTCGAAGGTGCAGGCGCTCGAGCTCGCCGTGCGCATGATGGACCTGACGACGCTCGAGGGGCAGGACACGCCCGGCAAGGTCGCCGCGCTGTGTTCGAAGGCGATGCGTCCCGATCCCGCCGACCTCTCGGTGCCGCCGGTGGCGGCGGTCTGCATCTATCCGAGCCTCGTCGGCGTCGCGAAGGAGCGGCTCGAGGGAAGCGGCGTGAAGGTCGCGTCCGTCGCCACGGCTTTTCCCTCGGGGCAGTCCCCGACCGAGATCAAGATCGCCGAGACGCGCGCAGTAGTGGACTTCGGTGCCGACGAGGTCGACATGGTGATCGATCGCGGCGCCTTTCTCTCCGGTCGTTACGCGAAGGTGTTCGACGAGATCGTCCGCGTGAAGGAAGCGTGCGGCGAGGCGCACCTCAAGGTCATCCTCGAGACCGGCGAGCTCGGAACGTACGACAACGTCCGCCGCGCGTCGCTGATCGCGATCGCTGCAGGCGCCGACTTCATCAAGACGTCGACCGGGAAGGTCAGCCCGGCGGCGACGCTGCCGGTGACGCTCTGCATGATGGAGGTCGTCCGCGACGTGTATGCCGAGACGGGGCACATCGTCGGTATCAAGCCGGCGGGCGGCATTCGTACGTCGAAACAGGCGATCCAGTATCTGGTCACGCTGTACGAGACGCTCGGGCCGCAGTGGATGACGCCCGATCTCTTCCGCTTCGGCGCGTCGTCGCTCCTCAACGACGTTCTCATGCAGCTCCGCAAGGAGAAGACGGGGCGGTATCAGTCCGGCGACTACTTCACGATCGACTGATGGCTCGGGTCGAGAAGCACGCGTCGAGCCTTCCTGCGACATTCGAATGGGAGTACGCCCCGGCGCCCGAGGCGCGCGACATCGTCCAGATCCGCGAGCGCTACGGGCTCTTCGTCGGCGGTGCGGAGGTCGAGCCGCGCACGAACCAATGGTTCGCGTCCATCTCGCCGTCCACGGAGGAGCAGCTGTTCGAGGTGGCCCTCGCAGGCGAGGAAGACGTCGCCCATGCGGTGGACACGGCGCGGGGCGCATTCGAGAACGGATGGTCGTCGCTTGCGCAGTCGGAGCGCGCCAAGTACCTCTTCCGGCTTGCGCGCCTCATTCAGGAGCGCGCGCGTGAGCTCGCCGTGGCGGAGTCGCTCGACGGGGGCAAGCCCATCCGTGAGTCCCGCGACGTCGACATCCCGCTGGCCGCGGCGCACTTCTTCTACTACGCCGGCTGGGCGGACAAGCTCGAGTACGCATTCCCGAACCGCTCGCCGCGACCGCTCGGCGTGGCGGCGCAGATCATCCCCTGGAACTTCCCGCTGCTCATGCTCGCGTGGAAGATCGCGCCGGCGCTCGCGTGCGGAAACACGGTCGTGCTGAAGCCGGCCGAGACGACGCCGCTGACGGCGCTGATCTTCGCGGACATCTGTCGCCAGGCCGAGCTTCCGCCGGGCGTCGTCAATCTCGTCACCGGCGACGGAACGACGGGCGGGTACCTCGTACGCAACGAGGGGATCGACAAGGTCGCGTTCACCGGGTCCACGGAGGTCGGGAAGCTGATCATGCGCGAGCTCGCCGGGCGGGATGTTCGCCTGACACTCGAGCTCGGCGGCAAGGCGGCGAACATCGTGTTCGACGACGCGGCTCTCGATCAGGCCGTCGAGGGAATCGTGAACGGGATCTACTTCAACCAGGGTCATGTGTGTTGCGCCGGTTCGCGTCTGCTCGTGCAGGAGTCGATCTACGAGCCGCTGCTCGAGAAGCTCAAGCGGCGCATGTCGACCCTGCGCGTCGGGGATCCGCTCGACAAGAACACCGATGTCGGTGCGATCAACTCGAAGGCGCAGTTGGAGAAGATCCGCGAGCTCGTCGCGAGCGGGGAGGAGGAGGGCGCGGACATCTTCCAGCCCGAATGTCAGCTCCCCGATCGTGGCTACTGGTTCGTGCCGACGCTCTTCACGAGCGTCGCGCAGAGCTACCGGATCGCGCAGGAGGAGATCTTCGGTCCCGTGTTGTCCGTGCTGACGTTCCGGACGCCGGAGGAGGCCGTCGAGAAGGCGAACAACACGCCGTTCGGGCTGTCGGCCGGGGTGTGGACGGAGAAGGGGTCGCGGATCCTGTGGATGGTCGAGCGGCTCCGTGCCGGTGTCGTGTGGGCGAACACGTACAACCGCTTCGACCCGGCTTCGCCGTTCGGTGGGTACCGCGAGTCCGGCTTCGGCCGCGAAGGTGGGCGGCATGGCCTCGAGCCGTATCTGAGGTTCGACGAGTGATGCTCGGCGGGCGCACGAGCCGAGCGGCCGATCCACATCCCCACCCTGGGTGGGGATCTGTGCCACCCGCCACCCGGTGCCGAGCCTATCGGCGAGCGCGCAACGCGGGTGCAACGGCTCCGTACGAATCCCGCACCAATCCGTCCCCAACGCCGGCTCGAGGTGGCGCTCGCGACGTGAGTCGGCTCTCGGTCAGGAAGACGTACAAGCTCTACATCGGCGGCGCGTTTCCGAGGTCGGAGTCGGGCAGAACGTTCGAGGCGGGCGGCCACAACGTCGCTCGGGCGTCTCGGAAGGACGCACGCGACGCAGTCCGCGCGGCTCGGGGCGGGCTCCCGGCGTGGTCGGGGATGACGGCGTACAACCGCGGCCAGGTGCTCTACAGGCTCGCGGAGATGATGGAGGCCCGTGCCTCCGATCTGGAGAGCGCGTCCACCGGCCGCTCGGAGGTGGAGGCGGCGATCGATCGCACGGTGTGGTACGCCGGCTGGGCCGACAAGCTGGCGCAGGTCATAGGCAGCTCGAACCCGGTAGCGGGGCCGTATTTCGACTTCACGATCCCGGAGCCGACCGGCGTTGTTGCGATTCTCGCACCTGCCGAGCCTCCGCTCCTGGGCCTGATCTCGCGGATGCTCCCTGCGTTGGTCGGCGGCAACACCGTCGTCGTGGTCGCGAGCCAGGCGCATCCGGTTGCCGCCGTCGAGCTCGCGGAGGCAGTGGCAACCTCGGACTTCCCGTCAGGCGCGGTCAATGTCCTCACCGGCTTCGCAGACGAGCTCGCGCCCTGGCTCGCCGGCCACATGGACGTCAACGCCCTCGACCTGACCGGCGTCGAGGGGGACACGACCGAGCTCGAGCGAGCGGCTGCCGAGAATGTCAAGCGTGTCGTGCGCTCGACGGCCGACGTTCAGAGCCCGTGGGAGATCTCGGCTTTCCTGGAGCTCAAGACCGTCTGGCACCCGATCGGGCTCTAGCTCGACTCAGCCGCGCGTCGCGTAGACGGCCTGCCGGAAGCTCGCTCCGACCGGCTCGCTCGCCAGGACCCACACGACCAGCGGTCGACCGCTCGCGTAGTGCACCGAGATGTAGTCGCCGAGCATCCGTCCGGAAGTCGTGTCGGGCATCCATGTCAGCGGCATCGTCTGCGCGGACAGCCGACGTGGCGTGGACCACACCGCCGGAGCGCCCGCAGAGGAGGTGAGCTCGACGTCGATGCCCGCCGCGCCTTTCGATCGCATGTACGCGATCGTGACTCGTCCCGATGCGGGGTCGATGCCGATCGCGGGGAGCACCGCGTCGCGACTGCGGGTGACGGCGGTCGGGGCGCTCCACTGCAGGCCGTCGGGCGACGTTGCAAGGAAGACCGCATTCCGCGAGGCACCGGTCGACTCGCAGTCGTGCCACGTTGCCCAGACACGCCCCGTCCGGTCGACGTCGGCAGACGGAAGCGGGAACGCACGGAACCCGCGAACGGCGCATCCGCCATCGACCGCTGCGATCCGTACGGGAGCGCTCCACGAGGCTCCCCCGTCCGCCGAGCGCGACGCTGCAATCGCGAACTGCGCCGTCTCCCAGAGGTAGACGACGACGAGTTCTCCGGTCGGCCGGATCGCCGGGAATATCCCCACGGCCGGTCGAGCACCGATGTCCACCGGTGCCGACCAGGTGAGCCCGCCGTCGTCCGACCAGCTCACGGCGAGCATGTCCCGATCGGCGGAGTGGGTGTAGACGAGGTAGCAGCGCCCGTAGTAGGGCGACGACCCGGTGTTGTCACACGCGACCCAGTTCTTGTCGAAGGCGACTCCCTGGCCCACCGGTTCCTCGAGCGCGGTGAGCGCGTCTCCCCACACTGCGCCGTCGGGCGAGCGATTGACGGCCAGCCGCGTGACGGCATTCGCGATGGCGAGCGTCGAGATCAGCCAGGTCGAATGTCGGGCGTCGTACGCGACGACGGGGTCACTCGCGCGAGTGTGAACTCCGGCTGGTCGGCTGGCGATCGTCAGCCCGGGCAGCAGCCCGCTGCGCCACGACGCGCCGTCGTTCGTCGTAACGGCGAAGCCGATGTTCGTCGCCCCGCCGTCGAAGCGGCGGCCGACCTGGACCGCGGCGACCGTCGTCCGGCCGAAGGTGAAGCTGTCCGGCTCCGCCTCGGTCTCGTGTTGGGCATCAGCCGATCCGTACGGATCGCGCGAGAGCCGTCGGCCGACGAGCTCGCAGTCGCGTGCGATCGTGTCCGCGAGGTCGGCGTTCACCACGTCTGCACCAGGCCCGCAGCGCACGTTGTCCCGAGCCGCGTCGTACGAGGTCGCGATCAGGTCGTCACCAGGGCCGGCGTCATGCGTGTCGCGGCCCGGCCCTCCCTGGAGGAAGTCGGCACCGCCCCCACCGAGGAGCTGGTCGTTCCCCGCCAGACCGCGGATGTCGTCTGCGCGGGGTGTACCGACGAGCCGGTCGCTTCGAGGAGTCCCCGTGACGGTGCGCGCGCCCGCGACCGCTGCGCCGAGGAGGAGACCGACCAGCACGAGCGAGACGATGCGCACCGTGTGAGTAGGACGAGAGCTGTGGCTCGCGGTTTGCACGCCGCCGACTACGATCCCGTCTCGTGAGCAAGCTCAGTCACGCGATCGCCGAGGGCGACGGGATTTCGTTCATCGTCGAGGTCTCCGATTCGGCGGGTGCCCGCACGGCCGAGTCGCAGGGTGCGGACGGCCTGGCGGTGCTCACGGGAGCGAACTCGGTTCGCATGACGTCGACGCTGCCGCTGCTGCACCTGGGACGGATGTTCGACGCCCAGGGCTCCGCCTCGGATGCGGTCGTCATCAAGGCCGACCTCGCGATGTGGGACGAGGCGCACGCGTTCGGCCTCGAGTGCGTGGTGCGTGTGTGGGAGTCCTCCGATCTCGAGCGCGCGCTGCGCTACTTCGACCCCGAGGTCTTTCTCCTGTCGGTGCCCGAAGACTCCGATGATGATCCGCTTGCCGTCCTCCTCGAGCTCCTGCACGACGTGCCCGCCGGCAAGCTCGCGATCGCCGAGCTCCACGATGCGACACCGGATGACGTCGCCGAGCTCGAGCGCTCCGGGGTCGATGCCGTGCTCGTGTCGCCGGACGGCCTCGCCGCGCTCGTCCAGGACGACCCGCCGGAAGTCTGAGTCACGCGACGACGCGACCCGCCTCGATCCACGCTGGCGGGACCGGGCGAGGCGCGCCAGTCACTTCCTCGAGTGCCACGTCGACGATCTCGTTGCCCCGCACCGCGGCCATGCGGCCCCAGCGACCGTCCGCTGCGAGCTCTGCGGCCTCGAGCCCGAGCCGTGTCGCGAGCACGCGATCCCGTGCGGTCGGTGTCCCCCCTCGTTGGACGTGGCCGAGCACGGTGACACGCGTCTCGAAGCCGGTGAGCTTCTCGAGCTCGTCCGCGACCACGCGCCCGATCCCTCCGAGCCGGAGGTACCCGTACCCGTCGAGCTCCTGCGCGACCGGCGAGTCCTGCTCCCCGGAACGCCGCGTCAACCGGTAGCCCTCGGCGACGACGATGATCGAGAAGTCGCGGCCGTGCGCGTGCCGCTTTCTGACCTGGTCGGCGACCTCCTCGATCGGTGTGGGAAGCTCGGGGACGAGGATGACGTCCGCTCCGCCTGCGATTCCTGCCGCGGCTGCGATCCACCCCGTGCTTCGTCCCATGACCTCGACAACCATGACGCGGTTGTGTGATTCGGCCGTTGAGTGGAGTCGGTCGATGGCCTCCGTGCAAATCTGAACCGCTGTGTCGAAGCCGATCGTGACGTCCGTTCCTCCGATGTCGTTGTCGATGGTCTTCGGAACGCCCACGACCGCGAGCCCGTGCTCCGCGTGGAGGCGGTGGGCGATCGCGAGGGTTCCCTCGCCGCCGATCGCCACCAGGCCGTCGAGCTCGAGGGCGCGGGTGGTGTCGAGGATGAGCGAGACGCCGCCGTCTTCCCTGAAGCAGTCGTAGCTCGACGAGCCGAGGATCGTCCCGCCACGAGGGAGGATTCCGCCGACCGCACGGCGATCGAGCGGGACGGTGTCACCCTCAGCGAGTCCTCTGAAGCCATGGCGGATGCCGACGACCTCGTACCGGCGTGAGATGGCCCCGCGCGCGATCGCCCGGATCGCCGCGTTGAGGCCGGGGCAGTCGCCGCCACCGGTGAGGACTCCGAGCGCGCTCATGGTCAGTACAGGAACATGGGCTTGCCGAGGACGTGGCGCACCTTCGGCCGGTACTCGTCGACGTCGTACAGCTCGTCGACGTCGACGCGCTTGACGCCCTCCCGGGTGGCCGAGATCGGCACCGTCGTGTAGCTCCCGTTCCGCAGGGAAACCATCCGTCCCGTGTCGCCCTCGAGTGCGAGGTCAGCGGCCATGACCGCGTAGTTCGTCGCGACCATGAGGTCGAGGGAGTCGGGGCTTCCGGAGCGCATCAGGTAGGCGAGCTGCTGGTAGATGATGTCACCGCCGGTCCGTTCCTTGAGCAGCTCACCGAGGAGCATGCCGACGCCGCCGAGCTTGCGATGGCCGTAGGCGTCCTCGTCTCCGGACAGCACGAGCTCGCCGCTCGTGGCCGTGGCTCCCTCGGACACGGTCACCATCGCGTAGCTCGACGGGTTCGAGTGCTTGTCGCGGAGCAGGAGGTTCGCGAGGCGGTCGGGGTCGAACGGCACCTCGGAGATCACGGCACGATCGACGCCGGCGAGGTAGGCGGTGATCAGCGAGGTCTCGCCGCTGTACCGGCCGAACAGCTCGACGACAGCGATCCGCTCGTGACTTCCCGCGCTCGTGCGGAGGTTGTGGATGAACTGCACTCCTCGGGTCACGGCGGTCGAGAAGCCGATGCAGTAGTCCGTTCCGTGGACGTCGTTGTCCATGGTCTTCGGGATCGCGAGGACCGGGAAGTGCTCGTCGTGAAGCCGCAGGGCGTACGACAGCGTGTCGTCGCCACCGATGGCCACGAGCGCGTCGATCTCGAGGTGCTCGATCACGCGCAGGACGTGCTCGGTGAGGTCGAACGGGCCTTCGCCTTCCTGCTCTGCGAGGAACGACGGCACCTCCTTCGGGCGGACGTTCGCCGGGTTCGTCCTCGATGTGTGCAGGACCGTGCCTCCCGTGCGATCGATCGTCCGTACGGTCCCCGGGTCGAGGCGCAGGATGTTCTCCGCCTCGCTCGCCGGGTCGTCCGGGTTGCACTCCAGGAGACCGGCCCATCCGCGACGGATCCCTACGACCTCGTGGCCGGCGCCGTCGATTCGCGTCACGAGCGCCTTGATGCACGGATTCAGGCCCGGGACGTCTCCACCACCGGTGAGCACAGCGAGGCGCATGGCAGGGAGAGACTACTGAGCGCACACCGGGCGGCCGGGCTACGATCCGACCGCGCCGGAGTGGCGGAACTGGCAGACGCGCGGGACTCAAAATCCCGTGTCCTTCGGGACGTGTGGGTTCGACCCCCACCTCCGGCATCTCGCAAGGTCAGCAGCCAAGCGGAATACGCTCCGGTTGGTCGTCGCCGGGTTCAGGCAAGAGATGAACTGGGCAACTCAGTGGGCAACAGGCGTGCGAGCCTCTAATCGAGAAGTCATCTCGACGGCGCTCCACGAGTCCGTCATCGTCCTCCTCGGTGATCGTCTACTCCGTCGTCGACTACGCTCTCAGCCCCGACTTCCCACCTCGGTGACTCGCTCGAGGTGTTCGTCCGCCGCGAGGATGCCGAGCGCTTCATCGCGGAGGTGCGCGGCGACGATCCCGAGATCGCGGCGAAGCTGCGGATCGAGGGAGCGCCAGCTCGAGGCGGGCGGTTTGAACTAGGCGTACGACGACCAGTCGTTGGTTGCATAGAGTCGCTAGTCGAGGAATACCGCGTAGCCGGACAGTTCCGCTCCGCGACGGGTTGCTCGCGGGTATGGCACTGACCATCGCGTCGCGCCATCGACGATCTTGCCGGTCGGCATCGGCGGAGCCTGGCTGGACGCCGCTCCCGACGAGGATGCGCCTGGAAACGCGGCCAATGCGGCGAGCACGAGCGCCGATCCGAGTGCAACGACGGCTGACGTTGAGGAGCCGACGCGAAGCACGATGATCTCAGCCGCTCAAGAACAACTCAATAGATGAGAACATACGTTCGTGACCGCCCAGCCTCACGCTCACGTTCGTTTCCGACGAGCCATCCGTTATCGACTACGTCATAGGTATCGGCACGCGGCTCAGACTCGACTTGAGTCGCTCCGTTCGCACAGGCAGTCCGCTCGCGGCCCTAGGCCCCGTACCGTCGGATGAATGGGTGCCTCGAAGGAGGTAGGCTCGGCCAAGAGCATCCACACGAAGGAGGTGTTTCATGGCCGTCGTCTTCATCACGGAGTTCGCATACACGGACTCGTCGACTGCGAACTACGACTGGGCCAGAGAACAGATAGGTGACGACCCGGTTGACGGTCTGATCGTCCACACGGCCGGTTTCGACGAGGACGCGAAGGTCTTCCGGATCATCGATGTCTGGGAGTCGCAAGACCAGGCCGACCGCTTCACCCAGGAACGCATCAAGCCGGTGATGGAACAGGGCGTCGAGGCGCTCCCGAATCAATCGAACACCACCATGCCCACGCGCGAGACGGCCTACGAGCTTCACGACGTGAGAGTCGGAAGCGCGATCGCTTCCGTGCGATCCACCGCGTAACCCGGAGCGGCTCCGCGAGTGTCGTCCCCGGCTATCAGTTCTGGCTGGTCATCTTCGGCGGCGTGCTGGTCACCTACGCAGTCTTCGGGCTGTTGATGGAGCCGAGCGACAGAGTCATGCAGAGCGACACGAAGGAGTCACGGTGAACGACCACGACGACAGGCCGTCGCCGCCCGAGAAGATCGAGCGCCAGGGCGTCCTGACCGACCTCGCCGCCGCTGCCGTCACGGGCGTCAGCGCGGGGGTCACCGGCACAGTTGCGGGCAAGCTCCTCGATCGTCCATCGGGACCGCCGCCGGAGCCTCAGCCGGAAGTCATCCTGCCGCCCGGAGTCGAGAAGCCGGAGTAGAGCGCCGCGCCCTCGCTGTGGGCAACACAGAGGGCAACAAGAGGGCAACAAGACCCACCGAGATCAGCCGAGATCGAAGACGGCAGTCCCGGCCTGATTCCGGATTCCTGAGCCAAAACGTCAGATCAGCCGAGACCCACCGAGGTCGCTGGCCCAACTCAAAATCCCGTGTCCTTCGGGACGTGTGGGTTCGACCCCCACCTCCGGCATCGTCGGAATCTCGGAATTCGAGGCCTCGACACCAACGGCCCGCCGGAGCGGGCCGAAGGACGGGTGCGCGCTTCGCGCTTATGACTCGGCGTCGAACTCCTCCAGCTCCTCCAACTCGAGCGCGATTCCCAGCGCACGAGCGATGTTGCCCACAGCGCTGACGACACGCGGAGTGCCGACGATGGGGGCGAGTGCCAGAAGGACTCCGCGGACTTCCTCTGCCTCGATGCCCAGCTCGGAGGCTGCTCCGAGATTCAGGAGGTACGAGGCAGGAGGAGCGTCGATCGCGACGAGCGCGGCGATCCGGACGAGCATGAGCTCCTGCGGATCGAGGTTCGATGCCTCGATCGAGTCGCTCGTCATCCTCTTGAGCAGATCCAGAACCGGGGTTTCGGTTACGGGTGTCGCCATGAGTCTCCTCTCGTCGATGGTCGCCATCAACGCTACGAACAGCGCAGCCGAGACGCATCGGTAGTTCCTCCGGACAGTTCCGGTTGCGCCGCGCGACGAGCGTGGGGATACTCCCGACACGCCGGCTCAGCCGGCGCGCTACCGGGTGAATCGACACGAGGAGGACAGGTTGACTGCAAAGAAGAGTGTGCTCGCCGCACTCGGGCTGCTCATAGCCGCGCTCGCGCTCGTCGCGGCGGGCTGTGGTGGCGGCGACGGTGGTGGCGCTCCCGAGGCGCTTCCGTCTTCGTCGTGCACGCCGCTCGAGTACGAGGGCGACGGCGATCCCGATTACATCCTGGCGTCGGACTTCCCGCTCCAGGGTTCGTCGCGGACGCAGACCGAGCAGATCGTCGCTGCGATCAAGTACGAGCTGCAGCAGCGCGAGTGGAAGGCCGGCGACTACAAGATCGGCTACCAGTCGTGTGACGATGCCACGGCGCAGGCGGGTAAGTGGGACTCGGGCAAGTGCTCGCAGAACGCCAACAACTACGCAGCGAACGACGGCGTGATCGCCGTGATCGGGACGTTCAACTCGGGTTGTGCACAGATCATCGTCCCCGTGATCAACGAGGCCGCTGACGGTGGCATCCCGATGGTCTCGCCGGCCAACACGCTCGTGTGCCTCACGACGTCGGCGAACAACTGCTCGGCATCGGAGCCGGACAAGTACTACCCGTCCGGGACGCGCAACTACCTCCGCGTGGTCGCCCACGACGGGTATCAGGGCGCGGCAATGGCCGAGTTCTCGCAGACCGAGGGCATCAAGAACGTCTACATCCTGAACGACAAGGAGTCCTACGGCCTCGGCGTCGCAACGAACTATCGCGACGCTGCGGAGTCGCTCGGGATCAAGATCGCGGGCTTCGACGCCTGGGATCCGAAGGCGACGAGCTACACCGCTCTCTTCAACAAGGTCAAGCAGAGTGGCGCCGATGCGGTGTTCCTCGGCGGCCTGATCGACGAGAACGGCGCACAGGTGATCAAGGACAAGGTGGCCGTGCTGGGGCCGAACGACGGGGACGTCAAGCTCCTCGCACCGGACGGCTTCACCACTCAGGCCACGATCGACGAGGCCGGCACTGCATCCGCAGGGATGTTCATGTCCGTCGCCGGCAAGCCGATCGACGCGCTAGCAGGGAAGGCGCGGGAGTTCATCACCGGGCTCGAGAACGGCCCGCTCGCCGGGAAGGCGATCGACCCGTACTCGATCTACGGCGCACAGGCGGCGCAGGTCGTGCTCGACGCGATCGCGGCGTCCGACGGATCGCGGTCGGACGTGATCACGCAGCTCTTCGCGACCGACCTCGACGACGGCCTCATCGGAGCGTTCACCTTCAACGAGGAGGGCGATCCGCAGGGCAAGGCCGGAGCGAACGTCGCCGTCACGGTGCTGTTCACGATCTACAAGGCCACCACGAAGCTCGAGACGGTCACGACGATCTCTCCGAAGCCGGAGACGGTCTCGGCGGCGACCGGCAAGTAGCTCTCGTCACCTGCACGCTGCGGGAGGGTGTTGACCCTCCCGCAGCGTGAGGATTAGAGTCGTCGGGTCGATGAGCGGATTTGCGACGACAGCTCTGCGTGCGGTCCGAACGCCGAAATTCGTCGACGCACTCGGGCTCGGGTTCGTCCTCGTCATCGTCGCGTGGCTGGTCGTGAACTTCCTGAAGGCGCCCGAGTCCTTCATCAACATCGGCCTGGACGGCATCACGCGCGGTGCGACCTACGGCGTCGTCGCGCTCGGCTACACACTCGTCTACGGAATCCTGCAGCTGATCAACTTCGCCCACGGCGACGTCTTCGCGCTCTCGGGCCTCGTCGCCAGCACGCTTCTGCTCTCCGTCTTCGATCTGTCCGGCAACTCGGGATACGGGATGGTCGCGCTCGCCATCATCGTCTCGCTCGCGATTCTCATCCCCGGGTTCGCGCTCCTCAACGGCACGATCGAGCGCGTCGCGTATCGCCCGCTTCGCAGCGCGCCGCGACTCGCCGTGCTCATCACCGCTGTCGGCATGTCGTTCATCGTCCAGAACATCTCGCTCGGGCTGTACGGGGTCGACTACGAGAGCGGGTCCGAGCTCATTCCCCAGGGTGCCGCGATCACGATCGGTGACGTCGAGATCACCTGGAAGCTCGTCACTGCGCTCGCAATCATCATCCCGTCGCTCATCGCCCTTTCGTGGTTCGTGGCCTACACCAGGCAAGGGAAGGCGATGCGCGCCGTGGCCCAGGACACCGAGGCGTCGGCAATGATGGGCATCAACGTCAACCGCACCATCTCGGTCACGTTCTTCATCGCCGGGTCGCTCGCCGCGGTGGGGGGGATGGTGTTCCTCCTCGAGTACAACATTCGCTACGACACCGGCTTCGAGCTCGGTCTGATCGCCTTCACGGCCGCGGTGCTCGGCGGGATCGGGAATCTCACAGGCGCGGTGCTCGGCGCGCTCCTGATCGGGCTGATCCAGTCGTTCAACGAAGGACTCACGTGGCTCGCGCCGGGCAGTAGCTGGTCGCGGTCGATCGTCTTCGGCATCCTCATCGCCGTTCTCGTCTTCAGACCGCAGGGCCTCCTCGGCGAGCAGACGCCAGAGGGAGCGTGACCTCCCTCGCCGATCGTGCGCGCGGCGTGGCGACCGGTCGACGCGACGTCTGGCTCGTCCCGCTCCTGATCGCACTCGCCGCGCTCTATCCCTGGTACGCGGAGGGCCTTCAGGATCTGCCGCTCATCGGCGACTTCGTGCCGAGCGTTGGCTCCGTCGTCGTGATGCTCGCCTTCACGATGATGGCGCTCGGCCTCAACATCGTGGTCGGCTACGCGGGGCTTCTCGACCTCGGGTACGTCGCGTTCTACGCGGTCGGGGCGTACACCGCGGGCTGGTTCGCGTCGGGGCAGTTCGAGCAGGTCCAGTTCCACTTCTTCTCCTCCGTGCCCAACGATGAGCCGGGAATCCACATCTCGATGTGGCTCGTCCTGATCCTCGCCGGGCTCATCACGCTCTTCGCAGGCATCGTCATCGGCCTGCCGACGCTGCGCCTGCGCGGCGACTACCTCGCCATCGTCACGCTCGGCTTCGGCGAGATCATCCCGCAGGTCGTTCGCAACGGGGACAGCTTCTTCGGCTTCGACCTGACGAACGGGACCTTCGGGATCGCGCCGATCGACTCGGTCGGGTTCGTCGCGCTCAGCCGCCTCGGGCTGCCCGAGAACTTCCAGCGCTCGGACAACCGGGCGATGTGGTTCTACCTCGTGGCGCTCGTGCTCCTCCTCATCACCGTCTTCTGCTCCGTGCGGTTGCGCGACTCCCGACTCGGTCGCGCCTGGATCGCGATCCGCGAGGACGAGACCGCAGCGGCGGCGATGGGCGTGCCGCTCATGCGGACGAAGACCTGGTCGTACGCGATCGGCGCCTTTTTCGGAGGCGTTGCGGGCGCCTACTACGCGAGCTTCAAGTCGGGCGCGTTCCCCGCAGACTTCTACTTCCAGTTCTCGGTCTTCCTCCTGTGCATGGTGATCCTCGGCGGCATGGGGAGCGTGTGGGGGGTTCTCGCCGGCGGCCTCGTGCTGTCGTACCTCGACCGCGAGGGTCTGGCGACGATCGGCTCCAAGATCCAGGAGGGCGGGCTCAACTTCGATCCGACGAAGTACCAGTTCGGCATCTACGGCGTGATCATCGTCCTGATGATGCTGTTCCGTCCCGCGGGGCTGATCCCGGAGCGACGGCACAAGGTCGAGATGGAGGAGGGCGTCCACGACACGCCCTTCTATGACGTCCAGCTCGAGGGCACCCTGACCGACCGCGACCCGAGCGACGACTGATGGCCGAGTCCGACGACCTCATCGTCGCAACACAGGTCCGCAAGGAGTTCGGTGGGCTCGTTGCCACCGACAACGTGGACTTCACGATCCCACGTGGCTCGATCGTGTCTCTGATCGGACCGAACGGCGCCGGGAAGACGACGTTCTTCAATCAGCTCACCGGCGTCTACAAGCCCACCTCGGGCTCGATCGTCTTCGACGGGACCGAGGTCTCGTACCTGCCGCCGCACGCGATCACGAAGCTCGGCATCGGCCGCACTTTCCAGAACATCCGACTCTTCGAGCAGATGTCCGCCGTCGAGAACGTGCTCGTCGGCATGCACTGTCGACTGCACACCGGGATCCTCGGCGCGATCACACGCACTCCGAAGGTAAGGCGCGAGGAGGCGGCCGCGCGCGAGACGGCGCGCGAGCTCCTCGTGTACTGCGGGCTGCCGCGGCGGCACGACGAGCGTTCGGGCTCGTTGCCGTACGGCGACCAGCGACGGCTCGAGGTCGCGCGCGCGCTGGGAACCGACCCCAAGCTCCTCCTCCTCGACGAGCCGACGGCCGGGATGAACCCGCAGGAGACCGCGGAGTTCACGGCGTTCGTCACCCAGGTGCGAGACGACAAGGGCGTCACGGTTCTCCTGATCGAGCACGACATGAAGGTGATCATGGGCGTCTCCGAGCGGATCACCGTGCTCGAGTACGGCTCGAAGATCGCCGAGGGAACCCCCGCCGAGATCCGCTCGAACGAACGGGTCATCGAGGCGTACCTCGGCAAGGGGGCGACGGAATGAGCGAGCCGGCAGCCACAGACGACGTCCTCGAGCTCGACGACATCCACGTCTACTACGGTGCGATCCATGCGCTGAAAGGCGTCTCGCTGCGGGTGAAGGCCGGCGAGATCGTCACGCTCATCGGCGCGAACGGGGCGGGCAAGTCGACGACGCTCCGTGCCATCAACGGGTTGAATCGTCCGCGCCAGGGCACGATCCGCTTCCGGGGCGACGACATCACGGAGGCGTCGCCGCACAAGATCGTGAAGAACGGCATTGCCCAGAGCCCCGAGGGCCGACGTCTGTTCCCGCGCATGACCGTTACCGAGAACCTCGAGATGGGGGCGTTTCAACGCACGGACAAGGAGAACTTCTCGGCGGACATGGATCGCGTCTTCGAGCTGTTCCCGCGGCTCCAGGAGCGACGGACGCAGAAGGCGGGGACGATGTCGGGCGGCGAGCAGCAGATGTGCGCGATCGGGCGCGCGCTCATGGCGCGGCCGAAGCTCCTCCTCCTCGACGAGCCGTCGATGGGCCTCGCGCCGATCTTCGTCGAGCGCATCTTCGAGACCGTGATCGAGGTGAACAAGCAGGGAACGCCCGTTCTCCTCGTCGAGCAGAACGCGTTGATGGCGCTCGACGTCGCGCAGCGCGCATACGTCATGGAGACCGGGCGTATCGCGCTCGAGGGCTCGGCCGCCGAGCTCAAGACGAACGAGCGCGTGCGTCAGACCTATCTCGGCGAAGGCTGATCCGAAGGCGCCGGCGGCCGACCGCCGACGCCGTAGAGTTGAAGCGTGCCGAAGACCCTGACGGGCGAGGAGCTCGTCCTCGACGACGCGCCGGCGCGCGACTCCGAGCTGTTCCTCGTCGACGGAAACAACCTCGCGTACCGCGCGTTCTTCGCGCTTCCGGAGGAGCTGCAGACGACCGACGGCCAGCCGACGAACGCGCTGCTCGGCTTCACCAACATGCTCTTCAAGCTCCTCTCCGACTACCGGCCGCGCGGTGTCGCCGTCGCGTGGGACACGCGGCCGGTACACCGCAAGGAGATCGACACCGAGTACAAGGCCGACCGCCGCCCGATGCCGGATCTCTTGCGCGAGCAGTTCCCGCATCTTCGCCCGATCGTCGAGGCCTTCGGGTACCAGAACCTCGAGTTCGAGGGGTGGGAGGCCGACGACGTGATCGCGACGCTCGCGACGCAGGCGGACGAGGCTGGCGTCAAGACGTGCGTCGTCTCGACCGACCGCGACGCCTTTCAGCTCGTGTCCGAGAACGTCTGCCTGATGATGACGCCGCGCGGCGTCGCCGACGTCCAGGTGTACACCCCGGAGCGCGTCGAGGCGCGCTACGGCATTCGCCCCGACCAGATCCCCGACTTCATCGGGCTCAAGGGCGATACGAGCGACAACATCCCGGGCATCCCGGGCATCGGCGACAAGACGGCCGGCCAGCTCATCTCGCAGTACGGCTCGCTCGAGGGCGTCGTCGAGCACGCCGCCGAGCTCTCGCCGGCGCGGTCGAAGGCGGTCGCCGAGAACGCAGATCAGGCGGCGGCGTCGAAGCTCCTCGCGACGATGCGGCGCGACCTCGACCTCGGCGTCGATCCTGCGGCGCTCGTCCTGCAGCCGCCCGACCGCTCCGAGCTGAAGGAGATCTTCCGGCGGTTCGAGTTCCGCGGCTTGCTCGGGCGTGTCGACACGCTCGACGAGGCGCTGCCGGCGGCGGAGCATCCCGTGGCCGAGTCGGAGACCGTTCGCTGGCGGGAGGGCGATCCGGCAGCCATCGCTGGCCGCGTCGGCATCGCCGTCGACGCGGAGCGAATCGCGTACTCCACCGGGAGCGAAGTCACCATCGCCCCGCGGCCGAGCGACACCGTGTCACTGGGCGACCTCGAGATTCGAGTGCACGACGCGAAGTCTCTGCGGCTCGGCGAGCCTGTCGCGGACGACACGATGATCGCGGCCTACTTGATCGACCCTGGCCGCGCCGAGTACGAGCTCGACGACCTCATGGCCGAGTACGGCATCGAGCTCGAGCCGGATCCGCCGGCCGAGGAGGAGACGGCCGCGCTCGTCCGTCATGCGGAGGCCGCGCGGCGCCTCGCCGACCCGCTCGTCGCCAAGGTCGCCGAACGCGGCTCCGAGCGCCTGTATCGGGAGATCGAGCTTCCGCTCACGGTCGTTCTCGCGGCGATGGAGGACGCCGGCGTTCGCATCGACACGTACCGGATGGGCGAGATCACGGCGCGACTGTCGGACCGCATCGAGGAGCTCGAGGCGCGCGCATACGACCTCGCGGGCGAGGAGTTCGTCCTCGGGTCACCGCAGCAGCTCGGCCGCGTCCTCTTCGAGAAGCTCGAGCTCACGCCCGGTCGAAAGGGGAAGACCGGCTACTCGACGGACTCGAAGGTGCTTCGCGCGATCCGCGCCGACCATGAGATCGTCCCGGTCGTCGAGGAGTGGCGCGAGCTGACGAAGCTCGTGAACACGTACCTCGGCCCCCTGCCGACGCTTGATCGGCGAGGACGGACGCCTCCACACGACGATCAACCAGACGGTCGCGGCGACCGGTCGCCTCTCCACGTCGAACCCGAACCTGCAGGCGATCCCGATCCGTACCGAGCTCGGGCGTGAGATCCGCTCGGCGTTCGTCGCCGAGCCCGGACACCGCCTGCTCTCGGCCGACTACTCGCAGATCGAGCTGCGGATTCTCGCGCACGTCTCCGGCGAGCCGAAGCTGCGTGAGGCGTTCGCGCGCGGCGAGGACATCCATACGGCGACGGCTGCGGAGGTGCTCGGGAAGGACCCGGCGACGCTCACGAAGGACGAGCGCAACGTCGCCAAGATGATCAACTTCGGGATCGTCTACGGCATCTCCGCGTTCGGACTGTCCGAGAACCTCGACATCCCGAAGGACCAGGCGCAGGCCTACATCGACACGTACCTCGCCCGCTTCCCGCTCGTGCAGGCGTTCATCGCGCGGACGATCGCGCAGGCGGCGGAGGACGGCTACGCGACGAGCCTCCTCGGCCGCCGACGTCCGGTCCCGAGTTGCGTGCCTCGAACCGGCAGACGCGCGGCTTCGGCGAGCGCGTCGCGGTCAACTTCGTCATGCAGGGGTCGAACGCCGACATCATCAAGGTCGCGATGGTCTCGATCCACGACCGGCTGCGCGCGGAGGGGAGAGGCGCGCGCCTCGTCCTGCAAGTCCACGACGAGCTCTTGCTCGATGTCCCCGAGACCGAGGTGTCGAAGGTGCGCGAGCTCGTCCGGGAGGAAATGGTCGGCGCATACCCGCTCGATCCGCCGCTCGCAGTCGACATCGGTGTCGGTGACGACTGGGCCGAGGCGAAGTCCTAGAGCTCGAGCGTCTCGCCGTCCTCGGGGACGAGAACGTCGGGCACCGCGGCGCGAAGCGTTGCTCGCTCGAGGAAGCAGTGGTTGAGCGCCTCCATGTGCACGGCCACGACGACGGGTACGCGCGCGACGACCTCGCGCACGTCGTCGATCCCCATGACGATGAGCCCGCCCTCGACGAACTCCGCGCCGCCGGCGTTCACGATCGCGACGCGCGGCCGGTGGCGCTCGATCGTCGCCTCGACCTCCTCGTACCAGACCGTGTCGCCGGCGATGTAGAGATCGTCGAGAACGAAGCCGCTCACGGGTGCGAGCAGCTCGGCGATCCGCCCGCTTCCGTGTCGGGCGGGCGTCCTCGTGATCGTGAGGCCGTTCCATCCCAGCGCATCGTCGACCGGATGCACGTCGGCGCCGAGCCCGCGCAGGGTCTCCTCGTCCTCCGGCTGGCAGAAGACCGGGATGTCGCGCGGCAGCAGCTCCTCTCCGCGCGTGTCGAGATGGTCGCGGTGGCGATGTGTGACGATCACCGCATCGAGGCCTCGGACGACCTCTTCGGCCGGGAACGGGAGCGGCACGGTCGGGTTCGCCACCTGGTTCCGCGTCTGCTCGATCGGCGGCCGCGCGCCGGCGTCGTCGAGCATCGGATCGACGAGGATGCGCTTGCCCGCGATCTCGACGATCACGGTCGCGCTGCGGACGAGTGTGATGCGCACGGGGAGGTTCTAGCGGAAGCCGGTTGACCGGAAATTGCGCTGCATCCGGCTATACTCCGCGATCCGATGGCGAACGACATCGCCGAAAAGCCTGCTGCCGCCGAAGAAGGGGTGTGGATCACAGGCCCCGACGGGGAGCTCATCCCTGACTACGACGCTGCCTTCCCGGAGATCAACGAGGGCGAGGTCGTGCACGGCACGGTCGTGCGCGTCGACAAGGACGAGGTGCTCGTCGACATCGGCTACAAGTCCGAAGGCGTCATCCCGGTCGCCGAGCTGACGATCCGACGGTCGGTGAACCCGGCCGACGAGGTCTCGGTGGGCGAGGAGATCGACGCGCTCGTCCTGACCAAGGAGGACGCCGACGGGCGCCTCATCCTCTCGAAGAAGCGCGCCCGCTTCGAGCTCGCATGGAAGCGCATCGAGGCCGCGGCAGAGTCCGGTGAGCCCGTCAACGGCAAGGTGATCGAGGTCGTCAAGGGCGGTCTCATTCTCGACCTCGGCGTGCGCGGCTTCCTTCCCGCCTCGCTCGTCGACATCCGGCGCGTTCAGGACCTCGACGAGTTCCTCGGCAAGGAGCTCCGCTGCAAGGTCATCGAGCTCAACCGCTCCCGCAACAACGTCGTCCTCTCCCGTCGCGCCGTCCTCGAGGACGAGCGCAAGGAGATGCGCCAGGCGATTCTCGATCGTCTGAGCCCCGGCGACGTGATCGAGGGTCAGATCTCGAACATCGTCGACTTCGGAGCCTTCGTCGATCTCGACGGGATGGACGGCCTCATCCACATTTCCGAGCTCAGCTGGAGTCACGTGAACCATCCGTCGGAGGTGCTCGACATCGGCCAGACGGTCAAGGTGAAGGTGCTCGACATCGACCGCGACCGTCAGCGGATCTCGCTCGGCCTCAAGCAGACGCAGACCGACCCGTGGCAGCAGGTGGTCGAGAGCTATCGCGAGGAAGACGTGGTCGAGGGTCGGGTTGCGAAGGTCGTCACGTTCGGCGCCTTCGTCGAGATCCTGCCCGGCGTCGAAGGGCTCGTGCACATCTCCGAGCTCGCGGCCCACCACGTCGAGAACCCGCGCGAGGTCGTGTCGCAGGGCGATGCGGTGAACGTCCGCATCCTCGAGATCGACGGGGAGCGCAGGCGCCTCTCCCTCTCGCTCAAGCGTGTGGAGGAGGGCGATCAACCCGTCCCGCGCGCCGACGGCGCCGAGTCGGTGCACACCATGCCCGACCTCAGGCTCTCCGAAGAAGCATTCCCGACGGGTGGCGTCGCCGACGTCGACGCCGACGTTGTCGCGGACGAGATCGCCGAGGAGGTCGTCGCCGAGGTAGAGCTCGAAGAGGAGGCCGAGACCATCGGCGACGAGCTCGCTGCCGAAGAGCTCGTCGCCGACGTGGAGGTCGAGGAGGTCGTGGCCGAGGTCGTCGTCGAAGAGCTCGCTGCCGAGGCCGTCGCCGAAGAGGTCGTCGCCGAGGTGGAGCTCGAAGAGGCGTGAAGCTCGAGGCCGAGCCGAAGCCGACGAGGCCGCCGTCGAAGTCGCTGCCGAGCAGTCCGACTCCGACTAGCCGACGCGTCTCGTGAGCCGCCCGCTCGCGGTCGCGATCACCGGAGGGATCGGCGCCGGGAAGTCGACGGCGCTCGAGTCCTTTCGTCGCCATGGCGCGGCGACCGTCTCGAGCGACGAGATCGTGCACCACCTCCTCGCGACCGACCAGGAGGTCAAGCGCGCGCTCGTCGAGCGCCTGGGGGAGGAGATCCTCGGCGAGGACGGTGCGCCCGACCGCGAGCGGATCGCCTATCGCGTCTTCCGCGATCGCGAAGCGCTCGACTTTCTCGAGAAGCTCCTTCACCCGCTCGTCTCGCGCGAGTACATGACCTGGCGCGAGCAGCTCGCCGAGCTGCCGGATCCGCCGCCGGTTTGCGTCACCGAGGTGCCGCTCCTCTACGAGGTCGGCGCCGAGACGCGGTTCGACAAGGTCGTGGTGATCACCGCTCCGGCGAAGCTGCGCGAAGCGCGGCGCGGCCGCTCCGACGATCGCGAGTCTCGACTGCTCCCCGACCGTGAGAAGGTGGAGCGCGCCGACTTCTCGTACGTCAACACCGGAACACCTGACGAGCTCGATGCCTGGGTTGCCGAGGTGATGGCTACCCTGACCCAGGCTTCCTGAGCTCCCGCTTTGCGGTTCCTCGTCGCGATTTCCGTTGCGTTGCTCGCCTTCGCGGGAGTTGCGGCGTGGGTGGTGGAGGCCGAGCCGGACTGGTACCTCCGGACGCGTTATCCACTCGAGTACGAGCACATCGTCACGGCCCACGCCCGCAACTACGACCTGCCGCCCGCTCTGCTCGCGGCGGTGATCTACGCGGAGAGTCGGTTCGATCCGAACGCCCGGTCCGAGGCGGGCGCGGTCGGGCTCATGCAGCTCCTTCCCGATACGGCCAAGGGCATTGCGCTGCGCACGGGCGGGGCGCGGTTCGTCGTGTCCGATCTGCGCGACCCCGAGATCAACGTCCGCTACGGCTCGTGGTACCTCGACCACCTGCGGGAGCGCTACGACGGCGACCTGCGCCTCGCGCTCGCCGCGTACCACGCCGGGCAGGGCAACGTCGATCGCTGGCTCGACGAGGATCGCGGGATCGCGTTCCCGGAAACGCGCGCCTACGTCGACGAGGTCGAGCGCGTCAGGCAGATGTACGCGCGTGCGTACGGGCGCGATCTGGGCCGATAGCGTCGCGAAGCAGCCGAAGGACGAGCTCGGTGCTCGGGAGCTCCTCGCCCGAAGCTCGATGGAGAGCAAGGCCGTTCAGGACGAGATTCGCGAAGAGCCCGATCTGCGCGGGCTCGAGATCGTCGCGGAACTCGCCGTTCCGCTGCGCTTCCTCGACGCGAGCGCGGTTGGCGGGCGCCATCTGCTTCTGGCGCTCGTCGATTCGCTTGCGGAAGTCCTCGTCCGTTCGTACGCGACGCATCATCTCGAGGCTCACCGAGAGCCAGTCGGGATCGAACTCCGCGACCTCACGTACAACCGCCTCGAGCCCCTCGTTCACCCACACGTCGGACATGCGCGCGCTGTCACGGACGGCCAGCTCGATGAAGAGGTCCTCCTTCGACGGGAAGTAGTTGAAGATCGCGCCGCGCGAGAGGTCGATCTCGCGCTCGAGCTTCGCGACCGTGGCCCCTTCGTAGCCGTGCTCGGCGAAGCAGCGCCGAGCGCCCTCGAGGATCTGCTCGCGGCGTTCGGTACGGCGTTCGTCGGAGATCTTCGGCATCGCTTCGATCCGTACTTTACAAAACCGTACGGACGTTTTATATTACTGCGCGATGGAGACCGCCGAGCTCATGCCCGTGAAGCGCAGCGCCGTCAGCGCGCTCGTGCTCGCCGAGACGATCTCCGTTCTCGGCACGCGCATGACGTATCTCGCTCTGCCGTGGTTCGTCCTCGTCACGACGGGGTCGCCGGGGAAGATGAGCCTCGTCCTCGCAGCGGAGATCCTGCCGATGGCGATCCTCGGCATCCCGAGCGGGGCGGTCGTCCAGCGACTCGGCTCGCGCACGACGATGCTGATCGCCGACTTCGCGCGCGCGCCGATCCTCGCGTCGATCCCGCTGCTCTACGCGGCGGGCGTCCTGAGCTTCGGGTTGTTGCTCGGGATCGTCGCGTTGCTCGGCTGCTTCATGCCGCCGTACTTCGCCTCGCAGCGGACGATCCTGCCGGAGCTCGTCGGCGAGGACGAGACGCGCATGTCGCAGGCGAACAGCTCGATCGAGGGCGGAAGCGCCTTCGCTGCGCTCATCGGGCCTGCCCTCGCGGGTGCCTTGATTCCCTTCATCGGAGCAGCGAACGTGCTGTATGTCGACGCTGCGACGTACCTCGTCGCCTTTGCTCTCGTCTTCGTCTTTGTCCCCCGACGAGAGTCGGTCGGATCCGCGGTCAAGCACGGGGTACTGGCGGGGCTTCGGTTTCTCCGGCACGACGCACTCCTTGCGCCGATGGCTGCAACTGTCGTCGTCTTCGGATTCTTGAGCGCCGGCATGTCGGCCGGGCTGCCTGTGTACGCGTTCGACGAGTTCGACGGGAGGTCTGGTATCGCAGGACTCTTCTACTCGGCCCTCGGCGCCGGCGCGCTCGTCGGAAGCCTGGCGGCCGTCGTGTTCGTCAAGAGGTTTCCGCCGTTGCGGCTGGCGGCGTTCGGCGTTCTTGCCTTCTCGATCCCGCTCTGGGTGCTTCCGTTCCTGCCGCCCTGGCCGGTCGTCTTCGGCGCGCTCTTCCTCGCGACGTTCTTCACCCCGCTCATCAACGGCCCGACGCTCGCGGTGCTTACGGCACGTACTCCGCCAGACCTTCGCGCCAAGGTGATGACGGCAGTCATCACCGTCAACACGCTCGCGGCCCCTCTTGGTTATCTCATTGCCGGCCAGGTGCTCGAGCGCTGGGGGGTCGTCCCGCTGTTCACCGCGGTCGTCCTCGGAATCACGTGCATCGCGATCGTCTTCGCTGCGATCACGTGGCGCCATTCGGACGACGGCAAGCCAGCACCGGAGCTCGTCGCCACCACGTAGAACGACCGCCGGCGCTGGACGGAGTCGATGAGCGCCTCGGCGCGACCGGACGCCAGCTCTCAGCCGAGGAGCTCGAGCTCTACCTCGGCAGGTGACGGGCTACCGGCGGCAGTAGTCGCGCGGGAGGTATCCGGCCCGACACAGCTCGGGCTTCGGTGCCGTGATCGCGAACGCGCTCCGCAACTCCTTCGTGAACCACACGTGGAGCATCTCGCTCGCGCCCTGGGTGAGCCGGGAGCCGGGCGGGCAGACGCCGCTCGCGGGCGGCTTGAGCCCCCGCTTCTTGCCCGCCTTGCAGACGACGTGCGAGTGCCAGCGCAGGATCGGCCCGGCGGGAGTCGGGCCGACCTCGCCGTCACGCGTGCTCCACATCGCGCCCACAAGGAGCGAGCGGACGTCCCGGAGCGTTCGCATAGATGAGTGCCTTCGGCCGCGTGAAGTCGAAGATCGACCGGCCGCGCGGCTCCTCGTGTCGCTCGGCGTGGAAGAAGAACACGCTGGTGTCTCCCGCTCTCCTGGGCCGGGACCGCGTGTCGTAGCCGGCACGCTCGGCGGCCTGCACGTCGTTCCACCGCCCTCGCTGGGCTGCCGCGACGAGCCGATCGAGCACGAGCTCCGCTCGCGCTCGCTGTCGCGGCGTCGCGAGCGCCACGGTCGGGTACTGGGGCAGGTGGTTGATGATCCCGTGGCGCGCGGTCGGGGGAAGCGTCCCCGAACTGTCGCGCGGCAGCTTGCACACCAAAGCGGGCGGCGTCGCCGTGCGTGCCTGGCTTGCCGTACCGAGGACGGCCACCGCCGTCGCAAGCGCGATGAGGCCGACGTGTGCTCTGCCCACGCCCGCGATCCTAGTGCGACCTCGTACGAGGCCGGTCATGGCCGAGCCAGCTTCATCCAGAGGTTCTCGAGGACGTGGCGCACGGTCGGATCCGACGTGATCCTTCGCGTGAGATGGAAGGCGCCTGCAGCGAACACCTTCGCGCCCGCCTTCGTCTCGTAATAGGTCATCTGCGCCGTCTTCCCAGGCCCGAAGAGGTCGGGGATCTCCGCCACGACCTGAACCTGCGGAGGAGACGCCGGCGCGATGTTGTCGATCTCGACGCCCCCTCGCGCGAGCTGCGATCCGGGACGTAGACCCGTGCCGGCGAAGATCCACGAGCGAGCCCGCGCGCTGCGAACGACCCACGCGCCGCGTGGTGACGGTCGGTTCGCGACGTACTGGACGCCGATGAGCTCGGCCTCGGGTCGACCCAGCTCCCGCCAGCGGCCGGCCTTCACGATGACGTCGCGCACCCGCTCGACGCGCCAGAAGAAGTTGTTCGCCGAGAGGAAGAGCAGGTTGCCCCCCAGGTCGCGATAGCCGGTGACGAGGTCGTACTCCGCCGTCGTGACGTACTCGTGATGGCCGCCGAAGACGATCAGGTCGTACGCACGTGCGAGTGCCTCCGCGCTCTCGACTCGCTCGAGGTCCAGCTGCGAGAGGAAGTCGACCTGCTTGTGGCTCCGGTAGAGCCAGTTCAGGAAGCCCAGCTGCGAGCGGAACCCGAACGGAACGCCGCGGTCGAGATGGGCGCGCCCGAGCCGTACGAAGCTCGGCTGCTTGCCGACGTACCACGAGTCGCCGTAGCCGTCTCCGTCGTCGTCGCGGAAGTTGTAGGCCTGCCACGTCAACGTCGGCAGGACGACTGCGATCCGGTGCCGGCCGAGGTGGCGGGGCGCCACAACGAACGGCGCGAATCCGAGGCGGCCGTCGGGCGCCTCGAGCCGGGCGAAGTACAGTCCGCTTCGCCAGCGGCGGACGGGCACGAACAGCTGCTGCTTGCCGGGCGCGCGTCCGATCACCCTCGCGTGCGTCACTGGGACACCGTTCATGACCGCTTCGCTCGTCGTGGCAACGTGCTCCGGTCCCGACTGGAAGATCCGGATCTTCAGCTTCGCCGATCGATCTCGGATGACGAGTAGAGCCTGGTCGCCAGGTGCATAGCTCTCGAGCTCGAAGGCGGCCTGGACGGCCGGGAGAGCCCTCGGCGCCCCGGGTGCCCGCCCTTCGAGAACGCCCTCGTGCGAGGCCACCGACGCGACACCGAGCGCCCACATGAGACCCGCTGCAGCGAGTGCGACGAGAGCGCGTCGCGCCATGCTCGCATCATGCGCTCGCAGTCGGCGATTTACCCGAGGCGAGACGGGCTACGCTGGGCACGTGCGCACGTTCAAGGCCTCCGAGCAGTACGCGCCCATGGGCGACCAGCCGCGAGCGATCGAGGAGATCGCCGCGTCCGTCTCCGCGGGCAACCGCTTCCAGACGATTCTCGGTGCAACCGGGACCGGCAAGACGGCGACGATGGCGTGGACGATCGAGCGCCTCCAGCGACCTGCACTCGTCATCGCGCACAACAAGACGCTTGCCGCGCAGCTCTGCAACGAGTTCCGTGAGTTCTTTCCGGACAACGCCGTCGAGTACTTCGTCTCGTACTACGACTACTTCCAGCCCGAGGCGTACATCCCGCAGGCCGACCTCTACATCGAGAAGGACTCGTCTCGGAACGACGACATCGCACGCCTTCGGCTGTCGGCGACGTCGTCGCTTCTCACCCGCCGCGACGTCGTCGTGGTCGCTTCCGTCTCGTGCATCTACGGCCTCGGGTCGCCCGAGGAGTGGCGCGAGCGCGTACTGATGCTCGAAGTGGGGGAGACGCACGACCGCGACGAGGTTCTGCGCAAGCTCATCGAGAGCCAGTACGTGCGCAACGACACCGTCCTCGGGCGCGGCCGCTTTCGCGTGAAGGGCGACCTCGTCGAGATCCAGCCGGCGAACATCGAGACGGCGTATCGCGTCTCCTTCTTCGGCGACGAAGTCGAGCAGATCACGCACTTCGACTCGCTGACGGGTGAGGTCTACTCGCACCTCGACAATCTCGTCATCTGGCCGGCCACCGAGTACGTGACCTCGAAGCCGACGGTCGAGCGCGCGATCGACGACCTTCGGGCGGAGCTCGAGCACCAGGTGGCGAAGTTCGAGTCGGAGGACCGCATGCTCGAGGCACACCGCATCCGCCAGCGCACCGAGTACGACCTGGAGATGATGAAGGAGCTCGGCTTCTGCAACGGCATCGAGAACTACTCGCGCGCGCTCGAGGGCCGCCCGGTCGGCTCCCACCCGTTCACGCTCATCGACTACTTCCCCGACGACTTCGTCTGCTTCGTCGACGAGTCGCACCAGACGGTGCCGCAGCTCGGCGGGATGTACGAGGGCGACCGCTCGCGCAAGCAGACGCTCATCGACTTCGGCTTCCGGCTCCCCTCGGCACTCGACAACCGGCCGCTCCGCTTCGACGAGTTCCTCGGGAAGGTCGATCAGCTCGTGTTCGTGTCCGCGACGCCCAGCGCGTTCGAGCTCTCCCGCTCGAAGGTCGTCGCCGAGCAGCTCATCCGTCCCACCGGTGTGGTCGATCCGGAGATGGAGCTTCGTCCCACCAAGAACCAGATCGACGACCTTCTGAACGAGATTCGGCACCGCGAAGAGGCGAACGAGCGCGTTCTCGTCACGACGCTGACGAAGAAGATGGCGGAAGATCTCACCGACTACCTGCTCGAGGCGGGTGTCCGCGCTCGCTACCTCCACTCCGAGATCGACACCCTCGACCGCATCGCGATCATCCGCGAGCTCCGCCTCGGCGACTACGACGTGCTCGTCGGTGTCAACCTCCTGCGCGAGGGCCTCGACCTGCCGGAGGTGTCGCTCGTCGCGGTTCTCGACGCCGACAAGGAGGGCTTCCTGCGCGGCAAGACGGCGCTCATCCAGACGACCGGGCGCGCCGCACGCAACACGGCGGGGAAGGTCATCCTGTACGCGGACAAGCGGACCGAGGCGATCATCGGCGCCATGGAGGAGACGTCACGCCGGCGTGCGGTTCAGGTCGCCTACAACGAGGAGCACGGGATCACGCCCGAGACGATCGTGAAGGGCGTCTCCGACATCTCCGAACTTCTCTCGCTCGAGTCGCCGCACGTCCCGTCGTCGCGCCGTCGGCGCGGCAAGGCCGAGGTGGAGGGGATGTCGCCGGAGGAGCTCGAGAAGCTCGTCATCACGCTCGAGGAGGAGATGTACCTCGCAGCCGAGGAGCTCCGCTTCGAGTACGCCGCAAAGCTCCGTGACGAGATCAAGGAGCTGCGCCGCGAGCTGACGGCGTTCGCTGCGACGTCTTCCTAGGCCGCGGCGAAGAGTTCGATCTCGGCGTCGTGGCCGTGGGCTGCGGCGAGTCGCGCGTCGCATGTGACGAGAGGAGCCGGGAGCAACTCGGCGAGCGCGACGTAGACGGCGTCGTAGGTGCTCAACGTGTCCCGCAGCTGCCACGCCCGCTCGAGCAGCAGCGCGTGCGGATAGAGCGTCATGTTCATCTCGGCTGCGTCCCTCCGCGCGAGGAAAGCGCCATCCGATGAGAGCTCGCCGCGGACGACGAGACTTCGTACGGCGTGCGTCACCTCGACATCGATCAGGTGCGGCGCATGGAGCGTGCCACCGTGATCCAGTCTCTCTCGGAGCCTCTCGATCCGGCGGTATGCCACGACTTCCACCACCGCTGACGCATCGACGATGATCACTCCGGCGGGATCGGCCCGCGTGCCTCGCGAATGATGTCGACGATCGACTGCAACGCGACGTTGTTCGGAGGTCGCGACTGGATACGCGCGAACAGCTCTTCCATGGTCGGCTTCTCGGCCAGCGTGACGAGCTCGCTGCGGAGGTACTCGGACATCGACATACCCGCGGTCGCAGCTCGCGCGCGGAGCACGGCATGCACGTCGTCGGGGACGTCTCGAATCTGAACGGCCTTCGGCATCTCCACGCTCAGGATACAACCAGAGTGCATGCACTGCACGCAAGATGCCTCAAATGGCCGTGACCGCTACGCTCGTGTCATGTGCAGAAACATCAAGACTCTCCATAACTTCGAGCCGCCGGCGAGCGTGGACGAGGTCCGCGCGGCCGCGCTCCAGTACGTGCGCAAGGTGAGCGGCTCCCAGAAGCCGTCGAAGGCGAATGAGGCCGTCTTCGCACAGGCGGTCGACGACATCGCTCACATCACGCAGCACCTCCTCGCCGATCTCGTGACGGCGGCGCCACCGCGTGACCGCGAGGTCGAGGCGGCCCGTGCTCGTGCGCGCGCAGAGAAGCGCTTCGGTCACGCCGCTTAGCGCGGGGCGGCGGAAAGCTTCTCGCGGAGGTACGCGAGGTACGGCTGCGGGTCGATCGGGCCGCCGACGACGCGTTCCACGGTCTCCGCGGGTGTCAGCTTCCGACCGAGTGCGTAGATGTTCTCGCGCAGCCAGGCATGCAGCTGGCCGAACTCGCCGCGCTCGATCTGCTCCTCGACATCCGGGATCGCGGCGCGCGCCTTCTCCCAGATCTGGACGGACAGCACTGTGCCGAGGAGATACGACGGGAAGTAGCCGAAGCCGCCGCCCGACCAGTGCGCGTCCTGGAGGACGCCGAGCGAGTCGTCCGGAACGGCGATGCCCATCAGCTCCTCGAAGCGCGCGTTCCACGCCGTCGGGAGATCCGCGACGGCGAGTCGACCCGAGATGAGCTCCTGCTCGAGCTCGAAGCGGAGGATGACGTGCAGCCCGTAGCTCGCCTCGTCGGCGTCGACGCGGATGAACGAGCGGCGAACGCGGTTGACGGCACGGTGGAAGCTCTCGAGCGGCACGCTGCCGAGCGGGTCCGCGAATGTCTCTTGCACCCGCGGATAGAACCAGCGCCAGAACGGGAGCGAGCGTCCGACGACGTTCTCCCAGAGACGGCTCTGTGACTCGTGCAGCATCGCAGAGGCACCCGAGCAGAGCGGCGTGCGCTCGAGTGTCGGGCTGACTCCCCACTCGTACACGCCATGGCCCGTCTCGTGCATTGCAGTGAACAGCGAGAGGAGATCGTCCTCCGCGTACCGGCTCGTCAGGCGGACGTCGCCCAGTCCGAACGTGATCTCGAACGGGTGGACGGTCGTGTCGAGCCGGAACTGGTCCCACGTGACGCCGAATGCTTCGGCGAGCTCGCGCGAGAGCTTCTCCTGCGCCGCGATCGGGAACGGGCCGTGCATGAACGCGTCCTGCTCGTCGGTCGCGTGCTCGGCGACGAGTTCGCGGAGCGCGGGCGCCAGCACGGCGAAGATCTCGCGGATGTCGGAGGTCCGCATGCCCGGCTCGTAGTCCTCGAGCAGGACGTCGTACGCGTCGTCGTACGGCGCGAAGCACTCGATGTAGCGGCGGCGGAGGTCGACGATGCGCTCGAGCCAGGGTTGGAAGGACGCGAAGTCCGACGCTTCTCGCGCTGCGACCCACACCTCGTACGACTCTGCCGAGACCTGTGCGAACTCGACCGCGAGCTCGGCCGGCACGCGCCGCTGCCGACTCCAGTCGCGCTGAGCGACCCGGATGAGCGAGGCGTCGTCCGAGTCGTAGGGGAGGGATGCAGCGTACGGCTCGAGCTCCTCGAAGAGCTCGCCGAAGCGCTCGTCGACCGAGTGCGCGTGGACGATCTCCTCGAGTGTTGCGAGCTGGGCTGCGCGGGTCGGCGCGCCGCCGGGGGGCATGAACACGGTCATGTCCCAGACGAGCACGCCCTCGGTGCGCCGGAGGTCGGTGAGCTTGCCCAGGCGCTCCTTCAGTTCGGCGAAGGCAGGTTCCACGGCGGCGGACTCTACCCGCGCCGCACTGCCCGTCCGCCGGGCTCCGCGCTACACTCGCGCCGTGGCGGACGAGTCGCCGGAACTGTTCGACGACATCTACCTCGGCCTTCGTGCGGGCGGGGCGGCGCGGAAGCAGCGTCGCGGTGAGCCGCTCTCGGCCGAGGAGAAGGAGGCGATCGGCCGCTGGCAGCGGCTCTCGCTCTGGCGGAAATTCGTCGCGATCGGCGCCTTCGCGCTCGGCACGTTCGGGCTCGGCTTCACGGTCGGCGGTCTCATCTTCGGCCGCTGGCGCACCGCGCGCCGCTAAGGCTCGATGTGAAATTCCGCGGGCCGGCTGGCGCTGTGTCGTGAGCGTCCCCGACGACGCGCCAAGTTCACATCAAGCCTCTAGCACTCCAAACCGTTCGGCGGATTCCTCCGAAGTACCTGCCGTATCCGACGGAGGAGGGGAGATGACCAAGGTCGTCGCAGGTCTAGCCGTATTCGCCCTCGGGCTGGCCTTCGCTGCGCTCGCGACTGCCACACCCGCGAAGGACTCGTACAAGCTGAACGCCAGCCTCAAGGCTCGCTTCGAGGTTCCCAGGCCCAACGGAGTCCCAGCTGGCGCAAGCGGAGCGTTCACGGGCACCGCCGTCGAGCAGTCGAACGACAAGGCGAAGCTCTCGTGGCGCCTGACGTTCTCGAAGTTGAGCGGACGCGCGATCGCCGCGCACATCCATGCGGGCAAGGTCGGAAAGCCCGGCGCCGTGCTCCTCGCGCTGTGTGGCCCCTGCAAGAACGGGCAGCGTGGCGCGGCAACGATCTCGCACGCGCAGCTGCGGATCATCCGGGCCGGCGGGTCGTACGTCAACGTCCATACGACGAAGAATCCGGCGGGTGAGATCCGGGGACAGGTCAAGTCCTCCGGGACGTCGAGCTCCGACGACTCCGGGACGGAGACGACGACCACGACGTCGGAGCCGTCGCCCTACCCGTAGACCGGACCGGCCGCTCCAGGGCACCGAACGCGAGGCGAACGTCTGTTCGCCTCGGTACAATGGCGCGCCTATGAGCAAGGCTGACGAGCTCGTCGTCCACGGCGCCCGCGAGCACAACCTGAAGAACGTCACCGTGCGCATTCCGCGGAATGCGCTCGTGTGCGTGACGGGGCTCTCGGGATCGGGGAAGTCCTCGCTCGCGTTCGACACGATCTACGCCGAGGGTCAGCGCCGGTACGTCGAGTCGCTCTCCGCGTATGCGCGCCAGTTCCTGCAGATGATGGAGAAGCCCGACGTCGACTCCATCGACGGTCTCTCGCCGGCGATCTCGATCGACCAGAAGACGACCTCGCGCAACCCGCGCTCGACGGTCGGCACGGTCACGGAGATCTACGACTACCTCCGCCTTCTCTATGCGCGCATCGGGCGGCCGCACTGCCCGATCTGCGGTCGTCCGATCGCCGGTCAGTCGCTCGACCAGATCGTCGAGCAGGTGCTCCGCCTCGACGAGGGGACGAGGTTCACGGTGAACGCGCCGGTCGTGCGCGACCGGAAGGGCGAGTTCAAGGACGTTCTCGAGGAGCTGCGCCGCGACGGCTTCACCCGCGTCAAGGTCGACAGCGAGCAACGGCTGCTCGAGGAGGAGATCGCCCTCGACAAGAAGTTCAAGCACACCATCGAGGTCGTCGTCGATCGGCTCGTGATGAAGGCCGATCTCCGGCAGCGCCTGACGCAGTCGATCGAGACCGCCACCTCGCTCGCGGAGGGTCTCGTCGTCGTCGACGTCCTGGATGCTGCTGATGACGAGAACGGCCAAGGCGGTTCTCGCAGCGAGTCGATGACGTTCTCGGAGAACTTCGCGTGTCCGGAGCACGGCGTCTCGCTCGCCGAGCTCGAGCCGCGCGTCTTCTCCTTCAACTCGCCGCACGGGGCATGCCCGCGCTGCACGGGGCTCGGCGCGCAGCTCGAGATCGACCCCGACCTGCTCGTCCCCGACACGTCGGTCTCGATCGAGGAAGGCGCGCTCGTTCCGTGGACGATCGGCAGCCAGAGCTTCTACGACTCGGTGATCGAGGCGATCGCCGAGCGCTACGAGATCCCGCTCGACGTGCCATGGCGCGAGCTCACGAGCGAGCAGCAGGAGAAGTTCCTCCAGGGAACGGGCGGCGAGAAGATCTTCGTGACGTACCGCAATCGTATGGGCCGCAAGCGCCAGTACACGATGGCCTTCGAGGGGCTGGTCAACAACCTCCAGCGTCGGTATCGCGAGACCGACTCGTCACAGCAGCGCGACCGCATCGAGGAGTACATGAGCTTCCGCCCGTGCCCCGAGTGCAACGGCGCGCGGCTCAAGCCGGAGGTGCTCGCGGTGACCATCGGCGACCTTTCGATCCACGGCTTCACGAGGATGTCCGTGACGCGGGCGCTTCGCTTCGTCGACGAGCTCGCGCTCACGAAGACCGAGGAGCTCATCGGTCGGCGGATCCTCAAGGAGGTGCGCGAGCGGCTGATGTTCCTCGAGAACGTCGGCGTCGGGTATCTCCAGCTCGACCGCGCTGCGAAGACGCTCTCCGGGGGCGAGGCGCAGCGCCTCAGACTCGCGACGCAGATCGGATCGCAGCTCGTCGGCGTCCTCTACATCCTCGACGAGCCGTCGATCGGGCTCCATCAGCGCGACAACGGCCGGCTCATCCACACGCTCGAGCGGTTGCGCGACGTCGGCAACACCGTGCTCGTGGTCGAGCACGACGAGCAGATGATGCGCGCGTCGGACTGGGTGGTCGACCTCGGGCCGGGCGCCGGTGAGCACGGCGGCGTGGTGGTCGCGGAGGGCACGGCCGATCAGATCGCGACGACGCCGGGCTCGGTCACCGGGAAGTTCCTGAGCGGCCAGCGGCAGATTCTCGTTCCGCCGAGGCGCGACGACGACGAGCGCGGATGGTTCTCCGTTCGCGGCGCCTCGATGCACAACCTGAAGGGCATCGACGTCGAGTTCCCGGTCGGCCGGTTCATCGCGGTCACGGGTGTCTCCGGCTCCGGCAAGTCCACGCTCGTCAACGAGATCCTCTACAAGTCACTCGCGAACCGGCTCAACAAGATGCGGACGAAGCCGGGCGATCACGAGTCGGTCGACGGGATCGACGTGTTCGACAAGGTCATCGACATCGACCAGAGCCCGATCGGCCGAACGCCGCGCTCGAATCCCGCGACCTACACCGATCTCTTCACGCACGTCCGCGAGCTGTACTCGCTCACGCCCGAGGCGAAGGTGCGCGGCTACAAGCCGGGACGCTTCTCGTTCAACGTGCGAGGCGGTCGCTGTGAGGCGTGCAAGGGCGACGGGACCATCAAGATCGAGATGCACTTCCTCCCGGACGTCTACGTCCCGTGCGAGACCTGTCACGGGCGGCGATACAACAAGGAGACGCTCGAGGTGCGCTTCAAGGGCAAGTCGATCTCGGACGTGCTCGAGATGTCCGTCGAGGAGGCACTCGACTTCTTCGCGAAGATCCCGAAGATCCGGCGGCGCCTGCAAACGCTCCACGACGTCGGGCTCGACTACATCAAGCTCGGCCAGCCGGCGACGACTCTCTCCGGGGGTGAGGCGCAACGCGTCAAGCTCGCCTCGGAGCTCTCGAAGGTCGCGACCGGGAAGACCCTGTACATCCTCGACGAGCCGACGACGGGACTCCACTTCGCGGACATCGAGAAGCTCCTCGAGGTGCTGCAGCGGCTCGTCGACAACGGAAACACCGTGCTCGTCATCGAGCACAACCTCGACGTCATCAAGCAAGCGGACTGGATCGTCGACCTCGGACCCGAGGGCGGCGACGAGGGCGGCGAGGTCATCGCGACCGGAACGCCCGAGGACGTGGCCGGGATCGAGGAGTCCGCAACCGGTCAGTTCCTGCGCGGCGTGCTCGCGGAGCGCGCGGTCGCTGCCGCGTAGGCCTTACCGCAGCGGCAAACGTGTCGGTCCGGCCGTTGACGCCCGAGGTGCGTTCTCGAGCCCGTAGATCCGTCCCTTTCCGACGATGAGCGCCCGCTTCCCCGCGACGACGAGTGGCGAGTAGTGCCCGTCGGCGAAGCTCCAGTCGATGGCGCCGGTACGAGCGTCCAGGACGAACGTCGTGCGGAGCGTCGTCGCGATGTAGACCCTGCCGTTGGTCACCGTCGGGGAGCCGAGGATCTTGCCGCCGAGATCGCGTTTCCAGACAGTGTGTCCGTCACGCGCCGAGAGTGCGTAGAACATCCCGTCGGTGGTTCCCACGTACACGCGCTCGTGCCATACGGCCGCGGATCCGTAGATGGAGCCGGCGAGCCTCCGGCTCCAGCGATGGACTCCGGTGCGGGCGTCGAACGCCGAGAACACGCCATCGATCACGCCCACGTAGGCGCGGTCGTAGGCGAGCGCGGGCGTCGCGTAGTAGCCGCCCTCCGACCACGATCGTCGGCGAATGAGACTGCGCATGCCGAGGAGGACGCGCATCTCCGCATCCTCGGAGAAGGCGGTCGTCGTCCACTTCAGCCGCCCTCGCCAGCCGTCGAAGCTGTAGAGCCGCCGGTCGTAGGCAGTGATGTAAAGCGTGCGTCCGACGAGTGCCGGGCTGGAGGCGATCTTGCTCGCGATCGGGTGACTCCAGACGATGTGGCGGTTCTCGCCGAGACGCATGGAGTAGACGCGCGACTCGCTGCGGCTTCGGAACCCGGAGAAGAAGAGCCTGTCGGCGACGATTGCCGGGCTCGACTCGACATTCCCCGCGTTGAAGCGCCACAGGATGCGGCCGGTCTCGAGGCCGAGCGCGACGACGCCACCCTGCGAGTCCTTGCCCGGCCCGCACGGAGCGGGACCCGACCAGCCGATGTAGACGATCCCAGCGCGAACGGCGGGGGCAGACGCGATGCAGCCGCCGATGTCCGTCCGCCACAAGCGGGAGCCGCCGGTGACGCTTGCGCCGATGACATGCCCGTCGTGCGTGCCGAAGACGACCCGGCCACGCGAGACGGCCGGCGGCATCTCGATGAGGCTCTCTCCCTTGATCCGGTAGACGAGGCGAAACGGCGGCCGCAGCCCGGAGGGCATGAAGCGCGCTCGCGCAGCCGAAGCGCCGAACATCGGCCAGCTCGCGCCCGGCGCCGACCGCTGCAGTGCGTCGGAAGGCGTGAGTGAATGGCGCGCGAAGGGACCGCCCTCGGCCGCGCGGATCGGCATCAAGCTGAAGACGACCCATGCCATCCCGCATGCGAGTGCGGTACCCGCGATCGCGGCCCCGAGTGCGATGCGAGTTCGTTCGCGCCTCTTCATCTCACGAGACTAGTGCCGCGCAGAAAGTCTCGTCGGTTAGGCCGTCACGACCACACTCGCAGGAAGCCGAGCCGCGAGTGCGTCCACGCGCTCGAGCCAGGGCGTCGCTCGAAGTCGTTCGAACGTCTCGCGCGCCTCCGCGACGAGTGGCGCTGCGTCTTCGTATCGACCGACGGAGGCGAGCCATTCGGCGTGGTCGAACTGCGTGCGTGCGAGGAGGAACACCATCCCGTATTCGCGGAATGCGGCTGCGGCCATCTTGAAGTTCTCCTCGGCGCGGTGAATGTCGCCGGATGACGCCTCGATCCGAGCGCGCAGACGTGCCGCCTGAGCAGGCACGATCGGGCCGACCATGCCCGGGGGAAGCGCGTCGACTGCGGCCAGCGCCTCTGCGGCACGAGCCGCGTCGTCCAATTCCAACGCCGTCTCGGCGATCGACAGATCGATCGCGAAGAACTCCGGGTGTCCAGCAAGCTCGCTCCGGGCACGTTCGAGGAGAGCAATTGCTGCCTCCAGCTCACCGCGCACGAGCAGGAGGCTGACTTCGGCCGAGATGTGGACTATCCGGTCCTGCAGCGAAGCAGACTCCGCATAGGCGGACGCGCGATCGAACGCCTCGCGTGCAGCCTCGACGTCGCCGCGGTGGCGAGCGATCTCCGCGACCTGCACGTGGAGGCCGAGCGCCTGCGCCTCGAGCCCGGTGGGTAGGTCGTCGAGCATCGCCATGACCTCATCCCACCTTCCGACGAGAAAGTACGACTCGGCGAGGTTGCCGATGGTGAACCATTCCGCCTCGCGGTCGCCGATCCGGCGTGCGATTTCGATGCACCGAATGGTCAGAGCGTCGGCCTCCGCGTAGTTCCCCATTCGGCTCTCGGTGACGCTGAGGTTGATGTACCCACGCATCGTTGCGTCGGGAAGGTCGTTCTCGATTGCGATCGCGAGTGCGTGCCGCTCCAGCGCGAGCGAGGTCTCGAGATGGCCCCGCTCGAGCTCGAGGAGGCCCTTGGTGTTGAGGCTGTGCGAGAGGACCTCCTGCAAGCGCAGTGCTTCGGCGATCTCGCGCGCTCGCTCGTTGCGCTCGTCGCACAGCTCGTACCGACCGGCGAAGAACAGCCAGCGGGCGAGCTGCGAAAGGAAGTACGCGATGTTCGCGTCGGGCGGCTCGTCCTGGAGCGTGAGATACGCCTGCTCCATGCGCTCGATGGCCTCGCGCGTCTTCCCTGTGCTGAACTCGCCGTATGCGAGATCGGCGCTCGCTCTCGCTGCGGCCCCCCGGTCGTCAGCCTCCTCGAAGAGCGCGATGGCCCGCAGAAGGGTCTCTTTCGCACGGTCGGTGTCGCCATGTGCTCGCGCTGCATTACCGGCTTTCGCGAGAAGCGCCGCGAAGTGCTGAGGATCCTCGGTGAGGTCGGCGGCTCGCGTGAACCACGATGCAGCCTCGCCGCTCGCGCCGAGAGATGCGGCACGCTCTCCCGCCTTGGCGAGGGTCTCGCACGCTCTCGTGCGGAGCTCGCTCGCGTCGGCAGCTTCGGAGTCGAGCTCGAGAGCGGTGACGTAGTGCGAAGCGACGACCTCGACGACCTCCTGGTCACGGCCGCTCCACGAGTCCTCGAAGAACTCGGCGGCGGCGAGATGTCGCGCCTTGCGATCGCGCTTGGCGAGCGTCTCGTACGCGACGTGGCGCACGAGGTCCTGGAGGAAGCCGTACTGCCCGCGCTCGGCCGAGCGCGGATCGGACTCGAGGAAGAGGATCTCCTTGCGCACGAGCGAGGCGAGCATCGGCTCGACCGTGTCGTGCGAGCTTTCGGAGATTGCGGCGATCGCCTCGACGACGAAGGTCTTCCCGAGAACGGATGCGTTCTGGACGAGCTCGCGCTCCACGGGCTCGAGGCCGTCGATGCGCGACGCGACGAGCGCATGCAGCGTCTCCGGCACCGCCAGCGTGTCGAGCTCGCCGACGACGCGATAGGAGCCGTCTGCCTGCTCGAGCTGCCCGCGGTTCATGAGCATCCGCACCGTCTCGACGGCGTAGAGCGGGATTCCCTCTGCTCGGGCGCTGATCGCGCCTCGCACCTCCTGCGGCAGGCCCGGCACGAGGCCGTCCAGGAGCGCCTCCATGGCGTCGGTCGACAGCGGCTCGAGGGGCAGGCCCGTGAAGCCACCGCGCGTCGACGTGCCGAATGTGGGTCGCTTCTCGGCAAGCTCGGGCCGCGTGAGGCCGAGGACGAAGATCGGCTTGGAGCGCGCCCACTCCACGAGGTACTCGATGAAGTCGAGCAAGCCGGCGTCGGCCCACTGAAGGTCTTCGAACACGAGGATCGTCGGCTCCTCGTCGGCGAGCGACTCGATGAAGAGGCGCCATGCCGCGAAGAGATCGTCCCGCTCGTAGCTCGCATCCGCGAGGCCGAGGAGTTGCGCGAGTCTCGCTTCGACCCAGTCCCGGTCGTCCGGGCTCTCGACGTGTTCGATAACAGAGGCTGAGAGCTTCGCTCGCGCTTCCTCGGCGCCCTCGTTCTCGAGGATCTCGGCGCGGCCGCGAATCATCTCGGCGAGCGCCCAGTAGGCGACACCCTCGCCGTACGACGGGCAGCGGCCGCGATGCCACCACGCGGTCAGCGCGAGGCCGTCGAGGTACTTCTCGAACTCCCACGACAGCCGCGACTTGCCGATCCCGGCGCTGCCGGTGACGAGGACGATGTGCGCGCGGCCGTCCTCGGCGCTCGCGTGGAAGAGGTCCTTCACGATGCGCAGCTCGCGCTCGCGGCCGACGAACGGCGCTTCGAGACCGGACGAGCGCCCTTCGCCGCCGCGATTCGCGACGACGCGGAGTGCGCGCCAGAGCCTGACCGGCTCCGCCTTGCCCTTGAGCTCGTGCTGTCCGGCGTCCTCGAAGGCGACCGCGGCGTCCGCGGCCGTCCGTGTGGCTTCGTCGACGAGAACGGTGCCAGGCTCAGCCGCCGACTGCACGCGAGACGCCGTGTTCACGAGGTCGCCGGCGACCATGCCCTGACTCGTTGCCCCCAGAGTCACCGCCGCTTCGCCGGTGAGAACGCCGGCGCGTGCCTGGAGCGCCGGGTGGAGCTCGGGCATCGCAGCAACGAGCTCGAGCGCGGCGCGTACGGCGCGCTCGGAGTCGTCCTCGGTCGCGACCGGCGTGCCCCAGACCGCCATCACCGCGTCGCCGATGAACTTCTCCACGCTGCCGCCGTACCGCTCGATGATGCCTCGCGAGATCTCGAAGTACTGCGAGAGGAGCTCGCGCGTCTCCTCGGCGTCGCGTCCTTCGGACGCAGTCGTGAAGCCGACGAGGTCGGCGAAGAGGACGGAAACGAGGCGACGCTCGGCTGCGTGTGCGCTCGGTTGTGGGGCCAGGGCGATGGTGGCCGCGCCGGTAATGAGCGGTGTGCCGCACTCTCCGCAGAACTTGACCCCCGGAGCGTTTGGTGTGCCGCACGACGGGCACCCACTCGAGAGCGCGGTCCCGCACTCGCCGCAGAACTTCCGCCCAGTCTCGTTGGCGAGATCCGCAGGCCGCGCACGAAACGGTGTCGGACACGGCTCAACTCTAGTGTCAGGCCGGGGGATCGCTCAATCCGGTGCGGCTACGCTGCCCGCGTGGCGAGCGAGACCGTCGAGGCACGGCCGGAGCTGTCGCCTTCTCGTGCCTGGTGGTTGCGCGTCCCCGCCGTTCTCCTGAGCCCGCGCTCGGTGTTCTTCGCGCTCCGCGAGGACGACGTCGATGACGTCGCGGCGCGCTCGGAGCCACTGCTGGCGATCATCTGGCTCGCGGGTGTGGCAGCGGTTCTCGCCACGCCCACGGCTGCCGACATCCTCGACAGTCCGGAGTACGACGCCGCCCTGCTCGCGATCTGGGCCTTCATCGCGGGTGGTCTCTACGGCTTCGTCGGGTACTTCGTGCTCGGCTTCGGGGTGTATTTCGGCGTGCGGCTACTCGGGAGCCTCGGCGACTTCCGTCGGGCGCGCCAGACGGTCGGCTTCGCGCTCGTCCCGCTCGCGGCGTCGCTCTTCCTGACGTTGCCGCTCCGTCTCGCCGTCTACGGCAGGCGACACGTTCCGTGGCGGGGGTGCCGACGAAGGGGTCGGAGGGGATGTGCTTCTCGGGCTCCAGCTCGGAGCGGCGGTGTGGTCGTTCGGTCTGCTCGTCATCGGCAACCGTGCGGTTCACGGGTGGAGCTGGTTCCGCTCGCTCGCCTCGCTCGCGGCGGCGGTCGCGCTCCTAGCGGCGATCGTCGGCGTGTTCGCGATGATCTGACGCGGCGCGCTCGAACAACTCGAGCTCCTCGGCGGGCATGGCGTACGTGTGCTGCTCCTCCGGGAACCGGTGCTCGACGCACGTCCGCCGCGAACTCGGTGAGCGCCTCGCGGATCGTCTCACCGATCTCGGCGTACCGCTTCACGAAGCGCGCCGCGCGACCCTCGTAGAGCCCGAGGATGTCGTGCCAGACGAGCACCTGCCCGTCGCAGTCGGCGCCTGCGCCGATGCCTATCGTCGGGATCGAGACGTCGCGCGTGATCCGCGCGGCGACAGGTGCGGGCACGGCCTCGAGGACGAGCGAGAAGCACCCCGCCGCGTCGAGTGCGCGCGCGTCGTCGAGGAGCGCGATCGCCTTCTCGGCCGTCCGGCCCTGCGCCTTGAAGCCGCCGAGCATCGTGGCCGATTGCGGCGTGAGCCCGATGTGTCCCATGACCGGAATGCTCGCGTCGACGATCGCCCGGACGCGCGAGAGCATCGCGCCGGCGCCTTCGAGCTTGACGGCATCCGCGCCCGCGTCCTTCACGAAGCGGATCGCGTTCGTGACAGCCTCCTCGTCCGAGACCTGGAACGAGCCGAACGGCATGTCGGCGATCACGAGCGGACGCGTCGCGCCACGCGTGACCGCTCGCGTGAGCATGAGCATCTCGTCCATCGTCGCGGGCACCGTCGAGTCGTGGCCGAGCATGGTCATGGCGGCCGAGTCCCCGACGAGGACGAGATCGGCGCCGGCCTCGTCGGCGAGCCGTCCGCCGGGCGCGTCGTAGGCGGTGACCATGACGATCGGCTGGTGTCGCACTTTCATCTCGGCGAGCTCCGTGATCGGGAGCTTTCCGGGTGCGGGCGTGGCGGGCGCGGGCTTCTGCGGACGGATGCTCATGTGGCCTCTCCTTCGAGGGTGACGTTGTCGATGAGGCGGGTCGATCCGACGCGGACCGCGCCGGCGAGGACGGGAGGGTCGAAGTCGGCGATCTCGACGTAGTCGATCTCGATGTCGTTCGCGGATCGCAGGTACGCGAGCGCCGCGTCGCGGTCGCGCGTGGCAAGCGCGCGCGGCAGGGCGAGCGCCGCGTCTCGCTCGTCTGCCGAGAGGCGTGCGTTCCGAGACGAGAGCGCGAGACCGTCCGCATCACGGACGGTGGAGACGACACGGAGCTCCACCTCGAGTGCGAGGTCGCGGATCATCGTTCGGACGACTTCGACCTGCTGCGCGTCCTTCTGACCGAAGTACGCGCGGGTCGGGCGGACGATGACGAGGAGCTTCAGGACGACCGTCGCGACGCCGCGAAAGTGGCCGGGGCGGAAGCGTCCTTCGAGGATCGAGCCGAGCTCCGTCACGTCGACCCAGGTCTGGAAGCCGGGCGGGTACATCTCGTCGCCCGAGGGCGCAAAGACGACGTCGACTCCCGCGGTCTCGGCTTGCGCGAGATCCTGCTCCTCGGTGCGTGGATACCGGGCGAGGTCGCCGCCGTCGTTCGCGAATTGAGCCGGGTTCACGAACAGGCTCATGACCACGGTCTCGTTCGCTCCGCGTGCCGCCCGCAGCAGGGCCATGTGCCCTTCATGCAGTGCGCCCATCGTCGGCACGAGTCCGATCGAGCCGGCGCGGCGCGGTTCGAGCGCTTCGCGCGCGCCGGCGATCGTCCGCACGACCTTCATCCCGGCACCTCGGCGGGGTCACGGCCGGCGATGCGCGCGGTTGCGGCGGCGAGGACGAGATACAGCTCCTCGAGCTCCGGGCGCTCGGCCCGGATGACCGCGAGGTGCCGCTCGACCGTCGGCCAGTCCCCGCGCTCGATCGGCCCCGTGAGCTCGAAGTCCGTGTCCACGACTCCGCGAATCAGCGGATCGAGTGCTTCGGGCGGCGCGCCCGCCGCGTCGAGCAGCGACCGCGCGGCAGCGCGGAGCGTGACCAGGTAGTTCGATGCCATCGCCGCGCCCGCGTGGTAGGCGGCGCGCTTGTCGTCGCGGAGCGCGAACGGGCGCAGGCCGAGCGCTTCGGCGAGCCACGAGCCGATGCCGCGAGCCTCATCGGTCTCGGCCGTGACGGCACCCCAGACCCCGTCGAGCTGCTCCGTTCCGCGCAGCTTCGAGAACGACTGAAGTGGGTGCAGGCCGAAGCGACGGGAGTGAGGGTCGAGCGCGGCGAGTGGTGTCGCGCCGCTGACGTGGGCGATCCACGGACCGACCGTAGTCGCGGCCGCGACCTCGGAGATCGCACGGTCGGGGACGCAGAGAACGACGAGCTCCGGGCTCTCGGAGTCGAGTGTGAAGCCCCGCTCCGCGAGCCGGGCACTCAGGGTCGAGCCGACGCGCCCGCGCGCGCCCACGATCTGGATGCTGTCGATCATTCGGTGGCTCCAGTTCCCCTTCGGGATACCGGGCAGCCGAAGTGTGCCTCGCGGAGCTACCTCTCGGCAAGGCGCGCGTCGAGGTGCGCGCTAACCGCCGGCCAGTCGTCGTCGGTGACGCTGTACCAGGCGCTGTCGCGATTCTCCCCGTCGCGGACGAGCATGTGCTTGCGGTGTACGCCCTCGAACGTGGCGCCGAGCGCTTCGAGAGCGCCTCGCGAGCGATCGTTCAACGCGTCGGTCTTGAACTCGACACGCCGGCAACCCCACACCTCGAACGCGTGTCGCATCTGGAGCAGCTTCGCCTCGACGTTCACGCCGCTACCCCAGGCGGAAGGGTGGAGCCACGTCCAGCCGACCTCTACGGAGCCATGTTCGGGACGCAGCGCGAGAAAGCGCGTCGAGCCGACGATCTCCTCGCCACGCAGGGTCACGAGCGGGATCTCGGAACCGGCATCGGCCGCTGCCAGCGCGTTCGCGACGAAGGCGTGCCACTCGTCGCGTGTCTGCGGCTGGACGACGCTGAGCCAGCGCCAGGTCCGTGGATCGCGCGACGCGAGCCAGAGGCCCTCCTCGTGGTCGGCGCGCAACGGCTCCAGCCGGACGATCCGTCCCTCGAGCGTCGGTGCGGCCCAGTCCACCACCGCCCGCGACAGTACACTCGGGCCGTGCCGATCTACGAGTACGCATGCATGGAGTGCGAGTCGCATTTCGACGAGCTCGTCCGCTCGAGTGACCAGGCCGTGATCTGCCCCGAGTGCGGCGCCGCGAACGTGCTGAAGCAGCTGTCGAGCTTCGCCGTCCACGGGACGTCGTCGAAGCCCGTCTTCAGCGGCCCTTCTGGCGGTGGCGGCGGTTGCTGCGGCGGCTCCTGTGGCTGCGGTCACTGACCACCGGAACAGCCCTCGTCCTCACCGGTGACCATCCGCGCGACGGCGTAGACTGGCGACCCGATGGACGCAGTCGAGCGCGCCGCAGCGCTTCGAGCGCACGCTGAGGAGACCGCGAGCTGCACCCGCTGTGCGCTCGCTCAGGGTCGAACGCAGGTCGTGTTCGGCTCCGGGAGCCCGAACGCCGACCTGATGTTCGTCGGCGAAGCGCCGGGTTTCCACGAGGATCAGCAGGGTGTGCCGTTCGTCGGCCAGGCCGGGAAGCTTCTCGACAAGCTGCTGGCGGGCATCGAGCTCACGCGCGCCGACGTCTTCGTCGCGAACGTCCTCAAGTGCCGTCCTCCCGGGAATCGCGACCCGCTCCCCGAGGAGATCGCGGCGTGCGAGCCGCATCTCTTCCGTCAGATCGAGCTCATCGAGCCGAAGCTCGTCGCGACGCTCGGGAATTTCGCCACCAAGCTTCTCTCCGGCAAGCCGGCGGGGATCACGAAGGTCCACGGCTTCGAGCAGGAGGTCACGCTCGGCACGCGCACGGTTCAGCTCTATCCGCTCTACCATCCCGCGGCCGCGCTCTACACGCCCTCGATGTTGAAGGTGCTGGAAGAGGACTTCGCCCGCGATTCCCGCCCTGCTCGACCGCGAACTGGACGAGCCGGCGCCGCTGGAAGAGCCGGCCGCTGCCGACGCCGTATCCGATCCCGACTCGATCCAGCTCGGCCTCTTCTGACGTGCGCATCGAGCTCGCCAGCGCCTCGGCGGGCGAGACCGAGCGGCTGGCGGGCGTCCTCGCGCGCCGTCTCCGTCCCGGCGACGTCGTCACGGTCTCGGGTGAGCTCGGCGCCGGGAAGACGACGTTCGTCCGCGGCGCGTGCCGCGCGCTCGATGTGACGTCGCCCGTCACCAGCCCGACGTTCACGATCGGCCATCGCTACAAAGGGGCGGTCGACGTGTCGCACCTCGACCTGTACCGGTTCACCGACGTGTCGGCGGCGGAGTGGGGTGACCTCGAGCCGTACTTCGAGGGTGCGGTCGTCTTCGTCGAGTGGCCCGAGGCCGGGGTCTCGGCGCTGCCACCCGTGCGGGCGGCGGTGACCCTCGAGCACGACGGAGGTGATCGGCGCCGGATCGGGTTCGCGGCCACCGAGCCGGCGCTGCTAGAAGGCATCGCGTCGTGCTCGTGATCGCCTTCGACACCGCGACGAACGTCGCCACCAGCGCGCTCGTGCAGGACGGGCGTGTGCTCGGCGAGCGGGCAGGCACAGCGCGGGCTCTCGTCGGCGACGTCGATGCGCTGCTCGCGGAGGCGGGCGCGACGCCGGCGGATCTCGACGCACTCGTGGTCGGAACCGGTCCCGGAAGCTTCACGAGCACGCGTATCGGACTTGCGTTCGCCAGAGGTCTCGCCCTGGCGCTCGAACTCCCCGGCGCCGGAATCTCCACGCTCGACGCGCTCGCGGCATCGAGCCCGGGAGTCGTCGCGGTGATCGACGCTCGACGGCGAGAGGTGTTCGTCCGCGGCCCGCGTGCGGTCTCGCCCGACGACCTCGAGCTCGAGCCGGGGACCACGTGTGTCGGCGACGGCGCAGTGCGCTACCGAACCACACTCGAACGGCTCGGAGCGGTCGTCCCTCCGGACGGTGACGCTCTCCATGTTCCGCACGCGCGGTTGCACGTCTCGCTCGCCTCGGCGTACGGCGCCGTGGAGAACATCGAGCCGATGTACGTCCGAGCGCCGGACGCCGTGGCATCTCGACCGTGAACGTCGAGCTGCGCCGGCTCGAGGCCCACGACCTCGACGTCGTCGAGACGATCGAACGCGAGTCGTATCCGACGCCATGGTCGCGGTCGATGTTCGAGGCGGAGCTCCGCAAGGCGAGCTCGCTCGCGATCGGCGCCTTCGCGGAGAACGACATGCTCGTCGGGTTCGCCTTCGTGTCTCGGTACGTGGACGCCTGGCACGTCATGAACGTCGCGGTCTCGGATGCGTATCGGCGGCGCGGGATCGCCTCGGCGCTCCTCGATCGGATCTTCGAGGTGACCGCCGCCGACCCGCGACGTGGATACACGCTCGAGGTCCGCGTCTCCAATACGGGGGCGATCCGCCTCTACGAACGGCTGGGGTTCGAGGGGCGGGGTGTGCGCCGCGGGTACTACACGGACAATCGCGAGGACGCCCTCATCATGTGGCGCGAGCCTGCGCCGTCCGAGCAGGCGTCGTGATCCTCGGAATCGAGACGTCGTGCGACGAGACGGCGGCGGCGGTGGTCTCGGACGACGGATTCGTCCGCTCTTCGGTCGTCTCGTCGCAGGCGGAGCTCCACGCGCGGTTCGGCGGCGTCGTCCCCGAGGTCGCCTCGCGACGCCACCTCGAGCTCGTAGGGCCTGTCGTGCGCGAAGCGCTCTCTCGCGCTGACGCGCCGCTCGACCGGATCGAACGGGTCGCCGTCACGCAGGGTCCGGGGCTCGTCGGGGCTCTCCTCGTCGGCATCTCGGCGGCGAAGGCGCTCGCCTGGGCGCGCGGACTCCCGCTCGTCCCGGTGGATCACCTCGAGGGTCACATCGCGTCGCTGTACCTCGAACCCGCACCCGTCGAACCGCCGTTCACCTGTCTCCTGGCGAGCGGCGGGCACACGATGCTCCTCGCCGTCCGCGAGCGCGGTCGATCGGAGCGCATCGGGTCGACCCTGGACGACGCAGCGGGCGAGGCGTTCGACAAGGGCGCGAGGCTGCTGGGTCTCGGGTATCCGGGCGGCGCAGCCGTCGACCGACTCGCGCGCGAGGGCGATCCGACCGCCTTCGACTTCCCCGTCGCGCGTGTCCCGGGACTCGATTTCTCGTTCTCGGGTCTGAAGACCGCGCTGCTCTATGCGGTGCGCGACCTCGGCGCCGCTGATGCCGAGGCGCGGCGGGCGGATCTCGCGGCTTCGTATCAGCGCGCGATCGTGCGAGCGCTCGTCCGGCGGCTTCGCGAGGCGGTCGAGGTGACCGGCCTCGAGCGGATCGCGGTCGTCGGTGGGGTTGCCGCGAACTCCGAGCTGCGTGCGGCGCTTCCCGATGCGGCCTTCGTCTCGCTCGAGCTCTGCACCGACAACGCCGCAATGATCGCTTCATGTTCGCGGTACGTCGAGCCGCTTCCATACCCTCGCTACCGTGATCTCGATGCGTACCCGTCCGTTCCATAGCCTCCCGCTCGTTCTCGCGATATTCGTCGCCGTCATCGCTTCGGGCGCTACCGGCGGGCGGGCGCAGGAACAGCCGACGCAGTCGGTCGACGAGGCGGGCTGGCAAGGCGTTCTGGGCGTGCGCGCACCCGTGTCCACGGCGCAGCGCTACGTCGTTCTGCTTAGACCTCCGTCGCTTGCGGATCGTGTCCGCGCGGCCGGCGGGCGCGTGACCGAGCGGGAGATGCGCGCGTGGTCGGCCGCGGCAGTCGCACAGCAGGAGCAGTTCCTCGCACGCCTCTCGGCGGTGGGCGCTCGGATCGCGCCCGAGTACCGCTACACGCGCGTGATCAATGGGTTCTCCGCGCGCCTCGACCCGACGTCGGCGTCCCTCCTCGAGAACGACCGCGAGGTCACGGGGATCTATCCGGTGCGAATCGCATACCCCGCGCAAGCGTCCGAGACGGGCGGAGGCGTTCTGCCCTCTGCAGTCGCCGACCTCGAGATCGACGGCCTCGACGGCTCGGGGGTCACCGTCGCGCTGCTCGACACGGGCGTCGACCCCTCGCATCCGTACCTCCGGCGTCGCGTCGTCTCGGGCATCGACGTGATCACGCCTGGAAGCGGCGGCATCGCACAACCGCACCCGACGATTCCGGGGAGACCCGAGCGCCACGCGACCGAGCTCGCGGGGATCATCGCCGGCACCGAGGGGCCGGAAGGGCTCCACGGCATCGCGCCGGGTGCGTCGATCATGCCCGTCCGCGTCGGCGGCTGGCAGCCGAACTCCGAGGGTGGCTACAGCGTCTACTCGCGGACCGATCAGATCCTCGCCGGGCTCGAGGCTGCGGTCGATCCGAACGACGACGGTGACGTTCTCGACGCCGCACGTGTCGCGCTCATCGGAATGGTGGAGCCGTACGCCTCGTTCGCCGACGGCCCTCTGCCTCGTGCGATCGCGGGTGCCGCCGACCTCGACATGCTCACGATCGTTCCCGCAGGGAACGACGGGCGCGCTGGGCCGGGCTACGGGAGCATCGCGGGTCCCGGGGGCGCGATCGACGCCGTCACCGTCGGTGCCGCGGACGGGCGTCAGGCTGCGCCGACGGTTCGGGTGCACGTGCGCGCAGGACTTCGCGTCCTGTACGAAGCCGACGTTCCCCTCGGCGGCGCCCCGACGGACACGGTGACAGCCGATGTCGTGCTCGTCGATCGCCGCACCGCGTCGCAGGGAATCGCCGGCCTTTTCTCCGAGGACGGCGTGAGCGCCGTCGCCGGCCGCACCGTGCTCCTCCCGCGTGCAGCGCTGTCCGACGACACGGTGGAGGAGGCAACCGCGGCCGGCGCGCTGTCGGTGCTCGTCGACGGGCCGCTCCCCGCCGGCGCGTTCAGCCTCGACGTCCCTGCCGGGGTGCCCGTCGTCGGCCTGGAGGAGGGAGTCGTCGCCGAGATCAGGGCGATGCTCGCAGCCGGCGTTCCCGTCACGGTCGCGATCGGAAACGTCCAGGTCGCCGGCCGCGATGCGGAAGGATCGATCGCCGCGTTCTCGTCGCGCGGGCTCATGCTCGCAGGTGCCCTGAAGCCCGACCTCGCGGCTCCTGGTGTCTCCGTGCCGACCTCCGAGCCCGGTCGCGGCGACGACGGCGAGGTGCGGTTCGGAACGATCAGCGGGACGAGCGCCGCGGCGGCGATCACCGCCGGTGTCGCTGCAGTTCTCGCGCAAGGGCGCCCTGCGCTCGACGCGCGAGGGCTCCATGGATTGCTGGTCGGGTCGGCCCAGCGCGCGGATCTCGATCCAACCGCTTCCGGCGCCGGCCTCGTCGATCTCCGTGCAGCCGTCCAGCAAGAGTTGCTCGCGGAACCGTCGCTGCTGTCGTTCGGCGCAGTCTCCGGACCGGCCGGCGCCGAGCGCAGCGTCCGCGTCACGAACGTCTCGACGCGTCGTCTCTCGGTCTCGGTGGGAAGCGCGGCGATCGCGCCGAAGGGGGTCGAGATCACGATCGATCCCGCGCGAATGCAGATCGGGCCGGGCCGAAGCGCGACATTCGTCGTGCGCGCCGACACCGCCGATCTGTCCTCCGAAGCGGGCGCGGCGACGGGCGAGCTCGTCCTGCGCGTCGCCGACTCGCCCGAGGTGCACGTGCCCTGGACGGTGGCGGTCCCGCCCGCCGTCGATCTCGTCTCGAAGATTCGAGTGGAGACGACGGGAACGCGCGTGTCGGACGCGACTCCCGCCGCGCTCTCGTTCGTCGCCGGGTCGGTGACCGCAGCTCCCGATCCCCAGGTGCGGGCGGTCGAGCTTCTCGAGGTCGAGCTCTGGCGCGGAGACACGCGAGTCGGGGTGATCGCTCGCCGTCGCGAGCTCCTGCCCGGCCGTTACACCTTCGGGCTCACCGGGCGAGGGCCGACGGGAGAGCGTCTGAGGCGCGGGAAGTACACGATTCGCCTCGTCGCTCACCCCGGCGACGGAACGCGCCGGCAGGCGGACACCGTCGAGTATCGCGTCCGTTAGGCGGTCGTATACTCGCGCGGTCCAGTCGAAAGTCAGGGAGGCGCTACTCGATGTCAACGGCCGAGGCGGAGTCTCACCTTCGCGAAAACCCCTTCGAGCTCGCGCGACTGCAGCTGCGACGCGTCGGCGAGATCTTCGGGCTCGATCCGAACCTCATCCGTGTCCTCTCGCAGTGCAAGAAGGCCGTGGAGGTCTCGATCCCGGTGTCGATGGACGACGGCTCGATCGAGGTCTACCGCGGCTATCGCGTGACCCACAACGTCGCGCGGGGACCGTCGAAGGGCGGGATCCGGTACCACCCGGACGTCACGCTCGACGAGGTCAAGGCGCTGTCCATGTGGATGACGTGGAAGTGCGCGCTGATGGGCCTTCCGTTCGGCGGGGCGAAGGGCGGAGTCGTCCAATCCGAAGCGGCTCTCACCCGGCGAGCTCGAGCGCATGACGCGGCGCTACACGAGCGAGATCATCAACGACATCGGCCCCGAACGCGACATCCCGGCTCCGGACGTCGGCACCGACGGCCGTGTCATGGCGTGGATCTTCGACACGTACTCGATGAACAAGGGGCACTCGGTCATCGGTGTCGTCACCGGGAAGCCGCTCTCGGTGGGGGGTTCCCTCGGTCGTGAGGAGGCGACGGCACGAGGCGGCCTCTATTGCATCCAGGCACTGTCGACGAAGCAGGGAAGGCGGTTGAGCGAGTACTCGGTCGCCGTCCAGGGGTTCGGGGAACGTCGGCTCCAATCTCGCGCGGCTCCTCCATCGCGAGGGAGCGAAGGTCGTCGCGGTGTCCGACTCACAGGGCGGGGTGTACAACCCCGCGGGACTCGACATCCCGAGCGCCGTCGCGCACAAGCAGGAGCACGGAACGCTCTCCGGCCTCGCGAACGCGGACGCCGTGACGAACGACGAGCTCGTCGAGCTGCCGTGCGACATCTTCGCGCCGTGCGCGCTCGAACAGGTCGTCACCGAAGCGAACGCCGATCGGGTGAAGGCGACCGTGATCTGCGGAGGGCGCCAACGGTCCGGTGACTCCCGCTGCCGACTCGATCCTCGAGGACCGTGGCGTGCTCGTCCTCCCCGACGTCCTGGCGAATGCAGGCGGCGTGATCGTCTCGTACTTCGAGTGGGTGCAGGGCCTCCAGGAGTACTTCTGGCGCGAGGACGAGGTCAACGCGAAGCTCCACGACATCGTCGCGCGCGCCTTCGAGGAGGCCTGGCACACGCGCGAGAGTCACGGTACGAGCCTTCGCATGGCGTCGTATGGGCTCGCCGTTCAGAAGGTCGCCGAGGCGACGACGACGCGAGGTCTGTATCCCTGACCTTGCGGAGGCCGGAGATCCGCGAGTGCGGAGTCTCGGGTCGCACGGGATCGCTGAAGGCGGCTACTGCGTGGCCGCGGTGTGGTGAGCCGTGGTCGACCCGCTCCGCGGGTCGTCGTCTACCACGCCGCCGACTGCAGTCTCTGCGCACGAGCGCCTCGAGGTCGTGGGTGACCTTCGGGACGAGCTCGGGTTCGATCTCGAGCTGGTCGACATCGGTGGACGCCCAGAGCTCGAAGCGCGGTACCGGGAGCTCCTTCCGATGCTGGAAATCGACGGCGAGCGGGCGTTCACGTACTTCGTCGACGCAGACGCGCTGCGCCATCGCCTCGTCATGTGAGCCGACGGTTCCGGCGACGGCGTTCGGGAAGGCGCTGGCAGAATCGCTCGTGACAGGGTGTTACAAGCCACGAACAGGGGGACGAGCTCGTGACCGAACGCCTGACCGTCGGAGTCGCAGCTCGCCTGAGTCGGTACCTCCAGGTGCTCACCCAGGCGCGCAAGATGGGCAAGGAACGGATCTCGTCGCAGGAGATCGCGGAGTACACGAACATCAACGCGACACAGATCCGGCGCGATCTCTCGGCGTTCGGGAAGTTCGGCAAGCGCGGCGTCGGGTACCGCACCGACGCCCTCCTCGACGAGATTCGGCAGATCCTGCGGACGCAGGGTCAGCACAACATCGCACTCGTCGGGGCGGGCAGGCTCGGGAGCGCAATCGCGAGCTCGCCGATCTTCGGGGAGCACGGCATCACGGTCGCCGCGGTACTCGACAACGACCCAGAGAAGATCGGACATCGCGTGGGAGATCTGATGGTCAGCTCGATCTCCGACATCGGCGACATCGCGCGGGAGCGCAACATCATCGTCGGGGTGATCGCGGTACCGGCCGACTCGGCGCAGGACGCCGCGGACGCGCTCATCGGGGCGGGCGCGAAGATCATCTTCAACTACTCCGAGGCGCTGCTCGACGTGCCGGCGGACGTCAACGTGCACACGTCGAACCCCGCAGTCGACCTGCTCTACGCCTTGTACTTCCACCTCGCCTGACCGAA
>CAWHYV010000018.1:0-141723 GCA_963833725.1 uncultured Gaiellaceae bacterium
AGCGGCCCGCCGACCTGCACCCGTCGATCCCCTTCCCGCCCATGGAGGCCGAGCTCGTGCGCGAGCTGCCGGAGGGCGACGACTGGCAGTACGAGCCGAAGTGGGACGGCTTTCGCGGACTCCTCGAGAATGGAACGGGTGAGCTTCGGCTCTGGTCGCGGAACGCGCGACCACTTCTTCGGTACTTCCCGGAGCTGCGGCCTGCTCGAAAAGCTTCTACCGCCCACGTCGGCACTCGACGGCGAGATCGTCATCGAACGCGACGGCGTCCTCGACTTCGACGCGATGCAGACGCGGCTCCATCCCGCCGAGAGCCGCATCAACAGGCTCTCGGCAGAGATCCCAGCCAGGTTCATCGCTTTCGACGTCCTCGTATGGAAGGGCGTCGAGGCCTGGCGCGAGCCGCTGTCGAAGCGCCGGGCGCGACTCGAACGAAGCGCGAAGCGATTCGAGCTCTCCCCCGCTACCCGCGATCGGGACGAGGCGCTCGGCTGGCTCGAGCGGTTCGAGGCCATCGGCCTCGACGGCGTGATCGCGAAGCGACGCGAGCGTCGCGTACCTCCCCGGCTCGCGCGACGGGATGGTGAAGGTGAAGCCGGAGAAGACGGCTGACTGCGTCGTCGTGGGCGTCCGGTGGAAGTCGAAGCCCGATCGCATCGCGACGCTGCTGCTCGGCCTCTACCGCGACGACGGCGAGGTCGACTACGTCGGCTCGGCAGCGGTGGCTCCCGCGCGGCACGAGGAGATAGCGAGTCGCGTCCTCCCGCTCCTCGAGGACGCGCCCGAGCGGCGCTTCTCCGAGCCGAACCGGTGGGGCGGCGGCGAGCTCGAGGAGTCGCCCGTTCGGCCGGAGCTCGTCGTCGAGGTGCGCTACGACAAGGTGCAGTCGAACCGCTTCCGCCACGGGACGAAGCTCATCCGCTTCCGCGACGACAAGGACGCCGCACAGTGCACGTGGGCCGAGCTCAAGCCCCCCGTTCGCGCCTCCGACTCCGTCGCATCCCTTCTCGGATAGTCGCGGTCAGGTCTTCTTCGCTCGGGACGGCTGCACGCGCGGCGGCTCGCCCGGCATCTTCGGGAAGTTCGGCGGATACGGCGCTTCGGCCAGGCCTTCCTTCTCGTCGCGCTCGACCCACTCGAGCAGCACACGGAGATCGCAGACGGCGTCGTCGATCCCCGCCTGCACGTCGCCGAGCTTCGCGAAGCGCTCCGGCATCGTCGACATCGAGAAGTCCTCGGTCTCGACGTCCGGGAGCTCGTCCCAGGTGACCGGCGCGGACACGGTCGCGTCGGGTCGCCCGCGCACCGAGTACGCCGACGCGATCGTGCGGTCGCGCGCGTTCTGGTTGTAGTCGATGAAGACGCGCTTGCCGCGCTCCTCCTTCCACCACGCGGTCGTGACCTTCTTCGGCGCTCGCCGCTCGACCTCACGCGCGAACGCGAGCGCGGCGCGACGCACGACGGGGAACTCCCAGTTCGGCTCGATGCGGCAGAAGACATGGATGCCGCGATTCCCGGACGTCTTCGGCCAACCCGTGTAGCCGATCTCCTCGAGCACCTCGCGCACGAGCGCGGCGACACGCTTCCCGTCCCGGAACGTCGTGCCGGGCTGCGGGTCGATGTCGATCCGCAGCTCGTCCGGGTGCTCGGTGTCGCGCCGGCGCGACGGCCACGGATGGAAGTCGACGACGGCGAGGTTCGCGGCCCAGATCACCTGCGCGAGCTCGGTGACGCAGAGCTCGTCGGCGTGACGTCCCGACGGGAACGTGACGCGCGCCGCCTCGACCCATTCGGGCCGCTTCTCTGGAACGCGCTTCTGGTAGATCATCTCGCCCGTCACCCCGTCCGGGAAGCGCCGGAGCTGCGTCGGGCGCTCGTAGAGCGCACGGACGATCCCCTCCCCCACGGCGATGTAGTACTCCGCGAGATCGCGCTTGGTCTTGCGCGCTTTCGGAAAGAGCACCTTGTCCGGATTCGTCAGCTTGACGACCCGCTCCCCCACCTCGAGCTCGATAAAGGGACTGGCCATTCGAAGGCGGGACGCTAGCTCGGACGCTGCTACGCTCGCGCGGTTGGCGGGTAACTCTCGGGAGGAGTCGATCTGATGCGCGTCGGTGCTCTGGTAGTCAGTCTCACTGTCCTTGCCCTTGGACTCGCGGCGACCGCGACGGGTGGCCCGTCGACGGCGAACGCGATTCCAGGCTGCGGAAAGGGCGATCTCACACTCCTCAAGGACGGGACGCTCACCATCGGCACGGACAACCCTGCGTTCCCACCGTTCTTCGGCGGTGCGGAGAAGAAGCCGTGGAAGATCTCGAATCCGTACAGCGGTCAGGGCTATGAATCCGCCGTCGCGTACGCCGTCGCGAACCAGCTCGGCTTCACCAAGAAGCAGGTCGCCTGGACGCCGCTCATCTGGACGGCCTCGTTCAAACCTGGGAAGAAGCCGTTCGACATCTACGTCGCCCAGATCTCGTACACCCCTGAGCGGGCGAAGAACGCTGGGTTCTCGAACTCCTACTACTTCCTGAACCAGGCCGTCGTCGCCAACGCCGGAAGCCAGATCGCGAAGGTGAAGACCGTCGCCGGGCTGCGGCCTTACAAGCTCGGAGTGACGATCGGAACCACGGCGTACGACTACGTCAACGAGTTCGTCAAGCCCTCGCAGAAGCCGAACGTCTACGACAGCCAGAACGACGCCGTGTCGGCACTGAACGCCAAGCAGATCGACGGCATCGTCGTCGACTTCCCGTCGACCGGCTACATCGTGAACGTCCAGCTCGACGACGGCGTGATCGTCGGACGGCTTCCGACGCGCGGTTCCCGCGAGCACTTCGCGATCGTCCTGCCGAAGGACAGCCCGAACCTTCGGTGCGTCAACCGCGCGGTGAACCGGCTCTGGGCGAACGGCACGATCAAGGCGCTCCAGACGAAGTGGATCGCCAAGGGCGCTCCAGAGCTCCGGTAGCGCGCTGAGCGCCGCACGCGGCTCCCGGATACTCGGCTCGGCATCGCCCGGCGGCAGCAGTCGCCGGGCGATTGCCATCTCGATCGTCAGCACGGTCGTCTTCTTCGGCGCGATCGCGGCTCTCGTCGTCAATGCGGCTGGCTGGCCCGACGTCAAGCAAGCCTTCTTCGACGGAGATCTCTTCCGCGAGTCGTTCCCGGAGATCGCCCGGGCGTTCGTTCTCAACGTGAAGATCTTCCTCGTCGCGGAGGCGTTCATCCTCGTCTTCGCGCTCTTCATCGCCGTGCTCCGAGGGCTTCCCGGGCCTGTGTTCTTCCCGATTCGTACGCTCGCGACGATCTACGCGGACCTCTTCCGCGGGATCCCGACCATCCTCGTCATCTACATCCTCGGTTTCGGTGTGACCGCGCTCCAACTTCCGGGCGTGCCCAACTCGGAGATCTTCTGGGGCACGGTCGCACTCGTGCTCGTGTACTCGGCCTACGTATCCGAGGTGTATCGATCGGGAATCGAGTCCGTCCACCCGAGCCAGGAAGCGGCAGCCCGCTCGCTTGGGCCTCAATCGCTTCCAGACGCTGCGCCACGTCGTCATCCCCCAGGCAGTCCGACGGATCGTCCCGCCACTCCTCAACGACTTCATCGGGCTCCAGAAGGACACGGCCCTCGTCGCACTGCTCGGCGTCGTCGAGGCGTTCCGGCAATCCCAGATCGACGTGTCCGCGACGTTCAACTACACGCCGTACATCTGTACCGCGATCCTCTTCATCGCGATCACGGTTCCGCTCGCTCGGTTCACCGACTGGCTCGTCGCGCGCGATCGACGTCGTCAGCTCGCAGGCGGCATGCGGTGACCGCCGCTCTGATACTCGAGGACGTCCACAAGTCGTTCGACAAGCTCGAGGTGCTGCGCGGAATCGACCTGACGCTCGCCGAGCACGAGGTCGTCTGCCTCATCGGCGCGTCCGGCTCGGGCAAGTCGACGCTCCTGCGCTGCGTGAACCTTCTCGAGCCGATCGACGCCGGGCGCATCGTCGTGCGCGGCGAGGAGGTCACGCGCCAGGGGGTCGACGTCAACGCCGTACGGCGCGGGATCGGCATCGTCTTCCAGTCCTTCAACCTCTTCCCGCACATGTCGGTCCTCGGAAACATCACGCTCGGGCCTCGGAAGGCGCTCGGACTGACGAAGGCGGAAGCCGACGCACGAGCCGACGAGCTGCTCGCACGCTTCGGGCTCGCCGACAAGCGCGAGGACTACCCCGATCGGCTGTCCGGCGGCCAGCAGCAGCGCGTCGCGATCGTGCGCGCCCTCGCGATGCAGCCCGATCTCATGCTGCTCGACGAGGTGACGAGCGCGCTCGATCCCGAGCTCGTCGCGGAGGTGCTCCAGGTCATCCGCGAGCTCGCGGCGGAAGGCATGACGATGCTCATCGCGACGCACGAGATGGGCTTCGCGCGCGACGTCGCCAACCGCGTCTGCTTCCTCGACGGGGGCGTCATCATCGAAGAAGGGACGCCGGAGCAGATCTTCGGGGCGCCGCGCGAGGCCCGCACACAGCAGTTCCTGCAGCGCATCGTCGAGGCCGGGCGCCTCTAGGCGTACTCTTAGACCCGTGATCGAGGAGTCGCGAAGCATCGACGTCACGCTCGAGCCGCTCGACGAGTTCGTCGTCGTGCAGCCCGTCTCGGACGAGTCGGAGACAGGGCCGGGCTCATCCTCCCGGCGTCCGCTGCCGAGGCCGCGCCCTGTCGCACGGGAATCGTGACGGCGGTCGGCGCCGACGTGAGCGGGGTCGAAGCTGGCGACAAGGTGCTCTTCCCGCGCGACACCGGCTACGACGTCCGCCTCGGCGGGCTCGAGGTGAAGGTGCTGAAGCGCGAAGACCTCATCGCCCGGATCCACGACTAGCGCACTAGGATAGGCGCGTGTTTCTTCTCGCAACCGCAGCGCTCATCGCCTGGATCATCGTCTGGCTCATCGTCGCCTACCGGATCGTCATCCGGGACGACCTCGGGGTCGCGGCGAAGGTGGTCTGGATCGTCCTGATCCTCATCTTCCCGATCGTCGGTCTGCTCGTCTACTTCCTGTGGGACGCCGCGAGGCCGAGCACGACGTAGGAGGAAGGGAACGGAGGGGCGTCGGGGCGCGGCGCACGCTACGCCGCGGTTTGGGAACGCCGTGTGATCGCGTAGAAGCAGCGCAGCGCACGCTTCCACGGGTCTGAAGTACGAGCCGGCTGGTATGAGAACCGCCTCCGACGCCGGCACACCGACAATTCTCCCTCGGAGCTGGGCTGCGGCCTGCGGGTACGCGACGTCGTTTCTGGCGTTTTTCGGGGGGTAGGCGGTACGCCAAACGCAGTTGTGTGTGCGCGCCCAACGACGCGACTAACCCAGGCTCCCGGACCACACCCCGGGCTCAGGAGTCGCAAACGCTCGCTCGTGCGCGCGCGTGCAGCACCAGCAGCGTCCCTGCCTGTCGCGGTTCAGGTCCGTCAGAACGTGGCCGCGCTCGCAGGCTCCCCATCGGTCGACGAACTCAGCGTTGAGCCGTCGCCGAAGACTGACTCGGTAGCGCTCGAGCTCGTCGCTTCGGGACACCGATCAAACGGTACCTCCCGGCTCTGAAGGTCGGCCAGCATTCACTACTGAACGGCGCGAACGGGCCATGCGGCGTCGCCACTGATCACTGATTGTCTGGCCGAACTGGCGCCGGAACGCTAGGTCGCGATGACGCAGGCGGCCATGCCCGGAAGCTCGAGCCCGAGGTCCACGCTGTAGGCGGCGAAGGCAGCGTCGAGCTCTGCCCTCATCTGATCGCGCTCGTCTTCTGTGGCGGTCTCCCATGCGCGGGCGAAGAATCCGCCTGTTTCGCGGGCGCCCGCGATGTAGTCGTCGATGTCCGTGGCGACGAAGCGGACAGGGACGTCCTCGATCCTCCAGGTAGCGAAGCCCACGCCGCCGAGCAGCTCTTCGATGTCCTCGTCGCGCGCCAGCGCAAACATGCCAGGCGCGCCCGGCTCCGGCGGCGGCGCGATGCCACGCCGGACGAACATCTCCCCTGGAACTGCGACCCACGGGTTGCGCTCCGCTTCCCGCCAGACCGCAAAGACGAGCCGACCGCCCGGACGGAGCACGCGGCGCGTCTCGCTCAGCGCTTTACCGGGATCCACCATGAGCATGTAGCCGAAGCGGCAGATCGCTCCGTCCATGGAGGCATCCGGAAGATCGAGATCCTCCGCATCCAGCACCCGATGCTCGATGTTCTGCAGGCCGAGCTCGTCGGCACGCCGTCGGCCGACCTCGACCATCGCCGGGCTACGGTCGCTCGAGACGACGCGGCCCAGATCGCCCATCAGAGCCGCGGCTGCAAAGCCCGTCTCGCCGGGACCGGCGGCGAGGTCGAGGATTACGTCTCCGCCCCGAGGCGCCAGCTCTCGGAGCAGCCATTCCCTTACCGGCGTGGCCGAGGCTTCAATCCGCTCGAGGGCCGTTTCCCAACCCCCCGCCATCTGCTCCCAGGCCTCGTAGCTCTGACGACGCAACTTCTCTTGGTCCATCGCGTCGGAAACTACCGCGAGCGCGTCCATCGAGAGGGCGCGCCGCGATCGTGGGCTTCGTCCTGGACGGCTCGCAGAACGGCGTCGTCGATTGCACCGAGTTCCGACTCCGGACGCGCGGTTGCGAAGACTGCGACCGCCTTTGAGCGGAGCCGCCAAGAAGAGAGTGATGCCCCCGGCATGAATCGACATGCGCACGGGGTTTCGGAAACGCCGTGTGATCGCGTAGAAGCAGAGTCGAACGAGCGTACGAAAGGAGTACGGGCTGAACTTCGCGATCCCCGTTTTCCGCGCTGTCTGACCAGACAACGCAGATGGGACGGCGGGCAGGCTCCACATCACCGCCCGCTCCGACTACTCGGAATGCATGCAAGGAACCGTTAAGAACTGCGCAAGCGACACGCAATCCGGGGCGCTCTAGGCTTACCCGGTGGTCGTCCTGCTCGCGATCGGATTCGTCGCGGGCGTGATCACGGCCCTCTCCCCGTGCGTCTTGCCTGTGCTCCCGATCGTCTTCGCGGGAAGCGCTGCCGGAGACGGAAATCGGCGCGCATTCGCGATCATCGCCGGTTTGGTCGTGAGCTTCACGACGTTCACGCTCACGGCCGGTGCGCTCCTTGCGGCGCTCGGATTGCCGCAGGACCTCCTTCGTAACCTCGCGATCGCGATGCTGTTCGTGCTGGCAGCCACGCTCGTGTTTCCGCGCTTCGGGGTGCTGATCGAACGCCCGCTCGCCTTCATGAGCCGCCGCCGTGTCGGTGATCGCGGCGCATTCCTTCTTGGCGTCAGTCTTGGCCTTGTGTTCGTGCCGTGCGCCGGGCCCGTGCTCGCGACGATCAGCGTGCTGAGCGCGCAGCACCGCATCTCACTCGGCACCCTCTTGCTCACGCTGTCGTACGCGCTCGGTGCCGGCTCGATCCTTCTCTTGGTGGCGATCGGGAGTCAGCGTGTGACGCGACCACTTCGCACGCACGGGCTCGCATTCCGGCGTGCGATGGGCCTCGTCGTCGTCGCTGGCGCGCTGGCCATCGTCTTCAACGTCGACCAGGATCTCCAGACGAAACTGGGCTCCTACTCGACCGTGCTGCAAAAGCACGTCGAGGAGACGTCGTACGCGCAGGCTCGCCTTGCCGATCTGCGAGGCGGGACGAACGCGCTTGCATCCCCTGATGAATCCGCCGCGGGCGTGCTCCCAGACTACGGACCTGCGCCCGAGTTCCGTGGGATCGAGCGCTGGCTCAACACCGCCGGCGAGCGGCCATTGTCGATCGCTGGCCTGCGAGGAAAGGTCGTGCTTCTCGACATCTGGACCTACTCGTGCATCAACTGCATCCGCACGTTGCCGCACCTCCGCGCTCTGTATTCGGCGTACCACGCGCACGGGCTCGAGATCGTCGGAGTGCACACACCCGAATTCGCGTTCGAGCACGTCCTCTCGAACGTTCGTCGAGCCACGCGCGACCTGAACGTGACCTGGCCGGTCGCGCTCGACAACTCGTACGGCACCTGGAATGCGTACTCGAACCAGTACTGGCCCGCCGAGTACCTCATCGACCGCGCAGGACACGTGCGCCACGTCCAGTTCGGCGAGGGCGACTATGAGAAGACGGAGCAGTCGGTTCGACTGCTTCTGGGTTCGGCCTCTCCGCCCGCTGCCCGGGTGGTCGACGCGACGCCGACCGGGCGAACGACCCCGGAGTCGTATCTCGGCTACGCCCGACTCGACCGATCCCGGTATCGCGGGGACATGGTGCGCCCGAAGGTGAAGAGCGAGTACACCTTTCCGAGTGAGCTGCCGCGCGACAACATCTCGTACGCGGGGGAGTGGACGATTGGGGACGAGAGCGCCGTGGCCGGCGGCTCCGCGCGTCTACGTCTTCACTTCAACGCACGCTTCGTGTACGTCGTCCTCGGCGGTCACGGACGGGTGCGCGCTCTCGTCGACGGTCGCCCCGTCGGCGCTCTGCGCGTGGACTCGCACCGGCTGTACGCGGTGGTGGAGGGAACGCAGCCGCGTGACGCGCTCCTCGAGCTGCGCTTCTCGCCGGGGGTCGAGGCCTACAGCTTCACGTTCGGCTAGGAGCGATCGCCTCTCTCCTCAGAGCGGAGCCGCCTTCCATTCTCGACGAGGCCGTTCGCTCACCGAAGCGGACGGCCCCGTCGAGGTGGGGCAGTCGGACGGGCTAGGCGTGCTCGCCCGTGCGCACTGGGGTGCCCTAGAGGACGGGGCAGTTGACGACGATGGGCATTGCCTTGACGGTCACGTCCCCCGCACGCTGCGCAGCGCGCACTGCTGCTGCCGAGCGCAGTATGCGCGGCGTCTCGTTCGCCTTCCAGGTCACGAGGTTCACCGCCCACAGAGGCGTGTAGTCCTTTCGGCCGGGCACGGTGTCGATGATGTTCCGCTGGCCGTCGTCGCCGTTCGTGAACGCCCAGATCGGAGCGACCTTGTTGCCGGCCCGCAGTTTCACCGGTCCGAAGTCGAGGTACGAGACCACCTGCCCGCGATAGAAGCCGAGCGTCACGTCTTGCGAGTAGGTCTTCACGGGGCCGTCGGCGGCGAGCGCGGGAAGTGCGACGGCGGCCGCAGAGACCAGGACCACGAGTATCGGGGCGAATCGCTTCATCGGCACCACTCCTCCATTTGATGGGCTTTCCGCGACCGTATGAGGCGCGTCTTTCGCATTGCTCGCACCAAGCTGAACGGTCCATGAATTCGTGGCGCGATGTGCCGCGTGTCACACCGGCGCAACCGTCTTGTAAGGACTGCACAAGATTTGCGTGCGACGCTCGCCGAGACCCGTGATTGCTACAGCTCAGGAGGCCATATGAACCATCGCCGTCGCGTGACGCTCGCAACCGTCCCTATCGCTCTGATCGCCCTACTCTCCGCTCCCACGGCGATGTCGCTTGCCGACACGAACCCGAGGCCACCGGTGGTCAAGGTGACGAACCGATCGTTCGGCAACATCCTCCAGAGCGCTAACAAGCTCCCTCTCTACTACTGGAGTGTCGAGAAACGCGCCGGCGGAAGGGTCCGCTGCACGGGTGCGTGCGCAGTCGCGTGGCCGCCGCTCGTGGTCAAGTCGCGCGCGGGCGTGCCACCGACGATGCGCGGCGTGAAGGGGAAGTTCGGTGTGATCAAGCGCGCCGACGGACGGCTCCAGGTCACCTTCCGAGGCTTGCCCTTGTACGCGTACCACAACGACCCGCCGAACACGGTGCTCTGCGACAACGTCGACGGCTGGTTCGTCGTTCGCGTCTAGATGTTGCGACACGGCACCGGAGGCACACTTAGGCGATGAAGACCGTTCTTGTCGTTGACGATGAGCCCATTGTGCGCGAGGTGGTCGTCCGCTACCTCGAGCGCGAGGGATACCGAACGCTCGAGGCAGGTGACGGCGATGGCGCCCGCGACGCGCTCGCTCGGAACTCCCCGGATCTCGTGGTACTCGACGTGATGCTCCCGGGAACGGACGGACTCGAGCTCTGCCGTTGGATCCGATCGACGTCACGGCTTCCGGTGATCATGCTCACAGCCCGCGGCGAGGAGGCCGACCGAATCGTCGGGCTCGAACTCGGTGCGGATGACTACGTGACGAAGCCGTTCTCGCCGCGCGAGCTCGCTGCCCGGGTCAAGAGCGTCCTACGACGATCCGATCGTGCCGACGAGCCGGCAGAGCGCTTGGCGTTCGGCGACGTCGAGCTCGAGCAGGCCACGCGTGAAGTACGCAAGGCCGGTGTCGAACTGCGCCTCACGGCGAAGGAGTTCGATCTGCTCTGGTTTCTCGCCAGTCATCCGCGCCGAGTGTTCTCGAGAGACCAGCTCATGGCACGAGTGTGGGGGTATACAGCAACACTCGACACAGGAACCGTGACCGTCCATGTGCGGCGCTTGCGCGAGAAGCTCGAGGATGACCCGTCCCAGCCGAGGTACCTGGAGACGGTCTGGGGTATCGGATACAGGCTGACCGCATGATCGCGAACGCACTTATCGTCGCGCTCGCGACCCTCGGGATCGGGCTCGCTCTCGCAGCCCTTCTTCGTTTGCTGCCCACCGTTCGACTACAGCTAGCCGGCCTCGCGGTTCTCGCGGTCTTGCTGCCGCTGGGCGCGGTGCTCGCCTCGGGGTGGGTGATGTTTCACATGGGCGACGACGTGAAGATCCTCGCCGTTACCGCCGCGTCGGCGTTGACGGCGCTCATCGCGGCGCTCCTCGTGACACGCTCGATCGCCGATTCGATAGATCGTGTACGAGAGGCGTCCGTCGAGTTCGCACGCGGTAACCTCGACGCGCGGGCTCCCGAAGGCGGGCCGGCGGAAGTCGCCGAGCTGGCAGCGTCGTTCAACGAGATGGGTGCAAATCTCGGTCGCCTCTTCGATACGCGGCGCGAGCTGGTTGCTTGGGCGAGCCACGACCTGCGCACGCCACTTGCCAACATGCAGGCGATGCTCGAGGCGCTCGAGGACGGTCTCGGAGATCCCGCGGAGTATGTCCCGGTCCTCCGCGAACAGGTGCGGATCCTTTCGCTGCTCGTCGACGATCTTTTCGAGCTTGCGCGCATTGACGCAGGGGCACTCACACTCGAGCTGCACGACCTCCCGGTGGCGCCCGTAATCTCGAGCAGCATGCGCAGCGTTGAAGCCGAGGCGCGGTCGCGTCACGTCACCCTTGCGGCGGATGTCGAGGACGACGTCACCGCGCGCTTCGCGCCCGAAAAAGTGGAGCGGGTGCTCATGAACCTTCTGACCAACGCGCTGCGACACACGCCCGCTGACGGCGCGGTCGCCGTTCGCGTCGAGCCGCGGGTCGGTGAGGTGGAGGTGGCGGTAGAAGACACCGGCAAGGGGTTGGATGCCGAAGCGCGAGACCGGATGTTCGAGCGCTTCTGGCGCGCCGATGAGTCGCGCTCGTCCCGTGGCACGGGTCTCGGACTCGCTATCGCGAGTGGTCTCGTCGAGGCACACGGGGGACGCATCTGGGCGGAGAATCGCGAGGGTGGAGGCGCTCGTGTCTGCTTCACGCTTCCCGCTAGCTGACACCCGTATCACGGGCATGTGCCGGGCCTCCGGCGCGCAAACCCGCCCATCCCGTCGCGACCCGCGCCACGCATTCGCCGTCTTGGCGGCCCTCTGCGTGTTCGCTGTCGGCTGAAATGTCGATCGTGCCCCCGGGCGGGGCCGACGCGAAGCCGAGGTTCTCTCAGCGTCTCAGCGTACGACGCCTAGGACTGTCTAACGGCGCCAGCTAACTGGGGTTCAGAACACTACGCGTGAACGTGAGCGTCCCACTTCCGTGCGACTGTTGATCTTCCGCATGAACTCGTGTCAGGCCGAGTGCTCGCAGCTCTGTCGCAACGGGCGATCCGGCAGAACAGAAGCGATGAGAGGCCGAAACCCCTGCGCATCGGGAGCGTCGACCTCTCAGCTAGGCGGAGGGGGAGAGATTTGAACTCTCGAGAGGCTTGCACCCCTAACGGTTTTCGAGACCGCCCCGTTCGACCGCTCCGGCACCCCTCCGTGGGAGGCATAGGGTAGCCGCGGCTTCCAAGCCGGGCTCCGGGACCTGACCCGACCGTCCGATATCCTGAGCGACCCCTGGAGAGGTGGCCGAGTGGCTGAAGGCGGCGCCCTGCTAAGGCGTTACGGGTGGTAATCCGCTCGTCGAGGGTTCGAATCCCTCCCTCTCCGCTTCACAGGCGATCGTGCGCTGCGCTCAGGAAGGGAGCATCGGCGCGAGCTCGACGAGCGCGCCGAAGATCGCCTCCGAGAAGGTCGGATACGGCTGGATCGTGTCGAGCAGGACGTCGACCGGAATCTCAGCGCGAACCGCGAGCGTGAGCTGGCCCAGCCACTCACCCGCCTCCGGCCCAACAGCGACCGCTCCCACGAGCACGCGGCGCCGACGATCGGCTGCGAGCTTCACGAAGCCAGGTCGCCGCGGTCGCTCGTAGGTCGAGAGCCGGCCTCCCGCAATCTCGTACCGCGCCGTGACGATGTCGTCTCCCGCCATTACGCCGACGCTCGCCACCTGCGGATCCGTGAACACGGCGGCCGGGATCGCGCGATAGTCGGCCCGGACGTTGCGGCCGGCGATGTTCGCCGCAGCGACGCGCGCCTGGTACTTGCCGAGGTGCGTGAGCAGCCCGATCCCGGCGGCATCGCCGATCGCCCAGACGCCGTCGCCTGCTCGCAACCGCTCGTCCACCGTGACGCCCCGTCGTGACACCTCCACCCCGAGCTCTTCGAGTCCGAGCTCGTGGACGTTGGGCACGCGACCGGTCGCGACGAGGAGGCGCTCCGCGGCGAGAGCTTCCCCCGTGGCGAGATGCAGTCGCATGCCGTTTGAAGCAGGCTCCACGCTCGCGGCCTGCGTGCGAACGAGGACGCGGATGCCGTCCTCCTCGAAGCGCTCCGCGAGCAGTGTGCCGGCGTCGGAATCGAGACGCGCGAGAAGGTGTTCGTTGTGCTCGACGATCGTGACGTCGGAACCCATGCGCCGGAAGAACTGCGCGAGCTCGACGCCGACCGCTCCGCCGCCGAGCACGATCAGGCTGGCCGGAATCGCGCTCGCCCAGATGGCCTCGCGGTTCGTCCAGTACTCGACGTCTGCGAGCCCGTCAAGCGGCGGCAACGCGGGCTCGGAGCCGGTCGCCACGACGAGCTCGTCGTACTCGAGCTCACGTTCGCCGACAGCGACGACGCCCTGCCGGACGAACCCGAGCATCGCCTCGCACGAGCTCGGCACGCTGATCCGCGAGCCATCCCGCGTGCCACGAGTCGTCCCGTCCGTCCGTCACCTGGTCGCGCCACCAGAGGACGCGTTCGACGTCGATCTCGCCGGTGATCGCCTCGGCGGCACCGGGTGCGAGACGCGCCGCGGCGAGCGCTTCGGTCGGCCTCAGCAGCGTCTTCGTCGGAAGGCACGCGTAGTACGAGCACTCGCCGCCGGCGAGCTCCCGCTCGACGACCGTGATCTCGGCCCCAGCGTCGAGCCGCCGAAGCGCACCGACGAAGTGCTCGCCGCTCGAGCCGGCACCGAGCACCACGACGCGCTTGCCTGCCATCAAACGGAGAGGGCGGGATTTGAACCCGCGACGCACCTTTCAGCACGTACGCGATTTCCAGTCGCGCTCCTTAGGCCGCTCGGACACCTCTCCAAGGGCGGACAGCCTAGCGAGGGCGGCGACGCGCTCTAGGTTCCTGCGACGGACGAGACGTACGCGGCCACGTCCTGGATCTGCTGTTCCGTCAGCGTTTCGGCGAACGAGGGCATCACGCCCTGACCGTTCGTCACGCGGTCGACGACGAGATCGAACGGCGGCTTCGCCGCATCGAGGTTCGGGCCGATCTCACCGGTCGAACCCGCGTCGGCGAGCGTGTGACAGCCCGTGCAGCCTGCAGCGCCGAGGAACACTTCCTTGCCGGCGGCTGGATCGCCGGCCGCCTCGGTCGGTGTCGTCTCGGTTGTCGTCTCGGTCTCGGTCTCGGTCGTCTCCGTGACCGTCGTTTCGGTCTCCGTCGTCTCGGTCGGTGTCGTCTCGGTCTCGCCCGACGTCGACTCCTCCGCGACGGGCTCGTCCGCTTCGCCGACCTCGGCGAGGACGAGCACCGCCGTCAGCTGCGCGGCGAAGAACAGGGCGCACACGACGAGAAACAATCCGAGCCGCTTTCCGGGAAACGAAGGACGCGAGCGCGGAATGACGAGTGCAACGATGAGCGCGAACGCGATGAAGGAGAGCGCGACGACGAGGAGCGCCGTCTCGTACCCGGTCAGCGCCAGCAGCACGGCGAGGACGCTACCACGGTGTCAGGCGCCGAGATTCGCCTACTGCTCGAGCGGGGCCATGGTCAGGCCGAAGTCGCGAAGCTGGCTCCAGTACAGCTCCGCCTGCTCCTTCTCGCCCGACCAGACGATGGCCTGACCCGTCTCGTGGATGCGGTTGGCGAGCGTCATCCCCTTGTCGTAGCTCACGCCGGGAAGAACGTTCGACAGCGCGTAGGCCACCCCCTGAAAGGTGTTGTGGTCGTCGTTCAGGACGATGACGCGCCACGGCCGCCCGGTGCCGCTCCCCGTCCCCCGCCGCGCGCGTTCACGCGGCGGAGTGAGCGTCGCCGGAGCCATGCGTGGAACGTACCAAGTGCTCCGATACCCTTACGCGTCCCGGGCGCATAGCTCAGCGGGAGAGCGCTCGCTTCACACGCGAGAGGTCCCTGGTTCGATCCCAGGTGCGCCCACTCTCCCCACACCGCGGAAACGGCTTGAACCAGCCGTTTTCCGGCCGCGGTCTCGGGCCGTGCAGAACCGTGTCGGGTCCGTGTCAGGACCTGCGGCACCAGCGCCACCCGCCCTGGTGCCGAGAACGGCTACTCATGCCCGTTTCTGGCCGTCGGCGTCCCTCCTCACCGTGTCAGGAGTGTGTCAGATACGCCCGCCGACCTACCTCTTAGCATCCGATCGGACGCCTCGCTCGCTGTACTCGTGCATGGCTCTCAAGCTGGCTCGCCCAGACGGAAGCCGGGACTTTGGAGCTCAGGCTTGGTCCCACTGGCGTCCGCCAGTGTTCGGGAAATGTCGGACGAGGGAACAGGAGTCTCGGGCCGAGTTACGTCAAGCCGAAACGGGAAGGCTGGGCAGCGCCTCGCCCAGCCAGAGCGACCGGTCGTCCCCGCGCAGCGTGACGGGGATGGGCACGATCCGTTCGGTCGCCGACAGCTGCGCGCCGGCGGCGGCGAGGGTCTGCGGCTCCGCAAGGACGTACCATCGGGATATGCCCGGGAACCGCCCGGCGTCGCGGATCGTGTCTTGGAGGGGTTTGTCCCCGGGCTCCAGCCACGTAGAAACCACCAGCGCATCGCCCTCGGCGTGGATGATGGGGCTTGCGGACAGCATTCGCCGCACGGCGGCGTGGCGCATGTCCATGAACATGTGCAGATCCTGGATCGCAGGGTCCCGGGTGATTATCCCGCCCCACTTCGCCTTGAACCATACCGGGCCTTTGCCGAGGAACGGCACCGACCGGCCCAGCGTGGCTCGGCGCCGACCCAACTGAACGGCCCGCTCAAGGCTCCGGACGATGAGCGCTGCGACCACACGTTTCTGGCGGACCGCGTCGTCCGCATCGCGGATGCCAAGGTTAAACATGTCGTAGCTGGCCTGGCTGTCAACGTTGAAAATGCCAGCGACCCAGGCGCCGTCGATGTCGGCGCAAACCAGCTCGCCGCCCTGGCTCAGCTTACCCAGCATGTTCTCGACCCGCCCGATCGCGCCGTCTTCGGGGAACCGGTGCGCAACGAGGGGTGCGTAGTGCCGAGCATAGAATTCGCGGATCACATCGGGATCGCTGGTGACCCTGTAGCTGAAGTTCGCCCGGCGGATGCGCCGAAAATCCTCCCGCGTGGTCGACGTCAGGAGTTGTGCCCGGAGGGCGTCCAGGCCGGCCGGAAGATGCGTGTGGATGGCGACCAGCTGCGGCACGACGATAGCGCGCCGCAGGACGTCGGCCGGCCACCGGTCCTGTCCGAAGAGCCGCACGATAGGGAGCCCGCCAGCGCCTGCGATCTCCGTAATCCGGCCGGGAATGTGATGACGCCAGACGTGGCCGCGGGGGCCGAGGCGGACGTCGTCGCCGCAGAAATAGGCGGCAATGCTCGGCCCCCATCTCTCGAAACCGGCGCACCACGCCGTGCCGCCGCTTCCCTCGTACTCATATGTCGCGTCGCGCGGAAAGTGCCGGGCCGGCGCGTACCGGATCGACCCGTACGCGCGCCTCATCCACGGAGCACGACTTCCTAGTCGGCGGCGAAGCGTCGTGGAAAAGCCCATACTGTCGAGGTTAGCGCTTGGACGCCGCCGGCTCTTGGTTGCGCTTGGGCTTGTCGGCCGCTGCTCCTCGACGCAGCGGGATGAGCCCACACGGGGTACGGGATGCGTTGCCGCCTATCCGGTACGCGGCGAGAACCACAGCACGAAGGTGCCGAGCGCAATCAGCCCACCACCGAAGATGTCGTTCAGGTGGATTCCGTGACCGCGAGGAAGCGTCGCAACGACGACGTCCCACCGCTCGGGGCTGAACCCAACAAGCGCGGTTCCGATCACAATCGAAGCCAGCGCGACAACTCTCGCGATCGACGTGCCGATCTACACCAGCCCCTCACGGCGCGAGGACGTTCGTCTCGACGCCGTGCCGTTCTCGAGCTTCTCGAGGACGTCGACAAGACCGCCGGTGGGAAGTGCCCGCGCGAACTCGAGCACGTCCTGATCGCGCGCGGGAAGGCCGGCGAGCATCACGACTTCGAGCGTACACACGTTCGCTGCCGAATGGAGGAGCGACACACGAAAGAACGAAGCCGACCTTGCCGGGCCGGCTTGCGTCCTCCGATTCCCCTCTTCCCCGAGGAGGAGATACGTGACCGGTCCGGCCTCTGGATTCCTTGTCGGCATCAGCGGCTACTGCCGTGAGCGAGCGCCTCCCAGCAGGTCGATCCGCCGCGAGGACGCCGGAGAGCTTCGTTGAGAACGCATGCTCCAGACGATCTCGGCTTCGAACGTCCGCGAATCGGCCGGCCTGGTTCGGGCAGCGTTTGACGAGATCTTGGGAAAGCGTGACCATTCGACGATGCTGACGGCGCGAATCCAGCTCCTGGTCGCATGCGCCGACGCGCAAGTACCGGGATGAGTGAAGTCGCGATCGTTGGATTCGACGCCGATCTACTCGAGGAGGCAGCGCTCCTTCGTGCTGCTGTGTGGGGAGGCACGCCCGAGATCAACGGCGCGTACCTCTCGTGGAAGTACCTGCGCAACCCCTATATCGCAGAGCCGCTCGTCCACTTCGCGGTGCACGCAGGAGCGGTCATCGGCATGCGGGGGTCGATGGGGACGTGCTGGGAGCTCCACGGACGCAGGCATGTGCTTCCCCACGGAGGCGATGTGGTCGTCGACCCTCGGTTCCGGCGACGCGGCATTGCACTGGAGATGCAGCGGGCTTACCTGGAGGAGCTGTCGAGGAAAGGCCTAAAGGCAACGATCTCCCTCAGCACCGGTGGGATGGGGACTCCGACCAGCGTCGCCGGCGGCTGGCAAGTGGTTGCCAGGCTCGATGTCCTGGAGTGTCCGGGGACGCGTCTGCCACCTCGCGCTCGGCGCGTCGGTCGCCGCGCTGCCGCACGCCTGGCCGCACTGACAGGCGTAGGCCGAGGATCCCCGCCCGTCAACCCGCTTGCAAGCTTGGACGACGAGGTCGGCGGAGCTATAAGAGTCGTCGAGACCGTGGCGGTCGAGGAGCTCGCAGCCATCGCGGCGCGCGTCGCGCCGAGCACCCGACTTCGCCACGTTCGCGACGCGGAGTACTTCGGGTGGCGCCTCGCGGACCCGCTCCACCGGTACCGAGCGCTCGTATCGCAGGATGCGTATCTCGTGCTGGAGTGGAGCGGTAAGGGTGTCAACGTCGCTGACTGGCGGGCAGATGACGCTCGCGCGCTCTCACAGTTGTTCGGCGTCGCAGTGGCGCAGCTGGGGAAGGTTCGCATGTGGGCCGCGTCGGTGGATGCGGAGCTCATGAATACTCTGGCGAGGTTCGGGCGCCTGTCGTACGACCCCGGCCCGAGCGCGTCATTCGTGTTCCGAACCACAGCCGGCGACCCACGCGACGCATACCTCGGCGGACTCGACTTGAACGAGCCGACGAGCTGGGATCTCCGAATGCTCGACTCGGATGAGTACTGAGCCTGTGGTGGCGCAGGTCGCGGACCGCCGTCGGGAATCGGTTTCTGGGGTCAGTGACCAGACGTTGGGCGGGCTTGGAGCGGCAATTGCGCTTGTGCTAGCCGCTCGTCCGCACCCTCGCCGGGGTCGATGACTGCGGCGCGCGGGATTGGAACGATGAGCTTGGCACCCCACTCGGAGACAAATGCCAGCTCGGACGCGATCTCTCCGATCAAGTTCCAAGGGAGAACGACGATGAAGTCGGGTCGATCCTCTTTGATTCTCTCCACCGGATGAATCGGAATGTGCGTACCGGGCGTGTACATGCCCTGCTTGTAGGGGTTCCGATCAACGGTGTACTCGAGTAGCTCCGTGCGAATCCCGCAGTAGTTGAGGAGGGTGTTGGCCTTGGCAGGAGCGCCATATCCCACTACGCGTTTTCCTTCACGTTGGAGCGAGATGAGAAGTTCGAGGAGCGCGAGCTTCGACTCCTTGACGTCCTTGCTGAACTGCTCAAACCGCTCGGGCATCCGTAGACCCGCCGTCTCTTCGAGCTTCATGAGTGCCTGGACCGCGGGGGTCGACTTGTGCGGACCAGCAGTGTGTTGGACGTAGATTCGCAGCGAGCCTCCATGGGTAGGCAGTTGCTCTACGTCGTATACGGAGAGCAGCTCCTTGCCAAGAATCTCAGTGAGCGTGGTGAAGGAGAAGTACGAGTAGTGCTCGTGGTAGATCGTGTCGTACTCGACCCGATCGAAGAGATGAAGGCGATGCGGGAACTCGAAAGTTGCTGTCCCCTCCCGAGCTAGGAGGAGCGCGACCCCGGCGATGAAGTCCGTAAGGTCGGGCACTTGCGCGAGGACGTTGTTGCCGACGATAAGGCTCGCCGGCCGGCCCTCCGCGGCAAGCCTCGCCGCTGTCTCGCGACCGAAGAACTCGACGAGCGTCGGAACACCCCGCTGTGCCGCCGCCTGGACAACGTTCGCTGCCGGGTCGATGCCGAGTATCGGAATCCCAGTGCCCACGAAGTGCTGAAGGAGATAGCCATCATTCGAGGCGAGCTCCACGACGAGATCATCCGATCGGAGATCGAGCCTTGCGCGGATCATCTCCACGTAACGGCGTGCGTGCTCAACCCAAGAACTCGAGTAGCTCGAGAAGTACGCGTACTCCGTGAAGATCTCGCGTGGATCGACGAGCTTCGGAAGCTGTACGAGCCAGCAGCGCGTACACGCTCGCACGTGGAGCGGATAGAACTTTTCCATCGCCCCTAGCGAACCAGCCGTCAAGAGACTCTGACTCGGTGGCGACATCCCGAGGTCGACGAGCGTCAGCTCGAGCTCGGCTCCGCATAGGCGGCACATCGGAGCGCCCCCGCTTCGTCCATTCGTCGTTTCACCGCCCACCTCCGCAGAGTAGTGACAGGAGTGCGAGGCGCCAGCTCAGGGTCGTGTCGTGAACGCGGCCGGGCGGCTCCAGTATGTGGTCGAGACGGGGACGGGCGTGACAACCTCTTGTTGGCCCCCACAAGACGAAGTTCTCCCCGTTGTTCCCCCGCCGTAGGCCAACCGCTCCAGCGCCACGCCCGTCACACCACACCTTACGACCCCTCACGCCGGCATCAAGCCGCGCAGTGCGGATCAGGAGCGGGAGCTGGAGGCCGGGAGCTTCGAACGAGCCACGCGGCTCGGGGTTCCGACCTCGATCATGGCTCCGACTTCAAGAGCTCGCGTCGTGTGGCTTTCGCCGAAACAAATCGGCGCGGAGCTGATCCTCTGAGTCACGCTGGTGCCGTCCCTCGTGATCCAACTCGAAGACGAGACTCATGATCTCCTCCGCGTTCAACCCCTCGGTATCCCACCAGAAGCGATCGCTGTACCACCACCAGCGCCTGCCACCCTCGGTCGTCACCCGCACGGGGTTCGTTCGTTGTGTCGCAGACCACTCGGCGAACCGTCGTTCGGAGCACTCCACATAGTGACCCTCCGAATGGAGCCGGAACGTCTTGAGTGCCCGCGCCGCGGCCACGCTCTCACTCGCTTTCTGCTCTAGGCGAGATACACGAGCATGCTTCGCGGAGAGTTCGTTCTGCTTCTTCGTCAGGCGAGCGCGAGCGGCTTCGAGGTCCTGCTCAGAGGCCTTCGTCTTTCGTCGAATCGGCGGCCTGTCGACACTTGGGTCTCGCTCGAGCAACTCACGTTCCATGTTCCTCACGACGCTCTCCGACAGCCGCATTTCGTACGCGAGCTGGAGCGCCTGAATCCTCGCTGCGGCGACACGACGACGACGCTTCGCTGCCTTCTTGTCGTCCGGGATCACTTCGATCTGCTCGACAAACGCCGTCTTGTCCTGGGCCAGCATTGCGAATCAACCTTACGTCGCCTTCGACGGTCCCCAGAGCGCGTCGCTCGCGAGAGGGACGCGCCGAACTGTCCCGCGCGCAGCGAGAGTCAGGAGTGCGTCCCTCGTCCCCACGATGTCCGGTACAGGGTCGGGGCCATCGGCGAGGAGCAGTGCGACCTCCGCAGTCGTCAGTCCCGCACGGGAAGTAACCGAAGAGTGACTCGATACTCTCGGGGGGCGGGATTCGGTCGAGCGACGCATCAAGGTTCGCGAGGATGACGTCGTAGGCCAGCAGCGGCTGCCATCCACCGGCCTCAGCCGTGTGCCTCCCGTTGCGAAAGACGACGGATGGTGCCGTGAAGCGCACCTGCTGATCCGACGTCGCCGTCTTGCCCTGAGCCTCCGCGGGCGTCCCTGCAGCCGATCGGGCCGCGCTGCGCTGTCGTTCGTACTCGGCGACGACCTCGTCGTCGTCGATCATGTCGACGATGCCGATCCGCATCGATGCCTGCAACGGAGCGAAGCTCCGCGCGAATGCTCTCGGCGTCGTCGAGGTAGAGCGACGTCGTGAAGTTCGCGATCTGGAGCGCGCGAAAGACCATCCACTCGCTCCCCGGATCGAGCATCCCGGCGGCGACGACTGCTCGACAACCTCGACCCGTCCCGCTCGGTCGCTCCTTCGCCGTCAGTCGCGAACGGCATCCCGTAGCGCTCCTCGTAGACGCGCCAGCGCGCGAGCGCGCGCTCTGGGTCGTAGGTACGGATCGCCGCCTCGCTCGCCTCCTCGCGCAGCCCGATCATCACGAGCCGCCATGAGAGCTGGTCGCGATAGCGCCACTCGAGCACCCGGAGCGCGGGGTTCGCCGAGTACGCCCACGGGCAGCCGGCGTCCGTGTAGAGCGTCGCTTCGATCACGTCGGTCGCCTCGATGGTAGTCGCGGGTGAGGTGGTACCCTCCGCCTGCCCGGTCGCGCTAGGTGGGGAGTCAGCGGTTCCCTGAACCCGAAATCCGCTCCATGCGGGGCCGAACGCCGTCCGAGGGACGGTTCGTCGGGACAGGGTCTGCGCACGCGGCGTTGACGATCGGGTCCCGCGCACTGGGAGCGTCCGAACCGCGTCAGGTCCGGAAGGAAGCAGCGCTAAGGACTCCCTCTCAGGTGCCGCGGCTCCGCCCGATCCGAGCAGGCGACGCAGGTACCTCCGGTGATGCCGATCTCGACGACGGAGCGCGTGGCCGGGCTTGACCCACCTGATTGAATCCAGCACGTGACGGCGCTCTACCGGAAGTACCGCCCGCAGGGCTTCGACGAGGTCGTCGGGCAGGAGGCGGTCGTCCGAACGTTGCAGAACGCGATCGAGCACGACCAGGTTCGCCAGGCCTACCTCTTCGCGGGGCCGCGCGGGACGGGCAAGACGTCGATGGCGCGCATCCTCGCCAAGGCGCTGAACTGCGCGGGGACGCCAGGCCCGTCGCCGTCGCCCGACAAGACCTGCCCGGTCTGCCTCGCGATCGCGAACGGGAGCTCGCTCGACGTCGTCGAGATGGACGCCGCCTCGCAGCGCGGCATCGACGACATCCGCGAGATCCGCGAGCGCGTCGTTCTCCAGCCCGTCGAGGGACGCTCGAAGGTCTACATCCTCGACGAGGCCCACCAGCTCACCGACGCGGCGTGGCAGGCGCTCCTCAAGCTCATCGAGGAACCGCCTCCCCACCTCGTGTTCGTGTTCTGCACGACCGAGCTGCAGAAGGTGCTCGCAACCGTGCGCTCGCGCTGCCAGACGTTCGTCTTCCAACGGCCCCGCCTCGCCGAGCTCGTCACACTGCTGCGCCGCGTCGCAGACGGCGAGGGGATCCAGGCGCAGGACTCCGCGCTGTCGCTCATCGCGCGTGCCGCGCACGGGTCGTTCCGCGACGCCGTCTCGACGCTCGACCAGCTCGCATCCTCGACGAACAACTCGATCGACGCTCAGTCCGTGCTGCAGCTGGTCGGCGCGGTCGACGAGGAGTCGCTGCTGCGGCTCTGCGACATGGTCGTCGATCGGGACACGGCCGGCGCGCTGCTCTTCGTGGAAGAGCTATCGGAGCAGGGACAGGATCTCGGACGCCTCGTCATCGACCTGCTCGAGCACCTTCGCCACCTGCTGCTCGTCCAGCACATGGGCCACGTGCCGGACTCACTGCCCGTCACCGAGGAGACGAAGGAGCTCCTCCGCGAGCAGGCCAACCAGCTGCCCGAGCCGACCGTCCTGCGGCTGATCGACCTTCTCGCGGTCGCAGTCGAGGACACGCGGCAAGGTGCCGACCCGCGGCTTCCGCTCGAGCTCGCGCTCGTGAAGGTGACCCGGCCGCACGCGGAGCTGTCGCGCGAGTCGCTCGCTCACCGCGTCGAGCTGCTCGAAGCGCGAGGGCCGGGCGGCGCCACGCATTCGGCGAGCGCTCCCGCGACACGACCGACAGCACCCGCAGATCGGAGCGATGCCGACCCCCCCTTCAGCTGAGACTCCCGAGGCTCCGCAGGTCGAGCTCGAGCAGGTCACCGAAGCGTGGGATCGCAGCATCCTCGACGCCGTGCGCGAGCGATCGATCCCGGTCGCGAGCCTCCTCACCGAGGCGAGGCCCACCGACCTCGCCGAAGACACGCTCACGCTCGAGTTCCCCGCCGGCGCCGACTTCCATCGCCGCCAGGTCGCCGAGCCCCAGAACATCGGGCTCGTGCGCGACGCCCTCTACGAGGTGACAGGACGCAAGCTGAACGTCGTTCTCGCGACGGGCGAGGCCGAGGAGGACCTCGATGTCAGACAACGACGAGCCCCTCTCGGAGGACGACGTCTTCTCGCTTCTGAAAGAGACGTTCAACGCCGAAGAGGTGAAGGAGCCAGCCGAATGAGTTTCGACATGAACAAGATGCTCCAGGAAGCGCAGCGCATGCAGGAGCAGCTCGCGAAGGTGCAAGCGGAGGCCGCGAGCGAGCTCGTGGAAGCCTCAGCCGGTGGTGGGATGGTGACCGTGAAGGCAAACGGTGCCGGCGAGGTCGTCTCGATCACGATCGACCCGCGTGCGATCGACCCGGACGATCCGGAGCTGCTCGCCGACCTCGTGCTCGCGGCGGTCAACGAGGCGCTGCGCTCTGGCTCGCGCTCTGATGGAGTCGAAGATGTCGAGCCTGATGCCCGGTGGAATGGGCGATCTCGGCGGACTCTTGCCGGGCGCATAGCGACGCCGAGGTGTCCGAAACGGACGGCTAGGCTCACTGCCGTGCTCAGCCCCGCCGTCGAGAACCTCGTCACACAGCTCACCAAGCTCCCCGGCATCGGGCGGCGGACGGCCCAGCGACTGGCCTTCCACATTCTCTCCACTCGGCCCGAGGACGCACTCGAGCTCGCACGCGCGATCGAGGACGTGAAGGCGCGCGTGAGGTTCTGCCGCGAGTGCGGCAACCTCACCGAGGACGAGCTGTGCGCCGTTTGCTCCGACGCGCGCCGTGATCGCACCGTCATCTGCGTCGTCGAGCAGCCGGTCGACGTCGTCTCGGTCGAGCGGACGGGCGAGTACCGGGGCCTGTACCACGTGCTCGGCGGGGCGTTGTCACCCCTCGACGGTGTCGAGCCCGGAGACCTCCGGATCGACGGGCTGATCGGTCGCGTCGAGAGGAACGGAGTAACCGAGGTCGTCGTGGCGACGAATCCGACGATGACGGGCGAGGCGACGGCTGCATACCTGGCCGATCGCCTGCGCGACCGCGTCCAGGTCACACGTCTCGCGAGCGGGCTCCCGGTCGGCGGTGACCTCGAGTACGCGGACGAGGTGACGCTCGGGCGGGCACTCGCCGGGCGTCGCGCGATGTAACGCTCGACGCTTCTTGCGGAATTTGCGTCTTTTCCGAGTCCGAGGGGGTTGCAACGGGCAAACAGCCGAAATATGTTGCACCCACTGAACCGGCGGGCCCTCGGGTCAGCCGGTTCAGTGTCTTTTTGGGCTCCTTCTCAGCGCATCCCTACACTGATGCGATGCTCGATTCGGATCCTCGCATCGGCATCGTCGGCGCGACCGGAGCCGTCGGGCGCGTCACGCTCGAGTACCTCGTCGATCGCGGATACGGGAACCTCCGCGTGTTCGCCTCGCAGCGCTCGGCGGGCGGGAGACTGGGTGAGCTCGAGGTCGAGGAAGCAACGGTCGGCGCACTCGGTGCAGGCGATCTCGATGTCTGTTTCTTCTCCGTCGGCACGCAGTTGAGCCGCGAGCTCGTCCCGGTCGCGGCGGCCGCGGGGGCTCTCTGCATCGACAAGTCCTCGGCCTTTCGCCTCGAGCCTGGCATCCCGCTCGTCGTGCCGGAGGTCAACGGCGCGCGTGCTCTCGAGCACGCTGGGATCGTCGCCAACCCGAACTGCTGCACGATCCCGCTCACGATGGTGCTTGCCCCACTCCATGAGGCCGCTGGCTTGCGAAACGTGCGCGTCGCGACCTACCAGTCCGTGTCCGGAGCGGGCTCGGACGCGATCGCCGACCTCCGCGCAGAGGATCCGGACGATCACGTGCTGCGAATGGACTGGGAGTTCGACGGCGTCGAGTACGACGAGGAGGTGAAGCTGCGTGAAGAGACCCGCAAGATCCTCGAACTGCCTGAGCTTCCAGTGAGTGCAACGTGCGTGCGCGTGCCCGTCGTCGTGGGCCATGCGGAGGCCGTCTGGATCGAGACCGAGACTCCGCTTCGCCCGGCTGATGCCGAGCAGATCCTCCTGGACGCACAGGGGCTCCGGGTCACGAACGTCCCCACGCATGACGATGCGATCGGCACCGACGAGGTACACGTCGGCCGCATCCGCTCGGATGAGGCGGCAGAGAACGGCCTGTCGTTGTTCCTCGTCTGCGACAACCTCCGCAAGGGTGCGGCGCTCAACGCGATCCAGATCGCCGAGCTGGTCGTCGGCGCCTCGCTACCGAGCCCTTCCGGTCGTGGCGCCTAACTGCCTCCGGGCGGCGCCGGTGCGGGTGCGGATGGCGTGAATGCCTCACGCACGACGTTGAGCACCTTCTCGCGCGCGCCCTCCTCCACGGGCTGAAGGCCACCGAGGTCGAGGCGTGCGAGCTCGACGCGGCCCGCCGAGCGCAGCGTACGGAAGCCGAAGTCGGCGAGAAAGTCGTGCGGGAAGACCGTGCGGTGGATGAGGAATCGCTCGGCGGGCGGCGTGCCCTCGCGATAGCGGTACGCGAAGGCCTCGAGTGCGCGCGCGCCCTTGTCGCGCGCCTCGCCGATCGCGGCGAGGAAGAGCGACTGCTCCACCCACGGCTGGGTCTCCGTGAGCAGATAGGCGCACGTGACGAGGACGGCGTCCTCGGACGGTGGGCCGGCCGGGAGGTCGGCGGCACGCGGGAAGAGCGAGGCGGGGCCGTACTGCATCGATCCGAGGACTCGACCGTCGTCGTCGCGATAGACCGTTCCCCAGGCGCCCCACTCGTCCTCGGCACGCTCGATCCACTTCCGCTTCTCGGGCTCTCGATTCCCCCTGCTCTGCCACCAGACGCACGTCTGGCACACCGACGGCGCGGTCTCGAATGTCGCACCGGTCAGGCCGGTGAGCCTCGTCGTCATTGCTTCGCGGGCGGCGTACCGATGCGCTCGACGACGACGTCGACCGACCCGACGTGGAGGTTCGCCATGCGCTCGATGTACTCCGCGACGCGCACCTGCACTTCCTGCGAGACGCTCTCCGCGCTCGAGCCCCACGCGAGCTCGACATGAACCGTGATGTCCATGGCCGCGTAGGAGCCGGCGATCTCGGCCGCATCACGCGTCAGGCCCGAGACTCCCTCCACCTCGAGCGCCGCATCACCCGCGTACCGAGCAAGGACGTCGTTCGAGATGAGAGGAGACTCCATCACGCCGATCGTACAACGAGCTCCGTGACCTCAGGACGCGCGAAGAGGCGGAAGGGGACGAACGTCGTCCCGAGGCCGGGCGAGACGTGCAGCCAGGTCGTGCCGTACTCGTAGAGACCCTCGACGTCGCGCGCCCGAAGGTGGGCCAGCCGGAGCCTCCCGCCCGGGTACGGGACGACGATCTGTCCCGAGTGGTAGTGGCCCGAGAGGATGAGATGGAAGACCCCGGGAATCCGGCGGGCGATCCCCGGGAAGTGGCAGAGGAGGATGCGAAGGTCGGCGCCCGTGGCTGCAAGCTGCTCGGGCTGGGCCTCGCGGGCGGCGTACGTCTGGGGATCGACGCCGACGATCTGCACGTCGCCGGCCGCGCAGCTCGACGTCGACGGCCTCGTCTCCGAGGAGGATCACACCCGGGAGAGCGCCGATCGCCGCGGGATCGATGCGCTGCGAGAACGGATCGCGACTGTCCGCGAAGTCGTGGTTGCCGAGCACGACGTAGCACTGCCCGAGGTCGGCGAGCAGCCGTTCGAGGTCGGGCATCCCCGAGCGGCGCGAGACGAGATCGCCCGTGATGCAGACGAGGTCCGGCTTCCGCTCGAGCACCCAGTCGACGGCCTCGCGCACGGCGCGGCGCCCGCGGGAAGGGACGCCGAGATGGAGATCGGAGAGATGCGCGATCCGCAGCCCGTCGAGCTCGGCCGGGACGCCGAAGAACCGTGACGTCGATCACCCGACGGCGCAGCCAGCCTGCCTCGAACCACGCCCAGGCCGCGACGGCCGCGGCCACGGCGGCGAGCAGGAGCAGGAGCCAGATCAGACGGAGAGCTTCTCGGTCACGGGCGCGACGGAGACCACGTGGCGCTTGAACTTCAGCTCGGAGCTGTCGAGCCCCGCGGCGACCCCCACGAGCTGCGAGAGGTGCAAGATCGGCATCTGGAAGTCCTTCCCCGTCTGCTTGTAGAGCTTCGACTGCCAGGCGTCGAGCGAGAGATGACAGAGCGGACAGGGTGTGACCATCGCGTCCGCCCCCGCCTCCTTCGCCTGCTCGATCGGCTGGATGAGCTCGGCGAGCGCGACGTCCTCACGGGCCTGGATGATCGGGAACCCGCAGCACTTGATCTTCGCCGGGTAGTCGATGGGCTCGCCGCCACAGGCCGTGATGATCCGCTCGAGCGACTCGGGCTTGTCGGGATCCTCGAAGCCGAGAAGCTTCGACGGGCGCAGGATCTGGCAGCCGTAGAAGGGCGCGATCTTGAGCCCCTTGAGCCCCTTGTGCGCCGCACCCTGGAGGAGCTCGTAACCCTCGCCGGCCGAGATGAGCCAGAGGAAGTGCAGGACCTCGACGCCGCCCGAGTACGGCGGCGCACCGACGGACACGAGGTTCTCGTTCACGCGGGCGAGGAGCTCGGCGTCGCCCTGGAGCGCGTGATTCGCCTGGCGCAGGTTGAGGGTGCACACGTTGCAGATCGTCATGAGCGTGTCCGCGCCCGTCTCCTCCGCGTACGCGAGGATTCGCGCGTTCAGGTGGAGGTAGTAGTCCGGCTCGGCCTCGTGGATGTCGCCGGCGCCGCAACACGTGACCGCCTCGAGCTCGATCAGCTCGAGACCGACCTTCGGCGCGAGCGCCTGCGTCGACGTGTCGAGCTCCTTCGCCGAGAGCGACGCGAGGCAGCCTTTGTAGTAGGCGACCGTCCTCATACCGTGGGCTCCTCTCCCGGCAGGAACGGCTTCGCGAACGAGCCGTCGCCGTACGGTCCGCGCGCCGCCGCCTCGCCCCCGTCGTCGGCGTGCTCGAGGCGACCGAGCGCCGTCTCGACCTGCGCGATGCCGGCCGCGCCGTCGCGGCCCTGCTCCTGCACGAGGTCGTAGAGCGCGCGCGCCTCGTCGACGTGCTTCGCAACGTGCGGCGGGAAGGGCGGCGGCACCTTGCCGTGCTTCAGGAGACCCATTGCGAACGTGACCTCCTTGAGCGACTTCGCGATACCCTGCGTCTTCGGCACGAGCTCGGTCTCGCGGAGCCACCCGGTCGTCTTCGCGGACGTGACGAACCACTTCGCGTGCTTGGCCCCCATGTCGGAGTCGATTCCCTCCTTCACGGCCTCGGCACCGAGCTTCGCGATCGCGTCGCGCGGGTCGACGCCCTTCGGGCAGCGCTCGTTGCAGAAGTAGCAGCGCGTGCAGTCCCAGATCCCGTGCTCGCCGGAGTAGGACTGCAGCCGCTCGACGGTCGCGCGATCGCGCGGGTCGCCGACGAAACGCATCCCTTTCGCGAGCGCGGCGGGTCCGAGGAAGTCGGGATCGGCCTCCATCGAGTTGCACTCGGAGACGCAGCAACCGCACATGATGCAGAGCGACTCCTTGTGGATGAGGTCCATCCGCTCCTGCGGCTCGACGTGCTCGTGCTCGCCGGGATCCGAATAGCCCGGCTCCAGCCACGGCTGCACCGCGCGGATCTTCCCCCAGAACGGCTCCATGTCCACGACGAGGTCCTTGACGATCGGGAGGTTGCCCATCGCCGAGACGACGGGAACGTGCCCGGCCTGCGCGATCTCGTACATCCGCGTCTTACAGGCCAGCACTGCGGCGCCGTCCATGCGCATCCCACACGACCCGCAGATCATCATCCGACAGCTCTTGCGGAACGCGAGCGAGCCGTCGAGCTGATCCTTCACGATGTCGAGGCAGTCGAGGAGGGTCGCCTCCTCGGGTGCGTCGATCTCGTACTCGCGCAGCGCGCGCTCGCCGGCGACGGCGTCGTAGCGCCAGATCTTGAGTGCGACCTGCATCAGTAGCTGCGCACCTCCGGCTGGTAGCGCGTCATGCGTACCTCTTCCGTCGCGAGCACGGGAGCATCATGCTCCCAGCGCGTGATCGAGTGGTGGAGGAACCGCTCGTCGTCGCGCTCGGGGAAGTCCGAAGGACGCGAGTGCGCGCCACGGCTCTCCTCGCGCGCCAGACCCGCCTGCACCATCACCCAGGCGAGGTCGAGCATCGAGCCGAGCTCGAGCGCCTGCGTGAGGTCGGTGTTGAAGACGTCGCCCTTGTCCTCCACGACGACGCGCTCGTAGCGCTCCCTGAGCCCCTGGACGACGTCGAGCTGGCGCTCCATGCGGTCCGGATAGCGGAAGACGCCGAAGTTCTCGAGCATGGAGGAGCCGAGCTCGTCGCGGATCTTCCACGGTCGTTCGCCGTCGGAGCGGTCGAGGAGCGTGCGGAGGTCGCGCTCCGCGTCTGCAAGCGGCGCGTCGGACACGGTCGGCGGCGACGTCGCGAGCGCGTGCTCGGCCGCCGCCTGCCCGGCGCGCCGCCCGAACGTGATGGTCTCCATGAGCGAGTTGCCGCCGAGGCGATTCGCGCCGTGCACCGAGACGCACGCGACCTCACCCGCGGCGTAGAGCCCGTCGACCTCGGTGGCGCCCCAGTTGTCGGTGGCGACGCCGCCCATGTGGTAGTGAGCGCCCGGTCGGACGGGGATCGGGTCGTAGATCGGGTCGACTCCGGCGAAGGTCATCGCGAGCTCGCGCGAGCCCGGAAGCCGCGTGAGAATCCGCTCGGCGCCGAGGTGGCGCAGGTCGAGGAGGACCGACCCCGAGATGCCGCGCCCACCCTCGATCTCCGTCGTCTCCGAGCGCGAGACCACGTCTCGCGACGCGAGCTCGAGGGCGTTCGGCGCGTACCGCGCCATGAAGCGCTCACCGTCGCGGTTGATGAGGAACCCGCCTTCGCCGCGACACCCTTCGGTGATGAGGACGCCGCTCGGGAAGAGGGTCGTCGGATGGAACTGCATGAACTCCATGTCCTTGAGCGGAAGGCCGGCGTGCAGTGCCATCGCCATGCCGTCGCCGTTGCAGGCGTAGGCATTCGTCGTCGCCCGATAGATGCGTCCCATTCCGCCGGTCGCGAGGACGATCGACTTCCCGGTGACGAGTTTCAAGCCGCCGTTGACCAGGTCCCAGCAGACGACGCCGACGCAGCGACCGTCCTCGATCACGAGGCGCCATGCGAAGAACTCCTCGTAGACCTGCATCGGCCCCTGTGCCTGCCGCTTCATCAGCTGCTCGTAGAGCACGTGGATGAGGACGTGGCCGGTGATGTCGGCCGAGTAGACCGTGCGCGGCGAGCCCGCGGCGCCGAACGGGCGCTGAGCGAGCTTGCCCTCGTCGTTCCGCGAGAAGACGCAGCCCCAGTGCTCGAGCTGGTAGATGTCGCCGGGCGCCTCGTTCGCGAGAATCTCGATCGCGTCCTGGTCTCCGAGGTAGTCGGAGCCCTTCACGGTGTCGAACGCGTGCTTCTCCGGGCTGTCCTCCGCGGCGTTGCCGAGGGCTGCGTTGATACCGCCTTCGGCGGCTCCGGAATGACTCCGTGTGGGGTGCAATTTCGACACGACGCCGACGTTCGCGCCCGTATCGAAAGCCTCGATGGCGGCACGCATGCCCGCGCATCCGGCCCCCACGACCACGACGTCGTGCATGACGAGGACGCTACCTGATCGGTTCGGCAGCGCCTTCGGACAACTCAGACCCGAACGAAGGTCGCGCGAGCGCTCGTGACGGCGCTCATCGGCACCGTGCACATCTTCTTCGCGCCGCGGCACGCGCCGCTCCACGACCGCAGCTTCCAGCCCCTGGCCGGAGTGGCCGTCAGCCTGACCGGGCTGAACGACGACACCGACACGGAGCAGCGGGGCCGACACGTGAGCCCCCCGCTCGAGCTTCGAACGGCGCCACGCCCCGTGACCGACACGCTGAGCCGGAACGACGCCGGCGCGAAGAGGGCCGACACCGCGGTGCCCGGCGCGACGCTGAGACTGCAGCCCGCGGCGCCGGAGCACGAGCCACTCCAGCGCACGAGCTTGGCGCCGGTGGACGGCGTCGCGGTCAAAGCGAGACGCTGACCCGCGTTCCACGTCGTCGTGCAGCTCGACGCGCACTGCAGCCCTGGAACGTCCGCCGACACCGTGCCAGGCCCGGACAGCGTGAGCGCGAGCGGCGCCTGGCTTCCGATGCGCACGAGCCAGGCCGAGTCCTGCGTGTCGGTGAAGCTCCCGGAGTGACCGTAGTAGTCGTCGCGCCCGGGGTCGAGGAGCTTCGAGGACAGCGGCCCGCCGCCGATCGCCGGATACATGATGTCGGTGTCCGTGTCGCACACGTGCCCACTGTCTTCTCCCACGCAGTCGTGGGGTGCCCCGGACGGAACGGCGCCGAGCGTATGCAGGACCTCGTGCGCTGCGACGGCAGCCGTCGACACGCCGGTACACGAGCGGTAGTAGACGACCGCGGCGCCGAAGCCGGTCGAGTCACTTCCGCCCTGGCCGCACACGTTCGTGTCCGCCGTCGGGCCGTCGTAGTACACGACGTACTTCGTGAGTGACGAGTCGAGCCCGGCATCTTCGAGGGCGTCGATGATCCCCGAGAAGCGTCCGCTGAGCGGCGCGAGCTCCGCGCTCGAGCGCGGAGCGCGAAGGGTCGTGATGTCGAGCTGGATCCCGCAGGAGAATGGCGCGACGTCGTTTCGCGGCGTGCGAGTCGGGTCCTGGCCTCTCCACCAGCCGTCGACCTCCTCGGCGTCGGACTGCATGACGCTCGCGAGGCCGGAGAGGTTGTCGGCGCCGTCGGAGGGAATGACGTAGACCCAGTGCACCGGATTCCCTGCGATCCCGTTCGGAGCGCGATCCGACTGCGCCGCGGTGCCGCACCATGCGGCCTGAGCAGTCGCCGACCTGACGGATCGCGACAGCGAGATCTCTGACGCGGTGACGCTCTTGCCGACCAGTGCGGGCTGGGTTTCGGCCGCCGCGCTCCCGGTCGCGACGATCGTCGCCACGACTGCGAGGATCGCGATCCCGCGCTTCACGGCGTCGTCACGGACACGCGGACCCGCCCGAGCGCACCCTTCTGGGTGACGCGAACGAAGAGCGAGCGCTGGCCGCAGATCGAGCCGTCGAGCCGCTTGACGCGCTGCCCGACCCACTGAGCGCGGCGCACGAGCGTGCGCCGGTCGGATCCGACCAGCGCGACGTCATACGTGCCCCCGTTCGGCACCGTGGCGCTCACGCGCACGTCGCCGTCCAGCGCCGTCGTGAGCGGAATCCACCACACCTTGGCCGTCTTCTTGCCGAAGACGCGCCCGACGACCGTCGTGCGTTGGGCCGTCCAGGGTTGCAGCACGTCCTGCTCGGCAGCCACCAGTGCCGCTCCGTCGGGGTAGAAGCTCGGCGCGATGATCGGCCACGTCGCGGTCGTGATGCCCACCTTCCGCTCGTCCATCAGGCGATACGTCTCGGCCCAGGCCTCCCCCGGGTTCCGCGCGTAGTTCGATCCCTCGTCGCCGGGATAGGCCTCGCGACGCGACACCTTCGCGCAGACGTTGGCCGCACTCGCCCACCGCTTCGGGCCCCAGTCGACCGCGACCCATGGCGCGTTCAGCCGGTTGTACGCGATGTGGTGTCCGTACTCGTGCCGCACGACCTCCTCCGGCGAGATGTCCGCGGCGACTTCCCCGGGCGCGACCAGTCGATTCTCGCCGTAGCAGCCGAGCGCGCGCGAGCCGCAGATCTCCTGCACCTCGGCGAACGAGACGATGTACGTCGTGAGCTTCGCGAGCTCCGAGCCGTGCGTGAGCCCGGAGAGGAACTCGGCCCAGCCTTCAGGGGTGGCGACCTCCGGCGGCAGGCTGTCCGAGACATAGACCTCGACCGTCTCGCCCTTCGACGTCGTGATCGCCCCGCCACGAAACGTCTCCGCGGTGCGAGCCAGCCGGCTCGCACGCAACGGCACGTTCAGGTCGGCCGAGAGAGCTCGCGCACTGGTCGGCACTGGTCGTTCTCGCGCGTCCGATCCAGGCAAAACGCCGATCCCGAGAGCTCCAACGAGCACGGCGCCCGAGAGAACGACAGCCAGGCGCCTCGTCAACAGGTTCGCCACCCGGCCGTTATAGCCATGCCAGTGTGAAGTCTGCGTAAGAGCTGCGGACCGCCGACGCGTTGCACCGGCGGTCCGCACGGAGCCCTTAGCGTAGGCAGGTCGCGTACAGCGTGATGTTCGCGCCCTTCGTGTCGTCTGCATTCACGAGGTAGAGCCGCCACGCGTTCGCCGCGGACGGATACGAGTCGAAGTTGAAGACCGCCCCGTCCGACGTGAAGCCACCCCCTGCGGCACGCTGCGTGCCGTCGCACGTCACCGTGAACTCACCCTCGCCGCTCGCCGGCAGAGTCGCTGTCGAGGTCTTGATGGCGAGAAGCGCTGCTGCCGTGCTCGCCGGCCGTGCGCCTGGAGGCGACTCCTCGAGCGCGACCGCCACGGCCGCGCCGCCGAGCTGCCCGGCCGTCGCACCGCCGAGCTTCTTCGCGTTGTCGGCGACCAGCGCGCGCTTCGCCAGGGGCACGGCGGCCGTGACGACCGCTCCGGCGGTTCCTCCGAGTGCCACGAACAGCCCGATCATCGCGACGACGAGCGCAACGCTCGGCCGCTTCATCATCTTCCCGTCCACGACCTACCTCCTTGTCTGCCTGCCACGGGCGCCGCCATGTCTGACGCACCCTGGGAAGCGTGGTGACGAAACGTATTGACGTGTCAGGCGCGCGGACCGGCGGCTGCGACGTCGGCATCGACGCCGTCGAAGCGCGCGAAGTTCGCGCGGAACATGCGCGCCAGCTCGGCGGCCTTAGCGTCGTATGCACCCGGATCCGACCAGGTCGAACGCGGATCGAGAAGGGCGGAGTCGACACCGGGAGCCTCAACAGGCACCTCGATGCCGAACGTCGGATCGATGCTGTATTCGACGCCGTCGAGGTCGCCGGTCAGCGCAGCATCGAGGAGCGCGCGCGTCGCGCCGATCGGCATCCGCCGACCCGTTCCGAAGGGTCCCCCGGTCCAGCCGGTGTTGACGAGCCAGACGTTGACATGGGGATGCCTCTCGAGCTTCTCTCCGAGCATCCGGGCGTAGACGGACGGCGGCTGCGGCAGGAACGGTGCGCCGAAGCACGGGGAGAAGGTCGGCTGCGGCTCGGTGACGCCGATCTCCGTCCCCGCGAGCTTCGCCGTGAAGCCCGAGAGGAACCAGTACATCGCCTGGTTTCGCGTCAGTCGCGCGATCGGCGGGAGGATCCCGAAGGCGTCGGCGGTGAGGAACACGACCGCGCTCGGGTGGCCGCCGCGCTTCGCAGGGAGGGCGTTCGCGATCTGCTCGAGCTTGTACGCGGCACGTGTGTTCTCGGTCTTCGGAGCGTCGTCGAGATCGAGCACACCGCGCTCGTCCATGACGACGTTCTCGAGCACGGTACCGAACGCGCGAGTCGTCGCGTGGATCTGCGGCTCGGCCTCGGCCGAGAGCCGGATGACCTTCGCGTAGCACCCTCCCTCGATGTTGAACACCCCGTGATCCGACCAGCCGTGCTCGTCGTCGCCGATCAGGTGCCGCTCGGGATCGGCGGAGAGCGTCGTCTTGCCGGTGCCGGAGAGCCCGAAGAAGACCGCAACCTTGCCGTCGTCATCGAGGTTCGCCGAGCAGTGCATCGGGAGCACCCCCTCGAGCGGGAGCCGGTCGTTCATCACCGTGAAGATCGACTTCTTGATCTCGCCCGCGTAGAACGTCCCACCGATGACGACCTCGGCTGCGCGACGGATGCAGGCAGACGAACGTCTCGCGTGCGGGTCCCGTCCTCGTCGGGGACCGCCGAGACCGACGGCGCGTGAAGCACGAGCGCCTGCGGCTCCATCTCCTCGAGCTCCTCGTCGGTCGGATCGATGAACAGCGTCTTCGCGAACAGCGCGTGCCAGGGACTCTCGGAGATGACGCGGACGGCGATGCGGTGGGCGGGATCGGCGCCGGCGAACGCGTCGACGACATAGACGTCGCCTTCGCTCAGTCGCGCCGCGACCTTCTCGCGCAACCCGTCGAAGTGATCCTCCGAGATCTCGGCGTTGACGTCGCCCCACCAGATTCGGTCTTCGGAGCCGGGCTCGCGGACGACGAACTTGTCCTTGGGCGAGCGTCCCGTGTGCTTGCCCGTGTCGACGACGAGAGCGCCGCCCTCGGCGAGCCGCGCCTCACCTCGCGCGAGCGCATGCTCGTAGAGCTGTGAGGTCGTCGGATGCCAGTGGACGTGCCCGCGCACGGTGATCCCGTGCTGCGCGAGCTCGTCCCGATCGGGAACGATCGCGATCACAGCTTCGCATCGTACTGCGGCTGGTTTAGGGTTGACGCGTGAGCGTCCCGACGGGCACGGAGACCGCCGCGCTGATGCCACAGCTGAAGGACGAGCTCGCCGCGCTCGTCGCGATCCCCTCCATCTCGGTCCTCGGCTACCCGGAGCACACGCGCCCGGCGCTCATCGAGGCCCACGACCTGATCGTCGGGCACCTGCGCGACCTCGGCGTCGAGCTCGACACCCTGGAGCTACCCGACACCGCACCCGTCATCCTCGGAGAGATCCCTGCTCCCGACGGTGCGCCGACCGTCCTCCTCTACAGCCATTACGACGTCGTCCCGGTCGGTGAGGAGTCGAAGTGGGAGTCGCCTCCATTCGAGGCAAGCGAGCGCGACGGCGCGATCTTCGGGCGCGGCAGCGCGGACTCGAAGTCGAACATCCTGATGCACGTCGGCGCGCTGCGTGCATGGGAGGGTCGCCCACCCGTCGGGATCAAGGTCGTCATCGAAGGCCAGGAGGAGACCGGGAGCGCGTTTTCGACGTTTCCGCCGACGCGACCGGAGCTGTTCGCAGCAGACGCGATGGTGATCGGCGACATGGGGAGCATTCGCCCGGGTGTCCCGACCCTCACGATCGGACTCCGCGGGATGGGCGTCGTCACCGTCGAGGTGCGGACGCTGGCCGGGCCGAAGCACTCGGGGCAGTTCGGCGGAGCGGCTCCTGATGCGCTGATCACGCTTCTCCATGCGCTCGCATCGCTCCACGACGAGCGCGGCGACGTGGCCGTGTCCGGACTGCAACGCGAGGAGTGGACGGGAGCCTCGTTCTCGGACGAGGAGTTTCGCGAGCTCGCGGAGATCGAGCCCGGCCTGCCGTTCTTCGGGACGGGCGGGCTCGGCGAGCGACTCTGGTCCGGGCCCGCGCTCACGGTGACGGGCATCGACGTCCTCCCCGTCGACAAGGCGGTCAACGCCGTCGTGCCCACCGCGCGCGCGAAGATCAGCATGCGCGTCCATCCCGAGCAGGATCCCGTCGAGGCTCAGGCGGAGCTCGTACGGCACTTCGAGGAACTGCGGCCGTTCGGCATCCAACTCGAGGTGCAGGCGGCCGAGACCGGCAGGGGATTCTTCGCCGACACGTCAGGACCGGCCTACGACGCCGCCCGCGCCGCGCTCGCGAGCGCGTGGGGAAGCGAAACCGCGTTCGTGGCCACCGGAGGGTCGATCCCGCTCGTCAGCGCACTCGCCGAAGCTGCGCCGGACGCGGAGATCGTCCTCATGGGCACGACGGACGGCTTCGCGAACATCCATGCACCGAATGAACGCGTCCTGCTCGACGAGTTCGAAAAGGCCGTAGCCGCCGAGGCCGAGTTCTTCGGACGCTACGCGGACGCGTTCCCCCGGCGCACGACCTCGAGCGCGTCATGAGCGTCACGCCCGCAGAGCCTCCCGCAGCGCCAACGGATGGCGTGATGGTGCGGATCCTCGGCGCGATCGAGCGCGGCGGCAACAAGATGCCGAACCCCGCGATCCTGTTCGTCTGGCTGTGCGTGATCGTGATCATCCTGTCCGCGCTCCTCGCCTGGGCGGACATCAGCGTCACGTACCAGGTCGCCAAGGCGCCGCCGATCCCGGTCGACGAGGTCGTCCAGGGCGGCTCCACGCAGCCTTCCGGAGGCCTCCCGGACGCGTCGGTTCAGGAGGGCGACTACACGATCGTCGAGGAGACGGCCTCCGTGCAGAGCCTGCTGTCCGCCGACGGGGTTCGCTTCCTCTTCACGTCGTTCGTCGCCAACTTCCGCAACTTCGCGGCGGTCGCGATCATCCTCGTGGTGATGATCGGCGTCGGCCTCGCAGAGGCGGCAGGCCTGATCGGAGCGCTGATCCGGAAGCTCGTGAGCGTGTCGTCGGCGGCGATGTTGACGCCGATCATCATCTTCATCGGCGTCCTCTCGAGCGTCGCCTCGGACGCCGGATACCTCGTGTTAATTCCGTTAGGGGCGGCTGCGTTCAAGAGCGTCGGACGCAACCCGCTCGCCGGCATCGCGGCTGCGTTCGCCGGCGTCGCCGCAGGCTTCGGGGTCAACTTCCTCATCACCCCGCTCGACGGTGTCCTGACGGAGATCACGAACGACGCGAGCGCGCTCGTCGACCCGGACAGCTCGATCGACCTGGCAGCGAACCTGTACTTCGGCATCGCCTCGACGATCCTCGTCACCCTCGTCATGACGTTCGTCTCCGTGCGTATCGTCGAGAAAAGCCTCGGAGCGCACGACCCGGCGCACGAGAGCGACGACGAGTCGCTCGACGCCGACAAGGCTCCCGAGGTGTCGGCGGAAGACGAGTCGAGGGGACTTCGCTACGCGCTCTTCGCGACGCTCGGCGTGCTCGTCGCGATCGGCCTCCTCACCTTCCTGCCCGACGCACCTCTCCGCGACCCGGTCACCGGCGACATCATCGGAGACTCGCCGTTCATGGACAGCCTGATCGTGATCATCACGATCATCTTCTTCGCGGCGGGACTGGCCTACGGCCGCGGAGCCCGAACGATCCGAACGAGCGACGAGGTGCTCGCCTCGATCTCGAAGTCGTGGGCCGGCCTGGCGAGCCTCCTGTTCCTGTTCCTCTTGATCGCGCAGTTCATCGCGTACTTCAACTACTCGAACATGGCGCAGGTTGCCGCCGTGAAGCTCGGCGACTGGCTCGAGGAGGCGAACGTCGGCGCCGTCTGGCTGCTGATCGGCTTCGTCTTCGTGACGATGCTGGTGGACTTCATCATGCCCGCGGCGATCGCCAAGTGGGCCATCCTCGCCCCGATCTTCATCCCGCTCTTCCTGCGGCTCGACATCGCTCCGCAGACGGTGCTCGCCGCCTACCGGGTCGGCGACTCGCCGGCGAACGTGATCACGCCGCTGATGGCCTACTTCCCGCTCATCGTCATCTTCACGCAGCGGTACCGCAAGGACGCCGGCATCGGCACCGTCGTCGCGATGATGCTGCCGTACGTCCTCGTCCTGACGGTCGCCTGGACCCTGTTCTTCGTGGCGTGGTACCTGATCGGGATCCCACTCGGCCCCGGGTCGCCCGTGCATACGGACTAGCGACGCGACGACGCGAGCCTCGACAGAGATGAGAGCGTCGCGCGCGCGATGAGCGAGGAGACGGTCACCCTCCTGATCCTCCGCGCGGTCGTCGCCGTTTTCCTCGTACCCGCGATCTGGTCATTCTGAAACCGATGCAGCACTACATCTCGACCGGCCACCTGCCGTCGCCAGCACGCGTCAGGACACTCGTCGGTGAGGCATTCGAAGAGTTCGGGACCGTGGTGGACGGAGACGTGTCGAACGTCTATCCCGCTCTAGCCGACGTGTCTCCGGATCGCTTCGGCATCTGCGTGGTCGGCGTCGACGGATCGAGTTTCGCCGCAGGCGACTCCGAGGTGGAGTTCACGATCATGAGCATCTCGAAGCCGTTCGTGTTCGCACTCGTGTGCTCCACGATCGGCGCAGAGGAGGTCAGGCAGGCGGTCGGGGTGAATGCGACCGGGCTCGCGTTCAACTCGCTGGACGCCGTCGAACGCGGCGACGGACGCACCAATCCGATGGTGAACTCAGGCGCTATCGCCACGACGAGCCTCGTTCCCGGAGCCGACGCGGATGAGAGATGGCAGTTCGTCATCGACGGGCTCTCGCGCTTTGCCGGACGCACGCTTGCGCTCGACTCGAGTGTCTACCGCTCCGCCTCGGAGACGAACCTGGTCAACCACGAGATCGTGCAGCTTCTCACCACTCGCGAGCGGATCACGGGCGACCCCACGGTCGCGCTCGACCTGTACACACGACAGTGCGCGCTGCGAGTAACGGCGCGCGACCTCGCGGTCATGGGCGCCACGCTCGCGGACGGCGGCGTCAACCCACTCACGAGCGAACGGGTCGTCGACGACGAGACCTGTCGCTACACGCTCGCCGTGATGACGACTGCGGGTCTGTACGAGACGTCGGGCGACTGGCTCTACGACATCGGGCTCCCCGGGAAGAGCGGCATCGGAGGTGGCATCGTCACGGTCTCTCCAGGCAAAGGCGGGCTCGGCACCTTCTCGCCTCGACTCGACGACGCCGGCAACAGCGTGCGGGGACAACTCGCAGCGCACTACCTCTCTCGCGCACTCGGTCTCGATCTGTTCGCGTCCGAGCCCGCAACACGACGCGCGTCCGCGCGCACCCCGAGAATGCAGCGATGACTCGCCGCGCCCCTCTCGTGATCGCAGTCGCACTCGCCGCACTCGTCGCGGCACCGGCGGCGACGGCCGATCTCGCGGACGAGCAGGCGCTCGCCGAGCGCTTCGCCCCGGTCGTGAGGCTCGTGGAGCAAGAAGAGGAGTGCGCCACGCGCGGTGAGCCGTACGACCCGCTCGACGTCGACCTGATCCTCTCGAACGAACCCACCGTCGCGCTCCGCGGCCCGTGGAACAGCACCGACCTCGTCGAGATCGGGCCCGAGGCCGAGGACCTCGTGAACCGCTTCGAGTACCACCTCGACTATCCGGGTGACGCGCTCGAGCCCGGCTGTGACTACGAGCTCTGGTCGCGGCGCCTGGCGAAGGGCAGCCGGCCGACCATCTACTCCCACGTCGCAACCGACGAGGGCTACCCCGGCAAGGTCGCGCTCCAGTACTGGTTCTTCTACGCCTTCAACGACTTCAACAACACCCACGAAGGCGACTGGGAGATGATCCAGCTCGTCTTCGACGCAGCCGACGCAGGCTGAGGCGCTCACGCAGACGCCGTCCGAGGTCGGGTACAGCTCGCACGAGGGAGCCGAGAGCTCCGAATGGGACGACGAGAAGCTGACGATCGTCGACGAGACGCATCCGGTCGTCTATCCCGGCGCAGGCTCGCACGCGAACAAGTTCACCGAGGCGCTGTACCTCGGCAGCTCCGCCGAGGCCGGAGTCGGCTGCGACGACACACGTGGGCCTCACCGCGAGCTGCGTCCCGTCGTCAAGACGATCCCGAGCGACCCGACGGCGGCGAAGGCCGCGTATCCGTGGATCGACTACGAGGGTCGCTGGGGAGAGCTCCAGCCCGCGTTCTTCAACGGTCCCACCGGCCCGAACATGAAGGACCAGTGGACGCGACCCATCGAGTGGTCGGAAGGCTGGCGCGACGTCAGCTACGCCGTGCCCACCGGCGGGCTGTTCGGCACCGGCGCCACGGATCTCTTCTGTAGCGGGGTCGAGAAGGGGTCTCGGGCATTGAGCCTGCTCCTGCGGAGTCCCGGGCTCATCCTCCTTCTCCTCGCCCTTCTCGTCGGCCTCGTCGCCTTCGTGGTCGTGAAGGCGACCTGGACCCCCGTCGCGCCCGTTCATCTCGGTCGGCGACGCTCGTGGGGACAGATACTCGCCTCTTCTGCACGGATGTACGTGAAGCGGCCGCGCGCGTTCCTCGGCATCGGCCTACTCGTGATCCCGATCATCCTCGTGACGACGCTCCTGCAATGGATCGCCCTCGAGGGGCTCGACATCGTCGGCGTCGTCACGACGGGCGAGAGCGCCGGTGGCTCGGCTCTTCTGGCCGTCATCATCGGCACGGCTGCTGCGCTCCTCGGCCTCGGCCTCGTCCAGGCGGCCACGGCGTGCGCCCTCGTGGAGATCGATCGCGGTCGGTCGGTAACGGCGCCCCGTGCTTATCGCATCGCTCTCAGGCGCGTCCGTCCTCTGCTCGTCGCTGTGCTGCTCTTCGTCATCGCGTGGGTGTGCCTGACGGCCATCCCGCCGCTCATCCCGGTCGCGGTCTTCCTCGCCGTCCGCTGGTGCCTCGTCGCGCCGATCGTCGAGCTCGAGGAGAGACGAGGGGCGGCGTCGCTTCGACGCAGCGGGCAGCTCGTGAGCGGCCGCTGGTTCCGCACGGGATCGCTCGTGGGGCTGAGCGCGGCGATAGCGCTCATCAGCGGCCCACTCCTCGGCGCGCTGATGATCTTCGCGGTCAATCTGCCTCTCGCGACGATCAACGTCGTCGCGGGAATCGTGTACGCGGTCGCTCTCCCGTTCGTCGGACTCGTCACCGCGTACGCCTATTTCGATGCGCGTACCCGGCTCGAGCTCGAGCCCGTCGACAGGCCGGCGGAGCTTCCGGCGGAGATCGACCTGGGGACCGCTTGAGCGAGTCCGGCGTCGGGCTCGGCCGCGGCGTCGACGTCGCGGCCGAGGTGCTCCGGCGAGGCATCAGACCGTTCGCCGCGCCATCCGGCCAAGCGCGGACACGACGCGCGACCGATGTCGTCCTCCTCGTCCCGGCGCTCCTCGGCCTCGCGATCGCCGTCGCCGTCTACCCGCCGTCCGCACTCGAGCTTGCACTTCTCCGGTTTCTCTCATCGATCCCGAACTGGCTCGACCCCGTCTGGTCGTTTCTCGCCGACCTCGTCTGGCTCTGGGCGCTGGTACTCGGGGCGACCGCGCTCGTAAGCCGCCGGCTCTTCGTCGTCGGTCAAGCCATCGCGGGGCTGGTCGTCGGCGTCGTGGTCGGAGTGATCGCAGCTCGCATCGCAGTCGACTCGTGGCCAGACGTGACCGACGCGTTCTTCGGAACCTCGCGAGCGCCCGAATTCCCCGATGTTCGAGTCGCCGCCTCGGTCGCGGTGATCACGACGATCTCGCCGCACCTCATCCGGCCACTCCGCACGTTCGGGCGCTGGGTGCTCATTCTCGGCGTCGTCGGCGCAGCGATCGCCGGAACGGGAACGCCCGGCGGCGTGCTCGCCGCGGTGCTCATCGGCGTGATCGCCGCTGCGACCGTGAACCTGCTCTTCGGAACCTCGGCCGGGCGCCCGGGGCTCGACACCGTCGCGGCCGCGCTGACGCAGCTCGGCGTTCAGGCAAGCGGACTCGAGGCGGAGGAGCAGCAGCCGGCAGGCGTCCTTCGTGTCCGGGCTGTCGACAGTGAGGGCCGCCCCCTCCTCGTGAAGATCTATGGCCGTGACGCGGCCGACAACCAGATCATCGCGCGACTCTGGCGCCGCGCGTGGTACCGAAGCCCGGGAGCCGCGATCGGCTCGGGCCGCCTGCACGCAGCCGAACACGAGGCATTCGTGACGCTGTTGGCCCGCAATGCCGGCATCCCGAGTCGCGACGTCGTGACGGCCGCGGCGACGATCGACGACGACGCCCTCCTCGTTCTGCGGGGTGAGGCGGAGCCGCTCGCAGCGCTCGACAGCGAGGCTCTGGACGAGGCGCTCCTTCGTGGCGCGTGGGAGGCACTCGCCCGGCTCGACGCGACGAAGATCGCCCACCTGGGGATCGACCCCCAGACACTCGTCCTCGTCGACGGCAGGGTCGGCTTCACCGACTTCGGTGGAGCGACCGTCGCGCCCGATGCGCACCAGCTCGCAACCGACCGCTCACAGCTCCTGATGACGACCGCGTGTCTCGTCGGGACCGAGCGCGCGCTCGCGGCCGCTGTCGACGCGGTCGGTACAGACGAGGTGGCATCGCTCCTGCCGTACCTCCAGTCCGCCGCATCGAGTCCTTCACTTCGCCGTGCTCTGAAGCGAGCCGACGTCGACGTGGACGACCTCCGAAAGGAAGCAGCGGAAGCAATCGGCGTCGAGCCGCCGGAGCTCGTCAAGCTCCGCCGGGTCACACCGTGGTCGGCCGTACAGATCGCGCTTCTCGCCCTCGCGGCCTACACGATCGTCAACGCAGCCGAGGGCGTCGACTGGGGCGAGGTACGCGCTTCCGTCTCCGATGCAACCTGGCAGTGGCTCGTCGTCGCGTTCGTCGTGGCCCAGCTTCCTCGCGTGACGCAGTCGCTCGCGACGCTGGGCTCCGTTCCCGCGCAGCTCCCGTTCGGACCGGTCTACGGGATGCAGCTCGCCACCGGCTACATGAACGTTGCGCTGCCTTCGAACATCGCGCGCATGGCAGTGAGCATTCGCTTCTTCCAGCGCCAGGGACTGACTGCGCCCACGGCCGTCGCCGCGGGTGCGATCGACTCCTTCGCAAGCACGGTGCTCCAGGCGATCCTGCTCGTCGTCCTGCTCGTGTTCTCCGAGTCGTCGCTCGCTTTCGACCTGCCCTTCCCGTCGGGCGGATCGGAGACCGCTGTTGTGGATCCTCCTCGGCGTCGTCGTGCTCTCGGCGCTCGTCCTGGCGATCGTCCGACGGATCCGGCACGCGATCACCGATCGCGTACGCCAATGGTGGCCGGACGTGAAGGTCACGCTTCGAGCGCTCCGGAGCTCGCACAAGCTCGCCCTGCTCGTCCTCGGAAGCCTCGCCACCGAGATCCTGTTCGCGGTCGCGCTGAGCGTGTTCGCACGCGCCTTCGGCTACGACCTCTCGCTCGCAGAGCTGCTGCTGATCAACGTGAGCGTCTCCCTCCTCGGGAGCCTCGTGCCGATTCCGGGGAACATCGGCGTCGCCGAGTTCGGCCTCACCGTCGGGCTGACCTCAGCGGGAATGACCCCGGAGAGCGCCGTCGCTGCCGTGCTCCTGTATCGCATTGCGACGTACTACCTGCCCCCGCTCTGGGGCTTCTTCGCAATGCAGTGGCTGCAGCGCAACCGCTACCTCTGATCAGACGGGCTCGGCCTCGAGCGGCTGGTCGTGGGCGACCAGCTCGGCGAAGCGCCCACCCCGAGCGAGCAGCTCGTCGTACGTTCCGACCTCGACGATGCGCCCCTTGTCGAGCACGACGATCTGATCGGCATCGCGCACGGTCGAGAGACGATGCGCGATCGCGATGGTCGTCCGCCCCTCGGAGAGCCGCTCCAGCGCGTCCTGCACGAGCCGCTCCGTCTGCGTGTCGAGCGACGACGTCGCCTCGTCGAGAACGAGCACGGGCGGGTTGCGGAGGATCGTGCGCGCGATCGCCATCCGCTGCTTCTCGCCGCCCGAGAAGCGGTAGCCACGCTCGCCGACCATCGTGTCGTAGCCGTCCGGGAGGGTCGCGATCAGCTCGTGGATCTGTGCGGCCCGAGCCGCATCCTCGATCTCCTCGTCGGACGCGCTCGGCCGCGCGAAGCGGAGGTTCTCGCGGACCGACGAGTGGAAGAGGTAGGTCTCCTGCGAGACGACGCCGACGGCATTCGTGAGCGACTCGAACGAGAGATCGCGAACGTCGACCCCGTCGATCGATACCGAACCCTCGGTCGCGTCGTACAGCCGGGCGACGAGGTACGCGCTCGTCGTCTTCCCCGACCCCGTCTCGCCGACCAGCGCGGTCTTCGTTCCTGGCGGAACGGAGAAGGAGACGTCCTGCAGCGTCCAGGCCGCGTCGTCGTAGCGGAACCACACCGAGTCGAGCGACACCGCGCCGCGCGGCTCGACCAGGACCTCGTCGCCCTCGACGATGTCGACCTCGTGGTCGAGGTACTCGAAGATGCGATCGAACAGCGCGAGCGACGACTGCACCTCGAGCTGTACGCCGAGCAGGCCGCCGATCGGGAAGAAGAGCCGCGTCTGCAGAGTCGTGAACGCGACGAGCGTTCCGATCGTGATCGTCTGCGATCCGTTGGCGATGCTCCAGCCCGCGAACCAGTAGACGAGCGCGGGCATGATCGCGAACGTCATCTGGATCGAGGCCATCATCCAGCGGCCCGTCATCCGGCTGCGGACCTCGAGTGCAGCGAGGTTCTTCGACTCGTCCTCGAATCGCGCGGCCAGGTCGTCGGCACGCCCCATCGTCTTCCCGAGCAGGATCCCGGAGACCGAGAGCGACTCCTGCACGATCGAGGACACGTCGGCGAGCGACGCCTGCCGCTCGGCCGTCACCTTCTTGCGTTGGGCACCGACGCGCTTCGTGAGCCAGACGAAGAGCGGCAGCAGCGCGAGTGCGAACACTGCGAGCCGCCAGTCGAGGAGGAACATCGCGACGACGGTCGCGATCACCGTCGTGACGTTGGACAGCACCGACGTCGCCGTCGAGGTGACGACGGTCTCGATGCCGCCGATGTCGTTCGCGATCCGGCTCTGCACCTCGCCCGTCCGCGTGCGCGTGAAGAACGCGAGCGACAGGCTCTGGAGATGGCGATAGACCCGCGTTCGCAGGTCGTGCATGACGCTCTGCCCGACCTGATTCGAAAGCAGCGTCTGGTAGACGCCGATGATGCCCGTGACGATCGGGATCGCGACCATCCCCGCGACGAGCACCGTGAGCAGGCGCATGTTCTCGTCCGGGATCGCAACATCGAGCACCTCGCGCAAGAGGAAAGGCGACACGACACCGACCGCCGCCGAGAAGACGATGAGCGCACAGACCGCGCCGAGTCGTGCGCGGTAGGGGCGAAAGAGCGGGAAGATCCGGCGGAGGTTCGCCTTGCGAACGGCAGGGTCGGACGGCCGCTTGGGCGGCTCGTCCGAAGTGAAGGCGTCGAAGCGTCTGCCTGGCACGTTCGTAAGCGTGCCTACGCGCACACGGCCTGCGGAGAGCGCTCAGCGGTTAGCGTCGTCGAGTGACCGCACCACCACTGCGTCGTAACCGCGACTTCCTCCTTCTCCAGAGCGGCCTGCTGCTCTCGAGCGCGGGGTCGCAGATGACGGCGATCGCGTACCCGCTGCTCGTGCTCGCGCTCACCGGGCTCAGCGGCCAAGGCCGGCCTCGTCGCCTTCGTTCGTCTCTTCGGCATGGCGCTGTTCGCGCTTCCCGCCGGTCTCGCGGCGGACCGCTGGAACCGCCGACGCCTCATGATCGCGGCTCACGCGGTGCGAGCACTCGCAATCGGGACGCTCGGGGCGCTCGTCCTCCTGGACGACATCGTCTTCTGGGTGATTCCCGTCGTCGCGTTCGTGGAGGGAGGCGGCGGCGCGGTGTTCGGCGCGGCGCAGTCAGGCGCGCTGCGCGCGGTCGTTCCAACTCAGCAGCTGCCGGGGGCCGTAGCGGTCGTCACCGGTCGGGAAGCGGCGATCAGCGTCGCCAGCCCCGCGCTCGGCGGCGTGTTGTTCGGGCTGTCGCGTGCTCTTCCGTTTCTCGTGCACGCGGTGCTGTACGTGTTCTCGGCGTGCGCACTCCTCCTGATGCGCACGCCATTTCAGGAAGAACGCGAGGTCGATCGCTCTCCGGTGCGCGCACAGCTCGCCGAGGGGTTCCACTTCCTGTGGGATCACGCGTTCCTGCGAACGTGCGCGTTGCTCTTCGGCCTCGCGAACTTCATCGGGCCTGGTGTCATGCTCGCGATCGTCGTCATCGGCGAGGACCAGGGGCTGACGAGCGGCGAGGTCGGGCTACTCCTCTCCGCGTTCGGCGCTGCAGTCCTTGTCGGCGCGTTTCTGTCGCCCTTCGTCCGGCGACGGCTGCCCGTCCGAGGAGTACTGCTTCTCGAGCTCTGGACGTGGACCGGCTGCGGCCTCTTCCTGGTCTGGCCGAACGTATACGTACTGACCGCGAGCATCCTCCCCACCGCGCTCGCAATCCCGTCGACGGACTCCGTTGTCCACAGCTACCAGCTCGCGATGACGCCCGACCGGCTCTTGGGACGCGTCGGAAGCGTATGGACCACCATCGCGCTCGTCATCGCACCGCTCGGTCCGCTCGTTGCGGGGCTCCTGCTTGCCACGGTCTCGGCACGAGCCACGATCGCAGTCTTCGCCGCGGTCGGCCTCGTCCTCGCACTGTGGGGAACGCTCAGCCCATCGATCCGCGCCGCGCCGAGCCTTAGCGAGCTCTCGAACCCGGCGCCTGCCGGCTGAGGCTTCGAACGGCAGGCAGCGTGCTTGGCGCGTCGAACGTCGAGGTTCATGGACACGAACGCCGCCATCGACCGCTTCCTCGCGCACGGAGGGCTCTCCGAGGCGACACAGCGCGCCTACGGCTCCGACCTGCGGTCGTTCGCGTCGTGGCTGGACGCCCACGAGCTCGGCCTCGACCAGGTCGACGCACGAGCGCTGTCGGACTGGGTCGGAGCGCTCGGCAGCGGCCGCGATCGACTCGCTCCCGCCTCGATCTCGCGCCGCCTGGCCTCCGTCCGCTCGTGCATCCGCTTCACCTTCGGATCGGCGGCCGTCCCCGATGCGTCACTGACGCCGAGCCGCTCGCGCCGGCTTCCGGACGCGCCGAAGCCCGCCGAGATCGAAGCGCTGCTCGAGGTCGTCGAAGGCGATTCGCCGCTTGCGCTGCGGAACCGAGCGCTCCTCGAGCTCCTCTACTCCGCAGGCCTGCGCAGTGCGGAGGCCGTCTCGCTCGACCTCGGCGATGTCGACTTCGACCGCGAGATCGTGCACGTGCGCGGGAAGGGCGGCAAGGAGCGCGTCGTCCCGCTCGGCGAGGAGGCGGCGCTGCATCTGGCGCGCTATCTCCAGCTCGGCCGGCCTTCGCTCGCGACCGGAGCGAACGACTCGATCTTCCTGTCGGTGCGCGGTCGCCGCCTCGACACGAGCACCGTCCGTCGACTCCTCCGACACCCTCACCGCCTGCGGCATTCGTTCGCGACACACCTCCTCGAAGGCGGCGCGGACCTCCGTGTCATCCAGGAGCTCCTCGGACACGCGTCGCTCTCGACGACGCAGATCTACAGCCACGTCGACGCTCGCCGCCTGCGGCGCGTCTACGACCGCTCGCACCCCCGCTCGTAGCCTTCGGCTACGGGAGACACGGCATCAGTCGCGCTGCGGCGCGCAGGAGCCGAGGGCCACCCGCCGAATCCCGTCGGGCGCCGTGAATGCTCCCGACCCCGACGTCGAACGCTTTCTGCTCACCCTGCAGGCCCGACGGTCGCCCCGTACGGTCGACGCCTACCGTCGTGACCTGAAGACGCTCGGAGCGTTCCGAGACGGCCCGGTGGGGGACACCACGCTCGAGGAGCTCGAGGCGTGGATGGCGGGAATGCGCGCCGACGGCCTCGCCTCGTCGACGATCGCGCGGCGCGTGTCGGCCGTGCGTACGTACTTTCGCCACCTCGTCCTCATCGGCGCGAAGCCCGAGAACCCCGCCGCCTCGGTTCAGCTACCGCGCCGTCCCCGCACGCTGCCGCGCGCGCTCTCGCCCGCCGAGACCGAGCGGCTCATCGACGCCGCGATCGGAACGACGCCACGGGCACTGCGCGACCGCGCCCTCGTGGAGCTCCTGTACGGAGCCGGCCTCCGCGTGTCGGAAGCGACGGGTCTCGAGAAGGGCAGCGTTGCGATCGACGAGCGGATCGTCCGGGTGCTCGGGAAGGGCGGGAAGGAGCGCCTCGTCCCCCTCGGACGTCCAGCGGCTGAGGCCGTCCGGCGGTATCTCGCACTCGGACGCCCGCATCTCGATCGCCGCTACCGGCCCGAGCTGTTCCTGAACGCGCGCGGAGGAGCACTGACGCGGGCCGGGGCGTTTCTCATCCTCCGCAAGCTCGCCGACCGCGCGGGGCTCGAGCCGGGACGCGTGCACCCCCACCTCCTGCGTCACTCGTTCGCGACGCACCTCCTCGAAGGCGGCGCGGACCTCCGCTCGGTGCAGGAGATGCTCGGCCACGCGGATCTCGGAACGACCGAGCGCTACACCCACGTCTCGGATCGCCGGCGGCGCGACGTCTACTTCGAGGCTCATCCACATGCACGTCGCCGAACCGGCGGGCCTGAGTCCTCCGCCTAGCCGCGGCGACTCAACCGCGGCTCCAGGTCGCCGAGGCGACCCGGGTCAGCTCCTCGATCGACTCCACGTCCGCGTCGACGAGCGTCACGTGGCCCAGCTTGCGACCCGGGCGGGGCTCCTTCCCGTACAGGTGCACGTGCGCGCCGGGGATCGCGAGAAGGCGCTCGAGCGGCGGGGCGTCTCCCACGAGGTTCACCATCACCGACTCGCCCACTGCAGCGGTCGAGCCGAGCGGGAGGCCGAGCACCGCACGGACGTGGTTCTCGAACTGGCTCGTGACCGCGCCCTCGATCGTCCAGTGCCCGGTGTTGTGGACCCGCGGTGCGAACTCGTTCGCCAGCAGCCTCCCGTCGACCTCGAACAGCTCGACTGCGAGCACACCGACGTACCCGAGCGCGTCGAGGAGCTTCGTGGCGATCTCCTCCGCTTCGTCTTGTGGGGCGTCACGGGCGGGCGCGCGCGAGAGGGCGAGGACGCCGTCTCGATGCTCGTTCTCGACGAGTGGGTAGAAGCCCGTCTCGCCGGCGCGCCCACGAACCGCGACGATCGAGAGCTCGCGGTCGAACGGCACGATCTCCTCGGCGACCACGTCGGAGCCGAGCGGCTCGGCCGACTCGACGATTCGCTGCCCCTTTCCGTCGTAGCCGAGCCGGCGCGACTTCACGAGGGCGGGCAGCCCCGTGTCGTCGAGCGAGCCGTACCTCGCGGTCGCGATGCCGAGGCTGCTGAAGAGCTCCTTCTCGGAGAGCCTGTCCTGGCCGCGCTCGAGGGCGGCGGGGTCGGGAAGCGCGCCGACGCGACGGGCCGCCTCGACCGGAACGTTCTCGAACTCGTATGTAACCGCGTCCGCGCCGTCGGCAAGCCGGTCGAGGAGATCGGGGTCGGCGTACGGCCCGACGAGCAACTCGCCGACGTCGCCCGCGCACGCGTCCGGCGCAGGATCGAGGAAGCGAAAGCGCACGCCGAGCGGCGCTCCCGCGAGCGCGAGCATTCGCCCGAGCTGACCGCCGCCGATGCAGCCGACGGTGCGGCTCAACGAAACGCCAGCACCGGCCGCGCAAGCGGCCGCTTCAGGGATCCTCGCGTGCGGGTGTCCGCGCGAGCGGACGCCCGCATTGCGGACAAGCTCGCGAGCGCCCTCACGCCGACGGATCGGGCGCGGCGAGCACGGCCTCGGTCTGGGTTGCTCGATATGCAGCCAGACGTTCCCGCACGCCCGCATCGCCGCGCGCGACGATCGCGGCGGCGAGCAGCGCGGCGTTCACCGCTCCGGCACGCCCGATCGCGAGCGTGCCGACCGGTACGCCGGCCGGCATCTGCGCGATCGAGAGCAGCGAGTCGAGCCCCTGCAGGGACTTCGACTCGACAGGTACGCCGAGTACCGGGAGGAGTGTCTTCGACGACGTCATGCCGGGCAGATGGGCCGCCCCACCGGCCCCCGCGATGATCACCTGGAGACCGCGCGATTCCGCCGCCTCCGCATACGCGAAGAGCTTGTCCGGCGTGCGATGGGCGGACACGACCTCCTTCTCGTACGCGATGCCGAGCTCGTCGAGCGTCTCTGCCGCGTGCCGCATCGTCTCCCAGTCGGACCGGGAGCCCATGACGATCCCGACGACCGGAGCGGCGGCCACCCTACTTCGCCCGCGACTTCTTCACGAGCAGCGCCGACACCGAGCGCGCGGCCTTGCGCAGCTCCGCATCCTCCTCGTCGGACTCCGCGATGCCGTCGAGAATCTGGATCGTGTCGCGCTGCGGTGTGCCGTTCCGGAGACAGACGACGGCGAGGCGTCTGACCGCGACGTTCGGATCGCGCGCGGCGAGATCGTGGAGCAGCGGGCGAAACGCGTTCACGTCGCCGGGATGCCTGCGCGAGAGACCTTCGAGCGCGATGAGCGCCGATCCCCGCGCGGCCGGGCTCTCGTCCTCGAGCCCGCGCCGCAGGAGCTCGAGCTTCTGCCGGAACCTGAACTGCGCGATCGCCCGGTATGCCTGGGCACGCGTCCGGTAGTCGGCATCGCGGGCTGCGGCTTCGATCTCCTCGTCCCACTGCGAGCGGAGCTGCGCGAGCGCGCGCTCGTCACCGGCCTGTGCGAGAGCGTCCGCCTCGGCAGCCGCCTCCGCGAGCGTCACGAAACCAGCGAGAGCGAGCGCGGCTCTGGACCGACGTACCGCGCCGACGGCCTGAACAGCCGGCCGGTTCGTTTCTGCTCGAGGATGTGCGCCGACCAGCCGGCGACCCTGGAGCACGCGAACATCGCGGGCGCGAGAGGCGGCGGGATCTCGGCCACATCGAGGACGAGCGCGGAGTAGTACTCGACGTTCGTCTTGAGCGGCCGCTCGGGATGGCGTCGCTCGAGCTCCGCCTGCGCGGCGTCCTCGAGTCGCTCGGCCACTTCGATCTGTGGTGAGCCGAGCTCGCGAGCCGTTCGCTTGAGGATCCGCGAGCGGGGATCCTCCGCGCGGTAGACGCGATGGCCGAATCCCATGATTCGCTTGCCCGAGTCGAGCGTGTCGCTCACCCACTTCTCGGGATCGCCCATTGCAGCAACCTCTTCCAGCATCGGCTTCACGTACGCGGGCGCGCCCCCGTGCAGAGGGCCGGAGAGGGCGCCAACGGCGGACGACAACGCGGCGCCGCAGTCCGCGCCCGTCGAAGCGGTCACGCGAGCGGTGAACGTGGATGCATTGAGACCATGCTCAGCCGTACAGATCCAGTACGTGTCGATTGCCTTCACGCCACGCGGATCGGCCTCACCCCGCCACTGGAGGAGGAACTTCTCGGCCGCGGTCTTGCCCTCTGCGACGATTGCAGCGGAAACGTCGTCCGTGTGTCCATCGGCGAAACGGGCCGAGCGCGCGACGATGCCCATCATCTGTGCCGAGAGCCGCCCAAGATCTTCGCGGGCCTGCTCATCCGAGATCTCGTTGAGCTTGCCGAGAGCCCAATACCCGGCGAGCCGCGCAGTCTCCGCCTGCAGGTCGGCCGGTGCGTTGCCCGTGAGGCCGGCCGGCTCGTACGGCTCCGGCTCCGGCATGACCGAGTCGAGGTCGTTGTCGACCAGCAGACCCCACACGCGCTCGTAGGGATACCGGCCGACGAGCTCCTCGATGTCCACGCCTCGGTAACGGAGCACACCACCTTCGCGATCGGGCTCGGCGATCTCGGTCTCGACCGCGACGACGCCCTCGAGTCCGGGCTTGAAGTCTGCGACTTCGCTCATCCACACAGGACGCTACCTGACCTGGATTGGACGGGCATGCAGGTACGATCGGCCGCGCCCATGGCCCATCGCGTCACCCTCATCCCCGGAGACGGGACCGGGCCGGAGCTCACCGACGCAACGAGGCGCGTCCTCGAGGCGACCGGCGTGGACTTCGAGTGGGACGTCCGCGAAGCAGGCGTCGACGTCATGCAGGAAGCCGGAACCCCGCTCCCCGACGAGACGCTCGCGTCGGTCAAGAAGAACCGCGTCGCGCTGAAGGGCCCGATCACGACGCCGATCGGGACCGGCTTTCGCTCCGTCAATGTCGCCCTGCGTCACGCACTCGAGCTGTACGCGTGTCTTCGCCCGTGCAAGTCGTACGCGGGGGTTCGATCGCGCTACGACGACGTCGACCTCGTGATCGTCCGTGAGAACACGGAAGACCTCTACGCGGGCATCGAGTACGAGTCGGGCACTGAGGCTGCCGCGCAGGTGATCGGCACGGTGAACGCACTTCAGTCGAAACAGATTCCCGCGAGCTCGGGCATCTCCATCAAGTCGATCAGCCCGGAGGCCTCGGAACGGATCATCCGCTTCGCCTTCGAGTACGCCCGCGCGCACGGCCGCCGTCAGGTCGCCGGCGTGACGAAGGCGAACATCATGAAGTTCACGGACGGGCTGTTCCTCTCCGTGTATCGCGAGGTCGCGGCCGACTACCCCGACATCGAGCCGCGCGAGGTTCTCGTCGACGCGCTGACGATGCAGCTCGTCCAGCGGCCGGAGGAGTTCGACGTCCTCGTGCTGCCGAACCTCTACGGCGACATCGTCTCGGACCTGACCGCGGGGCTCGTCGGGGGTCTCGGCGTGGCTCCCGGAGCGAACATCGGCGCGAACGCGGCCGTCTTCGAGGCGACCCACGGATCGGCCCCGAAGTACAAGGGGCTGAACAAGGTCAACCCGACCGCGATGATCCTTTCCGGGAAGCTGATGCTCGACCACCTCGGCGAGCGCGACGCGGCAGCACGACTCGAGGACGCGGTCGCCGCCGTCATCGCCGCCGGCGAGCGCGTGACCTACGACCTGAAACCGACACGCGACGACCCGACCGCCGTCGGAACCTCCGAATACGCAGACGCGATCATCGAAAGGCTGGAGACCTGATGCGAAAGAAGATCACCGTGGTCGGCGCCGGAAACGTCGGCGCGACGTGCGCGCAGGAACTCGCGCGGCGCGACTACGCCGACGTCGTGCTCGTCGACATCATCCCGAACTTCCCGCAGGGGAAGGCGCTCGATATCAACCAGGCCGCCGCCGTCCTCGGCTACGAGCCGGCCATGACCGGCTCGAACGGCTACGAGGAGACCGCCGGCTCCGACGTCGTCGTCGTCACGGCGGGGAAGCCTCGCTCGCCGGGCATGAGCCGCGACGACCTCGTCTCGACGAACGAGGCGATCGTCTCCGCCGTCACGAAGGAGGCCGTGAAGCACTCGCCCGACGCGATCGTCGTGGTCGTCTCGAATCCGCTGGACGCGATGTGCCATGTGGCGAAAGCCGCGTCCCGGTTCAAGAAGCACCGCGTCGTCGGCATGGCCGGCATTCTCGATACGGCGCGCTTCTCGACGTTCATCGCCCAGGAGCTCGACGTCTCGGTGAAGGACGTCACGGCGGTCGTGCTCGGCGGCCACGGAGATCAGATGGTCCCGGTCGTCTCCGCCACCAACGTCGGCGGTGTGCCTCTCCCGGAACTGCTGCCGAAGAGCCGCATCACCAAGCTCGTCGAGCGGACGAAGGTCGGCGGCGGTGAGCTCGTGGGACTACTCGGCACGTCGGCCTGGTACGCACCCGGCGCCGCGGCCGCGCAGATGGTCGATTCGATCTGCCTCGACGAGAAACGCATCCTCCCCTGCACCGCGTATCTCGAGGGCGAGTACGGGATCAACGGCCTCTACATGGGCGTTCCGGTCAAGCTCGGCGCGGGTGGCGTCGAGGAGATCGTGAAGCTGCGCCTGACCGCGGACGAGAAGAGGATGCTGCGAACGTCTGCCGCGGCGGTACGTGACGTCGTCGGCGTCCTGAAGAAGAAGTAGCGATGGATCTCGGGCTCACCGGTCGCACAGCGATCGTGTGCGGGGCGTCGTCCGGTATCGGACTCGGCATCGCCGAGTCGCTTGCGGCCGAGGGTGCGAACGTCGTGCTGTTCGCGCGCCGGCGAGAGCTCGTCGAGCGTGAGGCGGAGCGGATCGGCGGCATCGCCGTCGTCGGCGACGTGACGAGCACCGACGACGTCGAGCGCCTCGTGCAGACGGCCGTCGACACGTACGGAGGCGTCGACATCCTCGTCAACAACTCGGGCGGACCGCCCCGTGCGACCGCCGTCGAGCTCGACGCCGCGCAGGTGGAGGCCGCGGTGCAGCTCCTGCTCGTCTCGATCGTCCGGCTGACGAGCCTCTGTCTCCCGCACCTCGAGCGAAGTCCGGCCGGACGCATCGTCAACGTCACGTCGAGCACCGTTCGCGAGCCGATCGACAACCTCGTGCTCTCGAACATGATCCGACCCGGAGTCGTCGGCTGGGCGAAGTCGCTCGCACGCGAGCTCGGGCCGAAGGGGATCACCGTGAACTGCGTCGCCCCGGGTCGCATCGACACCGAGCGGATTCGCGAGGTCTATCCGGACGGGCCGAGCGAGGCCGATCTCGCGACCATCCCGCTCGGTCGGCTCGGCACGACACGCGAGATCGGCGACGTCGCTGCGTTTCTCTGCTCGGAACGCGCCTCGTACGTGAGCGGCACGGTCGTGCTCGTCGACGGCGCCCTCACCCGAGGGCTCTAGGTCTCATGTGAAGCGCTTCGCCGGCGTCGCAGTCATCCTCGGCATGCTCGGCGTGACCGCCGCGTTCCTGCTGTGGTGGCTGCCGGCCGACGACTTCCTCCTCGTGCCGGATCGTGCGAAGCCCCTCGCCGGCAAGGTCGTCGTCGAGCGCGAGGACTCAGCGGGGGCGACGGGCAAGGGAGACGTCTACTACGTCGACCTCTTCGTGCGCAGGATCCGCCGTCTCGAGCAACTCCTCCCGTTCACGCGCCCGGACGGCTCGACGCTCGTGCCCGAGAGCGCCCTCGCGCCGGACGGCACGACCGACGAGGAACGTGACCGGCAGAACGCTGCGGACATGCGCCGCTCCGAGCTCATCGCGTCCGTGGTCGCCCTCCGCTCACTCGGCTACGACGTCGTCGCGACCCCGCGCGGCGTCCTCGTCACGAGTGTCTCCTCCGACGTCCCGGCCGCCAAGTCTCTCGAGGTCGGCGACGTCATCGTCGCCGTCGACGGCACGCCGGTGAGGACGCCTCCCCAGCTGCGAGCTCAGATCGGTCGACGGAATCCGGGAGACGCCGTGCGGCTCACCGTTCGGCGGGACGAGAAGCCGGTCGACGTGACCGTTCGCACCGTCGCGAGCCCGCAGGACCCGACGAAGGCGATCATCGGGATCCTCGTCGACCAGGACGCGAAGATCGACCTGCCGTTCGACGTCGACATCGACCTCGGCCGAGTCGGCGGCCCGTCGGCGGGTCTTCCGTTCGCGCTCGAGATCGCCCGCAAGCTCGGACGCGACGTCACCCACGGCTGCCGCATCGCAGCGACCGGAGAGCTCGCACTCGACGGGACGGTGCTCCCGATCGGCGGCATCAAGCAGAAGACGGTCGGAGCGCGCCGCGCGGATGTGGATTACTTCGTCGTCCCGGTCGGCGAGAACGCAGAGGGAGCGCGGGAGAACGCCCATGGACTCCGCATCATTCCTGTGGAGAGTTTTCAACAGGCGTTGCGGACACTGGCAACGCGGGACATAAAATGCTGACTTTGCAGGAACTTCGTCCCCGCTGACAACAGCCGCAATTTGCGGCCGATTCGTCCGAAAGGGGCTTGTCCCTGTAGGGCGGCCTCGCAAGAATGCTCGCTGGTCGTGAGGGGCGACCACCGAAGACATGGCGGCGAAGAAGCGAACCGATCTCACCTGCGACGACTGCTACTTCCGACGGGAAGGTCTCTGCGCGCTTCCCGGCAACACCCCGTGCCCGACATTCCGCATGTCGACACGCGGTGCGCTCACCCCACCGCTGCAGCCCCGCCTCGTACCACGGGCTCCGGAGCCCGTCTCGGTCGGTCGCGCGGCGTAGGATCGGGGCCGTGAACACCCCGGCCTCGCCCGAGAAGGACACGCCGTGGAAGCTCATCCTCTTCGGCGCGCTGGCCGTCTACGGCGTGCTCATCATCCTGTTCAACCGCAAGCAGGTCGAGGTGAGCTTCGTGTTCTTCTCGGCGCAGATCTCACTCCTCGTTCTGATCCTGCTCTGCCTCGGCATCGGCTTCGCAGCCGGCTACCTGTTCGACCAGCTCCGCGCCCGACGCAAGTCAACGTAGGGACGCGAGCAACCCGATTCCCTCGGCGATGCGCTCCGGCGTCTCGTAGCTGAACGCGAGTCGTGCCGAGCTCGCGCCGAGACCGGACGCGCCCGGGAAGAAAGCGGCGCCGGGCACGAACGCAACACCCGCTGCTTCGGCCCGCGTCGCGAGCTCACCCGTGTCGGTCCCGTCGAGGTCGAGCCACACGAAATACCCGCCTTCGGGCATGCTCCAGGCCGCGCCGTCGTCGAGATGGCGTGCGAGGGCGTCGAGCATCGCGTCGCGTCGCGCCTGCAGCGCCTGCCGCACGTGCTCGAGGTTCGGTTCGAACCGCCCCCGCCGGATGAACTCCCACACGATCGCCTCGGGCAGGAAAGGCGGCGAGATGTACGTCGAGACGGCGCGCTCCTCGAATGCCGCAGCATCGCCTTCCGGCAGGACGAAATAGCCGGTGCGCACACCGGGGGCCACCGTCTTCGAGAACGACGACGTGTAGGTGACGAGCGTGCCGCCCTCGAGCTCGAGAAGGCTCGGCGGCGCGTCTCCGTCGAAACGCACGAGCCCGTACGGGTCGTCTTCGAGCACGGCCAGGTCGTGCGCACGCGCGATCTCGACCAGCCGCGTGCGCCGGTCGCGCGACAGCGTGCGCCCGCTCGGGTTCTGGAACGTCGGGATGGTGTACAGGAAGGACGGGGAATCGGGGCGAGCGCCGAGCTCGGCCTCGAGCGCGTCCGGGTCGAGCCCTTCGTCGTCCATCGGTAGAGCGACGACGTCCACACCTTCTCGCGCGAGAACCTTGAGCGGCCGGTCGTAGGTTGGCGCCTCGACCAGCACGCGGCCGGGTCGGCGCGCGAGCTGCTCCGCCGCATAGAAGACGAATCCCTGAAGCCCGCCGACCGTCAGTACGACCCGCGCGACAGGAACGTCGTGGCGCATGGCGATCCACTCACGCAACGGTGCATACCCGCCTCCAGGCCCATACGCGAAGACCTTGGCCCCGTCACGACGTGCAACCTCGTGGGCGCAGTCGGCGAGCTCGTCGGCCGGAATCAGGTCGGGCGCCGGCGCGCCCCGAGCAAAGGAGATGGGCGTCGCGGGCACCCGATCGAGCCTACGCGAAGAAGGTGTCGTCGTCGGAGTACGGCGGCACGCAGCAGCACAGCAGGGTGACGCCCTGCCGGCCGGCCGTGAGCCCGTGCCAGGCATTCGGAGGAATGAGGATCGCGTCGCCGGGCGCGACCTGACGTCGGTCGCCGTCGACCTCGAGCTCTCCCCCGCCTTCCACGATCAGGTAGATCTCCTCGCTCCGTGCGTGGAAGTGACGCTGGGTCGCAGCACCAGGCTCGAGCGACGCCTCCGCAAGGCTCTGCTCGCCGGTGTGGAAGTACTCGCGAATCGTCGATCCATCCTTCGTGACGAAGGGCGTCGCGTCACGTTCGCGGTTCCGAAGCTCCACGAGCGCGACTCTAGTCGCGGCTCAGCGCCAGCGAGGAGGTCGCCGGCTACGCGGCGCGCCCGCGCCTAGCTCCGCGCGATCTCGGCGACGAGCTGCGCCGTTTCCGTCGGTGTCGTGCCGACGCGGATGCCACGAGCCTCGAGCGCGTCCTTCTTCGCCTGTGCCGTGCCTTCCGAGCCCGAGATGATCGCGCCCGCGTGACCCATCGTCTTCCCCGGCGGCGCGGTGAAACCGGCGATGTACGCGACGACCGGCTTCGTCATCTCCGCCTCGATGAACGCGGCCGCCTTCTCTTCCTCGTCGCCGCCGATCTCGCCGACCATGACCACCTGCTTCGTCTGCGGGTCTGCCTCGAACAGCGCGAGGATCTCGAGGAACGACGAGCCGACGATCGGATCCCCGCCGATACCCACGATCGTCGAGTTGCCGATTCCGAGTTGCGTGAGCTCGTGGCCGATCTGGTACGTGAGCGTCCCCGAGCGCGACACGAGACCCACCGAGCCTTCGCGGAAGATCTCGGCCGGGATGATCCCCACGTTCGCCTTCCCCGGTGAGAGCGCGCCCGGGCAGTTCGGTCCGATCAGTCGCACACCGCGGCCCTCGACGAACGCGTGGATTCGCAGCATCTCGTGCGCAGGGACCCCCTCGGTGATGCAGATGACCGTCGCGATGCCCGCACCGACGGCCTCGTAGATCGCATCCGCCGCGAACGGCGCCGGAACGAAGACCATCGCGGTGTTGGCAGCGCCTTCCGCTACAGCGTCCGCCACCGTGTCGAAGACGGGGATGCCCTCGACGTCCTGACCGCCCTTGCCCGGCGTGACGCCCGCTACGACGTTCGTTCCGTGCGAGCGGTTGCGAAGCCCGTGGAAGCGACCTTCCGAGCCGGTGAGACCCTGGACGACGAGCCTCGTGTCCGAGTCGACGAGGATCGCCATCAGACCGCCAACTCCACGGCCCGCCGGGCACCCTCGAGCATCGTCGACTCCGCATGGAGGTTCGGAAGCGCCGCCTCGCCGAGAATCACGCGCGCTTCCTCCGCGTTCGTCCCGTCGAGACGGACGACGATCGGCTGCTCGAGCCCCATCTGCTCGACCGCCTGGAGGATGCCGCGGGCAACCTCGTCGCACCGCGTGATGCCGCCGAAGATGTTGAAGAAGATCGATCGGACCTGCGGATCGCGCGTGATCACTTCGAGCGCGTCGACGACGCCCTGCGCGTCGCCGCCTCCGCCGAGGTCGCAGAAGTTCGCCGGGCGTCCTCCGGCGAACGTCACCACGTCGACGGTCGACATCGTCAGCCCCGCTCCGTTGCCGAGAACGCCGACCTCGCCGTCGAGCTTCACGTACGTGACGCCCTTCTCGCGCGCGAGCGCCTCCAGCGGGTCCGCGCCGGCGACGTCGCGCATCTCGGCGATGTCGGCGTGTCGGAAGAGCGCGTTGTCGTCGACCGTGAACTTCGAGTCGAGCGCGCGCACCTCCCCGTCCGGCGTGACGATCAAGGGGTTGATCTCGCAGAGCATCGCGTCCGCGCCGACGAAGGCGTCGTAGAGCTTGGTCACGATCGCGGCGATCTGCTTCTGCTCGCTCGGATCGTCGACTCCGCCTCCGTACACGAGCCGCCGGGCGTGCCACGGGTGACAGCCCTCGAGCGGATCGACGTGGAGCTTCACGAGCGCGTCCGGGCTCGTCGCCGCAACTTCCTCGATGTCGATGCCACCCTGCGTCGTGAACATGAACAGGGGCTTCTTCGCGCTCCGGTCGAAGGTCAGCGAGAGGTAGTACTCGCGCGCGATGTCCGATGCCTGCTCGATCCACACCTTCGCCACGGTGTGACCACGAATGTCCATTCCCAGAATCTCGGCCGCTCGGCTCTCGGCCTCGTCCGGAGAGCTCGCGAGCTTGATACCCCCGGCCTTGCCGCGTCCCCCGATGAGCACCTGCGCCTTCACGACAACCGGCCCGCCGAGGCTCTCCGCGGCGGCGCGCGCCTCTGCCGGCGTCGTCGCGAGAACACCGTCCGACACGGGAATCCCGTAGCGCCGGAACAGCTCTTTCCCCTGGTACTCGTGGAGGTCCAAAGCGGGCGCGAGTCTACCCGCCTCGAACTCCGGCGGGATCGACGCTCGCGTGTGAGAGCATCACCGCCGTGAGTCGCACGACCCTCATCGTCGCTCTCGCCCTCGCGGCGACGTTCGCCGGCTTCGTGCTGGCCTCGAATGCGCGACGACTGACGAGTGACGGCGACGGCGTCGAAGCAAGCGTCGCCGCAGGCCCGCAGACGGCCGACCTGGAGTGGCGCGAGACCTACGGAGAGGCAGGCGAGCAGCTCGTCTTCACCGTCGACAAGCTCCGCGTGACGGAGAAGGGCTGGAACGCGCACATCGGCATCGAGAACGACTCGTCGGTCGGATGGGAGCTCGTGCCGGGCGCAGCGCCCGACGGCTCGTTCGGGCTCCAGCTCTTCGACACGGGTGACGTCGACGAGCTCGACGACCGCAACCGCAGGCGCACCCTCCCCGCCGTTCGAGCCGCCTCCGACTACGTTCCCGATCTGCCGCCGCTCCTCGAGCCCGGATCGTCCTGGAATGGCGAGATCTCCGCGCCCGGCGCACTCGTCGCCAACAGCTTCGCGCGCGTGGTCTTCGGGACGCTCATCGCCGTCGGCAAACCTCCCGAGTCACTCGAAGACACGCTGATCTGGATCACCGATCAGTCGTACCAGCTGAAGGAGTAGGCCGAGCTCAGACGAGCAGCGCACGACGGAGCGCCTGCGGCTCGGGTGCGGCACCGCAGCTGGCAGGCACGGCCGGACCCTCCGTCTCCTCGACGACCGCACGGTACGCCTGACCGTCCTGGCTCACGAAGCGCACGTGCTGACCGTCGTCGCCGGCGAGCGCCAGGTCGGAGAGAGAGGTGAGGCCCGTCGCCTCGCGCACCGCACGTTCGGCGGCCTGCTCGCGCGGTGAGTACGCGGTGCGACCCCGATAGTGCTCCAGCGCAATCCGTCCTGCGCGCGCACCGCCCACGACCCGCATCGCCTCCTCTGGCGCCACTCGGCCGAGTTGGATCCCTTCCGGAAGCACGAGAACGTTCGCCGCGAAGCGGTGTCCACCCTGATGTGACGAGAGCCAGAGCTCGTCCGGCCCGACCGTCGACTCGAGCATGCCGAAGACAGCACTGCCACGAAGGGCACAACACGCGTCGCGCGTCCCGTGGCCGCAGACGAGCACCAGCTGCGCGTCGACCTGCTCTCCGTCGCGCGCGAAGTCGACGCCTGCGAGCTCGCGCGTCGACTCCAGCGCGATCCGGCGTACGTCCGCGTCGCTGTTCCGATCCACGCACGACGTAGACGAGACGCTCGTCACGTGCTCGTCCCGGACGCCGGATGAAGAGGAGTCGCGAGAACGGCACGGCGTCGAGCCACGCGCGAATCGCGTCGCCCTCAGCACCGTCGAGGCCGGCAGCGTCGGCGACGTCTCGCGGCCACGTCCCGCCGACCTCGACCAGCAGCCAGTTGTGAACCGTCACGGCCGTCGCGGCCAGCGACTCGCCGGCAGCCGCCGACAGCTCCGCGCAGCGCCCCGCCGTCGTCACGATGCCTCGATGACGCACACGACGTCGCCCACCGCGACCTGTTGCCCCGGCGCGACGCGCAGCTCGGCGACCACTCCGTCGCGGTGCGCGACGAGCTCGTTCTCCATCTTCATCGCCTCGATGACGCAAATGAGCTCGCCGGTCCGAACGGCCACGCCCACCTCGACCGCCACCGTCAGCGCCGTTCCTTGCATCGGGCTGACGACGGCGTCCGTCGCCGCGCCCGCGATGCCCTTGCCCCGCTCCTGGTGGCGCTTCCCCAGCTCGGCCCAAGGCGGCTCCGGAGTGTGAAGACGAACTTCGTGTCGGCGTCCGTCGATCTCGACGCTCACCCGCTGTTCGCGACCTCGCCGGGCCGAGCCCCGTCCGTCCGCCTCCGGGGCCAGCGTTGCTCTTCGCTGAGCCAACACTCTGTCGCTCTCGCCTGCACGATGCGCGAGCTCCTCCGACTCGACGACGCCGTGGCAGGTTCCGCCAGAGACGAAGCACGGCGTGTCGAGCAGCGCCCGATGGAAGCCGAGCAGGGTCGTCGGCCCCTCGATGACGAACTCGTCGAGCGCGCGAAGCATCCGCCGCCGGGCATGCTCGCGGTCGACGTCGTGCACGACGAGCTTCGCGATGAGAGGGTCGTAGAGGTCCGAGATCTCATCGCCGCCGCGGACTCCCGAGTCCACGCGCACTCCGATCCCCGACGGCTCCCGGTACGCCGTTATCCGCCCGGGTGCCGGACGGAACCCGTGAGCGACATCCTCCGCGTTGATGCGGCACTCGATCGCGTGACCACGCAAGACGACGTCGTCCTGTGCAAAGGACAACGGCTCGCCGGCGGCGATGCGGATCTGCTCGCGCACGATGTCGATGCCGGTGACGGCCTCCGTAACCGTGTGCTCGACCTGGACGCGCGTGTTCATCTCGAGGAAGAAGTACTCGCCGTCTGCCGTGAGCAGCCCCTCGATCGTTCCTGCGGAGCGGTACGACACGGCGCGTGCAGCATCGATCGCCAGCGCGCCGATCCGCGCTCGGAGCCCGGGGTCGACGGCCGGTGACGGCGTCTCCTCGACGAGCTTCTGGTGCCGGCGCTGGATCGTGCAGTCGCGCTCTCCGAGGTGGACGACGTTGCCGTGGCCGTCCGCCAGGATCTGCACCTCGACGTGCCGCGGGTCGTCGAGGTAGCGCTCGACGTACACGGCAGAGTCCGCGAAGTACGCCTCGCCCTCGCGCTGGGCGGTCTCGAGTGCGCGCTCGGCCTCCTCGGGGGAGTGGGCGACGCGCATCCCTTTCCCGCCGCCGCCCGCCGACGCCTTGACGGCGATCGGGTAGCCGAGCTCGTCGGCCGCGGCCAACACATCGGCGACGCTCGTCGCAGGCGTCGTCGTGCCCGGAACGACGGGAACGCCGGCAGCGCGCATCCGCTCACGCGCTGCGATCTTCGAGCCCATCGCCTCGATCGCCGCAGGCGGCGGGCCGATCCAGACGAGCCCGGCCGCCTCGACGTCACGCGCGAAGGCAGCGTTCTCCGCGAGAAAGCCGTAGCCCGGGTGGATCGCCTCCGCCCCGGACCGCTGGGCGACCTCGACGATGCGGTCGCCTCGCAGGTACGAGTCGGTCGCCGGCCCCGGGCCGAGCAGGAACGCCTCGTCGGCCATCGCGACGTGAAGCGCGTTCCGATCGACGTCGGAGTACACGGCGACCGTCGCGATGCCGAGCTCGCGCAGCGTCCGCATGACGCGAACCGCGATCTCGCCGCGGTTGGCAACGAGAACCTTGGGGAAGGGCGGCATCGGACGCGTATTCTCCCCGACGGTGAGCCTTCCGGATCAGCTCACGGTCGCCCGCGTCGCCGCCGTCCCGATCGTGGTGCTCCTGTTCGCCTGGGATTTTCCGAACCACGATTACTGGGCGACTGCGGTGTTCGTCGTCGCGATGGCGACCGACCAGATCGACGGCTGGCTCGCGCGCCGCCGCGGCGTGAGCTCTGCGCTGGGCAAGCTCCTCGACCCCGTCGCCGACAAGGTCCTCGTCCTCGCGGCGCTCGTGATGCTCGTCGGCGAGGGTGTCGCGCCGGGCTGGATGGTCGCGCTGATCGTCGTGCGCGAGATCCTCGTATCCGGACTTCGGCTCGCCGCGGTGGAGCGGGGTGTCATCCTGGGAGCACGCGACCTCGGACGAGCGAAGACGTGGGCGCAAGCCACGGCGGCGGCGATCGCCGGGCTAGCGGCTGCAGGATTCTGGAGCGACGACGTCGCATGGTGGGCTCTCCTCGTCGCCCTCGTCGCAACCTGGGTGTCGGGGCTCGACTACGCCCGGGTGGCACCGCGGGTGCTGCGCGGCGAGAGCGAGTAACCGCCGTCCGTCTCCTCGTCGCCGACTGCCTCTCGAATCCCGGCTCGACGCCACGAGGTGGAACGACCGATGTGGCCGCCCGACGACGCAGGCATCCGCGTTCGCTCGAGCGCGGCGAGCAGCGCCTCTCGCTCGGACCGACCCATCGGCGGAGTGACATCGACGTCAATGTCCACAGCGGGTGAAGTATGGCCGCGCGGCCGGGATAGGGTCCTTCGGTGGCAGACCGTCTGCGACCGCTCTGGAACTTCGACGACCTCGACGGCACCGAGAAGCGGCTTCGGGCACAGCTCGCTGCGGAATCTTCCGACGCAGGCCGCGCCGAGGTGCTCGCCGAGCTCGCGCGCGTCGAGGGGCTCCGCGGAGAGTTCGCCGAGGGCGACGCGCTCCTCGACGACGCGACCGCCCTTCATGGCGGAAGCGGAGTCGCTGCGGCCCGCGTCGACCTCGAGCGTGGACGTCTCCGCCGCTCGAGCGGCGACACCGACGCGGCGCGTCCGCTGTTCGAGTCGGCCTTCGACGAGGGCCGTCGCGGCCGATCACCCGTTCATCGCGGCCGACGCCGCGCACATGGTCGCGCTCGTCGCAGCCGACCGCGAGGGATTCGTCATCTGGACGACGCGCGGAATCGAGCTTGCCGAAACTCACGATGACGCGTCGTACTGGCTCGGCCCGCTGCTCAACAACCTGGGCTGGGAGTTCTTCGAGGCCGGCGACTTCGAGTCCGCGCTCGATGCGTTCGAGCGGGCGCTACGAGCACGCGAACGCGATCCGACCAACGCCTCCGCGGTCGAGATCGCGCGCTACGCAGTCGGCAAGGCACTTCGCGCTCTCGGCCGATCGAGCGAAGCGATCCCACTGCTGGAGCAGGCCGTCGCCTGGGCCGCTCGCGAGTCGGCCCCCGACGGCTGGTTCCACGAAGAGCTCGCCGAGGAGTACGCGGCGGTCGGCCGTCCCGACGACGCGCGCGAGCAGGCACGGCTCGCACTTCCGTTGCTCGAGCGCGACGACCCGTCATTCCCCGATGACGTGGAGCGCCGCGAGAGCCTCGTCGCACTCGCCCGAGACACGACGTCCGAGCACTGACGCACAAGGACCGCGAAGCCGCTGCGCGCGAAGGCGAGACCGCGCTCTCGCCGTAGCGCACGGGCGGTCGGCGATGGCACTGACGCGAAGGAGGGGGCTCGTGGGGGAACCTTGGTTCCCCCACGATCAGAGCGGGATGTTGCCGTGCTTGCGCTTCGGCGTGGGCTCGCGCTTCGAGAGCGCCGTCTCGAGCGCCGAGACGAGGACCGGCCGCGTCCGGCGCGGCTGGATGACGTCGTCGACATAGCCGCGTTCCGCGGCCGTGTACGGGTTCGCGAAGCGCTCCTTGTAGTCGGCGATGAGCTCCTCACGGCGCGCGTCGGGATCCTCGGCTGCCGCAAGCTCGTTCCTGAAGACGATGTTGACCGCCCCTTCCGGGCCCATGACCGCAACCTCGGCGGTCGGCCACGCGACGTTGAAGTCGGCCCGGATGTGCTTGGACGACATGACGTCGTAGGCGCCGCCGTATGCCTTCCGCGTAATCACCGTGAGCTTCGGCACGGTGGCCTCTGCGTAGGCGTACAGCAACTTCGCGCCGTGGCGGATGATGCCGCCCCACTCCTGTGCAGTCCCGGGCAAAAAGCCGGGAACGTCGACGAACGTGACGAGTGGAATGTTGAACGCATCGCACGTTCGCACGAAGCGCGCCGCTTTCACCGAAGCGTCGATGTCGAGCACTCCCGCGAGCGCTCCGGGCTGGTTTCCCACGACCCCGACGGAATGCCCGCCGAGTCGAGCGAACCCGCACACGATGTTGTCCGCCCAGTGCGCGTGCACCTCGAGCAGCTGGCCGTCGTCGACGACGCGCTCGATGACGGCCTTCATGTCGTACGGCTTGTTCGGGCTGTCCGGGACGAGCGTGTCGAGAGACGGATCCTCACGATCGACCGGGTCCGAAGGCGGTGCGTACGACGGGTCCTCGAGGTTGTTCTGAGGGAGGAAGGAGAGCAGGTACCGCGCTTCCTCGAGGCACGTCTCCTCGTCCGGGGCGGTGAAGTGCGCCACACCCGACTTCGTCGCGTGCGTTGCCGCGCCACCGAGCTCCTCGAAGCTCACGTCCTCCCCCGTGACCGTCTTCACGACGTCGGGGCCCGTGATGAACATGTACGAGGTCTCCTCGACCATGAGCACGAAGTCCGTGATCGCAGGCGAGTAGACCGCGCCGCCCGCACACGGCCCCATCACGAGCGATATCTGCGGAACGACGCCCGACGCCTGCACGTTGCGCCAGAAGATCTCCGCGTATCCGGCTAGCGAGACGACGCCCTCCTGGATCCGCGCGCCGCCCGAGTCGTTGATCCCGATGAGCGGACACCCGTACTTCACGGCCAGGTCCATGACCTTGCACACCTTCTCCGCGAAGACCTCCGAGAGCGACCCGCCGAACACCGTGAAGTCCTGCGAGAAGACGAACACCTTGCGGCCGAAGACCGTGCCGTAGCCGGTCACGACCGCGTCACCCCACGGACGGTTCTCGCGCATGTCGAACTCGACCTCGCGGTGGCGCACGAACCGGTCGAGCTCGACGAACGAGCCCGGATCGAGGAGCTTCTCGAGCCGCTCGCGAGCCAGGAGCTTCCCTCGCTCGCGCTGCCGCTCGACGTGCCGCTCGCTCGCGGGGTGCAGCGCGCGCGCGCCCAGCTCCTCGAGCCAGCGGAGCTTCGCCTCGGTCGTGTCGTGCAGTTCGCCCACCGCGGAGGAGCCTAACGGGGGAAGTCGCAGCGTTAGAGTCGTGCGGTGGGTTCGACGCCCATCGACCGCTCCACGACCTGGCCGTACGAGCACGGCGAGCCCGGCTCCTTCACGTACTCGCGGTTCTCCGGCCCGACGCTGGTCGAGGCCGAAACACGAGTCGGCGCGCTCGACGGCGGGGAGGCGCTCCTCTTCTCGTCGGGTATCGCAGCGTCGACGTCCGTGGTGCTTGCACTCCTCGCCCCCGGACAGACCGTCGCGATCGCGGCCGGTGGCTACTACGGCACGAGCGTGATGCTCGACGAGCTCGGTCGGTGGGGGATCGAGAAGGTCGAGTTCGACCAGACGGGCTCGCCGCCAGACGACGTCGACCTCGTCTGGCTCGAAGCCCCGTCGAATCCGTTCCTGACGATGCCGAACTTCGAGGCGGCGGCAGCACATCCCGCCCGGGTCGTGTGTGACTCGACAGCCGCGACGCCTCTCTACGTGCGGCCTCTCGAGCTCGGGTGCGAGATCGCCGTCCATTCCGCCACGAAGTTCCTCGCGGGACACGACGACGCCCTGGTCGGCGCGGTCGTGTGCAAGCGCGAGGAGGACGCCGCGCGGCTACTGGCGTTCCGCTCGCACACAGGCCCGGTCCCCGCCGCCGACACCGCGTGGCTCCTGCTTCGCGGGCTCGAGACCCTCGAAGTGCGGCTCGCGCGACAGACCGTGAGCGCGACGCTCATCGCGGCGCATCTCGGTCGTCATCCGGCCGTGCGGACCGTTCGCTATCCCGGATTCGGCGGTCTGCTCTCGTTCGACGTCGACGACGCCGAGACGGCTCGTCGCGTCGAGACCTCGACCCGGGTGATCGCGAACATGACGAGCCTGGGCGGCGTACGGTCGCGCATCGAGGCGAGGGAGCGTTGGGAGGGAGCTCGAGTGCCGCCCGGCCTGCTGCGAATGTCCGTGGGACTCGAGGATCCCGACGAGCTCTGGGCCGACCTCGAGCACGCACTCGCCCCGTCGTGACGATGCGATTCCTCGATCGGATCCGGTATCGAGGCGCTCCGAAGACCTCCGCGGAGGCGGACGCGTTGGCGCTGCGCCAGCTCTCGGGACGGGGCGCCGACCTCGCGAAGGCGCGGCACGTCATCCACTTCCTCTACTTCACGAGACGAAGAGGATGCGCTCGCTGCCGCCGAGGCGATCGGCGACGCATGGACGACGAAGGTCACGCCGCCGGGAGAGACGATCACCGATTGGACCCTGGAGGCCGACGGCAATCGCACCGTAGGGCCGGAGACGGTCGCTGCCTTTCGATCCTGGTTCGAAGCCGTCGCCGCAGCGCACGGCGGCGAGTACGACGGCTGGGAGGCTTCCGCGAAGCCGTAGAGCCGAATCGCTACCCTGACGCGATGCTCTTCTCACGCAAGGCGGCGGCCATGCCGACCCCCGAGGATGCTCTCCCGGGTCGCGATACGCCGATCGTCGTCCCCGGCAACCACCTCGTCCTCGGGACCCCCATCGGACCGCCCTTTCCCGAAGGAACCGAGCAGGCGATCTTCGGCATGGGCTGCTTCTGGGGTGCCGAGCGGATGTTCTGGCGCGCGCCGGGGATCTACACGACGGCCGCCGGCTACGCGGCAGGCTTCACGCCGAACCCGACGTACCAGGAGGTGTGCACCGGGCGCACCGGCCACAACGAGGTCGTTCTCGCGGTCTTCGAGACCGAGAAGACGAGCTACGAGGCGCTGCTCCGCGTCTTCTGGGAGGGCCACGACCCGACGCAGGGCATGCAGCAGGGCAACGACGTCGGCACGCAGTACCGCTCCGGGATCTACTGGACGACGGAGGTGCAGCGTGACGCCGCGCTCGCGTCGCGCGACATGTTCCAGGAGGAGCTCTCGCGTGCCGGGTACGGCGCCATCACGACCGAGATCGTCGAGGCCGGCCCGTTCTACTACGCCGAGGACTACCACCAGCAGTACCTCGAGGCGAACCCGAACGGGTACTGCGGAATTGGCGGGACGGGCGTCTCGTGCCCGATCGAGCGTCTGACGACCGCCTGAAGAGCGGCTCGTCTCAGATCCGCCCGCCGCCCCCGGCTCCGGAGGCGAGCCGCTGCGCGATCCAGACGGGGATGATCGACAGGAGGATCACGAAGACCGCGACGACGTTGACGATCGGTAACTGGTTCGGCCGCGAGAGGTTCGCGAGGATCCAGATCGGGAGCGTCTCCTGCCCGCTGATCGTGAAGGTGGTCACGATCACCTCGTCGAACGAGAGCGCGAACGCGAGCAGCGAGCCGGCGATGATCGCCGTCGAGATCTGCGGCGCCGTCACGTAGCGGAAGGTCTGCCACGAGTCGGCGCCGAGATCCATCGACGCCTCGTCGAGCGAGCCCGACACCCGCCGCATGCGCGCGACTGCGTTGTTGTAGACGACGACGATGCAGAACGTGGCATGCCCGACGATGACCGTGAACAGACCGAGATCGACCCCCAGTGTCCGAAACGTCGTGTTCAGCGCCATTCCGGTCACGATCCCGGGAAGCGCGATCGGGAGGATCACCAGGAACGAGATCGTCTCCCGCCCGAAGAACCGATAGCGCGACACCGCGATCGCGGCGAGCGTCCCGAGGAGTACGGCTACTGCAGTGGCCCCGAGGCCTGCCTTGACCGACGTCCAAAGAGCATCCCGGACCCCGGAATTGTTCACAGCCTTCTCGAACCACTGAAGAGACAGCCCTGAGATGGGCCAGTTGTTCGTCCGCCGCTCGTTGAACGCGTAGAGGCAGATCACGAAGAGCGGCAGGTAGATGAAGGAGAGCGTCAGCGCGGTCGCGCCCTTCAGGAACCACTGCAGCCCGCGTGACTCGACCACGACTACAGACCCTCGAACGCTCCCGCCCGCCGAGCGAGCAGGAGGTAGACGATCATGATCATCACCGGCACGGTGGCGAACGCCGCGGCGAGTGGCAGATTGCCTGCAACCCCGACGTTCGCATACACGACGTTGCCGATGAACTGCCGCGTGCCCACGATCTGCGGCGCGATGTAGTCACCGAGCGTGAGCGAGAAGGTGAAGATCGAGCCCGCCACGACCGCCGGGAAGGCCATCGGCAGGACGACGCTCCGGAACGTGCGAAAACCTCTCGCTCCGAGATCCGACGAGGCTTCGAGCAGCGACGAAGGAAGCCGCTCGAGTCCGGCGTAGATGGGCAGGACCATGAACGGCAGCCAGAGGTACGTGAAGACGAGCCAGAGCGCGTACTTCCCGAACCCGGGACCGGAGAGACCCAGCGGGTCGAGCGCCCAGTTCAAGATTCCGTCTTCCTGGAGGATGATCCGCCAGGCGTAGATCTTCACCAGGTAGCTCGCCCACAGCGGGGTCAGGACGGCGACGACGAGCGCGGCCCTGACGCGCGGCGTCGCGATGCGTGCCATGTAGTAGGCGATCGGGAATGCGAGCACCGCGTCGGTGACGGTCACAGCGGCTGCCGTGCCGACCGTCCGGAGCGTGATCGTCCTGTACACCGGCTCCTCGACGAGCGTGCGGAAGTTGTCCAGGCTGTAGTCGTGGACGACGTGGGTCGCCAGCGGATCGAGACGCCAGAACGCGGCCAGGAAGAGCACGGCCAGCGAGCCGAGGTAGGCGACTCCCAGCCAACCGAGTGGCGTCGCCAGCAGAGCGCCGAGGCGGAGTCGAGGCCGCCGATAGAGATAGGTGGACAGACGCCGCCCCGGGGCCTCCCGGGGCGGCGTCTCGGTGTTCCGATCGAGCTCAACTACCTCTGATCTCGGTCCACGCCTGGACCCACTCGCTGTGGTCCTTGCAGACCTCGCCGCGGTCGTCGCCGCAGTCCGCGAGGGGCGTGATCCAGTAGTAGACGTTCTCCCAGTACGCGGGGTCGTCCGCGTGGTACTGCTCACAGAACGTCGGGTCGGACATGAGCGCGCACGACTTGGAGTTCGAAGGCGCCTCTCCGTAGTACTCCGTCTGGGTCGCATTCGTCTGTGGGCTGACGATGTGATCCATCCAGAGGTACATGCAGTTGGGATGGGCGGCCTTGGAGTTGATCATCCAGGTGTCCGACCATCCGGTTGACCCATCCTTCGGGGAGGTCGACTCGACGGCCACCTTCTCGCCCTTGAGGAAGTTCGTGACCGACTGCCACGTGGTGCCGACGACGCTGTCCCCGGAGGTGAACGACGCCTCCTCCTTTGCATAGTCCGACCAGTACTCACCGACGATCGCCTTCTGCTGCTTCAACAGATCGACCGCCGCCTGGAACTGGGCGTCGTCCAGCTCGTACGGGTTCGTGATGTTGAGGTCGGGCTGCGCCGTCATCAGGTAGACCGCAGCGTCGGCGATGTACACGGAGTCGTCGTACGCCGTGACCTTGCCCTTGTACGGCGAGTTGGGGTCGAAGACGACGCTCCAGCTGTCCGGGGCTGGCTTGACGATGTCCGTCCGCCACATGAGCACGTTGGCCCCGCGTCCGTGCGGGATCCCGTACGGCACGCCGTCGACGGTGTTGTACGGCTGGCCCTTCAAGTCCTCGAAGATGTCCGCGTAGTTCGGGACGAGGTCGAGGTTCACCGGCGCGACGTCGCCGCCGGCAACGAGCCTGAGCGATGCATTGCCCGAAGCCGACACACCGTCGTACTGACCGGTCTTCATCAGCGTCACCATCTCGTCGGACGTGCCCGCAACCTTCGCCGACACGTCGCAACCCGTCTCCTTCTCGAAATCGGTGACCCAGTCGGCGTTCGGATCGTTCGACCCGTCCTCGACGTAGTACGCCCAGGCCACGAGATCGACCTTGCCCTCCGTCTTGGCATTGGCCTTGATCTCGTCGAGCGTCGTGCCGAGGCCCTCGATCTCCGTGCTCGCCGAGCTCACCGTCGTCCCCGCCGCCGCAGCCGGCGGCTACGACGCTGAGCGCTCCGACGAGCAGGGCCAGCGCTGTCCAAACAGCGATGCGCTTCCTTCTCATTCCGATCCTCCCTCTGATTCTCCGATTGCCGACTCCTGCTCCGGGCGCCACGCGAGCGACACCCGGCGCCCTTTCGCCTCGAGCACCTCGCTCGAGCCCTCGTCCAGATTCTGAGCGAGCACCTGGAGCTCTCCGCCTCGGTCGAGCGTGACCTGATACTTCGTGACCGGGCCTGCGTACTGCACATCACGAATGAGCCCTTGCTCGACGTGCGCGCCGAGTTCCGCAGCTTCACCGTTCATGAGGAGGTTGATCTTCTCAGGTCGCACGGTGTAGCGCCGCCCGTCGCGCTCGATGACGTTCGACACGCCGACGAAGCCCGCGATGAACTCGCTCTGAGGGTGTTCGTACACCTCGGCCGGCGGCCCGATCTGCTCGATCCTCCCCTGGTTGAAGACGGCGAGACGGTCCGACATCGTGAGCGCCTCCTCCTGGTCGTGCGTGACGTAGACGAACGTGATGCCGACCTCGCGCTGGATCGACTTGAGCTCGATCTGCATCTCCTGGCGAAGCTTCAGATCGAGCGCCCCGAGCGGCTCGTCGAGGAGGAGCACCTTCGGCCGGTTCACGATCGCGCGGGCAAGCGCGACACGCTGGCGCTGGCCACCGGAGAGCTGTGACGGCTTGCGATCGCCGTATCCGGCGAGACGCACCATCTCGAGAGCTTCCTGCGCTCGCACACCTCGATCGCCCTTCTTCACCTTCTTCACCATGAGCCCGTACTCGACGTTCGCGAGGACGGTCATGTGCGGGAAGAGGGCGTAGTCCTGGAAGACCGTGTTGACCGGACGGTCGTACGGCGGGAGGCGCGACACATCCTCGCCCGCCAGCTCGATCGTCCCCTCGTCGGGTATCTCGAACCCCGCAATCATGCGAAGCGTGGTCGTCTTGCCCGAGCCCGAGGGCCCGAGCATGGTGAAGAATTCCCCGGTCGGAATGTCGAGGTCGATCCCGTCGACCGCGACGACGTCCCCGTAGCGCTTGGTCAGGCCTCTGACGCTGATGTCCGGCGCACCGTCAGGCGCCAAGCGACTCCTCCAGGATGGCGAGCCCCTCGTCCAACTCGTCCGGCGCGATGTTGAGAGGGGGTAGCAGGCGGATGACGTTGCCGTAGAGGCCGCAGGAGAGGAGGATCAGGCCGCGCTCGAACGCGGCGTCCGCGACGGCCTTCGCACGGTCGGGCGTCCGCTCGGCGAACTCGAACGCGAGCATCGAGCCGAGGCCACGCACCTCGCCGATGTCGGAGTTGCGCGAGGCGATCTCCTCGAGACGGGCGCGCAGCGTCTCTCCGAGCTGCCGCGCCCCGGCGAGAAACTCCGGTTCGGTCACGACGTCGAGGACCGCGAGCGCGGCCGCGCACGAGAGCGGATTGCCGCCGAACGTCCCACCGAGCCCTCCAGGCGGAACGGCATCCATCACCTCTGCGCCACCCGTCACTCCGGCGAGCGGGAGGCCGCCGCCGATGGACTTGCCGAAGACGGTCATGTCGGGCTCGGCGCCCGGATACTGCTCGATCGCCCACATCGTTCCGGTCCGCCCCACGCCGGACTGCACCTCGTCGTTCACCCACAGGATCCCGTGCTTGCGGCAGAGCTCGTGGAGTCGCGCCGGATAGTCGGGCGGCATGGCGAGGAACCCGCCTTCGCCCTGGACGGGCTCGAGGACGACGCAGGCGACGCTCGAAGGATCGACGTCCGCCTTGAAGAGATGCTCGAGCGCGGCGATCGAGTCGTCCGAGGAGATGCCGTGATACGGGTACGGCGCGGGTGCGCGGTACACCTCGGGCGCGAACGGGCCGAAGCCGGCCTTGTACGGCTTCACCTTGCTCGTCATCGTCATCGCGAGCAGCGTTCGTCCGTGGAACGCGTTGTCGAACGCGATGACCGCGGGCCGCCCTGTCGCCCAGCGTGCGATCTTCACCGCGTTCTCGACCGCTTCGGCGCCCGAGTTCACGAGAATCGAGCGCTGCTCACCTCCACTACACGGCGAGAGCTCCGCGAGCCGCCGGCAGACCTCGACGTACGGCTCGTAGACGCCGATCATGAAGCACTGGTGGAGATAGCGATCGGCCTGCTCCTTGATCGCCTCGACGATCGCCGCGTGCCTGTGCCCCGTGTTCTGGCAGCCGATCCCGCCGCCGAAGTCGATGAAGGAGCGCCCGTCAGGATCGGTGACTCGCGCGCCCTCGGCGTGGGCGACGACGAGCTTCGGTGTCGACATGCCCGGGGCGACGTAGCGGGCGCGGTCGGCGAGTATCCGCTCGGCGGCTGAGGTGTCCGTCGGCTGCATCGCGGGATTATCGGGCTTGCGGCCCGCTCGTGGCAACTGACAGGGCATCGGCGGCGTGACGGCGTAACCTATGGCGCGCGCCGGAGTAGCTCAGTTGGTAGAGCAGGGCATTTGTAATGCCAAGGCCGTGGGTTCGAGTCCCTCCTCCGGCTTCAGCCGCAAGTCGGTGTCAGACACCGATTTCTGTCAAGACCCGTCTGCGCCGAGATGGTCACGATCGCTCCACATACGTCGACCGCGGCGAACTCCGTAGCCATCGGAGGATCCCGGGCTACGCCTCGATCAGACGTGGCCCTCCGTCGCCGGCCGTGAACTGCTGTCCCGTGCCGGTGTCTGACACCGGCACGAACGGCTACGCCAGGACTTCGCGCGTCTTCTGGTGCGCGAGGATCTTCCGCTTGACGCGCTGGAGGGCGTTGTCGATCGTCTTCGTGTCGCAACCGAGGTCGTCGGCCATCTCGTCGTAGGAGTTGCCCTCCAGATAGAGCGTGAGTGCCTGCGACTCGAGCGACGAGAGACCCGTCCCCAGTGTGAAGACCAGGCTCTGGAGCTCCTCCGTCGAGATGACGCAGACGGACGGGTCGTTGACGCTCGGACCGGGAAGTGCGTCCCCGAGCGTGCAGTCACCTTCGGACTCCTGTCCGGCCGGCGTGTGGCTGAACGAGACGTACGTGTTGAGCGGGGAGTGCTTGAAACGGGTGGCCGTCTTGATCGCGGTGATGATCTGCCGCGTCACGCAGAGCTCCGCGAAGCTCCGGAACGACGTCTCCTTGTCGGGGCGAAAGTCCCGCACGGCCTTGTAGAGGCCGATCATGCCCTCCTGGATGAGATCGTCGCCGTCGCCGCCTGCGAGGAAGTACGAGCTCGCCTTGAGGCGAACGAAGCCCGTGTAGCGACGCATGAGATCGTCGAGCGCCTGCTGGCTCCCGTTGCGTGCCTTGAGGACGAGCTGGAGGTCCTCGAGCTCTCGCTGAACCTTCTGTGCCGGTTTCAGTGCCGGCCTGAGTGCGGTGGCGGTGCGAACGGCCATTGCGAGTACCCCCGTTTCGACGGCGTCGAGGCCTGCCTGACGAGCCGAGCATTCTCCTCGTCGTGCAAGTCTCACCTTGAAGTTGAGGGAGAACCTAGCACCATCGGCCAAGCGTTACAACCCCTTTGCGAGAATTGCAGGATGCTAAGAACATATGTTCGCCCCGCATGTACGGATAGCCCCACCGTCCGAGGCGAACGCTTCTGCGACGATCTTCGTCATGGCCCGCACCGTGCTGATCGTGGATGACCACCCGAGCTTCCGCGCGTCCGCCCGCGCGATGCTCGAGGCCGCGGGATTCGACGTCGTGGGCGAGGCCGCGGACGGTGCGTCTGCTCTCGACGCCGTCGGCGAGCTCGACCCCGGTCTCGTGCTGCTCGACGTCCAGCTTCCCGACATTTCCGGCTTCGAGCTGTGCGCAGAGCTCTGCTGCCGCGACCCGAGCCCGGACGTCATCCTCGTATCGAGTCGTGATCTCTCGGACTACGGCGAACTCGTCAGCTCGTCCGCGGCGCGCGGATTCGTCCCGAAGGACGAGCTCTCGGGCGAAGCCGTCGCAGCACTACTGACGTGAGCACGATCTCGATCTCGGAGCTCGTGGTCGCGCTCGAGGACGGCGCCCCGCTCCGCGATGCGCTGGCGAGCGCGCTGCGAGACGACGATCTCGCTGTCTTCTACTGGCTCGACCGACGACAAGGCGCGCCGCGAGGCGGCTGGGTGGACCCGCAGGGCAATGCTGCTCCCGAGCCCGAGCCGGCGACAGGCCGCGCGATCAAGTTCGTGGATCAGGACGGTCTACGGATCGCCGCGATCACGTACGACACCGCGCTCGACGCGAACCCGGAACTGCTCGACGGCGTGACCGCGGCAGCAGGACTGGCACTGCGCAGCGACCGCCTTCAGGCCGCGTTGCGCTTTGAGGTCCAGTACACGAGCACCGTCACGAACACGCTGCCGAGCCTCCTCTCGTCCATCGACGTCGAAGGACGGCTCCAGGACGTCAACGTCGCGGCGACCGAGGCCGCCGGCTTCTCCTCCTACGACGAGATCATCGGGAAGTACTACTGGGACGTCTTCATCGACGAAACCGAGCGCGATGACGTGATCGAGCGCTTCGAAGCGCTCGCGCCCGACTTCCCGGCGGCGGAGTACGAAAACGCGTTTGTGAACGCGCGCGGCGAAGAGCGTGTCGTGTACTGGCGCACAGCGCCGATTCACGACGAGAACGGCGCAGTCGTCGCCATCGTCTCCGGTGGCACCGACATCACCGAGCGACGTCGTCGCGAGCTCGAGCTGGAGCGGGAACGCGACGTCCAGTCGACCGTATTCGAGTCGATGCCGAGCGTCATGGTCGTCCTCGGGCCGGACGGGACGATTCGCGATCGCGACGCCGACGATCCGCGCGTCGGAGCGAACCCAGCATTCCAACAGGCCGTGCGCTGGGCCGACGAGGACATCGTCGGGCGCCATTTTCTCGACATCGTCGCCGAAGACGACGACGGTCGAGCGGCGCGAGCCATCTCGACGGCGGCTGCCGGTAGCACCTCCGAGGAGGTCGAGTCCTCTCTTCGATCGGCCGACGGGAGCGCGCGCGAGTTCGTCTGGTCTGCGGTCCCCGTCGCGGACGTCACGGGTCGGCTGGATCGGCTCGTCCTCGTCTGCGGGGCCGATATCACGGAGCGCAAGCGGCTCGAGGCCGAGAACGACCGCGAGCGCGCGTTTCTGAATGCGATCGCGAACAACGCGCCGAGCCTCCTTTGCCTGATCGACGCCGACGGCGTGCTGACCGACCGCGGCGCCAACATCGCGTTCGAGCGCACCCTCGAGTACGAGCCGGGAGAGATCGGCGGGCAGATCTTCTGGGAGACGTTCGTCGACCCGGACGACCGTGATGCCGTTCGCGAAGTGGTCGCCGGCGTCGCGGCGGGCGAGACGCCGAAGGAGCACGACCACACGTGGGTGACGAAGACCGGGCGACGGCTGTCGATGGCGTGGACATGCACGCCGCTCCCCGAGATCGACGAGCGGACGCTTTTCCTCGTCACGGCCGTCGACATCACCGAGCGCAAGCTGATCGCCGAGGATCTCCGAGCCTCACGGGCGCGGCTCGTACGGGCGGAAGAGGTCGCCAGGCGCACGCTCGAACGAAATCTGCACGACGGTGCTCAGCAGCGGCTCGTCGCGCTCTCGGTGTCCCTGCGGCTTCTCGAAACGAGGATGCGAGACGATCCGGCCGCGGCACAGGAGCTGCTCACAGGTGCGCAGGCCGAGCTTGCACACGCTCTCGCCGAGCTCCGAGAGCTCGCCCGCGGCATCCATCCTGCTGTCCTCACCGATCGCGGGCTTCGCGCGGCTCTCGAGACACTCGCTGCACGAACGCCGATTCCGGTCGAGGTCGTGGCCCAGGACGAGCGGCTCGAGCCCGATGTCGAGGCCGCCGCCTACTACGTCATCGCCGAAGCTCTCACGAACATCGCGAAGTACGCGAACGCGACGTCGGTGCGGGTGTGCGCTCGACACGAGGACGGAGCGCTCGTCGTCGTCGTCTCGGACGACGGCGTGGGTGGGGCCGATCCGGCCAACGGATCCGGCCTTCGCGGGCTCGTCGATCGCGTCGCTGTTCTCGACGGAACGCTCGTGGTCGACAGCCCTCCGGGCGGAGGAACGTCGATCAGAGCCGAGATCCCACTCGTCGAACAATCGCCTACATAGACTCGAAAACGCCGTGAGCGAGCTCCCCACCGGAACCGTGACCTTCCTCTTCGCGGACGTCGAGGGCTCGACGGCGATGCAACAGAATCCGGCCATCGACTACGCGGCGTCAGTGGTACTGCTGCGACAGCTGCTGCGCGGTGCCGTTGCGACCCACGGCGGAGCCGAGGCCGATGCGGTGGGCGACGAGTACGTCGCGGCCTTCGACGATCCGCGCGCCGCCGCGTCAGCCGCCTATGCGTCGCAGCGCGCGCTCCGGGATACCAGCTGGCCGAGCGATGCAACCGTGCGCGTCCGGATCGGGCTCCACGTCGGGGCGCCGGCACTCGACGACGAGGGCTACACGGGAGTCGACGTCGTTCGCGCGTCGCGGATCGCGAACGCCGGACACGGCGGGCAGATCCTCGCCTCGGACGAGATGCTCGCAACCCTGGACGGACTGCCGAGCAGAGATCTCGGCGAGCACCGGCTCGAAGGGCTCGCCCGTCCGGAGCGGATTCACCAACTGCTCGCCGACGACCTGCCGCGCGACTTCCCGCCGCTGCGAAACACGATCTCGATGCTCGGCGCGGGGATCACCGTCGTTCTCGCCGACGACACCGTGCTCCTCCGCGAGGGCATCGCGCGCCTCCTCGCGGATGCGGGCTTCGAGGTCGTCGCGCAGTCGGGTGGCCCGGACGATCTTCTGCGGCACGTGGCGATGCACGCGCCGACGGTCGCGATCGTCGACATCCGGATGCCCCCCACGCACACGGACGAAGGGCTTCGCGCGGCCGCCGAGATACGGCAGCGCCACCCGGGCACGGGCGTACTCGTCCTCTCGCAGTACGTCGAGGCCGCATACGCGATGGATCTGTTCTCGGACTCGACCGAGGGGCTCGGCTACCTCCTCAAGGATCGGGTCTCCGATTTCGACGAGTTCGCGTCCGCAGTGCGCCGGGTCGCAGAAGGGGGATCCGCCCTCGATCCCGCGGTCGTGGCCGAGCTGTTCGGCCGCAGTCGCCAGAGCGACCCACTCGAACAGCTGACTCCGCGCGAGCGCGAGGTGCTCGAGCTCATGGCGGAAGGCCGATCGAATCAGGCGATCGCCGACCGGATGTTCGTCACGCCGCGCGCGGTCGAGAAGCACGTGACGAGCATCTTCGCCAAGCTCGGGCTGCCTGCTACGACCGAAGACCATCGGCGCGTCCTGGCCGTGCTGGCGCTCCTACGCACGTAGGGGCGAGATATATCTCGCCCCTACAACCCTCGTCGGAGGCGCTCGAGCTGCTCCCGAACGTCGGGGTCGAGGTTGTCGCCGACGCGCCCGCCCGCGCCGCGCTGCTCGTGGTCGACGTGCTCGACCGGAGCGAGTTTCTCGAGGAACGTCTTCGACGCGAGCTTCCGCACCTCTTGCCCGGACGTCCAGCGGACCGCATGGTCGGAGGAGACGATGCACACGCTCTCGTTCTTGCGGTTCTCGGCGGCGAGACGTTCCAGGAGGTCGTCGGCGTGCGCCGTGAATCGCACCTGGAGCGTTCCGATTGCCCGCTCCTCACCGACTCCGTCGAAGACGACGACCCCGCGCGCACCCTGTCCCGCGACGAAGCTCGCGAGGGTGTCGACGAGGTCGTCGCGGTCACGGAACGAACCGGCGTGGAGCAGGTTGTAGCCGTCGAACAGGTAGAGGGTCGGTTCAGCCATCGCGCGTTCGTTGCCGTCGAGCTTCGAAGAGGAGGACGGCGGCCGCGACCGACACGTTCAGCGAGCCCACCTTGCCCCCGAGCGGGATCGCCACGGTTGCATCGCACGTTCGCCGTACGAGGGGCCGCACACCCTTGCCCTCGGCCCCGAACACGAGCGCGACGCCGCCCGTGAGATCCGCGTCCCACATCGCGACCGCGCCCTCCGAGTCGGCCGCGTAGGCCCACAGGTCGTTGCTCTTCACGTCGCCGAGGTACCGCGCGAGGTTGGGTACGACGGCGATCGGAACGTGCTCGACCGCACCGGCCGACGCACGGCACACCGCCGGCGTCACGCGCGCCGCGCCGTGCGCCGGGATGATCACGCCGGTCGCCCCCACTCCGTCGGCACTGCGCACGACTGCGCCGAGGTTCTGCGGATCGGTGACCTGGTCGAGGCAGACGAGGAGCGGCGAGTCGACCTTCGCGAGCTCGTACGCGTCCGCGTAGCGATACGGCTCGCACCACGCCACGACGCCCTGGTGGTCGCGCGTCCCCGCCTCCTCCGACAGCAACCGCTCCGCCTTCACCTGCGGTCGAGGGCCGGAGTCGAGCCAGGGGATCTGGCTTGCCGCACGTTCCGTGACCCACACTTCGAGCACGCGGCGCGGCCCGCGGTACAGCTCGCGTGCGGCGTTGCGACCGTAGACGAGGTCGCGAGTCATCGACGGCGGACGAGGCGGAACGTGTCGGCTTCGTCGCGTACGTCCCAGCCCGCAGCCTCGATCTCGTCCCGAAGACGGTCCGCCTCGCCGAAGTCGCGCCCGGCCCGCGCCATCATCCGCTGGACGGCGAGAGCGACCACCTCGTCCGGTGCCTCGTCCTCCTCCACGAGCGACTCGAGCCCGAAGATCCCGAGCGCGCGCCGAAGGAGCTCGTGATCGCGCCACTCGTGCATGACGGCGAGCGCGGTCGGTGTCGAGAAGTCGTCGTCGAGCGCAGCCGTGAAGCGCTCCCAGGCATCCTCCGGCGCCGTCTCACTCGGAGCGCGGAACACCTCACGGAACCCCTCGGCCCGCGCGGCTGCTGCCTCGAGCGTCCTGTCCGAGTACTCGAGCGGCTTCCGCCAATGCCCGGTCATGAAGAAGAGGAGCAGGGTCTCGCGTCCCCAGCGCTCGAGCGCGGCGCGCAGCGAGACGTCGTTGCCGATCGACTTGTGCATCTCCTCGCCGGCGAACGTCAGCATCCCGTTGTGCATCCAGACCTGAGCGAATCCGTGACCGAGCGCTCGCGATTGCGCGATCTCGTTCTCGTGGTGGGGAAAGACGAGGTCGAGCCCGCCGCCGTGGATCTCGAACTCGGACCCGAGGTGCTTCTCCGACATGACGGAGCACTCGATGTGCCAGCCCGGGCGGCCGCGGCCCCACGGCGAGTCCCAGGACGTGTCCTCGCCGGGCTTTGTCGCCTTCCAGAGGGCGAAGTCGCGCGGGTCCTCCTTGCGTGCGTTCGGCTCCTGCTCCTCGACCTGATCGAGGCGCTGCCCGCTCAGCTGTCCGTATGCGGGATAGCGCGTCACACGGAAGTACACGTCGCCGTCGGACTCGTAGGCGAACCCGCTCTCGACCAGCTCGGCGATCATCGCGATCTGATCGACGACGGTCTCGACGGCGGTGGGCTCGACGTCGGGCCGCCCGAGCCCGAGGCGGTCGGTGTCCTCGACGTACCAGCGCGACGCGTCCGACGCGAGCTGCGCGCTCGCACCCGGCGCCGCCGCGTAGATCTTGTCGTTGATGTCGGTGATGTTCACGACGAGCTTCGTCTCGTAGCCGCTCTCGTCGAGCCAGCGCTTGAGCCACATCGCGAGCACGAACGGCACGGCGTTCCCGACGTGAATCCGCTGGTAGACGGTCGGGCCGCAGAAGTACATGCGAATCGGCCCGGGCGGCGGGGGCAGCTCCGCGAGCGAGCGCGTGAACGTGTCGTACAACCGCATGCCGGCGATCGTACTCAGGCGCTCGTCGCGCGGGCCGCGCGGGCGAGCGCCTCGTCGCGCGGGACGGCCGCGAGCACGGCAGCCAGCTCGGGGCCTCGCTCGGCGCCGGTGAGCGCGAGTCGGAGCGCGCGGAGGTCTCCGCCGACCGCCTTCAGCTCACGGACGATCGTGCGCGCGCCTTCCGCGGAGAGCATCTCGGGGGCAGGATCGCGGAGCTCGGCGAAGCGCGTCATCGTGAGTCGCGCGTCCTCGCCGAGGACGACCGGCTGGGGCTCGAGCACGAGCTGCGCGTACTCGCGCGCCTCGACGAGCGACCGCGCGCCGCGAAGCGCCGGCACGACGTCGACGGGAGCGTCGGCCGCCGCCGCGAGCTCGTCGTCCGGCATCGCCGCGATCGCGTCGACCGCGAGACGGCGGAGCCGCGCGAGATCGAGGTTCACATCGTGCTCGGGCAGGTCGAGCTCGTCGAGGTAGGCGCGCACGGCGGCCGCAGGAAATCCGTCGTCGCGCAGCTCGGCGATCGAGGAGTGGCCATGGCGCTTGGAGAGCTTCTTCCCGTCGGGGCCGAGCACGAGCCCATGGTGGATCACCTCGGGAAGCTCGCCCCCGAGCGCGCGCGCAATCCGCTGCTGCACCTGGAGGTTCGGGCGATGATCGTTGCCGCGAATGACGTGCGTGATGCCGAGGTCGAGGTCGTCGGCGACGGAGGCGAGCTGGTACGTCGCCGTCCCGTCGGCGCGAAGGAGCGTCGTGCCATCCCGGCCGAGTCTCACGGAGCCGTCGTCGTCGCTCTCGGCCGCGCCCGAGGACAGCGCGTGTGCCGCGGCCGCCGCATAGACGGACGCTCGCTCGCTCTGACGAAGTGGTCCTTCGTCGAAGCCGATCCCGAGCCATTCGAGGTCGTCGAGAATCGCCTCCTCGCCACCCTCGACGTTCCGTGCCGGGTCGGTGTCGTCGATGCGCAGCACCAGCGCTCCGGCATGCGCGTCCGCGAAACGGCGGTTCGCATCAGCAGTCAGGGCATTTCCGAGATGGAGCGAGCCGGTCGGGCTCGGCGCGAAGCGGACGCGTACCGACACGGCTCTACGCGTCGATGGCGATGTGGCCGGGCTGCGCCACGACCCGCCCGAGCCACGATCGGATCCCGGGGTACGGATCGAGATCAAAGCCACCCTCGTGTGCGACGTGCGTATATGCGTAGAGCGAGATGTCGGCTAGCGAATAGCGCTCGCCCACGAAGAACGTCCGCGACGCGAGATGGCTCTCCATGGCGTCGAGCGCCGCGTAGCCACCCTTCATCCGCGCCGGAAGCTCGCCCTCGTAGCGCTCCGGCGTGCCCGAGTAGCCGATCCAGAAGCGTGCGACCGCGATGTTCGGCTCGTGGCTGTACTGCTCGAAGAACTGCCACTGCAGCACCTGCGCGCGCTCGTACGGATCGTCGGGGACGTATCGCGTGCCGTCGCCGAAGTACCAGAGGATCGCGTTCGACTCCCCCAGCGGGCGACCGTCGTCCAGCACGATCGTCGGAATACGGAGGCCTGGGTTGAGCTCCCCGAGCACGTCCGTGCGGTTCGAGCGGTCGACGACCGACATCTCGACCGTCTCGTACTCGAGCCCGAGCTGGGTGAGAAGGAGGCGCACCTTGTAGCAATTGCCCGAGACCGCCGAGTTGTAGAGCAGCACCTCGACAGCGTAGTCGGGTGTGGCTACTGTCAGGCGATGGCCCGGCAGGTCACGAGGCGGCTCTCGGACGAAGAGCTCGCGCAGATGCTTGCGCTCGCGCGGAAGTCGGACAGCGTGGAGCTGAAGCTCACGGTGCCTGCCACCGACCATCGCGCCGCGATCGTTGCGCTTCGGCTCGACCCGCTCGAGGCGCAGATTCGCCAGGTGTTCTTCTTCGACACGCCCGATCTGGACCTCAACGCCGTGGGCGTCGTCGCTCGCGCACGAAGGATCCAGGGGAGGTCCGGAGACATCGTCGTGAAGCTCCGTCCCGTCGATCCCGATCACCTGCCGGACGAGCTGCGCCAGTCGCCGAGCGTCAATGTCGAGGTCGACGCGATGCCGGGGGGCTACGTCTGCTCGGCGACGCTGAAGTCACGCGCCGACTCGAAGGCGATCCAGGATGTCGCGCTCGGGAAGGGACGTACGAAGAAGCTCTTCTCGAAGGAGCAGCGCTCGTTCTTCGCTGCGCATGGTCCGGACGGACTCGGGCTCGACGACCTCTCGATCCTTGGCCCGATCTTCGTCCTCAAGCTGAACTTCGAGCCGGCGGAGCTGCAGCGCCGCATGGTCGCGGAGGTCTGGCTCTACCCCGACGGATCACGAATTCTCGAGCTGTCGACGAAGTGCAACGCATCGGACGCCTTCCAGGTTGCCGCGGAGGCGCGGCTCTTCCTCGCGGACAAGGGCGTGAGCCTGGACGGGAAGCAGGAGACGAAGACGAAGGCGGCGCTGACGTTCTTCTCGAAAGAGCTCCGCGCCGCGACCCCCGGCTGACGACCTACGATCGCGTCGTGGAGTCGCGCCTCCTCGCGTGGTTCGCCGAGCACGGGCGTGATCTTCCGTGGCGCCGCACCAGAGATCCGTACGCGATCCTCGTCTCCGAGGTGATGCTCCAGCAGACGCAGGTCGACCGCGTGGTGTCGCGCTACGTCGCCTGGCTCGAGCGCTGGCCGACCGTGAAATCGCTCGCTGCCGCCCCGACGGCGGAGCGTGATTCGCGCGTGGCAGGGACTCGGCTACAACCGGCGGGCGGTCAACCTCCACCGCGCAGCGCAGGTCGTCGCGAGCGACGGCTGGCCGGACGATCTCACGTCTCTGCCCGGTGTCGGCCCGTACACGGCCGCGGCGATCCGCCGCTTCGCATTGAACGACGACGTGCTTCCGGTCGACGTGAACGTCGATCGTGTCCAGCGCCGCACCGGTCACACGTTCTCGTCCCGCGCGGCGCAAGCGCTGATGGATCTCGGCGCGACGATCTGCCTCGCCCGCGTCCCGCGGTGCGGGTCATGCCCGCTGGCGGACGAGTGCCCCTCGCGCGGGACTCGCGATGAGCCAGCGCGAAAGCAGGGCCGGTTCGAGGGCTCGTTCCGCCAGCGCCGCGCCGCGACGCTACGACTCGTCGCCAGCGCGCCCAACGAGCTGAGCGCACTCGACGACGAGGCCGTCCGCTCGCTGGAGCGCGACGGCCTCGTCGTCGTTCGGGACGGTCTGGTCGCACTACCGGGCTAGACGCCGGTCGACGTACGAGTCAAACGCGGTGAAGCAGCCACACGTTCGGTTCGACGTGCGTGCCGATGCCGTCCTCCACGACGAGCGGTGCGAGGCAGCCGGGAAAGACGTACTCACCGTCCGACGGGAACGCCATCCCGGTCCACTCGGCCCAGTCCTCCGCCGGCGCGCGGATGATCATGGAGCTCGGCGCAGGCGCGATGATCTCGCCGCCCACGAGCTCGTGGATGCGGATCCAGGGGTCGAAGTGGGACCCGTCGTCGCGGCGCCATTCGACATAGCTCTCGATCGGGATCAGCGGATAGCGCTCCTTCCAGGTCGGGTCGCACGGGGCGATGACGCCGTTCGTGAGCCCTGCCGCGCGCGCATTGTCGGTGAACGTCTCGATCATCCGGCTCGAGAGCTGCCGCCCCTGCTGGCTCGGCGCGACGCTGATCGCGATCGCCATGACCGCGGTGTGCGGCCGGTCGGACGTCATCCCGCGCACGAACCCCTCGTCCCAGCCGGACGGCAGATCATCGAGCGTGCCGTCCCACGGGAGCGGGAGCGCATGCGCCTCGGCCAGCAGCTCGTCGCCGTCGACGAGCGCCACCTGGAAGTCGGGGAAGTCCGTGTAGAGCCGGTCCCAGTAGAGGTTCCCCGGCTCGTTCTCGTTCATGTACGCGGGAAACGTCGGTTTCGTGAGCTCCTCGAAGCGCCGAGCCATGAGATCGGGTCGGTCTGCGTACCGGACGACGTTCATCGCCGCAGGAGCGCGACGGCCTGCGCGGCGAGCCCTTCGCCGCGGCCCGTGAAGCCAAGCCCATCCGTCGTCGTCGCTCGCACAGTGATTCGGCCGACATCGACTCCCAGCGCTCCCGCCAGCCGCTCGCACATCTCACCGCGCACGTCTCCTATGCGCGGTTCCTCGCCCACGAGGACGCAGTCGGCGTTCACGAGCTCCCACCCCGCCTCGCGCACCTCGCGATAGGCCTCCCACAGGAGATCGAGCGACGAGGCGCCGCGGTACTGCTCGTCACCGGACGGGAAGAGAGAGCCGATGTCGCCGAGGTTCGCCGCTCCGAGAACGGCGTCGATGAGCGCGTGCGCGATGACGTCGCCGTCGGAGTGGCCCGCGAGACCGCGCGGGTAGTCGATCGAGACGCCGCCCAGCACGAGCGGCACGCCCTCCTCGAGAGCGTGCGCGTCGTATCCGATCCCGACACGAAGGTCCGTCATCGCAGCGAGGCTAACGCGTCGGGCAGCGACGCGAGCTCGTCGAGGCCGAGTGCCGCTTGCGGAGGGGTCGGCTGCAGCATTCCCCATGGCCCGCGCCGCACGTGAACGGCGACGAGCCCCGCCGCAGCGGCGGGAAGCACATCGTTGTCGACCCGATCTCCGACGTATGCGGTTTCCTCGGGACGGCAGCCCATGAGCTCGACGACCTTCGCGAAGAACGCGGGATCGGGCTTGCGGACGCCGAGGCTCGCCGACGACGAGACCACATCGGCAGGAAGGCCCGCGTCGCGCGCCCACGCCTCGAGCGCTTCCGACTGGTTCCCGACGATCCCGACGCGAAACCCCACTTCGCGCGTTCGGCGGAGGCAGTCGAGCGCGTCGGGGTAGAGGTCGGCGAGTTCGTACGCAATGGCGTTCCACCATCCGTGAGGCTTCTCGATCCCGAGGTGTCCCCACAGCGCGTCGTGCTCCTCCCCGCGCTCGATCGTCACGCCGAGAGCGGCCCAGACGACGTGCGGCTGCAGGCCGGCGCGCCCGGCGAGCTCGCGCCACCAGCGCTCCTCGTCGACGAGCGTCTCGCCGACATCGAAGACGACCGCCTTCAGCGCCACGGCAGCACGAAGTGTCTGGCACATGTGTCCACTGTGGACCGTCCTAGGCGATCGTGAGGAGAGCTTCGACGAGCGCCAGATCGTGTGGGGTCGTGACCTTGACGAGCCTCGGATCTCCATCGACCGGCGCGACGCGCCCGCCGGCGCGCTCGACGAGGGACGCGCAGTCGGTCGCGTCCGCAACGTCGCCCACGAACGCACGGCGAAGAGTCGGAGCGAGGAACGCCTGTGGCGTCTGCGCGGCGACGAGGTCGACGCGGTCCACCGTCTCGGCCACGACGCCGTCTCGAACGCGCTTGAGCGTGTCCGTAACGGCAAGCGTGGGAACAGCTCCGTCATATCCCTCGGCGAGCGGCGCAAGCAGTCGCTCGACCACAGCGTCGTCGAGAAGGGGCCGCGCGGCGTCGTGGACGAGCACGACGAGTGCCTCCTCGGGTACTTCGCGGAGCGCCGCTGCAACCGACTCGGCGCGGCTCGCACCACCGGTTACGCATGCGACGACCTTCGACGCCGCCAGCTCTTCCGCGAGCAGGATCGACGGCTCCTCCCAGCCCGGCGGCGCAGCGACGACGATCGCGTCGACGAGCTCGCAGCGGTCGAGGCGGTCGAGGCTCTCCGCGAGCAATGGACGCCCCGCGAGCGCGGCGAACGCCTTCGGACGATCGATTCCGAGCCGCTCGCCGGACCCGGCGGCGGCGATCAGCGCCCAGGTAGCCCCGACCTCGCCGGAGCCGCCCAAGCTCCTACGCGCTCGCCGTCGCGGCCTTCGGCTTCGCCCGTGCCTTCGGCTTCGGCTGCCCGGCGCGCGACAGCACCTCGTCGAGCCACGCGGCAGCCTCTTCTTCGTCCATGTCCTTCGCGTACATCAGCTCGGAAGCGAGGATCTTCTTCGCCTTCACGAACATCTGCTTCTCGCCGGTCGAGAGGCCCTTCTCGTTGTTCCGCACGGCGAGGTTTCGGACGACTTCCGCAAGCTCGAAGATGTTGCCCGTCTTCATCTTGTCGCGGTTGTGCTTGAAGCGCCGGTTCCAGTTCTTCGGCATCTCGGTCGACCCACCCGAGAGCGTCCTGACGACCATGGTCACGGTTCTCTGGTCGATGACCGTGCGCAGTCCCACCCGCTCCGCGTTCTCACACGGCACGTTCACCGTCATGTCGTTGTGGAGGATCTGGATCGTGAGATATTCCCGCGTCTCACCCAGAATCTCGCGCTTCTCTTTCCGCACGACTGTCCCCGCGCCGTGGTGCGGATAGACGACCTTGTCGCCGATGTCGAACAAGAGGGCCTCCCCGATGTCGGAATCCGTCGCCTTCACGAAAAAGTGCCGGCAGCGTCTTCCCTGCCGGCGTCCGGGCACATCATAGCGCGTTCTTCACGAGGGATTAACGGAACCGCAACGGCTTCGTCACGGGCTACGCAGCTGCTTCGGCAGGGGCTCCGCTGTCGAGACCAGCCGCGATGGCACGCCGGAGCGTCTCGGCGCAGACCACCTCGAGGGAGGATCTCGCGCTGGTTCCCTCTGGAGCGACCACCGTCGTGATTCCGAGCTTCGCGCACTCCTCGAGACGCCGCTCGGCCTGCGATGCCTGGCGCAGGCGACCGGTGAGTCCGATTTCGCCGAACGCTGCAAACCGTTCGCGCACGGCGACCCCCCGGGCGGCCGACGCGATCGCGAGCCCCACCGCCACATCCGCGCCAGGCTCCTCGATGCGTACGCCGCCCGCGACGTTCACGAAGACATCCGCGCTCGCCAGTCCGACACCGGCGTGCCGGCCGAGCACGGCGACGATCATGGCGAGGCGCTTCGGGTCGACGCCCGTCCCGACGCGGCGCGGCATCGCGAGATCGGTCGGCGCGACGAGCGCCTGCACCTCGAGCAGGATCGGCCGCGTCCCCTCGAGCGCACACCCGACCGCAGCACCCACCTCGCCGGGATGCGTCGTCCCGAAGAGCTCCGACGGGTTCGGCACGCCGACGAGACCTGCAGACGTCATCTCGAAGATACCCAGCTCGTTCGTCGATCCGAAGCGGTTCTTCGTCGCACGGAGAACGCGATGCTCGTGGTAGCGGTCTCCCTCGAACTGGAGGACGCAGTCCACGAGGTGCTCGAGCACGCGCGGACCGGCGACCGCGCCGTCCTTCGTCACGTGGCCGACGAGCACCGTCGCGACACCGGCTTCCTTCGCCACTCGCAGGAGTCGCCCGGCCGCTTCCCGCACCTGCGCCACCGAGCCGGGAGCGGAGCCGAGCGCAGGCGCATGAAGCGTCTGCACGGAGTCGATCACACAGACGTCCGGCCGCTCGGTCTCGAGCGTTGCGCACACGATGTCCAGCTCGGTCTCCGCGAGGATCTCGACGGACTCGGCTCCTCCGAGACGGGCCGCGCGCAGCGACACCTGCGCGACGGACTCCTCCCCGGTCACGAGCAACGCGCGGCGACCACTGCGCGCGATCGCACCGAGTGCCGTGAGCAGGAGCGTGGACTTCCCGACGCCCGGCTCGCCACCGACGAGGACGAGCGATGCCGGAACGAGCCCGCCACCCAGCACACGGTCGAGCTCGGAGACGCCGGTCGGGATGCGCTCGGCTTCGTCGGCCGCGACGTCGCCGATCGGCACGGGCTTTGCGGGCCGCGCAGCGCCGGTCTCCGACGGCGAGCCATGGAGCTCCTCGACGAGCGTCCCGAAGGCACCGCAACCAGGGCACTTCCCGAGCCAACGACCCGATGTCGTACCGCACTCCGCGCACGTGAACTGAACGGTGATCTTCGCCACGGGAGTGCCAGTGTAGGAAGGCGACCCGACGCCGTCGGTCACGAAAGTGTGCGAGTCTCGCTTGCAAGTCGGGCCCGTGTGGATAAGAGTGCCGGGAGACCGCAGGCAAATCGAAAGGACGTAAGCGCATGGAGAGATTGAGAGCCCTCGGGCGCGGGACGCAGATCATGTTCATCGCGAGCGTCCTCCTCCTCATCATCAGCTTCTTCAACTGGCAGGAGGTCGACTTCGACCTCGGCCCGCTCGGCGAGGGAAGCGCCGGCGTGAGTGCATGGGACAACTTCCTCGGGATTCTCATGGGAATCCTCACGATCGTCCTCGTCGCGAGGATCATCGCGCGCATGGCTGCCGTCGATGTCCCGATTCCGGTCTCGTTCGCGATGACCAGCGTCGTGCTCGGCGTCATCATCGCCATCTGCGCGATCCTGAAGAACCTCACCGACGACTACTCCACGTTCTGGAGCTACATCGGCGTCGGCCTCGCGATCCTCGTCGCCGTCGGCGCGTGGCTCGAGGTGCAGGACGCAGGGGGCATGGACTCGCTCAAGAGCGAGGCGAGCAGTCTCAGCTCGTCCGTGGGCGCGGGATCGGCTCCTGCAGCTGCCACCGGCGCCGGGAGCGGAGCCGCGGACACGGCCTCCGACACGGCTTCGGCAGCAGGCGAGAAAGCGTCAGACGTGGCCTCCGGGGCCTCAGCCACAACGGCAGAGGCTGCCTCGGGTGCAGCAGATACGGCGTCGGACATGGCATCGGGCGCGACCGACACGGCGTCGGACGCGGCAGACGCGGTCACGGACGCTGCGGGCGACGAGCCGTCGACCGAGCGGTAGGCGTTACCGCTCACACAGCGACGCCGCGGCGCACATGCGCCGCGGCGAGCGCGTGCTCGAAAAATCGCTGCAGTTTCACACATTCCGGCGCAACCTGAGTACCCTGTGACGATACACACCGGGTAGCGGCAGCCCGATCTCGACCACCGCAGCCGAAAGGGACACAGATGGAGACCGTCAGGGCTCTCTCGCGAGGTTCGCTCATCGTCCTCGTTGCCGGTCCGCTTCTCTTGGTCAGCCTGTTTCTCACGTGGCAGTACGTCGACGTCGACTACGGTCGCGCGGGAATCGCGAAGATCTCGCTCGACGGCTGGGACGCCTGGGGGCTTCTGCTCTCGATCCTCGTCATCGCCACCGTGACGATCGTCGCATGGCAGAACCTGACCGACGTCGAGACGTCGAACGACACCCCGTCGCCGACGGTCACGCTGGCACTCGGCGCCGCCGTCCTCGCGGTGGCGCTCTTGAAGAACCTCACCGACGCCGGCTCGTCCTGGGCGAGCTACGCCTTCGTCGTGCTTGCCGGCGCGGTTGCCGTCGGCACGCTCCTCGACTGGATGGCAGCCCGCAGCGAACCGAGCCCCGTCCTCGCCCCGAAGCGGCGCGGGCTCAGGTCAACTGCTTGACGAGGAGCGCGCGGTCCTCGCCCGGGCCGTCGTAGTCCTCCGCGATCCGCTCGACCTCGAAGCCGAGTGCCTCGTGGAAGGCGAGCGAGCCCTGGTTGAGCGGTGACGTCACGCACCGGACGACGCTGCGGCCCTGTGCTCGCGCCTCGTCGAAGAACCTCTCGTAGAGCGTACGGCCCAGGCCTTCCCCCCGATCCTCCGGCGTGACGCCCACGAAGTGGATGTACGCCTCGTCCTCCGCGGCCTGCGAGAGAAACCCGCAGACGAAGCCGAGTAGCTCGCCGTCCTCACCCTCGGCGACGAAGCTCGTCCCCTCGAAATGGATGAAGAAGAGCTTCGGCAGCATCGGCGCCATGTCGCGACCGCCCCACCAGACATTGATGCGCCCGATGACCCGCCCGTAGTCGGACGGCTTCGCGTGGCGAATCTCGATGGTGCTAATCGTCGCTCGGGTCGCCGACCAGCTCGTCGAGGTCGGGCTCGTCCGCCGGCCCACCGACGGCCGCCGGAACCGGCATGCCCTCGATCACGCGGATCTCGACGGGCGCCTCGCCATCCGCAGGATCTTCGCGACGGTCGACGATCAGCGTCGAGCCCGGCGCGAGATCGCGACCGAGAATGAAGTCAGCGAGCGGGTCCTCGATCATCCGCTGGATCGCCCTGCGGAGCGGGCGGGCCCCCATGGCTGGGTCATAGCCCTGCTCGACGAGCAGCTCGCGGGCCTCGAGCGTGAGCTCGATGACGACGTCGTGCTTCGCCATCTCCTCGCGCACGCGCTTCATCATCAGGTCGACGACCTCCAGGATCTCGATCTTCTCGAGCTTGTGGAAGACGATGACCTCGTCGATGCGGTTCAGGAGCTCGGGACGGAACACCTTCTTGAGCTCCGACATCACGCGCTCCTTCATCTCGTCGTACGAGAGGCCCTGCTCGTCGCCCATCGAGAAGCCGAGCGTCTGGTTCTTCGAGATCTGAGCAGCACCCAGGTTCGACGTCATGATCACGATCGTGTTGCGGAAGTCGACCTTCCGTCCCTGCGAGTCGGTGAGCTTCCCGTCCTCGAGGATCTGCAACAGGATGTTGAAGACGTCCGGGTGTGCCTTCTCCACCTCGTCGAGCAGGAGCACCGAGTACGGCTTGCGCCGCACGGCCTCGGTGAGCTGGCCGCCCTCGTCGTAGCCGACGTAACCGGGCGGTGAGCCGACGAGCCGCGACACGGAGTGCTTCTCCATGTACTCGGACATGTCGACCTGGATGAGCGCGTCCTCGTCACCGAAGAGGAACTCGGCGAGCGTTCGCGCGAGCTCGGTCTTTCCGACACCCGATGGGCCGAGGAAGATGAACGAGCCGGTGGGGCGCTTCGGGTCCTTGATGCCAGCGCGCGCACGGCGGATCGCCTTGGAGACGGCAACGATCGCCTGGTGCTGTCCGATGACGCGCTTGTGGAGCTCGTCCTCCATCCGGATGAGCTTCTGCGACTCGGCTTCGGTGAGCTTGAAGACGGGGATGCCCGTCCACATCGAGACGATGTCGGCGATCTCGTCCTCGCCGATCTCCGGCTGCTCCTCGTCGGCCTGGTTGCGCCACTCCTCCTCGAGCTCCTTCTTCTTCTGCGAGAGCTTGCGCTCCTTGTCGCGGAGCTGCGCGGCCTTCTCGAACTCCTGCGCCTCGATCGCGCTTTCCTTGTCGGCGCGGACCTTGTCGATCTCCTCCTCGAGCTCGCGATAGCGAGGTGGCGCCGCCATCGTCGCGATCCGAACACGCGAGCCCGCCTCGTCGATGAGGTCGATCGCCTTGTCGGGGAGGTGGCGGTCCTGGATGTAGCGGTCGGCGAGCTGCGCTGCTGCGCTCAGAGCCTCGTCGGAGATCTTGCAGCGGTGGTGCGCCTCGTAGCGGTCGCGCAGCCCGCGCAGGATCTGGACGGTCTCGTCGATGGAAGGCTCCTCGACGCGCACCTGCTGGAAGCGCCGCTCGAGGGCTGCGTCCCGCTCGAGATACTTGCGGTACTCGTCGAGCGTCGTCGCGCCGATCGTCTGGATCTCACCGCGCGCGAGGGCGGGCTTGAGGATCGACGCAGCGTCGATCGCGCCCTCGGCAGCGCCGGCGCCGACGAGGTTGTGGAGCTCGTCGATGAACAGGATGATGTCGCCGCGCTGCATGATCTCCTTCATCACCTTCTTCAGGCGCTCCTCGAACTCACCGCGGTACTTCGACCCGGCGACGAGCGCGGCGAGGTCGAGCGTGTAGATCTGCTTGCCCTTGAGGATCTCGGGCACCTGGCTCGAGGAGATGCGCGTGGCGAGCCCCTCGACGACGGCGGTCTTGCCGACGCCGGGCTCGCCGATGAGCACGGGGTTGTTCTTCTGGCGGCGTGACAGGATCTGCATCACGCGCTCGATCTCGGTCTGGCGCCCGACGACGGGGTCGAGCTTGCCCTCGACGGCTGCCTTCGTGAGATTTCGGCCGAACTGGTCGAGGAGCTTCGAGCTCTTCGTCTTCTCGCCGGGCGGCGACGCTCGCGCCCGACTGCCTGCGGCCCGGGCCGGAGAGCATCCGGATGATCTCGTTGCGGATCTTTTCCGCATCGGCATCGAAGTCGAGAAGGATCCGCGCGGCGACGCCTTCGTTCTCGCGCACGAGGCCGAGAAGGATGTGCTCCGTCCCGATGTAGTTGTGGCCGAGTGAGAGAGCCTCGCGCAGCGCCAGCTCGAGCACCTTCTTGGCGCGCGGCGTGAACGGAATCTGGCCGGTCGTGACCTCGTCGCCCTGGCCGACGATGCGCGCAACCTGGGCGCGAACCTCCTCGACCGTGATGTCGAGCGACTCGAGGACGCGTGCCGCAAGGCCTTCCTCCTCGCGAAGGAGGCCGAGCAGGATGTGCTCGGTGCCGATGTAGTTGTGCTTGAGGGCCCTCGCCTCGTCCTGTGCGAGAACAACGACCTGCCGTGCCCGCTCGGTGAATCGCTCGAACAACTCCCTCGACGCTCCTTTCGGTCGATTCCGGAGGAGTCGCCTCTCCCCCGGGTCGAAGGGACGGGTCTGATCGTAGCCGACCGGTCTTGTGCCGGGCCTCACACGCCGGGTTCGCCCGGCGTCCTCGGTACCCTTCTCGGCCGTTGAGCAACAAAGCCTTAATCACGGGCGGCGCGGGTTTCATCGGGTCGCACCTCTCCGAGCTGTTGCTCGACGAGGGCCACGAAGTGTGGGTGCTCGACGACCTCTCGACCGGATCGCTCGACAACATCGAGCACCTCCGTGATCGAGACAAGTTCCATCTCGTCGTGGACTCCGTCCTGCACTGGTCGGTGGTGAACGAGCTCGTCTACAAGTGCGACGTCGTGTTCCACCTCGCCGCGGCCGTCGGCGTGCGGCTCATCGTCGAGCAGCCGGTGCAGACGCTCGTGACGAACCTCCGCGGCACCGAGATCGTGCTCGAGCACTGCCACCGCTTCGGCAAGCGCGTTCTCGTCGCGTCCACATCGGAGGTCTACGGCGACCACCGCGAGGAGCGCCCGCTCGAGGAGACCGACCGCCGGATCTACGGGCCGACGACGCAGAAGCGTTGGGCCTATGCCGACTCGAAGGCGATGGACGAGTTCCTCGCCCTCGCGCACCACGCCGAGCACGACCTCGACTGCGTCATCGTGCGGCTGTTCAACACCGTGGGACCGCGCCAGAGCGGCCAGTACGGGATGGTGATCCCGACGTTCGTCCAGCGCGCGCTCGCGGGCGACGCGATCGAGATCCACGGCGACGGCGAGCAGACGCGCTGCTTCTGCCACGTCGCCGACACGATCCGCGCCCTCGCCGACCTCATGGAGCGCGGCGCTTCGGGGGAGATCTACAACGTCGGCTCGGAGGAGCGGATCTCGATCAACGCACTCGCGCAGCGCGTGAAAGAGGTCACGGGCTCGGGCTCGGATGTCGAGTACGTCGCGTACGAGGACGTCTACGGGATCGGGATCGAGGACATGCTCCATCGGAGCCCGTCGACCGCGAAGATCCGAGCGGTGATCGACTGGTCACCGGAGCGGCGGCTCGACGACATACTCGCCGACGTTCTCGCGTTCGAGCGCGGCAAGGTCGAAGCCGCAGCCTGAGCCCGTTACGATCGCGTTCATCGTGGACGACGAGCGCGAGCGACTCTCGTGGGCCGAGTTCGGCGAGGCGACACGCGCCCTCGCCCGACAGGTCGCCGACGACGCGTACGTCCCCGATCTCGTGCTCTCGGTTGCGCGCGGGGGGCTTCTCGTCGGTGCCGCTCTCGGCTACGCACTCGACGTCAAGAACACGTGGACGATGAACGTCGAGTTCTACACCGGTGTCGACGAGCGTCTCGACGTGCCGATGATCCTCCCGCCCGTGCCGGAGCTCGTCGATCTCGAGTCTGCTCGAATGCTCATCGCCGACGACGTCGCCGACACGGGCGAGACGCTCCGGCTCGTGAAGGAGTTCTGCGCCGGCAAGGTCGCGGACGTGCGCTGCGCCGTGCTCTACGAGAAGTCTCCGTCGGTGGTGAAGTGCGAGTACGTCTGGCGACGTACCGATCTCTGGATCGACTTCCCGTGGAGCTCCCAGGCTCCGGTGATAGCGAGGACGCTCGTGTGACGCGTAGGGGCGAGATATATCTCGCCCCTACGACCTTCGATTCGGATTCTCAGGATCGAGAGCCCAACGAATCGGATTCGTTTCGATGTACTCGCGAATCCGCTCGAGGTCACTCTCATCGCGGATGATGTGGTCGTGGTACCCGCGCTGCCAGATCCGTGACGTTCGAGCGGTGCGAGAAACGGCCGCCTTGTATGTACCAACCACGTCCCCTAGCTCGACCTCGCCGGTTTCGCCGAGGCCCACGATGGCGTGTACGTGGTTTGGCATCACCACGTACCGATCGAGGGTGACCACGGAGTGGTGTTCGTCGATCCGCAACAGGCAAGCACGTGCGATCAGACCGAGGGGCGACAGGCACACGCTCTCGTCATCGACCGATCCGAACACGCATTTCCAGCAACGTGCGCACGTCGTGACGAAGTAGAGCCCCGCCGACGAGTAGTCGTACGTCGAGAGCCGAAGCGCACGTCGTTCCACAAGGACATCGTGGATGCGTCACGGCCGATGATCGTCACGAAACCGTGCCGTTGTAGGGGCGAGATATATCTCGCCCCTACGGGGTTCGGAGCGCCGGAAACAGGATCACGTCCCGGATCGTCTCGCGGCCGGAGAGAAGCATGACGAGCCGGTCGATGCCGAGTCCCAGACCGCCGGTGGGCGGCATCCCGTACGAGAGCGCCTCGATGTAGTCGGGGTCGCCGCGCACGCCCTCGACGTGAGCCGACTGCTCGTCGAAACGGCGCTGCTGCTCCTCGGCGTCGTTGATCTCCGTGTACGCGTTGCCGAGCTCCATCCCCGCCGCGAAGTACTCGAACCGCTCGGTGATCGTCTCGTCGTCGTCGGTGACGCGCGCGAACGGGGAGAGCTCGACCGGGTGGCCGTAGACGATCGTCGGCTCGATGAGGCTCGGCTCGACGAAGTGGCCGAACGCATGGTCGACGAGCTGCGGCCAGTCCTTGTCCGCCTCGGTGTCGACACCGCGCTCGCTGAGCCAGGCGCGTAGCTCGCCCTCGTCGCGCGTCCACAGCTCGAGCGCCTCGAGCGACTCGACGAAGCCGATCCGCTTCCACGGGCGCTTCAGGTCGACCTCGTGTCCACGGAACTGCGCGACCGTCGTCCCGAGCGCCTCGATCGCGACCTGCTCGAGCATCGCCTCGATCCGGTCCATCGTGTCGCGGAAGTCGGCGTAGGCCTCGTACCACTCGAGCATCGTGAACTCGGGCTGATGCTTGTACGAGACGCTCTCGTTGCGGAAGTCCTTGCCGATCTCGTAGACGCGCTCGAGCCCGCCGACGATGAGCCGCTTGAGGTAGAGCTCGGTCGCGATCCGGAGGTAGAGGTCGGCGTCGAGCTCGTTCGAGTGGGTGACGAACGGATGCGCGAACGCGCCGCCGTAGCGTGGCTGGAGGACCGGCGTCTCGACCTCGACGAATCCCTCCCCGTCGAGGTAGCGCCGGATCGACGAGACGACCTTCGTACGGAGGAGGAAGAGCTCGCGCGACTCCTCGTTCATCAGCAGGTCGAGGTAGCGCTTGCGATAGCGCGTCTCGGTGTCGGTGAGGCCGTGGAACGTGTCCGGCAGAGGGCTCCGGTTGCGCGCGAGAACCGTCAGCTCGTCGACCGCGAGGGAGGGCTCGCCGCGCCGCGACTTGGCCGGCCGGCCGACGACCCCGACGACGTCGCCGAGATGAACCTCGACGTCGCCGACACGACCCGTGTCGCACATGAGCTGAATCCGCCCCGAGCGATCCACGAGGTCGAGGAACACGAGCTTCCCCATCTCGCGGCGCGCCATGACGCGCCCGGCAAGCCGCCGCGTCTCATCGAGCTCCCCGCCTGCCTCGAGGCCTTCAGTCGCGGCTCGCACCGCAGCGATCTCGTCCCGATCCGGGAACCGCTTGGGGTCAGCCATCGCGCGCCGAGTCTAGACGGGGTCCGTCGCCGGAAGGATCCAGCGAACGCGCCCCAGCCGCGCCGTGCACCGCACCGTCACGAGATCGCCCTCCTGGAGCGCCTCGAACTGCTCCTCAGTCACCCGGAAGGCCGTGATCGCCTCGGACACGCCGTCGTCGATCGCGGCGTAGTAGCGGATCTTGTCGTCCTGCTCGAAGACTCGGAGCCGCAGCACGGGGCCGGTAACCTCGGCGGCCGTCCAGAGATCCCCGGCTGCCGCGATCACCACTGCGGTTCCCACGAGCACGGCCACGGCGAGCGCGACCATGTACAGGGCGCCGGAGACGCCACCCTCGACGAGCGAGGGCGTCGACGCATAGAGGCCGTATGCGCCGCCTCCTGCCGCGACCAGACCGACGATGAGCGCCGCCGACGGCTCCGAGCCCCAGCCTGGAGGCCAGAGCTTCGGATAGGCAATCCTGACCTCGCGCCAGCGGCCGCCGTGGTCACTCCAGGCGACCGTGTCCGACTCGGCGGCGAAGGCCAGCGGCCCGGTCGCGCCACGGGCGACTCCGAGCGCAGCGCCGTACGCGAGCAGACGGTTCCACAACGCCACGGTCACGGGTGTCTGCGTGTCAAAGACCGGGTTCAACGCGATCTCGGCCCGGACGCCAAGCCAGCGTGACGCCGCTTCGAGCCCGGCCGGCGTCTCGCGCTGCGGATGCCGCCCGTAGAGCCAGCCGAGGAGACCCGCGGCCGCCGTGACTGCGACGAGCGCCGGCACGATCCCCCACACCGCCCAGGCACAGGCTGCGGGGATCGCAGCGGCCGCGACGAGCAGGCCAAACGCTCCCCGATCGAGCGCCTCACGCGCGACGCCACGTGCCTGGGCATCCGCGACCACCTCGGCTTCGAACAGCGCGCGCCACTCCTTCGAAGCGACCTCCGTACCCGTCGTCACCGACGCGACCGGGACCGCGTCACCGTCTACAGCGCGTCGCTCGACGACCGCCAGAACCCGCCGCTCGTACGACGCGAGCCCCTCGGCGGACTGAGTGCGCACGCGCACGAAGAACTCGTCGAGGTCGCGCTGCTCGACGTCGAGCACGCGGCGGGCGGCCAGGTCGAGCATCGTCGCAGCGATCGCTTCACGCGTGACGCGGAAGCCGTTGACGAGGAAGTTCGCGACGGCGGGCGGCTCAGGCCCGAGGCTCAGCGTGTGGAGTCCGACCGGCGGCCGCGGAGGCGCGCGCAACGCGTACGCGAAGAGAGCCAGCCCAACCCAGAGGAGGCCACCGACCACCGCCCCGCCCGCGACGAGCGGCTCGAGGGTGCCGAGGTCGAGATCTCCGAAGAGCTGCCGACTCATGTCGGCGCCATGCTGAGCGGTCGAGCGGACGACCGGCTACGCGGCCTTGATCTCCATGATCTTGAACTTGACCTTCGAGCCGCGCGGCGTGATCACCTCGACGGTCTCGCCCTTCTTGCGGCCCATGATCGCCTTGCCGACCGGCGACTCGTTCGAGAGCTTCCGCTCGGCCGGATTCGCCTCCGCCGAGCCCACGATGAAGTACTCGGTCGTCTCCTTGGCATCCACGTCGCGCAGTCGCACGACGGCGCCGACCGACACGACGCTCGTGTCGACGCGGCGCTTGTCGATGACCGTGGCGTTCACGAGGCGCTCCTCGAGCTGCGAGATGCGGTGCTCGAGCATCATCTGCTCGTTCTTCGCATCGTCGTACTCGGCGTTCTCGGCGATCTCGCCGAACTCACGCGCCGCGGCGATGCGCTCGGCAACCTCGCGCCGCCGCTGGGTCTTGAGCACGTCCAGCTCGGCCTTCAGCTGCTTGTAGCCCTCGGGAGTGAGGATCACGTCCTTCACGAAAACGCCTCCAGAGACGGGATTGCGAGGCCCGGGGCCCCGACAACGGCCGGGAATGGTAGCTACCCCGTTCGACGACCGTCAAACAACGCACGAGTACCATCCCACAGCCGTGATCGACCTCCGCGAAGCCTGGCGCATCGGCCCCGTCGAGGTGCCGACCCGCCTCGTCCTGGCACCGATGGCGGGCGTCAGCGTGCAGGCGTTTCGACGCCAGGGGCGCCGCTACGGCGCGGGGCTCGTCTGCTCCGAGATGGTGAGCTGCGCCGGGATCGAGCACCGCAACGAGAAGACGCTCGGCTACCTCCGCGTCGCCTCCGACGAGCATCCGCTGGCGATCCAGCTCTTCGGCTCGGACCCGCGCCCGATGGCGGATGCCGCGCGGATGGTCGAGGCAGTCGGTGCGGACATCGTCGACGTCAACTTCGGCTGCCCGGTGAAGAAGGTGACGAAGACGGGCGCAGGAGCGCACTTGCTCGAGGATCCCGGATCGCGCAGCCGAGATCATCGAGGCGATCGCCGGCGCGGTGGACATCCCGGTCACGGTCAAGCTCCGACGGGGCGTGCGCAACGGCTCGCGGGCCGCGCTGGAGCTCGGCCCGCGACTCGTCGAGGCCGGCGCGTCGTCGCTGACGCTTCACCCGCGCTCGGCGCAGCAGATGTACACGGGCACCGCGGATCACTCGCTCACTGCGGAGCTCGTCTCGCTCGTCGACGTGCCCGTCGTCGCCTCCGGCGATGTGACGTCGCGGGCGCGCGCGCAGACCGTGCTCGCGACGACAGGGGCAGAGGCGGTCATGGTCGGTCGCGGCGCGCAGGGCAATCCGTGGGCGCTGCGGGAGATCGTCGACGGCGACTCGGGCGAGCCGACGCGGGAAGAGGTCGCGGCCGAGCTCGTCCTCTTCGTACGTGAGACGGTTCGCGAGCTCGGCGAGCGCCGCGCCTCGGGGTTCCTGAAGAAGTTCTACGGCTGGTACCTCGGCCGCGGTCGCTTCCCGAAGGAGTTCAAGCAGGAGCTCCTCCAGCTCGACTCGACCGCTGAGATCGAACGGCGCCTGCTCGCGGCCGCACCCGGCGCGTTCGAGATCGTCGAGCGCCTCGAGGCCGAGGTCCCGTCCGGGGCTGAGCTGACGCTCGAGCTGCCGGTGTCGATCTACGGCGGCGGGTAGGGGCGAGATATATCTCGCCCCTACGAGTCCTCGGCGGCGCCGTGGGCGAACGCGGTCACCACGCCGAGCCCGATGTACACCGTGCCCGAGACGTAGCGCTGCATTCGCACGAAGTGCCGCTTCCGTCGCAGCATCCCGCCTGCCGTGCCCGCCGCGAGGGCCCAGAGCGAGTCTGTGACGAGCCCGAGCAGGACGAAGAGCATGCCGAGGAACGCGATCTGAACGGCAGGATGCGGCGCGTGCGGATCGACGAACTGCGGGAGGAATGCGAGGAAGAAGAGCGCGGTCTTCGGATTGAGGACGTTGACGACGACTCCTTGCGAGAACGCTCGCCGGAGGTTCCGCTCACCGCCGAGCGCGACGTCCGACTCGGCGCGATTGGAGAACAACGTCCAGAGCCCGAGCCCGATCAGGTACACCGCCCCCGCGATCTTGACCGCCGTGAATGCCACGGCCGACGAGAGGACGAGCGCGGACAGACCGAGCGTGGCGGCCGCGATATGCACGAGCGAGCCGACGTGGATACCGAGCACGGAGACGAGCCCCGCGCGCCGACCGTGATGCATCGAACGCGTCACGATGTAGAGCACCGACGGGCCAGGCACGATGAGCAGTGCGAGGGCGGCGAGAACGTAGACGCCGATCGCGGGTGGGTCCGGAATCACGCGTTGAGCTCCCAGACCAGGCGAAGACCCTCGAGCGTGAGGAACGGGTCGATGCGCTCGATCGTCTCCGAGTGCGGTGCGACGAGATCGGCGAGGCCGCCCGTGGCGACCGCAGAGGCCTCGGCGCCGAGCTCACCGCGGATACGGGTGACGATCCCGTCGACCTGCCCGGCGAAGCCGTACACCAGCCCGGACTGCAGGCCTGCGACCGTCGTCTTGCCGATGACGGACGGCGGCGCGGAGTAGTCGACCTTGACGAGCCGAGCAGCACGCGCGAAGAGCGCGTCCATCGAGATCTCGATGCCCGGTGCGATGACGCCTCCGACGTACTCGCCGTCGGCCGAGACGACGTCGAAGTTCGTCGAGGTCCCGAAGTCCACCACGATGACCGGGGCGCCGTAGCGCTCCCTCGCCGCGACCGCGTTCACGATCCGATCGGCTCCGACCTCGCGCGGGTCGTCGTACCGGATCTGGATCCCGGTCTTCACCCCGGGCCCGACGACGAGGATCGGTGCATGCGCCCACTTCGCCGCGAGGGCCTCCCACTCGCGGACGAGGACGGGAACGGTCGAGGCGAGGCAGATCCCGTCGACGCTCTCGAAATCGAAGAGGCCCCCGAGGAAGACGCCGAGCTCGTCGGCCGTGCTCGAGCGCTCGGTGGCGAGCCTCCAGTGATCCACGAGCTCCTCTCCGCGGTAGAGACAGAGCGCGGTCTGGGTATTGCCGACGTCGACGGCGAGCAGCATCGCGCAAGTGAATCAGAGTCGGTGTCAGACACCGAAACCTGTCAAGGCTCAAGCGTTACAACTTCGACCCGACTGCTCCCCAAGACTCTCCGTACCACGCCTCGCGAGCGTCGATGACGACATGTCTCTCCGCGCACGCTCGCCAGGCAACCGTTCACGTCGGTGTCTGACACCGGGTGGGTCGTCACATGTGGCACGAGCTTGCTAAGGTCGGCCGACGGTGTTCAGTAGGCGGCGTCGCGAACTGGCTGGAACGGCAATCGCACTCACGATCGCCGGGGTTGTGGCAGGAGCTCTCGCAGCCGGAATCGTGGCGCGCCGCCGCAGGCGAGCGAAAGGAGCGCCCATGGAGAACGCCAAGCTGATCGTCAAGCGGCTCTTCGAGGAGCCGTGGCAGGGGAACGTGGACGTGATCGACGAGTTCGTCTCCCCCGAGTACGTGGGGCACGATTCCGCGGAGCCCGAGCCGATCCGAGGCCCGGCGGGTGCACGGGCGAACATCGAGAAGTACATCGCGGGCTTCCCGGGCGGCGCGATCACCGTCGACGAGCAGATCGCCGAAGGCGACCGCGTGGCGACCCGCTGGACCGGTCGCGGGACGCACACGGGAGAGATCGCGGGCATCGCACCCACCGGTAAGGACGTGACGGTCTCCGGCCTCACGATCTCGCGCCTCGAGGGCGACAAGGTGATCGAGGAATGGACGACGTGGGACACTCTCGGCCTCCTCGTCCAGCTCGGCGCGATTCCCGAACCGGCCAGAGCGTAGGCGCGAAATACACGACAGCGGAAGGCCGGCAGGCGGTCTTCCGCTGCAGGGCATTTCCGATCGACGACGAATACGTGTCGCCGCCGATCGGAGATGGCGAGCTACTTCACCTCACAACACATGCCGTGCGCCGAGTGCGGCGCCTCGATCCGCGTCAGCGAGCGCGACGACCACACGTGCGACCCCGAGCGGCGCCTCGAATACCACCTCTTTCAGCTTCGTGACGAGGTGGCCGGATTCCACGACGGGCTGAGCGGCTATCTCGACTCTCCGCAGGGACGCTTCGCGCAGTGGCTCGCCGAGCACGACCGGGATCACCCTTCACCGTAGAGGCGAGGCACGCCCCCGGCCGTCGCGCTACGACGACGACTCGTCGTCGCCCGTGAGCGGCTGCCCGAGTCGCTCGGCAAGCGCCTCGGCCGTGAGCCGTGGCTCTTCGCCCTCGCCGCGCAGCTCCTCGACCGTCACGTCACCGGACGTGTAGACCTCGGCGCGCGGGATGATGCGGCTCGGCCGGCTCTTGTCCCAGACCCACACGTCCTCCATGCGAACGTGGAAGAACGGATAGCTCGTCTGGGGAAGCGCCTCGAGGTCGAGCTTGTTGCACAGGTACGTCGCATCCTGTGTCAGGACGCAGTAGCGGAAGAGGGGGAAGACGGCCGAGTACTCGCGCTTGACCTGTAGCTCGAGCTCCGCCTCGAACTCGTCGAGATCGTCCAGGTGCGACATCGGCTCAGTCTAGCGCCGAGAGAAGAGCAGTCACCGTCCCGCGGCCCGGGACCTGCAGCTCCGGATCCAGATCGGCCAGCGGCTCGAGCGCGAACCGCCGCTCGTGGAGACGGGGATGCGGTACTCGCAGCCCCGGCTCGTCGACCACCTCGTCGCCGTACAGCAGCAGGTCGAGATCGATCGTGCGCGGCCCCCAGCGCTCCTCACGCACGCGGCCGAGCGACCGCTCGATCTCGAGGAGGAGCTCGAGGAGCTCGCGCGGCGAGCGTGTCGTCTCGACCGCGACCGCGCCGTTCAGGAACGGCGGTTGGTCGACGACGCCGACGGGGTCCGTCTCGCGGAGCTCGAGATACGCCGACGACCTCCACGGAGTCGGCCTGTCCGAGCAGCTCGACCGCGCGACGGAGCATCTCTTCGCGCGGCCCGAGGTTGGCGCCGAGCCCGACATGAGCAGCGGTCACTCGCGCGTTCGCTCGACCACGACCGCGGCGAAGTCGACGGGCGGATCGAGCACGACGTCGGGCTTCCGCACCCGTACTCGCACGCGCTCGACGGCAGCGAAGCGCTCGACGATCCCGTCCGCGACCGCGCCCGCGAGTCCTTCGAGCAACAGACGCTCGCGGCCGGCGAACACTTCTCGCACGAGCGCGGCAAGCCGTCTGTAGTCGACCGTGTCGTCGATCCGGTCCGACTCGGTCGCCACTCCGCGAACGTCAACCCACAGGTCGACGAGAAAGCGCTGGCCGAGTCGACGCTCCTCCTCGAGGTACCCGTGATGGCCGAAGACGACCAGGCCGCTCAGCTCGATCGTCACGCAGTGATCTTCCCACGCTCGATCGCCGCCGCGACCGTGAGCGCTTCGACCGTCTCGCGCACGTCGTGCGCACGGATCATCGCCGCACCACGCTCGAACGCCGCGACCGCGGCAGCGAGCGACGCCGCAACGCTCCCCTGTGCCGCTTCCGTCTCGCCGAGCACTCTGCCGAGCGTGCTCTTGCGCGAGATGCCGACGAGCACCGGTCGTCCGAGCGCGCAGAGCTCGTCGAGCCGGCGCACGAGCTCGAGGTTGTGGTCGGGCGTCTTGCCGAATCCGATCCCGGGGTCGATGCAGATGCGGTCTTCGCGAATCCCGCTGTCGACCGCGAAGGCCAACCGCTCCGCGAGAAAGGCCAACACCTCGGACACCACGTCGTCGTAGTGAGGAGCGGCCTGCATCGTGCGTGGCTCGCCCTGCATGTGCATGAGACACACGAACGCCTCTGCCTCGGCGACGACACCGGCCATCGCCGGGTCGAACCGTAGAGCGGTGACGTCGTTGACGAGCTCTGCGCCGAGCTCGAGCGCGCGCCGTGCAACCTCGGCCTTCGACGTGTCGATCGAGATCGGGACGCCGTGCAGACCCTCGAGCACCGGGATGACGCGCGCAAGCTCGTCGTCCACCGAAACGCTCCGCGCGCCCGGTCGCGTCGACTCACCGCCGACGTCGACGAGCGCCGCGCCCTCGTCGACGAGACGACGACCGTGCTCGACGGCGACGGCAGGGTCGACGAAACGGCCGCCGTCCGAGAAGCTATCGGGCGTGACGTTGAGCACCCCCATGACCGAGGGCCGCGGCCAGCGCTCCTCGAACGACGCTCTCCTCCCCACGGAGCTGAGCGTAGCTCCGTCTGATGCCGAGAGCAGAATCGCCGGTCATGGACACACCTGCGTCGAACAGCGGCCCGCTCGGACAGCCGCGAGGCATCGGCTTCGCGATCCTGATGGCCATCATCACGCTCGGGATCTACACCGTGTACTGGGTCTTCAAGACCCAGGAGGAGGTCAAGAATCACTCCGGCCAGGGAGTCGGCGGCGTTCTCGGTCTCGTCATCTACCTCGTCGTCGGGGTCGTCACGTGGTTCCTGATCCCGTCGGAGGTCGGGAAGATGTACAGGCAGGACGGCCGCGTCGCACCCTTCAGCGGCTGGACGGGGCTCTGGCTCCTGCTGCCGATCATCGGGGCGTTCGTCTGGTTCATCAAGATCCAGGGCGCCCTGAACCGGTACTGGGAGTCGAAGAGCGCAGGCAGCGCAGCGTCGCTGCCGATGAACGAGCCGGGCGTCGCCTAACTCGGGCAGCGCGTGCACGGTAGGGCCACACGGGTGGTCCTACCGGCACTTGCCGTCCTCGCGCTCGTGGGCGTCGTCGCGATCGCGTCCACGGGCTCTGCGCCGGATGCTGGCTCCAACGACTCGCGTCCTCCGGCGGAGTCGTTTCTCGACACGCTGTTCAGCCTCGGACTGGTCGCGGTCGTCGCCGGTGCCGTGCTTCTCCTCTACGGGCTCACGCAGAGGAAGGCGATCGCGCGCGAAGTGGCGACGGGGCGCTATCGCCGCTTCGGAATGCTCTCCACTCTCGTCTTCCTGGGCGTCTTCACCGGGTTCGCGTACTGGCGCATGAGGAACTGGGAAGCACCTGCACCAGGTCAACAGGAGAACGACTTCGCCTTTCCAGGCCCACCACCGATTTCGACGACACCCGAGCAGGGACAGCCCGCCCCCTACGAGCCGAGCGTCTCCTGGGTCCCGATCGCAGTCGTGGTCCTCCTCCTGATTGCCGGAATCGTCGCGTACGTCGTCGCGGAGCGACGAGGACGAAGGGGAGGCCGATCGGACGCCGCGCTCGCGGAGCAGCTCGCCGTCGTCCTCGACGACACGCTCGACGACCTGCGCGCCGAAGCCGACCCGCGGCGGGCCATCATCGCCGCGTACGCCCGTCTCGAACGCGTCCTCGCAGCGAACGGCGTTCCGCGTCATGCTGCCGAGACGTCCGACGAGTACCTCTCGCGCGTTCTCCACGATCTCGAGCTCGACTCCGGGGCGGTCGAGCGCCTGACGAGGCTGTTCACGCGGGCGAAGTTCTCGCAGCACGACGTCGACACCGCGATGAAGGAGGAGGCCATAGACGCGCTCGCACAGGTACGAGACGAGCTCCGGCTCACCCGCGAGAAGCCCGGCGCCCGATCCGGGGTCACGACGGCGCCCGCCGGGGTCGACGCGTGAGACGCGATCTCATGGCTGCCGCCCGAGCGCTCGTCGTACCGACGATCGCCCTGCTCGGCATCGCCGCCTTCGTGCCCGGGCGCCTCACGCTCGGTGTGCGGATCTACGCGCTCGTCCTCGGTGCGGCGGTCGTCGTCGTCCTCGTACTCGCTCTCAAGCGCGCCTACCCGAACGAGGCCGTCCTGCGCGTGCCTGCATCGCCGTCGCGGAGAGGCATGCCCCCATCCAGCCTCGCACGGATCGAGCTCGAGACCACACTGGCGGCGGCGAGCGCGTTCGACCTTCACTACAGGCTCGTTCCACGGGTACGCGTGCTCGCCGCCGGCCTGCTGTCGTCCCGCCGCCGGGTCTCGCTGGAGCAGGATCCGGAGACGGCGCGCGCGATCCTCGGGGAGGACGTCTGGGAGCTCGTCCGCCCCGATCGTCCGCCTCCCGAGGACCGCCTCGCGAAGGGCATCCCGCCGCGCGAGCTCGCACGAGTCGTCGACGCGCTGGAAGCGATCTGATGGAACTCGCGCAAGTCCGAGCACTGTCGGACGAGGTGCTCGACGAGGTCGAGCGAGCCGTCGTCGGAAAGCGCGATCCACTCGAGCTCGTCCTCCTGGGATTCCTCGCCGACGGCCATGTGCTGCTCGAGGACTACCCGGGACTCGCAAAGACGCTTGCGGCGCGCTCGTTCGCGCAGGTCTTGAGCATGGACTTCTCGCGCATCCAGTTCACGCCCGACCTCATGCCGTCGGACGTGACCGGATCGTCGATCTGGAACCAGCGCGACGGCGACTTCGAGTTCCGGCAGGGACCGATCTTCACGAACCTCCTCCTCTCCGACGAGATCAACCGCGCTCCGCCGAAGACACAGGCCGCCCTCCTCGAGGCGATGCAGGAGCGTCAGGTGACGATCGAGGGGGTCACGCATCCGCTCGCGCCGCCCTTCCTCGTCATCGCAACGCAGAACCCGATCGAGTACGAGGGCACCTATCCACTCCCCGAGGCGCAGCTCGATCGCTTTCTCCTGCGGACGGCGTTCGGCTACCCCGATCGGGAGGGGGAGGTCGACGTCCTCTCGCGCCGCATCGAGCGCGAGTCCGACGACGTCGCGCTCCGCTCGGTGGTCGATCGCGACACCCTCCTCGCCATGCAGCGCGCCATCGAACGCGTCCATGTCGCCGCCAGCGTCCGGGAGTACTGCGTCGACCTCGTCGCCGCGACACGCAGCTCGCAGAGCACCGCCGTGGGTGCCAGCCCACGCGGGAGCCTCGCGCTGCTGAAGCTCGCGCGGTGCCGCGCCGCGCTTCGCGGTCGCGACTACGTCCTCCCCGACGACGTCAAGGCGATCGCCGTCCCGGCACTCGCGCACAGACTCGTGCTCCGCCCGGAGCTCTGGGTTCAGCGTGTCTCGGCCGAAGACGTCGTGCGCGAGGTGCTCGACGCAGTCCCGACGCCGCGAGCCGAGGACGTCACGCCCTCGCCAGCGGCGTGACGCGGACCGGCAACCCTCGCCTCCTCGGCTACGCCGCGCTCACGGCCGTCGGGCTGCTCGGGGCGCTCGCGCTTCGACGACCGGAGCTTGCCGTCATCGCGGCGCCGTTCGCTCTTCTCCTCGCGATCGGAACGCGCCCCGTACAAGAGCCTCACGTCACGGTGGACCTCGCCCTCGCGGCCGACCGCACCCTCGAGGGGACCGAGGTCGAGGCCGCGATCGCGATCAATGCGGATCGCGCGATCGATCGGCTCGAACTCCTGCTCGAGCTGCCGCACGGAACCGAGATCGTCGACGGCATGCGGGGACGCGCCGTGCGTCTACGCGCCGGCGAGCATCGCGAGCTCGAGCTCAGCCTGCGCTGCACGCGCTGGGGAGTCTTCGATCTCGGCCGCGTCGAGGTCCGCGCCCGTGACGTGTTTCGCCTCGTCACCTGGGAAGCGAGGATCGACCATCCGCACCGTCTGAAGGCGTACCCGAGCCCGATCACGCTCCAGACGCTCATCGCACCGCTCGAAACCCAGGCATTCGCCGGCAGCGAGGTCGCGCGAGTCAAGGGCGACGGCGTCGAGTACGCCGACATTCGCGACTTCGTCCCGGGCGATCGGGTTCGCGCGATCAACTGGCGCGCGTCCGCTCGGCGACAGGGGCTCGTGGTCAACGAGCGCCACCCGGAACGCAACGCCGACGTCGTGCTCTTCGTCGACAGCTTCGGAGACGTGCGTGGGAACGGCCGCAGCGCGCTCGAGGATGCCGTCCGGGCAGCCGCGTCTCTCGCGACCCGCTACCTGGAGCGGCGCGACCGGGTTGGCCTCGTCGGGTTCGGCGGCGTGCTCCGTTGGCTGCATCCCGGCATGGGAACGACGCAGCGCTACCGGCTCATCGAGACGATGCTCGAGACGGGCGTCGAACCGACATACACGTGGCGCGACGTCAACCTCATCCCCGCCCGCGTCCTCCCGCCCAAGTCGCTGGTCATCGGGCTGACGCCCCTGGTCGACCAGCGGTTCATCACGGCGCTCGAAGATCTCCGCGGCCGCCGCTTCGACGTCGCCGTCGTCGAGGTCGATGCCGTTCCGCTCGTCGAGCCGGGCCGCTCGGAGACCGACAGGCTGGCGTTTCGCCTCTGGCTTCTCCAGCGCGAAGTGCTTCGCGCGCGGCTCGTCGCCCTCGGAATCGGGATCGCGACGTGGGGCGACTCCGACCTCGACACCGTGCTCGAGGAGGTGAGGACATACCGACGGTACGCACGTCTGGCCCGCGCATAGCGTCCGGCCTCGGCAGCGTCGCGTGCCTGCTGGCCGTCGTCGTGCTGCCCATGACGCGTGGGAGCGAGCAGTTCCAACACGGGGGCGCGCGCGCTGGTGCAATCGCGCTGCTCCTCCTCGTCGCGGGCATCGTCCTCTCGTGGGCGGCACTCATCCCGCTGGCCGTGGCGGCAGCCGGTGGGTTGTACGCCGTCGAGCTCGCGATCGCGGACGCGCCTCTGGACGTCGCCGCCCCCGCTGTCGCAGCCGGGCTGTTCCTGTGCGCCGAGCTCGCGTACTGGTCGCTCGACGAGCGAGAGCGCTGGTCCGGCGACCCCGGCGACGGGCTCAGACGGGTCGCGTTCGTCGCGCTGCTGGCCGTCGGCGCGCTTCTCGTCTCTGCGTTGCTGCTCGTCCTCGCCGACGGAGTGCGTGCAGGTGGCCTCGCCCTCGAGCTTCTCGGGGCCGTCGCGGCGGTCTCCGTGGTAGCGACCGTGCTCGTCGTCGCTCGAGGACAGCGTCAGCCGAGCAACGGCTCGTAGAGCGGCCGCGCGAACGGCCAGGCTCCACTCGTGAGCCACTCGGCGACCGACCGCCGCAGGACGACATCGAGGTCGGCGCGCGACTCGCGCACCCAGGAGAGGACCTGCACGTCGTGGACGTCGTCCTTCGCCGGGTAGACGTAGACGCAGCCGATCACGTCGTCGGCTGGGTCGAGCACCGTGTACGTGAATCCTTTCCTCTCGACGAAGTCGCGGGCGTGCCGTTCGAGATCCGCGAGATTCTCGTCCAGACTCATCGGCTGGGGCCAGTTGCTGTCCGGACCGTATCCCGGTGATGCACGGATGTGGTCGATACTCGACGACCACGCTGCATGGTCGCGCTCGTTGTGCTGGGGGCCGAGCGGCTCGAGCCGAAAGAGCTCCGCCTCGAGTTCGAGCGGAGGCTCGAAGTCGGACGGCACGAACACGGGTGCGCCGCTAGCTGGTGGCCGGATCTGGCGGCGGCGGCTGCATCGCGGCGCCCGGGATCGGGCGCGGCTGCGGCTTGAGCTTCGGCTTTGCCTCTGCCTCGGGCTCCTCGACCGCCGGCTCGGGGACAACAGCCGGGAAGACCGACTCCTCCGCTTCGCCCGCGAGCAAGCGCTCGAATTGATCCTTGTCGATCGTCTCCCGCTCGATGAGGATCGCCGACAGGCGGTGGAGCTCCTCCATGTGTGCACGCAGAACAGCCGTCGCGGCAGCGTGCCCCTCCTCGATCACCCGGCGGATCTCGTCGTCGATCTCCTTCGCGATCTCGTCCGAATAGTCCGGCTCCGAGCCCATGTCGCGGCCGAGGAACGGAAGGTCGTGATTGCGACCGAGAACCCGTGGGCCGAGCTTCTCGCTCATGCCGAAGCGCATCACCATCGACTTCGCCGTCGCCGTCACGCGCTCGATGTCGTTGGCGGCGCCGGTCGTGATCTCGTGGAAGACGAGCTCCTCGGCGGCCCTGCCTCCGAGCGTCATCGCGAGCTCGTCCATGAGCGCCGACTTCGTCGTCAGGTAGCGATCCTCGGTCGGCAACGAGATCGTGAGCCCGAGCGCCTGACCTCGCGACATGATCGTGATCTTGTGGACGGGGTTCGTGTCCTCGAGGAAGTGACCGACGAGGGCGTGCCCCATCTCGTGGTAGGCGATGATCTTGCGCTCCTTCTCGGAGAGAAGGCGCGCCTTCTTCTCCGGCCCGGCGATCACGCGCATGATCCCTTCCTCGAGCTCCACCTGCCCGATCATCTTCTTGCCGTTTCGCGCCGCCAGCAGAGCCGCTTCGTTGATCAGGTTCGAGAGGTCGGCTCCGGTGAAGCCCGGCGTGCCCGCAGCCAGGGTGTCGAGGTCGATGTCGCGCGCGATCGGCTTACCGCGCGAATGCACCTCGAGGATCTTGCGACGGCCGAGGCGATCGGGGCGATCGACGACGATCTGGCGGTCGAAGCGACCTGGTCGCAGCAGCGCGGGATCGAGGATGTCGGGCCGGTTCGTCGCCGCGATCAGGATGACGTTGTCCTTCACCTCGAAGCCGTCCATCTCGACGAGGAGCTGGTTCAGCGTCTGCTCGCGCTCGTCGTGGCCGCCGCCGAGACCCGCGCCACGGTGCCGACCGACGGCGTCGATCTCGTCCATGAAGATGATGCAGGGCGAGGCCTGCTTCGCCTGCTCGAAGAGGTCGCGCACGCGCGAGGCGCCGACGCCGACGAACATCTCGACGAAGTCGGAGCCGGAGATGGAGAAGAAGGGCACGCCCGCCTCGCCCGCGACGGCGCGCGCCAGCAGCGTCTTGCCGGTGCCTGGCGGCCCGTACAGCAGCACACCCTTCGGGATGCGCGCGCCGAGCGCCTGGAACTTCTTCGGGTTCTCGAGGAACTCCTTGATCTCGTGGAGCTCCTCGACCGCCTCGTCTGCGCCGGCCACGTCCTTGAACGTGACCTTGGGCGAATCCGGCGACATTCGCTTCGCGCGACTCTTGCCGAAGCTCATCACCTTCGACCCGCCGCCCTGCACCTGGTTCATGAGGAAGATCCAGAACGCGATGAGGATCACGAACGGGAGGACGTTGATCAGGAGCGCCCACCAGGCCGACGAACCCGTGCCCTTCGAGTCGAACTTCACGTTCTCCTTGGAGAGAAGGTTCTGGAACTGCGTCGCCGACTGGGCCGTCGGGTAGTTCACCTTCACCTTGCGGCTGTCCTGGACGAGCGTGGCGGAGATCTGCTGCCGATTCGGGTTGAAGACGACGTCGTTGACGTTGCCGTTCTTGACCTCGGACATCAGCTGCGAGTACGTCATCTTCTGCTCCTCGGACCGGCCGGGCAGGAGCGTCTGGCTCGCCAGATAGACGAGCACCACGATGATGACGAGCGGGAAAAGTGCGCTGCGGAAGAAGCGGTTCACGTCAGTCGTCGCAGGGTAGCACCGTCCCTCTTCGGCACCAGTGGGGCATCCCCTCTCCCCCCGTTACATGGGCATTGCGCAACTACGTGCCGTTCGGCACGAGGCTAGTGCGCCGGCGGGATGAGATCCTCGTGCAGAACCGCGACGTATGGGAGATTGCGGTAGCGCTCCGCGAAGTCGAGCCCGTAGCCGATCACGAAGCGATTCGGGATCTCGAAGCCGACGTAGCGCACCGGCACGTCGATCTCGCGCCGCTCGGGCTTCGTCAGCAATGTGACCACTTCGAGCGACGCGGGCTTTCGTGCTCGGAGGTTCCGCATGAGATAGGAGAGCGTGAGACCGGAGTCGATGATGTCCTCGACGACGAGGACATCTCTCCCCGAGACGTTGATGTCGAGGTCCTTGAGGATCCGCACCACGCCCGACGAGTCCGTTGCCGCGCCGTAGCTCGAGATCGCCATGAAGTCGATCTCGCAGGAGACGGTGAGCTCGCGCATGAGATCCGCCATGAAGAAGACCGCGCCCTTGAGCACGCCGACCAGGAGAAGGTCGCGTCCGGCGTAGTCGGCTGAGATCTCGACGCCGAGCTCGCCGATGCGGGCCTGGATGGCCTCCTCGTCGACGAGGATCTCGCCGACTCCCTTCTCGAGCTCCGTCTGGGTCACTCCTCGGGATCTTTCCATGCGCGCACGATCTCTTCCCATCCAGGCGCTTCGGCGATGCCCGGAACGGACACCACGTCGTCACCCGCGACGACGAGGGGCCACGTGTCGCGGACGTCTCTCGGCACCTTCGCGTCCACGAGCAGATCCTGCACTTTCTTGCGCCGCCCGGCCAGACGATCGCCGGGGCGGCGCGTCCGGACGACGAGCCCAGGGCGCGTGCTCTCGATCTGCCACGGGCCGAAGCGGACACGGCCCTCGAGTCGCACCTCGTCGTACTCGCGCACGGCACGCACTCCCTTCCCGAGATCCGCTGCCTTGCTCCCGTCCGTCGATGCCATGAGCTCCGCGAGCGTGCGCTCGACGCTGCGGGGAAGCCGCGACGGCTCGTCGGCGAGTGCGAGCAGGTTCTGCTCGGCGCCCGGATGGAGCCTGCGAAGGAGCGGCAGGATCTCGTCGCGGATGAGCCCGCGCTTCGTCGTGTCGTTCGACGAGTCGACGCGATAGGCGAGGCCGTGCTCGTCGCAGTAGCGGACGGTGTCTCGACGCCACACGTCGAGCAGAGGACGAACCACGCCGTCTTCGCGACGCGGCTTGATCCCCTTCGTGCCGCCGGACGAGACGAGGCGATAGAGGATCGTCTCGACCTGGTCCGATGCCGTGTGACCGGTCGCGCGCAGCCCGAAGCCCGAGGTCAGCTCGTAGCGCGCGTCGCGAAGTGCGGCCTCCGTCGAGCTTCGCGACGCCGAGTCACGTGGCTCGACGATCGTCGCGTCCATGCGCTCGCGACAGAACCGCGCGTCGGCGTCGGACTCCTCACCGCGAAGCCCATGATCCACGTGGACAGCCGAGACCCGGTAGCCGAGCTCGCGCAGCACGTTCCAGAGGCACGTCGAGTCCGCGCCGCCGGAGACGAGGCAGGCCACCTCACCACCGGGCTCGATCAGGTCGTGGCGGCGAATCGTCGCCTCGACGCGCTCCGCGAGGGCACCCATGGGTGCCATTGTGCCCGTGCTATCCGCGGACGGCGGACGCGTCGGCCACCTGAGAGGCCGGCGGGACGTCGATGTCGACCGACTCGCCGTAGTCCCAGATCTCGAACGCCAGCGAGACCTCGCTCGACTGCGTCGTTCCGGGCTGCGTCGCCGCGAACGACATGGCGAGCTTGCGGACGAAGCCGGTCTCGTCGATCCAGACGTCGACGGGAATCGAGCCGAGACCGGACTGAGCTGTGAGCTGATCGACGAGCGTCTGAGACGTCTTCTCGGCGCCGGTCGGGGCGAGCTTCGCGAGCTCGGCCGGATCGATCACCGCGCGGTAGTGCGTCGTCTCGACACCCCGGAGGTCCTCGGAGCCGACGGTCTCGATCTTGCTCGTCACCGCACGGAGGCTGTCGAGAACGTCGCGCGGGTCGGTCTTGGCGAACTGTTCGAGCTCATCGAAGTCGAAGTCGGCCTTGACTCCCCCGGCGCCGTCGTCGGCGCGGATCCAGGACGTTCCGGCCGGCAGCTGATCGGCGAGCGCCGGGAACTTGACGTAACCGACCTTGCCGTCTTGCACGACCTCGATCTTCCAGCCGTCGGGATCGTCGAAGTCCGGCAGGTCTTTCGCGTCGGGCCCGGCGAGCCCGCTCACGAATCCGCCGAGGAGCTTCGCGAAGGACGACATGTCGACGGCGAACGCGGCACGCCCGGACGCCTCGTCGAAGGCCCCCTCGCCCGTGAACGCGAACGGCTCGTCGGCGCCCGGGAAGGTCATCGACAGGTCGAACGAGAAGCGCCCGCTCTTGGCATCGGCGCTCGTCGTCGCGGACTGCGCAAGCTGCTCGAAGCTGATCGGCACGCCGCTGAGGGCGGAAGTGGCTGTCGAGTCGCCGCCGCCGCCGCAGCCGGCGACGAGGAGAACGCCGACAGACGTGAGCAACGCGCCGCAGAGACGGAGTGCCATCAGTTCGAGGTCGGACGTGGATGCATGTAACTCATCCTTCGTTCGAGGGATCCCGGAACCGTGGCGCGTCGCTCCATGCCTCGAGCAGTGACGCTGCTCGCTCCAGATCCTCGCGTGCGAGGCGGTGCGGCGTCGCGTGCTCGATCGGCGCCATCCGCGCTGCCGGCACGAGGCCGGCCGCTGCATCGACGACGTAGCGGATCGCGAGGGCGTGACCCACGACGAGCACCTGCTCCTCCGGTCGAGCCAGCACGACGCGTACTGCTCCGGCGAAGCGCGCGGCAGCCTCGGCGCGGCTCTCGCCGCCCTCTCCAGGCGGCTCGTCGGGCGGATGCGACGCCGCCCACGCTCGGTACGTCGCGAGCGGGCCTCCGTCGAAGGCCCCGAAGTGGATCTCGTCCAGCTCGGCTGCGACGACGACCGGAACGTCTCGACCCTCGAGGGCGAGCGCGAGCGTCTCCTGGGTGCGCGCCAGCCGAGACGTCATTGCGACGGCGATCGGCTCGGACGCGAGAGCGTGCGCGAGGGCACGGGCCTGCTCGATCCCCTCGGCCGTGAGACCATCGCCCGGCACCTCGCACGACGCGACGCCGTCGCGGTTGGAGCCGGCGAATCCGTGCCGGGCGAGGAGGAGCTCGCGCACGCCTAGAAGAGCAGCGAGCGGTAGTCGAGCACGTGCTCCATCCCGATCGCCTCGTAGAGCCCGATCGCCGGGTCGTTGTCCGCGCGCACGAACAGACAGACGGTCGGGACCTGTTCGAGAAGGAGGCGGCACAGGTCGGCGAGGCCGCGTGCGCCGTACCCCCGGCGCCGTGCCCCCGGATCGACCCAGACCTGTTGGAGCTGCACGGCCTCGGGCGTCCACGCCGAGGCCTCGGCCTTGAACAGGATGACGCCGTCCTCCACCCAGAGCCAGGACCGTTCGTCTTCGATCTGGCTGCGCGTGCGCCACCTGAATCCGTCCGCGTCGCGCTGCATCGGGTCGACGCCGATCTCCTGCTCGTGCGCCGCCGCGCAGGCCGGCATGAGCACATCGAGGTCGCCGAGCTGCGCCGGCCGCAGCCCCGTGTCACCTGCAGGCGGGCGGCGTGCGGATCACGTAGACCGGTTGTCCGGGCCGGTCCTCCCGCGGCTTCGAGAGGCGGGGGCGCACCTCGTCCCAGAGCTCGGACACGGCCCGCTCCTCGCCGATGAGCATGCGCGGGCCGGACCGTGCGACGTCGCGCGCGAACCCGCCGCAATCCGCGCCGGAGGGGACCGCGTTGATGCCCAGATGACAGAGCGCCGAGAGCTCGTCGCCCGTCCGTCGCGCGACGAAGCGCCCCAGTCCGCGGCGCGCGACGTCCTCGAGGAACACGCGCTCGACGGGGTCATGAGCGCAGAAACGAAGGATCTGGTCCCGCTTCGGCTCGATCAGGCGTTCGGACACGGGCACGAACTCTAGAGACGGTTCCACACGAACTCGCCCCGGCGAATCCGTAGGGTTCCGCGCATGCCCATCCATCTGCGCGCCGAGCCCGGCGACTACGCCGACGCTTGCCTCCTCCCGGGCGACCCTCTCCGGGCGAAGTACATCGCCGAGACGTTCCTCGAAGACGTCACGCAGGTGAACGAGGAGCGTGGGCTCCTCGGCTACACCGGGACCTGGGAAGGGAAGCGCGTCTCCGTGCAGGGAACGGGCATGGGTTGCCCCGGCGCGACGATCGTCTTCGAGGAGCTCATCCAGCTCGGGGTGACACGGCTCCTCCGAGTGGGGACGTGCGGCGGCCTCCAGGCCGACCACGCGCTCGGCGACCTGATCGTCGCCATCTCGGCGGTGCCTGCCGACTCGACGGCAACGCACCTGGTCGGCGGAGAGCCCCACTGTCCGACGGCGAGCTGGGAGCTCGTTCACGAGGCCGTCCACGTCGCGAAGCACTCGGGGCAGGCGCTCCGCGTCGGGCCGATCGTCTCGAGCGATCTCTTCTACAACCCCGACGACGGACAGTACGAGCGCTGGTCGAAACGCGGAGTGCTCGCGGTCGAGATGGAAGCTGCGGCGCTGTTCACCGTGACGGCGCTGCGCGGAGTCCACGGCGGCTGCCTCCTCACCGTCAGCGACATCGTGGTCGAGGGTGAGTTCGTGCGCATCTCCGACGACGAGCTCCGTGCTGCAGTCGAACGCATGACCCGCATCGCACTCGACACCGCAACGGCGGGTCACGACGGCCACTGACGCCGGGCGCACGGTCTTCCTGGTCAACCCGGCCTCGGCTGCCGGCTCGACGGGAAAGCGGTGGCCCGAGATCGCACACCGCGCCGCCGCACGCGGGCTGGACGGCGACGCGCTGATCTCCGACGGGCCGGGCCAGCTCGCCGCCTTGGCCGCAGACGCCGTGAGCGCGGGCGCGACACGCCTCGTGATCGTCGGCGGAGACGGCTCCGTGAACGAGGTCGTGAACGGCGTCATCGGCGGAGGCGACGTGGAGCTCGCGGTGATTCCCCGCGGCACGGGGTGGGACTTCGTGCGGACGTTCGAGATCCCGCGCGACCTCGACGGCGCGATCGACGTGGCGCTGCACGGGACGGTCCGGACGATCGACGCGGGTGTCGTCACCTACCGCACGTGGGCGGGCGACGAAGCACGAAGCCACTTCGCGAACGTCGGGAGCGCGGGAATCTCGGGCGCGATCGCGCAGCGCGCGAACGAGTCCTCGAAGGCGCTGGGCGGCAAGGTGTCGTACTACTGGGCGACGCTCGCCGTCTTCTTCGGGTGGCAGACGGGCGAGATGCGGGTGACCGTCGGCTCCGAGACCCGCAGCGGAAAGATGATCGACGCGATGGTCTGCAACGGCCGCTTCCTCGGCGGCGGCATGATGATGTGCCCGGACGCGGAGCCCGACGACGGCCTCTTCGACGTCCTGCTCATCGGCGACGTCACGAAGCGAGACCTCGCCTTCGTGCTGCCGAAGACCTACAAGGGGCGGCACCTCCCGCACCCGCGCCTCGAGCTCCTCCGCGGCAGCGCCGTCACCATCGATGCGGACGAGCCGCTGCCGATCGAGCTCGACGGCGAGCAGCCGGGCACGACCCCGGCCCGCTTCGAGATCGTGCCTCGAGCGCTTCGGCTTCGCGTTCCGGGAAGCGGTTAGGCGGCGGGCTTGTCTGGCGCCTGGCCGCGCGAGGCCGGCTTCGCCTTCTTCAGCGTCGCGACCTCCTTCTCGAGCTTCGCCACGCGAGCCTCGAGCGCGTCGATCCCACGAACCTTCTTCGCGAGGTCGTCGACGCGTGTGCGCAGGTCGTTCACCGCCGTCACGGCCCTCTGACCGCCGGGGAGCTCGGCGATGCGGTGGAGCGCCTCCTCGCCTGCGTCGGCGAGCCGGGTCACGAAGTCCTTCTCGGCAGGCTTGTCGCTGCTCGATGCCGCTGAACTCTTGGAGTGTGTCTCGACCATGGTGCTAGTCATAGCACTCCGTGCCCACGGGCGCACACCGAGCTCTTTGACTCAACACGCACAAGGGGAGATACTCGCGCGACATGCGGCGAGGTTTCATGATCCGGGCCATCGTGATCGTCAGTGCGATTGCTGCGATCGCAGGAAGCGCAGGAGCATCACCGGCAGCGGTGGACCTCGAGCTCAACATCGGGGCATCCAACACGTTCACCGGTGCTGGAGCCTTCACCGCCAACGGCGGTTCGGTGACGGTCACGCGATCCACCTTCGTCGTGCACTTGGAGATCGACCTGATCACGGCTGCGCCGGGTGGTCGGCCGACGTTCCAGGTCGAGCTCGGGGATGGCCTTCGCTGGGGAGCAACGCCCCCCGGCGCCGCTGACGGTTGTACGAGCACCGCGTCCACAGCCGAGTGCAGGTCGCCGTTCGACCTCCAGCCGGTTTCGGGGCAATCGGGCGTCGGGTTCTACTGGGAAGTCGTGGCACCACAGAACGGCAGCTATAGGTACGCCGCTCACATCGTCCACGCCGATGACGCCGACCCCATCGTCTCGAACAATGCCTCGTCGATCACGATCGTCGTGAACGAGACAACAGGCGGTGGTGGCGGAGGCGGTGGCGGTGGCGGAGACACGGCGAGTGTCACAGCAAGCGCCGTGAGGCTCTCCCCCACGAGGCCGAAGGCCGGATCGACCGTCGTCGCAGCCGTGCGGGTGACCAGGGGCGGCTCGGCCGTCCGGCCCACCGGAGTCACGTGCACGGCTTCTCTCGGGAAGACGACGGTAAAGGGCGCCGGGAAGGCCGCGAGCGGGGTCGCCTCCTGCCTCTTCAGAACGCCGAAGAGCGCTAAGGGCAAGGTGCTCCGCGGGTCGGTCTCCTTCAGCGCAGGCGGAACGGCGTTCACGAAACGCTTCGCGACGAAGCTCGGCTAGCCGAGCTCGGCCACAACCGCCGCGAGTGTCTCCCCCGCGTGCGCGTCGATCTTCAGCAGAGCGCGATCGTCGAGGGCCGTCGGCCCGAGGTTCACGATCGCCAACGCGCGCGCTTCGAGCGGCAAGCCCGCGACGGGCCAGACCTCGAGCGAGGACCCGACGACGAGCATCAGCTGCGCACCGCGCGCGAGCTGCGTCGCGCGCTCCATCGCCCCGGCAGGCAAGAGCTCGCCGAACATGACGACCCCGGGCTTGAGCACCTCGCCGCACTGAGGACATGAGGGCGTCGGGCTGTCGGCGAGTTGCGCGAGCACGGCGTCGACGGGCTCGGTCCAAAGACAGCCGAGACATTCCGCGGAGCGGATCGAACCGTGGACCTCGACGACCTCCTGGCTTCCGGCTCGCGTGTGCAGCGTGTCGATGTTCTGCGTCACCACCGCCTGGACGAGCCCGCGGCGCTCGAGCTCCGCGAGCGCGATGTGCGCCGCGTTCGGCTCGGCGTCGCGAAGGACGTGGATCCGCTCACGGTAGAAGCTCCAGACGCGCGCCGGATCGCGCCGGAACGCCTGGATGGACGCGACCTCGAATGGATCGACCTCGGCCCAGATCCCCGTCGCCGAGCGGAAGTCGGGGATACCGGATTCCGTCGAGACGCCCGCACCGGTGAGCGCGACGCACGGCTGCCGCTCGCGGATGAGAGCAGCTAGCGCTGCGGCGGACACCGCCGGATCTTAGGGTTCGGACGATGGACGGCTTCTCGTTCTCGACGGACGTGCGGATTCGCTTCGCGGAGACCGACGCCCAGGGCATTGCTCACCACGCATCGTTCGTCGTCTGGCTCGAAGTGGCGAGGGTCGCCTATCTCGAGAGGAACGCCGGCGGATACCGGGCGATCCGCGAGCGCGGCATCGAGGCATTGACGACCCAGGTCCACGTGCAGTACCACCGCGCGGCGTACTTCGACGAGACGCTCACCGTCTGGACGCGTTGCACTGACCTGCGGGGAGCGCGCTTCGCGTACGAGTACCGGATCGACGCGTGACGGCGAGCTCGTTGCCGACGGCTATACGAAGCATGCGACGGTCGATCGCGACACCTTCCGGCCGACCCGTGTCCCGGACTGGCTGGCCGAGGCGATCGCTACGGCTGAGTCGTCGGAGCCGTAGTGCCCGTCTGGGCGGGTTCCGCGGGCTCCTTCGCGTCTGCGGTGGGCTTCTTCGCGTCGGGCTTCGCGGTCTTCGGCGGTGCCTTCGTCCCCACGCGAACGACGCGGTCCTGACCGTCGTAGGAGGTCGTCCACGTCTCGGAGCGAATCAGCTCGCCGTCGGCGGCGTAGACCTTGCGCGTCGCGGAGGTACGGCTGGGCGCCGCACCCTCCTCCTCGACGACCCTCTCGCCCTTGGCCAGCGTGGGATCCTCGATGCGCTCGATCGGCACCCGGCCGGTGATGACGAGCGGCGACGCAGAGCTCTCCACCCGCCGCTCCTCGCCGCCGTAGATCGCGATGCTGATCCCGTCGCCCTCGGCGAAGCCCTTGACGAGGATCCAGGTGTCCGTGTCGTTGACGAACTTGAGATCGAGCGACGGCCAGTAGACGGTCGCATCACGCCCGAGCTGATAGCGACTGATGTACAGGGAATGCGGATGGCGCTCGCTGATCTCGAGCCCCGCCTCCCACGCGGCGTTGAACGCCGTCGTCGCGACCTGCGACGTGCCGCCACCGACCTCCTCGGCGTACTCGTTGCCGATGATGACCGGCGCGGACCGGAACCCGCGCTCGACCGTTCGCTCACCGATCGCGTCGTTGAGCGAGAACGTGCCTCCGGGCCGAACGAGCGTGTCGTCGAGCGCTTGGATTCCGAGCTGAAGATTCGTGATCCTGTCGGCGGTGCCCGAGTAATACGTCTTGTACGACGCCATGCGCCGGTCGATCCCCATCGCGAGCGCCTCGGCCGTCGAACGCTCGGGCACTGCCCGTGCGACGGTCAGCCGGGCGACACGATTCGTCGGCCGCGCCGCGGCACGGAGGATCGCGCGTGCCGCCTTCGGCACGTTCAGCTCGAGCCCGTCACGCGCAGGAACGACCTGGACCGACTCGCTGTAGACGGCAAAGCCGGCATCGCGCGGCGGCCGCCCGATGTTCGCGGACAGGCTGCGGAAGTACGCGTCCGCCGCCGCTCCACCGATGGCGAGCTTCGTCGCACCGCCGCTCGGCAGGCTGAGGAGCTCCGCGACGCGCCACCGCGGGAGCCTGAAGCTGCGCTTCGCCGACCTCAGCACGATCGGCGCCGAGACGGCCGTACGTGCGCGCGCCGCAACACCGGCGAGCGCCTCGGCGCCCACCGGCGGCGTCGTGAGCTTCACGGGCAGAATCGTCGCTCCCGGCGTCCTCTCGACCTGACCGAGTGCCCGCACGACCACCTCGGCTGCGGGTTCGCGATCGAGCCGAACGCCCGACTGCTCGGGCACGACCCGGAAGCGAAGACCGCGTCGTACGATCGCCGCGTTCCGAGGACGTCGGTCGACGTCGTCGGCAATCTGGTCGAGCGCATATTCGAGCGCGGCGTTGGAAACCGCCAGCCTCGGGAGCACTTCGGCGCCGAAGACGCGCGCTCGAATACGACGGAAACCGCGGAGTGGGCCGAAGCCGTCACCGGCGCGCCCGGCAGCTGCGACGGCCGCGCTCCAGTCCGGCTGGACGCCGAGCTGGTTCGCAGCGAACGAGTACGTGCCCTCGCCGGCGACGAACTCGACCGGGTCGTCGGAGCGCTTCTCGAAGAGCGCGTCGAGCTTCGCGATCGCCTCGCGCTTCGTGAGGCCGCCCACGTCGACACCGGCCACCGCGGTTCCCGGAGCGAGCTCACTCTTCGAGCCGGCGAATGCGAGGCCGACGAGCACAGCGATGAGAGCGCCGGAAATCGCAACTCCGAGAACGAGCGCAGGCGTGGAGCGAGCGCGCCGACGCTCGCTACTTCGTGGTGCGTAGAGAGGGGAGTCGACGCGCATCGGAGCGCGAATTCTAGAGACGAGGCGGCCGGGCCGAAGGTGAAGATTCAGGAACGAGTCGGCACTGAATCGTGACGGAACGGTGTGACACCCGTGCGCGTTTCCGGACTAGGATCGGCAGTGGGTGGTGGGATGGGGTGCCCCGAGAAAAGGCGCTCAGAACACGAAAAGCTCGATCCCGCCCGACACGTAGAGCTCGACTCCGGTGATGTACGAGGCGAGGTCGGAGCACAGGAACGTGATCGCGTTTGCGATGTCCTGTGGCTCACCGGGTCGCTTGAAGACCGTCCGTCCCGCGATCCGCTCGTTCATCGCCGCATTCGCCATGTGGAATGCCTCGGTGCCGATGATCCCCGGCACGATCGCATTGCACGTGATGCCGTGGCGGCCACCCTCCATCGCGAGCGTCTTCGTGAGCCCGAGGATCCCGGCCTTCGTCGTCGAGTAGCTCGCCTGCCCGAAACCGCCGAGCGTGCCGGCGACGGAGGCCATGTTCACGATCCGACCCCAGCCACGCTCTTTCATGTGCGGCCACACGGCCTGCGCGCAGTTGAAGCCTCCGCTCAGGTTGACGCGGAGGTCGCGCTCCCACAGCTCCGGGCTCTGGTCGTGGAACTGCCCGACGTGGTCGAGCGTGCCTGCGTTGTTGATGAGGATGTCGACGGAGCCGAGCTCCTCCACCGTGCGCCCAACCGCCGCTGCGACCTGCTCGCGATCCGTGACGTCGCAGCGCACGGCCAGCGAGCGACGCCCGAGCGAGCGGATCTCCTCGACGGTCTCCTCCGTGTGCACCATGCCTTGCGCCCTCGCGGCCGTCGCGAGCGCGCCCCAGCTGTCCGTCTCCTCCGAGAGCTCCGACTCGACGAGGATGTCGGCGATCGCAACGTCCGCGCCGGCGCGCGCAAGGGTCAGCGCATCTGCGCGCCCGAGCCCGCGCGAGCCGCCCGTGACGAAGGCGACTCGCCCGGAGAGGTCGATCTCGAGAGCCACGACGAGACCCTACTCAGTCGCCGCGCGGGAGGAAGATCTCCTTGGCGATGACGAGCCGCTGGATCTGTGAGGTGCCCTCGTAGATCTGGAAGAGCTTCGCGTCACGCATCAGCTTCTCGACCGGGTACTCCTTGATGTACCCGTAGCCGCCGAAGACCTGCACCGCGTCGGTCGTGACCTTCATCGCCGTGTCGGCGGCGAACCGCTTCGCGAACGAGGACTGCAGCGTTGCGCGCTCGCCCTGATCGTGCAGCCACGCCGACTGCCAGACGAGGAGGCGCGCCGCCTCGATCTCGGTCGCCATGTCGGCGATCATGAAGTTGACGCCCTGATGCATCGCGATCGGCACGTCGAACGTGACGCGCTCCTTCGCGTACGCGACGGCGAGCTCGTAGGCCGCCTGCGCGACACCGACCGCACCTGCGGCTGTCCCCGGGCGCGTGAAGTCGAGCGTCTTCATCGCGATCTTGAACCCCTCGCCCTCCTCGCCGATGCGGTTCGCGGCGGGAACCACGACGTCGGTGAGCGCGAACGCAGACGTGTCCGTCGACCGCTGGCCCATCTTGTCCAGGTGCTTCTCGATCTGGACGCCCTCCGTGCCCATCGGGACGACGAACGCCGAGATCCCGCGGTGACCCTTGCTCGGATCGGTCTTCGCGAAGACGACCGTCCACGTCGCGTGGCCGGCGTTCGTGATGAACGTCTTCGAGCCGTTCAGGACGTACTCGTCGCCGCGTCGCTCGGCGGTGGTCTTCATCCGCGCGACGTCCGAGCCGGCGTCGGGCTCGCTGAGGCCGAAGGAACAGAGGATCGGCTCCTCGAGCAGCGGCGGCAGCCATGTCTCCTTCTGCTCGTCGGAGCCCGCGAGGAGCACCGGACCGGCCCCGAGGCCGTTCGCAAGGATCGACGTCCCGATGCCAGAACACCCCCAGTTGAGCTCCTCGCCGACGAGCACCCCGTCGAACGCCGGAAGACCGATACCGCCGAGCGACTCGGGAACGTGAAGGTTCATCAGGCCGAGCGCGTGCGCCTTCGCGATCACGTCGACCGGATGAGTCGAGTGCTCGTCGTACTCGGCGGCCCTCGGTCGGATCTCCTTCTCGGCGAACTCGCGCGCGAGCGCGCGGAGCTCTCGCTGCTCGGAGGTCAGCGCGAACGAGACACCGCCGGCGACTCCGACTTCCACCTGGGTCATGGTCATCGCTCCTACGTTCGATTGACTAGTCAGTCAAGCGGAATTCTATGCCTCGTGCGGAGACCCGGTCAAGCCCGACGACGTCTTCCGTAGGATGTCGTGCGCATGGCGACGACGACCGAGCGCCCGGCCATCGACCCGCTCGACTACCTCGCGATCGACGCGCTCCTCGACGACGAGGAGAAGGCGATCCGCGACACGGTCAGGCAGTTCGTCCGCGACAACGTCCTCGACGAGGTCGGGGACTGGTTCGAGAAGGGCATCTTCCCTCGCGAGATCTTTCACGAGCTCGCGAAGCTGGGCCTGCTCGGGATGCACCTCGACGGCCACGGCCTTCCCGGCGCGAGCTCGGTGGCCTATGGCCTCACCTGCATGGAGCTCGAAGCGGGTGATGCCGGCGTGCGCAGCGCCGTCTCCGTGCAGGGCTCGCTCGCGATGTTCCCGATCTGGAAGTTCGGCTCCGAGGAGCAGAAGGAGCGTTGGCTTCCGCCCATGCACTCGGGCGAGGTGATCGGCTGCTTCGGTCTGACCGAGCCGGATGCAGGCTCCGACCCCGGCTCGATGCGAACGCACGCGCGGCGCGACGGCTCGGACTGGATCCTGAACGGTGCGAAGATGTGGATCACGAACGGCACGATCGCCGACATCGCGATCGTCTGGGCGCGAACCGACGAGGGCGCGATCCGCGGCTTCATCGTCGAGAAGGGCATGCCCGGGTTCTCGGCCCCGGAGATCCACAAGAAGCTCTCGCTCCGCGCGTCCGTCACGTCCGAGCTCGTGCTCCAGGACGTTCGCGTTCCCGATGAGAACGTGCTCCCCGGCGCAACGACGCTACGCGGCCCGCTCTCCTGCCTCAACGAAGCGCGGTTCGGAATCGTCTTCGGCGCGGTCGGCTCCGCACGAGCCTGCTTCGAGTGCGCGCTCGACTACGCGAAGGAGCGCATCGTCTTCGGCAAGCCGATCGCCGGCTACCAGCTCACGCAGCAGAAGCTGGCGGAGATGGCGCTCGAGATCAATCGCGGATCGCTCGTCGCACTCCATCTCGGACGCATGAAGGACGACGGAACGTTGCGACCGGAGCACGTGAGTCTCGGAAAGATGGGCAACGTCCGCGGCGCCATCGAGGTCGCACGTACCGCGCGGACGATCCTCGGAGCGAACGGCGTCACCCTCGAGTACCCCGTGATCCGGCACGTGAACAACCTCGAGTCAGTGCTCACGTACGAGGGCACGCACGAGGTGCACACGCTCGTCGTCGGCCAGGCGCTGACCGGCGAGAACGCGTTCCGCTAGAGGCGGGCGACTACTCCTCGCCGTCCCAGTAGTCGAGGGTCGGCCCGGGTCGGCTGAGGAGGACGCGCTCGCCGGCGACGCTTCGCGCGCCGACCTTGCCCGAGTCCGGGTACTCGACGAGATCAGGTGCGTTCAAGGTCGAGAGCATGAGCACGCGGATCGGCGCATCCGTGCCGTTGCGAACCTGGTGGAGGCCATCCTTGCCACGACGGAAGCACGCGACGTCTCCTTCGGTGAGCTCCTGCTCGCCCTCCGGTGTCCGCAGAGTCGGCGTGCCGCGTAGGACGACCATCCATTCCTCGTTCGCATGATGCGTGTGGTACGGCCACAGCCGATCGCCGGGCTCGAGCTCGTACATGCTCCCGCCGATCAGCTCCGCATCGATGTGGGCGCCGACCCACGCGTCCTTGCTCCGCCAGCCCGGGCGCTCCTCGACGCGATCCCACTCGTCGGCGTTCAGGTTGAAGATCTTCACGCGTCCGAGCCTAGACGGCCATACCGCGCAGCGCGACGTCGATGGCGGTGCGCTCGGCGCGCGCGACGTCCTCCTCGCTGTCGGGAAGCCCGCCGAGCACCCAGCCGGTGAGCACCTCCTCGAGGCCGCCGTAGAAGAGCCAGCTCGCCAGCCGCGCATCGATGTCCCGGCGAAACGCTCCTGCCGACTGGCCGTCCTCGATGATGCGCTGGACGATCACGAATGCCTCGCGCACGTCGTCGACGAGGTCTCGCAGCTGCTGGCTCCGCGCGACCTCGCGAACCATCACGGTGACGAGGGCGGGATCGTTGCGCCATGTGCGCAGAAGGATCTTCGCGATGCCTTCGAGCTTCTCCGGCGCCGGTTCGTCGGCGGCCTCCACGGCACGAAAGCGCACGATCAGCTCGCCCCAGTTCTCCGTGAAGATCGTCCGTAGAACGTCGTCCTTCGACGCGAAGTAGTGGTAGAGCAGGCCGTGCGCGACGCCGGCGTCCTCGGCGATGTCGCCGACGCGCGCACCGTGGTACCCGCGCTCGGCGAACACGCGGATCGCGGCGTCGAGGATCAGCTTCCGCTTCTCCCGGTGGGCGATTGAATCGTCAGTCAATGTGGCGAGGATAGAGGTACGCTCCGCCCGCGTGCAACCGCTCGCCGGAACGCTGGTCGTCGACTTCACGCGCTACCTCCCCGGGGCGTATGCGAGTCGCGAGCTGGGTCGGCTCGGCGCTCGGGTCGTTCGGGTCGAGCCTCCGGGAGGCGATCCCATGCGCCCGACGGCCACCGCGTGGGACTCTGCGCTCCGTACAGGAAGCGAGTCCGTCGTGTGCGACCTCCCTGCAGACGCCGCGTTCGCACAGGCGCTCTGCGCTCGCGCCGACGTCGTGCTCGAGGGCTTTCGGCCCGGCGTCGCCGCACGGCTCGGCGTCGGACCGGAGGACGTCCCGGAGACGACGCTGTACTGCTCGATCACCGGGTTCGGCGACGACGGCCGTCACCGTCTACGAGCCGGCCACGACGTGAACTACCTCGGCTGGGCGGGCGTCCTCGCCGACACCGCGCCCGGACTCCCGCCGGTTCAGATCGCCGATCTCGCTGCGGGGGCGCTCGGGGCTGTGACGCAGATCCTCGCGGCGCTGATCGAGCGGACTCGAACCGGGAGAGGGCCGAGGATCGTCGTGTCGATGACGCACCGCTCGCACGACCTCGTCGCCCACCGCCTCGGCGGCGAGCCGGTCGAGCGCATGCTCACGGGCGGGCTCGCCTGCTACCGCATCTACGAGACCGCCGACGGGCGGCATCTCACGGTCGGCGCGCTCGAACCGAAGTTCTTCCGGCGGCTCTGCGAGCTCGTCGACCGCCCGGAGCTCGCCGATCGGCAGTTCGACGCCGACCAGGACGCACTGGCGTCCGAGCTCGCGGCCTCCTTCGCCGGCCGGACGCTCGCCGACTGGCTCGCGCACTTCGGTGACGAGGACGTCTGCATCGGCCCGGTCTGGACACGTGAGGAGGCGGCCGCGGAGTTCGGATCCCGCGAGGCGCCCGCCGACGTGGAGTTGGGCGCGCACACGAACGCGTGGCGGCGCGAGCTAAGGCTGCGGAGTAGCCCGAGCGCTGCGGGAAGCGCGAGGAGCGTGTCGATCCGATCGGGCGCGTCGAGCCGGAGGCCGTCACGATCGAGGAGGATCGCGCGGATTCCCAACGCACGTGCGCCCTCGATGTCGTCCTCGTAGGAGTCGCCGACCATCACCGTGTCCTCCGGCGCGACATCGAGCGCCGCGAGCGCGGCGACGAAGATCGACGCGTGCGGCTTCACGCGGCCGTGCGCCTTCGAGCCGACGACGGCATCGACGTCCAGGAGGTGGTGGCTGACGAACTCGTCGAGGTCGCGCTGGCCGTTCGAGATCAAGCCGGTCTTGATCTCGTGCCGGCGCAGCTCGTCCAGCACGGGCAGCGCGTCCTCGTACAGCGAGAAGTTCTCGTGGCGCTCCCACTCGCGCACCATGTCCGTTGCACACGCCCATGCCCCGGCCGGGTCACCGCCCATCCCCAGGACGATCTGCTCGGTGAAGGCGATCCAGATTTCCTCGTCGTGCACGAGCTCGTGGTTGCGCTGCAGCGTCTCGATCGCAGCCGCACGCGACTCGTCGTAGCGATTCGGGTCGAGCACGAGGCCGTGGCGCTCGCCGACTCGGCGGTATCCCTCGGGCCCGAGCTCGGGCCCGGGTCGAAACAGCGTGAAGTCGACATCGAAGAGAACTGCTCGAAGCACCGATCGAGGATAGCCCTGGCGCCTGCCGCGAGCCGGTACCCTTTCCGCGCCCCGGGGTGTGGCGCAGCCTGGTAGCGCGCTCCGTTCGGGTCGGAGAGGCCCCCAGTTCAAATCTGGGCACCCCGATCAGTTCGCGGGGGGAAACGACGTTTCCCCCCGCGTGCCCCCCTTCCTGGCACAGCGAGACATCAACCGCGCTTGGCCTCCCGGCGGGCTCAGCCCGCCTCCGGCCATGGACCGAGGAGCGACTGATCGGCGTGCACGAACTCCACGAAGAAGCGTTGCACAGTGTCGGCGGAGCGCAGTATGCTCAGGGCAATGAGTGTCGCTCTCGAGAGGCGGGCAGGTTGACCCGCCCCGGCAGCCAATGACCCGCAGCCCGACGTGCGCGCATCGCGCAGGCGGGCTTTTTCTTTGCCGTTTTTTCAAGCCCCAGGAGGCACGATGGCAAACCACCTGACACCCGAGGAGCTCGCCAAGGAGATGGGGATGGATCGCGACGAGGTCGTCCGCATCTGCATCGAGGAAGGCGTGCCCATCTACCACGGCAAGATCGACAAGACGCTCTTCCAGGCATCGCTCGAGGCAGTCGGAGCCGGCGCCGTCTCCGCACAAGCCTGAGGCTCGATCACCTCCTCATCGCCGTCACCGACCTGGTCGGTGTGGCGGAAATGCTCGAGCGCGAGCACGGCTTGCGCTCGGTCGCCGGTGGACGTCATCCGGGTTGGGGGACCGCGAATCGCATCGTCCCGCTCGGAGACTCCTACGTGGAGCTCATCGCGATCGTGGACGAGCGAGAGGCGGCCTCGAGTGTGCTCGGTCGTTGGGTCGCGGGCAACGCGACCAGGGCCGGATCCCCGATCGGCTGGTGCGTGCGCCCCGACGATCTCGCTGCGACCGCGTTGCGCCTCGACCTCCGGATCGAGGAGGGCTCACGATTGAAGCCGTCGGGCGAGCGCATCGACTGGCGCACAGCGGGCGTCGACGAGGCCGCGTCGACTCCGGCGCTGCCGTTCTTCATCGAACGCTCCGATCCCGGCACCTTCCCCGGCGCCATCGAAAGCCCAGCAGCCTCGCTGGCGCGTCTCGAGATCGCTTGCGACTCTGAACGGCTCGCGGCCTGGCTCGGGCCGCATGCGCTGCCGATCGACGTTCTGCCCGGTGCTGCGGGACTCACCACAGTCGCGCTCGTCGGCCCGCGCGGGCCGATCACGTTCGCGCGAGGGTCGAGCCTCTAGCTCGCCTTGCTGCGCGCCCTGCGCGCACGTACCGGCTTCTCGGAAGCCTCGGCGGCTGGCTGCTTCTTCGCGGCGGCGACACTCGCCTTGAGCGCCTCCATGAGATCGATGACGGGTGCGACCTCGACCGGCTCCGGCGCAACGAGCTCCTCACCGCGCATCTTCGCCTCGAGCAGAGCGCGGAGGTCACGGCGGTACTCGCTCGCGAGCTCCGACGGCTCGAAGTCGCCCGCGAGACTCTCGATGACCTGGCGTGCGAGATCGAGCTCGTTCTTCTTCACCTTCGTCTCCTCGACCGCTTCCGAGATCTCCGCCTGCGAATGGACGTCCTCGGCGAGGAAGAGCGTCTCGAGCGCCAGCGCGTCTCCCTTGGCGCGCACGAGACACAGGCTTTCGCGACCCGCGCGCACGAAACGGCCGAGTGCGGCCGTGCCGGTCTGCCGCATCGCCTCGAGGAGCAACACGTAAGGTCGGCGCTGCGCGGGTGCGGCGGCCGGAACGAGGAAGTACGTCCGATCGAAGAAGACGGGATCGACGTCGCTCCCCGGCACGAAGCGCGTGATCTCGATGGAGCGCGAGTCGTCCGCACGCTCGATGGCCTCGAGATCTGCGTCCTCGACGATCAGGAACTGACCCTTCGTCACCTCGAAGCCGCGCACGATCTCGTCCTGGGTCACCTCGCGGTCGTGGGTCGGGCACCAGCGCTTCTGCTTGATCGGCGTCGAGCACTCACGGTGCAGGAGCCGGAACGAGACGTCGGACTGCCGCGCGGCGGGCTTCGTCGCCGGGGCGAGGCCCACGGGGATCGAGACGAGGCCGAAGCTGAGGGATCCGTTCCAGGTTGTGCGCATGGATGAAAGCGTAACCGTGTTCTACAGCCGTTGACGTCGCTGATACCCGAGACCGGTTGCCCGGGAACAGGAGGATTCGCCTTCCCCTGCGGATTCCCTCTCACTAAGCTGAACGGAGTGACGGAGACGGTTTCGGCCTCCCTCGAGACGGGCGCGCCCGCCGGGCGCCGAACGATCGCCCGACTGTGGCGCGACGCCGTCGCGTCGGCGCACCCGGGGCCGGCGTATCTCACCGAGTCGGACGACGGCTGGAACGAGGTGTCGTGGGCGGATGCGGACGAGCGTGTGCGCGCGTACGCGAACGGACTGCTCGCGCGGGGACTGCAGAAAGGCGACAACGTCGCTCTCCTTGCTCGGAACAGCCTCGACTGGGCGCTCGTCGACTTCGCGCTCGCGCAGATCGGCGCGGTGGGCGTGCCGGTCTACGCATCGAGCTCTCCCCGCGACGTCGGATACCTCCTCGCCCACTCCGAGGCCGTCGGGATCGTCTGCGAAGACGCAGCGCAGCTCGCGAAGGTCGAGGAGGTGTCGAGCGAGCTCTCGTCCCTGCAGCACGTGCTCACCTTCCACGACCTCGAAGGCCTCGCCGCGCACGGACGTGACTTCGCTCGCTCGAACCCGACAGCGCTCGACGACGCCACCGCGGCAATCGGCGAGAACGACCTCTTCACGATCATCTACACGTCCGGGACGACCGGGCCCCCGAAGGGGTGCATGCTCAGCAATCTCAACTACTACGAGATGGCGTGCGTCGTCGACCGGATGGAAGAGACGTACTACCACCCCGACGACCTCATGCTCCTCTACCTCCCGCTCGCGCACAACTACGGCCGTCTGATGCTGCTGCTCGGCGCGAAGGTGGGCTTCACGATCGCATTCCTGGCCGACCCCCTGCGGGTAGGGGATGCACTGCCGCAGGTACGCCCGACGATCCTGCCGAGCGTCCCGCGTGTGTACGAGAAGGTGTACTCACTCGTCCAGTCCACGTTCGACCGGGCCACGGGCCGGAAGCGACGGCTCATCGACTGGTCGCTCACCGTGGGTCGAGAGGTCAGCCGAAGGGAGGCGTCCGGCGAGAGCATTCCGGCCGGCCTGCGCGCGAAGCACCGCATAGCGGATCGCCTCGTCTTCGCGAAGGTACGCGAGCCGCTCGGCGGCCGTCTTCGCATGGCCGGATCGGGAGGAGCACCGCTCGCCAAGGACATCGCCGAGTTCTTCGATGCGGTGGGCATACGGATCACGGAGGGCTACGGCCTCACCGAGTGCACGACCGCGTGCAGCGTGAACACACCCGACCGCTACCGCTTCGGCTCCGTCGGGCAGCCGCTCCCGGGATCCGAGATCCGCATCGCACCCGACGGCGAGATCGAGGTGCGCAGTGACACCGTCTTCCAGGGGTACTTCAAGGACGCCGAGGCGACGGCGGAGGTGTTGGGGCCGGACGGCTGGCTCAAGACGGGCGACATCGGCCATCTCGACGACGACGGCTTCCTGCACATCACCGATCGCAAGAAGGACATCCTCGTCACGGCCGGGGGCAAGAACGTCGCACCGCAGAACATCGAGAACGATCTGAAGACCTCCAAGTACGTCTCGCAGGCGCTCGTGGTCGGCGATACGCGACCGTACGTCGCCGCCCTGATCACGCTCGACCCCGTGGAGATCGGCCGATGGGCGGCCGAACACGGGCTCGACGCGGATGGCGCCGAGCTCGCGCGTGACCCGCGCGTTCGTGAGCTGGTGCAGAGCGCCGTCGACGATGCCAACAGCGAGCGTTCGCGCTACGAGCAGCTCAAGCGCTTCGCGATCCTCCCTCGCGACTTCACGATGGAGGCCGGCGAGATCACTCCGACCCTGAAGCTCAGACGGCGCGCCGTCCAGGAGCACTTCGCAACGGAGATCGAGGCGCTCTACGGCGAGCCCTACGTGGAGACCGCTCCGAGTGAGGAGATCGCCGGCTAGAGCCGACGAGCGCCGACGTACGAGCCGTGCTCGGCAAGGCTCGAGATCCTGACGACGTCGCCCGTGTGCGGCGCGTGGACGAACTGACCCCCGCCGATGTAGATCCCGACGTGGCCGAGGCCGCTGAAGAACACGAGATCACCGGGAGCGAGCTGCTCGTAGGAGACCGGCGTTCCCATGCCGTACTGCGACGCCGCGTGGTGCGGAAGGTAGACGCCGAGCTGCGCAAAGACGTAGCTCGTGAACCCGGAGCAGTCGAAGCCGGTGGACGGGCTCGAGCCCCCCCACACGTACGGGATTCCGAGGTACTGCAGCGCGATCCCGACGACGCTGCCGTACCGGGCTGCCGGAATGTCGGCGTCGTAGGTCGGCACAACGACGGCCGTGTCGTACGTCTGCTGTACGACGGCCTGCTGCGAAAGCTGCTGGGCCTGAGCACGCGCTCGCGCCTGGGCGGCGAGTGCAGCCTGTTGGCGCTGCTCCTCGGCGCGCATCTCCGCGATCTCGCCCTTGACCGACGAGAGGAGCTGGTTCTGCTCGGCGAGTTGCGACTCGATCGCCTGCTTCTGCGCCGCCTGCTCGGAGACGATCTGCGCCTGCTTGACACGCGCCTCCTGGAGATTGGAGCGCCGTGTCTCGACCTCCGCGCGATAGCGCTTGACCGTCCGCAGGATCTGCGTGTCCTGGCTCGAGACGCGTTCGATCGCGTCGAGCCGCGCGATGATGTCGTCGAGACTCGTCGATCCGAGGATCACCTCGAGGGTCGAATCGCCTGCACCGTTGACGTAGAGGTCGCGGAGCCGCTCCTGGATGCGCTTCTGAGCGACACCGAGGCTCCGCTTCGCCGCGACCAGGTGCTTCGCATTCGACTCGAGATCGCTGTCGATCTCGTCGAGCTGCATATTCGCGTAGTTGTAGGCCTCGATCGTCTGCTCGAGGTTGCCGTTGAGGCTCTCGACGTCGGCCATGATCGCCTCTGCCTGAGCCCGCTTCGACGTGATCGTCTGGCCGGATGCCGGTCCAACGGCAAGCAGCAGCCCCGCGGCGCTTGCCACAGCGAGAACGGCTATCGGCGTCCATCCGGCGCGCGAGCCTGTGAAGGTGGCTCTCCGTCGTCCCCGGACAGTCCCGCCGGTGGCGGTCTGGCCCGTCACAAGTCGGAGACCCTAGCAGCCCCCACGGACGCCTGCAACCTGCAACAGAGCCAAAATCACTGCAAAGAGGGCTTAACCCAGCCGGATCCGGTACCAGACCTGTGTTAGGGTCACCCGGTCGTGGGCAGGGGAATGCGAAGGTGCGGGGCCGTGGTCGCCGCGGTCCTGACGACGGTGCTCGTCGCCGCCGGAGGGTCGGCTCTCGGGCAGCCGCAGGAGTCAACGGCGTATCGCCTCAAGGTCGATGCCGTGGCGTACTCGCTTCCCGGCAGCACTGCGCTCGGAGTTCCTGTCCGCAAGGGTGTCGTCGCCGTCGATCCGAAGCTCATTCCTCTCGGCACCAACATCCATGTACCGGGATACGGCCCAGGGCTTGCGGCGGACGTCGGAACGGCGATCAAGGGTCGGATCATCGACCTCTGGTTCCCGAGCACGGCCAAAGCTCGCGCGTGGGGCCGGCGCACGGTCACCATCACGATCTACCGGTAGCGGCACGCTGCCGTCGGCAGCCTCCGCTACACAGTTCGATCGTGAGAGTCGTATACGTCACGCTGGCAGTGCTCGCCGTCGGGGTTGCAGCCGTCGGCGCTACGGCGTCGAGGACCGCAGCGGCGCCGACTGATCTCGAGACCGCGCTCGCGCGCGCGCTGAAAGCGCCGGGCGTCGATCCGCGGCGGACGGGTGCCATCGCGCTCGACCTCCGGAGCGGGGACACCGTGTACTCCTCGAACGCCCGCCTCTCCCTGCTCCCTGCGTCCGCGGAGAAGCTCGCGGTCTCCTTCTCCGCGCTGCACGTACTCGGCCCCCGGTTCAGGTTTCGAACCGAGGTGCTCGCCGCCGGATCTCGGAGCGGCCGCGTCTGGGGCGGCAACGTCTGGCTCGTCGGGTTCGGTGACCCGACACTCACGCGCGCCGACCTCGACCGACTCGCTCGCAGGTTCGCAGCGACGGGCATCCGGCGGATCGCCGGCCGCGTGCTCGGCGACGACTCACACTTCGACTCGCGACGAGACGGACTCGGCTGGAAAGCGTCGTACCTCGGCATCGAGTCGAGGCCGCTGTCGGCGCTGGCGGTACGCGACGTCCTCGTCAACGGAGCGAACGAGTCGGCCGCAGCCGCCGCGCGCGCCTTCACGGAAGCCCTCGAGCGTCACGGCGTCGCCGTCGCGGGTCGACCCGGCGCCGGTCGCGCTCCCGACGACGCGCTCGTGGTCGCGTTCGACCTCTCGGAGCGCCTGTCGCGAGTCCTCAGACTCGTGAACGCCGAGAGCGACAACTTCGCCGCCGAGATGCTGCTCAAGGAGCTCGGCGCGACGATCAGCCCTCGTGGCTCGACGCGAGCCGGTGCCCGCGTCGTGCGCGCGACGCTGGCCGATGCGGGAGTGCCACTCGCCGGAGTACGCATCGCAGACGCATCGGGACTCTCGCGCTTCGATCGATCGACGGCGCGGACGCTCGCAGCGATCCTGCGAGCGGGCGCAACGGATGCCGCGACGCGCGAGGCGTTCGTCTCCTCGCTCGCCGTCGCAGGCGTCTCCGGAACGCTCGAGAGGCGGCTGGCCACGCATCCGACGAGGGGACGGGTGATCGCCAAGACGGGGACGACGAACCGCGCATCGGCGCTCGCCGGCTTCGTCCGGCGCCGCTACGTGTTCGCGATCCTCCAGAACGGATCGCCCGTCCAGTACTGGACCGCGCGTGCCGCGCAGGACCGCTTCGTGACGGCACTCGCGCGCGCTCCGAGCTAGCCGAGCAACGCTCGCAGATCGGCCTCGGAGAGGACGGGGACGCCGAGCTTCTCCGCCTTCTGGGCCTTCGATCCCGGACTCTCGCCGACCACGACTCCGGACGTCTTCTTCGAGACGGACTCCGTGACCCTTGCGCCGAGAGACTCCAGAGCTGCCCTTGCCTCCTCCCTGCTCCAGCCCTCGAGCGTCCCGGTGATGACGTACTGACTCCCTGTGAGGCGACCCTCCGGCGGGCGGTCCTCGTCGGTGAGAGCGAGTTGAAGACCGAGGCTGCGGAGCTCTTCGACGAGCGTGCGATTCTCGGAGTCGGCGAACCACTCCGCGATCAACTCCGCACGCTCGGGCCCGATCCCCTCGACCTCCTCGAGCTGCTCGAGCGTCGCCTCCGCGAGCGCGTCGACGTTCCTGAAATGGAGCGCCAGGCTGCGAGCAATGACCCAGCCGACCTTGGGGATGTTGAGTCCGAAGAGCACGCGCGAGAACGGCTGCTCCTTCGAGCGCTGGATCGATTCGTACGCGCGCGTGGCCGAGATCTCCGCGTAGCCCTCGACCTCGGCGAGCTGCTCCGCGGTGAGTCGATAGAGGTCTGGAAGCGAACGCACGACTCCCTCGTCCCACAGCTTCTTGATCGTGCTCCCGCCGACGTTTTCGATGTCGAGCGCGGCGCCGACCCAGTGATAGAGGGTCTCGAGCCCGCGCGACGGGCACGCACGGTTCGGACAGCGGTGCATGACCTCGCCCTCAGGTCTGACGACGGCGGCGTTGCAGAGAGGGCAGCGCTTCGGCATGCGCCAGGGCTTCGTTCCCGGCTCGTGCTCGCCCGCCGGCCCGACCACCTGCGGGATGACGTCTCCGGCACGTTGGACGATGACGAGATCACCCACGCGGATGTCCTTCCGCCTGATGTCGTCCTCGTTGTGGAGCGTCGCGCTGGTCACCGTGACCCCGCCGACGTGAACCGGCTCGAGCTCGGCAAGCGGGTTGAGGACGCCGGTGCGCCCGACCCGGACATGGATCTTCAGCAGTCGCGTCACCGCCGCGGTCGGCGCCCATTTGTACGCGCGCGCGAAGCGCGGCCGACCGTGGAGCGAGCCGAGGCGCTGTTGCTGGTCGAACGAGTCGACTTTGACGACGATCCCGTCGATCTCGTAGCCGAGTGACCCGCGCCGCGACTCCCAGGCTGCACATGCATCCGCAACCGCCTCGATCGACTCGAGCCGCTCCACACTCGGGTTCGTTCGGAAACCACGTTCGCGAAGCCACTGGAGCGCATCCCACTGCGCTGCGAGCACGGCTCCCTCGAGCACGCCGATCCCGTAGACGAAGATCGAGAGCGGCCGCTCAGCCGTAACCGCCGGGTTCAGCTGCCGGAGCGAGCCGGCCGCCGCGTTGCGCGCATTCGGTGCCGGCTTGCGACCGGCCGCGAGCTGCGCCTCGTTGAAGCGCGCGAAGCCGGCGAGCGGGAAGAAGATCTCGCCGCGCACCTCGACACGGGCGGGCGGGTCGTCTCCGAGCATCCGAAGCGGGATCGCCTCGATCGTCCGCAGGTTCCCGGTCACATCCTCGCCGCGCTCCCCGTCGCCACGGGTGGCGCCGCGGACGAGGACGCCGTGTTCGTACACGAGCGAGACCGCCGAGCCGTCGATCTTCGGCTCGAGCACGTATGCGACCGGCTCGTCCGTCCCGAGCCGCTTGCGCACGTCCTCCGCCCACTTCTCCAGCGCCTCACGCGTCGTCACCTTCTCGAGCGACCCCATCGGCGAGAGATGCGCGACCTTCGTGAAGCCGGCCGTGGGAGGCGCCCCGACGCGCTGCGTCGGCGAGTCGGGCGTGACGAGCTCGGGGTGCTCGTCCTCCAGCGCTCGGAGCTCGTCGAAGAGCACGTCGTAGGCGCTGTCGTCGATCTCGGGATCGTCGAGGACGTGGTACCGGTAGTTATGGTGTTCGATCAGCCGTCGGAGCTCGGCAGCGCGATCCGCGGGCGCAGCTGTTCTAGAGGACATCGAGGAGCTCCTCCGGCGTGCGGACGAAGGCGTCGGGACCTTCTGCCTGCAGCCTCGCGTCCGGGTGGATCCCACCCCACCCGACGGCAATCGCGTAGACGCCCGCCGCCTTCGCCGCACCGATGTCGAACGGCGAGTCGCCGATATAGACGGCGTCGCTCGTCGTGCCTGCGAGCTTCTCGACGGCGAGCAGCACTGGCTGGGCATCAGGCTTGTGTCGCTCCGTGTCCTCGTGCGCGACCACGACGTCGACGACGCTCGCGAGAGCGGGGAAGCGGTCGAGCGCGAGCCCCACGGTTCGGTGACGCTTGGCCGTGACGATTCCGAGCTTGCGTCCCTCCGCCTTCAGGCCGGGGAGCAACGCAAGGAGCTCGTCGAAAGCCTCCAGCGTCTCGTGGAGCCCGTCGTTGTGCTCCTTGTACGCCTCGAGCAGCGCGTCGGCGTGCTCTGCGTCGATCGCCTGCATCTGCGCGACGATCCCCTGCCCGCCGATCGTCATGCCGAGCTCGTCGGGCGGGATGTCGCGCCCGAGCACCGTCCGCACCGCGTGCTGCATCGACGCGAGGATGATCGGCCCGGAGTCGATCAGCGTGCCGTCGAGGTCGAACAGGACTATGCGAAAGCGCACGCGGCGATCGTAGCCAGGCACCTGACGACGCATCGCATTGCCGCTCGATCGAGGGCTGGCGAACTACCTGCGGTTCGAGGAGCGGGCGCTGAAAGGGGCGGTCAGAACCTAGGTGCTACTTCTTTGGCGCGGGCGACCAGGAAGCCGAGCCTTCGTTCCACGGACTGCGCGTCAGATTCCGCTGACCGCTGCCGTCGGGGTTCATGACGTAGACCTCGAGGTTGCCGTCGCGGTTGCTGACGAAGGCAATCCTCCGACCGTCCGGCGACCAGGTCGGCGCGAAGTCTCGCGTCGGTTTGCGCATCAGGTTCCGCTGCCCGCTCCCATCGGCGTTCATGACATGGATTCCACGGGAGCCCGCGAAGGCGATCCTCCGCCCGTCCGGCGACCAGGCGGGAGCGAAGTCGGGACCGGCGTTGCGCGTCAACCTCCGCTGCCCGCTCCCGTCGGCGTTCACGACGTAGATCTCGGAGTTGCCGTCGCGCACGCTGTCGAAGGCGATCCGCTGCCCGTCCGGCGACCAGGCGAAGTCGCGCACCGAGCCGCGCGTCACGTTCCGCTCTTCGCTCCCGTCGGCGTTCACGACGTACACACTGCCTCCGCCTTGCCCGCGCGTGAAGGCGAGCCTCCGCCCGTCCGGCGACCAGAGAGGCTGCCGGCCGCGTCGCACCAGCCTCAACTGCCGGCTCCCGTCGGCGTTCATGACGTAGACCTCCGGCCTATGCGTGCTGCCGCGGCCGCGGTCGCGGACGAAGGCGATCCTCCGCCCGTCGGGCGACCAGGCGGGAGCGAAGTCGTGCGCCGGGTTGCGCGTCAGCCTCCGCTGCCCGCTCCCGTCGGCGTTCACGACGTAGATCTCGCCGTTGCCGTCGCGCAGGTTCTCGAAGGCGATCGTCCGCCCGTCCGGCGACCAGACGGGACCGACGATCCACGCGTTGAGCGCTAGCCACCGCTGCCCGCTCCCGTCGGCGTTCGCGACGTACAGCGGGCTGGGACCCGGGCGGATGCTGCTCGTGAACGCGATCCTCGACTTTGCTGGCGCAGAGCCAGCCGCAAGGGGAGGCTCTGCGCAGAGCAGCGCTCTCCCGAGCCACGGGATGTATCCACGCCCGCGGAGCGAGACGACGGCGACGCGGTCGCCCTCCTCGGTCGCGATGACGAGCGTCTGGTAGTCGACGATGTAACCGTCGTGGCCCCACGAGCGCCCGCAGGCGAGGTCGGTCGAGAAGATCCCGAGCCCCGTGCTGAACACTCCGTCGGTCTTGGCCGTGTCCTTCATCGCCCTAAGGGAGGCGGCGGACAGTATTCGCCCCGAGAGGAGGGCGGAGTAGAAGCGGGAAAGGTCGTGCGCGTTCGAGACGATCGCGCCCGCCGCCCAGGCAAGGTTCGGGTTGGAGCCGGCGTCGTCGAGATCAGAGAGGCGGCGCGTCGTCGGCAGCTCCGTCCGCTCAAGCCCGAGCGGATCGAGGACGCGCTGCTCGAGCTCCTCCGCGTACGAGCGTCCCGTGACCTTCTCGATCACGAGACCGAGCGCGATGTAGTTCGTGTTCGAATAGCGCTCCTGGCTGCCGGGCTCGAACGCCAGCGGCTTGGAGGCCGCGAAGCGCAAGCTCTTGATGGGACTGGTCGAGGGCGACCGTTCCGCCTGGTTGAGCCATCCCGGGTAGTCCGTGATGTTCGCGAGCCCCGAGCGGTGACCGAGCAGGTGCCGGATCGTGATCTCCCCGCCCCGTGGAACGACGCCCGGCAGGTGCTCTTCGCAGCGTGCTGTCGAGGCGAAGCGTCCCCTCCTGCACGAGCTGGAACACGATCGTCGCGGTGAACGTCTTCGTCACGCTCCCGATGCGAAAGCGCTGGTCTGCTCCCGGACGAGGGGAACCCGCCGTCGCCACGTACTCCTTGCCCGCGGCGGAGACGAAGACGATCACGCTCTTCGCCCCCGGAGGTATCTCTTGCAACACACGCCCGACGGGAGGAGGCGCGCTCCGCCTCTGTTCCGTCCCTGCCGACGCAGACGTGGCGACCACGCCGATGCAGACAAGCAGGGCCGAGAGCACGCGCAACCGGCTTCTCATGACGTGCGCACGATCCGCCGCGTTCACGTCAGACTCCGCTGCCCGCTCCCGTCGGCGTTCATGACGTAGACCGCGTAGCGGCCGTCGCGGTTACTGACGAAGGTGATCTTCTGTCCGTCGGGCGCCCAGCCAGGATCGCCGTCGTACGCCAGGTTGCGCGTCAGATTCCGCTGTCCGCTTCCGTCGGCGTTCATCAGGTAGATCTCGGAGTTGCCGTCGCGTTCGCCGGCGAAGGCGATCTTCCGCCCGTCGGGCGACCAGGCAGGCGCGGCGTAGGCGGCGCCCCTCGGCTTGGGCGTGAGGTTCCGCACCCCACTGCCGTCGACGTTCCCGACATAGACCCCGAGCCGCTTGTTGAGTCGCATGAAGGCGATCTTCCGTCCGTCGGGAGACCAGACAGGGTCGGAGGCGAGACCAACACCGAACCGACGGACGCCGGCCAGGTTCCGCGTCAAGTCACGAAGCCCGCTCCCGTCGGCGTTCAGGACATAGAGGTGGAAGCAGAATTGGCCGCAATCTCGCTCGAAGAGGAAGGCAAGTTTCCGCCCGTCGGGCGACCATGCAAGAGAGCGAGAGCGCCCGGCCTTCGGCATCCGCGTCAGAACCCGGTGGCCGCTGCCGTCAGCGTTCACGAGGTAAAGCTTGCTGCTCTGGAAGAACGCGAGCCTCCGCCCGTCGGGCGACCAGGCAGGAGCGCTTCCCCAGCGCGCCAACGTCCGCTGCCCGCTTCCGTCTGCGTTCACGACGTAGAGGGCGGCGCCGGAAACGCCGTCGCGCCGGCCGTGGAAGGCGATCCTGCGCCCGTCGGGCGACCACGCAGGAGTGGCGAGCCCCTCGACGCGCGCCACGATCCTCAGGCCGCTGCCGTCGGCGTTCATGACGTACAGCGCCTTGCCATCGCGCAGGCTCACGAAAGCGATCCGCCGGCCGTCGGGCGACCACACAGGATTCTGCACCTCGGGCCGCGCAGGTGCGCCCTGAATCAGATCGAGAAGGCGATCGCCGATGCCGAACGCCGGCGCAACGAGAAGCCCGCCGACCAGGATCACTGCAGCGAGCGCGACGAGGGGCCAGCGACGACGGCCGTGGCGCAGGCGAGCTGCCTTCTCTCGACCGACTACTTCGTCGAGCGCACTCGCCAGCCGGGCGGAAGCTCGTCGCTGCGCCTCTGCGCTCGGAGCTGCGACTCCGCGACAGAAGTCGCGAAAGAGATCCAGTTCATTCATTCCGATCAGCTCCTGTGGTCGCGAGAGGGAGAGCGTTCGTCTCCGTCGCGAGTTCGTGTTGTGCGGTCAGACGCGCCCGGTGAAGCCACGTGCCCACGGTCCCGACCGGGACATCGAGTGCACGGCGATCTCGTCGTAGCTGAGGTCGGCCAGCGCGTAGAGGAGCAGCGCGTCCCGCTCCCGCGGCGGCATGGCGGCGAGTGCTCGGGCCAACTGAGCGCCGTGAGACGAGTCGCCCACTCGTGCCGCCGCGTCGTCCTCATAGGCGACCCAGTTGTTGACTCCGCTACGAGCGTAGGCGTCCAGTTGACGGCGCTCAACCCGCCGGTGGCGATGGAGCAAGGTTCGTTGCGATCCCGTACAGCCATGGCAGGACGCTGTCGCTTGCGCGACAGCTCGCTCGCCGCTCGAAGGCAAGCGCGAACGTCTCTGCGGCCAGCTCGTCGGCGAGATCACGACCAGCTCGTCGATGGAGGTACCTGTGGATGGCACCGAAGTGGCGATCGAAGATCAGCGCGAACGCCGTCGGCTCATTCAGTGAGCGCGCCAGGCAATCCGCATCCGACAACGCGTCCATACC
>CAWHYV010000019.1:0-52825 GCA_963833725.1 uncultured Gaiellaceae bacterium
TGGAGCACGTCGCAGACCTCTCCCGCGGTGCGCCGATCTTCCTCCTCTGCATCGCCCGGACGGAGCTGCTCGAGGCGCAGCCGGACTGGGGTGGCGGCAAGCTCAACGCGACGTCGCTGCTGCTCGAGCCGCTGGCCGCCGACGAGCGAGAGACGCTCATCGACACGCTGCTGGGCGCCGCGTCGATCGAGGACGAGCTGCGCGAGCGGATCGTCGAGGTGTCGGCCGGGTACCCGCTCTACGTCGAGGAGATGCTCGCGATGCTCCGCGAGCAAAGCGGGGACGTCGCCGTGCCACCGACGATCCAGGCCCTCATCCAGGCGCGCATCGACTCGCTCGAGGAGGACGTGCGCGTCGTGCTCGAGCGCGGTGCGATCGAGGGCGAGGTGTTTCACCGCGGTACTGTCGTGGCGCTCGTTCCCGAGCACATGAGCGCTCAGGTCGAGTCGCACCTCGCGAGCCTGATCCGCCGGGAGTTGATCTGGCCCGAGCGAGCGCTCACGGCGGGCGAAGAGGCGTATCGATTCCGACACATCCTCGTACGCGAGGTGGTCTACGGGTCGATGCCGAAGGCGCTCCGCGCGGACCTGCACGAGCGGTTTGGGGAGTGGCTAGAGGGTGCCGATGTCGAGACTCCATTCGAGCGAGACGAAATCGTCGGCTACCACCTGGAGCGGGCCCTCCTCTTCCGCCGTGAGCTGGGTGTCGGTGATCCGGAGCTGGCGGTGCGTGCAGGAGCGCGTCTTCTCGCGGCCGGTCGCAACGCCCTCGGCCGCGCCGATCTCTCCGCCGCCTCCAGCCTCCTCCAGCGCGCGGTCGACCTCAGCCGTGACGACGATCGGCCACATCTCGAGGCGATGTTCGCTCTCGCGCAGGTCCTCATCCGACGTGGGGAGCTCGAGCGGGCGGATGCGTTACTGCCGTCCGTGATCGAAGCCGCCCGCGCGGCCGGGAACGAGGGAGTGCTAGCTCTGGCGCGCCTCGCGCATAACTCCCTCCAGACGCGGATCGACTCCGGGGCGACCGTCGAAGCCGAGCTCGAGGAAGCCCTCGAGATTGCGGCGTCCCTCGAGGGTTCACACGAGCTCGCGGCTCTCGTCGCCGCGCACGCCGAGATCGGCATATGCAAGTTCCAGCTCGGTCGTGCGGGCGAGGGTGAGCACGATCTCGCTCGCGCGGTCGAAATCGCGCTCACGACGGGGGACAACGCGCTGCTTCGCGACACGATGGGAGCTCGGCTTCGGCCCGCCGGCTGGGGGCCTATGCCTGCTCCGCAGGGCATCGCTCTCGTCGAGGAGCTCCTCGCGGCCGACTATGCAAACGCGTCCCTCAGGGCTCAGGCACTCCACATCCTCGCGCTCTTCCGGGCGATGCGCGGTGAGTTCGAGCTGTCTCGTCGCGCAGCGGCGGATGCGTGGGACCTCATCGAGGAGTTCGATCTGCGGCTCCTGAAAGGCATCTACGCCGGCGACGTCGGGTCCGCCGAGCTGATAGCACGGGATCTCGACCGCGCCGAGTTCGTACTACGGCGTGGCCACGATCTCCTCCTCGAGATCGGAGACGTTGGGGTCCGCTCTACGGTCGACGGCTTGCTCAGCGATGTGCTGTTTCTCCGGGGTCACTACGACGAGGCCCTCGAGCTCGCAGACGGGAGTCGCGCAATCGCGGCTATGGACGACCTCGACTCGCAGCCGCGATCGCGTGCGGCTCGTGCGCGCGTCCTCGCGAGCCGTGGAGCGCTGGACGAGGCGCTCGATTTGCTGCACGAGGCCGTCGGGCTCGTCGAACCGATCGACTTCACCGAACTCAAGGGTTACGTGCACGAGGTCCTCGGCGAAGTGCTCGCTCGAGCAGGTCGCACGGATGACGCCGCCGCGGCGATGCAACGGGCTATCGCCTTCTACGAGCAGAAAGGGAACGTCGTGTCGGCCGACCGGTCAAGGGCGGCCCAGGCCGAGCTCCGAACATCGCCACCCTCGTAGACTCGTCGCCGTGACGGCGTGTGCGAACTGCGGGGCGGAGAACCCGGTCGAGGCACGCTTCTGCATGTCTTGCGCCGCGCCGCTTGCCGTAGCCGGGGCGGCGCGCGAGCAGCGAAAGGTCGTCACCGTCCTCTTCTGCGACCTCGTCGGCTCGACCGCTCTTGGCGAGTCGACCGATCCGGAAGCGCTGCGCGCCCGCATGCGGCGCTACTTCGAGGACCTGCGCGTCATCCTCGAGCGCCACGGCGGCACCGTCGAGAAGTTCGTCGGCGACGCGGTCATGGCCGTCTTCGGGATCCCCGTCTCGCACGAGGACGACGCGCTGCGTGCAGTTCGCGCCGCAGCGGAGATGCAGGCGCAGATCTCGGAGCACGGGCTCGAGGCGCGGATCGGCGTCAACACGGGAGAGGTGGTGGTCGGCGGCGAGGGGGAGACGCTCGTCACCGGTGACGCGGTCAACGTCGCCGCGCGGCTCGAGCAGGCGGCGGGCGCGGGCGAGGTGTTCATCGGAGCCGAGACGCAGAACCTCGTCCGCGATGCGGTCCGGGTCGAGGCGGTCGAGCCTCTCGCCTTGAAGGGAAAGGCCGAGCCGGTCGAGGCGTTCGCTCTCGTCGAGGTTCTCCCCGACTCAGAGGGGCTTAGCCCGCAACCCCGAGGCGCTTCTCGTCGGACGGAAACGCGAGCGCAACCGTCTCTGGCGCGACTTCGAGGACGTCCTCGACGAACAGCTCGTGCCGGCTCGTCACGCTGCTCGGCCCGGCGGGGATCGGGAAGTCGCGCCTCGTCGCGGACTTCCTCGACCGCGTCGGCGACTCGGCCGACATCCTGCGCGGCCGCTGCCTCTCGTACGGCGAGGGGATCACCTATTGGCCGCTCGTCGAGATCCTGATCGCGATCGGGGTCGAGCCGGACTCCGTGATCGGTACGTCTCCTCCCGAGACGCAACTCGCGTTCAGGCGCCTTCTCGAAGCCCGGGCCGCGGAGCGACCACAGGTCGTGGTCGTCGACGATCTGCAGTGGGCCGAACCGGTCTTCATCGACCTCGTCGAGCACATTGCAGACCTCTCCCGCGACGCGCCGATCTTCCTTCTCTGCGTCGCGCGCACCGAGCTCCTCGACGTGCGGCCCGACTGGGGCGGCGGCAAGATGAACGCGACGTCAATCCTGCTCGAGCCCCTCGGCGCCGACGAGTGTGAGGCACTGATCTCGAATCTACTCGGAGATACGCAGCTCGAAGCTGACCTTCATGATCGCATCACTGCGGCCTCGGCGGGGAACCCGCTGTACGTCGAGGAGATGCTCGCGATGGTGCGCGAGCACGGCGGGGACGGAGAGATCGTCGTCCCCCCGACGATTCATGCCCTCCTTCAAGCGCGGATCGACTCGCTAGACGGTGACGTCCGCGTCGTCATGGAGCGTGGCTCGGTCGAGGGCGAGGTGTTCCATCGCGGCGCAGTTGCAGAGCTGTCGCCCGCTCCCGTTCGTGGCGACGTCGAGTCACATCTGACGACGCTCGTGCGCAAGGAGCTCATCCGCTCGACCTCGTCGACGTTCCCTCAGGACGAGGGCTACCGCTTCCGCCATCTCCTCATTCGTGATGCGGCGTACGAGTCGCTCCCGAAGGCCACCCGGGCGGAGCTCCACGAACAGTTCGCCGACTGGCTCTCGACGCACGACCTGGTCGAGGGGGACGAGATCGTCGGCTACCACCTCGAGCAGGCGCATCGCTACCGCTTGGAACTGGACGGCACCGATCCGGTGTTGCCCGAGCTCGCCCGCCGTGCGTCCGACCATCTCGTCTCGGCCGGTCGTGCTGCACTCGATCGGAGCGACTTCAATGCCGGGCGGTCGCTCTTCCGGCGCGCGACCGGCCTGCTCCCGAGCGGTGACGAGCGAAGGCTCTCGCTGGCTCCGGACTATGCGGCGGCACTGTTCGAGGCCGGCGGAGGCGACGAGGCATGGGAGCTTCTCGGTGAGTCGCTCGGCGCTTCCGACCCGCTGACTCGTGCACACGCGCTCGTGACGCGGTCGTACTGGGCCGTCGTGGGCCGGGCGGACCAAGCGGAGCGTGTGGCCTGGCGTGACGAGGCACTCGAGATCTTCGAGCAGGCGGACGACCACTATGGGATCGCGTTCTACTGGTGGTGCGTCGCGATTGATGCCTGGTTCCACCTTCGGGCCGTGGAAACTGCGGAAGCGTGCAAGCGTGTGCTCGCGCACCTTGAGCGTTCCGGCACCGTGGGCCGGGGCGTTGGGAACCCGCGAGGCAGGTTGCTCTCGGCCTATCTTCACGGGCCGATGCCGGTCGACGACGCAATCGAACAGGTCGGGGCGGTCCGTGCGGGTGAGCACGGGCTCTTGGAGGAGGCGTGGGCGCAACAGAACCTCGGCCGCCTGTACTCGCTAAAAGGTGAGATCGCGCGTGCGCGCGAGCTCGTCGGCGGGCGGCAGGTCTACCTCGAGGCCGGTCTCCTCGCAAGCGCCGGAGCAATGACCCTTGGCGAGTCCGAGGTCGAATTCAGGGCAGGCAACCTCGAGGCCGAGGAGCGTGCGTTGCGCGAGGGCATCGAGCTACTCGAACGAATCGGAGAGCGCGGCTACTACCCGACCATAGCCGTCAACCTTGCCAAGTGCCTCTACCGAGCCGGCGCGGACGATGCGGAGGTCGAGGAGCTATGCGACAAAGCGCGCGAAGCTAGCGGAAAGGACGATCTGTTCAACTTCATCTGGCTCGACATGCTCGGCGGCTTGCTCCATGCGCGCCGCGGAGAACATGAGCAGGCGGAGCAGCGTGCTCGCCAGGCCCTCGCCCTCGCCGAATCCACGGACTTCTACTTTGCGCGGGCGGCGACGAGAGCGTATTTAGGCGAGATCCTCGTCCAGATGGGCCGTGGCCAGGAGGCGACGGAGATGGCGGCACAATCCTTCGAGATACTCGAGGCCAAAGGCGACATTGCCGCCGCCGAGCAGTTCCGCACTCGCCTTGTCTCCCTCGGCGTCGAGGTCGCCTGATCGCCGTCGGCGGACGCTGCTAACGTCGCTCCATGGAGACCGAGTTTCGTCAGGAGGAGATCGAGCGGCTCGTCGCGCTCGAGCGGAAGTTCGGCAAGGAAGGCCTCACCTTCGACGACGTCCTCCTCCTCCCGGCGGAGTCGCATGTCCTCCCGAACGACGTCTCGACCGTCGCCCGACTGACGCCGACGATCGCGCTGAACATTCCGGTCGTCTCGGCCGCGATGGACACCGTCACCGAGGCGCGCCTCGCGATCGCGCTGGCGCGGGAGGGGGGTCTCGGCATCGTCCACCGCAACCTCTCGATCGAGGATCAGGTCGCCGAGGTCGACAAGGTGAAGCGCTCGGAGTCGGGGATGATCGTCGAGCCCGTGACGCTGCGCGCGAGCGATCTCGTCGCCCACGCTCTCGAGCTCATGGAGCGCTACCGGATCTCCGGCGTGCCGATCATCGACGACGCAGGCGTCCTCGTCGGCATCCTCACGAACCGCGACCTTCGCTTCGAGACCGACACGTCGCAGCCCGTCTCCGCGCTGATGACGAGCAGGAACCTCGTCACGGCCCCTGTCGGCACGACGCTCGAGGAGGCCGAGGCGATCCTGCACCGCAACAAGATCGAGAAGCTGCCGGTCGTCGACCACGAAGGTCGCCTCACGGGGCTCATCACCGTCAAGGACATCTCGAAGAAGATCAAGTACCCGGATGCCACGAAGGACGACCAGGGTCGTCTGCGCGTGGGCGCGGCCGTCGGCGTCGGGCCCGACGCGATGGAGCGCGCAGCCGCGCTCGTCGACGCGGAGGTCGACGTGCTCGTCGTCGACACGGCGCACGGGCATTCGCACGGCGTTCTCGAGGTCGTCCGCAAGCTCAAGGCCGCGCACGACATCGAGCTGATCGCGGGGAACATCTCGACCGGCGACGGAGCGCTCGCGCTCGCCGACGCGGGAGCCGACGCGGTGAAGGTCGGGCAAGGCCCCGGGAGCATCTGCACGACGCGCGTGGTCGCCGGGCGTCGGCGTCCCGCAGGTGACGTGCCGTGTGGGATGCAGCACAGGCGCTCGCGGGACACGGTATCCCGGTGATCGCCGACGGCGGTGTGCGCAACTCGGGCGACATCGCGAAGGCGATCGCCTCGGGTGCCGACGTGGTCATGCTCGGATCGATGTTCGCCGGCACCGACGAGGCGCCGGGAGAGGTGATCGTCGCGCAGGGCGAGCGCTTCAAGGAGTACCGCGGCATGGGCTCGCTCGGCGCGATGAAGGCGCGCTCGTTTTCCAAAGACCGCTACTTCCAGGGCGACGTCGAGGACGTCGAGAAGCTCATTCCTGAAGGCATCGAAGGGCGAGTCCCGTACAAGGGGCCGCTCGCGCCGATCGTCCACCAGGTCGTCGGGGGGCTGCGGCAGTCGATGGGCTACTGCGGCGCGGCGACGATCGAGGACATGAAGACACGCACGCGGTTCACGCGGATCACGCCGGCAGGGCTCCTCGAGAGCCACCCGCACGGCGTCACGATCACGAAGGACGCCCCGAACTACAGGCGCTGATGGCCGAGGTCGTCGCGCTCCCGACCGCCGAAGCTCCGCCCGAAGAGCGTCCCGTTCTCGTCGTCGACCTCGGGGGCCAGTACAGCCAGCTCATCGCGCGCCGCGTGCGCGAGGCCCGGGTCTACTCCGAGCTCGTCGGACACCGGCTCACCGCGGCACAGGTCGCGGCGCGAAATCCTGCGGCGCTGATCCTCTCAGGCGGTCCTGCGTCGGTGTACGCGGACGGCGCGCCCGACATGGACACCGACATCTTCTCGCTCGGAATCCCGACGCTCGGCATCTGTTACGGCATGCAGCTCATGGCGCGCGACCTCGGCGGCGTCGTCGAGCGCACGGGTGCGTCGGAGTTCGGGAAGGCCGATCTCGAGGCGGGCGAGTCGGAGCTCTTCCACGACCTGCCGCCCGAGCAGACGGTGTGGATGAGCCACCGCGACTCGGTGACGGCTCCGCCCGCGGGCGCGGAGGTCACCGCGAGCTCGCCGTCGACCCCGATCGCGGCGTTCGAGGATCGTGGCGCGACGTCTCTACGGCGTCCAGTTCCATCCCGAGGTCGTGCACACGCCGCACGGGCAGGAGATCCTGAAGAACTTCCTGTACGAGGTCGCCGGCACCCCGCCGACCTGGACCCCCGCGGCCGTCATCGAGGAGCAGGTCGCGCGCATCCGGGCGGCCGTCGGCTCGGAGCGCGTGCTCTGCGCACTTTCCGGCGGCGTCGACTCGGCCGTCGCGGCACTCCTCGTGCACAAGGCGGTCGGCGACCAGCTCACGTGCGTGTTCGTCGACCATGGCCTGCTTCGCGAGAACGAGGCCGAGCAGGTCGTGGAGACCTTCGGCGGTCACTTTCAGGTGCCGCTCGTCCACGTCCAGGCACAGAAGCGTTTCCTCACGCGGCTCGCCGGCGTCTCCGACCCGGAGGAGAAGCGCAAGATCGTCGGCGAGGAGTTCATCCGCGTCTTCGAGGAGGAGGCGCGAAAGCTCGGAGACATCCGGTTCCTCGTGCAGGGGACTCTCTACTCCGACGTCATCGAGTCCGGAGGCGGCGAGGACGGTGTCGCGGCGCTCATCAAGTCGCACCACAACGTCGGCGGACTGCCGGCCGACATGCGCATGGAGCTCGTCGAGCCGCTGCGGCTCCTCTTCAAGGACGAGGTCAGGCGCGTCGGTGAGGAGCTCGGCATGCCCGAGCGGATGGTCTGGCGTCAGCCCTTCCCGGGTCCCGGCCTCGCGATCCGGATCATCGGCGACGTCACCGAGGAACGGCTCGCCGTGCTCCGACGCGCCGACGCGATCCTGCTCGAGGAGATCCGCCGCGCCGATCTCTATCGCGAGCTCTGGCAGAGCTTCGCGGTGCTACCGGCGATCCGCTCGGTCGGCGTCCAGGGCGACGAGCGCACGTATGCGTACCCGATCGTCATCCGCGCGGTGACGTCGGAGGACGCGATGACCGCCGACTGGGCACGGCTCCCGTACGAGGTGCTCGAGGCGATCTCGAACCGCGTCATCAACGAGATCCCGGGCGTGAACCGTGTCGTCTACGACGTCTCGTCGAAGCCGCCGGCGACGATCGAATGGGAGTAGCCGCGCGGGGACTCCTCGCAGGCTGTCTGGGCGCTCTCCTTCTGTTCGTGCCGTCGGTCGGCGCCCAGCCGGACGCGCTCCCGCGAGCTACCGCCGATCGCGCCGACGACGTGAGCGGTCCGCAGATCCACGCCCTGTACGTCGTCCCTGCGGACGGCGCGGATCGCGCGTTCGACACCGACGGCACCGTTGCCGCGTCCGTCGCGAACTGGCAGGCCTGGTTCAAGAGCCAGACGCTCGGCGGAGGGCTGCGACTCGACACCTCGGCGGGAGAGCTCGACGTCTCGTTCCACCGGTTGTCGCTGACCGACCGTGCGTTGTCGGATCGAGGTCTCTCGATCCGCGACGCGATCGAGCAGGCGCTTCGGCGGGCCGGCTTCGACCAGCCGAACAAGGTCTATGCCGTGTACTACGACGGATCGACCACCGCGGCCTGCGGTGGCGGCGCCTGGCCTCCGGCCCTCCCCGGGAATGTCGCGGCGATCTATCTACGGGCGACGTACGTCGCGGGTCTCCCGTGCTACATCCCGACGCTCTCCCGACAGGGGCTCCAGATCATGGACTTCGCGATCCTTCACGAGGTCCTGCACACGATGGGCTTCGTGCCGACCTGCGCGCCGCACCACACCCGGAATGGACACGTCTCCGACGACCCGCGAGACATCATGTACGCGGGAGACGAGCCATGGCGCCCGGCCGTCCTCGACGTCGGGCAGGACGACTACTACCACGCCCATATCCTCGACTGTCGTGAGCTCGCCGTGAGCACCTACCTCGAGCGCAACATCGAGCACCCGGCGATGACGCTCGAGGTTTCGGTCGCGGGGCCGGGGAGGGTCGCCAGCGCGCCCGGAGGGATCACGTGCAAGCCGCGCTGCACGGCGAAGTTCGCTCACGGCACGAGTGTCGTCCTCCGCGCACTGCCTGCGAAGGGCGCGCGGCTCGTCCGCTGGTCCGGCGCCTGCCGCGGCACGAAGCAGTGCCGGCTGGCGATGAGCCGCGGGCGCGCGACGAAAGCGCTCTTCAGACGGTGACTCCGGGGACCGATCTCACCCGAGCGAGGGAAGGCAGCGCCTGTCCGATGCGCCGATCTCTGGCTTGATGCGGCTCCGCGTGCTCCTGGTCGGCTTGTTCGTGGCGTTGCTCGCGGTCGTTCCGGCGGATGCGAGCCAGACGCTCGAGCGCAACGTGACGAACGTTCGACTGGCCGTGAACGCGAAGGGCGAGGCCCTCGTGACCTACACGCGCGCGAACGGACAGGTGCGGCGCGTCCTGGCGTGGGGCGCCGTCGACGCCGTCGCCCCGGACCCGAACGTCCCGCAGCAGCAGTTCAAGTTCGACTACACCGGGGGCTGGGGCAAGTACCACAAGGCCGACTACTGGAAACGGTTCAAGAACGTGTGCCGGGCCTACACCGGGCCGGCGCTCGTCTACTCCGTCGCCGCGTGTACGGCGCCCGACGGCACGCACTGGGCGCTTCAGAGCTGGCAGCGCGTCCAACCCCTCCGCGGAGTCGGCGCGTTCCTTCCGGAACACATGGCCTGGGAGCTGCATCTCTCGCACTGGTCGAAGCCGCTCGCGACACTCGAGGTCTCCCGGAACTGGACGTACGGTGGGGCGTTCCAAGGGCTGTTCGGCCGACTCCTCTACGAGGGCAAGCCCGTCCACGGCTACAAGACCCCCACGCGGAGCAAGAGCGACCGCAACGCGCGGTACGTCTACATCGACACCTTCAACTCCGCTTACGGCCCCGGCTGGAGGCGCGACGGGGCGAAGGTGACGCACGTCCCCAACGGCGGCTTTTGCTACAGCTTCGCCCCTCTTGCGCGGCCGCCGGCCGGCTACCCGTCCGTCCCGACCGTCTCGGGGCAAGGGGAGCGTCACCGCATCACCGCCATGGGCCCCGGCGTGACCCCGGACGTGCAATGGGAAGGCGCGGCTCTGGGCGCCTACGACCCCAAGGCCGACGCAGTCTTCAACACGTTCTTCGATTCGATCCTCACCGGCGACAAGGTCTGCGTCCCGGAACGCTGATCCGCGCCGCTCGAGCGCTACGGGAGGGTGACTACCCCCGCAGGGTCGACGACCACGTCGACCCGATCGCCCGGCGAGGGATGCTCGACCGAGGCGACGACGGCCTCGAGCACGCGCCCGTTGTCGAGTCGCACCTTCAGGCGCACGATCGGGCCGGTGCGGACGGCGCTTTCGACCATGCCGGCACCCTCGCCGACCGCTCGAACGACTCGCACAGCCTCCGGCCTCACGACGTCGCCGTCCGACACGTTCGCGAGCCCGAGGAAGCGGGCGACGTCCTCGTCCAGCGGTTGTGCCCAGAGAGCGTCCGGCGTCGCGACCTGGACGACCCGCCCGGCGCGCATGACCGCGACGCGGTCGCCGAGCGTGAACGCCTCGGTCTGATCGTGGGTCACGTAGACGGCGGTGAGTGCGAGGTCGTCGAACAGACGCGCGAGATCGTCGAGCAGGCGGTCGCGTAGACGCCGATCGAGCGACCCGAGCGGCTCGTCGAGGAGAAGAATGCGCGGCTCGGGTGCGAGTGCACGTGCAAGCGCGACGCGCTGCTGCTCTCCGCCCGAGAGCGTCCCGACCGAGCGCCGCTCGAAGCCGGCGAGTCCCACGAGGTCGAGGAGCTCGGACGTGCGTGCCGCGACTGCCTCGGGCGGATCCCCGCGCATGCGCAGACCGAACGAGACGTTGCCGAAGACGTCCCGGTGCGGGAAGAGCGCGTGATCCTGGAAGACGAGACCGATTCCGCGCCGGTACGGAGCGACTCCCGCAAGGTCCTCTCCGTCGAGCACGACGCGGCCCGCATCGGGTGGCTGCAGCCCGGCGATGACGCGCAGCAGCGTCGTCTTGCCGGAGCCGCTCGGGCCGAGCACGGTGACGATCTCCCCGCGTGAGACGGCGAGCGACGCGTCGTCGACCACGGCTTCCCCGTCGAACCGAACCGTCACGTTCTCGACCCGGAGCACGCTCAGAACCATCCGCCGCGGTGCACGCGGACACGCTCGACGAGAAGCACCGAGACGACCGTCACGGCCATGAGGACGACCGCGAGCGCGTAGGCCTGCGCGATGTTGACCTCGCCCGGCCGCCCGAGGAAGCGGAAGATCGCCACGGGCAGCGTCGGTCGGTCGGGCCGTGCGAGGAAGACCGTCGCGCCGAACTCGCCCAGAGATATCGCGAACGCGAACCCGGCGGCGACGGCCAGGCCGCGCGAGACGATCGGCAGGTCGATCTCGCGTCGGACGCGCCCTGGAGATGCGCCCAGGAGTGCGGCAGCCTCGCGCTGGCGCGGATCGATCGAGCGCAGCGTCGGCGCGACGATCCGCACGACGAACGGGATCGCCACGAGCGCCTGCGCGACGGGAACGAGCCACGGCGCCGCGCGGAAGTCGAGCGGGGGCGTGTCGAACGCGATGAGGAAGCCGAGGCCGAGCATGACGGCGGAGACGCCGAGCGGGATCAGCACGAGCGCGTCCAGCAGACGCGTCCCGAGGGACGTCTTTCGGTGTCTGACACCGAAGCCTGTCCGTTTTGGCCACCGATCGCGAAGGCGGCGAGCCCGCCGACGACAACCGCGATCAGCGGCTGCGGCCCCGGCATAGACCACGGAGTTGACGACTGCCTCCCACGGAGCAGCGAGTAGGACATTCGTGTCATGTCCAAGTGCCTGATACGCCTCGAAGCCATGTCCGTCACCGACCGCGAGCGAGCGCTCGACGAGAACCGCCAGCGGCAATCCGAGAAAGAGCCCGAGAGAGCCAAGGCTCGCGCCGACGACGAGCCTGTCCCTTCGTGTCCGAACTCGCCTTAGCGTGTCGCGCTCCGCGCGAAGCGGCCCAGGTGTCGTCACTCGCCGCTCGAGCCGCGTCGCGACCCACACCGCCGCTACGACGCAGGCGAGCTGCACGAGGGAGAGAACTGCGGCGGCGCGGAGGTCGAACAGCCGGACGGCCTGGTTGTAGATCTCCGCCTCGATCGTCGCGTAGCGCGGCCCGCCGAGGATGAGAACGACGCCGAACGAGGTGAACGAGAAGAGGAACACGATCGCCGCGGCAGCGGCGACCGCCGGCGCGAGCAGGGGAGCCGTGATCTCGCGGAACCGTGCAAGCGGTGAAGCGCCGAGCGTCGCCGCCGCTTCGCCGACGCGTGGATCGAGGTTCGCCCAGTACGTCCCGACGATCCGCACCACGACGGCGACGTTGAAGAACGCGTGCGCGACGAGGATCGGTGCCCAGCCGCGCTCGACCCCGTCGGGCAGGATCGCGACGAACGCGAGCGCGACTACCACCGTCGGGAGCACGAACGGGACGACGACGAGAGCACTCACGAGGCTGCGGCCGCGGAATCGATACCGACCCAGGACGTACGCCGCAGGCATCGCGACCGCGATCGTCAGCACCGTCGAGCCGAGTGCCTGCCACACCGTGAACCACACGACCTCGCGCGTCGACGGATCGGTGAGGACGGAGAGCGCGGAGTCGCCGTCGCCCCGCAGGCCGCGGTCGATGATCGCCGCGAGCGGGTAGAGGAAGAACAGCGTGAGGAAGGCGATCGGAACGCCGACCGTCAGCGCCCGCCAGCCGCGCGCGCTCACCGAATCACGACGTCCGTCCACTCGTCCACCCAGCGCTCGCGTTTCTCGTCCACGACGTCCGGGCTGAGCGCCAAGACTGGCCCTTCGTTGTACTCCTCGAATACGGCCGGCACGACAGCTTCGTCGTTGACGGGGAACACGAACATCTGGAGCGGGATGTCCTCCTGGAACCGTTTGGAGAGCAAGAAGTCGACGAGCTTCCGTGCACCGTCCTCGTTGCGAGCTCCGCGCAACACGCCAGCGAACTCGATCTGCCGGTAGCAGGTGTCGAACAGCACTCCGGTCGGCGCTTCCGCAGGCCGCGGCTTCGCGTAGATCACCTCCGCCGGCGGGCTCGAAGCGTAGGAGACGACGATCGGCCGGTTCCCCTTGCTCCCCGCCGAGCCGGAGAAGCGCGAGTAGTAGGCGTCTTCCCAGCCGTCGACGACGAGCACGCCGTTCGCACGCAGTTCACGCCAGTAGTCCTGCCAGCCGTCCTCGCCGAACTGCGCGATCGTCGCGAGCATGAACGCAAGACCCGGTGTCGAGGTCGCGGGGTTCTCGACCACGAGCAGGTCTCGGTAGCGGGGCATGGTGAGATCGGCGAGCGACGTCGGCGGACGCGTGCCGCGCTCTGCGAACCACGCCTTGTCGTAGTTGAGGCAGACCTCGCCGTGGTCGATCGGCGTCACGCGGTATTCGGGATCGAGCACCCAGACCTCGCGGGCGACGTTCGCGAGCCCGGGCGACTCGTACTCCTCGAAGACGTCGCCGTCGAGCGCGCGCTGCAGAAGGTTGTTGTCGACTCCGAACAGGACGTCGCCTTCGGGATTGCCGGCGGTCAGGAGCGCGCGCGTCACGATCTCCCCTGCGTCGCCCGCCTTGAGGATGCGCAGCTTCAGTCCGCTCTCGTCCTCGAACGCCTGCTTGACGCCGTCCGAGATCGCGAACGAGTCGTGGGTCACGAGCACGACCTCCGTCGGTGTGTCGTCGCTCCCGCCGCAACCGGCGACGGCAAGCACCGCACCGACTGCCAGCACGCAGACGAGACGCGTCACGTAGCGGTTCCCGGCCGGATCGCGAGCAGCACACCGCGCTCGACCGAAATCCGCGCCACCCGCTCCACGAAGACATTCGAGACGCCACGACTCGATCCGGCTTCCAGCGTCTCGCCGCGAAGCGGGTACGCGAGCCCCTCGGTGGCGACCCCCTCCGCCGGCCCGTGCAGCGGCAGTAGCGAGACGAGCTCGCCCGGCGCTCCCTCCAGCACGCGCTCACCGCGGATCACGTGCACGCGCGCATCGCCGAGCAGCGCTTCGATCTGCACAGCCGCGTATCGAGCCGAGCCAAGGAGGAGCAATGTCGCCGCGTGATGGTCGAGCCGACCGCCGTCTCCGCCCAGGACGAGAATCCGCTCCGGCTCCATTGCCGCAGCCGTGTCGAGGGCGAGCTCGAGGTCGGTTGCGTCCTTGTCCGCCGCGTGCCGCTCGATGCGCGTGCCCGAAGCTTCGGCCGCTGCGACGGCTTCCGGCGACGCAGAGTCGAAGTCGCCGACCGCGATCATGACCTCGAGCCCGAGCGAGAGCGCGTGCTCGAGCCCCCGGTCGGCGGCGACGACCGGCGCACCATGCGGCACTGCCAGCGCCGCATGCGGCGCTGGCGGCCCTCCGCCCGATACCACCACCACGACCTCTTCAGACACGCCTTCCTCCGCTGGCATTACCCAGATCAGGTTCTGCGGGTCGGCGGCGCTTCCGTCCGCCCTCTCAGCCCGGCTGCCCGAGCTCCCCGTTACGTCCGGGCCATCGTAGCGCGGCGGATCTTGGAGGTGCGTCCCGAGAGTTAGGCTCGCGGGGTGACGAGTGCGCGGCAGATCAGGCGGAACACCATCGTGCTTGCGCTCTGTCTCGTGACTCTCTCCGGCGTGATCCAGCTCGCCGTGGCCGTTGCGACGATCACACTCGTCCTCGTCACGGGGATCGAGTCGATCCTCGGCCTCGGGCCGGCGATCTTCCTCACGGCGGGTGCGCTCGCGGCCCTGCCCGCCGGACGCCTGATGGATCGTCTCGGCCGTGTCCCGGTCATCGCCGGCGGCTTCGTGATCGGAGCGGTCGGCTGTGCGCTCACGGCCGTCGGCTGCCTCGTCGACAGCGCGCCGCTCGTGATCCTCGGCTTCGTCGGTGTCGGGGCCATGAACGGCGGCGTCCTCCTGGCACGGACCGCCGCGGCGGACATGTACCCGCCGGAGAAGAAGGCGCGGGCCATCTCCTACGTGCTCTTCGGAGCGCTCTTCGGTGCAGCGCTAGGCCCGCTCGTCTTCCGGCCGCTGTTCGCCGGGAAGGACTTCGAGCTCGACACGCTCGTCATTCCCTGGTTCGTCGCGTCCGCCATGGCGCTCGTCGGGCTCATTCTCGCTCTCAACATCCGGCCCGATCCACGGACGATCGCGCTCGAGCTCCAGGCGGCCGACCGTGCGGCCGGTGGGGCCGAGCCGGCTCCGGCGGCGCCGCTTCGGGAGATCTTGCGCCGTCCGGGCGTTCCGTCGGCGGTGATCGCCGCCATCGCGAGCTTCGCCGTCATGGCCGGTGTGATGAACCTCACGGGGTACATCGTCGTCGGCCACGATCACGCACAGGCCGACGTCTTCACCGTGATCAGCCTGCACATCGTCGGCATGTACGCGCTCGTACTCGTCATCGGAGCGCTCGTGGACAGGGTCGGGCGGAGGCCGACGCTCCTCTGGGGTCTCGCGGTCATGGCCGTCTCGACCGTGATGCTCGCCTTCGTCGAGTCGATCGCGTGGATGTCCGTCTCGCTCTTTCTCCTCGGCCTCGGTTGGAATCTCTCGTACATCTCGGCCACCGCGGAGCTCGTCACGTACGCGACACCGGTCGAGCGCGGTCGCCTCGTCGGCTTCACGGATCTCGTCGCAGGGCTGACCGCGGCAGCGCTTGCTCTCCTCGGCGGCCTCGCGTACTCGGAGTGGGGTGTCGTCGCGATCGCGGTCGGAGCGACTCTCGCGGTCGTCGTCCCTGCGTTCGCGATCCTCACCCGTCGTGCACCCACTGCCGCGCCCGAACCGGCCGGATAGGGGCAATTCGTTGCTACAATCGCCCGCCGGCGGACGGCGAGTCCGCCCTCTTTCTGTGATGAAGACGTATACGGCCAAGCCCGGAGAGATCCAGCGCGAGTGGGTCCTCGTCGATGCCGAGGGGCAGACCCTCGGGCGTCTGGCGACGCGCATCGCCGACACCCTCCGCGGCAAGGGCAAGCCGGCCTACACGCCGCACGTCGACACCGGTGATTTCGTGATCGTTGTGAACGCCGAGAAGATCGCCGTAACGGGCTCCAAGCTCGACACGAAGATCTACTACCGCCACACCGGCTATCCGGGCGGGATCAAGCAGCGCACGCTGCGTGAGCAGCTCGACCGCCGGCCGACCGAGGTCATCCGCAAGGCCGTGAAGGGGATGCTCCCGAAGAACAAGCTCGCGTCGGCGCAGCTCACGAAGCTCAAGGTGTACGCAGGGCCGAATCATCCACACGCCGCCCAGGCGCCGAAGCAGCTGGAGCTCTCGTGAGCGAGATCGCGCAGTATCTCGGCACCGGCAAGCGCAAGACGTCGGTCGCACGCGTGATCCTGCGCCCCGGCGACGGCAAGACGTGGATCAACGGGCGCACGCTCGACGAGTACTTCCCCCGCGCGGTGCATCAGAAGATGGTCATGGCGCCGCTCGAAGTCGCCGAGGCTGCGACGACGTACGACCTCCGCGTCCGCGTCGCCGGCGGCGGGCCGTCGGGCCAGGCAGGGGCGATCAGGCACGGCATCGCGCGCGCTCTCGTCGAGGCGGATCCGGAGATACGCATACCACTCAAGCGGCAGGGCTTTCTGACGCGCGACGCTCGTATCGTCGAGCGCAAGAAGGCCGGCCTGCACAAGGCGCGCAAGGCGCCTCAGTTCTCCAAGCGCTAGAGGCTTGATGCGAAATTGGCGCGCCGTTGGGGGCGGTCACGACCAAGCCGGACGACGCCGGCACGGCCCGTGCAGGCTTGAAGCCTGTGCGGTGCGGGACCGTGTCGTTCCGGCGCCGTGTCGTGGACGTCAGCCGGCCCGCGCCAATTTCGCATCAAGCCTCTAGCTTCGCGGGCATGTCCCGCCTCTACTTCGGGACCGACGGGGTCCGCGGCATCTTCGGCGTCGAGCTGACGTCCGAGCTCGTCGAGCGGATCGGCAAGGCGGCGACGCTGTGGTCGGGCGGCGGACGGGTGCTCGTCGGTCGCGATACGCGCGGGTCGGGCCCCGAGCTCGAGCAGGCGGTGGCGCGCGGCATCGCGTCGGCGGGGGGAACTGCGGTGCTCTGCGGTGTCCTGCCCACTCCCGCAGTGGCGTTCCTGGCTGCTGACGAGCTCGGCATCGTCATCTCGGCTTCGCACAACCCGCCGGAGTACAACGGCGTGAAGCTCTTCCATCACGGCGGCAAGCTGGTCGACGAGCAGGAGGAGGAGATCGAAGCCCTGTTCGACGCCGACGGTCACGGCGGTGGATCGGCCGAGCAACTCATGGACGCGGACGCCAGCTATCTCGCGCACGTCGTGGAGGCGTTCGGCTCGGATCTCTCCGGGCTCCGGGTCGGCGTCGACTGCGCGAACGGCGCGTTCTCCCAGCTCGCGCCGGACGCGTTCGCGCAGCTCGGCGCCAAGGTCTACGCGATCGGCACCGAGCCCGACGGCTCGAACATCAACGTCGGCTGTGGCGCAACCGACCTCCGGGCTCTTCAAGCGCTCGTCACGAGCGAGGGACTCGACCTCGGCGTGGCGTTCGACGGCGACGGCGATCGCATGCTCGCGGTCGACGAGCGCGGCGATGTCGTCGACGGCGACCAGGTCCTCGCGGTTCTCGCCCTCCATCTCGGCGTCGACCAGGTCGCGGTGACCGTGATGACCAACCTCGGGTTCCACAAGCTCATGGCCGACCACGGCGTGAAGGTGACGACGACCCCGGTCGGAGACCGCTACGTCCTCGAGGCGCTGAGGCGCGACGGCGGCTTGCTCGGCGGTGAGCAGTCGGGCCACCTGATCTGGCTCGGGGATCACGTGACCGGCGACGGCCTTGCCGCCGCACTCCTCCTCTGTGGCGCACTTCGTCCACGCACGCTGAGCGAGGCGGTCGCGGTGATGCCGCGCTACCCGCAGGTCATGCGCAACATCGGCCTGTCCCACCCGGAGGTATCGGAGCCGGTGCTCCGCGAGGTCGACCGAGTGAACGCCGAGCTCGGAACGCGTGGACGTGTGCTCGTGCGACCGTCGGGGACCGAGCCGGTCGTCCGCGTCCTGGCCGAGGCGGAAAATGCCGAGGATGCAGCGAATCTCTGTGCTAGCATCGCCGCGCTCGTGGAAAGAGAGCTCGGCTGAGCCCGACGAGGGGCGCCGCCGGGCTCTTTCGCGTTTACTGAGACGACCTCATGTGCGGAATCATCGGATACGTCGGATCGCGTGAGTGCAAGCCGCTCCTACTCCACGGCCTCGAGCGCCTGGAGTACCGCGGCTACGACTCGGCCGGCATCGCCCTCCTCGAGTCGGACGGACTCGACTACGTCCGCGCGGTCGGTCCGCTCGGCAAGCTGAAGGAGCTGGCCGGGACGAACGGCTCGACTGCGACGACGGGCCTGGGCCACACGCGCTGGGCGACGCACGGAGGGGTCACCGAGGCCAACGCGCATCCGCTCGCCGGCTGCAGCACGTCGAAGCTCGCGATCGTGCTGAACGGCATCGTCGAGAACTACCGGGAGCTGACCGCGAGCCTCGTCGCCGACGGACACACGTTCACGTCCGAGACCGACGCCGAGACGGTGACCCACCTCATCGAGCGCTACTACGAGGGCGACCTCGTCGAGGCCGTGCGCCTCGCGTTTGCGGAGCTCGAAGGCCACTTCGCATTCGTGGTAATCCACCACGACCACCCGGGGCTCCTCGTCGGCGCGCGTCAGCAGGGAGTGCCGCTCGTCGTGGGCATCGGCGTCGACGAGATGTTCCTCGCGTCGAACGCGGCTGCATTCCTCCGCGAGACGCGCACGGTGCAGTTCCCCGGCAACGGGGAGATCGTGGCGCTCCGGCCCGAGGGCGCGATCTTCGTGAACGTCGATGGAAGCTCGATCGAGCACGACCCGGTCGAGCTCGACTGGGACGACGAGGGCGCCGAGAAGGGCGGCTTCGAGACCTTCATGCTCAAGGAGATCTACGAGCAGCCCGAGGCCGTCGCCGAGACGATCGGCGACCGTGTGCGACATCGCCAACTCGTTCTCGAGGGGCTCGGGATGAACGACGACGAGATCAGGGATCTCCGGCGGATCGTCCTCCTCGCATGTGGCACGGCGTATCACGCGTGCGTCGTGGGGCGCTACGTGATCGAGGAGTGGGCGCGCGTTCCCGTCGAGTTCGACATCGCGAGCGAGTGGGTGTACCGCAACCCGGTGATCAACGAGCACGACCTCGTCATCGGGATCACGCAGTCCGGCGAGACGCGCGACACGATCGAGGCGCTCAAGCTCGCGAGGGAGCGCGGAGCGCGCACGGTCGCGATCACGAACATGATGGGCTCGCAGGTGACGCGTGAGGTCGACTCCGTCCTCTACACGCGAGCCGGCCTCGAGATGGGCGTCGCCGCGTCGAAGACCTTCACGGCTCAGGTCGCGCTTCTCTATCTCGTCGCGCTCAAGCTCGCCCAGATCCGCGAGACGCTGCCCCCTGGCGAGATCGAGTTCATCCTCGACTTCGTCTACAAGCTGCCGACGAAGATCCAGGCGTTCCTCGACGGCGACCACCCGATCGACGAGATCGCACAGCGCTACCACGACGCGCACTTCTTCCTCTACCTCGGCCGCCACATCGGGCTACCGGTCGCGCTCGAGGGCGCGCTGAAGCTGAAGGAGATCTCCTACATCCCGACCGAGGCGTACTCGGCGGGGGAGATGAAGCACGGCCCGATCGCGCTTCTGGACGAGCAGACGCCGGTCGTCGTCGTCGCGACGAACATCCACGTCTACGACAAGATCGTGTCGAACATCCAGGAGGTTCGTGCGCGCGGCGCGCACGTCATCGCGATCGCGACGGATGGCAACGAGGACATCCAGCACCACGCCGACGACGTCATCTACGTGCCCAAGACGCCGGCGTTCCTCCAGGTCGTCCTGGCGATCCTTCCCCTGCAGCTGCTCGCCTACAAGATCGCGCGGCTACGCGGGCTGAACGTGGATCAACCGCGGAACCTCGCGAAGACCGTCACCGTCGAGTAGCGCGTCCGTCGGGACTGCGGCGCTCAGCGGAGCGCGCGGAGCGCGTTCACGATCACGGCGACGTCGATGACCTCCTGGAAGAGTGCGCCGGCGACCGGAGACAGATAGCCGAGAGCGGCGACGACCATCGCCCCGAGGCTCAGCCCGAGCCCGACGATCACGCTCTGGCGCGCTATCGAGAAGGACCGGCGTCCGATCAGGATCGCGTCGACGATGCGATCGATGCGGTCCACCGTCACGACGACGTCAGCGGTCTCGGACGAGATCGTCGCGCCCCGCGCTCCCATGGCGATGCCGACGTCCGCGAGGGCGAGCGCCGGCGCGTCGTTGATGCCGTCGCCGACCATCATCACCGGCCTGAGCGCCTCCTGGGAACGGACTGCCCGAACCACGTCGAGCTTGTCCTCCGGCGTCTGCTCGGCGTAGACGCGGTCGACTCCGACGAGACGCCCCACCGCCTCCGCGACCTCCGTGCGGTCGCCCGAGACGAGCGCCACGTGCCGGATGCCGGCTCCGCGGAGGTTGTCGGCGAGCCCCGCAGCGTCCGGCCTGACGGGATCCGCCATGACGATCGCGCCGACGAGGCGCCCGTCCACGGCGACTAGGACGTTCGCGTGGCCGACGTCACCGGATCCGTCGAGCGCTCTCGCAACCTCTCGGGCATTCGCGTACCCCTGACCTGCCAGCCAATGACTCGAGCCGAGGAGGACCTCGTGACCGTCGACGGCGCCCTCGATCCCCTGGCCCGGCGACTCCTTCGTCGCCGAGGGGGATGTGAGCGCGATGCCACGGTACGCGGCGCCGTGCACGATCGCCTCCGCGAGGACGTGTGCCGAATTCTGGTCGAGCGAGGCCGCCAGTCGGAGCACCTCCTCCTCCGCGAGACCGTCGAGCGCAACCACGCGCTGGATCTGGGGCTGTCCGGTCGTCACGGTCCCGGTCTTGTCGAGCAAGACCGTCCGGGCACCGGCGAGGCTCTCGATCGCGCCGCCCCCCTTCACGATGATTCCGTGCCGAGCGGCGCGTGAAAGGCCGGCGACCAGAGCGATCGGCGCCGCGAGGATGAGCGGGCAGGGGGTGGCGACCACGAAGACAGCGAGTGCGCGGACTGGATCGCCGCTCGCGGCCCACGCGACGGCTGCGAGCACGGACGTGACGACGAGGAAGACGATCGCATAGCGATCCGCCATGCGGACGAAGGGGGCGCGCTGCTCCGCCGCGTCGCGGACCAGGCGGACGACGGCCGAGTACGCGGACTCCGACGCGGGACGTGTCAGGACGAGGTCGAAGGACTCGCCGGCGTTCGCCGTGCCGGAGAGGACGGGAAGGCCCGGTCGCACGGTGACCGGGAGCGGCTCGCCGGTGAGAGCGGAGGTATCCACGACTGCCTCGTGCCCGGGTGCGATCACTCCGTCGGCCGGGATGACGTCTCCCGCGCGCACGACGACCACGTCGCCCGTCTCCAGCTCCTCGACCGGAACCTCGACGATCGCCTCTCCTTCACGGCGGTGGCCGATGCGGGGTGCACGGTCGACGAGCATCCGGAGCTCGCGGCTCGCTCTTCCCTGCGCGTAGGTCTCGAGCGAGTTCCCGCCCGAGAGCATCAACGCGATGATCGCTCCGGCCAGGTACTCACCGAGGATCAGCGATCCGACGATCGAGACGAGCGCAATGAGGTCGACGCCAATGTCTCCTCGAAGGAGCGAGCGAGCGACGCCGATCGCGAGCGGGACGCCGACGACGATCGTTGCGATAGCCCAGACGACATCTGCTGCCGCGTCGTTGCCTGTCACCCAGAGGGCGACTCCGGTGACGAGCGCCACCAGAATCGTTGCCGCCAGAGCGAGGTCGAGTCGCCTTCTCATATGGTCATCCTGTCGGTCGAATCGACCGCCGGCATCCGCAATCTCCCGAGTGGCGGGCGCGGGAACCTCTCGAGTCGGAAGCACCGCCCTCGTGGTCGCACTGGCCGAAGGTTACGATCCCACGCGACGAAGGAGGAGTGATGGCGAAGGTCCTGATCCTGGCCGGGGATGCGGCCGAAGACCTCGAGACGATGTTCGTGAAGTACCGGCTCGTCGAGGCCGGTCACGAGCCGTACGTCGCGGCTCCGACGATGCGCCCGATCAAGCTCGTCGTGCACGACTTCGAGCCCGACTTCGACACGTACGTCGAGAAGCCGGGACGTTCGTGCCCGGTCGACGTCGCATTCGCCGACGTGGATCCCGATGGGTTCGCCGCGGTCGTCATCCCCGGCGGGCGCGCTCCGGAGTTCATCCGCGTCGATCCGGACGTGCGGCGGATCGTCGAGCACTTCTTCGCCGAGGACAAGCCCGTCGGCACGCTGTGCCACGGGCCTCAAGTCCCCGCGGCGCTCGGTCTCCTGCGCGGACGACGGTCGTCCGGCTTCGGGCCGCTCGCTCCCGACATCGAGCAGGCAGGCGCCGAGTACGTCGACGGCGCGGCCGTGGTGGACGGGAACATGGTCTCCTGCCGTGGCTGGGGCGACCTCGCCGAGTGGTCTCGCGCGTTCCTCGACGTGCTCGACCGCGCCGCCGTTCCGGCGTAGTCCTCTTACAGCGTCGTCACACCCCGTCGCTACGGTCGGCGGTTCAACGCACGACGACCCAACGGAGGTAACCGATGAGGATTTCCGTACGGCGTCCCTCGCCTGCGCTCGTGATCTCGTGTGTCGCGCTCACCGTCGCGCTCGGCGGCACGAGCTACGCGACCGTTCTGCAGGTGCCGAAGAACAGCGTCGGGACACCACAGCTGAAGAACTCGGCTGTGACTACTGCCAAAGTGAAGAACCGAACGCTGCTCCGGGCAGACTTCGCGCCGGGTCAGCTCACCGCAGGCCCTGCGGGACCTGCGGGGCCGGCAGGCCCAGCGGGACCAGCCGGGCCGACCGGTTTGAGCGGCGTCGAGCGCACCGAGACGACGTCGCCGAGCGCGTCGACGACCACGAGGTCGGTCTTCCTCGCGTGCCCGACTGGAAAGCGCCTGATCGGGGGCGGCGCGCGGGTCAACGGCGGCAGCCCGCGAGTCGCGATCCTGACCTCGTTCCCCGACAACGACAACATCTGGCGCGCGAGTGCGGCCGAGACGACCGCCACGGCGGCGAGCTGGACACTCACCGTGTACGCGATCTGCGCAGTTACGACCTGAGGTCCGAGACCGGGCGCGGCGGCTCCAGATCGTCGGGGTCGCCGCGCCGATGCGCGACGACGAAACGCGAAGCGACGACCGCCACCGCCGTCGACGTCGCCACGAAGAGCGCGGCGCTCGGCTTCGGGCCCCACGAGTTCGGCAGCCTCCCGCGCCACCAGGCGAGGCTCATCCCCACGAGTGTGGTAGCTGCCGTCGTGGTCGCGACGAGGCCCGGGTTGCGGAGGCCGGGGATCCTGGCGATCCCGATCGCCAGCCCGAGCTCGACCGGCGCGGCGACCGGAAACGTGTGCAGCGACTGGCCGAATATCGTCGCCAGCCCCTTCCCGCCGTCGAAGTTGCTCCACGCCGGGTAGCAATGGCCGACCACTGCCGCGACGCCCGCGAGGTGCGCGCCGAGATCGCCCGCGATTGCCTGACCTCCGGCGCCGCTCGCGTAGCCCTTGGCGACGTCCGCGATCATGACTGCGCGTCCCGGCGTTGCACCAAGGACGCGCCCGGCATTGACGGCGCCCGGGTTGCGACTCCCGCTCGTGCGGAGATCGATCCGTCCGCCGGTCACCACGCGGGCAACGACGTCGGCCGAAGGCACCGTGCCGAGGAGATACCCGAGCCCGAATGCCGTGAGGAGACGGACGCTGCGCATGACAGTGTGAAAGTACCCTTGCCGCGTGAGCGGCGAGCAGACGAAGGCGCCTCCGTACTCGACGCGCCCGGTCGACGCCGTTCGCCTGCCCGGAGGCACGACCGACGTCGATCTCGTCGCGGTCGAGGAGCCGCTCGAGATCCGGATCGGCGGCGAGCCGGTCGCGGTGACGATGCGGACGCCGGGGCACGACGAGGAGCTCGCGCTCGGGTTCTGCGTGACCGAGGGCCTCGCGCCGACCGCGGCGCGCGTTCCGGACGACCTCGCCGCGAACACCGTGGAGGTCGAGGCGACGGGATTCGACCCGGAGCGGCTGCGGCGACACTTCTTCACCTCGTCCTCCTGCGGCGTCTGCGGGAAGGGCGCGATCGAGGCGGTGGAGGTGAGCGCGCCGCGGGTCGAGAGCAGCGCTCGAGGTGGCGTACGACGTGATCGCGGCACTTCCGGATCGGCTTCGCGCGGCACAGCGTGCATTCGCCGCCACCGGCGGACTGCACGCCACGGGGCTCTTCGACACTTCGGGTGAGTTGCGTGTGCAGCCGCGAGGACGTCGGGCGCCACAACGCCATGGACAAGGTCGTGGGCTGGGCGTTCGGCGAGGGGCTGCTCCCGCTCTCGTCGTACGTGCTCTGTGTGAGCGGGCGTCTTTCCTTCGAGCTCGTGCAGAAGGCCGCCGTCGCGGGGTGTCCGGTGCTCGTAGCGGTGGGCGCGCCGTCGTCGCTCGCGATCGAGCTGGCTGCGGATCGCGGCGTGACCCTGTGCGGCTGGGTACGCGACGGACGCGCGACGGTGTACTCGGAGCCGTGGCGGATCGTGTAGCGGCCACGGGCGTGCTCCTCGTCGGTGGCGCCTCCGAGCGGTTCGGCTCGCCGAAAGCGCTCGCGTCGTTCCGGGGCGAGACGCTCGCCGAACGCGCCTGGCGCGTGCTTTCCGCCGTGTGCGAGGAGGTCGTCGTCGTCGGCAAGGCCGCCGAAACGCCCGATCTTCCCTTCCCGGTGCTCGACGACGGCTCGACGGAGCACGCCCCCGTCTTCGGCGTGATCGCCGGGTTGCGAGCGGCGGTACACGAGATGTGCCTCGTCCTACCGGTGGATCTCCCGCTCGTGACGCCCGAGGCGCTTCGAGTGCTGCTCGACGCGAGTGCAGTCCCACAGACCGGACCGCTTCCAGGGGCATATGCGGCGTCCGTCCTGCCCGAGCTCGAGTCGCGCGTCGAGCGCGGAGAGCTTTCGCTGCGCGGTGTGAACCCACGCGTCGTGGAGGTCGACGAGGCGTTGCTCGTCAACGTGAACACACCGACCGATCTGGTCGTCGCGATGGCCGGGGCGCTCGATCTCGTCGCCGTCGACGACCGTCCTGTCGCACTGCCGGACGAGTCGGCGTTGCAGGAGCTCTCGACCGACTTCTGGTCGACGGCAATCTGGGCCGGGCGCAGGCTCCGCAAGGGGGAAGTGTTCGTCAGCGTCGACGCCGTCAACGGCTCGCTGAAGCGATCGCTCGTGACGCTCATGAGCTGGCACGCGCGAGCGGTGGACGCGGAGGCGGAGGTGTGGGACGGCGGCCGCCTGCTGGAGCGCTGGGCCGACGCGGGCGCGCTCGCGTCGTTCGAGCGTGCATACGCGCACTACGACCTCCGCGATGCTGCGCGGGCGCTCTGGGAAACGGTCGACCTCTTCCAGGGGCTCGAGGAGGAGACGGCGCGTCGGCTCGGACTCGAGCTCGCGCTCGACCATGCCGAGTTGAGGCAACGCCTGGCCGAGGTCGTCCGCGACCCGCGGCACCGCTCTACTCTGTAGCCGTGAAACGCGCCGGCTTCCTGCTCGTCGTCGCGATCGGGTTGCTGGCCTCGGCCTGTGGTGACGACTCGCCCACCGAGACGACGACGACAGCGGCGGACACCATGGCGGCCCGCGTCTATTTCATTCGCGACGGGAAGGTATGGCCCGTGTATCGGGAGATCGGGACCCACGGTCTCGCGAACCGCTTGCTCTACGAGCAGCTGGAACGCGGCCCGACCGCGGAAGAGCGCGCACTCGGCTTCAGCTCCGAGGTGCCTGCCGACGGCACTGAGAGTCAGTCGGATCTGGCGCTGGCTCAGATCACATACACGCTGACGCAGTCGCCAACGGCACCCATCGCCACCCCGTTGGGCACCGTCGCCGACTTCTACGCCGGCCAGTTCACGCGCGCCGACTTCGAGGAGCAGACGCCGTCGGTTCTCGTCGAGTCGCCGCTCCCGTTCGAGCAGGTTTCGAGTCCGCTTACCGCGGTCGGCACCGCGAACACGTTCGAGGCGACGTTCCAGTACGAGCTTCTCGACGCCGACGGAAACGTCATCGACAAGGACTTCGTCACGGCGACCTCGGGCACGGGGACACGCGGCACGTTCGAGTTCACGACCGGCGAGTTCGACGATGCCGCGACGTTGGTCGTCTTCGAGAACTCGGCCGAGGACGGATCGCGCGTCCATGAAGTCGAGATACCGCTCTCCGTTGCGCCGTAGGGCGCACGGCGTACTCTCTGCAGGTGGCTGACGCTCCCTGGCGTTGCTCGCAGTGCGGCACGGTCAACGAGCCCGTGGCGAACGCGTGCCGTACGTGTGGTCGGTGGCCGAGCCTCTTCGAGATCGAGGGCTCCACGATCGAGTCCGATGCGCCGGTCGTGGCGGACGATCCCTACGAGGCACGTACCGTCGACATCGAGGATCTCGAGCCCGAGGTTTTCGATTCAGATGTCGAGGAGGTCGAGCTGCCTCCCGAGCTCGAGTCCGACGACGAGGTCGGCCGCCCGTCCAAGCCGGCCTGGCAACGCTTCGCGCGCCTGATCGTGCCGATCGGCGTCGTCCTCTACATCCTCATCTCGGCCATCGCGAACCGCGGCGGCTCGGGCTAGCGCTCGAACAGCACCTCGCCGGACTCGACGGCGCGTGTCGTCCCGTGTCCGTTCCCGCTCGTGACCTCGAGCCGTCCGTCGCGGCGGATCTGAAGTGCGGTCGCCTCCTCGCCGTCGACGGTGACACGCCGCCCACGGAGGAAGTCACGCGCGCCGATCTCGCCGTACAGATCATCGAGTCCGCCGTGACGCCACCCGTCGTAGATCCGCTCGAGCCGGAACAGGAGCGAGCCGAGGAGTGCAGCGCGGTCGTAGGTCTGCCCCGTGAGCGTGTGGAGGGAGCCGGGCTCCGTCGGCGCGTCGAGCGGCAGCTCGTCGCGGGCCTGGTTGACGTTCAGCCCGATCCCGCACACGACCGTGCCGTCGGAGAGCTCGCACAGAATTCCACCGACCTTGCGGCGGTTCAGCATGACGTCGTTCGGCCACTTGATCTGCGCCGTGAGCCCGGTCGCGCCTTCGATCGCCTCGGCCGCTGCGAGGGCCGCCACGAGCGAGAGCTCCGGAAGATTGCGCTCCGCGGGAGGATGGAGCATGACGGAGAGGAGGAGTGCGGTTCCGGGTGGTGCGACCCATTGTCGCCCGTGCCGTCCCTTGCCGCTCGTCTGGTAGTCCGTTGCGGCGACCGCGCCCTCCGCGAGGCCGGAGCCGAGGAGCAGGAGCTGCGTCGACTCGCACTCGGGCTCGTAGCGATACGGCTTGCCGAAGCGCCCGTGGACGTGCGGCGCGACCGCCCCCGGTGCGAGCGAGTTGTTCACACGCGCTCGACGCGCACGGCGGAGATCTTGAATTCGGGCGTCCCGATGAGCGGATCGCCGACGTCGTGCGTCAGCCAGTTCACCTTCTGCTCGGCGAAGTGGAGTGCCATCCAGACGAGGCCGGGGAAGACGCGGTCGGAGATCTGCGTCTTGGCTTGCAGCTCGCCGCGGCGCGAGACGAGTCGCGCCCAGTCGCCTTCACCGAGGCCGAGCGCGAGGGCGTCCTCGGAGGTGATCTCGAAGAACGGCTCCTCCTGCTTGTCCGTGATGCCGGACTCGCGCATGGTCATCGTCGCCGAGTTGTAGTGGTAGAGGGTGCGACCAGTCGAGAGAACGAGCGGGTACTCGGAGTCGGGCTCCTCGATCGGGCGCTGGTACTCCACGGGGAAGAACTTTCCGCGGCCCGGCGGGCGTGCGGGCGCCGGGGCATGGAGGAACCGTGTGCCCGGATGACCCATCTCTGGCACGGGCCACTGCATGCCGTTCTCCTCGATGCGGTCGTAGCGCAGTCCGTACCAGGCCGGCGCGAGGTCGGCAAGCTCGTTCCAGACCGACTCCGCGTCGGGGTACTCCGGCCAGTTCGCTCCGAGCGCCTGCGCCATGAGGAGGACGATCTCGCGGTCGCCCTTCGCCTCGCCGGGCAGCGGCGCCGCCTCGCGCACACGACTGACGCGGCGCTCGGTATTCGTGAACGTGCCGTCCTTCTCGGCGAAGCTCGAAGCCGGGAAGACGACGTCTGCGTGCCTCGCGCTCATGTCGTTCAGGAAGATGTCCTGCGAGATCAGGAAGTCGAGCTTCCCAAGGCCCTCCTCGACATGGTGTGCGTTCGGCTCCGTCTGCGCCGGGTTCTCGCCGATGAGGTAGAGCGCCTTGATCCGGTCGTCGTGGAGGCCGCTCATCATCTGGTCGAGGCGGTACCCGGGCGTCTCCGGCACCTCGGAGCCCCATGCCTCCGAGAACTTCCGCCGGATCTCCGGTTCGTCCACGGACTGGTAGCCGGGGAGGTACATCGGGTTCGCGCCCGAGTCGTTGAGCCCCTGGACGTTGTTCTGGCCGCGCAGGGCATTGAGCCCTGTCGACTCGTAGCCGAGGTGGCCGGTCATGAGCACGAGGTTCGAGAGCGACCAGATGTTGTCGACGCCGCAGGCGTGCTCGGTGATGCCGAGCGTGTAGAAGATCGCCGCGTGCCGCTCGGACGCGTACTCGCGGGCGGTGGCGCGGATGTCCTCGGCCGCGACGCCCGTCATCTTCTCCGCGTCCTCCGGCGAGTACCGCATGACGACTTCGCGTACGGCGTCGAAGTCGTCGGTGTAGTCGCGGATGTAGTCCTCGTCCTGCAGGCCCTCGGTGAGGATCGTGTGCATCATCGCGTTGAGCAGCCACACGTCCGTGCCCGGGCGGAGCTGGAGGTGGCGCTTCGCGAGCTTCGTCAGCCAGATCTTGCGGGGGTCGGCGACGACGAGCGTTCCGCCGTTCCGGACCGCCTTCTTGATCCGCAACGCGAGCACCGGGTGCGCTTCGGTCGTGTTCGACCCGATGACGAACAGGAAGCGCGTGTCCTCGATCTCCGGGATGGAATTGCTGCTTGCCCCTCTGCCCAACGACCTGACCAGGCCGTAAAGAGTGGGAGCGTGTCAGGTCGATTCGCACGAGTGGACGGAGTTGGTTCCGACCCCCGTGCGCGCGAGCTTCTGGATGAGGTAGTTCTCCTCGTTCGTCAGGCGGGCCGAGGAGAGGAATCCGATCGATTGTGGGCCGTGCTCGGCGATGACCTTCTTCAGCCCGGTCGCAGCTGTCTCGAGTGCGTGCTCCCATGTCGTCGGGTGGAGCTCGCCGTCCTCTCCGCGGACCAGCGGCTGGGTCAGTCGGTCGGGGTGGTGCACGAAGTTGAACGCGAAGCGGCCCTTCACGCAGAGGTTGCCCTCGTTCGGGAGATACTCGTCCTTCGAGGTCACCTTCACGATGTGCTTCGTCTGCGGATCGAGGTTGAGGTCGATCTGGCAGCCGACGCCGCAGAACGTGCACGTCGTTCTGACCTGCTCGAGCTGGCGCTCGGGGCGTGAGGTGCCTTCCTCGAACTTCTCGTAGATCGCGCCCGTCGGGCAGACGGAGAGGCAGCCGCCGCAGAGCTCGCACTCGGTGTCGAGCCAGGAGAGCTCCCACGTGGGGACGATGCGGGCATGACCGCCGCGGCCCTCGAGGCTCAGGGCCGAGCACTGCATGACCTCCTGCGTGTAGCGGACGCAGCGGTTGCAGAGGATGCAGGCGTCCGGGTCGTAGCCCATGAGCTGGTTGCGGTCGTCGTACTCGGCGCGCTTCGCGTCGGGGAGGACGAGCGGTGCCTCCACGCCGAGCTCGGTCGCGAGATCGACGAGCTCGTTCGGGCGACCTCCGGGCGAGGCGTTCAGATGCTCGGAGAGCAGCATTTCGGTGAGCGTGCGCTGGAACTCGGTGATCGGGCCGTTCGTCGAGACGACCATGCCTTCCGTCACGCGGGTCGCGCATGCCGGCATCGGCCGCGGCGCGCCCTCGACGTCGACGACGCACATCCGGCAGCCGCCGTACGGGTCGAGCTTCGAGTCGTGGCAGAGCGTCGGGATGAACGTCCCGTTTCGCGCGGCCGCGTGAACCAGCAGCTCCTCCTCGGGGGCGCTGACGGGCCGGCCGTCGAGGGTGAACTCGACCACGGCGCCATCGTAACCCTCGGTGTCGACACCGACGATCTCACGCAACGTGGGCCTGGTACCAGGCCCTTGCGCGATGTGGACTAGTTGTTCGCCATTCGACACCGCTAGTACTTGACGGACTTCGGTGTCTGACACCGATTGCGCCTCGCGCCGCGTCAACCGAGCGGCGCGAAGAGCTCAGGCCAGTGCTGCATGGCGCCGCGCACAGGGAACGGCGAGGCCTGGCCGAGGCCGCAAATCGAGGTCTTCTCCATCGCGAGGAGCCACTCGTCCACCTTCTCACGCGTCATCGCGGCCCGACCCTCATCGAGCTCCTCCGCGAGGTGGTGGAGCGCGCGGTTGCCGATCCGGCACGGCGTGCACTTCTGGCACGACTCCTCGGCGAAGAAGCGCATCGTCTCGGCGAGGAGGCGGAGCGGCGAGTACGAGGTCGGGAAGACCTGTACCGCTGCCGAGCCCGGCCCCGCGCCGTACTCGCGGAGCCCGTCTCGCGTGAGCGGAGCGTCCAGCGCAGAGGGCGGGAGGATCCCGCTCGCGGCGCCGCCCGGCACGACGGCTCCGACGTCGCTCGTGAAGCCGCCGGCGTACTCGTCCACGAGCTCGCGGGTCGTCACGCCGTTCGGCGCTTCGTAGCACCCGGGGGCGCCGACCGAGCCCGTCACCGACCAGAGCCGCGTCCCGTTCATTTCTCGCGTTCCGAGCCCGGCCCACCAGTCGCCGCCCGAGCGCACGATCGCCGGGATGTGCGCGAGGGTCTCGACGTTCTGGATCAGCGTCGGCCGGCCGAGGTAGCCGACCTGGCTCGGGAAGGGAGGCTTGAGCCGCGGCATCGCGCGGCGACCCTCCATCGACTCGAGCATCGCCGTCTCCTCGCCTGCGATGTACGCGCCGGCGCCGACGACGAGCTCGAGCCTCAGGCCGTCCAGCAGCCCGGCGGCGCGGAATTCCTCCAGCGCCTGTGCCAGCCTCGAGCGAGCGGTCGCGTACTCCTCACGGAGGTAGATGTAGCCCTCGGACGCTTCGAGGGCACGCATCGCCAGCACCGTCGCCTCGATCATGAGGTGCGGCCGGAGCTCCATCACGTAGCGATCCTTGATCGTCCCGGGCTCTCCCTCGTCGGCGTTCACGACAACGAACCGTGGTCCCGGTTCGCGGAAGACGGCCTCCCACTTGAGGCCGGTCGGAAACCCGGCGCCGCCATAGCCCGTGAGGCCCGACGCCTTGAGCTCTTCGACGATTCGCTCGAGCGAGGGCGTCTCGCGCAGGAGCGCCACCCCGCCCCGCGCCTCGTAGTCGCGCAGCGTCGCGTCGGCAGTTCCGAGACCGACGGCCGGTCCGTCGTTCGTCGAGTGCGTCACGGCGGGGACGATGTCGTCGCCGCGCGTCATCGCCGGAGCAAGGTCGCAGTGGCCGAGGCACGCGACCTCGATCGCGCCGGGTGTCGATGCGAGCAGCTCCCGCGCGCCGAAGCAGTCGCAGACGGGGCCGGTGCATACGCGGACGGCGTCCGTCGGCACCTCGAGGAACGAGTAGAACGAGACGACCTCGTGCACCTCACCGCGCCGGATGTTCATGTGGTCGGCGACGGAATCCGAGAGCTCCATCGTGATCGGACCAACCTCGCGTCGAACTCGGCCGAGGTTGTCGAGGAGCCGGGTTCTCTCGCGCGGGAGCTCGGGGAGCAGCGATGCGAGCCGGAGCACGTCCACTGCAGCGAGTCTATTCCGCGTTCGGCGGCTTCCGGAGTGCCTTCGTCCGCGCCCGTCGGCGCTTTCTGTCGAGCCGCCGCTCGCGTGCGCCTTGACCCGGATTCGTGGCCACCCGTCGGCGCGGGACGGCCAGCGCGTCGCGCAGTTTCTCGACGAGGCGCTCTACCGCGAGCTCGCGGTTACGCGACTGGCTCCGCTCGTCCTGCGCGACCGCGCGCAGGACGGGACTCGATCGCGCGACGACGCGTCGTTTCTGGGAGTCCGTGAGCGCGGACGACGCCTCGACGTCGAAGAGCGCCTCGACTCGCGTCGACGACTTCTGTGCGTGCTGTCCGCCCGGTCCGCTCGAGCGTGAGACACGAATCGTGATCTCCGCGACGGGCAAGAGGACGGAGCGGGTGACACGTATGGAGTCGGCTTCCACGAGCCAAGCGTGCCACGCGCGCTGAGAGCAACACGGGTGCAGTCGCTCACCCGACGCTCGGCAGCGGCGTCGGATCGATGACCGGCGCCGCTGAGACCTCGCGGTTCTAGGGCTCCGTCGGAGCCGCGTAGACTCGCGCCGTGGCGTGCATCCTCCTCGACATCGACGGCGTCCTTCATGTGTCGGGGGAGCCGATTGCTGGCGCCGTCGATGCCGTCGGTGCTCTTCGCCGAGACGGCCATGCGTTGCGGTTCGTCACGAACAACTCGACACGACCGAGGTCGCGACTCGCCGCGGAGCTGCGGGAAATGGGCTTCGTGCTCGAGGACGACGAGCTGCAGACCACTCCTACCGCTGCCGCGCGCGAGCTGTCTGGAAAGCGCGTCCTCGCCCTCGTGATGGCGGCTGTCGTTCCCGATCTCGACGGGCTCGAGCTCGTCGGCGATCACGCCGACGCCGTCCTCATCGGCGGCTGTGACGAGACGCTCGAGCCGAATCAGGTCTTCAGCTACATGAACCTCGCGCGAGCGTTCGACGAGGTGCAGATGGGCGCGTCGCTCTACTGCCTCCACAAGAACAAGTGGTGGCAGACGAGCCGCGGGCCGATGCTCGACTCCGGCGCGTTCGTCGCCGGACTGGAGTACGCGACGGGGATCGACGCGACGGTTCTCGGCAAGCCGAGCCCGTCCTACTTCGCGGCGGCTCTGGATGCACTCGACGCGGAGCCCGAGCTCACCTGGCTCGTCACCGACGATGTCGACGCGGACGTGCGCGGCGCGCGCCTCTTCGGCATGAAGACGGCGCTCGTGCGTACCGGGAAGTTCCGGCCCGAGGCGCTCGAGTCGGCGGAGACGGCGCCCGACATCGTCGTCTCGTCGCTCGCGCAGTTCCCGGCGCTCCTCGAGGAGGACCTCACTGGCGGAGGCTGGGCGCCGTGAAGGTCGGCGTGGACATCATCGAGATCGACCGGGTTCGACGAGCGCTCACCCGGCCCGGCTTTCGTGAGCGCTGCTTCACCGACGCCGAGCGCGAGTACTGCGACTCTCGCGCGCACCCGGCCCAGAGCTACGCGGCCCGCTTCGCAGGCAAGGAGGCGGTCGGCAAGGCGCTGGGCTGCGGCGTGCGCTTCACCTGGCGCGAGATCGAGATCGTGGGTCGTCCCAAGCCGGGCGTGCAGCTCACCGGAAGGACAGCGGCGTTCGCGGAGCGCGTCCGTGCAGGCGCGATCGACCTGTCGATGACACACTCGCGCGAGATCGCGGCGGCGATCGCCGTCGTGAGCCCGCGCGTCGATGGCTGAGCCTTTCGAGCCCGTCTACACCGCCGCCGAGATGCGAGCGGCCGAGGAGCGCTATCCGAGCTACCCGGACTCGATTCCCGAGCTCATGGAGCGCGCGGGAGCGGCCGTCGCGCGTGAGGCGATGCTCGCGTTCCCGGCTGCCCGGCGCTTTGCCTGCGTTTGCGGCGGTGGCTCGAACGGCGGCGACGGGCGGGTCGCTGCGCGCGTCCTGCGAGAGGCAGGGCTCGACGCCGACGAGGTGGAAGACGGAGACCTCGACGGCTACGACGTGATCGTCGATGCGCTCTTCGGCACGGGCTTCAGTGGTGCTCCGCGACCCGAGGCTGCAGCGCTGATCTCGGCCGTCAACGCGTCACCGGCCGCAGTCGTGTCGGTCGACGTGCCCTCCGGCGTCGACGCCTCGACGGGCGAGGTTGCCGGCGAGGCGGTGGCCGCCGATCTCACCGTCACGTTCCACGCGCCGAAGGTCGGGCTCGTCGTGGCGCCGGGTCGCTTCCACGCGGGCCGCGTGGTCGTCGCGGACATCGGCCTCGACGATCTGCCGACGGATGTCCGCCGTGCCACCGCTGCGGTGCTCTCGACGATTCCCCGCCGCGGCGCGCATGACACGAAGTACACCTCTGGGTCGGTGCTCGTCGTCGGCGGGCAGCCCGGCATGACGGGCGCCGCGAGCCTCACGGCGCTCGCTGCTCTTCGTGCCGATGCCGGGTACGTCACGCTCGCCGTCCCCGAGGACGCATTGGCCGCAGCCGAGGTGCTCGCGCTCGAGCCGGTGAAGGTCGCATGGCGAGACGACGACGCAGCCGAGACCCTCGTTGTAGCCGCGCGGCGCGCAACGGCTCTTGCTGTCGGGCCCGGGCTGGGGAGGAGCGAGCAACGGCGGGAGCTCGTGCGCGAGCTTCTCGAGCGCGTCGACATCCCGGCTGTCGTCGACGCGGATGCGCTCTTCGGGCTCGAGCCCTTCACGCGCGCTGCGCCGACGGTCCTGACGCCGCATGCCGGCGAGCTGGGCCGCCTCCTCGGCAAGGACAGCGCGTGGGTCGACGCACATCGCCTTGGTGCCGCGCGCGGCGCGGCCGAGCGGTTCGGCGCCGTCGTTCTCCTCAAAGGCCCAGACACGATCGTCGCTTCGCCCGACGGAGCGGTCATCGTGTGCGACCTCGGGCCGCCGTCGCTCGCGACCGCGGGCACCGGAGACGTGCTCACGGGCGTCGTCGCGGCCTTCCTGGCAAAGGGGGTCGCGCCCGCGACGGCAGCGGCGGCCGCAGCCGTCGCGCATGCGCTCGCCGCACGGTCGGTCGAGCACCAGTCCGGTCTCCTCGCGAGCGATCTCCTCGCCACGTTGCCCGCAGCGCTCGAAGTCTGAGCCACCGCTTCCGTGCTCGATGGCGGAGAATGACTGCGTGGAGCGCTCGTGCTTCACCCTCGACCTCGGCGCCATTCGGCGGAATGCGGCCGCGCTCCTGCGTGCCGTCGGCGGGGCCGAGCTGTGGGCGGTCGTCAAGGCAGAGGGATACGGGCACGGTGCCGTGGACGTCTCCAGGGCCGCACTCGACGCCGGCGCGTCCGCGCTGTGCGTGGCGACGCTGCCGGAGGCGCTCCATCTTCGCGCAGCACTGCGAAACGCCCGCATCCTCGTGATGGGGCCGGTATCGGAGCGGGAGATCGGGGAGGCGCGCCTCGCCCGCCTCGAGCTCGTCGCGGCAGACGAGCGGATTCCGGAAGGCGTGCCCGTCCATCTCAAGCTCGACACGGGCATGGGGCGTTGGGGCCTCGCGGAGCTCCCGTCGGCGACGCGTGACGTGGTCGGGGTGATGAGCCACCTCGCCTCGGCCGAGTCGGACCCCTCGTTCACGCAGCTCCAGGTCGAGCGCTTTCGGGAAGCGACCGCCGGTCTCGCGGGTCTCACGCGCCATCTCGCCAACAGCGCGGCCGCGCTCCGCTTCGCGGAGGCGCGCTTCGATGCCGTCAGGTGCGGGATCGCGCTCTACGGGATCTCTCCGTTCGGCTCCGATCCGGCGGCCGACGGTCTGCGAGCCCGCGCTGCGCTGGGAGTCGTACGTCGACCTCGTCAAGAAGCTCGAGCCGGGTGAGAGCACGGGCTACGGGCGGAAGTTCGTCGCCGATCGTCCGACGTGGATCGGCGTCGTTCCCGTCGGCTATGCCGACGGCTTCAGACGCGACATGACGGGCACGGAGGTCCTCGTCGACGGGGCTCGTCGGCAAGTGGTCGGGACGATCTCGATGGATGCGCTCGCCGTCGTGCTCGACGGCCCGCTCGACGCGGGAACGCCGGTGACGCTCATCGGCGACGGGGTGCTCGTCGAGCAACACGCGCAGGTCGCCGGCACGATCGCGTACGAGATCGCAACTGGCCTCAACACGCGCTCTGGCCGCGCGCGGCGGGTCGCGATCGATGGATGAGCGCCTGCGCGAGCTCCTCGGCGGCGAGGAGGCATGGGTCGTCGGCGGCGCCGTGCGGGACGAGCTCCTCCTCCGGCCGGTCCTCGACCTCGATGTCGCCTGCACTGACCCGCGCGATGCCGCAAATCGGTTCGCCAGGCGGTTCGGCGGTTCGGTCTTCCCGCTCTCGGAGCGTCACGGAGCGTGGCGCGTCGTCGTCGACGGCATCGACGAGACCGTCGACTTCACACCCGTCGGCGAGGGAATCGACGCCGACCTCGCGACGCGCGACTTCACCTTCAATGCGATCGCGGTACACGTCGGTACGGGCGAGACGCACGATCCACTCGACGGCCGAGCCGATCTCGAGGCGGGGACGATCCGAGCCGTCTCCGAGTCGATCTTCCTCGACGATCCGCTTCGCCTACTGCGGGCTGTGCGCTTCGAGGACGAGCTCGGGTTTCGGATGGACGACCGGACCGAGGCGCTCCTGCGTGCGTCGGCCGCATTCGTGACGCAGCCTGCGGGAGAACGTGTGCTCGCCGAGCTCGAGCGACTCTCGCCGACCGGGTACCGCCGTCTCGACGACGTAGGCCTGCTCGGGCCGCTGGGCGGCACGCTCGACGACCGGCTCGACGCGTTCGACGATCCCGACTTCAGGCTCGTGGTGACCTTCGGAGAGGCACTCGCGCGCCTGCCGATCTCGAACGAGCTCAAGCGCTACTCGGCCGCGCTGCGGCGAGCGCGCAGGCCGGACGACCCCTCGCCGCGCAGCATCCACCGGTTCCGGCGGGACACGGAGCCCTGGGCGCTCGACGCGCTCGCCTACGTCGGAGCCGTCGAGCTCGTCGGCGTCGTCGAAGCGGCGCGCCGTTCCGATCCCCCGGCCCCGCTCGTTCGCGGCGACGAGCTCGGTCTCGAGCCCGGCCCCGCGATCGGACGTATCCTCGACGTCATCGACGAGGAGCGGGCAGCGGGGACGATCTCGACGCGCGAGGAGGCGCTCGCGCTCGCGCGCGGGCTCACCGCAGCGGAGGATCGATCGTGAGCGTCGAGCTGCGGCTCGCGCTCCAGGAGCAGCGAAGCGATGACCTGGCTCAGCGGGTGCGGCGACTCCTCGGCCCCTTCACCGGCAACGAGGCCGCGCTCGACGCAGGGTGCGGGACGGGCGCGGTCGCATACGCGCTCGCCCCGAACGTGACGGAGGTCGTCGGCGTCGACACGCGCGAGGAGTATCTCCAGGCCGCCCGGGCGTCGGCGCCTGCGAACGTCCGCTTCGAGGAGGCGGACGTCATGGAGCTTCCCTTCGGATACGGGGAGTTCGATCTCGTCTGCTGCCATCGCGTTCTTCACCACGTCCATCGTCCCGAGCTCGCCGTCTCCGAGCTCGCGCGCGTGGCGCGGTCGGGGGGCAAGATCTTCATCGCCGATCAGCTCGGCTCGGTCGATCCGCTCCTGAGCATGGAGATGGATCGGTTCGAGCGGCTGCGCGACCCGACGCATCAGCGCTTGCTTCCGGAGGTGGACATTCGCGGCTTCCTCGACGCGAACGACCTCGTGCTCCTCTCGTCGGAGGTCACACGTGAGCAGGTGGATCTCGAGGAGCGGCTCGAGCTCGCCGGGTTCGACGAGGAGGAGCGCGCGCGGATTCGGGGTCCGGCTCCGGCGACGCCCTATGAGATCGAGGTCGGCTGGTACGTCGCCCGCAAGTCGGGCATGTAGGTCGCTCAGTCCTGGGTGCCCGGGCGGTAGCCGTAGCTGCCGACGAGCCGGGCAAGGACACCGGGGAAGAGCGCCTGGAAGATCGAGACCGGCCGATACGGAAACCACGGGACGGTCATCTCGTTTCGGCCCTTCTCGATCATCTTGACAACGGCCCGTGCGACATCGTCGGAGTCGAGGACGAAGCGGCGCATGAGCCCGCTCCGCAGGTTCGAGCGCGGGGTGAAGCCCTCGGTCTCCACGAATCCGGGCAGAAGCGTGTGCACTTGGATCCCCTCCGAACGCAGCGTTGCTGCGAGCGAGCGTGAGAACGCGAGCTGTGCGTGCTTCGCGGCCGCGTACGGGCCGGCGGGCGCGAACGCGATCGTTCCGGCGACGGAGACGACGTTCACGATGTGCGTACCACCGGTTGGTGCCGCGGCCCGCAGCCCGGGCATGAACGCCCGAGCGCACCAGACGCAGCCGAGGTAGTTCGTCTCGATCACGCGTTCGACCGTCTCCGGCGAAGTCGAGACGAACGTCCCGCGCCCGGGGACACCGGCGTTGTTGACGAGCAGCGCGATCGCCGGATGGCGCGCGACGACGCGTGCGGCGACCTCGTCCACCTGGGCTCGATCGCGAACGTCGCAGGTCTCCCACTCGGCGCCGATCTCGGCCGAGAGCGCCTCGAGGCGCTCCGCGCGCCGCGCGAGCAGCACGCAATGCCAGCCGAGCCGCGCCAGCTCTCTCGCGGTCGCCTCGCCGATGCCCGAGGAGGCTCCAGTGACGACCGCAACTCGACCCGTGGCCATTTCGGCGAGCCTACCGGTGTCAGACACCGGCGCCCTTCAAACCCGCACCGCTATGCGAACCGGTGTCAGACACCGGTGGTTTAGGATCGTCCGCGATGGACGGGAGGTTTCAGGGCAAGCAGGCGCTCGTGCTCGGGGTCGCCAATCAGCGCTCCATCGCATGGGCGATCGCGAAGCGGCTCGCCGACGAGGGGGCGACGGTCGCCTTCACGTACCAGGGCGAGCGCATCGAGAAGAACGTCCGCGATCTCGCCGCCACGATCGAGAGCCCACTCGTCACGGAGTGCGACGTCCGCTCCGACGACGACATCGCCCGCGTGTTCTCCGAGGTGGCCGACACGTTCGGCGGTGGCCTCGACGTCCTCGTCCACTCGGTGGCCTTCGCCGCTGCGGAGGATCTCGAGGGCCGCTTCGTCGACACGCCGCGCGACCGCTTCTGGATGGCAGTGGACATCAGCGCGTACTCGCTCGTCGCCTGCTCGCGTGCCGCAGAGCCTCTCATGGAGGCTCGTGAAGGGGGGTCGATCGTGACGATGACCTACCTCGGCGGCGAGCGCGCGGTGCCGCACTACAACGTCATGGGCGTCGCGAAAGCGACGCTCGACGCGAGCGTCCGCTACCTCGCCTGGGATCTGGGCTTCAAGAACATCCGCGTGAACGCGATCTCGGCCGGGCCTATCCGCACGCTTGCCGCGCGCTCGATCGCCGGGTTCACGACGATGCAGTCGATGTTCGAGGAGCGCGCCCCGCTCCACCGGCCGATCGAGTCCGAGGATTGCGGCGGGGCCGCGGCGTACCTCCTCTCGGACGACGCCGCGAACGTGTCCGGCACGACGCTCTACGTCGACGCCGGATACCACGCGATGGGCATGTAGGTCAGCCGGCGTCGACGCGCGACGCCTCGATGACGGCGTCGATGTCCGGCAGTTCGCCGCCGAGCAGCCACGCGGCCTCGATCGTCTTCACCGTCGCGAATCAGGAACGCCGAGCGGATCGCGACGTCGCTCATCCCGAGTGAGTCGAACCCGACGTCGAACGAGCGAACTGCATCGCCGTTCCAGTCCGAGAGAAGCGGAATCTCGACACCGAGCGTCTGGGCCCACGCGCGGTGCGACCAGGGTGAGTCGCGGGAGATACCGAACGGCCGGATGCCTGACGGCCGTGAGATCCTCGCTCCTCTCGGACAGCGAGGTGCAGCTCGTTGGTGCATGTCGGCGACCAGTCATAGGGGTAGAAGAGCAAGAGGAGAGCCCAGCGCCGAGGACGTCCTGAAGCGGGTGAGCCTCGTCTCGGGGAGACGTCCAGACCGAGATGTCGGGGACGCGATCGCCAGCTTCGAGCACGGCCGAACCGTAACGCCTACTCGCACGCCGGCAGGTGCTCGTCGAGCAGGAAGAGCACGTCCTCGGCATCGAAGGCGACCTCGACTCGGAGGGGGTTGCCTTCCGCCGACCGGATCAGGGTCTGCGCGGATGCGCCTCAGGAGTTGCCAGTGCAACGCTCTGCTCGAGAAAGGAGGTGTGACATGTCGAGCATTTCGCACCCTCCGGCGGGGACAGCCCAGGAGCACGATTGGTTCTCACTGTTCCTCGTCAGGGAGACGTGGGCGTCGCTGGCGATCGGCGCGATGTGGATTGCCGTTTCCATCAGCGCTGTGTGGGGGCCGGATTTCGTTCTCACGACGGGCGCGGGGACAAACAGCACCACGATCCCGTCGGGAATCGCCGTCGCGATGTTCGCGACCATCGGTACGTGGGCAATCGCCAGGTACGCCTTCCGATCAGGACGGGACGCACGCTGAGATTCCTCTGACGAGCGAGTGGCGAGCGCTTCAGGCGGACGTCCGGGACAGGCCTGCGCGCCTCGAGCACTACGCCTCCACGGGGGTCGAAACGGGGACGGCTTCGGTCGCGTTTGCGATCTCGCGAGCGACCTCGACGATGTCGCGAGTCGCGTTGTAGATCCGAAGCTGACGGTCGGACGACGAGCCCCGCCCGAGGATGTCGAGGATGCCGTCGAGCTCACGTTCCGAGCCGAGCTCGCGGGCGTGGGGTCGCAGCTCGTTCACCGTGCGTCGGATCACACGCGCGACGGGTACGCGATTGCGGCTCGCGGTCGCGAGATCCATGACGGGCGCCTCGAGCCCGTACCGCGCGGCGAGCCACTTGTTCTCGCTCGTGAGGATGCGGTGGTACGAGGGGATCTCCTCGTCCGCTTCGTACCGCTCGCAGAGCTGCTTCACGAGCGCCTGGCAGTAGGCGGCGATTGCGACGGCGTCCTCCACGCGTGTCACCGCGTCGCAGATCCGGATCTCGATGGTGCCGAGCCGTGGATGGAGCCTGATGTCCCACCAGATGTGTGTGTAGTCCGCGATGCAGCCGGAGCGCTCGAGCTGACCGACCACCGCCGCGTAGTCGGCGTAGTCGCGGAAGCGGGGAGGTGGCCCCGAGCGCGGGAACGCGGAGAACACCATCTGCCGGCTCGAGGCGAGCCCGGTCGCCTCGCCGCGCCAGAAGGGTGAGCTCGCCGACAGCGCGAGGAGCGGCGCAAGGTGCGGGAGCAGGCCGTTGACGACCTGGATCGCCTTCTCCGGGTCGTCGACGGCGACATGGACGTGCATGCCGAAGATGAGCTCGCGCCGCGCGACGTACTGCAGCTGATCGATGAGTGCGCGGTAACGGTCCTTCGCAGTGATCCGCTGGCGCTCGAAGAGGCTGAAGGGGTGCGTGCCGGCCGACCCTACGCGCGTGCCCTGCTCGTGAGCGATCTCGGTGACGTAGCCACGAAGCGTCGTCAGCCAGCGCATCACGTCGCCGGCGTTGCGGCACACGGGCGTCGCGATCTCGAGGACCGACTGCATGAGCTCGGCGTTGATCCGCGTCTCGAGCTCGTGCCCCGTCATCGCGGCCAGCATCGTGTCGATGTGCTGGACGAGATCGAACGTCTCCGGGTCGAGGAGCTGGTACTCCTCCTCCACGCCGAGCGTGTACGGGTCCCCGGTCCCGAACTTGTGGTCGAGGACGCTCCCGGCGGGCTCGGAGCCGTTTCCGGTGATCGAGGAGGGAACAGCTTGCATGCCGGTCACGGGAGGACGGCCTCGACCTCGATCTCGACCTTCCAGCGGGGATCGAAGAGGCCGGCGAGCACGGTCGTGTTGGCAGGTCGCACGTCACCGAAGACCTCCGCGTGGGCTCGTGCGAAGCCGTCGAAGTCGGCCGCATCCACGAGGTAGACGCGTGTGCGCACGACGTGCTCGAGGCTCGTTCCCGCCTGCTCGAGCGCGGTTCCGATGAGCTCGAGACACACGAGCGTCTGGTCGTAGATGTCCTCGGGCGGCGGCGAGCCGTCGGCCGGGTTGGCAGCGGTGCCCGAGACGTGGACCCGGTCGCCGGCAACGACCGCCCGCGAGTAGCCGACGATCGGCTCGTATGCGCCCGTGCCGGAGATGTTTCGCCGCGTCATGGCGCGACTAGTATCGCCGCGCGTGCAGGCGCTACGCCAGATCGACGACTGGCCCGTCGAGTTCGCGGCGGCCGGAGTCGTCGACCCTGGCGGGAGAGTCTCCATCCGTGGCGACGCGAGCTCGCGCCGTTCGGCTCGCGTCGGTGTCGAAGCCCGTCGCTGCGCTCGCGACGCTCGTCGCCGCCGAGGAGGGGGTGATCGATCTCGACGAGCCGGCAGGGCCACCGGGCTCGACCGTTCGTCACCTGCTCGCGCACACGTCGGGTCTCCCGTTCGACGGAACGACCCCGATCGCGCGGCCCGGTCAGCGCAGGATCTACTCGAACGAGGCGTTCCGTGTCCTTGCCGATCACGTGGCCGCGTGCGCGGAGATTCCGTTCGTGGAGTACGTGCGGGCCGCAGTCTGCGCGCCACTGGCTATCGATCTCGACCCGGCGGGCGATCCGGGGTCGGGGATGCATGCCTCGCTCGAAGACGTGCTCGCGATCGGACGCGAGCTGCTCTCCCCTCGGCTCGTCGCGGAGGAGACGCGGGACGAGATGGTGGCGGTCCAGTTCCCGGGCTTGTCGGGCGTGCTCCCCGATCACGGCCGCTTCGATCCGCTCGACTGGGGCCTCGGCGTGCAGCTGAACACGCGCCCCTCGTCGTGGATGGGGCACAGAACGTCGTCTCGCACCTTCGGGCACTTCGGCGGCACGGGGACGTTCCTCTGGGTCGATCCCGCTGCGCGCGTGGTCTGCGCCGCTCTCACGACCCGCGAGTTCGGCGAGTGGGCGAAGGACGCGTGGCCACGATTCTCCGACGCGGTCCTCGGGGAGCTCCGCGGCTGAGGAGTTGACCACATCGCAGCCGCGCAAGCGGCTGCGCACACGGGATCGTTCGCGGTCTCTGCGGACAGGTCAGTCGTCGGCGAAGAGCGGTCGGACGAGTTCGTCGAACGCCGCCTCGTCGCAGCTCGCAACGACGCAAGGCGTCATCGCGGTAACGGTCGCCGTCCGCGGGACGTTCATCGCGAGCGCGACCTCGCCGAAGAACTCGCCCGCCTTGAGGATGCGACGCTCGCCGAACGCCGACTGCGTGACGCCGGCGACACCGGAGAGCAGGACGAAGAAGCGATCGCCGGGCTCGCCTTCGCGGATGAGCACCGTGCCCGACGCAACCTCCTCGCGCTGCATCCGTTCGGCGAGCTTGCCGAGCGTCTCGCCGGACAGATCCGCGAACAGGCCGACGCGTGCGAGCTCGGTCACGGACGCGGGAACGTGCCGGGGCGACATCGCCGTACCGTACCCAGCGAATCGGTCTCAGATGCACCAAAGGGCCGGTAAACCGGCCCTTTGGTAGGGGAGGGGGAGGGGGAAGCCTCGAACAAAACTTGCTGCGGACAGCTTCCTATCAGGTTCGGACGCGAAGGGGAAGAGCGCTTGCTCAGGCCGCGAAGCCGAACGAGCGCTCGAGCGCGGTCTTCGGCTGAGCGCCGACGGCTGCGGCGGTCGGCTCGCCGTCCTTGAAGAGGATCATCGTCGGAATCGACATGACCCCGTACTTCATGGACAGGCCCTGCTCCTCGTCGATGTTGACCTTCACGAGCTTCACCTCGTCCTTCCGCTCCTCGACGATCTTCTCGAGGACCGGAGCCACGGCGTGGCAGGGGCCGCACCACTCTGCCCAGAAGTCGACGATGACCGGGGTCTCGCTCTGGAGGACTTCCTGCTCGAAGGTCGCTTCTGTGACGTCAAGTGCCATGAGACTCATTCGATCCTTTCATACGTGTCATTTGCGAGTGCCTCGGTTCGAACGAGAAGGTCGCCGAAACCCTTCCCTAGACTGACCTTCTCGTGGCGCCGATCTTCACACCCCTGCCGGACAAGCCCGACCACGACGCGCTCGAGCTCGAGCTGCTCGACGTCTGGGAGCGCGAGGAGACGTTCGGGCGGCTCCGGGAGCAGAACGCGGCGGGGCCACGGTTCAGCTTCTTCGACGGCCCGGTCACGGCGAACAAGAAGCTGCCGGTGCATACGGCCTGGGGGCGCACGCTCAAGGACGTCTTCCAGCGCTACAAGGCCATGCAGGGCTTCCATCAGCGCTACCAGAACGGGTTCGACTGTCAGGGGCTCTGGATCGAGGTCGGCGTCGAGCGTGAGCTCGGGCTCAACTCGAAGCACGAGATCGAGGAGTACGGGCTAGCGGAGTTCGCGAGAAGGTGCCGCGAGGTCGTCGCTCGCTCGTCCGCCGACCTGACGAAGGGCTCGATCCGCCTGGGTCAGTGGATGGACTGGGGCCGCGACTACTTCACCTTCTCCGACACGAACATCGAGTACATCTGGAGGTTTCTCAAGCACGTTCACGAGCGCGGCTGGCTCGTGCTCGGGCACCGCTCCACGGAGTGGTGCCCGCGCTGCGGCACGTCGATCTCGGCGCACGAGCTCCACGGGAGCTACGAGGACCGAATCGATCCGTCGGTCTACGTGCGCTTCCCCCTCGTGGGTCGCGACGGCGAGGCGCTCGTCGTGTGGACCACCACACCCTGGACGCTCCCGGCGAACGTCGCGGCAGCCGTGAAGCCCGACGCGGAGTACGGGCTCCTCGAGAACGGCGACTGGGTTGCGGTGGCGCTCTTTCCGGAGGAGAGCTTCCAGCGCACGGTGCGAGGAGAGGCGCTCGTGGGGGTGAGCTACCGGGGCCCGTTCGACACCCTCGAGCCCGGGTCGGCGGTCGAGCACCGCGTCATCCCGTGGGAGGCCGTCGACCTCGCGACGGGGACGGGCATCGTCCACATCGCCCCGGGATGCGGTACCGAGGACTTCGAGCTCTCGCAGGTGCACGACCTTCCGGTGCTCACACCGGTCGACGAGTCCGGCCACTTCTACGCGGAGTACGGCTGGCTGCACGGCACCTCGACGGGCGAGGCGGCGGACCAGATCGTCTCCGATCTCGGCGACCGCGGGCTGCTCGTGCGCGCCGAGACGTACGAGCACTCCTACCCGTACTGCTGGCGCTGCCATACACCGCTCATCTTCCGGATCTCCGACGACTGGTTCATCGCAGTCGACGAGGTTCGCCCGGAGCTCCTCGACGCGAACTCGGCGGTCGAGTGGACCCCGTCGTACATGGGCAAGCGCATGGACGACTGGCTGCGCAACATGGGCGACTGGAACATCTCGCGCCGCCGCTTCTACGGGCTCCCGCTCCCCCTCTACCCGTGCGGCTGCGGCCATCTGAACGTGATCGGCTCGCGGGCGGAGCTCGAAGCACGCGCGACGGGCGGGCTCGACCAGCTCGAGGAGCTCCGCCGTCCGTGGATCGACGAGGTTCGGATCCGCTGCGAGGCGTGCGACGAGGAGGTGACGCGGATCTCCGAGGTCGGCGACGTCTGGCTGGATGCCGGCATCGTCCCGTTCTCGACGCTCGGCTGGATGAACGAGACGTGGGTTCCGGAGGGATACGGCACCGGAGCGGCCAGGGGTCTGACGACGGCGGACCTGCCCGACCACGCGTACTGGGAGCAGTGGTTCCCCGCCGACTGGGTTTCGGAGATGCGCGAGCAGATCCGGCTGTGGTTCTACTCGCAGCTCTTCATGTCCGTCGTGCTCGTCGGCCGGGCGCCGTTCACGAAGGTGCTCGGCTACGAGAAGATGCTCGACGAGCACGGCCGCGAGATGCACGGGTCGTGGGGAAACATGATCGACGCGGAGGACGCCTTCGAGCGCATGGGCGCCGACGTGATGCGCTGGCAGTACTGCTCGCAGCCGCCCAACCAGAACCTCCTCTTCGGCTTCGGCCCGGCCCACGAGATCCAGCGGAAACTCCTCACGCTCTGGAACTCGTGCAAGTTCCTCGTCGACTACGCGAACATCGAGAGCTGGACACCCGAGTGGGACGACGTCGCGTCGGGGCCGAGTGGCGACCTCGAGCCTCTCGACCGCTGGCTCGTCGAGCGCACCCATGCCCTTGTCGCCGATGCGACGGCGGGCTACGAGAGCTGGCTGACGGTCGACGTCACGCGCGCGTACGAGGACTTCGTCGACGACGTCTCGAACTGGTACATCCGCCGCTCGCGGCGGCGGTTCTGGGACGGTGACCCGAGTGCGCTGCGCACGCTCTGGTACGCGGTCGTGCAGGGACTGCGCGCCGTCGCGCCGCTCATGCCGTTTCTCACCGACCACCTCTGGCGTGTGCTGACGGCGCCGTGTGCGGATGCTCCGAGCTCGGTGCATCTCGCAGGCTGGCCCTCGGCCGCCGAGCCGAACTCCGCGCTGCTGAACGAGATCGCGGAGCTCCGGCGGGTCGTCGAGCTCGGCCGGCAGGCGCGGGCCACGTCAGGCCTGAAGCTTCGGCAGCCGCTGCGTGCACTCATCGTCGAAGGCGCGCCGCTGGCCGAGAGCCACGCGGAGGAGATCACCGACGAGCTCCGTGTCCGCGATGTCTCCTTCGGGCAGGTGGAGGCGAGCGAGCTACGCGTCAAGCCGAACCTCCCGATGCTCGGCCCGAAGCTCGGCAAGGAGCTCGGAGCGGTGCGCGCGGCGCTCCAGACCGGCGATTTCGAGGAGCTCGACGACGGCGGCATTCGCGTCGCCGGTCACGACCTGACGCGCGACGAGGTGCTCGTCGAGCGGCACGGCAAGGAAGGTTGGGCGGTCGCCGCAGCCGACGGCCTCACCGTCGCGCTCGACCTCCATCTCGACGACGAGCTCATACGCGCGGGGCGCGTCTACGACCTCATCCACGGCGTCAACACGATGCGCAAGGAAGCGGGGCTCGAGCTCACCGACCGCATTCGGCTGACGATCCCCGACGCGGATGCCGACCTGCTCGAGCACCGCGACTGGATCGCGCGCGAGACGCTCGCGGTGGCGGTCGACGCCGAAGGCTCCGAGATCGCGCTCGCGAAGACCAGCCTCTAGCTTTGGGCCGCGAGCTCGAGCTCGCGGCGGAGCTCCACCGGTAGCCGGAACGTCACGTCCTCCTCGACGATCCGGTACGGCTCGATGCGGGTGACGCCGCGCGCGCGGAACCAGTCGCAGACGCGACTCACGAGCTTCTCGGGCGCCGACGCTCCCGACGTGATCCCGACGGTGCGAGCCCCCTCGAGCCACGCTTCGTCGATCTCGGTCTCGTCGTCGATGAGGTGAGCCGGCGTGCCGGCTGCGCGCGACGTCTCGACCAGGCGGTTCGAGTTCGAGGAGTTCCGCGAGCCGATGACGAGGAGCAGGTCGATCTCGTCGAGCATCTCCTTGACGGCCCACTGGCGGTTGGAGGTCGCGTAGCAGATGTCCTCTTTCCGAGGCGCTCGGATCTCGGGGAAGCGACGCCGGAGGGCGGTGATGATCTCACCGGTTTCGTCGACCGAGAGCGTGGTCTGCGTGACGTATGCGAGCTTCGCATCCTGCGGGACGTCGAGCGCCTCGACCTCCTCCACGGTCTGCACGAGGACGGTTGCCTCGGGCGCCTCACCCATCGTCCCGACGACCTCCTCGTGCCCTTCGTGGCCGATGAGGACGACCGTGTAGCCCTCGTTCGCGTACCGGCGTGCCTGGACGTGCACCTTCGTCACGAGTGGGCAGACCGCATCGATGACGTTGTGGCCGAGCTTCGCGGAGTTCTCGAAGACGGACGGTGCGACCCCGTGCGCGGAGTAGACGACCGTCGCTCCCGCGGGTACCTCCGTCTCCTCCTCGACGAAGATCGCGCCGCGCGCCTCGAGATCGCGGACGACGTGGATGTTGTGGACGATCTGCTTGCGGACGTAGACGGGCGCGCCGTAGTGCTCGAGCGCGAGCTCGACCGTCTCGACCGCACGCTCCACACCGGCGCAGTAGCCGCGCGGTGAGGCGAGGAGGACGCGTTCCACCACGGCCACAGCGTAGCCCGGCGTCAGCGCGCGGACTGCGCGACGAGGATCCCCGCGATGACGACGGCGCCGCCGACGAGCTGCGTCGGGCCGAACGTCTCACCGAGCCACGCCCAGGCGACGACCGTCGCGACGACCGGCTCCAGCGTTGCGACGATCGACGCGCGCGTTGCGCTGATGTGGCGCAGCGACCCGGTGAGCAGCGAGAAGGTGACCATCGTCCCGATCACGACGATGAACGTGACGAGTGCCCAAACCGGGCGCGGTGTACTCGGACAGGTTCCCCTGGAGCGAGACGTCCTCGCCGAGGACGCTCCACGGGAAATCCCACAGCGGCTGGATGACGGCCCAGAGCAAGGCCGCGAAGAGGAAGCCGTAGAACGAGAGCGAGGCGGCGTCGCGATGGCGGCGCTCCCTCTCGGCCATCAGGAGGTACGCGGTGAGCGCCAGCGCGCCGCCGAAGGCAGCCGTCACGCCGACCGTGCTGAACGCGACTCCGGTCCACAGCTCGACGACGAGTGCGAGGCCGGTGAGACACATGGCGACCGACACCCAGATGCGCCGCCGGACGTGCTCCTTGTAGACGAACCGCGCGAAGAGCGCGACGAAGAGCGGCGCGGTGAACTCGATGAGGAGCGCGACGCCGACGGGCAGGTTCTCGATCGCGACGAAGTAGAGCCACTGCACGAGCGCGATGCCGACGAGACCGAACGCGATGAGGAAGACGAGCTCGCGGCGTCCGACCCGCAGTCGCGACGGCGCAACCACGAGGAGGAAGGCGAGAAAGAGGATCGCGGCGCAGGTGTTCCGGATCTGCGCGAGCTCCAGCGAGGAGAGCCCAGATCCGAGGACGACCTTCGACACGCTCCCGTTGACGGCGAAGAGTGTCGCCGCGGTCGCGACCATCGCGTAGCCGAGCCGCGTCTTGTCGTCCGGGCGCCCCTCGGGGAGCAGGGTGGGAGCGTCGACCATGAGCTCGCAGGCTATCCACCTACCCTGTCTTGTCTGCAGGAGCGGAGCTCGCTACCGCGAGCCCCGTTCCGCGCGAATCCTGAAGCAGCCGCGTTGCGGCTGGTCGCGGCGATGCTCCCTACACTGTGCTGCCTCGGGGCGTAGCTCAGCCTGGTAGAGCGCTCGCTTTGGGAGCGAGAGGCCGCGGGTTCAGATCCCGCCACCCCGACTCGTGAGAGTCAACCTCGTCGTTGTGGCCGGCATCTTCGTTGCGGCACTTTTGGCGAGCGCGGTTCACCGAGTGACACTGCGTCACAGGGCTCGCCGGCTTTCCGCGGGACGATCACGCGGATCGACGCGGCGCAGGCGAGGCGGATGACCGGCGTGTCGTGGCGGCCGGGGTGCCCGGTGGCACTTCGCGACCTACGGTTGCTCACGCTGTCGCACTGGGGCTTCGACGGGCGCGCGCGTACCGGACGGCTGATCGTCCATCGCGACGTGGCGACGGAGCTGGTTGCGGTCTTCCACGAGCTCTACGCCGGACGGTTCCCGATCCGCCGAATGGTTCCGATCGACGCGTACGGCGCGAGCGACTTCCGTTCGATCGAGGCCGACAACACCTCGGCGTTCAACTGCCGCTACGTCGACGGCACCACCCGCTGGTCCGAGCACGCGTACGGGCGGGCGATCGATGTCAATCCGATCGAGAATCCGTACGTCTCCGGGGGTCGGACGTCGCATCGAGCGAGTCGCGCGTACATCGACCGCGTGCCCAGTCGTCGGGGTATGGCGTACGAAGGAGGCTCGCTCGTACGGGCGTTCGATCGCATCGGATGGGGCTGGGGCGGCCGCTGGACGTCGGTCAAGGACTACCAGCACTTCTCGGCATCCGGCCGCTGAAAGTGCGAAGGCGCCCGAAGGCGCCTTCGCGAAGGTGGTTCTGGTCCGACTTAGACCGCAGCCGGCTTGCGATCCGCGACGAGGTATCCCCAGATCGCACCCCCGAGCACGCCGCCTGCGAGCGGCCCGATGATGTAGATCCAGACGTCGCCCCACTCCTGGTTGTAGAGCACCGGGTCGAGCGACCGCGCCGGGTTGAACGATCCACCCGACGTCGGCCCGACCGTCACGGCGGCTGTGAAGATGAACAGACCGATCAGGAACGGCGCCATCACGCCGTTCCACGGTGCGCGGACGTCTGTCGCGACGGTGAGGATGACCATGACGAACAGCGCCGTCGCGATGATCTCCAGCACGAGTGCAGCCCAGTTGTCGATGCCAATGCCCGGCTGCGTGCTCAGTGCGTCCGTCACCTGGCTCGAGTAGACGATCGCCATGACGAGCACGGCGCCGAACCCTCCGACGAGCTGAGCTATCCAGTACGGGACGACATCGCGACTCGGAAACTTTCCGGCGATCGCCAGTCCCGCGCTGACTGCCGGGTTGAAGTGGCCTCCGGAGATGTGTCCGAACGCGGTGATTGCGAGTGCGAGGCCGAATCCGAAGCCGGCCGCCACGCCCAAGGGCGTAATCGCGTCGGCACCGATGTCCACGACCACGGCGATCCCGCTGAAGCCGAGGAAGAAGAAGAGGAACGTCCCGACCGCCTCGGCCGCGAGTCGTTTCCCAAGCGGCTGATCCATTGTTCTGACCCCCAGGTAGCTGGACGCTAACCCTAGTCGTGCCGCCGAACGGATCCCACCTCGAGCCGTCACCGATCGCGAGTCTCACGGCTCGAGCGAGAAGCGGGCGACCGGGCTCGAACCGGCGACATCCAGCTTGGAAGGCTGGCGCTCTACCAACTGAGCTACACCCGCGCCCGACTAGCGTAGCGCCGTGGATCCGTATGCGTGGTCATGGAATCCGGAGGTTCTCGCGATCCTCGGCCTGGTCGGTGCGTACGTCCTGGCGATCCGCCGACACCCTGCTCCGGCGTGGCGGATCGCGTGCTTCGGCGGCGCAATGGCGCTCTTGCTCCTCGTGACCGCGACGCCCGTTCACACGCTGGGAATGCACTACCTGCTCACGGTGCACCTCTTTCAGAATGTGGCCCTCGCGGAGTGGGCGCCGCTCCTCGTGGTGCTCGGCGATCCCTCCCGCGCTGGCAGCTTCGATCGCGCGGCCCGGCCTCATTCGGGCCCTGACGCACCCCGCGGTCGCGCTCCCGCTCTGGCTCGTGAACTACATGGTCTGGCATCTCCCGTGGATCTACGACGCTGCGCTCGAGAACCCGAACACGCTTCTCCATCTCGAGCACGCGATGTACTTCGCGACCGGCCTCGCGATGTGGTGGTGCGTCTTCCAGGACGAGCCGCACCGGCTCGGCTCGGGCGCGCGTGCGGGATACGTCTTCGCGGCGTTCATGCTCGGGAGCCCGATCGGGCTCGTCATGGCGCTCGTCCCGAACGCGATCTACGACTTCTACGTCGAGGCGCACCACCGGGTGTGGGGTCTGTCGCCGCTCGAGGATCAGCAGCTCGCCGGGATGCTGATGGCGCTCGAGCAGGCGGCGGTGTTCTTCGCAGTGTTCGCGTACTGGTTCTTCCGCTTCCTCTCGGAGGAGGAGCGACGCGAGGACGTTGACCGTCCCCCGGCACCGGCGTAGGGTCGGGCCGTGCGTCGTCTCGTCGTGCTCGCAGCGCTCGGCACTCTGGTCGTCGCTGCAGTTGTGGCGCAAGCCGCCACACGGGAGTTCCCGTACGGCGTCGCCGCTGGCGAGATCACCTCGACCTCGGCGCTCCTGTGGACGCGTGCGCCGGCACGCGGGCTGGTGTGCATGGCGTACCGGCCGACCTCGGTCCCGCCGCCTCCATGCGCGCCGGCGCGACCAGCCAACGATCTCGTCGTCCAGATCAGGCTGACCGGGCTCCGACCGGGCACTCGCTACCACTACCAGGTCAGACAGGGAAATGGATCGTTCGGGATGGGCGAGTTCGAGACGGCACCTGTTGCTAGAGCGGGGGCCAAGGTGCGGTTCGCGATAAGCGGCGACGCCGATGCGACCCCTGGCCCGAACGGCAAGCCCGCGTTCAACTCGTACGGCGTCTACGCGCGCATGGCGGCCGAGCGGAACGACTTCAACATCAACCTCGGTGACACGATCTACTCGGACAGCGAGGTCGGCGGCGCACCCGTCGCCAGGACGGTTCGCGAGAAGTGGGGGAAGTACAAGCTCGGACTGGCGCTGCCGGCTCTCAGGAAGCTCCGCGCGTCGGCCGGTCTCTACAGCCACTGGGACGACCACGAGTTCATCAACGACTTCTCGCGCGCGGAGAGCGGCGGCGCGATCTACGCCGCGGGCGTGAAGGCGTTCACCGACTACGCGCCGGTGGCGAGGCCGTCGGCGACGGGGCTGTATCGGACGTTCCGGTGGGGGAAGCACGTCGAGCTCTTCTTCCTCGACGAGCGTTCGTTCCGCTCCGCCAAGGCGACGGCAGCCTGCAACGGTGATCTCGCGCCGACCGCACCGCAGGCGGTGCGTGACGCGTTCTCGACACTGGCTCCCGGCCTCCGCAACCCCGTCGCGCCCGCCTGCCTTGCGGCGATCGACGATCCCTCGCGCACGATGCTCGGCGCGCGCCAGTACGCGGCGTTCACGAAGGCGATCAAGGCGTCGAACGCGACGTGGAAGGTGATCGTCAACGAGGTCCCGATCCAGCAGTACTACGCGCTGCCGTACGACCGCTGGGAGGGGTACGCCGCCGAGCGCACGCGGCTTCTGCGCTATCTCCAGGCGAACGTTCGGAACGCCGTCTTCCTCACGACCGACACGCATGCGAATCTCGTGAACGAGGTGCGCTTCAAGACGCTCGGGGGCGTGCCGGAGAGCTCCGGAATCTGGGAGGTCGTGACCGGCCCCGTTGCGACCAACACCTTCGCAAAGGAGATCGACAGCACCCTCGGGCAGGCCGGCGCCGGAACGGCGATCGGTGCGCTCTTCTTCAAACCGGCGCCACCCAACGGGATGGGCATGCGCTGCGCTGCGCTCGACACGTACAGCTACGCACAGGTGACCGTGACCGCGACCCGGTTCACGGTCGCGATGAAGGACGCAAAGGGG